>NC_019676.1:3858274-5094048 GCF_000316625.1 Nostoc sp. PCC 7107 | reverse complement strand
TAGAGTTGTTCGACTGCGGTTGTGGCGATATCTTCGTTGTTGGGGAAAGGTTGTAAGTCTTCGGTGAGGAGTCGAATTTTAAAACCGCCGGGAATGGCTGCGCCAACTATGGCGTTACGTAATTCAAACCGCCAGTAGAGTGAGTCTGGTTCGCCTTGGGGTGTAATTGTCAGTTCGTAAAATTGTCCAGCGATCGCCAGCCGTCGTGATATATTCACCTCAGTTTGTCTATCGCCTACACTCCGCGACGCTGCACTCAATTCTAAATTCCAGCGTTCCCAACCAATAGTTTCTGCAAGTTGCGATACGCCACTTTGCAACCATTGTAAAACTGAACGCTGTTCTGGTAATCCGATGCGTTTTTCATAAAGATTTTGTCGCCAACCGCTATGTTCGATTAACCCACCCCAGAGTTGAAAAGGAATTGCTAACCGAGGTGTGATGACTTCGGCGTTGGCGAGGCGGTCAATTAAGTTTTGCGCTTGGGCTTGTGCTAGGGTGGGAATTGCAGTGACATTACTGCGTGTAGGTTCTGCTGTACAAAATTCTCGCGCCACTGCTAAAACACTCATATCGGTAATTATTTCTGTCGCATCTAAAGAGTAAGTGCGATCTCCTGCATCATAATTTCCTTTATGCTTAAGTTGGGCATGAGTGCAGTAACCCCAAACTCTGATATAGCCTGCATCTGGTTCTACTTGCACAGCTAAATAATAATCACCCAACCAACTCGGTAAATCTACCCATTCTTGTGGTACGCGCAACTCACTTAAATCAATACTTTCACTAGGAACTAAGATAAATCTCGTTGCATCTACTGTAATAGCAGTTCCATTCACCAGTTCCCAAAAACTGGATAATGCAGTGGTAGTTGGCCAAACCTTTGCCTGTGGTGTAAAGTCCTCCTGTAACCAAGGTAAGACAGCATTCAGGCAAAGTTCATTTAAATAAGCTTGATATGCAGAACTAGGATGAGAAAAAGCTTGACTGCGTTGGCGAAATTCGGGAATCTCTAAAATTAAGTCCGTGGAATTGGTTAAAGTAAAAGTCATGGCAGTTTCTCCGGGGAAAGGTTTGGCTAGTTTTGGTGCTACCAGGGAAACAATCTCTTCCCCGCACAGGCTACAAAAGAAATTTGGGTATAAGTTAGTGAGAAGATGCAGTGTAGTAATTTTCGAGCCATTCTTCCATCACAGCACTCATACTTTTTAGTAAGTCTGATGTCACAGAAATATGCAGACTATCTTTGCACCAGTTAGCCAAAGACCGCAACAGAACCTCCTTAGCTTTGGTTAGTCGCCGGGAAACAGTATATTGTTTCATATCTAGTTGTTTAGCGATCGCATCTTGATTAAGTTGCTGTGCATAGTATAGTTGCAATATTTCTTGAAGTTGCGCTTCTAGTTGGGTGATCGCAGTTGTTAATATCTGATTAATCTCACCTTGCTGTTGAGTTCTCGCTTGTGCTTCTTCTTGGGCGACAATTTCGTTAATTAAAGATTCTTGCATCCCTGGTAAATTATCCAGCAACTCAAATCCATCATCACCACCTTTAGAGACATTCAGAGAATCTGGAGTGGGATAAAGATACTTGCGGACAGCTTTCGCCGCACTGAGTAACCACTTTTCCAAAATTTCGGGGTTCGCTGGTTGGCTGCTTTGGGAATTGTAGAATTTAGCGATCGCTTCCCAAGTGCTATCATCAGGGCGAGATAATTGCCGAGAGTTACTCGCTTTAGTGGGAACATACAAAGTTTTGAAAGCATTCCCAGCCAAAATGTAAGCACGGACTGTCTCCGGGGATAAACCAGCATTTTGCAAAGATTCTTCTAATCGCTTTTGACTAGTTTTGCGTAACAAACCCCAATCACTACAGATATCCACTTCTTGACGCTGACGCAGAGTTTCGCGGATAGCGGTACTAAAAATCAGACTAGCGTAGTTTTTTAAAGTACTGCCTTGAGAAGGATTGAAACCTTTGAGAACACGTTCAACTTGAGCGATCGCAATTTGGAAACAATCAGATAATTTAAATTGGCTACTAGCAAAACCAGTACAAGTTTTTTGGGATGTCCAATAACAAGGTTCTTGTAAATACGCCGTGAGATGTTGTTTTGCTGAGGATGCGGCGGCCGAATCTTGGCTAAACTTATACCAATACAGTACCCAAAAATATTCCGAATTTTCTTTGGGTATTTGCTGAATACAACATTGGATGCTGCGACGCAAGCGCGAATCCGTCGCCCAACGACTGAAGCGATCGCCATCAAACTGGACAAAAGTTGAAAAAATTTCAATAATACTGTGTCGAGGTTGCATAAAAAAATTACAATCTGACTTATAGGATAACGAAACTGAGTGCTAAGTGCTGAGTAAGCTAATCGTCATTTAAATTGCATCATTTTCATGGTAATAAAAGCTGCAAACCCTCTCCCTTGCAGCCTCAATGTGCAAACTCAATGCTGAACAGCTTATAAGTAAGTCGGTGTACGACCCCACCTGTGGTTCCTGACAGGTGTAGATTGTGTAGCTTGTTAAAATCAAACCAACAATCCAGAACCAAACTGATCTCAAGCAACTACAAACTTAGGACGTAACGAATCATGATCGCAGCCAAAGAAAATTTCCCCACCCTAACCCCTGAAGAATATTTCACTTGGGAAGAACAGCAACTAGAAAAACACGAACTGATCAACGGTCAAGTTTATGCCATGAGTGGCGGTAGTAAAAACCATAGTTTACTTGCCGCTAGATTCATCACTTTGTGTACCAATCATTTAGAAGAGAGTGGCTGCGACACCGCGACTTCAGACCTGAGAGTTAATATTGTTGGTACAAATAACTACACCTACCCAGATGCCAGCGTCACCTGCGACGTTCGCGATAAAACCACAACCCAACATATCACCTACCCCTGCTTAATCGTCGAAGTCCTCTCCACCAGCACCGAAGCCTACGACAGAGGTAGCAAATTCCGAATGTATCGCCAAAACCCAGCCTTAATAGATTACCTACTAGTCAGTTCTACTAGCATCGAAATCGACCTGTATCACAAAAACAACGCAGGCGATTGGTTGATTATCAACTACAAAGCAGGCGACACAATCGAACTCAAAAGCATTAACCTCAATTTCCCCATTGAACAAGTCTATCGCGGTTTAACCCTTGAACCAAAAACTCCAACAGACATCATTCGGGAATAAGTAGTATTTGTATAGAACCCAAATGAGGTCTATAAATTTTCAGGGAAAGAGCCATTGAGAGAAACTTTACTGAGTGCTTGTAACGAAAAACCCAAATTATTAGATCGTAAAAAAATCTTTGCGCGAGTTGTATCAAAATTACTCGACACTTTTGGTGAGCTTGGGAAAGAAGAATAAAACAATTCTCAAAGCAGGTGATCGCCAAATCAGTATTGATATTTGGTCTATACCAATTCACCAAAATAAGGTAACAGATATAAATCACAAAAATCCTGCTGCATCGAAGTTTTTTAATTGGAATTGCTAAATGCGATCGCCCAGCCTTTTTACGGAATTTCAAAAGCTGGAAGCATCAGCTTGCCGTTGTGGCAAAGTTATGTGTAAAATCACAAAAGCCGCTGGTATAGCGGCTTTTATAAATATGGGCAGTACCAGACTCGAACTGATGACATCCTGCTTGTAAGGCAGGCGCTCTACCAACTGAGCTAACCGCCCGTTCATTTCACTAACAATCAATATAGCAAAATATTTTGAATCGCGCTAGTATTTTTGAGAAAAAATTTTTTCCTTCTTTTTGAGAATCTGTAAATGCCCTCTGGTCAAACGCACGATCGCATTACTTTATGGGCTTTGCCGTTAGTGGCGGGCGTGTCTTTCTGGCAGACTCGTAGTAGCAGTGTAACTCTGCTGGTAGCTAGTGGGTTTATGTTTGGCGGTCTGATGTTTGGCCCCGACTTAGATATTTACTCTCGGCAATATCAACGCTGGGGATACTTGCGGTGGATTTGGCTACCTTATCAAAAAAGCTTGCGTCATCGTTCTTTCTTATCACACGGGCCGATTATTGGCACGACGCTACGGGTAATTTACCTTTCGGTGTTGCTGGCGATCACGGCGTTAATCGTGTTGGTAATTATCGAAAAGCTGGGGAACACCACATTTAATTGGCAAGCTTTAGGTAAAAATGTCGCGCGATCGCTTGTTGGTCATAGTACAGAATATCTTGCCCTATTTCTTGGTTTGGAACTTGGCGCGATGAGTCATTCTCTTAGCGATTGGGGCGGTTCGGCATATAAGCGAATGCAAAAGCAAGGAATTCATGGTTTAATTCCTCACAAAGTCAAGAAACGTAAAGTATCAAATCGCATTAGTCAGCCTAAACCTAAACTTAAACCTAATAACAAGAAACCAAAATTGTAATTCTGTTGCTGTCCTCACAACTTCCTCAAATTGTTCTTCTAAATTAAAAGTATAGGCAGGACAAAAAGTTTTACTATTCCTGGCATTCAAGCTTTCAAATTGTCCTAACATATCAGACTACAGCTATATATCAAAATGAGACTGTTGGCGATCGCCAATGATATGAAGTCCGCTTAATCACTTACGATATGTCATTGCGAGTGGAACGAAGTGGAACGAAGTGGAACGAAGCAATCGCCTGGATTCTGCGATTACTGCGCTATCGCTACGTACCCTGCGGGAAGCAAGCTACGTAATGACAAGTAATTTACTGGACATGATATGAGCGCTACAAAAAAGATAAATATAGCGCTTCTCAGTTGCATAAGGTACGGTTGGTTCAACCCTCACCCCAAACCCCGACAGATGCAGTTTTTTTGTGTGCTGTCCGAAAAACAATTGACGCTGATTCATTCCAAGTATTTATCGTTCCCAAGTACAACTTAGGAACGACAGGTTAAATGACAAGCATTCTAACGAGTTATTTAGAAAGTTTTCACAAACTCGATCAGCGCTTTTTTGTCATCATCAGACAAATTTGCACCAAAAGTATGACCCCTATCTTCAACGAAGTCAGGAGATTTATTCGCTCGTAATAATACACGGGCGAGTTTACCTTTAATGCCGCCTTCTGGTCTTAAATCTTGGAATAAATTACCCAAATTAAGAGAAGTAATTGCCTCTCTCATATTGACATTGGCCAGCAAGTTTACAGGCGTGCCTTTGGGTACAGGTAAACGCAATTTAGGGTTGGGATCTCCTGGAGGCAAATCTAATTTAGTTTTGTGGTCAGTTCTACTGATAATGCCTTCACGTTTTTCTGGCCAGAGCATTTTTTCCATAGCATCGGTATAAGCTTCTATCCGACCTTTTACAGAAGGATCTTCGTTATACAAACCTAGGGTGTTGTTATGGAGAAATGGTGCTGTTGCCCATACACTAATTAGGGAAGGTGTGCGGTAATATCCCAAACCGCCTTGTGGTATTGGGAAATTGATCGGTTTGGCTTCGTTGAAGGGATTATACAGCGTCAATTCACCAGGAGAAGGTAGTTCTTTATAAGTTTTGGATGAGAACTGATCCCAGATATGCCCTTTAGTTGCGTTAGTTCCCAAAGCACGGGAAATGTTAGTACCAATCAGTGTAGCTGGGTACCGCTGGTCATCAGATAAGAAATTATGGTCGAGGAAGTTACTACTTGATACAGATTCTTCGTACCATTTCTTAGCTTGGTCGGGGTTAGCCGCAATTTCCGCAGGTGGCTTTTTACTAGAGTGACAAGATGCACAGGTATCAGCGAAAACTATTTTACCGCGTTCTAAAACCTTCTCATCTTTGGTTAAGAAAGCTTCACCACCGGCTGCATCTTTAAGGTACATCGGTTGGATAGTTTTGAGGAATGCTTCTGCATCGGCCATACGTGCTTCTGTTTGTCTCCAGTCTTCGCAATCCTTTCTAGCTTTTTCAATATCAAAAGGACGTTGGGGAGTTCGGCCTAACATGGCTTCGTGAAGACTTAACCAGTAGTCACCGCACATCCCAATGTTGACGTAAACACGCAAAGAAGCTGTAGCTACCCCTGTAGAGTCTGCACCATCTTTGAGAATGTGATTGACATTTTTGGTGGAACCATCGCTCATCACCTCTGGGTATGTGGGGCGATCGCCTAAATTAAAAATGGCGTTAATCGCATTAGGATTATTAATGTGATCTGTCGCAATCCGCGAAGTGTCAGACGTACCAGGACGCTGTGCCATCAAGACTTGCTTGATGAAACTATCGTCTTTGAGATTAGTAGAAAATAATGCACTTTCTTTAATGTACTGATTACCCAACGCCGGAACGAGGTTTTCCCATTGCGGGTGTTCTTTGTCTTTGGGCGGATTCAGTGGGTCTAAAGCAACGTGACAAATAGCACAAGACTGGCCAATCAGATAAGGTGGCTCAATTGACACATCCTTGACGTATTTTTTAGCATCCCATTTTGCTCTGTCAAAATTTGGGTTGGGGAACTTACGTAACCCAATCACACCAGTAGACAAAGGGTCTTTACACTTATCCAACAACAACCCATATTCATCTGTTGCTGTGGCTTTTTCACATCCTGGGTCATTAATTGCACCAAAGAGTTTCAAACGCTGATCATGCAAACTGGAGTTAATCAACTTGAGTAGGTCAACACCACCGTGTGTCCGCTTGGCGATTTCCCGATAGTATTTGGCATTACCACCAGTCCATAAGTACCAAGTACAACGACCTCTTTTTTCGGCATCAGTTAGCTGCTCATGAGTATATGGCGGGAGATATCCGATACCATCGCAGTTATCAGCATAACCCGCATCATTATACTCATTGGAGATGGGAGCAGGTGTTTCACTATACTCACTAGCTAGAGCTATTGGTGTGCTATACCAATCGCAAAATGTAATTGCGATCGCGGCGAAAACCACCAAACAGCCTTTCCACAATAGGCGTATTTTGTTCATAAAACTCTCAATGAGTAACACCTAAACTTAATCAGGCGCATCTTAATAACAAAGCTTGACCATTAATTCGCTATTTTCCTGATTTATCCTTCAGAGATGTTTAGCGAATAAATCATATCGCACCTTAATTTAGGCACTGTCATCTATGAAGTTACTACACAAGCTGGGCAAACGTCACTAAAAAATTTGCTCCTTTGTGAACTGATTTCTTTAAAAAATTGTAAATTTATCCTGGTGTAACAAACTGTATTTGTTATCTTGTAAGCGACATTTCAAACTAGGTTATTTTTGTAACAAATTGTTGTGTAGGAGAGTGCATTAATATTGCGTTAACCTTGGTATCAAAAAAAGTATTTCTTACGATTTGTTTGATTAAGGATGCTAGTTTCACTCAATTAAAAAAATTCTGATTTAATGGCTCAACCTTTATCTGGTAAGCCTTCAGTTTAATATTTGGGCAGCAAACTAAGTAACAAAAAATTAATCTTTTACATCACATCTGAAAAACTTAATCTTGAACTTGTAAGTATTCCAAACAAACCCCCAAAATATCACCAAAGAGTCGTTATCTGGGTAGTTTTTGTTTACGCAGTAACGCTATGTGCAAATTTCTTTCAAACCTAACCCTTTCCCTACAAGGGAAGAGGAGCAATGATCAAAGCCTCTCACCTCGTAAGGGAGAGGTTTAGAGAGGAGTTGAAAAAATAAATTGCACTTCGCATATTAGTACTTGATTCTATTGCAAATAGGAAGGAGAGTATGGAGAACGATATTATCTTTAAGCCATTGCAATTTCGGAATCTCACTGTCAAAAACCGGATTTTTCGCTCCAGTATCTCCGGTAGGTGGGATAACTATGATGGTTCTGGTACTCAAGCCAGAATTAACTGGGAAGAAAAATTTGCCCGTGGTGGAGTTGGTGCAATTATTACTTCTTTTGTACCAGTGGCAATTCGTGGTCGAATTATGCCCAATTACGCCACAATTCACTCTAATGACAGAATTCCTTTTTGGCGCAAAGTAGGTGAAAAAGTCCATGAATATGACTGTAAATTAATTTTGCAACTCAGCCATTCTGGAAGACAGCAAGACATTGGTGGCGTAGAAAATGACGGTTTAAAAGCCTTAAGTTCTACCAGCAAAACGGAATCATTTCACGGCTTACTCTGCCAAGCTATGACTTTGACAGAGATTAAAGAAACCATCCAAATGTTTGCTGATGGTGCTAGACGGGCGCGTTTAGCTGGTTTAGATGGTATAGAACTACACAGTGGTAACGGTTATTTATTCAATCAGTTTCTTAGTTCAGGAATTAACGATCGCACCGACGAATATGGTGGTTCACTAGAAAATCGGGCAAGGTTTTTACTAGATGTAATTCGCGCTATTCGTAAAGAAGTTGGCGAAGACTTCCACCTACAATTTAAAATTAGTGCCATTGATTACAACGATGCGGTGATTCCTTGGGAGAAACCAGGAAATACTTTAGAAGAGTCTGTACAAATTTGTAAATGGGCTGAAGAAGCTGGTGCAGATGCAGTCCATGTATCGGTAGGAAGTTTATTTCCTCATCCTTTGAACCCCATTGGAGATTTTAATTTTGAGGTCATCACCAAGACTTATGACACAATGCTCTCCAGCGGTAATCAAACAATTCGCAACTACATCTTATTCCGCTACAAACTGTTAAATCCAATTTTCAAATTTTTCTGGAATAAGGTTAAGAAACAACTCCCACCGCCAGCATTTAGTGGTAATTATGTTTCTGATGATGAAATGCGAAAACTCTTGATAGAAAACCAAGGGAGAAATTTACTTTCATCCCGCGCCATTAAACAAGCAGTCAATATTCCGGTTTTGTGTACTGGTGGTTTTCAACAAGGTTCTTTTATTCGCCAAGCCATTGAAGATGGCTATTGTGATGGTGTGACAATTGCTCGACAATTAATTGCCAATAACGATTTACCAAAACAATTACAACAAGGTAAAGACTTACCAGATAAACCCTGTACCTACTGTAATAAATGCCTACTCAACGTGATTGAAAACCCCTTGGGTTGTTATGAATTAAGTCGCTTTGATAATGATTATGAAGCGATGATGGCAGAAGTTATGTCAGTATTTCATGGCGATGAGTCAGCAAAACATAACGTCGAAGTTCCAGCCTTACATGTTTAATTTGTTATTTGACCATTGACCATTAACTCTTGACTATTAACCAGAGAGTGACTTTGTAATGACTCAAACAAGCCCTACGCTAGTTCCCAGCGTTGTTAAGGGAACTAAAGCGGTTTTCAAGTGGGTTTTGGGTGCAATTGTGGGAGTTATCGCAGTAATTGTATTTCTGATTTGGCCTGCTATTTCTAACTCCCCAGTTGATTACGCCGATATCCAAGACCATTTTAAATACGGTTCCATTGGTAGTGAAGAAGTAAATGGCGTTCCGTACTGGATATGGAAAGTTTTACCAGAATTATTTCCTGATAAATTACCCGATAAAGGTTATACTTCCTTGGGCTTTATTCAAGAACCAGGGAAGGATTTACCAATTGGGTTTTCGCAACGGCGAGTAATTATTAACCGTGTTGGCTTGAATTGTGCGGTGTGTCATACAGGTACATTGCGTGATACACCAAATAGCGATCGCCAAATAAAGACTGCAATGCCAGCTAATGTACTAAACTTGCAGGGATACATCAAATTCTTATCCGAAGTTGCTATAGACCCGCGCTTTACCGCTAACCGGATGCTCCCAGAAATTGAAAAAATTAGTGGCGGTATCAACCCAATTGAAAAATTAGTTTATCGCTTTATTGCCATTCCCCAAACACGCGATGCACTAATTAATCAAAGAAGTCGCCTGTCCTTCATTTATAACCAGCCAGATTGGGGGCCAGGTAGAGTAGATACATTCAATCCTTATAAAGCAATTCAATTTCATTTCCCAATGGATAAATTGCGTGAGGATGAATTAATTGGCACATCAGATTTCCCCTCAGTATGGAATCAAAAACCGCGTAAAAACATGGAATTACACTGGGATGGGAATAACGAATCTGTTGATGAACGTAACAAAAGTGCCGCTTTGGGTGCGGGAGTTACACCCACCACAATCGATTTAGATAGAATTCAACGAGTAGCTGATTGGTTGTGGACATTACCACCACCAAAATATCCCTACGAAGTTAATCAAACTGTAGCAGCTACCGGAGAAACACTATTTACCAATAATTGCGCTAGTTGCCATGCCTTTGGCGGAAAATATACAGGTAAAGTTGTCACCATTCAAGAGATTGGTACAGACCCCCATCGTCTCAATTCCTTTACCTACGAAACCTTATCTAACCAAAATACTTTGTATGCAGGTTATCCTTGGCGGTTTAATCATTTCCGCAAAACGAATGGCTACGCCAATGCACCTCTAGATGGTATTTGGTTACGCAGCCCTTATTTACATAATGGTTCAGTTCCCACTTTGCGAGATTTGCTAGAAAAACCAGAAAATCGACCCAAAGAATTTTATCGGGGTTACGACGTAATTGATCGAGAAAAAGTCGGGTTTGTGTCAACTGTGGCGGAAGAAAACGGCAAGCAATATTTTAAATTTGATACGACCAAACCTGGAAATAGTAACAGCGGTCATGTATACGGAACTGAACTCTCACCAGCAGAAAAAGATGCTTTAGTAGAGTACATGAAGCAGATGTAATTAGGAGCTAAAAATGAATACTTACGCAAAATGGTTTAGCCGTGTAACTTGGCTGGGCATTATTGTGTGTGAATATGTTCTTTGTCATTCCCTCATGCTTTTTTCCAGGGCTAATGCTGTGGTTTTTAAAGATGCACCAACCTGACCCAATTATTTGGGTAATAACGGCAGGAATGCTGTTATTTATCATTAGTGCATTTTACATTACTGGAGCCATAGATACTTATGGATATCAGGCAAATGCTTGGATTTCTATATTTACTTCTAGAGCCTTTGGTTCGACATTTTTGATTTGTGCCGTCTTCTTTTTTGGGCAAGATAAAGGCTTTTTATCTATTGCCTTTGTCGACTTGTTTTTTGGTGTAGTAGAAGCAATTTTTTTGACTCTAGCTTTGCGGAGTCAAAATGTTGATGAGATCGCTCCACAACCAGTCAAACAATTCTCCTAATTTCTAGCAAGGAGCAATGTAATATTATGAAAATTTTCAAAGAGAAATTAGGCAGAATTCTCGCCAGCATTGCTTTAATTTTTGTGTTGTTAGTTGGGGGAGTAGGCTACATAGCTTGGTATCATTTATTTCGAGATGTACCTCTAACCTACAAATCCCCAGAAGAACATTTTAAATATGGTTCAATTGGGACAGAACCCGCCCAAGGGATACCTTATTGGATTTGGTTAGTCCTTCCCCGCGTCTTTCCCGATAAATTACCAGGGCCAGGCGGTTATACTTCTTTAGGAATTACCTGGGAAGAAGGCAAAGAAACCCCAATTGGGTTTACGAAAAAAACCATTGGTTTTCCTCGTGTAGGGATTACTTGTGCAGTATGTCATACGGCTACTTATAGAACTAGTCCCTTAGAAAAGCCCCACATTTTCCTGGCTGGCCCTTCTAACAAATTCAACTCCCAAGCTTATGTGCGATTTTTAGGTGCAGCCGCCAGCGACCCCAGATTTACCGCCGACTATATCCTTGACGAAATCAAATATAATCATGAGTTTTCTTGGGTAGAAAACTTACTTTATCGCTTTTTGATTATTCCCCAAACTAAAAAAGCCCTACTGCAACAAAGTGCAGACTTCGCTTGGATGGATTCTCGTCCCAACTGGGGGGCTGGTCGGATTGATCCGTTTAACCCAGTCAAATTTAATACCTTAAAACTGCCCAAAGATGACACTATCGGTAACTCCGATATGATGCCAATTTGGAATCAGGCATTGCACAAGGGATTTGCTTTGCATTGGGATGGTTTAGAAACTTCTCTCAAAGAAACTGTACAAACGGGCGCAATTGGCGATGGTGCAACCAAAGAGTCTTTACCTGTTGCTGATTTGCAACGAGTAGAGGACTATATCAGCGAACTTTCTCCACCCAAATATCCTTTTATAGTGGATGATCAATTGGCTACAAAAGGTAGTCAAATTTTTGCTAATAGCTGTGCATCTTGTCACGCTTTTGGTGGGGAAAGAACAGGTACAGTAATTCCTGTAGACGAAGTAGGAACAGACCGCAATCGTCTAGATATGTGGACACAACAAGCCGCCGACACCTACAACCATTTTGGTGACGGCTATCCTTGGGACTTTAGCCAATTACGGAAAACAGATGGCTATGTTGCGGTCTCTTTGGATGGACTGTGGATTAGAGCGCCATATTTACATAACGGTTCCGTTCCATCTCTGCAAGATTTGTTAGAAAAACCAGAGAATCGTCCCAAAACCTTTTATCGAGGTTACGATGTTTACGATTCCCAAAAAATTGGCTTTATTTCCGCAGGAGAAGAAGCTAAACGTGTAGGTTTTAAATATGATACGACCGTTGCTGCCAATTCCAATCAGGGACATATTTATGGTACTGATTTGCCGAGTGACGATAAAAAAGCACTGATTGAGTACTTAAAAACTTTGTAGACTTGAGCAGCATAGTCATTTTGCTCAAACTTGCAGAAAAGGGGTGTTGTAATGGCTACAGACTACGTTTTGTTTATTCATGGTGTGACTATCCGCAACCCGAACTACGCCGATGAACTGTTTGAACGCCTGACAAAAAATGCGAGCGATCGCAATTTCCAAAAAATCGCTTTTTACTGGGGTGATATCAATCAACAACCAGAAAATAAACTACTGGAACAAATCAGAGGTTCATCTGATTGGAATAAGATGTGGTTCCACAACATTCGGGAACAGCAAATTCTTCCTTTTACTGGCGATGCTGCACTTTATATCAGCCGCTATGTAGGCGCAAAAATCGTTCGCAAACTCAAAAAACAGGTAGCTGACAGTGGACTGCTGAAAGCCAACCCTGATGATCGGCTACATATAGTCACCCACAGTTGGGGAACAGTGATTTTATTTGACATTTTGTTTGCTAGTCGGTGGGAAGATAAAGATGCACCCGCCCATGATGATGTGATGGCTATTCGGGATGCCATTTTTGGCATAGAAGGGGAAAACCGCGATCGCCGCTATCAAGGGATTAAAATTGCCAGTATTCACACAATGGGTTCCCCTGTAGCCATCTTTAGTTTGACCGATGTCAAATCAGATCAAGATGAAACAGGTGCAAGCAGTAGTCACGACATTACACCCAAACTCCAAGCATTCGTGGGTCAAAATGAGACAGGTGCAAGCAGTAGCCACGACATTACACCCAAACTCCAAACATTATTAAAATCTCTGCAAGAAGAAGCAAGTCCAAGGGAAAAACTACCTTGGTGGAACTATATTCATCCTGCTGATCCCATCGCCTACCCACTGCAAAAAATGATGACAGATTTAGTGGATGGTTACACTGAATACTTAGATATCCAAGATGTCATCACCCACAGCACAGGATGGTTAGGCTGGTTAGAAAATCTCATTGCACAAACTCCACTTGCACAAACCAATTTACCCTTACTGCTGTCTCTGCTACCCGACAATCCACATGGTAGTTATTGGCACAACGATGAAGCAATCAAAAAAATCATTGAAGTTGTGAAAAACGAGACTCCCAAAGCTAATTCACTTTCTCGTTCTGTTTAAGTGTAATCTTACCACCATGATAAATTGGGTTATTATGATGAAGGATTTGCCGACCCATTGGCACAGGAATTAGTGGTGCAATTCCAACAGAATTTGCATAATATAGAACGAAAAATTGATATTAGAAATCAAACTCGTCCTATACCTTATAATTTTCTCAAACCTTCGCAAATTATTAACAGAATCAACACTTGAGAGAAAATAAAAAAGCAAAAGATAAAAGTATTTTTACCTTTTACTTGTGATTTTTAAATTGATTAATCTCTCATCTATCTACATAGGAGAATCTAAATGTCAGGTCAACAAGTTACAGTTACTGCTCGTTTAAAAGTAAAGCAGGGTTTAGAAGATAGATTGAGAGAAGAATTTGCGCCGGTGATTGCGCTAACTCGTGCTGAAGATGGATGTATTAATTATGATTTACATCAATCTACAGAAGACCCTTCTGTGTTTTTGCTGCATGAAAATTGGGCTAGTCAAGAAATTTTATATCTGCATTTACAGCAGCCTTATATTCGGGCGCTTGGTGCTAAATCTGAAGAGTTTTTGGTAGAGCCGCCGGAAATTAAGTTATGGCAGCAGATTGTGAATCATTAAGTCAAATTAAGTTTAGATCCCCCTAGGGTAAAAAAGGGGCAGGGTGGTTTCATAGGAAAACAGAAAAATCCATAAGTCCTGATTTCTCGTTTTATGGCAGAGATTGTGACCCCTCTCCAAACCTCTCCCCCACGGTGGGAGAGGCTTTGAAACACAGTAATCTTTTTTTTCTGACTGTATGAAACCGCCCTGCACTAGCCTCTGTAAGTTTCCTCATGGAAAGCAGCCAGTATTTAGGCTGGTTATTTAGCTCATCACTATTTCAAAGTACCTTAGCTAATTTAATTAAAAAATTACCACCAGGGCCAAGTGAAGCAGAACGCGCTAGAGGTAAAGTTGGAGTTGTTGGTATTGCAGAAGATAAATCTGGTCGTCAAGTCACAGCGACACTCATCGGACCGGAAGCATACAATTTTACGGCTTTATCTGCTGTAGTAGTTCTCCAACACATCATCCAAGGTGAAGTAAAGCCAGGATTTCAAACCCCGGCTCATGTTTACGGCGCTGATTTAGTGTTAGAAATACCTGGAGTTAAGCGATTTAGCAGTACACCAGATTAACTAATAATTAAGCTTTGGTAATGCTTATCAATAAACTTTTGAAAATAGAATATGAACTACTTTTAAATTAATCTAGGATAAGATAATCTAGCAACCATATTCATAATTTATGAAGCAAAATATCAGCCATTTCTAAGTCCAATTTTAAATTTCAGAGACAAATAAAAGGCTGATAATATGATATTTGAAATATACCTAACCTGTGTGAGCGAAGCGTAACGAGCTATCCTAAGCTTTTCGGATGTTGAGATGTAGTATGTGATACTGTCAAAACATCTCACAATTCAGCCTAATTTCTGGAATTTTATTCTTAAATCAATAAAAAATCTATGTATCGATTCCAGGTGAGTGCATATACACAAACTGGTGAATCCATTGCTCTGGTTGGTTCTACTTCCGAGTTGGGATTGTGGGATATTACTAGATGTATTCACCTCCGCACGAGTGCCGATCGCTATCCTTTATGGTGGACAGACGAAATTGATATTCAGCCATCTGGAGAATCAGGCGATCGCCAGAAAGTAGAATATAAATATGTCCGTTTTGATGCCAAAAGTTGGTGTGAATGGGAAGGTTTCGGGTTTGATCGTTGGCTGCCGATTAATCATCAGCATTCAGATACTATTGTTGTGGATGATGGGGCATTCGGTTATTTGCAGCCTTATCCCTTCGGTTATATTGAGCAGCCGACTCCTGTTAAACAAATTTTGGGAGAAGAAAATTTAAAAATTGTCGTCATTGGTAGTTCTGTCGCCTTGGGTCATAAAGCCTGGTTGTTAGATGGTTGGGTTGGACAACTAGCGCAAGCTTTACAGCAAAAATATGACCACAGAGTAATCAATGTTTCTGAGGTGGGAGCCAATATCAGCAGAACAATCGCCCGCTTTGGCGCTGTCGTGACACCAGAACAACCAGATGTAGTAATTATTGCCTTATCTCTCGGTAATGAAGGATTAGCTTATTGTTCCCCTCACGAACGGCGAGCAATCCAAAGGCGGTTTGAAAGCGGGTTGCAGCAGTTGGTCAAAATGACGCGCCAACTAGGAGCGCGGCCGATTTTGGGAAGTGTCTATCCCAATGGCGATTATTCTCCTGAGCATTATTGGCTATTAAAAGAAACACACAATCGGATGTTAAATTGGGGTGTGCCGATTTTGGATTGGTTGGCAGTGTTAGATAATGGCCAAGGACGCTGGCGTGATGGTATATCTTTCGACCCGGCGCATCCCAACACCATTGGTCATCGCTTGATGTATGAGGCGATTAACCTGCAATTATTTGACATCGACAAAGCCGAATTAGCCAAAGAAAACCAACATTTTTGGCAACCGAACGAAATCCCGATTTATCTTGATAATGCGGGGTTTTATGTTTGTGCTTGTATTGCAGAGAAGGGTTTACGAATCAGTAATCCATCAAAATACAGTTACACCATTGCCCCTTATTGGCAAGAACTCCAAACTGTATTGCAAAATAAAGCCGGATTGCTCCCAGGTATTTACATTGCTAAAAATCCCCAGATAGGAACACTCCCCTTCTTTGCAGTACAAGAAGATGGCGCGATCGCCACAACAGTAGAAATACCCCCTAGTGCTGATGTAGAATATACAGCTTCATTCAATCTATTTGCGCCAAACAACTCCCAAGTTTTGTTTTATGATGGGTATCTGGGAATTTTGCAAAAAGATGAACACCACCTCTGGGTAATCAACGAATCAGACCACGAATACAACATCCATCCCATGTGGAAAGAGGTACGAAACGCCCTCAAAAATATGCCAGCAGGTGTTTATGCAGACCCACTACATCCCGATATTCCTTTCCGGACGATGATGATTGGTCATCAGGGTTTAGAAAGTCGGGTGAAACTCCCACCACAATCGGCGGTGCTATTTCAATATCAATGTAAATTATCAGACATTAGTCGCGTGGCAATTTTACCATTGGGCGATCGCTGTGCAGTGCGGATGATGCTGTATAAAATGGAATATGATGGCCCGGCTTTTCCCTTTGATTTAACGCGCACCACCAAGATTGCCGACATCGCAGATATCATCGAAAATCGCTTTTATGATATGTGGAACCCTAACTTCCTGCATTACAATCCAGAAGCAGGCAGAATTTACCACAGCAAATGGTCTGGTTTATCCTTTGCCCACGAAGTTGAAGAAACCGACGACCCGATAAACGATATGTCTCCCGTACATGAACGGATGCGTGTACGTTATACAGCCCGTTCTGATCGGTTTTGGTACACAATTGAAAATTGCGACCAAGCACTTTTTGTTCGCACTGGCATTTGCGATCGCGGTGGCGTGATAGATTTGTTGAATAAACTAGAAAAACAATGCCAAGGTAAACCATTTCAACTTTTGCTGCTTTCCCCTCAAGACTCTGACGAATTTTTAGACATCCCAAATGTGCTGCATTACAATGTCGAGTTTAATCCCGATCTCATGTATGACGACTTAGAACACTGGATGTACTGCACAGAGATTATGTGTAAAATTCTAGAATCTGTGGGTATTTCTAGCAAAAACCTGTTTTGGTGTCCCCCCAACGTACCCATTAAGGGATGAAAACTTTAAGCTCTTTTGCCCTTACTTGGGTTTTCCCATTTTACTTTCTCACAAAGTTAGACGGATCTTGATCTCGTCGGTGCTGAGTGGGAATGGGGTCTGGCTGTCCATCACCAGCAAGGGCTGCGGTTTTCTCCAGAGATTCTCTCAATCGCTTGGCTGCATAAATGGACATATCCCTGGGAACATTAATGCGATCGCGCAAATATCGTAGACCGATATCAGATCCCAATGGAGGTATACACTCTTCATCCGTCATCATGTATGTTAAAGCACAACGTAGGGCTTGATCAAACAATTGATCATCTAAGGGGTTTACTCTGATAATATTGACGCGATGCTCAATAGTTCGTTGAAGAGCTTCCATCCGCGAGTTTTCCGGCTCTGGATAAGTAACATCTGGTAGCCCGAACCAGGGGCCGTTATCTACCCGCGCTTTATTCAGAAGCATCTGGGGTTCGCCATTTTCCCAACAGCCCCCCATCTGGGGCGGTAAATCATGTGCGTGGGTGTGAAAGTCACTCTGAGTACCACGGTAAGTCGGTCGGCTTTCCATTGCCGCAAACCATGCACTCAAACGAGGGTTTTCCTCTCGCAGGGAGTAACCTTTGTAGTAGTAAAGGCTGGCATTCATCCGTTCGAGATATGGCGTAAAAATGACATCAACGATACCGAAGTTATCTAGAAAATAAGGGCTTGGGGTGCAACCTAAAGCCTCCTCAACCTTAGCCACCACGCCAATAAATTGTTCTCGGTTGCGTTTTTCTTGTTGAGAGGAAATTGCTGGATAACACAGCCAAGCGCACCAGGCTCTAAATAAAAGTCGTTCTAATTGACGTAGAGGAAGCACCGGGGAGTCTTCCATCCCTTGGCTCAATGGCCCAAAAACCTTTGACAAAGCGATCAAAATATCATCGCTTTCCTTAATAATTATTCCATCTAGCTCGATCGCCGGGAGCATTCCTGATGGTACCTTACGTTTGTACCAACTTTCTTTCTCTCCATAGCAAAACATTGTGACTTTTTCGATGCGATAGGGGATCTGTTTTTCCTCTAGCCATAACCAAACTTTTTGACAGTAAGGACACCAGGCGTGGTTATCGCGGTACAGCGTTACCCGCACATCAGATTCGGGCTTGCCAAACAAGCGCAACCGAGCTTTAGCATTGGTCAGACCATTAACGGTATCTATTTGATAGTCAGTGAGAGTTTGTAGTTCTTGCCAACTTAAAGGTGCGGTAGTCATAGGCTGTGTTGCGTAGGCACAATTATGTAATCTTATACTGCGAGATTAATAGAACGGGTAGAACAGGGGATAGAATATTTCACTAAATTTAAGCCCCAGCGATACATGTTTCTACTTCTCAGGATATAAGTTTGTTGAATTTAGAAATATTAAAGTAAAAGATTAATTCAGATGGAATACTTATGGCAACCGAGCAAGAGCTTCAATCTCTTTTTAATACGTTAGATCGCGATCAAGATGGCAAAGTCTCCATTAATGAGCTTTTTTTAAGTCCTGGCTTAAGTGCAGTCATCTCATCAGAAACAAACACCAGTAGCCCCCAGGATTTACTATTACAGTATGATGCCGACGAAGACGGTAGTATTACCTTTGAAGAGTTAAAGGAAGCAGTTGAGAAAGCAAGTAATTTAACCTAGCACTCAAAAAGCCCATACCCAAAATGGTATGAGGCTTTAAAAATTAACGAAAAAGCTCAACCACCGTGGGCTTAGTCACTTTCCCCATCGCATTGCGTGGTAGTTCCTCAACTATCAAAATTTTAGTTGGGACTTTATAAACTGCTAACTGCTCTTTTGCCCAACTCCTCAAAGATTCTAATTTCAACTGACGTTGTGGATGCAATACTAACGCTGCACAAACTCTCTCACCCCACTCAGGATCAGCAACTCCCACTACTGCACATTCTTGAATATCTGGATGGTTTCTTAACACTTCTTCAATTTCTAAAGCGGAAACTTTATAGCCACCAGTTTTGATGATATCTACACTCATTCGGCCGAGAATGCGGTAGTTACCGTTTTCAACTACAGCGAGATCACCTGTACAAAACCAACCATCTTGAAAGGTTTTGACGGTTGCTTGGGGGTTTTGCCAATATTCTAAAAATACTCCAGGACTTTTGACTTGAATTTCTCCTGGTGTTCCTGGTGGGACTAACTCTCCATTTTCATCAACTAATCTCACTTCGACTTGCGGTAAAGGCTGACCGACATAGCCTGAATGACGTTGACCATGTAAAGGATTTGATAACGCCATACCGATTTCCGTCATTCCATAGCGTTCTAGAAGAAAATGACCGCTAATTTTTTGCCATTTTTCTAAAACTTGCACTGGTAAAGCGGCGGAACCAGAAACCATCAGGCGCATTTCTGCACAACCTACTGTCATGCTTTGTTGGCGTTCACTAGAGGCGTTTTCCCAAGCTGCGATTAATTTTACATAAATTGTCGGGACTGCCATAAATAAAGTTAAATCACCATTGCAAATTCGATTCCACACAACTTCAGCATCGAATTTGCTTAACATGTAACATTCTGCCCCAGCCCACAAAGCACAAGTCAGTACGTTAATAATGCCATGTATATGATGTAAGGGGAGTACGTGTAAAATGCGATCGCTTGATGTCCATTCCCATGCTGTGATTAAGCTAGTTACTTGCGCTTGAATATTTTGGTGCGTTGTCACCACACCTTTTGGTTTGCCTGTTGTACCGCTAGTGTAGAGAATTAATGCCCGTCTAGTCGTATCTATTTCTGGAAGCCGAGCAATATAATTTGGGAGTGCGTCGGAGGTAAGGATAAATCGCAAATTGTGTTCTGTGGCGATCGGGCGTAATATATCCTCAAACTGCGGATGAGCAATAATCATCGATGCGCCAGAATTTTTCATCACATACTCTAATTCTGGTCGCGGATGGACAATACAAAGAGGTACAGCTACTCCGCCAGCACGCCAAATTCCCCACTGAGTCGCTACATATTCAAACCCAGCAGGGATGAGAAAAGCCACTCGTTGTTCTGCTAAATCTTCTACATTCTGCAAAAGACTTGTCGCTATTTGACTGGAAAAATAAAGCAAATCCTGATAGGTAAATGCTCCTGCGTCTGTAATAATCGCTGTTCTCTCGTTATGTTCTTCAGCGCGAGTAATTAAAGGGAGATTCACTTTCGTTTACCAATTTATGCTTAATTCAGTCTAATTACTGAAAGCATATATCAATCTCAAATGTTTTTTTTGAACTTTTTTGACTTCTTTCCACAATAAGTTTATTTTTTCTTGTCATGTTCCCTTGTAATAGACATGAATTATTCAACTCTTTGACAAATTTCTGTCACATCAAGCTCTTACCTTAAGAAAAGTTAATTCGGAAATAGACAAGCGTATTTAGTCATCGCTAGAAGAAATTTTGGCGAATACTTAACCTTTGATATTTGGAATGCCAGCCATTTTTTCCTAAATCCAGAAATTTTGCTCAAGATTAAAGAAAAATGAACTATCTATCTAATCAATCTATCGGCTTAAGCGATCAAAATCGTAAATCTTTATCTAATAAGGATTTGGTACGTACTTATCTGCATGAAATTGGGCGCATCCCGTTATTAGATCATGAGCAAGAAATAAATTTTGGTAAGCAAGTTCAACAAATGATGAGCTTACTTACTGCCAAAGAAAAATTAGTTATTCAATTAAATCGTCAACCAACACAATTAGAATTTGCTGAATATATCAAACTGAGTGAATCAGAATTATTGCAACAACTACAGCAGGGATATCAAGCCAAAGAGCAAATGATTAGAGCTAATCTGCGACTTGTAGTTTCTATTGCCAAAAAATATCAAAGACGTAATTTAGATTTTCTTGACTTAATTCAAGAAGGAAGTTTAGGTTTAGAAAGAGGCGTGGAGAAGTTTGACCCTACTAGGGGTTACAAATTTTCTACTTATGCTTATTGGTGGATTCGTCAGGCAATTACAAGAGCGATCGCCGAACAAGGACGTACTATCCGCTTACCTATTCATCTTACAGAAAAACTGAACAAAATTAAGCGTACTCAACGTGAACTAGCGCAAAAATTGGGTCATACGCCTTCCACAACTGAGATTGCCGCAGAACTATCTTTAGACCCCAAAGAAATTCGAGATTATTTACTCTTAGCGCGGCAGCCTTTATCTTTAGAATTACGAGTTGGCCCAGAAAGAGATACAGAATTACATGATATGTTGGAAGATGATGGGTTGTCTCCAGAATCTTATGCTGACCAAAGTTTTTTACAACAAAATATTCACGATTTATTGTCAAAATTAACAGCCCAGCAGCGAGAAATATTAACATTAAGATTTGGCTTAACAAACGAAAATACACTGTCTTTGTCTGAAATTGGACAACGTATGGGTATTAGCCGAGAACGCGTGCGACAGTTAGAACTGCAAGCCTTAATGACCCTACGACGACACAAAGATAAAATCAGTGGCTATTTAGCCAGTTAATGGTAGACTCCATCGACGGGCTAAATAGCCTTGGTACCCAACAACGTTGCTGTTGTTATTAACAGTGGCTCAATAAATACTATTGGCTACCGCATCTATGTCTCACCTACCGGAGAAGCTAATTATGTAAATGGTAAAGGTAAACTACCAGAAAAGTTCACTAAGTAGTTGTTTCAGGATTTGAATGTTCCTAAAACACAAGGAAAACCATTACCGCCACTAAACTTTTAAGTCCTAGGTATAGGGGTATAGGGTGTAAGTAATCAAAACCCTTACACCCTGAAATGCCTAATTTTTCCTATGACTGCAAAAGTCTAGCTTATTTATCCCACTTGCTCTAAATATTGGTTAATGTCTTCAATTAGCCGAGTTAGTTCAGTTTCGGTAGTTAAGCGGATGGTGACATCACGCACTGTCAAGAGAACTTTGGCTGCAAAGGGAGTAGGCCAGATGTTTGGATTGCAGAAAATTTCTAAAAATACCTCGCCAGTGTAACGGTATTCTAAGGGAGGTTGGGGAGTGATTTTAGCACCACCAGCAGCAGGTTTAGCTGCGACAGCTTTCAGTCCCTCCATTAATTGGTCAATCGCCGCTTTTAATTCTCGTGCGGCTTGGGCTGAAAAACTGAAGGAGACAGAACCTTCAACTAAGTTTAATGTCAAAGGATTTGAAGACATGAGCTTGATTAAATTTTTGATACTTACCTCATGTTACCGGAAAGTTGATCTTGGCTGAGATTAAGTCTCTGTCTACAGACTTTTAGCGCTCCTACTCACTGATGTGAACTGACGAAAGGATTCATCTAAAAATAAAATTAATGAATATTTTTGATAAATTAATGATAAAAATAACTACCAATCAACCCTTCATTATGCTTAATTACTAAGCTTGTAGCCGTCATTAATTAAAATTAATTGCAACAAGTTATCTAAATTATTTCAGTCAATATAGACAATAATTATAACTAAGCAAAAAGTCATGTTCTCTGATTAACGTTTTAAGTTTTACACTTAGAAGTCATAGAACTTGCTGTTAAAAATATCTATGATTTACGATAATCGGAATACTGTAAGAAAAGTTTTAATCATTACCCTACTGCTCAACTTGTTTGTTATGGGGTTAAAAGCAGTTGTGGGTTATTGGACTGGTTCTTTAAGCCTGTCAGCTGATGCTTTGCATAGTGTGACAGATAGTGCCAATAATGTTTTAGGATTATTTGCTAGTAACTTCTCTTCGCCACATCCTGACCGTGAACATCCTTACGGACACCAAAAATTTGAAGCGGTAGGAGCTTTAGGAATTGCTGCTTTTTTAGGTATAGCTTGCTTTGAAATTCTTCAAGGAGCAATAGAGCGCATTATCAAAGGTAGTGATCTAGTACGTATTTCACCGCCTGAGTTATGGTTATTGCTCATAGTTTTGGGAGTAAATATTTTTGTAGCGTTTTACGAACGGAAAGTAGGTCAGCAGGTAGGTAGCCCAATTTTAATTGCTGATGCTATGCACACTATGAGCGATATTTGGGTGACAATTTCGGTGATTGGCGGTTTGATAGGAGTTTGGCTCGGTTATCAATGGCTAGATCTAGTGTTGGCTTTTCCTGTGGCTTTGTTGGTATTTTGGAGTGGTTGGTCAGTGTTAAAAGCTAATTTACCTTGGTTAGTTGATAAAATGGCGATCGCACCAGAAGCCATTCATGAAATCGCCACTTCTGTACCGGGAGTAATGAACTGTCATGATATTGCTTCTAGAGGTATTTTGGGTAGGCAGGTTTTCATTGAAATGCACTTAACTGTAGATGCACCAGATGTCAAAACTGCACACTGCATTACGGAAAATGTAGAAAGGCTATTGGAAGAACGCTTTCATCCTGTGAGAATTCTCATTCACGTCGAGCCGCCAGAATATCAATCTGAGCAAATTAGCTTTAATTAGTCAATGGTCAATCAATTTTGGATTTTAGATTTTAGATTAACCGCACCCATATATACAAAGTGTTACCGTAGGGTAGGGATGTAGCTTGGGGATTTTAGATTTTAGATTTATTCCACCCACAAGGGGATGGGGCATGAACCCAAAAAATTTTTCATCCAAAATCCAAAATTTAAAATCTAAAATTCGGAGGGTCAATGGTCATTTGTCACAAAACCAAATTAACTACACAACACCTGTAACCTAATAATTTTTACCGTTAATTACTGAACTGGCGACAATTTCTACTAGTTCATTTGGGTCAACTGGTTTAGCAACATGAGTTTGAAAACCTGCTTCTAAGGCACGGACACGATCTTCAGTATCACCGTAGGCGGTTAAAGCAATTGCTGGGATTTGTCCACCTTGGTCTGGTTTAAGCGATCGCACTTTGCGAATGAGAGTATACCCGTCTTCCTCCGGCATTGCAATATCGCATACCAAAACTTCTGGCTGTAGCTTAATCAACGCTGCTAGTGCAGCTGCGGCTGATGCCACTGCGACAACATTAGCTCCATCTGATTCTAAAACAGTAGTGACGTAAAAACGGCTATCATCATCATCATCAACTACCAAAACATTTAAGCCAGCAAGAGGTAGAGGAGCTTCCATAAAATCTCCGTTAACTTTGAAAAATGTTGATTTTTCCAATTGAAATTGTTATTTTTCCTGAGCAACTATACTATTGACAATTTTACTGCGATCGCACTAGATTTTACGTAAAAAAACCTCATTTCATCCTGTAGCATCACATTAAATTGTCACAAGTAGATGTAAGGTGTGTTATGCGTAAGCTGTAACACACCCTACGTAGATTTCAAAAATCCAATATGAGTCCTATAGTAGTTAGATATTGTGATTATCCCTGATGTTGCAAGCAATAAGTCATGGTGCAATCGCTGACCGTTTTAATCATCGACGATTCCCCCGAAGACCGCGAGGTTTATCGTCGTTATCTGCTGCAAGACCAGGAATATAGTTACACCATTCTCGAATCAGAATCGGGGGAGGAAGCCCTAGAACTATATCGCCAATTTCAGACAGATTGTATTTTATTAGATTTTTTATTGCCAGATATGGATGGGCTAGAGTTTCTAGCAGAATTGCCAAAACTAGCAAAAAAAGTCATACCAGCCGTGGTGATGTTGACTGGTTATGGTAACGAAGCTATTGCTGTTCAGGCGATGAAAAGTGGTGTTCATGATTATTTAGTCAAAGGACAGACAACAGCAGGACGTTTGCATTCAACTATCCACTCAGCAATAGCGCAAGTAAAGTTGCGCCAAGAACTACAACAAAGTGAAGCACGTTTGCGCGAAAGTCAACAGTTCATTGAACGCATAGCTGAAACAACACCAGGAATTTTGTATGTTTATGATTTGCTAGAACGGCGCAATCTTTATTTAAATAGTCAGGTTAATAAACTGCTTGGTTATAGTAGCCAACAAATTCAAGACTTGGGTCAGGAATTTTTGATTAAGTTAATGTATCCAGAAGATTTACCTTTGTTCTTTCTGCATCTGCAAAAAATTGCTACGGTGAAAGATAGCGAAATTCTGGAATTTGAATACCGGATGCGCCATGCTGATGGTCGATGGCATTGGTTTTACAGCCGAGATACTGTATTTATCAGAAATGATGATGGTTCACCGCGCCAAATTGTTGGGACAGCTTATGATATTACTAACCGCAAGCAAACTGAAGCACAGCTAAGTTTAAGTAATGAGCGTTTTCAACTAGCCGCAGCAGCGGTTAATTGTCTCATCTATGACTGGAATATCCCAGAAAATACAGTTGAGAGGACAGAAGGTTTAACTCGCATCTTAGGTTACTCTGCACAAGAAGCAGAACCGACTCAAGAATGGTGGATGGAAAAAATACATCCTGAAGATAGGAAGTTATTGCAGAGTTCTTTCGAGAAGATGTCTGTTAATGATGACTACTATGCTCTAGAGTATAGAGTCCGGCATAAAAATAACCAGTATCGGTATGTGCTGGATCAGGGAGTGATTACACGAGATCAAAATGGACAGCTATTACGGGCGGTTGGGAGTACAACCGATATTAGCGATCGCAAATATCAAGAAGCTGCTCTGCGCGAAAGTGAAGCGAAGTTCCGCAGAATCGTAGAATCGAATATCGTTGGCATTTATTTCGGTGATTTTAGCGGTCGGATATATGAAGCCAATGATGCTTTTTTAGAGATGTTAGGTTACACTCGTGCAGAATTGAAAACAGAAAATCTGCGTTGGGATACTTTAACTCCAGCAGAATATCAATCCCTCGATCAGCAAAAAGTTCAAGAATTACAAACTGCGGGAGTTTGTACTCCTTTTGAAAAAGAGTATTTTCGCAAAGACGGTACGCGTATGCCAATTCTTTTGGGAATTGCTCGCATTGATGGTACAGATAAGCCAGGTTATTGTGTTTGCTTTGTGCTAGATCTCACTCAGCGCAAACTTGTAGAAATACAACGTCAACAGCTATTGCAATTAGAGCAAACAGCCCGTGCGGAAGCAGAAGCTGCTAACCACGCTAAAGATGAGTTTGTGGCGATGGTATCACACGATTTGCGATCGCCTTTAAATGCAATTTTGGGTTGGGCGCAATTACTGCGGACTAAGGAGTTTGACAAAGAACGTGTCAACCGTGCGCTAGAAACAATTGAGCGCAATGCTCTATCTCAGGCAAAACTTTTAGAAGATTTGCTGAATATGTCTCAAATTTTGCGCGGAAAGTTACACCTAGAGTTGAAACCAGTGGACTTAGGCGCAATTGTCCGCGAAGCTATTCAGACTGCTTACCCAGCCGCCAATGCAAAAAATATTCATCTGGAATGTGTGATTGATCAGCCCATACCTGCAATAACTGGTGATGGCGATCGCTTACTGCAAGTTCTGGGTAATTTACTCTCTAATGCCATTAAATTTACCCCAGATGGTGGACAAATAAACGTGAAATTATTTCCACATGAATATCATGCTGAAATCACTGTCACCGACACAGGTATTGGTATTAGTCCAGAATTCTTACCATTCGTCTTTGAACGCTACCGCCAAGATTATCGTATTCCCAAACAAGGGGGTTTAGGTTTGGGTTTAGCGATCGCTCACTATTTAATCGAACTTCATGGTGGCACAATTCAAGCTCTCAGCCTGGGGGAAGGACAAGGTTCTACCTTCAGTATCAAGTTACCTTGGCAATAAATCTCACCTGAAAATATGACAAATAATTGACGCATAATTTCAGCAGTCAAAATCAGTGATGACTAATTGATCTATCATCTTCATAAAGATTAAGCAAAGTTTAAAATTAAGATTTTGTTACCAAATATACAGTAATCCTTGGTGATTAACTTTTGAATACATAAATAAGTATGTAAAAAATTTGAAATGACGCAAAATAAAGCTCTCTCAAAGTTTTAATCATAGGGATCATCTCATTTCTAAGTACAACCCACTTCTCAGTGAATTTATATATCTAAAGTGAGATGATAAAAGTTCCTACAGATTAGAATAATCAATCAAGGCATTGTAAAAGTTTATTTAGCTAAAGTTTTTCTTAAGAAAATCAGCCAATCTTTTGGCAGTTTGTTAAGTTGTTTAAACCTAATATCGAAGTTTAAACCAACATTTCTAAAAGTTAAAAAATAGTTACATCCAGGGGTTTAAAAATGCACACAGTACAAAGTATTTACTGCCCAAATTGTGGTAATAAAGCAGAGCGTTATTATATTTTAGATAGCGAAGTAACGCGGACACAATGCTCAAGTTGTGATTACTTGATGATTAGTTGCACACGTACTGGCAAAGTGATTGAAGCTTACGCCCCTGGAATTCAACTAAGTAAAAGGTAAAAGTAAAAAGGCAAAAAGCAAAAGAATAGTGAAGTATGGGTGGGTTAATTTCATACTTTATACTTCAAACTTCAGTTTACTTTTTAGTCATTCTCAGTTGTCCACAAGCTGCATCAGCTTCTAAACCACGAGAATAGCGAACGCTGACAGCAGTGTTTTGCTGTTGGAGAACATTTACAAAAGCTTGAATGCGATCGCTACTAGGACGTTGATAATCAACTTCTTGAATTGGGTTATAGGGAATCAAGTTAACATGGTTTTGGAATCCTCGCAGACATTGTGATAATTCCAAGGCGTTTTTTGGTAAATCGTTCACACCAGCCAGCAAGACATATTCAAAAGTGACACGGCGGCCTGTAATGGCTACATATTCCCGACATTCAGCCAGTAAATCTTCGAGAGGATAAAAGCGGGCGCTGGGGATAAGTTTTTCACGGAGTGCTTGGTTAGGGGCGTGGAGACTCACCGCGAGGGTAACTTGCAAATTATGTTGGGCAAATTGACGAATGCGATTGCGAATTCCGACTGTAGAAACAGTTAGCATCCGCTGTCCAATCCCCACATCTTGATTTAAAGATGTAATTGAACCTAAGACATTATCAACATTTAGCAATGGTTCACCCAATCCCATGAACACCACATTGCTAACTCTTTCCTCAAAGTCCTCTTGTACAGTTAACACCTGATCAATGATTTCATGACGGGCTAAGTTGCGTTTATAGCCACCTTTACCAGTGGCGCAGAAATCGCAAGCCATTGCACAGCCCACCTGGGTAGAAACGCACACAGTTAACCGCCTATCAGAGGGAATCCCCACAGTTTCGATAATTTGCCCATCAGCTAATTGCAGCAGATACTTGACTGTACCATCTGGTGCAACTTTGCGGAGGTGGATAGTGGAACGCCCAACAGGGATATCTGCAATTTCTGAACGCCATTGTTTGGGAAACACAGAAATATCAGCAAGCGATCGCACCTGCTGATGATAAATCCAATCATGTAATTGTTTACCTCGGTAAGCTGGTTGTCCCTGCTGCTGTACCCAAGCAGTTAACTCGCTAACCGAAGCACCGAGTAGGGGAGGAATTTCTAATGTTTTAGGGGCGGGTGATTTAACTTGAGAAATTGATGGCGTAGCAGACATAGGAAAAGACTTACGAGTTGAGACTTGGATCTCTATCCTAAGCTGTTACGCCAAAAAATTGCATCTTTGATTTTAATATCCACTTACATATTTAATTACTCGGTCTGTTTGGATAACCCGACCATTTTTGAGAATCTCCAAGCCTGCACCATTTACTACATATTCATAATTGTTATTCGTAGCCACATATCCTGTACCTTCTTCGGAGTAAGCACGGAGAGAACGGATACCTTTACCAGTTGACTTAGAAATCCCTGTATAAAACAGGTTGCCATTTTTACTACAAATATGAATATAAAAATTAGTAGTTTCAAAATAAGCTTCTAACCGTCCACCACCTGCATAGCGAGGGCAAACAGATGTTTTTGCAATCATCTGATTATTAACTGCTGAAACTGGAGTAGATTCTAATTGTGCTGCACTCGCAGATGAAGATAAGCCGACAATTCCTGCTAGTAGTGAAGCTGTAGCTAAAATTAGCGAAAAAGACTTAGAGACTATTTATAAAGTAAATCTTTAGACGACAAGACGACGCAACATAATCCGAGTCATAACAGCATATATAGCAGCTTCACTCATTTCGGGTAGGCGCTCATAATCTTTGCTGAGACGATGATATTGGTTAAACCACCCAAATGTTCTTTCGACTACCCAACGTTTCGGTAAAACCTGAAATTCTGACTCGGTACGCCGTATGACTTCAACATGAGCTTGGATCATCAACCAAACACAAAGAGCAAACTTATCACCGTCATAACCGGAATCAACCCATAAAACTTCAACTTTCTCAAGTAATTCAGGACGCTCCTCTAACAATTCCATCAAAGCATAGGCAGCAAGCACTCGCTCTGGGGCATTTGCTTCACTTACAACCACTTTCAACAATAATCCCAGGCTATCAACCAAAGTCTGTCGCTTTCGCCCTTTTACCTTTTTACCGCCATCAAAACCGTACACATCCCCCTTTTTTGGTCAGTTTTAACTGACTGACTGTCTGCGGCGAGGGCGCTGGGTTGTGTTGATTTACCTAATTTTAAGCGAACCTGACCGCGTAATGAATGGTTTAATTTTTCCCATACCCCTTTGCGCTGCCATTTGCGGTAGTAGTTGTATACAGTTGAGCTGGGCGGGAAGTCTCCCGGAAGCATATTCCATTGGCATCCTGTCTTCAGGTGATAGTAGATAGCGTTGCATACCTCCCGCATATCAGTTGTGCGCGGGTGTCCTCCTTCTTTCGCTGGTGGAATCAAGGGGGCTAGGATTTCCCACTCCATATCTGTTAAGTCTGTGGGGTAAGACTTTCGCGCCATACCTAACTATGTAAATACACTACGTTTAATGTATCTTATCGTTGTCATAACTCTTTTCTTTTCGCTTTTAGATTTACTTTATAAATAGCCTCTTATTTTGTATCTGATAAAAGTTGTTCATAATCAGTCCTAAAGTTTGATTACTCTCAGCTTCAAATTTAACTTAGGATTTTTCGGATTTTTAAGAGAAAAAACCCTTAAATTCAGATAAAGTCTTAGTAATTTCATCAAGATTAGATGAACTCTTGAAGAAGAATCGCTATCCGCCAGTCGCATAGAATTCAATTCTGAATTCTGACTCCTAAATTCTGTTTTGATAAAACTATTCGTAATTAGAGACACCACAGGAGATACATTATTCCCGCATTTCTCACAAGCTGCTTTGCGTATAAGTAATAAGTAATGAGTAATAAGTAATAAGTTAAGAATTTTACTCATTACTCCTTACTCACTACTCATTACTCCTCCATTCGAGGTGTGGTGAGAAATCCGGGTATTGAGTAGTATTCCCGTGGTTGTCTGTAATATCACATCTCTATTTAAATACAACTAGGTAAGTAGAACGGTGCAAATAAACAGAACTATGTAACGAAAAGTAAAGTGGCTTGAAAACCTCTTCCCTCCTGCCTTCTGCCTCCTGCCTCCTGCCTTGTCATAACGACAATTTTTAAAACCGACCTACTTAAATTTTTTCCAAAACTAGCCAAATGTTGTGCTATTCCAGCCCCACATTGCACCTGTAGCATCCGCAAATTCTATGTAAATCCGATTTTGTGGTACACCTAAAGCTTGATTAATCTGCCGACAAAAATCTTGACTCATTGCTTCAGTTTGGTTAGGCTTCATCATCCCAACACTTTTAATTTCGATGTAACAAACCGGGTCTGTAGTTCCCGCAAAAGTCATAGGAACATCGGCTTCAAAGGCTGTCATCACATAAGATTCTGGTTTACCTAAATGTTTGGCTAATTTCCCTGACAAACTCTTCAGCATCGTCTCAACTTCAGGTTTTGCAGGTGCAGATACTGAAGTTTGTACTTTAATTAATGGCATAGTACTGAATTAGACTTTTTGACTTTATTTCCACTGTTAAGTTTATCTAACCGCAGAGGCGCAGAGAACGCAAAGATGAGGAAACTGATAAATGGTTAAGCACGAAATAAATGATGATATTCAGGATTATATAAGTGCGATCGCCCGTTTGCCGCTTTCAGTGCAGGACTAATTATATAAAGCGTGGTGCGAATAAGATTTTCTTGCTGGGTGCATTCCACCATTTGGGTGAGGGGGACAACCCGAATTTTTTCATCAGGCCAGCATAGACGAAAGCAAATCGCCACAGGGGTATCACTGAGGTAATGTTCGAGTAATTTAGCTTGGGCGTTTTCGACATGACGCGCGCTGAGATACAAACACAAACTCGCGTGATGGGCGGCGAGGCTGGCTAACTCTTCTGTTGATGGGACTTCGGTACGCCCGCTGATGCGAGTGAGGATGATAGTTTGAACTAAACCGGGGACTGTTAATTCTACCTTGAGTTTGGCTGCGGCTGCTTGAAAGGCGCTAATTCCTGGGACAACTTCAAAAGGAATATCAGCATCAGCCAGCATTTGCATTTGTTCGTGAACAGCACTGTAGAGACTGGGATCGCCAGAGTGGAGACGAACCAGAGATTTTTGTTGCGATCGCACCCGTTCCACCATCAAGGCTACAATCTCTTCTAAAGTCTTATCCGCAGTCGGAATAATTTCCGCATCTGGTCGGCACAGATTTAAAATTTGTTCAGGAACTAAAGCATCAGCAAATAAAATTACATCTGCCCTAGAGAGAAGCTTTTGTGCCTTAACAGTTAATAAATCAGGGTCTCCCGGCCCCGCACCTACAATATAAACGGCTGCTTTTAGAAAATTTAGCTGAGTTTCCATACAAAAAACTTATATTATTTCTCCGTATTTACCCGGAACAAAAAAATTCTCCAAAAAATTTTTTGGCATTTTCTCAGTATCCTTCCGGATTAACCCTCTAACTATAGAAGAGTGGAATGGTAGATGCACCCTGGTTAAGCCCTAGAATCAAATCTGGGGCATTTTTTATTTTTGCTTAATAAAGAAATTCAAAATTTTTACCTTTTTACTTTTTACTTTTTACTTATTCAGTTGCAACCACATCAGGTAAAGGACGTTTACGATAATACAACCAAGCTAAACCAGCTAAACCAGCGAGAATGCCTGTTAAACTCACAACTTGAGCTATTCTCAACGGCCCCAGCATTAAACTATCAGTGCGTAAACCTTCAATCCAAAAGCGACCTGTGCTGTAAGCTGTTAAGTAAGCCATAATTAAAGTGCCTGTTTTTAGGCGTAGCTTACCAGACACACCTCGCAAAAATAAATTTAACAGCAAGGCAAACACCATTAAATCCCACAGTGATTCATACAAAAAGGTGGGATGGAAATATTCAAAATTTTCTAATCCAGAAGGACGGCGTTCTGGGGAAATATATAACTTCCAAGGTAAATTAGTCGGACTACCAAAAGCTTCCGAGTTAAAGAAATTGCCCCACCGCCCGATCGCCTGTCCTAAAATTAGAGAAGGTGCAACTAAATCTGCTAATTGCCAAAAAGAAACTCGCTTGAGTTTGGCAAAAATTAAGGCGGCTATTGTTCCACCGATAATTGCACCGTGAATCGCAATACCACCTTCCCAAATAGCGATAATTTTTTCTGGGCGCTTGACATATTCTGCCCATTCAAACAAAACATAATATAGTCTTGCTGCGGGAATTGCCCCAATTACCAGCCAAATTGACAAATCACTCAGCAACTCTGGATTAACATTACGGCGCTTTGCCAAGTACTGAGAAAGGCTAACACCCACTAACACCGCCGTAGCAATCAACAAGCCATACCAGCGGATAGTTAATGGGCCAATTTTCACCAAAATCGGGCCTGGGGAAGTGAATTGAAATGCCAACGGCAAAGAAGAGATATCCAGTACCATGCAAAACTACCTAGATAACTACAGTGTTTAGCTTGAGCAACTGACAACCCTATCACTAGTAGGGGAATTATGTCTATAAACCATTAGAGCAGGTTTTGTTTATAGAGATTCACACTCACCAGATATCTGTCCAGTTTAATTCCGTAGGGTGTATGACGGCTACATCAAGATTTGAGCGTTGAAAAAATGAGAAGTTCTCTATGGTTTAGCCCAAGTTCAGGTATATTAGTTTTTGGGTTAAACATTCATAAAAAAAGTAGAAACGTAGCAGAATAACGTTTCTGTTTTTCAAAAATGAAATATGATTACTATATCAAAGCCTATTATTGTAAATTCTGAATTTTGTTGTAATATTACTAGATTAATAAATACGTTTCTTTTGATAACGCCAGTCATACCATTGTTTAGCACTACGCACGGCAAACCACAGCAATATCAAAGCAATTAATCCTCCTTGCCAAGGCGCACCAAAGGCGAACAACACTAAAGCAATACAGAGGGTATCTTGCAAAAAAGCTGCCCACAAAGGTAAGCCGCGCAAGCGATAAAACCAACCAATTTGCACAAGTTGTAATACTAAGGCTAATAATCCACCTGTTAAGGCAATCAACCAAGCAGGTGTAGTTGTGGCGGAAGCGACAGCTAAACCCATAATTGCCCCCACAAGTGGAGATAAAAATAACTCAACTACTTGTATTACTCTTTGTCCCAGCAGTTTTTTGCTACCAAAGAATTCTAATAATGACCAACTGGTGAGAATAACTAACAAAATCTGCGGGGAAATGTGAGATAAAATTGGAGTCTGTGACCACAAGTTGCTGCCCTGCAACAGTCCGATAATTAATAGGGGTATGCCTATTCTTAACCCTGCTGCCGCAGAAGCAGAAAGTATGGCAAATATTTCAACCATTAGGGCAATTGTAAATAAGTATTTGTTCTTTATATTACCCAGGGCTAATAAAAATTCCAGCACAAAGAGAAATGATTTAACGATGATTTTTACCTTACTGGGTGCTGTAAAGCTCTGTGGGCATAGCTGCGCTTAGAGCGTAGCGGGGCGTTTAGCCCGTGCTAAGTAAAAATAAGAGTATTCAGCATTCTTTATTTAAATCCCCCCGAAAGGGGGGAAAAATTAAATATCCAAGCGCTTGTAAACTTCATCCAAATGCTGGAGATGGTGCTGCGGATCAAAACACTTTTCAATTTCTGCGGGTGAGAGTTTTGCTGTAACTCGCGGATCTTGACTAATTAAGTCGTGGAAATGTCCTTCTGGCTGATTCCAAGCAGCGTGGGCGCTTTGTTGCACGATCGCATAAGCTTCTTCTCGGTTTAAACCTTTGTCTATTAAGGTGAGTAGCACTCTTTGGCTGAAGACTACACCGCCATAACAGTTGAGATTTCGCGCCATGTTCTCAGGATACACCAGTAGATTTGTCACTAAGTCGGTGATTTCTACCAACATAAAGTGCGTCAAAATACACGCGTCTGGCAATACCACCCGTTCTACAGAACTGTGGGAAATGTCCCGTTCATGCCACAAAGCCACGTTTTCTAAGGTTGCACCTGCATGGCTTCTCACCAAACGCGCCATCCCCGTTAATCTTTCAGAACGGATGGGATTGCGTTTGTGGGGCATTGCACTGGAACCTTTTTGGCCTTTGGCGAAGAATTCTTCAACTTCCAAAACGTCTGTTTTTTGCAGATTGCGAATTTCCACAGCAAAACGTTCAATGGATGCCGCCAGTAATGCCAATTGCTGTACGTAATCGGCGTGACGATCGCGGGAAATTACTTGTGTGGAAGCTGTATCCGGTTTGAGTCCGAGTTTTTCACAGGCGATCGCTTCCACACGGGGTTCAATGTTGGCATAAGTTCCCACCGCACCGGAAATTTTGCCCACAGCAATGGTTTCCCGGAGAGTTTTCAGCCTTTCTTGATGACGCAATACTTCCGCCAACCACCCAGCCAACTTAAAACCAAAGGTGATGGGTTCGGCGTGGATACCATGCGATCGCCCAATCATCACGGTATTTTTATGTTTCCGTGCCTTGTGACGAATTGCCTCAATCAAATCTGCCAGTCTTTGGGATATTACATCCAAACTAGCAACCATTTGCAGTGCTAAAGCTGTATCCAATACATCAGAACTGGTTAAGCCTAGGTGAATATAACGTCCCGCTTCACCAACATATTCATTGACATTTGTCAAGAAAGCGATGACATCATGACGGACTTCCGCTTCAATTTCGAGAATCCGCTGAGGCTCAAAATTAGCCTTAGCTTTGATTTCCGCAACTGCACTAGAGGGAATGTAACCCAGTTCAGCTTGGGCTTCACAAGCTGCAATCTCTACCTGAAGCCAGGTTTGGAATTTATAAAATTCAGTCCACAGGTTGCCCATTTCGGGCAAGGTATAACGCTCAATCAACGTTCGCGGCAGAATACAACTGTCATATTTTACAGTCTAATTAGCCTAGATAGACAAGAAGAAGGGAATAGGTTATGGGGGACAGGTTACAGTTTGAGAAAATATTTATCAGCGATCGCTTTTGATGCGTTTCGATTGACCATTATTATTCATGGGTATGGCATTGCGCGTCGGTCGAATACCACTACCGTATCTCCGCGCATAAACTTGCGTAAACTCTGCGCCAAAAAAGAGAATTTGGGCGGCATAATAAACCCAAGCGAGAATGACTACTAGTGAACCCGCTGCACCGTAAGTTGAACCAAAACTGTTATTACCAAGATATTGACCTAATAAATATCTACCCAAAGAAAATAAAAGTGAAGTAATGACAGCACCAATTAACACATCATTCCAGGTAATTTTGACATCTGGTAAAACTTTGAAAATTAACCCAAAAAGTAGTGTGCTAATTGTAAAAGAAAGTAAAAAGTTCAGGATGCGCCAAAGAATATCCACACCTGGGAGTAAGTTGCTAAAATAACCCACTACTGCTGTTAAACCTGTACTAATTACCAGTGTGACTAATAGTAAAAAACCAATACCCAAAATCATCGCAAAAGATAAAGCACGCTGACGCACAACATTTTTCATCGCCCTTCCGGGTTTGGGTTGAACTTCCCAAATTGTATTTAGAGCATCTTGAAGTTCAGTAAATAAGCCTGTAGCACCTAAAAGTAAGAGTAAAATACTGATAATGGAAGCGATCGCCCCGGTTTTTGGTTGGCTGGCGTTGCGGATAGCTATTTCGATAAACTCGGCTCCATCTCTACCGACTAAACCTTGAATTTGCCGGACAATTTCACCTCTCGCCGCCTCTTCGCCAAATACGGCACCAGCGATCGCAATGACAATAATCAACAACGGTGCGATGGAAAAAATCGTGTAATAAGCTAATGCTGCGGCTAAACGCGAAGCTTTATCTTCACTCCATTCTTGAAAAGTTTCTTGAAACAGCCCCACAATTGCCTGAAAATTCATTTACCTAGTCTCCTTGTTGGAGGATATCGCTTTCTTCCTTGATATATTTGATACTGATTTTATAAATAGCGACATCTTCCTAAAGGGGTTTATCCAGCTTCCTGAAGACAGAATTTATTTATACGTAAACTTTTTACAACATTCTATCGATAGTGCGATACTGAATAGCTTCAGCAACATGATAAGCTTGCAAATCATCATCTCCGGCTAAATCTGCAATAGTACGAGCAACTTTGAGAATGCGATCGCTCGCCCTCGCTGATAAACCTAATTTATTGATGGCAGCTTCTAATAAAGAACGACTAGCATCATCTAACTTACACCATAGTTGCAGATGTCGGCTTTGCATTTGAGCATTGCACCGCAGACTTGTTTCTGATTGGAAGCGATGAATACTGCGATCGCGTGCTTGTTGTACTCTTTCCCTCACAGATTTTGATGATTCCCCCATCGGTTGTTGGGTAATTTCCTCTGGTTTTAATCGATTCACCGCCACTTGTAAATCAATTCTATCCATCAAAGGCCCAGAAAGCTTTGCCCAATATTGTTCTCGTTGTCTGGGCGAACAGGTACACTGTTGAATAGTATCGCCGTAGTAACCGCAAGGACAGGGATTGGTACTCGCCACTAAAGTAAACTGTGCGGGAAAAACCACAGATTGTCTAGTGCGGGAAATGGTGACATAACCATCTTCTAAAGGCTGACGCAGAAATTCCAAAACATCACGCTTAAATTCCGTGAGTTCATCGAGAAATAATATACCTCTGTGAGATAACGAGATTTCCCCAGGACGGGGAAAACTACCGCCACCAACCAAAGAAGGGCCAGATGCGGAATGGTGGGGACTGCGAAAAGGGCGATCGCGCACTAAGGAACCACGATTTTTTAATAAGCCAGCAACAGAGTGAATCCGTGTAACTTCCAATGCTTCGGAAAATTCCAGCGGTGGTAAAATCCCCGACAAGCGTCTAGCTAACATTGTTTTCCCACTTCCGGGAGGCCCGACAAATACCAAATTATGTCCGCCTGCTGCTGCAATTTCTAAAGCCCGCCGTCCATGAGCTTGTCCTTTAACATCGTGCAAATCTGCATTAGGATAAGATACTTGTACTGTCTCGACTACATCATTTATCTTTACAGGTTGGTAACGTCCTGGATTATTTAATAAATCAACTACTTCTGATATACTTTGACAACCATAAACAGCCAATCCTTTTACCACAGCCGCTTCTTGGGCATTATCAGCCGGGACAACTAAACCCGTAATTCCCATTTTTTGGGCAGTCGCGGCGATGGGTAGAACCCCAGCCACAGGCCGAAGACTCCCGTCGAGGGAAACCTCACCCAAGAATAGATAATCTCCCAATAAATCAGCATGAATTTGCTCAGAAGCAGCTAAAATACCCACACTAATCGGCAAATCGAAACAAGGGCCTTCCTTGCGTAAATCTGCTGGAGTCAAGTTAATCACGATTTTCCGCATCGGAAAGGCAAAACCAGCATTTTTTAAGGTAGCCTTCACCCTCTCTTTCGATTCCTGAACCGCACTATCTGGAAGCCCCAAGACAATAATTCCTGGTAATCCCCCCGATACATCGACTTCCACCCCCACTTTTACCGCATCGATGCCAACAATTGATGCACTCCAGACTCTCGCCAACATTATTTTATTCCTTAGTCATCCGTCCGTCTTATTATTGACAATTGGCAAATGACAAATAACAAATAACCAATGACTAATCAAGACACAATTTTTAGTAAGATTATTCGTCGGGAGATTCCCGCCAATATTGTCTATGAGGATGATTTAGCTTTAGCGTTTACAGATGTAAATCCCCAAGCACCAGTTCATATCCTCGTCATTCCCAAAAAACCCATAGCTAAATTAGCTGAGGCGGAAACTGAAGATGCAGCTTTGTTAGGACATCTGTTATTAACCGCCAAGCGTGTAGCCGCCGAAGCTGGTTTAACCAATGGTTATCGCGTTATCATTAATACTGACGCTGATGGTGGTCAAACTGTCTTCCATTTACATCTGCATATTTTAGGAGGAAGACCAATGGCTTGGCCGCCTGGTTAATGTTTCCCATTTTAATAAGGGGCGTTGCTGATTGAGGGGATGATTTTTGTCTCACGCAAAGGCAAGGCAGCGCGTTGGGCGGGTTTCCCGACTTGTTCGCGTAGCGTCTCCGATTAGGAGAACCGACTGCCGCGCAAAGGCGCAAAGAGCAAGAGTTTGAAAATTAGAATTTTATGATTTCATCCCGCATTTATGCAACGCCTAATAAGGGTATGAGGGTTGAAGGGTGTAAGGTTTTTTGCCCACCTATACCCCTTAACCCAAACCCTTAATTTTTTCTCCTCATAGCCAATCTCGACAGCAAAACTTTGTACGTAAATCATATCTGTACGTATTTATCGTTAATCAACATCTAGTTGATGGGAATAATAACAAAGTCCAGACAAGCTCTGCACTGCTTGTTGATGAACAACAAAAACCAACTTGTGCTACGAGGTATGTATAGATGGCGACAATTAAAGCCCCCATCATTCCCGGATATAAAATAAGCTTGCAACTGTACGCAGGCTCAAGAACCCAAGTATATAGGGCTATCCGCGAATCAGATCAACTCCCAGTTGTCATCAAACTACTGACCTCAGAATATCCCAGTTTTAGCGAACTACTGCAACTCCGCAATCAATACACCATTAGCAAAAATCTCCACATTACAGGAATTATTCAGCCATTATCATTAGAAACATATAACAATGGTTATATATTAGTCATGGCAGATACAGGAGGAATATCATTACGGGAATATATTCAAAGCAATACCCTCACCCTCGCAGAATTTCTCACAATCGCTATCGAGTTAACCACCAGTCTCCATGAATTACATCAAAATCGGGTAATTCATAAAGATATCAAACCCGCAAATATCTTAATTCATCCCCAAACAAAACAAGTTCAACTGATAGACTTTAGTATCGCTTCATTACTACCCAAAGAAACCCAAGAAATCAAAAGTCCAAATGTTTTGGAAGGAACTTTAGCTTATATCTCCCCAGAACAAACTGGCAGAATGAACCGCGCCATTGACTATCGTAGTGATTATTATTCTTTGGGTGTAACATTCTATGAATTATTAACCGGAGAATTACCATTTGATAGTAACGACCCGATGGAATTAGTGCATTGTCATCTAGCAAAAATTCCTCATGAAGTCAAAAGTGCAGAAATTCCGCAAGTGCTTTCAGATATTGTGCTGAAATTAATGGCAAAAAATGCCGAGGATAGATATCAAAGTGCTTTGGGACTGAAATATGATTTAGAAATTTGTTTAACGCAACTCCAAGATACAGGAGAAATTACAGATTTTAACATCTGTGAACGGGATGTGTGCGATCGCTTTCTCATCCCCGAAAAATTATATGGTAGAGAAGCCGAAGTTAATCGCTTATTACAAGCCTTTGAGCGTGTCGCCAATGGCACATCAGAAATGATGCTGGTGGCGGGTTTTTCAGGGATTGGGAAAACTGCTGTAGTTAACGAAGTTCACAAGCCAATTACCCGTCAGCAGGGGTATTTTATCAAAGGTAAGTTTGACCAATTTAATCGGAATATTCCCTTCAGTGCTTTTGTCCAGGCTTTACGCGATTTGATGGGTCAATTGTTATCAGAATCGGATGCCAAGTTGGCACAGTGGCGCAGTCAAATTTTAGCAGTGCTGGGGGAGAATGGGCAAGTTTTAATTGAGGTCATTCCCGAACTAGAACGATTGATTGGTAAACAAAACCCAGCACCAGAACTATCTGGAACTGCGGCACAAAATCGGTTTAATTTGCTGTTTCAAAAGTTTATTGCTGTCTTCACTACATTAGAGCATCCTTTGGTGCTATTTTTGGATGATTTACAATGGGCAGATTTAGCTTCTTTTCAGTTAATTAAACTCTTGATGGAGGATAAAAACTATCTGCTGTTGCTGGGTGCTTATCGAGACAATGAAGTGTCATCTGCACACCCGTTAATGTTGACGCTGGAGGAGATGAAGAAGGCTGGTAGGACGTTTAATACTATTACTCTGGCACCTCTGGTTGAGCAGGATACAAATCAGTTGGTAGCTGATACTTTACGTTGTCCTACAGAGCTAACCCATCCTTTGACAAAATTAATTGAGCGCAAAACTCAAGGTAATCCGTTTTTTATTACCCAGTTTCTCAAGGTGTTATATGAAGATGGGGAAATTACATTTAATTATCAGCAAGGTTATTGGGAATGTGATATTACTCAAATTCTGTCCCTATCTCTGACTGATGATGTGGTGGAGTTTGTCGCCCAACAGTTGCAGAAATTACCCCAGGAAACTCAAGATGTTTTGAAGTTGGCTGCTTGTATTGGTAATTCTTTTGATTTAACTACTTTGGCGATTGTTTTTCAGCAGTCTCTGACTGATACTGCCACAGTATTATGGAAGGCTTTACAAGAGGGTTTGATTTTACCAACCAGCCAAACTTACAAGTTCTTTCAAATAGAGAGTCAAAAACAAACTGATTCTCAAGAAAATGTTGATGATGATTCTGTGAATTTGACTTATCGCTTTCTGCACGATCGCATCCAACAAGCTGCTTATAAACTCATTGCGGAAGATCACAAACAAGCAACCCATCTGGCGATCGGTCAATTACTGTACGCCAGTACACCAGGAAACCAATTAGATATACATATATTTGAAATTGTCAATCACCTGAATAAAGGCATTGATTTAATTATTCAGCCTGATGAACAACTAAAGTTAGCCCAACTGAATTTAATGGCGGGGAGTAAAGCCAAAGGTGCGATCGCCTATAATGCAGCCGTCAATTACTTCACCCAAGGAATTGATTTACTCCCTGCTGATGCTTGGACAACAAACTATGAATTAACTTTGAATCTGCATCACCAGCGTTTAGAAGCAGCTTGCTTAAATACAGACTTTGACAAATTGACACCTTGGGGTGACATCGTATTGCGATTTGCTACGTCTGTGATTGACACCATCAAAGTGCATGAAACTCGAATGATGGCATTCCGTTCTCAAGGTAAATTTGCCGAAGTAGTAGAAACGGGATTACAAGTGTTGAAATTACTCGGTGTGGAATTTCCTGAACAGCCAACTACGGCGGATATTAGCGCAGCAGCGCAATATACACAGCAGTTATGGGAAGAACGCACACCCTTAAGTTTGCTAGATTTGCCTGCGATGAACGACCCGCATCAACTTGCAGCAATGCAGATATTGACAAAACTAGTACCTTCAGCACATATTGCGGTACCCCCACTTTTACCATTACTCGTCTTCAAGCAAGTTGAGATATCTATTAAGTTTGGAAATTCCTCTATTGCCATTTTTTCCTATGCAGACTACGGATTGATACTTTGTGGTGTTATGGGAGATATTGATGCTGGGTATGAATTTGGGCAATTATCATTAAAGTTACTAGAAAAATACCAGATTAACGCCTTCAAAAGCCGAGCTTATTTTATTGTCAACAGCTTTATTCGTCATTGGAAAGAACCCTTAAGTCAGTCTATCCAATTTCTGCTGGAGGGCTATCAAAGTGGACTGGAAACCGGAGATTGGGAATGTGTGGCACTGAACATAATGACATACTGTCAGTACAGCTATTGGAGTGGTCGAGAATTAATTGCTTTGGCTGAGGAAATGCAGCTTTATCGCCAAGTCATCCGCCAGGTCAAACAACAGGCAACTTTAAAATATCATGAGTGTTACCAACAAACAATTTTGAACTTATTGGGATCGTCTGAAATCCCCTATTTTTTGGCAGGTGAAGTCTTCAATGGCACCGGGGTTTCGCCTCATTTACAAGCTACCTATGATCGAGTGAGGTTATTTCATGTTTCTTTATCTCAAGCTATTCTCTGTTATCTGTTCGGAAAATATGAACAAGCTTGGGAACAAGCAATCGTAGCAGAACAGCACAATGATGCTGGTATTGGTTATTTCATGGTAATTGTTCGAGTTTTCTATGATGCCTTAATTCATCTAGCACGCTATGAAGAGGCTAACACAGAACAAAAATCAGTCATTCTCAATCGGATTAATATTCATCAAGAAAAACTGCAAAATTGGGCAATTTTAGCCCCTTTCAATCATCAACATCGCTGGCAACTATTAGCCGCAGAAAAATGTCGGGTTTTGGGTGAATATTATGATGCAATGGCACATTATGATTTGGCTATTGCTGGAGCCAAAACTCACGGTTATCTACAAGAAGAAGCACTCAGCAATGAACTTGCTGCAAAACTTTACCTGAATTGGGGCAAAGAGAAAGTGGCAGCAGGTTATATGCAGGAGGCATATTACTGTTACGCGCGTTGGGGTAGCCAAGCCAAAATCAAGGATCTGGAAAACCGCTACGCCAATTTACTGCAACCCATTTTCCAGCAGAAAGTACAACCGCTGAATGTACTGGAAACATTATCAGTGAACGTTACTCCCCATGTTTCAGTTCACAATTCCCAAGAGCAAAGTCGTATCAATGTTGCCTTTGATTTTGCTGCTATCCTGAAAGCTTCTCAAGCCATTTCTGGCACAATTCAACTGGATGAACTACTGCACCAACTAACTCAGATTATTTTGCAACATTCTGGGGGCGATCGCTGTGTCTTAATTCTACCTACTACTCAAGGAGAATGGTTGGTAAGAGCCATTGCTACACCAGAAACCACAGAACTTTGTGCCGAACCGTTAGAGAGCAACCCCAACCTAGCACTCAAGTTGATCCAGTACGTCAAAAACACTCAAGAAGTTGTGATGATTGACGAACTCAAAACCAATTTACCTGTAATTGATGAATATTTACGGCAACAACAACCAAAAAGTTTGTTGTGCTTGCCAATTCTCAATCAAGGACATTTAATTGGAATTTTATATTTAAAGAATCGCTTTACTAGTGGAGTGTTTACTAGCGATCGCATCCTGATTCTCAAATTTCTGTGTACCCAAGCAGCGATTTCTCTAGAAAATGCCCGACTTTATCAAGATTCCCAAATTTATGCTCAACAATTAGAACAATCTCTAGACAAGTTGCGCCTGAGTGAACATCGCTTTCAGAAACTCGCAGATAATATTCCGGGATTGATTTATCAAATTCGGATTCAACCTGATGGTTCATCTTCAATATCCTATGTGAGTTCTGGATGTCAAACTCTTTATGAAGTGACTGCTGAGGATTTGATCTCAGGGAAATATAGTCTGCGTGATTTTGAACATCCTGACGATCAAGCCGAGGCTTTTCGTGTCACTATGGAATCAGCGCAAAGTCTTACCCCATTTCAACACGAGTGGCGGATTATTACACCAAATGGAACTATTAAGTGGGTAAAAGCCGCTTCCCAGCCAGAAATTAGCGAAGATGGTGAAATGGTTTGGGATGGTATTGTGATTGATATTAGCGAACAGCAAGCGGCACTTCGTGAACGCAAACAAGCTGAAGCTGCAATAAAGCAAAAATCCCAAGAACTAGAAAAAGCTCTCCACGAACTGAAGCAAGCCCATCTACAAATGGTACAACAAGAAAAAATGTCTGCACTGGGTAACTTAGTCGCAGGTATTGCCCATGAAATGAACAATCCTCTTGGCTTTATTTGGGCTAGTCTCCAACAAGCTAAACCTATCTTGGGTGATATCACTACACACCTGCAACTATATCAAAAAGCTCTACCAAATCCTCAAGATGAAATTCTCCATCATGCCGAAAAAATCGACTTAAATTATAGCTTAGAAGACTTGCCAAAAATACTTGATGCAATGGTGATCGCTTGTGAGAGATTAAAAAATATTAGCACTAGTTTAAGAACTTTCTCTCGTGCCGATCAGCGTTATAAAGTTTTATTTAACATTAATGATGGCATTGATAGTACAATTTTAATCCTGAAACATCGTCTCAAAGCTAACGAAAAACGTCCAGAAATTATCATGGTTACAGAATACGAAAATTTACAACCAATTGAGTGTTTTCCTGGGCAATTAAATCAGGTTTTTATGAATATTTTAGCCAATGCGATTGATGCTTTAGATGAGTCAAGTATGGGGCGGAGTTTTGATGAAATTAAATTAAATCCTCACAAAATTATTGTGAAAACAGCCATTGAAAATCACAAGTTTAAAATTTCCATTGCAGATAATGGCAAAGGTATAAGTGAAGATGTAAAATCACACATATTTGACCATTTATTTACCACCAAAGGAGTAGGTAAAGGCACAGGATTAGGACTAGCGATCGCCCGACAAATTGTTGAAGAAAAACATGGCGGTACAATTACAGTTAATTCTGTTTTAGGCGAAGGAACAGAATTTATCATTTCCCTACCCATTGCTGATGAATCTAGTAAAAATAGATAAGAGAATTGTCATCAAAAGTAGAGGAGTAAATGGAAGGTGTTGGATTTACGCCGAGTTGTAGTGGATGTCATGGTTGTATTTGGTGTTGGGGAATAAGATTATGAGTTATTCACGCAGAGACGCGGAGGCGCAGAGAGAAGAAGAAGAGTTGATAGTGCTGACTATTCATTACTTCCCCCTGCACTTTTGCACTCGTGCCTAACGTCGGGAACGTCTGCGGAGTCGATCAATCATGACTGCGGCAATAATTACTAAGCCTTTAACGACTAGTTGCCAGAAGTAGGACATATTTAATAGGGTTAAACCATTGTTGAGAACGGCAATGATTAATGCACCTAATAACGTGCCGCCAATGGTGCCGATACCGCCCGTGAAGCTGGTTCCACCGAGAATTACAGCGGCGATCGCATCTAATTCATAACCTTGTCCTAATATCCCTGTGGCACTATACAGGCGACTCGCACTCATAATTCCGGCTAAACCTGCGAGTAATCCACTCACGCCATAGACAAATAGCAAGACGCGATTGACTTTGATACCTGTTAATCTGGCGGCTCGTTCGTTACCACCCACTGCATATATCTGCACACCTAAAACAGTTTGCCGCAGCACAAACCAACTCACAGCTACAGTTAACAGAGCAATGATGACTAGCCAGGGAATGGGGCCGACGTAGCTATTACCAATCCAAGCAAAGTTGATGTTGCGATTAATAACTGTTGTACCATTGGCAACTAAAAAGGCAGCACCCCTTAAGGCAGTTAATGAACCCAAGGTGACAATAAACGGCGGTACATCCAAAAAGGTGATTAAGGCACCGTTGAGTAAACCTAAAAGTAAACCTGTCAGTAAGGCTGCTGGTACAGCCAACCAACCTAAAGCCGGCAGCAAAGATACTAACACTGCAACTACCGCAGACACAGCCAAGATTGAACCTACGGAAAGGTCAATCCCACCAGTGAGAATCACAAAGGTCATCCCGGTTGCCAGCACAATATTAATTGATGCCTGACGTAAGATGTTGACGGCGTTACCTGTTGTGAAAAAGTTGGGACTTAGCAGGGAAAATAAGATGCAGATAATTACCAAAATCGGTAGAATACCCGCAACTTGCAAGAAATTATTAATAGATTTACGCCGACTGGCTGCGGAATTTTGGCTAGGTCTATTATTGACAGGTCTTAAGGTTTGACTCATGATGCTACCTCCGATGCTCCAGTTGCATAGTGCATAATGTTTTCTTGGGTAATTTCTCTGTCTGGGGTGTCGTCCAGTTCGCCAACTAATTGCCCTTCACGCATGACTAAAACGCGATCGCTCATCCCGACAATTTCCGGTAATTCACTGGAAACCATGAGAATTGCGACTCCTTGAGCGGCTAAATCACTGATAATCCGGTAAATTTCGCTTTTCGCCCCGATATCTACGCCGCGTGTTGGTTCATCTAGCATCAATACTCTGGGGTTAATGGCTAACCAACGTGCCAGTAGGAGTTTTTGCTGATTCCCACCGGAAAGATCGACGGCGCGAATTTCTAAGTTAGCTAGTCGGATATGGAAGTTTTCGACGGCTTCTGCGGCAATTTTATTGACTGAAACCCAGTTAACAATGCCACCTTTGGCATCTTGTTTGAGTCGATTCAGTCCAATATTTTTGCGGGAACTCATCTCTAGAAATAAACCTTGGTCTTTGCGGTCTTCGGGGACATAGCCAATCCCCGCCGCGATCGCATCACTGGGCGAATGAATCTCTAGCTTTTTGCCATTTAAGAAGACTTCACCGCTGGCTTTGCGATCGGCACCAAAAATCAACCGCGATACTTCTGTCCTTCCTGCACCCACTAACCCAGCCAGTCCCAGAATTTCGCCCGCCCGCAGTTGAAAACTAGCTGGTTGTATCTTGCGCCCATCACTAATGTTTCTAACTTCCAGCACCACTGCACCCGGATTCTTTTGTCGTTGATGTTCGTAGAAGTCCTGCATAGAGCGACCGACCATCATTTTTACCAATCGCTGGGGCGAAATTTCCTCACGAGTCAGACTGCCAATATATTGACCATCACGCAACACACTAATTCGGTCAGCCAAAGCATAGATTTCTTCCATCCGATGACTGATATAAATAATGGCAATGCCATCGTTGCGGAGTTTGCGAATCACTTCAAATAAGCGTTCAGTCTCGCGGTCAGATAAGGCGGCTGTTGGTTCATCCATCACCAAAATCCGGCTTTTATCTTTCAGCGCCCTAGCAATTTCGACTTGCTGCTGTTCAGCGATCGCCAATGTACCTACTATTGTTTGTGGTGTAAAACTTGCTCCCAAGCTGTCTAACACCTGCTGGGCTTCGAGTTCCATCGTTTTGCGGTCTAAAAACTGACCCCGTTGCAACTCGCTCCCCATAAACATATTTTCAGTTACGGTTAAATTGGGTGCGACGTTCAGTTCTTGATAAATCAGATTAATCCCCGCTTGTCTGGCTGTACCTGGGTCAGTAATTTTCACTGGTTGACCATTGATGCGAATTTCTCCTTCATCAGCAATATAAGCACCTGCGAGAATTTTCATTAATGTGCTTTTACCTGCGCCATTTTCACCCATGAGGGCGTGAACTTCTCCGGGATAAATTGTCAGATTTACACCTTGCAAAGCCGCAACACCATGAAATCGTTTAGCAATCCCCTGCATTTCTAATACAGGGGTAACAGTTGAGGACGGCGGAAAATCGGTTTGAATATTTGTTGTCATAAATTTCAGTGCTAAGTTAGGCATTAAAAAGGCAAAAGTAAAAAGTAAAAAGTAAAAAGATTAGTTTCTTTTGACTTTTGACTAATTTCTTTCCAATTCCTTACCAACCAGTTGATGTACTGACGTTCTCTTTTGTAATCAACTTGGCGGGAATCAAAATGTCGGGTGATTTCGGTTTTTTGCCGTTTAAAATATCGTTGCCAACCCGAACTGCTGTTTGCGTCATCCCTCTGGGATTTTGAGTAGCAGTTGCCGCATATAAGCTATCGTTAGAGGCGATCGCTTGGATTGCTTCTGGCGCACCGTCAACTCCCACAATGAAAAATTCGGTGCGTTTGGCTTGGTTGGCGGCTAAATCAACTCCCACGCCGCTAGGATCGTTGATGGCAAAAACAGCATCAATTTTGGGGAAAGTTACCAGAATATCGCTCATCACTCTCAGTCCCCCATCCCGGCTACCTTCGGCGTTCTGGTCTTTAGACAGGATTTTGATATCGGGATATTTGGCTAAAACTTTCAAGCAACCATCAACTCGCTGAATTACCGAAGCTACTGGCGGCCCGTTAACTATGACTACATTGCCTTTACCTTGGAGGCGATCGGCAATATATTGACAACTAATTTCTCCGGCTTGCAAGTTATTAGTGGTGACAGTCGCATCTACCTCTGCGTCTACGCCTGTATCTACCGCAATTACAATCTTGCCTACTCTTCTGGCTTGCTCAACTGCTGGTCTGATACCTTTAGAGTCAGCCGCATTCAAAATAATAATGTCAGTATTCGCCGCGACGAAGTTTTCAATTTGATTAAATTGCTGATTCAGGTCATATCCGCTAGAAACAACGGTAACTCTGACATCATTACCACCAATTTTTTTCGCTTCTTTCTCCGCGCCTTGTGCCATGACGACGAAGAAAGGATTACTTAAATCGCCCAGTGTCACGCCAACAGATTGTAATTTCGTATTGCGATCACCTACGGTGGGGCGTAGCCCATCGCCGTTGTTGCTCTGCGTAGTTGTGTCAGTAACATTTTTTGTATCAGTGTTCGTGGCTGTGTCGCCATTAGGAGAAACATTGGTGCAGCTAACTAAAGTGCCACTGACAATACTTAATAAAGTCGCTGCAATCGCCTGTTTGTTCACATTCATTCACATCCTATTAAAACAGCGGGTAAAACCGGAAATATGTGTAGAAATATTAACTAAGCTAAAATCCTCTTTTAATTCTGCCGTCTGTCTTTTATTTTCTGCTTTCTCCTAACGATAGATATTTACTTCGGCTTAACTGGAAAAAGTTGTCATTGTTTTAGATGTTGCTAAAAGTTGAGTCTGTGCGGAGGAAAAGGTTATACAAGTCGGTAAACATTTTCAGATGAATTTTAGATTGATCCCTCATACTTATTCGAGGGCTTTTAGCATTAAGTAACTATTGGCGAAAATCCTATATTTTAAAGACTTCAACCATTTATTCAAATTTCGACAACAGGTTCTTTTTTGAGAAAATATTGTTAAATCTGATTTTCTTAATGTTTAAATTGATTTTATGCACACCTGTGCATTCCTGATACTTTTTATTCTTGCACACCTGTGCATAAAATTTGTGTTAATTTTATTTAAGTTACCTAGGGTAGTGGTAAACATGAGTAAACGAAAGATTTCCATTGAAGATATTGCTCGCAAAGCAGGCGTTTCTCATTCCACGGTGTCACGCGCTTTACGAGACAGTCCGTTGATTAGTTCTAAGGTGCGGGAGGAAATCAAAAGACTGGCGCAGGAAATGAACTATGTACCAAATGCGATCGCTCAAAGTTTACAAAATCAGCGCACTTATACCGTTGGGGTAATCGTCACATCTATAGCTGATCCATTTTTTGGTGAGTTAGTTGAGGGAATTGAACAAGTAGCGAGACTTGCTGGCTTAAATGTGTTGTTAAATGCTTCACATGGAGATTTTGATCAGGAAATAGCCGCTATTGAGAATTTTCATTACCGCCGAGTAGACGGAATTTTAGTCGCTGACTCACGCATAGGGAAACACTACACCAAGCAGTTAAACCAATTTACCGTGCCAACAGTTCTAATTAACATTGAGACAAAAGATCAAAGCGAAACCTTTCACTCAGTCGCTATAGATGATCGCTTAGGTGGCTGTTTAGCCGTAGAACATCTCCTCGAATTAGGACACACTCGTATCGGTTATCTAGGTGTGGGTGATGGTAGCAAAGCCGACCAACAGCGCTTAGAAGGATATCGAATGGCTTTGAATCAAGCAGGCCTACCATACAACACAGATTGGGTCGCAATTCCCCATCGGGATGAACAAACAATCAGCGATATTGATATTGGTAAAACACTCCTACCTCAACTAGTTAATACTGGTGTAACAAGCATCTTTTGCTACAACGATATGGTAGCAGTTGGCGCTCTCTTAGCCTGTAAAGAACTGAGTATTTCCGTACCAGAAGATTTGAGCCTTGTGGGATTTGATAATATTCCCCTAGCCAGTTACATTACCCCACCACTCACAACAGTCAGTCAACGGATGGTAGAAATGGGTGAATTTGCTATGACTATGTTGCTGGAGTTATTTGAAGGGAAAGCTGTAGACAATATTCTTATCTCTCCGTTTTTAGTTAAAAGAGAGAGTACTGCAACAGTTAGTAGAGCAAGAAATTCCATGATTACATTGAGGTAAAAACTTAAATTGCGGGTAGAGTTTACAAGTATGTAACAAACAGTTAAGCAGGTCGGTGTGAATATTTATCATTAGGTTCAGGCAGAAGGCAGGAGGCAGGAGGCAGAAGGCAGGAGGCAGGAGGTAGGAGGGTTTTAGTTCACTTAACCTTTATTAACATAGTTTGGTTTTTTCCAGATGTTCTACTTAAGCAGACAAATTACCTACCTACAAAAAAATCACCGGAGCAGTTAGAGATAGAAAACCGCCCCGGTTAAATAATATAGATAAAATATTCAAAGTTATGGAAATGGATTTACGCAACAACTTTTCTCGATAAACTCACCGTAGGCTATGATTTCGTCAATGCTGCTAAGAAAAGTTGTTTAACTCAAACTTTAGTGGTTCTGCAATGCTTATTGCCAAGAAAAATAATAGAAGATTCTGGATCAGGGAATATATGTAAAAAACTAGAGATTTTACCTTCAGAAGGTTGGGCGGTAGATTGTTCTTTGTCCAAGTTAAACATCCAAAAAATATACTCCCAATCCAAAATCTGAAATTCTAGACTAATTTAGTCATTGTCCCATTGTTCACGACCAATCAGGTCGCCAATGCGATCGCGCAGGAGAAAATCGCATTTTTCCAACTCACATTCAACGCACACCCACTCTCTTGCTGGGATGTATTGGCAGAGTGTATATATTGGCTGTTGTCGGCTAACCATCCCTTTATGCACCAGTCGGCGTGCTTCGTCTTGGATTACATCTAGAGAGTAGTAATTGATAGAAGGCACCGTATTCACACTCATGATTTTTACTCACACATTTATACGTACATAGTATTCCCACTTATGATGGGAAACAAACATGACAGAAATTAGATTTGCAACTAGGGTTTTGTATTTTGCTATACGGAACTAATTTCATTTTGACGCTACACACCCTAAAATTATCTAAAGAAATGTTGAGAAAGTCAACATTTTCTGACATTAGCCTGAGAGATAGTCAAGACAAAGATCCTATAGTAGTAAAATTTACTTCTTAATGAAGGTTGTGTTATCTACCTTAAAGAAGTTCTCAACCTTTATAGGAACTGCATTCAAGCATCATTTAGACAGACCATCATAGTTCATACTGCAAATTTAGTTATGTAATAAATAGTGAGTCAGCCTTATTTAAAGCTGCTGAAATCCGTCTATAACTAAACACCCAAAAAGTTTATCGGGCAGACTGGGAGTATAAACTATTGCAAAATCTAAGCGCTAACCTACACCACGAAAACTTTCACAACAGCATATATTAATCATTTCTTAAAAATAACCGAAGTTATGCTGGTTATTTACAGCACTGCGGATACTTTCATTGGGATTGTGAATTTTAGATTAACTTCACAGATAAATATCGAGGCTTGTACCCTTTGATAACCATTGGTCATAACCTATTGAGATTTGTAACAAATTCATAATTCCACTCAGGTAGTTAGCCTGTTTTGAATTTGAAAATGTGTATTTACCTCCCTTAACCTTTAGTTATATTCAAACAGACGCACTCTCATCACGTCTGTAAACTTCTTGGCGAATATCCAGAGATCAATTGTTCTAAAGTTACTTTTAAATCAGCTTGATTAGGGCATAAAACGATCTAAAGCTGCCTTTAATTGTTCAATTTCCACATCTATATTGCCTTCCTTGGCGGCTCTGGCGACACACTCAGTTAAATGTTCATCTAGCACGATTCTAGCAACCCGATCTAATGCGCCCCGGACTGCGGCAATCTGCAATAATACATCAGGGCAAGGACTACTTTGTTGCACCATTGTTTTAATACCGCGAATATGTCCTTCTATCCGTGACAGGCGATTCACAATTTTCCGTAAAGACTCTTCACTATGCACATGAACATGACCAGACTCTCCACGCCCATGAATATGATCTGTATCGTGAGTGTGAAAGTTTTCGGCTGACTCAGAGATGGGCAAGGATTCTGGCGTTAATTGGTTTGATCCATTCATGGTATTAAAACACTGGCAGTACTAAGATCCTAGCCTAGAGGGGGAATGGGTGTTATTTCTATTTAATATAAGGGGCGATCGCTGCAATATCCGGCGTTGCATAAATGCGGGATATAAAATCATCATCAGAGTAAATCGTCTTCCGATAGTTCAGCTATTTTCATCAAAGCTTTCAAAGTTCCTATTTTCATATCTTGATTGCGGTGAACAGGAATAGAAAGAATTTGATCCCCTACGAGGTTTTCGTAGATGTGATGACTACCCGTAATTCTTCGCAAAACCTAGCCTTTTTGCTCTACAATCTTACACAACTGCTTGCCGGATATAGATTTCATACAGCAATTTCAACCACTTGATCGGTTGACTCAACTACATTACGACTGTTAGCAACGTCGAGCCAGCCTTGAATAGCATCTTGCAAATTAGCCATCACTTCTTCCATTGTGTCACCTTCAGTCACGCAACCGGGAAGTGCTGGAACCTCTGCCCAATAACCACCTTCTGCCGCTGGATGAATGATTGCTCTAATTTTCATACGCCTATTGTTTTGAGCTAGTTCTTGAGAATATGCTAACAGCCATGCCTGTTTGTCCTCAACTTTGGCTGTATCAACCAGTATTGACCGTCGCCAGAGTCGATAAACTTCCATACCCAGCGGAAAATAGTTTACACCTATGCCATGCAAACGGGTGATACCCGAACCGGCTCAGGGTAAATGTCCGTAATAGCTATCAAAGGAAATTTTCAATTAATTTAAATTACAGGTAGTACTTACCATGCTTTAGTTCCAGTATTGAGTATCTAAAGCAGTGAACCAAAGTTAGTACGCAGGAATTTCATCCTAGCTGTAAAAATAACTTTAGATAGATTTGTCACGACTAAGCAAAAATTCGGCTTCTAAAATTTAGGTTGTGATTATGCGATTGTCCAAAATAACCCGTTCTCTACGTAGACTTAGTACCCATATTTTCGCCATATTTTTGGGAGTTTTGCTCACAGTTAGCACTCTACGGGTGTTACCTTCCCAAGCGGAACCTGCACCCAGTTCAGCAAAAGTTGGTGATGCACCAGAATTAATTGCTCAACGCCAATCAACCGTCACTGCTGCTATCGGTAATAGTAGTTTTGTCACCGCAGCAGTGAATCGTGTCGGGTCAGCAGTGGTGAGAATTGACACAGAACGTACAATTACTCGCCGTCGGGCTGATCCGTTTATGGAAGACCCATTTTTCCGGCAGTTTTTTGGTGATGGTTATTCTCAACAATTACCACCAGAACAGATGCGCGGTCTTGGTTCTGGGTTCATCATTGATAAAAGTGGGTTGGTTTTAACTAATGCCCACGTTGTTGATAAAGCGGATAAGGTGACAGTTCGCCTCAAGGATGGTCGCACTTTTGAAGGCAAAGTTCAAGGCATTGACGAAGTGACAGATCTAGCCGTTGTGAAAATTAACGCTGGTAAGGATTTACCCGTTGCACCATTAGGTTCTTCTAATGCTGTACAAGTGGGAGACTGGGCGATCGCAGTTGGTAATCCTTTAGGCTTTGATAATACTGTGACTTTAGGTATTGTCAGCACCCTCAAGCGTTCTAGCGCCCAAGTGGGAATTTCTGACAAACGCCTAGACTTTATTCAAACTGACGCAGCCATTAACCCCGGTAACTCTGGCGGGCCGCTGTTAAATGACCGTGGTGAAGTGATTGGGATTAACACCGCCATTCGTGCTGATGCGATGGGTATTGGCTTTGCCATTCCCATTGATAAAGCAAAAGCGATCGCCACACAACTGGAACGAGATGGTAAAGTTGCTCACCCCTATTTAGGTGTGCAAATGGTCACATTAACACCCGAATTAGCTAAACAAAATAACAGCGACCCCAACTCTACATTTGAAATTCCAGAAGTGAGCGGGGTTTTAGTGATGCGAGTTGTCCCAAATTCCCCCGCAGCTAAAGCAGGTATTCGCCGTGGTGATGTCATCCTGCAAATAGATGGCCAAGCCATTACTAATGCAGAACAGTTGCAGAACTTTGTGGAAAACACCAACCTTGGTCAATCCTTACAGGTAAAAGTCCAACGAGGTAGTCAGACACAACAGCTATCAGTCCGCACTGCTGAGTTGCAAAATGCTACTTCGTAAGTGCTAATTTCTGATCTTTGAAAATGGGGGTATGCTGAGGCTTATCCTCATTTTTTTTGAGTTTTATGGCAATTCCCAAGTACATGAAAGTAATTTCCAAATAGTTTATGACTTTAGTCATCTCATAATCACTACTTTCTTCACGTCCTTATTTCTGCGGAGTTTTCTAAACTGAAAATGAAAGTTAACCAGCAATCTTATTGAGGATTTAAAAATAATCGATACCTGATTTATTAGTGTAAATACTTGTCTCACTAGTGAAATTCCGTAAAAGGAAACGCTGTTGCTAAAAGTATTTTCTCTGGTTAGGTAACGGGTTTAATTGACAAATTCTTAAAGAAAGCTGTCACTAACTTAGCAATGAGAAACTCCAGGAGATTTGAACATGATGAAACGCATCCTTGCTGGAACCTTACTAGCTCTACCACTTTCAATATTTGCTGTGCAAACTCAAGCATCAGCCGCGCCGGTTATTATTAAACGTGATAACCACCGAACTGTTGTTGTACGTAAACCTGTTGTTGTCCGCAAAGTTGTTCGCCAGAGATGGGTTCCCGCACACTGGGAAAGAACACCGCGCGGCCGGCGTTGGGTTCCTGGTAGCTATGTCAGGTATTAATCAATTACTGTGATTGCCACTGTAGTAACAGTGCATAGATAAAGATGAGATATAAACTGGGTGCAAATACCATAATTATATAGTTTAAAACTACTGTTGGTCAACAACAAGCAATTGCTGAAATAGTTGGTTATTTAAGATTTAGACTAACAACTCTTGAGGATTTGTTAGTCTAAATTCTTGAGAATAATTGCTGAAGTTACTTGCGAATACTGGGCAGGATATGGTAATTAGTCTTTTGGGACTGAAAAACTTCGCTATTTGACAACCAAACACCTGACTAATGTTATGGCTCTATGGATGTTACCAGTGTCAGGACTTGAAAAAATATATATATAGCGATCGCCTGATTGAGACTTGATACCAAAAATCCACAATCCACTAATGCTATACAGACGATTTGGACGCACAGAATTACAGATGCCGGTGTTTTCTTGCGGCGGCATGAGATATCAATTCAAATGGCAAGATGTTTCTTGGCCAGAAATTCCCACAGATAACCAAAAAAATCTCGAAGCTACTATTCACAAAGCAGTTGAAGTCGGAATTAATCACATTGAAACTGCGCGTGGTTATGGTAGTTCGGAAATGCAATTGGGCAAAATACTACCAAAGTTTCCCCGTAAAAAATTAATTGTCCAAACTAAAGTTTCACCTGTTGCTGATGCCAAAGAATTCCGGCAGACATTTGAAAAATCGTTACGTAATCTCCAGTTAGATTATGTTGACTTGTTTAGTTTGCATGGTATTAATCATAGTGAATCACTGGAATATAGCATCCGTCCTGGTGGTTGTTTAGACGTAGCAAAGCAATTGCAAGCTGAAGGAAAAGTAAGATTTATTGGCTTTTCTACTCACGGCGCTACAGATTTAATTGTGCAGGCAATTAATACCAATCAATTTGATTATGTAAATCTGCATTGGTATTACATTAATCAAACTAATTGGCCAGCAATTGCAGCCGCTAATAAACTTGATATGGGAGTATTTATTATTAGTCCTTCTGATAAAGGCGGACAGCTTTATAAAGCACCACAAAAATTAGTGAATCTGTGTGCGCCCTTGAGTCCAATGGTGTTTAATGATTTGTTTTGTCTGAGTCATTCTCAGGTGCATACCCTGAGTTTAGGCGCAGCTAAACCCCAAGATTTTGATGAACACCTAAAGACATTAGAGTTATTGGATGAATCTTCCGAAATTTTACCCCCAATTTTGGCGAGATTAGAAGAGGAAGCGATCGCCATTTTAGGGGAAGATTGGGTAAAAACTTGGCATATCAACTTACCAACCTGGCAAAATACCCCAGGTGAGATAAATATCCCCATGATTTTGTGGCTATGGAATTTAGCTAATGCCTACGATTTAGTAGACTACGCTAAAACCCGTTACAACCTCATGGGTAACGCTAGTCATTGGTTTCCTGGTAACAAAGCAGATAAACTCAACGAAATAGATTTACGCCAATGTCTTAGCCGAAGTCCACACGCCGATAAAATTCCGCATATTTTGGCAAAAGCACATGAAATGTTGGGCGGAGAGGAAGTGAAACGCTTGTCGCAACAATAGATATGGCGTTTCCTAATTTGCTGAAGTGCTAATTATCTGAGTTTATCTGCGTCCATCCTCTTCTACTGGCGTTAAAGTAACACCAAAAACTAAATTATCCTAAAATTCCGCCTAGTAGAGTGCGTCAGTTTAAAAAAACATAATCATGTCAGAAAATGACGCACACTACATTTTAAATCTTTTTTCAGAAGTTCTTAATTCCTTATTTATTGTGACTGACACACTGGAAAGCAACTACATTAAATTTATTTTTTCTTTTTTTATAAAATAAAACATTGATTTTTCTCTGAGCGATGTATTAACAACACCATCAAAAGTACTTGAAAATTTTCCGATATTAAGGATAAGATACTCAAGCGTCAAAACGTTTTTTGTCAAGCAGATAAATGCTTAATTTAGCATAAGTAAGAGCTAAATTAGGCTTAATGTCTCATGTTTAAAAAGCTCATTAATTTAGACATCAAAAATTAAATTAATTAGTTGATTGCTTGACACAAGAAAAAAGATCGGTGCTGTCAAACTTTTTTTAATATACTTCTGAGGCTGCGTAGATTTATGGCAATTATTACAGGTGACAATGGTAATAATATACTTCCAGGAACTCCAGACAACGATACTATTAGAGGACTTGGAGGCAACGATCAACTCAACGGTGGAGCCGGAGATGACATCCTAGATGCGGGATTAGGAACCGCAGACGAAGTAGATGGCGGAATTGGGATTGATACTTTAGTCATTGATTACTCCAGTGTGTCAACCAACGTCAGCAGATTGGGTAATTCCTATATCACCTCAGGTAATCGCACCTTCTACAGCAACATTGAGCAGTTTAACATCACCACTGGTAGTGGTAATGATGAACTCATTGGTGGAGTATTTAACGATATTCTCAATGGAGGTGCTGGGAATGATGTGATTAGTGGTGGTGGTGGGAATGATGTACTCAACGGTGGTGCAGGTGACGACATCATCACCAAAGGAGCCGGAGCAGATACGGTCGATGGTGGTACAGGAATTGATACTCTTGTAGATGCTGATTTCTCCGCAGATACCACAGGCAGAACCTTAACTATCACAGGTAGCACCCTCGCCACAATCGTTTCTGGTGGCAACACTTATCAAGGTTTGGAGTTTCTACGCAACATCACTGCTGGTAGTGGTAATGACAACATTCGTCAAGCCACGACAATTCAGGAAAATAATCAACTTAATGGTGGAGCAGGAGACGACATCCTGGGTGCGGGATTAGGAACCGCAGACGAAGTAGATGGCGGAATTGGGATTGATACTTTAGTCATTGATTACTCCAGTGTGTCAACCAACGTCAGCAGATTGGGTAATTCCTATATCACCTCAGGTAATCGCACCTTCTACAGCAATATTGAGCAGTTTAACATCACCACTGGTAGTGGTAATGATGAACTCATTGGTGGAGTATTTAACGATATTCTCAATGGAGGTGCTGGGAATGATGTGATTAGTGGTGGTGGTGGGAATGATGTACTCAACGGTGGTGCAGGTGACGACATCATCACCAAAGGAGCCGGAGCAGATACGGTCGATGGTGGTACAGGAATTGATACTCTTGTAGATGCTGATTTCTCCGCAGATACCACAGGCAGAACCTTAACTATCACAGGTAGCACCCTCGCCACAATCGTTTCTGGTGGCAACACTTATCAAGGTTTGGAGTTTCTACGCAACATCACTGCTGGTAGTGGTAATGACAACATTCGTCAAGCCACGACAATTCAGGAAAATAATCAACTTAATGGTGGAGCAGGAGACGACATCCTGGGTGCGGGATTAGGAACCGCAGACGAAGTAGATGGCGGAATTGGGATTGATACTTTAGTAATTGACTACTCCAGTGTGTCAACCAACGTCAGCAGATTGGGGAATTCCTATATCACCTCAGGTAATCGCACCTTCTACAGCAATATTGAGCAGTTTAACATCACCACTGGTAGTGGTAATGATGAACTCATTGGTGGAGTATTTAACGATATTCTCAATGGTGGTGCTGGTAATGATGTGATTAGCGGCGGCGCGGGGAATGACATTATTACTCAAGGAGCCGGAGCAGATACAGTCGATGGTGGAGCAGGGGTTGATACCCTTGTGGATGCCGATTTCTCCGCAGATACCACAGGTAGAACCTTGATTATCAATGGTAGTACCTTAGCAACCCTGGTTTCTGGTGGCGACACTTATCAAGGCTTTGAGTTTTTCTTGAATGTCACAGCTGGCAGTGGTAACGATACTATTCGCTTTACTTCTGCGACTCCGGCCGATAACAATGTTAGAGGCGGTGCAGGTAATGACACAATTGAGGCTGGTGCAGGTAATGACACCCTTGATGGTGGTACAGGAAACGATGTACTCAACGGTGGTTCAGGTAACGACATCTATGTAGTGGATAGTTTGGGAGATGTGGTGATTGAAACCTCGACATTAGCGACAGAAATAGATACTGTACGTTCTTCAATTAGCTATACTCTGGGTGCGAATCTGGAAAATCTGACCTTAACAGGTACGTCAGCCATCAATGGTACAGGAAATAGCTTAAATAATACGATCGCAGGTAATAGCGGTAACAATATTCTCAATGGTGGTGCTGGTAACGACAGTCTGAATGGCGGAACTGGAAGTGATACGTTAATTGGTGGCACAGGTAATGATAACTATGTAGTCAATAGCGCTGGCGATGTCGTAACTGAAAACCTCAACGAAGGTACAGATACAGTCCAATCATCCATCACGTACACTCTGGGGGCGAATCTGGAAAATTTGACCTTAACTGGTACGTCAGCCATCAATGGTACAGGAAACAGTTTAGCCAACACTATCACAGGTAATAGTGGTAGTAATACCCTTAATGGTGGGACTGGAAATGATACCTTAATTGGTGGCGGTGGTAACGATATAATTTTGGGTGGTGATGGTAACGATACCCTGAATGGTGTTGGTAGTGAGTTTGGTAGATCAACAAGAGACAGTCTCACTGGTGGCAACAATAACGATTTATTTATCCTGGGTAATGCTAGTGCTGTTTTTTACAACGATGGTAATAACACCAACGCTGGTCTAAATGATTATGCTTTGATTACGGACTTCAGCATTGCTGAAGATAGAATCCAACTCAGAGGTACAGCGAGTTCTTACTTGCTAGGAACATCACCGATCGCTGGTATAACAGGAACATCTATTTACCTTGATAGTAATGGTAATGGAACTTTCAACTCTACTGATGAATTGATTGCGATCGCACAAGGAGTTTCAGGACTAAACTTGACAGCCAGTTACTTTAGTTATGTATCCTAATCCCTAGAAATTTGGATCATTAAGCTTTGAAACCTTGTGGTGCAAATCACAAGGTTTCAAATGAGGCATGAACACTAAAATTTCCGATTTTAGACTTTATTCTGCTTCTTTCTTCGCCAGTGTTTGACTCCCCATTGGCACAACTAACACCTTATCTACGCGATTACCGTCCATATCCATCACCTCAACCCGCATTCCTTCCCATTCAAAATGATCGGCGGCGGAGGGTATGCGGCCTAAATGAGTAATCACAAAGCCACCCAAGGTTTGATAGCTACCGCGTTCGTCAGATTCCCATTCTTCCATTTCAAACAGTTCAAAAAATTGATCTACTGGTAACATCCCATCCAGTAGCCATGAACCATCTTCTCGTTGTACTGCTTGGGGTTCGTCTTCTCCCGGCCCGGCGGGAACATCCCCGACAATTTCGCTCATGATGTCGTTGAGGGTGACTAATCCTTGAATCACGCCGTACTCATCCACGACAATTGCCATGTGGGTGATAGTTTGCTTGAATAACTCCAAAACCTTCAAGCCACGAGTGCTTTCTGGGACAAACACAGGTTGACGCAATCCCACTGTTAAATCGAGAGATTCATTCCGAAAACTCCGGGCGAGTAAGTCGGTTACAGGAATGATCCCCAGTACATTGTCAAGTCCTCCTTGACAAACTGGATACCGAGAATAACCATTTTCAGTCATTTTTTGGCGGTTTTCTTCGGCAGTGTCTTCTAAGTCTAGCCAAATGATATCAGGGCGGGGTGTCATAAAAGAACTGACAGGGCGATCTCCTAAACGAAAAACTCGCTCTACCATATCCTGTTCTGCTTCTTCAAAGGTTCCCGCTTCTGTACCTTGCTCAATTAGGATTTTAATTTCTTCTTCCGTGACTTGTGGCTCATCAGAAGGTGTAATGCCTAAAATCCGCAACACCAATTCTGTAGAAGCACTCAACAAATGCACCGCTGGGGATGCTAGAGCCGCTAACGCCCGCATTGGGATCGCCACAAACGCTGCAATTTTTTCTGGGTTGTTTAATGCCAACCGCTTCGGTACTAATTCTCCGATAATCAGAGATAGATACGTAATAATTAAAACGACTATCCCAAATGATACTGGTTCGCTATAGGGAGCTAAAACGGGGATAAGTTTTACATATACAGCCAGACGACTAGCAATTGTAGCTCCCCCAAAAGCACCAGTCAGGATACCGATAAGAGAAATTCCGACTTGAACGGTAGATAAAAAATTATTGGGAGACTCTGCTAGTTTTAATGCCGCCCTGGCTTTGGGATCTCCTTGATTGGCAAGCTGCTGAAGCCTGACCTTCCGCGCTGAGACAATCGCCATCTCAGACATGGAGAAGATGCCGTTGGCAATGATTAGTACCAAAATGATTAAAATTTCAGAAGTAATGGAGGACATGTTTGGATTTGCCGCTATGGGGAGCGAACTATGCTTAACCCCTAGTATCTAGTATTAAACGTTATTTAAAGTGCTGAGATATGTGCTTTGACCAAAAAAGGCTAAAGATTCAGGGATGAAATTTAGACTTTACACTTCATACTTCAGTTGACTATGCACAAAGTAGTAGTTTAACTTCTTAAATTTATATATTTATAATTTCCATCATCATTCTTCCATAGAAATAATAAGTAAGGCGTTAACACTTTTAAAATGGTGAACATAAACTACCTATAAATTTTCTTATCACCGAAGATTTCCACCTCTAGTAGAACTTATGGCATTTTCTTCTATTGTGCGTGCCTTAGCGCGATCGCCTCTCACCACAGAACTGCTTTCCAAACTCAATCGGCAAAAAGATTTACGCTTAAATGGAATTTCCCGTCTACCCAAGGGTCTTGTAGCATCGGCATTAGCGCAAAATTCAGGCAAAAATTTATTTGTAGTCTGTGCCACCCTAGAGGAAGCCGGACGCGCTTACGCTCAATTAGAGGCGATGGGATGGCAAACAGTCCATTTTTACCCCACTTCGGAAGCATCCCCTTACGAACCTTTTGACCCCGAAACGGAAATGACTTGGGGACAAATGCAGGTTTTGGCGGATTTGGTGAAGAGTCAAGGTTCAGTCAATGGTCAAAATAAAATAATAGCGGTGGTTGCTACTACGGGGGCGTTACAGCCGCATTTACCGCCACCAGAGGCTTTTTCACCCCTTAGCCTCACCTTAAAGAAGGGGATGGAATTTGACTTAAATGCTTTCAGTACCAAAATTACTACCTTGGGTTACGAACGAGTACCTCTGGTAGAAACAGAAGGACAATGGAGTCGGCGCGGTGATATTGTTGATATTTTTCCAGTATCTTCAGAATTGCCAGTACGCTTGGAATGGTTTGGCGACGAAATCGAGCAAATCAGAGAATTTGACCCCACAACTCAGCGTTCTGCCCTTGACAAAATTGCTCAGATCGTGCTGACTCCCACTAGCTTTACGCCGATCATTTTAGATGCACTGAAAGATAGTGCTGAGTTCCGAATGCTGAGTGCTGAGTTAAATACTGAATCGTCACTTGATCATCAAGAGTCAGCAATTCTAGAAGGGAGTCGCAGATTTTTAGGGTTGGCTTTTGAAAAACCTGCCTCAGTGCTGGATTATCTACCTGAAAATACTTTAATTGCTATTGACGAACCAGAACAGTGCCACGCCCATAGCGATCGCTGGGTGGAAAATGCTGAGGAACAATGGTCGCTGGGGACTGGGGAATTAGATTTGGGTGCTGTGCAATTGCCGAAAATCCATCGGTCGTTTGATGATTGTCTGGCAGAACTTACCCAATTTCTCACTGTTTATTTATCAGAAATCGCCGAAGAAAACAACGGGATTAATTTAGCGAGTCGGTCTGTACCCGTCACACCGCACCAATTTGGTAAACTGGCGGAAACACTACGTCAAGAACGCGATCGCAATTTCTCTATCTGGTTAATTTCTGCCCAACCTTCCCGTTCTGTCTCTTTACTCCAAGAACACGACTGTCCGGCGCAGTTTATCCCCAACCCGCGCGACTACCAAGCAATTGAAAAGCTACAAATCAACCATACCCCGGTCGCCCTAAAATATTCGGGTTTGGCGGAACTGGAAGGATTTATTCTCCCGACATACCGCCTAGTAATTATCACCGACCGCGAATTTTACGGTCAGCACTCCCTCGCCACACCAGGATATATCCGCAAACGCCGTAAGGCTGCTTCTAAGCAAGTTGACCCGAATAAACTGCGTCCGGGAGATTATGTCGTTCACAGAAGCCACGGAATTGGTAAATTTGTCAAGCTGGAAAGTTTGACATTTAACGATGAAACCCGTGACTACATAGTTGTACAGTACGCCGATGGTTTGTTGAGGGTGGCGGCTGATCAAGTTGGTTCTTTGTCAAGGTTCCGCACCACAGGAGATAAAGCCCCAGAACTGCACAAAATGACCGGGAAGGCTTGGGACAATACCAAGAACCGTGTCCGCAAAGCTATCAAGAAATTAGCGGTAGACTTGCTGAAATTATATGCGGCGCGATCGCAACAACAAGGTTACGCCTATCCTCACGATATGCCTTGGCAAGAGGAAATGGAAGATTCTTTCCCCTACCAACCCACAACCGACCAGCTAAAAGCCGTCCAAGATGTGAAACGGGATATGGAAAGAGATCGCCCAATGGATCGTTTAGTTTGTGGTGACGTTGGTTTTGGTAAAACCGAAGTTGCAATCCGCGCCATTTTTAAAGCTGTGACTTCTGGTAAACAAGTCGCACTCTTAGCGCCGACAACTATTCTTACCCAGCAACATTACCACACCCTCAAAGAACGCTTTGCCCCCTATCCTGTAAATGTCGGCTTACTCAACCGCTTCCGCAGTGCTGAAGAACGACGTACTATACAAAAACGCTTGGCAACGGGTGAGTTAGATATCGTCGTGGGGACACACCAACTTTTAGGTAAAAGTGTCAGTTTCAAAGATTTAGGACTGTTGGTCATAGACGAAGAACAACGGTTTGGGGTGAACCAAAAAGAGAAAATTAAATCCTTGAAAACTCAGGTTGACGTGCTGACTCTTTCCGCCACACCCATTCCCCGTACCTTGTATATGTCTTTATCTGGGATTCGGGAAATGAGTTTGATTACTACACCACCCCCCACCAGACGACCAATTAAAACCCATCTTTCCCCCAGAAATCCTGAAAGTGTCCGCAGCGCCATTCGCCAAGAATTAGATCGAGGGGGACAGGTGTTTTACGTAGTTCCACGGGTTGATGGCATAGAAGAGATTACAGCCAATCTCCGGGAGATGGTACCAGGCGCGAGATTTGCGATCGCTCACGGGCAAATGGACGAAAGCGAGTTAGAATCAACCATGCTCACCTTTAGTAATGGTGACGCAGACATCTTGGTATGTACGACAATTATTGAATCTGGGTTAGATATTCCCCGCGTTAACACCATCTTAATTGAAGACGCACACCGTTTTGGCTTATCGCAACTATACCAATTACGCGGTCGTGTCGGCCGGGCAGGTATTCAAGCTCATGCTTGGTTATTCTATCCCAAGCAGCGCACCTTATCTGATGCTGCACGGCAGAGATTACGGGCAATACAAGAATTTACTCAACTCGGTTCCGGGTATCAATTGGCAATGCGCGATATGGAAATCCGCGGCGTGGGTAACTTGCTAGGTGCAGAACAATCCGGTCAAATGGATGCGATCGGTTTTGATTTGTATATGGAAATGTTAGAAGAAGCGATTCGAGAAATTCGCGGTCAAGAAATTCCCCAAGTTGACGATACACAAATTGACCTCAACCTTACCGCATTTGTCCCCGCTGATTATATTCCCGATATTGATCAAAAGATGAGTGCGTATCGTGCGGTAGCGGCGGCGAAATCCCAAGAAGAACTAACGCAGATTGCAGCCGAATGGAGCGATCGCTATGGTACTTTACCCGTCCCCGCCAATCAACTGTTACGCGTCATGGAACTAAAACAATTGGCGAAAAAATTAGGATTTAGCCGGATTAAACCAGAAAACAAACAACACGTAATTTTAGAAACCCCAATGGAAGAACCTGCGTGGAATTTACTTGCAGCCAACTTACCAGAACATCTCAAAACCCGCTTTGTTTACTCTCCTGGTAAAGTCACAGTCCGCGGTTTAGCTGTGATGAAAGCCGACCAACAACTGCAAAGCTTGATTGATGCAATGGGGAGAATGCAAGGTGCGATCGCCGAAGCGGTTGTTGTTTGAAATCCAATTTCTATCAATAAGTTAGAGTCAAAACTAAACAGGAGAACCAAAGTGAGCATTTATCTTGATTTGTCACCAGAACTAGAAAAACAGCTTTCTCATGAAGCTTCTGAGCTTAAATTGACTCTTTCTGAATACATTCTTCGTGTTCTGAGTTCCAGACAAGCTATTACAAATCCACCCAAGACAGGGGCGGAACTTGTAGCCTATTGGCAAAGCGAAGGTATTATCAATTCACGACCTGATATTACAGATAGTCAAGCCTACGCTCGTCAGCTGCGTCACAAAGCTGAAACCCGTGAGCAAGCATAGGTTAATTAGATGTATTTGCTAGATACGGACATTTTGATTGATATTCAACGCGGTCATGCTCCGGCGATTGCTTGGTTTGCCAGCCTACCAGAGTTACCTAGTGTACCTGGTTTTGTGGTTATGGAATTAATCCAAGATGCTCAAAACAAGCAAAAGCTGCGTCATACTTTAAAATTGGTTGCACCCCTAACTACAATCTGGCCGACGGAGGCTGATTTAAATCGAGCCTTGTCAGACTTCACAGCTTACCATTTGTCAGATAGTTTAGGATTGTTAGATGCTTTAATTGGTGCTTGTGCTGTTGGGCGAGGAGCAACACTTTGTACATTCAATGTCAAACATTACCGTGTTATTCCTGGTCTTGTTATGGCACAACCTTACACACGTTAGTTAACGATTAAGTGAAACTTATCTGGCATCTTCAAGGTAGTTACCAATGGTACAGACACCATCCAAAAATTTGACATTAGAGGAGTTTCTCAAGCTACCAGAAACTAAACCTGCCAGTGAATACATTGATGGTCAGATTATTCATAAACCTATGCCACAGGGTGAACACAGCACAATTCAAGGTGAACTAATTATTACCATCAATGGAGTCACAAAACCGCAGAAAATTGCCCGCGCATTTCCAGAATTGCGCTGCATTTTTGCTGGACGTGCGATCGTTCCAGATATATCTGTGTTCCTGTGGGAGAGAATTCCTCGAAATGAGAACGGAGGTGTGGCAAATGTTTTTGCATTAGCACCCGATTGGATAATTGAAATCCTTTCTCCTGAGCAAAGCCAGAGTAAGGTCATTGCTAAAATATTACATTCTTTGAAGCATGGAACTCAAATGGGTTGGTTGATTGATCCGAGCGAAAGATTAGTATTTGTTTATTTCTCAAACCAGCCACCAGAGTTATTTGATCAAGCAGAGCAGTTACTTCCTGTTCCATCTTTTGCAAGTGAGTTACAGCTGACAGTAGGTGATTTATTCGGTTGTCTATTAGAATAAAAAACTTGAATGAATATTAAAAAATATTTATAAAATTTGGATTTGTTAATTTTTAATCAGTTTAACTTAGAGTAATCTTAGAAAAGTTTATATAGTGTTAATTTCCAATGTCTGATATAGCTATCGAATTTCAGGAACTATTGAACCGAGATGACGTGACAGAGCAAAACTGCCAAGATTTTCTGGAGAAAAATACTGAATTATTTTACACACCATTTCTTCTGAACCATCATGTTCATTTCAGTTCAATTATATCTAAATTTCCTTTAGACACATCTTTAGTGACTGATTTTGTTTTTTTAACAAAGTCTTCAGATTTTTGGCATATTGTTTTAGTCGAGCTAGAACATCCAAATAAAAAACTCTTCCGAGATGACAAAAATAAGATTATTCCTACTTCAGATATGACTGAAGCAATGTCACAAATTCATTCTTGGCAAGAATTTATAGATAAAAATAAAAATGAAGTTTTAAGAAGATTAAATCCCCTTATTTTACCCATACCTCTTCGGTATAATCCTATTTTCTTTAAATACTTGTTAGTGATTGGTAGAAGTGAGCAAAAATCTGTAAATCAGGGTATGAGGGATAGATTAGCTAGTCTTTGTAATAATGATATTATTATATGCACATACGACAGCTTAATTAGCTACTACAAACATAGCCCTAAATTTAAAAAGAATGTTCTTAAGCTTAGTAAGAAGTATTTTGAAATCAAATATCTACATGAAGAAGAACCTCTTCTATTCGCTAGTCTATTACCTGAAAATTTAAAGATTACTCCAGAGCAGAAAAGCTTACTAATTGGGCGTGGTTACGATATTGAAGATTGGGAAAAGGGAAAATTACTTTCTTACAACGGTAAAATGACATGTGAAAAATGGAAAACATATAAGAAAAAGCAAAAAAAATAAAATAGCTTTGTTGTTTCCAAAGTAAGTAACTGAGCAATTATAGATAATTAATACTTGGACTTTTTTAAAGATAAACAGCTATGACTGAGCTACTAGAATACGCTAGATCTCGATTGAAAACTTTACCTGCTGATGAGCAAGATGCGATCGCCGTTAATCTTATAGAAGAACTAGAAGATTAACGGCGTTGGGATGAAGCTTTTGCCAAGTCTCCAGACTTACTCGCTAAACTTGCATCTGAAGAGATGACTGTATTCCGTGCAGGTACAACCCAAGAGTTAGATCTAAATACTAGGCTGCTGTCTCAGTTTTAGGAATGTAGCGCGATCGCCTGCTCTCTAGTTAGTTTTTACACTAACAAACCCAATAATCAAATGTACTAAAATTGAGATCCAAGCTCTGTTAGAGTGATTTCGTATGTCTTTGCAAGAACTGAAGGAACAAGCTTGTAAACTTCCTGTGAGCGATCGCTGATAATTGATAGTAAGACTTTTCTAAGGATAGACAGCTATGAGTGAGCTACTAGAATACGCAATATCCCGATTGAAAACCTTACCTGCGGATGAGCAAGATGCGTTAGCGAAGCTGTCCGTAGGAATCGCATCTATGATTTTAGAAGAACTAGAAGATGAACGCCGTTGGGATCAAGCTTTTGCCAAGTCTCCAGATTTACTTGCCAAACTAGCATCTGAGGCGATCGCCGAATTTCGTGCAGGCAAAACCCAAGAGTTAGATCCAGAGAATAGGCTGCTGTCTCAGTTTTAGGAATGTCGTGCGATCGCTACTACTATATGTATAGATTTTGAAATCAAGTATCAACTTTGCTTGCAATTTTGCGATCGCCTGTCGCATAGTTTCTTTTTACACCAAACAAACTCAATAATCAAATGTACTAATGCCCTTAAAGCTCAGTTAATCTCCCAAGCAATAGCTGTATTTACTGAAAAACCTACACTGTATGCTACTGCATACAGTGTAGGAGTATGTCTCCTATCAAGCTTTTGCTTATGCAGGAATTAACACTGTATCAATGACGTGAATAACACCATTATCAGCAGCAACATCTGGTGTAGCAACATTGGCATCATTAATTTTGACACCATTTGAAGCATCGATTTTTACGTCAGAACCTTCAACAGTGGTAGCTGACTTCAGCTTCACTACATCGGCTGCCAACACTTTACCTGAAACTACATGATAAGTCAGGATTTTCTTGAGCTTTGGAATATCCTTGAGCAATGAATCTACTGTACCTTCTGGAAGCTTTGCAAATGCTTCATCAGTCGGTGCAAAAACAGTAAATGGGCCAGTTCCTTTGAGAGTATCTACTAGACCAGCAGCTTTAACCGCAGCAACTAGAGTATTAAAAGAACCAGCATTCACAGCAGTATCAACAATGTCTGCCATATTTTTGATTTATCCCTTCACATTTCGTTACAACGGTAAGCTTTTTGCCATTAGATAGTATCTACCTTTAGATACATACCTAATTAAAAGAATCTTCAGTAACCAGAATGCTATGTATAGTTTTTTAGCTATGTATTATTTTTATCTAGCATGAAATCTTTATGGGCAGTCACAAGCATCTGTGCCTGTCTTAACACATTGCTAAATAAATAAGTAGGAATCTGCCAAGCAGCGACAGTTATTTCTTTAGTAATATCTTGTACGCTAATTGCTATTAGTCCATGCTCTGCTGTCTCTCCCTGTACTGCACCAGACCAAGTAAAAGCTAATAAAAAATCATCTTCTCCCGGTAAGGATGCAATTAAACACTCTTCGGGCGCAGCATGGCAAGTAATTCCATGTTCATTTGCAATGGCGATTAGTTTTTGGAAATCATTCAAATTCGTCATTTTTTGTTGTCAGCACTATCAAGTTTTCTCAAAGGTTAAAATCTAATTATTTGGTTTTAGTTTTAGCCAAGCTGTTAAAGATTTGTCAAGGATAATCCAAAAATCCTATCGCCAACTACTAGTTTTATTAGCAACAATTGTTACTGTTTTACAGAAAGTTACTTATCTAAATTATTAGCAATATTTGCCAGATAAAAGCTGAATGAGAATTATTCAATAGCTTCAAAAACTAATTGGAAGGCAAATGAAAGTACACCGAGACTCACCCACTTATAGAGATTCCTGACTTAGTGAGCTACGGAAACAAGAATTAACCGCCGATAGAAGAGGATGAACGCAAATGATGAAATAATTGTTACTTTGTCGGGGCAAATTTTGTATTCCGATGGAGAAGCAAGGAGCCTAAAGGATGAGTATAATCACAACTCAAGACGGCACGCAGACATATTACAAAGATTGGGGTACTGGACAACCTGTGGTTTTCAGTCACGGTTGGCCTCTGAATGCTGATGCTTGGGACGAGCAATTGGTTTTTCTGGCAGATCATGGTTATCGGGCGATCGCCCATGATCGTCGTGGCCATGGCCGATCCAGCCAACCTTGGAACGGCAATGAGATGGATACCTATGCAGATGATCTGGCGACACTGATTCAGACCCTGGACTTAAAAGATGTTGTCTTAGTTGGTCATTCTACTGGCGGTGGTGAAGTTGCCCGTTATATTGGTCGCCACGGGACAAATCGCGTGGCCAAAGCTGTGTTAGTGAGCGCAGTACCTCCACTGATGCTCAAAACTGAAGGGAATCCAGGTGGACTACCACTGGAAGTCTTTGACAACATCCGCGCAGGTGTAGCGAGCGATCGCTCTCAGTTCTACAAAGACCTGAGTGAATCATTCTATGGTGCAAACCGTCCGACTAACAAGGTTTCCCCAGGTGTACGAGAACAGTTCTGGCTATGGAGTATGCAGGTTGGTCTCAAAGGTGCGATCGACTGCATCAAGGCCTTCTCTGAAACTGATTTCACTGAAGATCTGAAAAAGTTTGATGTGCCAACACTGATCATTCATGGCGACGATGACCAAATTGTGCCGTTAGCTAACTCATCTTTACTTTCTGCACAGATTGTCAAAGATTCGATTCTCAAAGTCTATCCAGGCGCAGACCACGGATTGTTTAGTACCCATCGAGACAAGTTTAATAGCGATTTACTGGCATTCCTCCAGAGTTAAACGGACGAAAGTCACTCAAGCATGGCAGATGTTTTACTGTTAACTTCTGCCAAAATTCCTCAACCAAGATTAAATGGCGATCGCAATGTCCATGCACCTTATTTTACGGTTATTACATTATTAATTGATTACCTATTTTTTGGACTACTGGTTAATTGGACGCTCCAATTCCAAATCATTCCAAGATGCCGGGTCTTCTACAGGTTCGAGGTGTGTGATGATGCTGCTTCCTGGCAGGGCTTGAATAATTTTCAACTCAATCTCTTCACATAACTTATGTCCTTGGCTTACTGTCCAAGCGCCTGGTACTAAAACGTGAAAGGAAATAAAGCGACGTGTCCCCGCTAATCGAGAGCGTATGGCATGGAACTGGATATTTTGATGTTCGTACTCACTAAATATCTGCCGGATCATATCTAGTTCTTCTTTTGGTAAAGCGGTGTCTAGTAGCCCAGAAAAGGTTTCCCGCAGCAAACGAAATCCAGCCCACACAATATTGACTGCTACCAATAGGGCAATGATGGGGTCAAGTACTAACCAACCTGTTACCTGCACCAAAAGAATTCCTATTATTACACCACCTGAAGTCCAGACATCAGTTAATAAGTGATGAGCATCTGCTCGCAAGGTGATGGAACGTAAGCGTTTTCCGGCTTTGAGTAAGACAACAGCTACCACACCGTTGACTGCTGTGGCTAAGAATGACAACACTAGCCCTAATCCCAGTTGAGTCAGTGGTTCTGGATGCTGTAACCTTCCCCAAGCTTCTACTGCAATACTAATAGCCGCCACGATAATCAATGCACCTTCAGCTCCACTCGAAAAATACTCGGCTTTAGAATGCCCAAAGGTATGTTCGGCATCGGCTGGTTTGGCTGCATAAGTTAATGCCCATAATGCCACTAGTGCAGCTAATAAATTTACACATGATTCAATGGCATCAGACAGTAGCCCGACGGAACCTGTTAATAGGTAAGCCCCAAACTTTAAACCAATAGTCACGACTGCGGCTGCAATTGATAAAAAAGCGTAGGAACGGGCTGTTGGGCTACTCATTCAAACTACTCAACTGTAATTTCTACGTAACTGTAACAAATTTAGCCTTTAGTTTTATCTATCTTCAGACTTTTAGGTTTTTTTAAACACCAGGCTGGTAAGACAAGGCAAAAGTCAAAAGAAAGACTAGAAGATTGTGGGAAAAGCATGGGGTCAAATTATTTTCCCGCCCAAAAGGTGAGATACTGTGGAAAAAATAATTTTACAGGATAGATGTAATATATGCAGCTTTTTGGTATGCCTGTAGAAAAAGGCAGATGGTTGCTGATTCCGCTTGGAGCAACTGTTTTACTTTGCCTTGGCACTGTTTATTCATGGAGTATTTTTAGAAAACCTTTAGAGAAATTACTGAATATTAACGCAACAGAAAGTTTGTTGCCATTTACGGTTTTATTAATTGTGTTTGCGATATTGATGCCAATTACTGGCTTTTATATCAACCGCTTCGGGACTCGGAGGATCACCGCAGTTGGTGGTGTAATTATGGGACTTGGTTATATATTGTCTAGTCTAGATGGCAATTTACAATTATTAACTGTGACTTATGGTGCGATCGCTGGTGCGGGTGTAGGTATAGTTTATGGTGTACCGTTAGCTGTGATCGCTAAGTGGTTTCCTGATAAAAAAGGTATTGCAGTTGGTTTAACTGTGATTGGTTTTGGACTGTCGCCGTTAATTACTGCACCTTTGGCGAAATCATTGATTGATGCTTACGGAGTGCGACAAACTTTTGTAATTTTAGGTGTTGCTTTTACACTGATTATTTTAGCGATCGCCACTGTGTTGCAACCACCCCCCCAAGATTGGAAACCAGCCGGATGGAATCCCAATGTTGCAGTTCAGGGAAGTACATCACTCACCAATTATGAGATCTTGCAAACACCAGCATTTTACGGTTTGTGGATTTGTTATACAATCGGCACATTCTCAGGATTGGCAGCAATTGGTATTTCTAGCCCTTTAGCTCAAGAAATCATTAAACTAGATGCAACTACAGCCGCAAGTACAGTTTCTTTATTTGCAGTATTTAATGCTTTTGGCAGGATATTTTTTGGCTGGTTTACTGACCGTTTTAGTCCGAAGTTAGCAGCAATTTTTTCTTTTACTTTAGTATTAATTGCGTCGCTGATGATGCTAAAAGCTGGCCAAGGAACTGTCGCTACTTATTTAATAGCGTTTTCCCTATTTTACTTTTCTTTTGGTGGCTGGTTAGCGATCGCTCCAACCACCACCTTAATTTTGTTCTCCTCCGCTGACTATGCCAAAAATTACGGTCTAGTTTTCACAGCTTACGGTGCAGGGGCATTAGGTGGAACTTTGTTAGCTGGCAGAATTCGAGATATTTTCGGCAGTTACACTGTTTTCTTTTATCCAACTACAGCACTGGCAATTTTAGGAATTGTGTTAGCTGTGTTTATGCTCAAACGTAGCTTTTCTGGTTCTAGTATTAGTCAAGCTAATTAGGGTTTTTATAGTGCTGAGTACTTTCTTCTTACTCAGCACTAATACCAACTTCATAAAGAATTGGTATAAGAAGGTAAAAAAGGATAGTCTGTGTAACCTTTTTCATCACCACCATAGTAGGTATGGCGATCGCCTGTATTTAGAGCTGCATCTAACTGGAAACGTTTGGGTAAGTCAGGATTGGCGAGAAATAATGCACCAAAGGAAATTAAGTCTGCAATGCCATTGGAGATCGCTGCATTACCTGTTTGTTTATCGTAACCACCATTAGCAATCAACACGCCAGGATATAAAGGGCGAAATTCTGCAACCGGAATTGGTTTACCACCGTGGCGAATATCGGCTGGCGTGGGTTCCATTAAGTGCAGATATCCTAAGTTAAAGTGCTTGAGGGCAGCGATCGCATAGCTGAAGGTAGATTTCGGATCAGAATCATGGATATTGTTAAATGTGTTGCTGGGTGATAGTTTCACACCTACCCGCGCCGAACCCCAAACGCTACATACTGCTTCTGTGACTTCCAACAGAAACCGCGCCCGATTTTCAATAGAACCACCATAGCGATCGCTGCGTTGATTAGCACCATCTTGTAAAAACTGATCAATTAGATACCCAAAGGCTCCGTGAATTTCCACACCATCAAAACCAGCTTCTAGGGCATTTTTCGCGCCTTGACGGAATTGGTCAATCACGCTGGGAATCTCATCTAAATCCAATGGGCGAGGAGTAACAAAAGGTTGATCACCAGTGTAAGTCATGGCATTACCAGCAGGTGCGATCGCTGAAGGCGCTACAGGTAATGCGCCATCTGCTTGTAAGGAAGGGTGAGAAATGCGTCCTGTATGCCATAGTTGCAAAAAGATTCTGCCACCTGCACTATGTACTGCTTTTGTCACTTCTTGCCAGCCTGTAATCTGTGCTGGAGAGTGAATTCCTGGTGTAGCGGGATAACCCAAACCTTGGGATGATACTTGCGAACCTTCGGTGACAATCAACCCAGCCGTGGCACGTTGAGCGTAATATGTAGCATTCAGTGGCGTTGGTGCATTGCCCTCTCCAGCCCGATTGCGTGTCATCGGAGCCATAACAATTCGGTTGGGTAAAGTGTAGTCACCAAGCTGGATGGGTGAGAATAAATCTGGATTGTTGGTCATTTGTTCTGTGTTTTTTGTGATTGGTTGTAGAAGGAATGAGTATTACTTCTTACTCTTAGAGGGATAAAGCCAAGCTTTAAATAAACGTGTTACCTGGGGCATAATCACCCAAGTCATCAAGGGCATCATGATGCTAATATTCACCAGACTAGCTATCCATACAGGCAGGACACTGGTAATGGGTCTGAGAAGATTCGGCAGAATCAAAATCACGGGATAAAGACCAATTGCACTGACGATCGCAGTTTTCCATTTGGGTGGCGGTAAGGCATTGGGGATTTCTGGGAGAGCAAACCAAGCTTCTAGGCTGTTGACACGCATAACTTTGGCTCCATCAACTGTGAGAGCTTCGGCGCGGGCAATCCAACCTTGACAAATCACAGATTCTTCCCATTCGTGTAAATGTTTAGCTGTGTCAAACCGCAAAATTAACTGCCACTCGCCTTTTTTAGTTAGCGGATATAAAACATCACTCCCCATATAGCCGGGAAAGGTGCTGGCTGCTAGAATCACGCCTTTGGTTGCTTCTTCAAAAGCTTCTTCTAACCCTGGTTTAACACGACGAGCGATCGCAATTACACCAGGAGATGGGTATTGACATGGTTCTTTCATAATTTGTAATTTGTAATCCTCAAGCGGCAAAATCACTGCCAAAAATTCTGCCCCCGCCATATTGCAAACGTAGTGCCAAGCTTTGACTGCCCTAAATCACAGAAATTGCGGTTAATGCTGCACCTATGACAATTACGCCAACAGCACCCACCATCGATAAGTTTTGCAGCAGTTTAGCACTGTTGGGTAAATGATCTATCCATTGATGAGCATAAACAACAATCAACCCGATCGCCACCAACACCGATGCTAATCCGAGGCTAAATGCACTAACTAACACTACACCATAAGCAGCTTGATGCAAAGCGATCGCACTAAATAATAAAACCAGTGCCGAGGGACAAGGTACAATACCCCCAGCAATTCCTAATGCAATTAGGGATTTGGTTGGTGGATGATGGTGATGATGCTTATGTGTGTGTTCATGAGTAGTCAGGCGTTTATCTAAGAGCCAAAAACCAACTCCGCATACAGTTAAACCACTGAGCAAACCGAGAATTGGATATAGTGTTTCTGGCAAGATATACTGTGCAGCCACCAAAGCCACAAGTCCCAAGATAAAAACTCCTAGTGTATGAGTGATGGTGGTGACAAGTCCCAATACTAGCGCCTGTTTTGGTGTTCCCTGTGAACCAACAAGATAAGCAGCTACCATTGTTTTGCCATGTCCTGGTGAAAGGGCGTGTCCGGCTCCAAATAGAAAGGCTATACCCAATCCCGTGATGATCAAACTTGGAGTTAGCTGTTGGTGAATCAAAATTTTGGTATAAAATTCGCCATGTCCAATATGAGCCAGTACTGGTTTCTCTAAATACAGAATCAGTAATCCAAATAGCACAAAGGTACTCCAAAAAATAAATTATTCAATTCGTTTACTCAACAAAACTTTTATCTCCCTTATCTTCTTTGTACGTGGATAATGGGATATGTGTTTAATTGTCAGTCCCTAAACCCAAGTAAGTACTCACACAGACTTAATTACATATCTTATTTTCCTGTTCCCTACCTCTACTAATAAATTTAATTTTGTACAACTATTTAAGACATATACTCTGAGCCAGCTAGATAATTTTTGTAGATGTCTTGGGGCTACTGCGGTAAAGCCAATAACTGATTGCTGCTAAGATTTCGTTAATAGTAGCAACGACAACGTTGGGATAAATTGGTATGCCAACAATTAAGGGTAGGGGTTCATCAGGTAATGCACTTAAGCTAGTACCGGGAACTAGTAAGGTTGCGAAGAAAAAAGGTGTCCAGAAAAGTACAGGAACTAAAGTTGCAACAGTCACACTGATATCGGGTTCTAGCGATCGCCTCCACAGTAACCAGAGGGCAACTACCGATAAACTACTAAGTAGCCACAACATCACTACATCATGGAATCGGGCATGAGGTACCCAAGTGGGATTGAAGATATGGGTGGCATTCCAATCAACAGCTACAGAAACCACTGCTGTATTCACAATTACAACTGAAAGCAAAATCCGGCTCAGTTTTTGTTTTGACATGGTATTACTATGTCTTAATTCTCTTCTTCGGTATAGAACTTAACAGCAAAACCCCGAACATCACTCTCGGAATGGCTCTCAACATCTATGGTTTACTTTATAAAATCAGTTAACATTTGTCCCTAGTCCAAAGTTGAAGTTTTACATAGACCACAAGGTGAGTTGATGACTAACTAAGAGATAGGGATATGACCTTAACTTTTGGCTAGTGGAAAAAGTGTGAAGTATAAAATGAAGAAAATTGTGTAGTCATTCCATTTCACGAATAGAATGATACAAATTCATTTATTGCAAAGTGACGATTCCACGCTTGAGAGCGGTGATGACTGCTTGAATGCGATCGCTTACGCCTAATTTGCTGAGAATATGATTGACGTGATATTTCACAGTTCCTTCGGAAATCTGCAATACCGCCGCAATTTCTTGGTTGGTTTTACCTGTGGACATCAGCCGAATAACTTCTAGTTCTCGACTGCTGAGTTGCAATATCCCTACTCGTTCGGCTAATTTAGCGCCGACGGAAGTAGGAATGTATTTTTGTCCGGTGTTGACGATGCGAATTGCTAAAAGTAATTCATCTGGTTCTGCATCTTTGAGTAAATAACCCTTCGCCCCGGCTTTCAACCCACGATAAATATCTTCGTCGCCGTCGTAGGTGGTGAGGACAATAATGTTGGCGTAGGCTTCTCTACATATAGCGGTAATGGCTGTAACGCCGTCCATTTCTGGCATTCGCAAATCCATTAAGGTGACATCAGGTTGCAGTTGGCGAAATATCTCTACTGCTTGATATCCATTACAAACTTGTCCGACAACTGTCATATCTGCTTCGCGGTCAATCATGGCGGCTAAACCTTGGCGGACGACGGGATGATCGTCAACAATCAAGATGCGGATGGGGTGGTTATCAGTCATGATTTAGTCTCGATGAATCAGGATGGTAATTTCTGTGCCTGGTTGTGGCAAACTTTTAATGGTTAATTGGGCTTTGATGCGATCGCTTCTTTCTTTGATTCCCATCAAGCCAAAACCTTTGACAACAGCTAAACTCTCTGGTGCAAATCCCTGGCCATTGTCTTTCACCCGTAAGATAAATTGCGTCGGTTCATACACCAATTCAATCACAATCTCACTGGCAGAAGCGTGTTTAATGGCGTTTGTCAATGCTTCTTGGCCAATGCGTAACAAGTTGTTTTCGATATCGACTGTCAAGGGATAAATTTCCCCAATCACTTTGCAGATAATCTGAGTATGAATCACCGCAGACATCTGCGTTACAAGGTGATGAAAGGCTGTGGGTAAATTCTGCGTTTCTAAAATTTGGGGACGTAGGGCATTTACCGAACGCCTCGCTTCGGCTAAACCTTCTCGCGCTAATTCTCTGGCTTGGGTGATGTGTTCTTGCACTTCTGGTAAATCTTGGGGAATGATGCGGGAGGCTGCACCCAATTGGACGATAACACCAGTGAAGGCTTGCGCTAAGGTATCATGAATTTCTCGTGCCATCCGGTTGCGTTCTTCTAAAATTGCGGCTTGACGACTTTGTTCAGCAAGATGAGTTAAATGGATGGCTAAGGTGGCTTGCTGTGCTAGGGCGATAATCAATTCAATATTTGGCGGTAAGCTAGTCTTGGGTTCTCGAAAACACAAACCAATGAATCCCAAAGGGCGATCGCCTAAAATTAAAGGTACACGTACAATAGCACGATGTCCTTGAGCGCGATGCCATTTAATTCTTGCGCCGAGCAGTTTCTTGTTATCCTCAATATTAAAAAAAATTACCTCGCCTTTAAATAGCGCCTCTTGCCAATAAGAAAAAATATTTGCCGAAATTGGCAGGCGAAATTGAGCAAATTCGGGATCTGTGTGGATAGGAATCACCTTACCTTCCCTAACATAGCGTTTCATCAAACTAGTGTTGGTTGATGCGTCATACAAAAACAAAGCGGCGGCATAAGATTGAGCTTGGGCGGAGGCTTCTAGTAAAATATGTTCCCAGAAGGTTTCTAAATCTGGTTCATCTGCCAGGCGATTTACACAGCCACGCAGTGATTCATTGGCTCTGACTAATTCTGTGACTCGTTTTTCTACAGTACTGGCGCGTTCTTGAATGAGATGTGCAACTAATTGTTTGCGATGCAGTGCGGCTCCAATTCCCTCAGCCGCAGTAGTGAGGACATCCATTTCTTGCTGACTCCAATGGCGCGGCGTGACACAATCATCAAAAGCCACACAACCGATGTAGCGTCCTTCGATGAATAAGGGTACGCCGCCAGATGATTTGATGTTCAGTGATTGAAATTGCTCTTTGATGGGATGGGGCAATTTATCAACTATATACCACATAGAACGACCTACATATAGTTCTCTCAGCAAAAATTCGGCATCATCATTCTCAATGACTGCCATTGTCGGATGATCAATTTGGGCAGAGATACCTTCCGCTACCCATTCGTAGGTGATGCAGTGTTGTAATGTTTGGGTGGTTGGGTTTTGGCGTTCGAGGATAACTTGCACTCGACTAATGTTAGCGACTGTGCCGATCGCTTGTAAAGCTTGAGGAATTGCTAAATCAATATCTTCCGTGTCTAGGAGATTTTTGGTAACTTGAGCAACTACAGACAAGAGGCGATCTCGTTGTTGTAACTCTTGGTTAACTCTTGCTAATTCTTCCGTCCGTTTTTGTTCGGTTTGGCGGATGCGTTGACGCTGAATTGCACTACCAATACAAGCGGCGGCGGTTTTCAACAATGTTAATTCGGCGGTGCTGGGGTGTTTGGCTTGACGACAGTGATCAAAACTCAAAACTCCCCAAAATAGTTCTTCGACAAAAATCGGCACAGCGAACAGTGCTTTTACACCGATTGCGGCTTGTCCACTGCGAAACGGTTCTGGCATTTCTGCGAGCAAACAGCTAATACTTTCACCTTGGTACAGCCGTTGATACCATTCTTCAATTCCAGCGTAGGTTCCTTGGGCTGTGGTGGGATGGGAGATTTGAGCAATTATATTCGTTGCATTCCACTCATACAGTGATCGCCAACCTGGTAGAGTAGACGATGGTATGTGAAAATGTTCAATCACACTCAAGCGATCGCAATCTAAACTTTCTCCCATCACTTGCAAAGCCGTCTTTACCGCTTCATCAAAGTTATCAATGGTGAGTAAAGCATTTACCGCTGTAGCTGTGGCTTCTAAAATGCGATCGCCCAAGTTAGAGCGCATTCCATTGCTATTTTCTCCCCAATGGTTCGGCGCTGGCAATTGTGCGATCGTTGTCTGTGCATTATCGGTTAAGATTTGCTGACTATTGTCTTTGAACATTGCTCACATCACTGCTGACAACACCAAGAAATAAAGAAGAATTCAGAATTAAAAGAGACAGGAAAATCCCCATCATGCAAATTAAAATTGTTACATTCTCTAACTACACCAGTAAACTCGGAAATCAAACCAGATTCCTCTAGAATTCTCGGCTTAAGATTTTCATATTCTTCCGTTAACTTACTGTCAATAAATTTGATCTGCAATCATCCCATACAAGTGACGGTCGTAGACTAACGGAGGACAAGTGAGCAAGTATTTAAAATTTTATGGCATAAATCAAACATGGCAGTGGCTACAGCAAACTTTCAGACATAAATTATTTTTGCGCTTATCTGCTGTGGTGCTGGTGACTTTTTTCGTTAGCTTAACTGTGCATTATTCTATCGCGGCTCAACCAGTAGCCAATACACCCAGCCCCAAAGTAATTTTAATTTCTCTCGATGGTGCCACACCAGATTTTGTTGAGCAGTATCTCAAAGATGGTGTATTAAATCGCCGCCAAGGATTGGGATTACTCAAAAGACAAGGTGTTTATGCTGAAAGAAATATTACTTGCAGTGCATCTTTAACTGCGGCTTGTCACGTAGCCATTGGTACAGGTTCGACGGCGGCTCGCAATGATATTAACACTAATACATTTCATTTGGTTGCCAGTCCTTTTAACTCTAACATTAGTGGTTTTGGCGCACCCATTGGCGGTTATTCGACAATCGGCCCTAGCGCCAGTGTACAACCAACATCTGAACCTATTTGGGTTGGGCTTCAGCGCAATGGTAAGCAAGTAGTAGCGGCTACCTTTCCCGGTGCAGATGGAGTTGATGTCCGCGTCCCAGGTTTGACTAATAGCCCAATTATTCAACCAGCCAGCACAAGAACTGTATCTTACACCGTTCCCTTTGGGGCGTTTGCGGGGGTAGGTGCGAGAGGTTTTAGTTTAACTGCTGCTAATTTTAGTTCTGCGGCTAGTCCGATAGTAACGCAACTGAATAACGCAGGCAGAATTTCTTACAGCCCCATTTTGCAAGCAAGTTTAAATGATCAGTTTACTGTTGGTGGTGTCAATTATGATATTCAAGTTGCCGCACTAGATACAACTAGCGATCGCCGCACCAATTATGACACATTAGTATTTTTTGATGCTCAAATCGGCATTCCCACAGGTACTTTTAGTTTACCTGCAACTGGCCCGGCTTATGTGAAAGCGAGCGATCGCAAATCTAGTTTATTTTATCTCGAAGGCAGTTCTAATCAAGCAGGTACGGCGTTTTACGTCAGCAATCTCGCCCCAGACTTAAGTAACGTTCGCATTGCACGTTATTCTGCCAATGCCATCCCCCGCAATCCCGCCGTGCAAACTACTGTCGATGATGTCCTTAGTAACGTTGGCTTTTGGTCTCCCCAAGCCGATTTCCGCATTCCAGAACGCCTCAGCCCAGGATTTACCACTTTCCCCGACAGCGAACTAGAAGCAATTTATGAAGACCAAGTGCAACTGTTTGTTGATTATCAAACTAGACTGGCATTGAGAGCCATTAACCAAAATCCTAATGCAGATTTAGTCATGGTTTATATTGAACAACCAGATGGCTCAGAACACCAGTTTTTATTAACTGATTCCCGTCAGCCTAGTGATCCAACAAATCCATTATCTATTGGCGCTAGACAAGATAAAACCAAAGTAGCGCGATATAAAACTTACGTACAAGCTGGTTATCAAGCCGCTAATAATGCCGTTCAGCGCATCATCAACGCAGTGGGGACAAATCGCCAAGGTACACCCAACAGTAATATTTTAGTTGTTTCCGATCACGGCTTTGCCCCCTTCCACACAGCAGTTAACTTAAATAACTACCTCAGAAATCGCGGCTTTGACTTAACTAAAGTCCGTGCCATTACATCAGGGCCAGCCGCCAACATTTATATTAATCTGCAAGGACGTGAACCCAACGGTGTTGTTAGTCGCGCTGAATATATTACCTTGCAACAGCAAATAATCACAGCGTTACGAGAATTAGTCGATAACAATCCTAATTACTTGCGTGGAAGACAACAAGCAGTTTTTGACTTAATCTACCCCCGCCCATTACCCAGCAATGTCAATGATCCAAAATTTGGTTTGGGTACAAGCGAATTTGTAGGTCAAGATACTGGTGATGTGTTTGCAATTATGCGCGAGGGATACAACTTTGACGGTGTACAAAGCCCCATTATCACTCGTTTGGGAGACACCGATAACGCTGTATTTTCTGTACCAAATTTCTATGGGGCGCATGGTTATGATCCCACAATACCAAGTCTCAGTGCCATTTTTTATGCTGCTGGCCCTGACATTCAGCGTCGTGGTAATATCGGCAGAATTCGCAATATCGATATTGCTCCAACTATCAACAGTTTACTAAATGTTCCCTCTGCACCTACAGTTCAGGGACGAGCTTTGAATATCAAGGGAAGAGGTGATAGGTGATAGGTTAAAGTCAAGTAAGTTGGGTGGAGCAATAGCGAAACCCAACAAACAAAACTAATGTAAGACAACACATCAAAAATTTAACTTAATACATTTACAATGCAAGGCCACGCATTAACAATGTGACTTAATACATTCACAATGCAAGGCCACACATTCACAATGTGTGGCGACACATGAACAACGTAGGAACTGAAGAAGTAGACGCAGACTTGGCTTTCGGCTGACGCTTCGTAGTTGTAGCTGCTCGTGGCATCGCTGTAAGATACTCATTGTTTGGGTTTGAGGGGAAATTGAGAGGTGCGATCGCTGTTGGGTTTTGATGGGAATTAGAAGTGCGATCGAAATGTAGTTGTTAAACTAAACTACCTAAGCGTTCGCGTAGTTCCTTTGTTGCTTGCTCCAAGTGTTCTGGCGTATAACCTGTAGTCTCCACAGAAACAGCAATATGTTTTTGTTCACTTTCATGTAAGTGAATCCAAAATATATGACGACCATCAGGGGTTTTTCGTGTAGCTGCTTTTACTCCATTTTTAGGAGCAGAAAAAGCATTCTGGTCAAATCTTACATACTCAACCCAAATAATATTTTGCAGCATTTTTTCTACTTTTTTCCATACCTTTGGTCTATGATGCCCGTATGATTCGTCTTGAACTTTGATAATTTTTGATCTATCTAGGCCAGATTCAGGTAGGTTGGCACGTTTTACTAATACTTGAGGTTCGGCAGTATCAGATAAATACGGTAAGTAAATAAGTGCTTTATACTGTTCATGAACATAGCATACAGGAACTTTAAAAGCATTACCTACCAGTGCCATAATCATTGTTTGGGCTTTAAAACCACCGGTTGCTGCTAAAGTGACATTTCCCTTTGCTTCTGAAATCAATTTTCTGAGAAATATCGCCATCTGTTCTAATGCTGATCCTGATTCATCTAAATCATAATTAATTCCTGGAATTGAATATAGACATACATTTTTTTGACCCAAAACAGTTTGTAGATATTCCTGAACAACTTCAGCACATTCTAAGCCAGATGGAGTATCTGAATGCAACAATAAAATTTCATCATTAAAGCCAGGATTAAGTCGCCATATTGTATTAGTTTCAGCACTAATAAATTCTGGTTCTATTTCAGTCATCCACTGAAGAGCTATTTGACGATCACCTATTATTTGATGTCCAACCCAAGGACGTTTATTATCTAAATTTTCATCACGATTAGTAAGAAGTGAAGTCCCTACAGTCATTATCATTGTTTCCATGATATTTTAATTTCCTAAATTGTTAGTCATTTAGAATTGTCTGTCCCATACCCAAGCGTGTCTTCATACCCGTACCTGCAAAACGCGAATATTGCACTAATAAGTTAGCCACATTCGCCAGTAATGGATCAGCACGGTTAAAAATTTGTAAAGTTACATCACCAACAAATCCATTCACAAACCCTTTATGTAATTGGTACGTTCGAGTGTGAATCTTGTGACTTTTAAGTACAACAGCGTTATTAAGATAAGCAATTAATTCATCACCTCCTAAATATACAGGTGCAAAATTATTCCAGCGTTCTAACCAACTGCGAAACATGAGTGTAGGTAAAGGTAAAGGTAGGTTTGCTCCACCTTGAGCAAAAGCAGTAGGAGTGATAAACTGCAAGTCAAACCGTCTAATGTGTTCTGGTTCATTTGCTACTAAATTTGTGTACAGTTCTTCATAACTGGTGATTTCATCTTCACGGTTGATGATCTTAAATTTTGCTCCGAGAAATTCTAAATATTCTGAGAGATTGAGATGAGAAATTGCTTTGGCTGTAACTTCCTGTAGTCCAGACAGTGATAACTTATAAAATTCCTCTGGATGGAACGTCAAAAAATCTTTGGATGTGGAATAAAAACCGATTATTCCTGAGTAAGAAGTAGAGGCAATTGTCTCAACTCCTATTTCTAAACCTAGTTGTTTATGTAGTTGTTTAACCAGTTCTAAGCTATAGGAACGAGGTAAAACTGTCAGATCGGATACGCTTAATGTCCAAGTTGAATGAATTAGCATTTATTTTAGTTAAAGTTTTATCAACACTTCTAAGTTATTAATCTTTAGATTATCCCTAACTTTTCTAAAACTTCTAATGGATAAAGACACTCATTTCTCACGGCTTTATGCGCCCACCAATTAGCAAATTGCTCCCATATATCATCTTTTCCACTTTTGTGAATTTTGTGATTTGCTTCTCTATAAACTTTATTTATATCTTTTGTTTTATTTAATTCGTTGTTTATTTCTCTATTTAGAACGCAATAGTGAACGCAGCTACAATATACTTCCAAAATTACTTGAAATCCAATATGACCGTGACATATCCATCGAAGGATACTTTCATCTACATTATCATTTTCAATTTTTTGATACCACATTTGGTAACTATTTATTATTTGTTCAATTTCTTCATTAGAGAATTTTCTAATTGTTCTTCCTCTCTGATCTTGCTCACCTCTTTTATACATTTTTTCTCTCCAATCAACAATTCGTAAATTAACATTTGAAGTGTCAATATCAATTAATTCCCAGTCAATTATTTTTTCCAAAGCTTGTATTTTTTCACATTCTTTAAATGCTATACTAACGGCACTAGCGAGACGAATCGTTAAATAAAAATTATCTTCAAATATTTTAATAGCATCATCGAATAACTTTCCATCAGATAATATTCTTAAAGGCTGATGAAGAATAGTGGAGTCAAATAAATAGTTTTCAATTGAATGACCTCTAGACCAAATAAGTGCGCCATCAACTTTATGACTACTCATTTCATCTTTAATCTCTTCTTCAAAAGAAATAGTAAAATTGTCAAACTCCCGATCAACGAAAAATACTAAATTAGTGTATTTCGGTAGATTTTTAACATTTTTATGAATGCGTTCAATTTTTTGACGATTACCAGCAGCATCAACAATAAATAATTTGAGTGAATCATCACTTTTAATCAGTGTCTCAACGTCATCAATATCAACTTTGTCAATACTGTTTTTTCTTTCTTTCTGGAATTGATGTGTTGCCAGAGAAAATTCGTCCAACAATATTTTAAATAAATATTTATCTGATTTGCCTTCAACTATTAAACGTTTTCTGTTACTGAATGTTCCAATTGCACGTTGATATTCATCAATCTTAAAACCCCACTCATTCATTATGATATCTCCTGATCATCAACTATAAAATCATATTCATCAAAGTCATTGTTATCATTATCATCATCTTCTTCATCTAATCCCCATAAATTCTGATCAGTTGTTGTTATTCCTATTTCTCTTAAATAATCATCATAGTCTGTAGGAATCATTGGTGAATGAGTACAGGCAATAACTTGTCTTTCATGTAATTGCTCAGACATTTTTTTAAGTAAATTTCTTTGCCAGTCAATATGCAGTGAGATTTCTGGCTCATCAATCATGATTAATTTTTCGTCACTCATATATGTAGCTGCATACAGAATCGTCACTATTTGACGTTCACCTGACGATAAAGTATCCAGACCCAGACCATTCAATATAGAACCATCATCAAATATGATTTTGATTAATGTATTATCTTCTTTTTGTATGCCTCTAAATATTGTTAGTTTTTTACTTTCTAAGAAACTATTAACTGCCGATAAAAACTTGTCAATATTAAAATACTCTTCTTTTAATTTAGTAGCTATTTTCTCAAGAGAATCATAATAAATGCTTAAAAATAATGTGAGTTGTCTATCTTCGTTTTCTCTATGTAAATCTAAAAGATTTCTAATATTTATATAAATTTCATTTGAAGACATATAAGATTCTTCGGAGATTGGATAGCTTTGAATTTTCTGAAATAAAGATTTAATTTTAGAAAATATTATCTCAGGTTTTTCTAAGTTATGCTGGAAATTATTTTTGATTGAATCAGAAATAAACTCTATAGATACTTGTGCCATTACTTGTCGATCAAGTACTGATAGTTTATTTTTAATTTCTTGAATCTCATATATTAAACTTTGCTCAATATCTTTGGGAGATGGATAATTTATTTTTGGTGTAAATTCTCCAAATATTTTCCTAGCAAACTTAGTAGTTTTATCTTGATCTATGCTAATATTTTCTTCTGAGGATTGCCAAGCTTCTATCATCATTCTAAAAGCTGGGAAATAAGCAACTCCTAATATGACTTTTTGTTGAGCATACCTTTTTGTTAATTCAAGTTTTGATTCCTCGACAAATTCATTAATTTGTTTATTAATCTTAATGCCTCGTCGATCTTGATTAACAAATACATTGATAGCTTGTGTTTCTCCATCATTACTATTCTCTTTTAAAAGAGTTATAAAATTATCATCGTCGTACCAAATTCTGATACGAAAAAAATCGATATATAAGAAACGTTCATAATCTCCATTTAAAATATTGGTGATAATGTGAATTAACGTGGTTTTTCCAGAACCATTTACACCATGTAGGATATTCACTCCTGGTGAAAAATCGTGAGTAATATCAAAACGCTTGTGAATACCAATAGCTTCGATTCTTTTTAAGTAATTTGGCATTTAAGATATCCTAAACTAGTATTTATGTTGATAGTGTAATTTAATATTTTTATACAGCTATAGTACTCTGCATTTAACCCATCCTGGTACAAATTTGATCTCACCATTAGAACTCATTACAGTTCGCCTAGATTTTGGTGCTTCAAAACCAGGCGCTTTTAAACCACAGGTATCGCGGATGTCTTCTCGTAATTCATCATCAAGACACAAACCAACAGTAGTTCCATTCATTCCACTACCCCACCCCAATCTCAAACTATAGGGAGATTTTTCTGGCTCATAAAATTCACGGATGTAATTGAAATCTAAATTTTTACCTGATGCTCTAGGATTGTTTTTAAGTTCTTGCCAGTAATCATGTTCATAATCCCATTGTTCTTGGGTAAATTCCTGGCATATTTGCAAGAGTTCATCCAAGTTACTAAAGGGTAACTTCATTCCTTGTTTATGTTGAAACCATGAAACCATTTCTGTATCTAATGTCACGGTGAATTCAGTCTGAACATTTCGCACCATTTCAGCATAGATAGAGGCTTTATATTTAGCTAAGTAATCGGGAAATCTGCTAGAAACAATTACCTCAGCTACCACAGGTATATTAACAGGAATTTCTTGACCTTTCTTAGTTGTAATTTTTCCTTCTAAGAATGGTTCTGAATCTGTCACTTTGAGCGCTCTTAAAAAATCTGTATTTGGTCCTTTACCTGGAAAGTTTCTCTCTTGATATGTAAGACTAAATTCTGAAAATAAACTATTCATAAATAGGTCATCATCAAGAAATTTATGCTGATATTGGTTAAGTTGCCCTAATTTTTCTCTCAAGTTTTTCTCAATTTCGCTTACTCGCTTTGCGGAAGGTACTTGATAGCGGTCTGAGTATTTCAATAAATGATATGCGATCGCAGTTCTAATTGCTCCTTTAATTGAAGAACCAGGGATAAATAATTGCCCCATACCATTGCGAATCATGGGACGTAAATCTGTAATTTTCTCTGATGTCAACTTTTGACTGATAGATTCTTTAGGAAAAATTGGACACTCATTTGTGTCTGTAGCTTTCCACCACTCGGAACCAAAAGCTTGTTTTAATAGTTGGGTGATATCTTGACGTTCTTCAATTGCTTGAATGTAATCATTTAAAAATCGTCCACCTCGCGCTAATAAACCCTTTGCTAATGCTTCTTGATTGGGTAGATAGACTTTTCTATCTGTCTGCACATATTCAAATGGATTCAATCTAGATACCGATGAGCCTATATGTAAAATTGGACTGGTCAACTGTATCTTTTTTGATTGATAAAAATCAGGTTTCTTGAGAGCAAATTCGGGAGAAACCACCATAATATTATTTATCCTGTGCTTTGATGGGCAGACTTAAGCTAATACCACTACGGTAAATACGATGTTTATTGAAACCTTTGGGTGTAACATCTACCAGCTTTCCTTGTGGTGGCGCTAAAAATACAGAACCTTCGCTAAACATTCTCACCATTTTACGCCGGAGTTGACTTTCGGCAATCCAACCACCTCGTTCTTGAATGTCATAGCTGGCGTTATCTAAAAAGTCAGTTGTTATGGGTGAATCCCAAAATAGACTCATAATGGTGTGATGGTTTCCCTCTGAGAAATTCACTACATCTTGCCAATCTTTTGGTAATTCTAACCACTCTGCTTGAAATCTTCCCGCACCACTAGAACGTTCTCCCCCAAGTCCTTCTTCTCCTAAAAAGTGCAAAGCGGCTTGTAGCTTATCTGCTAATTTCTCGCCTTCTGGAGATAAGTGCAACAAAAAGTATAAACCTGCTGGATTTTTCTCCCACTCAAATTGAACAAAACCAGTATGGTAAAGATTGGTGGCTCTAGTGACTCTATCTACTGCAATTTTTGGAACTTTATCTTTTTTAAAGGCTTTGTTGTACTCATTGTTATGAGTAATTAATTTGTCAACATCAGCATTTTCATTAAATCCTGTTCCCTGATACCATCTTTGCCATACCTGTAAAGGCAAGTAGTTAAGTTTTTTGTAATCTTTGAAAAAAGCCAGATCATTCTGAGGATATTTGTTAGGGAATTTCAAAGGACGGGGAAGATAATAAATTATATCTTTCCCAATTTCTCGGTAAATAAATGTTGAACTGATGCGGAAAGGAGGTATTAGTTGGGGTTGGTCTTTATGAGGAAATTGGCGTAATAATTCTTCAATTGTTTTTTTACCAAACAGTCGTGCATAGACGCTTACCCAGGCGCTAAACAAAGCATCGGAACGGACGCGATCGCTTGTTTCTTCCATGCCAATTCCCACTTCCCCAAAGTGCGCGGGACTACGCCCAAAGTTGAGTTTAACTAATTTCCAGACACTCATGATCAATTTCCTGGCAATAACCGTTGTTCGATATACTCGCGTAACCTTCCGAAGTTATCTAAAAGTGCTTGTGTGTTGGCGATGGTTTCTAATGTTTGTAAACCTGATGAGCCGCCAGGAGTGTTGGTAATTTGACGGTATTGCGCCAAGCTACGATAGGAAAAATTGAAGTGCTGAAATCTGACTTTGCCGTAACCTCTAGAACCATGTCCGCCAAGTGCATCATCTTCTAGAATAGCGAGAGCGATCGCTATATTTTGTAAGTCTTCAATAGCTTGCTCGGCATTTTCTACTGTATAAACTAATTCAAACTGGAATTTTGACCCAGCAGGTACACGTTCTAACTGTCTGGGATTTGCTGCTGCTGTTACTCGGTCAATACCGTTTTCAAATTTCCACTCAGTCATATATAAACCAGTGTCAACTTGCTTTAGCTTTTCTGCTGATTCTGGTACTAAATGACTGTCTCGAATAATTAAGCGAGCCGGTGCATTACGTCCGCGATTAATTCTAATACAATGTTGATTTTGTATTGTAGAAGTAGGATTATTTTTATTTTCTTCATATAATCCTTCTGTTCTAGCAGTTACAATTGGCATCCAAAATTTTGATCCGCCAGTAGAACCAAACACGCGGCTAATTTGACAGGTATTAGCGCCTTCATAGGCAATAAATCTTCCTGCTTCAACTTCAGTAAATCCATTCGCTAAATCATCACTTTCATAGCGCCAAGTACCGCTTCCTCCTGTGCGATTTAGAGGTTTATTTAATAACCTTTCTAAAGTGGAACGTAGTTTGCCTTTAATAGATGAACCAGGTAAGTAAGGATACTTTGTTAAAGGGTCACGAATTACAGGTTTATCCAGTCCACCGATATCTAAATTTTCGCCACCACCACCAATATGCAATCCGGTTTCAGCAGATAGTTGACTGGTGAGGGTTAATTTACCAAGTAGGGGTTTTTGCTCGTATGATATGGGCATAATTATTTTCCACCTTCAGCTTTGTGATAAGCGATAATTGATTCAATTAATTGAACTAACCGTTCAAAATCTTCCTTGCTATTAACTTTATCAATAGCGGCTGACATGACCTCACCTAATGGTTTTGCTGCTCTTTGTCTAGCTGCGGCGTATGCCAATTTGGGTTTTAGCAGAACTATTTCAGTTTCAATTTTGGCAAATTCGCCTGTTTCAGATAAGTCAGCTTTTAGGCGAGTTACAGCATCTAAAAATTTGCGGATTTGGTTCGTTTCTAATCGTTGTTGTTTGAGATAAGGCCCAAACTCCTCAGCGTGTTTAACTAATTTTCGGATTTCGTATGCTTGTAAACCCTTCAAATCATTGATAGTGTTAACAATTTCTTCGACAATATTCTGTGTTTTATTGATATTGCCTTGAGGAGTTGATTGTCTGGGGTTTACCGTTGGAGAAGATATTTTTGGTTTAATTGGTTCTGTCATATAGTTATGAGCGATTTAAGAATTCAATCCAAGTTGCGATCGCCCGAAAGTATGGTGCATTATACGGATTTTTTAGTGACTTCCGAAACGCATCATCTTTTAATACTTCTTTGGGTAATCTTGCTAAAGTATAAGCAATTTTTGGGAGATGTAAATAATAGCGAGTATCTAAAGCCTCCTGTGATTTTTGATCATCTTGAAATTTCTCCAATGCCCGTTCTTGTATTTGTGCAGTTATGAGCAGGTTACGTACAAAATTCCGGGAATGATTAACACCAATATTTTGCTGTTCTAATCTCTCTACAAATGGTAAGATACCCAACATATCTGGCTTAGTTTCTGGATTTATGTATTTTTGGTTTTCTTGATCAAAACTGGTAATTTTTGCAGTTCCCAGCCATTCATCCCATTTAAAAATTTGATTAAATAATCCAAAACTATCTTTACCATTTTCTTTAGCACCTTTTTCAGATTTTTCTGAATCAGCAGCAGCTTGATAAAGAGGATATTTTATATCATTAATACTGATACCTCCTGATATTGTAATATCTGGATTGTTACCTGTATAAGCGCGGAAACACTGGTAAATATCAAAGGTAAATTCTACAAGTTCATTCCAAGCGCCGCTAATAAATAAATCATCACCTGCGGCATAAATAAATAGTAAATTTTTTCGAGTCCTATCTGTCAGATATTTAGCATTATTTAAAACCTCAGTATTTTTACTTTGGCAATGCTTGATAAAATTATCATCACGATTGTCTGCCAAGCTGTTGAGATAAACTTTAAAGAAATAGCTCATTTGGCGAGACAGTCCGGCAATTCTTGGTAATGTCCGATTCTTTTCATCGAAACCCTCTGCAAAAAGTCTTCCTAGTCGATCTACATCCATACGCAGATAGCCAACTCTAGGAATTGCACCTGATTTTTCTGCAACTTTTGCCATTTCTTCAGCACGAATAAATCTTCCTACCTCTACTTCGCTTTCTTTAGCATAATTTCCTAATGATAAAAGTAATGTCTTGTCTTGTTTATAGTGATTTAAATCCCAATCGTTAACAAGAAAAACTGTTTCATTATTTCGAGCTAATTTTACTGCTTGTTCCCAGTTTGTGAAAAAGTAGTAGTAATAACCAGGAATATAAACTCTACCTACATGTTCTTTAATATTTGCTCTCTTAGAACGTAATAAAATATTAACATCAAATAAATTATTACCTAACTCAAACATAGTACGACACACCCAGCAGGCCGGAGAAGAATCTGGATTTAGGTGAATTAATGGTTGTAAACTAGGTAGATCATCTCGATGACAAACTCGGCAAGGTTCATGACTTCTAGTTTCTTGAATAAAGAAATTAATTTCTTTATTGAATTTACGAGCTTTTTGATTAGCCAAATCTTTAGTGAGTTTAGTCCAATAATGTGCAAAATGGTTATCTTCTAAATCTTTAGTTGGTATCGATATACAATCAATGGCTAAAAAGAGCTTGCCTTTAAATGTATTTAGTAACCATCTATTAAATTTTTGACTCACTTTGTTAATAGATTCTTTTACATCTTGTAAATTACTAGATGCAATTAAGTAAAAATTACCACCGCTAGCGTAAATTATGTTAGTCTTTGGCAGTTTTAAGTCTTCAAGCAATTGCTGTACTACTTCTTGTATGACTAACTCTAAATAAAAACTTCTTGCCCTTAATGATTTAAGTGCGCCATCAGAAGAAATAGTGTAAATAAACTTTTGAATCCCGGAAATATCACCAGCAATTAAGCTAATATTATCAACATTTTCATGACTAACTAAAGCGGCTGCCACTGCTGCTGTAGACCTTGCCATGTCTACTAAACAAACATCGAATGCACTAAAACTTAGACATGAGCCAAATCTTTCTAAAATCGCCAGTAAATAGGATAGATTTTCCCAGTTATTTGGGAGCGCATTTAATATTTCATTGTGGATTTGTTGTTTGAAAATTTTCTGCTGTTCTTCGTTAGGTTTATAAGGCAATGGATAAGGAATTTTAGGATATCCTTGATTTCCCTTTTCAATTGCTACTAATTGATGATAATGTTGTTTTCCGGGCTCTTGTCCTTGTCCATCAGGTAACTTAATGCTGTCAAATAACAGGCGTAATATTTCAACTTTTGTGTCTTCTTTCCAACCTAATATTGTCTTAGCTCTAGTAACTTCTTTATATTCATGATCTAGAGAAGGATGAGCTAAATCTGCCCATTTAGCTAAGGCTGCGATCGCCTGTTGAATAACCTGTAATGCAACTTGAGAACTTGTCACCATAAAAACTTTTCTCACTACAACTTTAAAGCGAACTACCACACAACCCCGCCAAAACCCGCGCCAAAGCCTGCACCATCGGACGGCTAGAAACATCCTCTCCCCGTTTGAGGGAATGAACACTGCCAGTTAGTAAAGGCGATCGCGTAACAATGTGATCTTCTGTACCGTAAAAATCACTATCAAGATTAGCAATGATATGTATATTCAAATCTCGACAAAACTCTTCCCATCGCGGAACTTCTTCCTTAGCCCGATCGCCTGCTAAAATTACCGCATGAGTCGCTTCACGCATAATCAGCCGATTTTCTTCAGTAATTTGTCCACCCACATCAATAATATTTAGTGGTGTATTGGCACTCCTTACCCACCCAGCCGCTTTTTGTGCAAATTCTGGGGTGAATTTGGCTTTATACTCATCTTTCAATCGTTTGGCTAAATCTAAATCGCGCCGCGCCGCATCAGAAAACCACGCACCTTCACCATCTGGACAAGCGGTAATTACATAAGGATAAGGTGCGCCTTTAATATTGCTGATTGCTTGCTTTAAACCTTCACGCAGACATGATTTACCTGACTGTGGAGGGCCACAAAGTACAACTTTGATAGCAGATTTAATCTTTTGTGGTTCATCTGTTTCAACAAGTTCACCCAATTTGTAAGCAGGTGTATGGGTAGCCGCAACTATATAAGTTTTATATCCTTGTTTGCCAATTTTGGGGTCGAAAATTGCGATCGCACCATACAGTTGAGATATCTTATGTGCTATCAAATAACTCACGGCTACAGATGCAGGTCCATCAATCTTTAGCAGTTTGCCTCCAGAAAGTTCACCTGATACCACCATCTCATCTAAACGTACTGCTGCATCCCGCACTACTTGATCGCCATTACCGGGTTTGCCAAATCTGACTTTTAAAACGTCGCCTTCTAAATTAATGTGATAGGTTGTCATATAAGTTTTTAGTAGCTACACTCATCTCCTTGATCAATCAAATATCAATCAATTAAGTCTCCTAGTTTATACGAAGGATTGTGTGTGATACAAATGACATATTTACCTAACTTCGGATCGTAAAAAGCAACAGCACCATATATATGAGCGAGTTTATGTGCTAGAACAAATGCTACAGGAATAGAAATCGGCCCGTTAATTTTGAGTAGCTGTCCTCCGGCTAATTCTCCTGATGCAGACATCTCTTCTAATCTGGCGGCTGCATCACGTACAATCTGATCATTTTGGGCGGGTTCGCCAAAACTAACTCGTAATAAATCTTCTTTAATTTCAATTTTATAGGTAGACATTGCCGTTGCTTTGATTTGCTGGATACATCATACACGCCGTTGGAAAAGTTATCTTCCAAAAGGCTGTATCTTAAAGAAAGTTATTTGTTGAAATTAACTTAGTGTCTGAATTTGTATTTCAAGATTTACCACAAGTTGATTTGCTGCAATGGTTAGCACGGGGTTCACTCAAGCAAAAACTGTTGCGGACAATTCGGTTGTGGGTGTGGTTGCGTTCAATTTACGGTGGTCATCAAGAATGTTTAATGTTGGATGATGGCTTTACTTATACAGAATGGCGAGATGCTTTTTTTAGCCCCACTCATACTAAAGGCGAAGAAATTCCGCATTTACATGACTCTCGTTGTGCTTGTGCAAAAACAACAGCCCAATGGTTATTTAATGAAAATACTGGAATTTTTACTGACCAATGGCAAGAATTATTAATTGCTCATACTGGGATAACAGAATCTAAATTAGATGAAATCTTGCAACAAAGATTGTTTGCTGTAACTCGTCGTTCTTTGCATGGTGATTTACAAGTTTTAGTTAATTTGCATTGGCTGATTTATCGAAATGATAAATATTATCGTGTTATTGAATTTCCGGCGCGTCCAATTGCGGCAAAATCTGACGATAATTATGAATTGAATTTTCTGCACGAAGATTTGGTAGGATTTGCCGAAAATCACTCGCAAAAAATTAACGGAGTCCAAAGATTTTTTCTCAAGTTAGATTATATTACACCCCGCAGTAACTTAGATGCTGTTGATGATTGGCAACATCAATTAAGAGAATTATGGACAAAAACTTTAGTCGCACCAATTCAACTAACTTACAAAAGTGCCAAAGTAGGAAATAAAGTTAATTGCATTGTTTATCCAGTCTGTATTTACTATATTCAAAGAGCAGTATATTTATGTGCTTATGGTGAAAGTCCTGATATTCAGAATCAATGGTATAACTTTCGCCTTGATCATATTCAAAAAATACAGCCTTTAACCTGGGATAATGCCAAAATTCCAGTAAATTTACAACAAGATTATCAAAGACATACTTTACCCACACCTGATTATGTAGCTTTAGAAATGTCGAAAGCTTGGGGGTTTGATTTTTATTTACCTGCACAATTGATGTTGCTGCGGTTTGATAGAGATTTTGGCGATCGCTATGTTAAAGGTACCGAACGTCATGAAACATTTCAAGAAATTTCTTATGAGCAAGTACAGAAATTAATCAAACAAAAACTAACAGAATCGACACAACAACAAGCTTTATTAAAAGTTCTTGCTAATCGTTCATCAGAAGATGCTTATTACCAAGTATTTATTAGATATCAAGATGCCAAAAATCGAGATAATAACGTGATGATGCGTTTACGTGCTTGGCGACCGAAATGTGAAGTTATCTTTCCTGATGAACTTAGACAAAGTATTGCGGCTGATGTCGCTCAAGAATTTCAGCTTTATCATCAAGATTGATTATGAATACAGTACAATTAACAGCTAAATTTGAATCAGCATTAGTGTATGCAACTCGTCTTCATGCTAATCAAACCCGCAAAATTAGCGGTGTTCCTTATATCAGTCATTTACTGAGTGTCGCCGCACTTGTTTTAGAAGCTGGCGGAAGTGAAGCAGAGGCGATCGCAGCTTTATTACACGATAGCATAGAAGATCAAGGGGGAAAATCCACCCGTGAAGAAATCCGCCAGCGTTTCGGTGAGACAGTTGTTGCAATAGTCGATGGTTGCACAGAATCTGACACATACCCCAAACCACCGTGGGAAGAACGCAAGCAAAGGTATTTAGAAAATCTGCGTTCTGCTTCACCTTCAATTAGGTTAGTCTCTTTAGCTGATAAACTGCATAATGCTAGGTCATTATTAGCCGACTTACGCCAATATGGTGGCAGCGTTTGGCAAGAGTTTAAAGCTGGTAGAGAAGGAACTATTTGGTTTTACCAAGAGTTACAACAAGTTTATCTTGCAACTGGTTCAGACTTTTTGACTGAGGAATTTTCACGCGTCATTCAAGAACTCTGCAATGAAAGTTAAAAATTTGTGGCGTTGTCTAATTTCGGGATGATTGATTTCCTTCCAAGGGAGTCAGGATAATGATAATATATTGTTGTATTTCTGCGTTGAAAAATGCCTATAGATAAACCTTGGATCGAAAAATCAAGCCAAGGTTTACTGATAGATTTTGCTTTCACTTACATATCGTAAGCTGGTGCATTTTTACCCTGGATATTAGCCAAATATATTCAACTGAGATTAATTCTCCTCACAGCCTAAATACGCTCTTAATCTGACCACAAAAAACAAAGTACACAACTTTACTAGTGATAAAGAATTTAGGTCTCTTTATCTGTTTTTAAGTTAGCTATTAATTTTGGAGGATTAATCACTCTGAAGATGGAACCAGATTTTCTGGTAACTCAATCTGGAGGGGGAAATATATTCAGTAAAATATTGAGAACGAACCGCAGAGACACAGAGAACGCAGAGAGAATGAGAGATTATTTGCAGAGTGATTTAAAATTACTATGTATTGCCAATTACAGCGCCTTTTATCTTGATGACTACTCAAACGTTGGGTTTGGAAGAAAATTTATATGAATATTTACTATCTGTATCGGTGCGGGAAGCGGAAATATTAACGCAACTACGCCAAGAAACCGCCCAACATCCAATGGGGAGAATGCAAATTGCACCAGAACAAGGGCAGTTGATGTCTTTGCTGGTACAGTTAATTGGAGCGCAGAAAACTTTAGAAATTGGCGTATTTACGGGCTATAGTACTTTAGTTGTGGCGTTAGCATTGCCAAAAACAGGCAAAGTCGTAGCTTGTGATATTAGTGAAGAGTTTACCGCGATCGCTCGTCGTTATTGGCAACAAGCCGGAGTCGCCGAGAAAATAGACCTACATATCGCCCCAGCACTGGAAACTTTAGACCGTTTGTTAGCCAGTGGTGAAGCCGAAACTTTTGATTTTGCGTTCATCGATGCCGACAAAAGCAACTATGATGGTTATTACGAGCGATCGCTGCAACTAATACGTCCGGGTGGATTAATTGCTATTGATAATGTTTTATGGTCGGGTAGAGTTGCAGATCCTCAAGTACAAGACAATCGCACCAAAAAAATCCGCGCTTTCAATCAAAAATTACATCAAGACTTCCGCGTCACCCTCAGTTTAATCCCCATTGCCGATGGTTTAACCTTGGCACGCAAAAATTAACTCTAAAAAGACCTTTGCGTGAGATAAATAAACAATGTCAGAAATTTTTGCCACCACTGGAACCATCACCGCGATCGCTACTGCTGTTGTCCCCCAACAAGGTAGTGTCAGTATTGTACGCATGTCTGGTTCCCAGGCAATGGCGATCGCCCAAACGTTATTTCACGCACCAGGAAAGCAAGCTTGGGAAAGTCACCGCATTCTCTACGGTTATATTCGCCACCCCCAGACGCAACAACTGATAGATGAAGCCTTACTGTTGATTATGCAAGCGCCTCGTTCCTACACTCGTGAAGATGTGGTGGAATTTCATTGTCATGGTGGGATTATTGCTGTACAACAAGTTTTGCAATTATGTCTAGAAAATGGCGCAAGACTAGCACAGCCAGGAGAATTTACACTCCGAGCATTTTTAAATGGCAGACTAGATTTAACCCAAGCTGAAAGTATTGCTGATTTAGTCGGGGCGAAATCTCCTCAAGCCGCCCAAACTGCTTTAGCTGGTTTACAAGGAAAATTAGCTCATCCCATCCGCCAGTTACGCGCTAACTGTTTGGATATTTTGGCTGAAATTGAAGCCAGAATCGATTTTGAGGAAGATTTACCCCCGCTTGATGATAGGAGTATCATATCAGAAATTGACAAGATTACTGCCGAAATTACCCACTTATTAGCTACTAAAGATCAAGGTGAACTGTTGCGTACAGGCTTAAAAGTGGCAATTGTCGGTCGTCCGAATGTGGGTAAGTCGAGCTTGTTGAACGCTTGGAGCCGGAGCGATCGCGCCATTGTGACAGATTTACCAGGCACAACCCGCGATGTGGTGGAATCGCAATTAGTTGTGGGCGGCATTCCTGTACAAGTACTAGACACCGCAGGCATTCGAGAAACCGCAGACCAAGTAGAAAAAATTGGCGTAGAGCGATCGCGTCGTGCTGCTAATGCTGCCGATTTAGTTTTGTTTACCATCGATGCTGGCGCAGGTTGGACTGAAGGCGACCAAGAAATTTACACCCAAGTACAACACCGTCCCTTAATTTTAGTCATTAACAAAGTTGATTTAGTTGATGAAACTACAAGCAAAGACCTCCAATCAAAAATCCAAAATCCAAAATCTAAAATCCTCACTGCCGCCTCTCAAAATCAAGGTATAAATGATTTAGAAACAGCCATTTTAGCAAAAGTCAAACTAGAAAAAATTCAAGCGGCTGATATGGATTTAGCAATTAATCAAAGACAAGCAGCCGCTTTAACTCAAGCTAAAATCTCCTTAGAACAAGTACAAGCTACAATTTCTCAACAATTACCCCTTGATTTTTGGACAATTGATTTACGCGGTGCAATTCAAGCATTAGGAGAAATTACTGGTGAAGAAGTTACAGAGTCAGTTTTAGATAGAATTTTTAGTCGATTTTGTATTGGTAAATAAGCTTATTCACGCTGCACTTTATACTGCTGATAAATGCTTATAACTTAATTTAGGAGGGCTTTGGGTAAAGTACTACTAACAAAAAATTTTGTCAGCATCGGGATTAATTTTATAACTTTGACTACTTTTTGTGTTTTTTAAATTGTGATAAATAAACGGCAACCTGATGATAATGCTGTTACATATTTGTTAAGAACGTTGTTACTTTTCTTAACACAAGGAAATGTTTTTATGGAAGTCTCAGGTGATAAAAATAAACCACATCAGGTAGTAATTATTGGTGGTGGCTTTGGTGGATTATATACAGCCAAACATCTTGGTAAAGCTAATGTCAATGTTACTCTGATTGATAAACGTAACTTTCATTTATTCCAGCCACTTTTATATCAAGTTGCCACAGGTACTTTATCACCTGGGGACATTTCCTCACCATTGCGAGTCGTATTCAGCAAAAGCAAAAATACCCAAGTATTGTTGGGAGAAGTCAGCGATATTGACCCCAAAGCCCAAAAAGTGATGATGGGTGATCAAGTAATACCCTACGACACATTAGTGGTGGCTACAGGCGCTAATCATTCTTATTTTGGCAAAGATCACTGGGAAGATGTTGCGCCTGGCTTAAAAACTGTGGAAGATGCGATAGAAATGCGTCGGCGGATATTTGGTGCATTTGAAGCCGCAGAAAAAGAAACTGATCCCGAAAAACGTCGTGCTTGGTTGACTTTTGTGCTTGTGGGTGGTGGCCCTACAGGGGTAGAATTGGCAGGTGCGATCGCTGAATTAGCATACAAAACTCTCAAAGAAGATTTTCGCAGCATCGACACCTCAGAAACCAGAATTTTATTATTGCAAGGGGGCGATCGCATTCTCCCACACATTGCCCCAGAATTATCGGAAGTAGCTGCACAATCTTTGCAGAAGTTGGGTGCAGTTATCCACACAAACACCAGGGTGACAAACATTGAAAATGACACAGTTACTTTCAAGCAAGGCGGTGAAGTTAAAGAAATTGCCACAAAAACCATATTGTGGGCCGCAGGTGTCAAAGCTTCTCCAATGGGGCAAATCTTAGCAGAACGCACAGGTGTAGATTGCGACCACGCCGGACGCGTAATTGTCGAACCAGACTTGACTGTTAGGGACTATAAAAACATTTTTGTAGTTGGGGATTTAGGCAATTTTTCTCATCAAACTGGTAAACCCTTAGCGGGTGTTGCACCCGTAGCTAAACAACAAGGAGAGTACGTAGCTAAACTTATTAAAAAACGCCTTAAAGGTCATACTTTGCCACAATTCCATTACAACGATGTAGGTAGTTTGGCAATGATTGGGCAAAATTTAGCTGTTGTCGATTTAGGCTTTATCAAACTCCAAGGTTTCCTAGCTTGGGCATTTTGGCTATTAGTTCACATCTACTTCTTAATCGAGTTTGACACCAAATTACTAGTAGTATTTCAGTGGGCGTGGAATTATATTACTCGGAATCGTCGCTCTAGATTAATCACAGGTCGAGAAGCATTTGTTGAAGCAAAACCTGTCAGCAGTGGTAGTCATTAGCTGTAGCTAATTTCTAACATTAAAACTTCAAGCTGCAAACAAGGCATTTTTGCAACCATAATCAGGGTCATTTTGCTAATGCAAATATCTACTAAGTACAAACTTATAGATACGCTCTCGCGCCTATTTGTTTTGCAGCTTTAGTATCTTACTGTGGGTTCCTCAGTTTTTGTTGTAATCTAAATGTCTCCAACTCTTGTCTTTGTTGTTGTCTAAGTCTATCTATTACTAATGGCTCAAATTGTTGTTGTCTGAGTTGATTTTCGACACTAAATTGTTCGATTCGATGTTGTTGTTGTAGTCTAATTTCATCTTGTCGTTGTCTAAATCTTTGCCAGAGTTCTTGAGAAGTTGATTGTTTTTTTATGTACTGTTGGTTTTGGCCTATCTTCCGGTTGGTATCAGCCTGTACAGAAGAATAAATTCCTAAATTTGTTGTCAGAATTACAAATAGTAACGCTGCTTTGATTTTCACTAAATTATTCATAAATTCTTCTCAGCAGTTTTGTAGAGCAGCAATATTGCTCAATCAAAATACGTCTATATACCAGCCAAGACTATCGGGATTTCCGTTTTGACTTGGGTGGTGTTCTGTGTGTACCAAAGTATTTTTCACTCCGATAACGCAGCCACACACGTAACACTTGGGGAATTTGCTCTTTTTCATCTTTAGTCAGTTTGTTGTAAAGAGCTAATGCTCGTTCACGCTCACCCCGACAAGCAGCGTTGTTATGAGCATCCCAATAGCTACGGGCTACTCGAATTCGCCGACAGACTTCTTTAATTAACGCTTCACCGATGAGTGGAGTTTCTTGGTTAGCCATCTGCAAATACTGGAATTTGATCAATCGTTACTAATGACATCGTAGCGATTTTGACTGATAAGTAGCTAGGCGCAATTAAATATAAAACGCTCAAGAGCATATCCATCCTTAAGGCTTCTGGCTTCAATGCCATCAATAATAGCCATCGCTAAATCATAATTATTATCAAACATCTGTCCAGCAATTTCATGAGTCTTCAATTGATGCCACTCCTCCTCAATTCGATTCATTTGAGAACAATAGGGTGGTAAGAAAAACAAGTATAGTCCTTGTTCTTGCCATTGTTGCCATCGTTGTTTTGCTTTGTTACTCCGATGCAAGGAGCCATTGTCTTGAACAACCACAGTGATTTGACCAGTTTCATCTAAAGTTTGTTGTGCTTTAGCTGCAACCAAATCCATCACTTCAATGTAACGCGGTGTTTTGAACCCACCTTGAACTAAGGCATACTCAAAACTGGTTTGAGGTTCCCATAAACCCAAAATGCTAATACGACCACCACGACTACCTACTTGTGGCATGAGTTTTTGGCTACCAATACGGCTGTAACTATAGCTGACAGGACTCCAACGACAACATCCAGATTCGTCAAGGTATTTCAGTTCAACATAACCATCTGCTGCCGCTTGCTTCAAGATATCTAGGTCTGCTTGTTTAAGTTCTCGTTTGTCTGGATCTTGTTTCCCTTTATGGCTATGACGCGTGCGTTTCCATCTCCAGCCTTTTTTTTGAGCAAACGTCGCAGACGGTCTGGACTGAGCTGTACATTTCTCTGTTGAGCCAACTTTTGTGATAACTGCAAACTGTTATAGGTACGGGGTTCTACCTCTAAACAATGCTCTAAGTATGCTAAGTCCGCTTCCAGCCATTTACGCTTTGCTCCTCGTCCTGCTCTTTCCCACAATCCCCCCAATCCCAAGCTCTGCCATCGCCGCAGTGTTGCTCTTACCGTATGTTCGTGACATTCAAAAATCTGGGCAATTGCTGGTACATTCCATCCTTGAGCATTTAATCGAATCATGTGGGCGCGATCTCGTGTGCGTTGAGGAACGGTTGTCGCTTCTCGCAACTGAGCCAGTGTCAAATCTTCTAAATCTGTTAATGTCACTCGTAATGGAGCAGGCATCTAGTCGCATCTGTTTTTGAACTCACTTTATCTTATATTTAATTGCAACCAGCTACTTATGAGCAAATGGCAACCTCTACAACTACTGACAAAATGGCTGATAAATGATGAATCTTGAATCAAAATAATATGAATAAATTTTCGGAAAAATACTATATATATTGTAGTTTTTTCTCGATAAACTATAGATATCTGTTTTAAAAGTTAAATCTAGTTAAATAAGAAGCGATCGCAGTCAGTAATTTGAGGATTTACGCAGAGATAAACGGATTAGGCATTTAATGGCTGTCTATTGTTGGCTGGTGTGTAATGATTTCTGCTATGGCTATCTTCAAATGTAGCGAATGCTAAAGATTCTTTTTCGGTAATCAATCTGGCGCTACGTTTGCGGGTGAGGTAGTTCCATCCCCACTGAATCATCACTAAGACTTTACTGTCAAACTCAATTAAGAAGTAGATGTGAATCAATAGCCAGAATACCCATGCAGAGAAGCCTTTCAATTTGATCAAACCTATGTCTACAACGGCTGAATTTTTGCCAATCATGGCTAGGTTGCCAAAATCAGTGTATTTAAATGGTCGCAGGGTTTTACCTTGCAGGCGTTTTTGAATTAATGCTGCAACGTATTCGCCTTCTTGTTTGGCTACAGGTGCGACTCCAGGTAGGGGTTGACCGTTTTGGTGGGAGAAGTTGGCTAAGTCTCCAACAACGAAAATGTTTTTATGTCCTTTAATGCTTAAGTCTGGTTCAACAATCACTCTTCCGCTGCGATCGCATTCTACACCAGTTTTTTCGGTTAAGACTTTACCCATTGCTGAACCTTGCACGCCTGCTGCCCATAATACAGTTTTGGCTGCTATTTCTTTGAATTCATCACCTTGCTTGAGGGTAATGATGTCATTTTCAATGTTGGTGACTCTGGTTTTTTTCTGAACAATCACACCCAGTTGTGTTAAGGATTTTTCTGCTTCTTGGGATAATTCTGGCGAAATGTGTGGGAGGATGCGATCGCCACCTTGTAATAGTAAAATTTTAGTTTCGGAGGTGTTGATGTTGCGGAAGTCTTCTTGCAGGGTTTTATATGCTAATTCGGCGATCGCACCTGCTAATTCTACCCCTGTTGGGCCAGCACCCACAATTACAAAAGTCAGCAAAGCACGGCGTTTTTCTGGATCAGTTTCATGTTCTGCTGCTTCAAATGCCTTGAATATCCGTCGACGCATTTCAATTGCATCTTCAACGGTTTTCAAGCCAGGCGCAACTTCTCTCCAGTTATCTTTACCAAAGTAGGAATGCTTTGCACCTGTAGCAACAATTAAGGTATCATAAGGGATTATTCTATCAGTCAAAATAACTTGTTGTGCTTCTGGATTAATATCATTTACTTCTCCTAGCACCACTTTGGTATTTTTGCTTTTGCTGAGGATAGAGCGCAATGGCGCAGAAATATCAGCAGGTGATAGCGCCCCAGTAGCAACTTGATATAAAAGCGGCTGAAATAAATGAAAGTTTCGTTTATCGATAAGGGTAACATTGACATTCGCCTTGGCAAGTGCCTTTGCTGCATATAGTCCACCAAAGCCACCACCAATGATTACGACTTCATGTGGTTGATGATTCTCAAGTGAAGCTTGCATAATTAATATTTCCTTGTGTTAAGAGGTTTGTAACTATTCTTAAATAATTTGTAACAAATTCATGATAATTGTTACAGTCTATGTTGAACATTTGGAAAAATAATTAAATTCATCCAAGTTACTAATTTTGAGTTTTCTAGTACTATTTACTCAAATCGCATTTTGATTAATAAGTTTGAAAGCCTTGTCTTATCAGCATCAGAGAGAATGAGGTATTAGGTATAATTAATCAATTTCGGATGATTATGAGTGCTGTAAATTTATCTTTATTGATAATCAGCGACTAACTAAATATTTGGAAATAAAATGAGTGAACACTCTCAAATATATTAAGAATTAAATATCAGTAATTTATACTTAGAGATTTTAATTCACCACTTTGTGATAAGTACCTATTGAGCATGAGGTTTTAACAGCGCTATAGATAAAACTTGATAACCTTCACCTTGAGTCATACATTGGCCATCAGCATCTAAAGGACAAGCAGTTTCAGCAAGATTTGGACGAGTACCTTGTACATACTTGGCGGTAATCTCAACTTGTTGATGATGAAATGATTGCAATTTGGTATGAGAAACTTGAAGCGATGGACGCAAAATTAATCTATTTTGCTTTGATGTATCGGTAATCAGAAAAAATTCCTCGCCTTGATAAGCGCGAAGCGACATCACAGGCGGAATTGCTTCATAAATCAATTTTCCCCGGAAGGTAGATATTTGAGATTGATTCACTCTATTTAATTCCTGTGCTGGGTTATCTTTAGGCTGAATTTTCTGTGTGTCTACAATTCCGGTAAATTGACCTAGCATTAAAATTAGTTGTAGTAAATCCATAGATTACTGTGTATTTATTGATATAAAATAATTAATTTTATTTCAGTAATTAGGCTGCTACTGTGATGAGACTCACAACGTACAAACAGGTATGGCTTTTATATGACACGCGCACGTAAAATCCAAGATGGTTATTTTTCTAACTCTAGGTGAACAATTACGAGTAATTTAGTAGTGAACATGAATTAATCAATAGGCTAGTGTATGAGACTAAATATTAGTCGCCGTCAATTTGTTTTTTATGGTTCAGCTACCTTTGCTACCAGCTTATTACTCAAAGCTTGTAGCAGTAACCAAACCCAGACACCCACAGCCAGTAGTGGCGCTGAAGGGTTTAAAATAGCGATCGCCCTCCCTGGAGTCATCAGCGATAAAGCCTGGAATCAGTCTGGTTACGAAGGCGTAAACCTAGCTAAACAAAAGCTGGGTGCAGAAGTCGCATATATAGAACAAGTCGCCCAAGCCGACCAAACAGAAGTATTAACAGACTTTGCCCGCAAAGGGTACAATTTAGTTTTTGCTCACGGCGGACAATTTGATGCAGCAGTAGAACAAGTTGCAACACAATTTCCCAATACATTTTTTGTCGGTGTGAATGGGAATGTGAAAGGCGAAAATATCGCTTCTTTACGCATAGATCATTTGCAAGGTAGCTATTTGTGCGGGATTATTGCTGCTGATATGACCAAATCTAATAAATTAGCTTACATTGCTGGGCAACAATTTCAAGCCACCCAAGAAGAATTACGCGGCTTTGAATTAGGTGCAAAATCAGTTAACCCAAATATTCAAATTGTTTCCACATTTACAGGCGATTGGAATGATGTCGCTAAAGCTAAAGAAGCAACACTCGCCTTAATTTCTGCTGGAGCAGATGTGATTTATCAATGGTTAGATAGCGCCTCACCAGCAGTTTTACAAACCGCCAGCGATAAAGGCATTTACGCCTTTGGAAATACAAAAGACCAATTAGATGTTGCCCCAAAAGCAGTATTAACTAGTGCAGTAAAAAGATTAGATTTAGCTATATCTTACTTAGCAGAATTAGCTAAACAAAAACAATTAAAAGGGCAAATATATGCCATCGGGTTAGAAAGACCAGATATCTTGAATTTAGGAAACTTTGCCGCAGTCGTACCAGAACAAGTGAAAAATAACGCCCTGAAAGTAAAACAAGAAATTATTGATAAAAAACTGACGTTTGAAAATTGCAAAGAAGCTGGTAAAGATACACGTTGCGTCAAGAAAGCACCAGCATAATTAGATAAGCCTTCAATAATAACTCCGCGGAACTCTGCGTTTAAAAAGCCATAAATTAAATGCTTTACTTAGAAAACATCACTAAAAGCTTTGGCTCATTTGTTGCTAACGATAACATTAGCTTTAGCGTTGATTCAGGTAAAATTCATGCAATTCTAGGTGAGAATGGTGCAGGTAAGACTACTTTAATGAAAATTATTAGTGGTTTATATCAACCCGATGCTGGACAAATTTACATCCAAGATAACCCAGTTAAAATTACCTCACCTAATGTTGCAACAAAACTAGGTATTGGCATGATTTACCAACACTTCATGCTGATACCACAGTTGACTGTTACTGAAAATATTATCTTGGGTTTAGAAAATAGCTGGCGCTTAAATCTCCGACAAAAACATCAAAAAATCACGGCTTTATCTCAAACTTATGGTTTAGAAGTTGACCCCACAGCAAAAGTAGCAGATTTACCGGTGGGAACACAACAACGTATCGAAATTCTCAAAGTTCTTTACCGCCAAGCTAAACTTTTAATTCTCGATGAACCAACCGCAGTCCTCACACCACCAGAGGTTAAATCGTTAATTTTTATCTTGCGTCAATTAGCCTCGGCGGGTAACACAATTATTTTTATCAGTCACAAATTAGAAGAAGTAATTAACCTTTGTGATACAGTCACAATATTACGCCGGGGAAAAGTCATCGCCACCACTACTACTAAAGCCGCAACACCTCAGAAGTTAGCAGAATTAATGGTAGGGAATAAAGTTGATTTACACCCTAATAAATCACCAGCTTTAGCAGGGAAAGTAATTTTATCAGTGCAGAATTTACACGTTGCAGATGATAGAAATCTTCATGCTGTGCGTGATGTTTCTTTTCAACTACACGCCGGGGAGATATTAGGAATTGCTGGTGTTGATGGCAATGGACAAAGAGAATTAGCAGATTCAATCACAGGTTTACGCAAAATTAGACAAGGTAAAATTAATTTAGATAATTCTCAAACTATTGCTTATATCCCTGAAGATAGGCAAAAGATAGGTTTAATATTGCAATTTAGCATTGCCCAAAATTTAATTTTAAAAGCTTTTCAAAAATTGCCCTTTTGTCGTCATTATCTATTACAACCAGCAGCCATTAAAAACCACGCCCAAGCTGCAATGCAAACATTTGATATCCGCGCGACAGGAGAAAATATCAAAGTTAGTCAACTTTCGGGTGGAAATCAACAAAAAGTAGTTTTAGCGCGAGAACTTGCGGGTGAACCTAACTTAATTATCGCTATGCAACCTACACGAGGCTTAGATGTGGGGGCGACAGCGATGGTACATTCGCAGTTGTTAGCAGAACGCGATCGCGGTGCGGCAATATTGTATATTTCTACTGAGTTAGAAGAAATCATGGCTATGAGCGATCGCATTGCCGTAATCTACAGAGGAGAGTTCGTCGCTATTTTAGACGCACAGACGGCAACAGTGGAAGAAATTGGTTTATTAATGGCTGGGGGGACAACTATAAAGTAAAATGCCAAATCTTTACATAATTGGTGGTGCAAATGGTTCAGGAAAAACAACTGTTGCAATGAGTTTATTGCCGAACTTTTTAGACTGCTTTGAGTACGTGAATGCAGATGCTATTGCGGCTGGGCTATCTCCATTAAATCCTAATTCAATGGCTATAGAATCAATTAATGATTACCAGACTACACACTCTATCTAATTCATTTATTGAGAAATAGTGAGAATCCTAGTAAGTAGACATCGATTGGTAAAGTATGTTAACTTGACTTGATTTACTTGAGGCTTAACTACTATGTCACAAGATATTAAAATTTGGGATGTGTCTACCACTGGTATTCTTAGTGAAATAAAAAAATCTAAGCTTGATTTTGAAAAGCGTCTACAAAATTGGTTAGAGCAAGATATTTCTATTATTTCACCTAACTTATTAGTAATCGGAAAAGAAGTTGAAACAGGTTACGGTGGATTTATAGACCTTTTATGCCTAGATCAAAAAGGAGATATTTTCATTATAGAATTAAAACGCGGCAAAACTCCCAGAGAAGTTACTGCTCAAGCCTTAGATTATGCTTCTTGGGTAAAATATTTATCAAATGACCATATTACTAATATTGCAAATAGTTACTTGATAAATAAATATAATCTAGAGCTAGATAAGGCTTTTCAAAAAAATTTTAAGACAGAATTACCAGAAGTTATAAATACAAATCATCATATATTAATTGTTGCTTCTGAAATAGATAGTAGCTCTGAAAGAATTATTAATTATTTATCAGACAGTTATGGAGTTAGTATTAATGCGGTAACTTTTCAGTACTTCCGTAGTGAAGATGGTAGAGAATTATTAGCAAGAGTATTTTTAATTGAACCAAATCAGGTAGAAGAGAACACACAACGACAAAATAATTCTAAAAGACAGCCAAATTTATCTTATGCAGAGCTTGAAGAAATTGCTAGGAGGCATGGTTTAGAAAAAATATATTTTGAACTTTATACTAATTTAGTAGATAAATATTTTACCGTTGTTTCAACAACAAGAAGTTCATTGAGTTTCAAAAAAAGTAATAAAACTATATTTACTTTAATTCCAGTAGAAAGCAATGGGGAGAAAGGTCTAAAATTTCGTATATACACAACAAGATTTGCAGAATCCTTGGGGATAAGTCTAGAAGAAGTAATAAGTTTATTACCAACATCAAAATATGCCTGGGAAAATTATCCTGGTGCTACACTTGATTGGTCTGGACATGAAGGATTCTTTAAGAATTTAGATGAAGTTGGGCAATTTATTACAAAATTAAATAAATTAACTCAAAAATGACTTTAAGGTAAGCCACTAAATCTCTTCATCCTCCTCATATATACCTGCCCAACTTACCGCATAGTCAGAAAGCAATAGAGTATCTCGTCATTTTTGCTTTGAGGTGTCATGGTATTCACAGAAATTAAATTTGATGATTATCTTTACTATAAATGACACTAATTAATCGGATTCACCCAGCATTATTACCAATCTTATCACCGCTAATTGCGATCGCCTCTGCCCTCATAGTTGGTGCTATTCTCATCATATTTGCAGGCGCAAACCCTATCACTGCATACACAGCCTTATTTCAAGAGTCACTTGCCAATTACTTTGGTTTTGGTAACACCCTTACCAAAATGACACCCCTATTATTCACTAGTTTAGGTGTCTTAGTTGCGTTAAAGGCTGGTCAATTTAATATCGGTGGCGAAGGACAAATTTATCTGGGTGCGTTGGGAAGTGCTTTAATTGGGTTATATGTGCAAGGCTTACCAGCAATTATTCATATTCCCTTAACTTTGTTCGCGGGATTTATTTTTGGTGCGGTTTGGGGATGGATACCAGGTTATTTGAAAGCTGTACGGGGAGTGAATGAAGTTATTACAACTTTGCTGCTGAATTATGTTGCGGTGAATTTGGTTAGCTATTTGGTACAAAATCCTTTAAAAGCACCAGCCGCACCTAGTCCTTATTCACCTTTAATTGCCAAGTCTGCCCAGTTACCAATTATTTTACCGGGGAGTCTTGCCCATGTAGGAATTATCTTAGCGTTAATGGCAGCAATTATATTATGGGTTTTGTTAGAGATATCGCCTCTAGGATACCAAATTACCGCCGTCGGATTAAACCCAGTTGCTGCCCGTTATGCCGGAATGTCGGTAGAACGCACCATTATGTTAGTCATGGCGTTAGCTGGTGGTTTCGCTGGGTTAGCGGGTGCTAGTGAAGTGACGGGGTTGAAATATCGTTTATTTGAACAAGTTTCTCCTGGTTATGGCTTTGATGCTATTGCGATCGCTTTCTTAAGTCGCGGTAATATTGGCGGTGTAGTCCTAACTTCATTATTTTTCGCCGCCTTGCGTAGTGGTGCAAACGTCATGCAACGTAGCGCCGGTGTCCCAGTTACTGTAGTTTATGCTATTCAAGGTTTGACTATATTATTTATTGCTGTCAGTCTCGCCTTTGAAAAACAGATAAGAATTAAACCGCAGAGTGACGCAGAGACTTAACGCACAGTCTCGCAGAAACTTCTCCGTGTTCCTCCGCGTTTACCTTAGCGATACTCTGCGTTAAAAAATCCGATGAATAACCTCAACTTCTTCTCTGATTATCTCGTCGCTAGTTTACACCTTGGTGTCCCCCTAGCTTTTGCATCCTTGGGCGGATTATATTCTGAAAGGTCGGGAGTATTAAATATTGCCTTAGAAGGAATGTTGCTGACTGGTGCTTTTAGTAGTGCAGTAGCTACCTTCTATACCGGGAATGTCTGGGTTGGTATCCTCGCCGCCTTAATAACTGGGGGTTTAGTGGGTTTACTCCACGCTTTTTTATGCGTGACTTTACACGTTGACCAGTTAGTATCGGGGTTAGCAATTAATTTGGTAGCTGCTGGGTTAACTGCGTTTTTCGCACGGTTGGTGTTTAACGGTGCTAACACCCAAAGATTACCAGGAATTGAGCCTTTGATCATTCCTGGTTTGGCAAATATCCCCGTGTTGGGAGTGCTGTTGTTTCAGCAAGATATTCTTGTCTATTTACTGCTAATTTTAATTGCTGTTAGTGTATACATTTTATTTCATACCAGCTTTGGCTTAACTTTGCGGGCGGTGGGGGAACATCCCCAGGCGGCGGTGACGGCTGGGATATCCATAGTTATGGTGCGCTACTGTGCGGTAGTGCTGAGTGGCTGTTTAGCAAGTTTAGGTGGCGCGTATCTAGTTTTGGTGCAAATTCGATTTTTCAGCGAAGGGATGAGTTCAGGTAGAGGATTTATTGCGATCGCTGCTTTAATTTTTGGTAGATGGCATCCTATAGGTAGTACTTTAGCTTGTTTATTGTTTGGCGCGACAGAAGCTTTACAGTTGCGTATCCAGGCTTTGGGTGTTAACATTCCTTACCAGTTTCTAGTTATGTTACCTTATGCGATCGCTTTGTTCGCATTACTAGGATTAGCTGGTAAAGCTTTACCCCCAAAGGCATTGGGCGTTAATTATTTTCCCGAAAATCGCGGATGAGAATACATCCTATAACAGTGGTTAGAAAATTTGATACTTTCTACAGTTGCACATAACCCTTGCGAAAATGTACACTTTTAATCATGATGTTTGCTTGATAGTGCCATTAGCTTGTCATTGTCTACCCTTAACTTCAGCATAGACAATCAACCTAGTGAGTCATGTACGAGCTAGTTCATCTCCAGCCGCATAATAGCCGCGTGAAGATAACCTCGTAAACCGTTCAAATATTATTTACCAGAGAATGCTACCTCGCTAAAAGCGAGGTCGTTTTTCGATTGAAAATGTAGAAATCGGGTAGGTAGTCTTTAATTTAAAGGTGACTTGTTGTTTATGAATGGACAGCCACTGATATTAGTTGTAGAAGAAAATATACATAATTTAGAACTGCTAAACTTTCACCTCAAAACATTACATTATTCTTGCATTTGTGCCAAACAAGGCATCAAGGCTTTGATAGTTGCACAAACACATCAACCTGATTTAATCATCTTAGATATGATGATTTCTGATATTAGTGGCGGTCAAGTGATTGATTACCTCAAGCGCGAGAAAAAAACTGCCAAAATTCCCGTCATTGCAGCTATCCCTTGGTATCTAGAACAAAATTCCGAGCGCTTATTTTTAACGGGTATTAATGGCTATCTCACAAAACCATATAATTTGAAGAAATTAGAGTTGCTATTATCTTGTCATCTCACTCAGTTAAATTCTTCCAGTTTGCTTTAGGAATAGATTCAGGATTCCGCACTTCTGGTAACTGTCGTAAAACTACAATTATCCCAGTCCTTCCTGTAGCTAAATTTGTATTTGTCATCAAGTCAAGTATTGGCTTGCCAATAATTTCTTCAATCAAATTTTGCATCTGTGGTTTAATAATTTTGTCTAAAAATAAGCGGACTTGTTCTGCTAAATTCTCATACCCACCAGATATTAGTGTCACCTCAACAGGAGAAGCCGATTTTTCTAAAGAAATCACCAATTCTGTATCAAAAAAATGACATACAACTTGGCTAGGACGCTGCCCTAGTTGTTCATAATACAAAGCACTGATACGCTGTGCAATTTCTCTCTCAAGTTGTCCAATAGTTGGGTATGACATTATTTTCGTCAGTATTTATGCTCTAGTGGTTTGATTAGTTGAGTATGGTTTCAATAAAATTATGATTGATTCACATAATATCTATTCATATTATATATATCATTCTATGTAAACAATCAATATTAGATTAAAATATATTTTTTTGTATTTAATTTTGCTAAAATATTTATCCATTTTAAATAATTAAAAACTTATAGTTTAATCATAACTTAGCTATTATCACTTAAAAACAAGCCATATCAAGTGAAATATTGATTGTAGAGATAAAAAGGAAGAGGAGAAAACTTGTTATTTATAGAAATAATGTGTTTGTCCAGAATCAGCGCACTTATCTCAGCTATAGTAGATGATAAAGGATTTTATAATGGGTGCTATCTTGTCTAAAACAATCAACTATTTATAGACGGGATATTCAACCTAGGTCAAGATAGAATTATTCTTATGCCGTTAGCAACAGATAACAACTGTTAAGTTTTATATTAAACTATGTTCTGAAATTATCTCTAATGTCGATTCTTTTTGGGCATATTGATATGCGCTTTAGTAATGGCAATTGTCGGGTGGATATCGTAACCCTGTTGTAAATAAATAGAGAAAAATTCTGCTGCCATCGCCCCAAAGGGATCAAGTGAAACAATTTTATCAGGGTCAGCCCAACTTGGATGGGAGATTTGCTCAATCGAGGAAGTATTGCTTAAATCAGCGCGATGGTCTGTTTGTCTTTGGCATAGCCATACAATTTTAGATTTTAGATTTTAGATTTTAGATTTGCCCCACAGTCAAATGAGGGCTTGAAAATCCTAAATTTAGGATTTTTGCTTGATTTCAGAGAAAAATCCATATCCTATCCGATTCAAGAACCATTATTCATAAATTTATGTACTGTTTTTATGAATTATTAGTCACTCAGTAGTTGTCAACTATCTTTAGTAAGTTTTTTGTTTTTAATCTGCGGTTTTTTAATGACTAATTGTTTACAACTCTGTTATGTAGAGTTTCGTATTTGTCAGTATTGGTTAATACAATTACTAACACAAAATTTGCTGTTTATTCATACTAGTGTGGAATAAGTTTAAAGATGACATTAAATATCACTGAGGAGATAATTTTGTGCGAAAGTTATTAATAAGGTAAAAACACTAATCTCTAAATCTCTCAAATTCATGGATTCTTTATCTATTAATTCCTTACTTGAAGATTTGAAGAACCCTAATGCTTCTGTCCGGGAAAAAGCAACTAAGAAATTGTGGCGGATCTGGTTTCAGCAAAAGGGAATTCATGGTCTGGAAAAAATCGACCAAAGTCAAAAATTACTGGATGCTGGTAAAACTACTGAATCTGAGTCACTGTTAACCCAACTGATTCAAGAACAGCCTGACTTTGCCGAAGCCTGGAATCGTCGAGCTTTTCTGTACTACAGCGTTGGTAAATATAAAGAATCTCTGGCGGACTGTCAGATGGTTATCCAAATTAATCCAGTGCATTTTGGTGCATTACATGGTATGGGCTTATGTTATGCCGCCATTGGTCAGTATCTGGATGCTATTAAAGCCTTTAAACGTGCTTTAACAATCCAACCCTATTCTTTAGTAAATCAAAAATTGATTTTAGAATGTACACTCAGGCTCAGTTAAAACATCTGTCTGATTGCATTCTTTTGTTTTCTGAATCCGTTACCACCCTCAACAACAGTGATTCATCGCTTTAGTCGCCGTCAGTTGATTCAGTATGGTTCCATTTGGATAACTAGCAGCTTGCTTGCTGCTTGCACCAACAGTAACCAACCAGCAAATTCTAGTTCACAGTTAGATAAAGTCAGCTTTGGTACAAACTGGTATGCACAAGCAGAACACGGCGGATTTTATCAAGCGATCGCCACAGGTATTGATCAAAAGCACGGTCTAGATGTCACCATTAAAATGGGCGGCCCGCAAGTACCTAGCGGCACTCAGTTGTTAGTAGGGGGTGCAGTTGATTTCTTTATGGGATATGGCATCAATGCCATTAAAGCCATTGCCCAACAAATCCCCAAAATTACCGTTGCGGACATCTTTCAAAAAGACCCGCAATGTCTGATCTCCCATCCCAACACAGCAACTAAAACTCTTGCCGACCTCAAAGGCAAACCAATTTACATCTCAGCAGGAAATATCACCTATTGGCCAATTCTCAAAATTAAGTATGGTTTTACCGACGACCAAAAACGCCCCTACAACTTTAATTCCGCCCCCTTCTTAGCAGACGAAACTTCTGCACAACAAGGTTACATCACCTCAAAACCCTACGCGACAACTGAGGTATATCGCCAGCAGACCGAAATTTAGCCTTATATTTAAGTAAATGGCATGAAAACTAATAAAACGCAGAGTAACGCAAAAAAATTCTCAGCGTACCTCCGCGTAAACCTTAGCGCCCCTCTGCGTTAAACAAAAAACTATGGCAACTATCGATTTAGATAACCTCCACACTGCTTTTACAGATATAGAAACCATCACCGACCCCCACCAAGTAGCTAAATTATCTCAGGACTACCACACCTTTAGCCCTGTCCTTATACCCAAGTTAGCAGGCAAAGTCGGAGATATTGTTGTGCGTCCGGCAAATGAAGCGGAAGTGATAAAAGTAGCGGCTACCTGTGCAAAGTTACGTATACCAATAACTGTACGTGGTGCGGGAACTGGAAATTATGGGCAGTGCGTACCGATGCACGGTGGCGTAATTTTAGACATGACCAAGATGCAGGAAATTCTCTGGGTAAAACCAGGGGTAGCGCGGGTACAAGCTGGGGTGAAATTAGCCGCCTTAGATAAAAAAGCAAAGGGAAGTGGCTGGGAAATACGAATGGCACCCTCAACCTATCGCACAGCAACTATTGGCGGGTTTATCGCTGGTGGGAGTGGTGGTATTGGGTCGATACAGTATGGGTTACTGGGCGATCGCGGCAATATTTTGGCCTTGCGCGTGGTAACTTTAGAAGATGAACCCCGTGTAATCGAACTGCGTGGTGACGATGTGCAGAAAGTTAACCACGCTTGGGGAATTAACGGCATTATTACTGAAGTTGAAATTCCTCTAGCACCTGCTTATCCTTGGGCGGAAGTTATTGTCACCTTTGACGACTTCATAACAGCCGCTAAGTTTGGTCAGTCTCTCGGTAACGCCGATGGGATGATCAAAAAAATCATCTCTATCTTTGCCTCACCTATCCCGCAATATTTTAGCCCCCTACATCAATATATTCCTGATGGTACTCATACAGCATTATTAATGGTTGCCGAAACCAGTTTAGAATTATTACCTGGTTTAGTAGAGCAATACGGCGGTCAAATTACTTATCAAAAACCAGCCCAAGAAGCAGGTAAAGGCTTAAATTTGGCTGAATTTACCTGGAATCACACCACCTTACACGCCCGGAGTGCCGATACTTCTATTACTTACTTACAATCTATCTTCCCCGCCGACAAAGGTTTAGAACTAGTAGAAGAGTTGTATGATTATTTCGGTGAGGAAGTGATGATGCACTTAGAATTTATTCGCGTCAATGGCCGAGTTATACCTGCGGCTTTACAACTTGTGCGTTACACCACCGAAACACGCCTGAATGAGATTATTCGCTACCACGAAGCGAAAGGTGTGTTTATCGCTAATCCTCATACCTGTATTATTGAAGACGGCGGCAGAAAAGTAATTGACCCTGAACAGTTGAAATTTAAAGAAATGGTCGACCCATATATGTTAATGAATCCTGGTAAGAGTAGAGTACTGGAATTCAAAGTAATAAAAAATTAAGATTTTTAACACAAAAGTGCGCGGAAGTTTACGCCAAGGTACGCAGAGGTTTTGCTTTAAAATAGTTAGGACTTACGCAAAACACCTCTCAAACTCTCATTTCTCCGTGACCTCTGCGTCTCTGTGGTTCGATTTTCCGTAGCCTGTGCGTAAGTCCTGATAGTTAAACGCAGCTTCATCCGCGTAGCCTGCGGCAAGTCGCTTACACGTCTACATCAGCGGTTAATTATTTCTGCTTGTACCTCACTCAAAGAATGCGACAATAAACTCATGAAAGCGATCGCTACTGATATTGCATCTATTGTTGGCGAAGAAAATACTGTTCTTTGGGAAAATCTAGAAGCCAGTCAACAAAAACCTATTCAACAGGCGACAGTTTCTGTAAATCCCCCTAATTGTATTGTCTATCCCCGCACTCAAGCACAATTAGCCCAAATAATTGCCACTGCCTATCAAAATAAGTGGCGTGTTCTGCCCTGTGGTAGTGGTAGTAAACTTAATTGGGGTGGTTTAGCCAAAGACATTGATGTTGTAGTCAGTACAGAACGAATTAACCAACTCATTGAACACGCGGTTGGTGATTTGACTATAACCGTGGAAGCTGGGATGAAATTTACCCATCTCCAAGGAATTTTGGCAAAATCACGCCAATTTCTCGCCCTTGAGCCGACTGCACCCGATGCAGCCACTATTGGTGGTATTGTGGCTACTGGTGATACAGGTTCTCTGCGACAACGTTATGGAAGTGTCCGAGACCAATTGTTAGGTATTACTTTTATCCGTGCTGATGGACAAGTGGCTAAAGCTGGTGGACGAGTTGTCAAAAACGTTGCCGGCTACGACTTAATGAAGTTATTTACTGGGTCTTACGGCACATTAGGAATTATCAGTCAAGTAACTTTTCGTGTGTATCCGATGCAAGAAGTATCGGGAACTGTGGTGTTAACTGGTACAGCCGAAGCTATATCTCAAGCAGCCTCTACATTACGAGGTTCGGCGTTAACACCAACTCAGGCTGATTTACTATCTGCACAACTTGTATCTAACTTAGATTTAGGTCAAGGATTAGGATTAATTGCCCGTTTTCAAAGTATTAGTGAAAGTGTCAAAGAACAATCAAACCGACTTTTAGAACTCGGCACACAGTTAGGTTTAAATGGGGCAATATACGCCGATGCTGATGATATTAATCTATGGAAGAGATTGCAAAAACAAATCAAGAGTAGTAGCACAGATTCGGCAATTACTTGCAAAATAGGAATATTACCTAGTGCGGCTGTGGAGATTTTGCAGCAGGTGAAAGTTGGGTTGATTCATAACAGTAGCGGTTTAGGCTGGCTAGAATTAGAGGAGAAAAATCAGGTTTTGAAATTGCGCGATCGCACTCAAGCTCATCAAGGCTTCTTAACTATTTTAACTGCACCTGTAGCAGTCAAGCAAAATATTGATGTTTGGGGATACACAGGTAATGCTTTGCCCTTAATGCGAGGCATTAAAGCACAGTTTGATAGTCAAAATATTTTAAGTCCGGGTCGATTTGTGGGTGGAATTTAACTAACCACAAAGTTCGCAAAGAGAGGGGAAATATGCAAGTTTCAGAAAATTCTGTTAACAACACTGCTAGTATTAAAAACTTACAAGGATTTGATGCCAATCATCCACCTGACCCAAAATTGATTGATACTTGTGTACATTGTGGATTTTGTCTTTCAACTTGTCCTAGTTATCGAGTAATTGGTAAAGAGATGGATTCTCCCAGAGGGCGTATCTATCTGATGGATGCAATTAATGAAGGTGAAATTGCTTTAAATACAGCCACAGTCGAACATTTTGATAGTTGTTTAGGTTGTCTTGCTTGTGTTTCCACTTGTCCTTCCGGCGTACAATATGACAAACTAATTTCCGCTACTCGCCACCAAGTTGAACGTAATTATCCCCGTAGTTTACCAGATAAACTTATCCGTCAACTGATATTTTCTTTGTTTCCCAACCCAGATATTTTACGCATTTTACTTGTACCGTTATTTGTTTATCAAAAGTTAGGATTTTCTAAGTTATTACAGTCAACTGGCATTCTCAAAAATATCTCTCCAAGGTTGGCAGCAATGGAATCAATTCTGCCACAAATCACTGCCAAATCTTTTCAAGATAATTTACCAGATATTATTCCCGCCAAAGGCACAAAACGCTATCGAGTCGGAATGATTTTAGGATGTGTGCAACGGCTGTTTTTCTCCCCAGTGAATGAGGCGACAGTGCGAGTATTAACAGCTAATGGTTGTGAAGTTGTGATTCCTAAATCTCAAGGCTGTTGTGCTGCACTTCCCGAACACCAAGGACAAACAGAACAAGCCAAAGCTTTAGCACGACAAATGATTGATAGTTTTGCTGATACTGATGTCGATTTTGTCATTATCAATGCTGCTGGTTGTGGACATACTTTAAAAGAATACGGTCACATTTTAGCGGATGATCCAGAGTATCGAGAAAAGGCTGAGAATTTTGCTGCTAAAGTTAAAGACGCGCAAGAATTTTTAGCAACTGTTGGGTTAACCACTAAACTATCACCACTCACAGATAAACCTTTAACTTTGGTTTATCAAGATGCTTGTCATTTATTACATGGGCAGAAAATTAGTTTGCAACCCCGTCAATTATTGCGCCAAATTCCCGGCGTGACTTTACGAGAACCTTTAGACGCGGCTTTGTGTTGTGGTAGTGCTGGGGTTTATAACTTGTTGCAACCAGAAGTCGCAGAGGAATTAGGTAAGCAAAAAGTCCAGAATTTATTAAATACTGGTGCTAATTTAATTGCTTCTCCGAATCCTGGTTGTGCTTTACAGATTACCAAACATTTAGAATTGCAAGGTAAAAATATTGCTGTGATGCACCCAATGGAGTTGTTAGATTATGCAATTCAAGGTTTGAAATTAAGCCTTGGCGACTAGAAGTCGCGGCTACATAGACAAAACAAAACAAAACCCACCAAGGTGGGTTCAAAACCTTTGATTTTTGATTAGTTCAGAGAATAGTAGGTTGGGTGTAGCGATAGCGTAACCCAACAAAGTCTTGAGCATGTTGGGTTCCGTTCCTCCACCCAACCTACACCAGTCTAAGTTGTTGCTTGTTGTCCTAGCCAGTTAACTCTGATTAATTCACGTTCACTAAAAAGACACCATTCAATTAACTGGCGCACAGACGATGGAGTAATAATCGAATCTATTTCCCATTGTGGACAAAGTACACGAATCCATTTATTACCTGCATCTGGTAGCCCAGGAAATTCTTTACCAAGGATAATTAAATAACATGTTGATTTAGGCTGTTGTAAATGATAATTAACAATAAAATTTTTATTTTCAGAAATTACGTGTAAGACAAAATCACTTGAATCTGGGTCATCTTTTACATACCAGATAAATTTACGATTATTAATTACAATTTTCCGCCGATTTTTAGTGCTGACAGCCATAATCTCAAACTCTTATAACTTTGTGTCGTACCCTTTGGGAAGCCTCTTCGTGTTTATGCGTCCTTTGCGGTACCCTACCCTTCGGGTTCTCCGAAGGAGTACGGGAAGCTGCTTGCGCGTCTACGTTTCTTCATACTTTTGCGTAAGTCCTTTGGGATCAAAAAAAATAAATGCTTTACTTGTAACGACCTACTTATTTGGGAATCATAAGCTAGATAAAATTTGTTGAAGGTGACAATCCTTCTGCAATTCGCATGGAGACTATAAATGCAGCTAAATACGATAAAGCAGCAATTCCTAGTCAAGCTTGATCGCCCATTTATCTTAGCAGCGCTGATTATTCCCCTTGTTCACATCGGACTGGGATACATCGGTTTATCTATGACATTTGTCGGTGGTGCATCAGCATTTTGGCCTTCCTTGGGTGTATTTGTCGCAGGAATGTTATTAATAGGCTATCGAGTTTGGCCTATTTTATTTGTCAGTGATTTTATTGTTAGTTATATTATTTTTTTTAAACATAATCTTGTAATCAGTAGTATTATCCCTGCCGTTAATTTAATTACGCCTTTTGGCGCAACTTTTTTAATTCGGCAGTTTATTAAGCGCCATCATTTTTTAGAGCGATCGCAAGATGTTTTTAAATTTATAGTTATCACTATACTCAGTCCCCTGATCAGTTCTGTATTAGCTGCACTGACGCTGTGTATGAGTGGAATTGCACCTTGGCCAGTATTTGGTAATGTTTTTCAAACCTGGCTAACTTCAGACAGTGCAGGTATTTTAATTGTCACACCTTTACTGTTGGCATGGTTGCAAAAGTCGCCATCACCAAGAAGTTTTCGTCTACGACAAATTATCGAACTAGCATTTGTCTTACTGTTAATGATGGCGGTTGTTCGAGTCGCCTTTTCTGGGGGATACCCAATAGAATATATGATTATCCCCCCACTGATTTGGACAGCATATCGATTTGAAGCGAGGATATCAACTGTAGCTGTACTCATTGTCTGTGCGATCGCAGTTTTTGGCACTGTTAACGGTTTTGGTTCCTTTGCCAAACAACCATCACCCAATGAATCGCTCATCTTACTGCAATCATTCATTTGTGTCATCGCTATCACTACTTTTATCATCTCTGCGGTAACTCATGAAAATCAAAAATCAGCCATGATTCTCCGCCAAGCCAATAATGAACTAGAACAGCGTGTAGCAGAACGCACGGCTGAACTCCAGGAAGCCAAAAATATTGCAGAAGTTGCTAATCAAGCCAAAAGTGAATTTCTCGCCAATATGAGCCATGAGTTACGCACACCCTTAAATGGCATCCTCGGTTACACTCAAATTTTACAACGGACTGAAACCTTAACAGAAAAAGGATATAAAGGGATTGAAATTATCCATCAATGTGGTTTTCATCTCTTAACTTTAATTAATGATGTGCTGGATTTATCGAAAATCGAAGCCCGCAAAATGGAGTTACATCCCATTGATTTTCATCTTCCTTCATTTCTAGAAGGTGTTGTGGAAATCTGCCGCATTAAAGCTGATCAAAAAGTAATTGCGTTTAATTATCAGCCCGATTCTCAACTGCCCGTTGGCATTCAAGCTGATGAAAAAAGATTAAGACAAGTGCTAATTAATCTTTTAGGTAATGCTATCAAATTTACAGATAAAGGCGGAGTGACATTAAAAGTAAATGTCCTGAGTAAAATAGAACAACAAGAAATCACTAACTATAAAATTCGCTTTCAAGTTGAAGATACAGGCGTAGGCATGACAACGGCACAATTGCAGAAAATCTTCCTGCCTTTTGAGCAAGTAGGCGAAGTTCAAAAACAAGCCGAAGGCACTGGATTAGGATTAGCTATTAGTCAAAAAATAGTATCTCTGATGGGCAGTAATTTGCAAGTTGAAAGTCAACTTGGTCAAGGTAGTATTTTCTCGTTTGAAGTGGAATTACCAGAAGCAAAACAATGGGCAGCAAGTTCTAAGCTCATGCCACAAGGCGCTATCACAGGTTATCAAGGCAAAAAACGCACCATTTTACTAGTAGATGATAAATGGGAAAACCGTTCTGTTCTGCTCAATTTACTAGAACCCATTGGATTTGAATTAATTGAAGCTAGTAATGGAGCAGAGGGAATTAATCAGGCTGTAGCGTCTTTACCTGATTTAATTATTACTGATTTAATCATGCCTGTCATGGACGGATTTGACTTTATCCGACAGATTAAACAATCTCCTCAATTCCAAAATATCGTCATTATTGCTACTTCTGCCAGTGTATTTGACAGTGATCAAAATCAGAGTTTAGATGTTGGTGCTAATGCCTTTTTATCTAAGCCTATTGTTGTGGAAATTTTACTAGAACTACTGCGAGTACATCTGAATTTAATTTGGATTTATGCACCAAGCTCCGAAATTAATGCCAATCGCAACCAAACTAATGTTCAGTCTAATTATAATGATTTTAATTTACCCACTGTTGATATATTAACTCATTTATATGAGTTAGCCAAAGGTGGCAATGTTGATGGAGTATTACAAGCCGCTAATGATTTAAAAACGGGTAATCACATTTATCTTGATTTTGCTCAACAAGTAATTCAATTGGCAGAAAATTTTCAAATGAAAAAGCTGCGAGAAGTTTTAACTCAATGGATAAATCAAAATAAATAAAATAGTTAGTAGTGTTTATTATTTTAATAAAAGGCAAGATTTCAACCAATGCCAAACTCAGAATTTATTTTAATTGTTGATGATAATCCCACTAATTTGTCAGTCTTATCACAAGCACTAAAAAATGCAGGTTTTGCGGTGAGAGTCGCTGAAGATGGAGAAAGCGCCATTGAATTAGTGCAGCATAAACCACCAGCGCTAATTTTATTAGATGTGCAGATGCCGAGAATGGATGGTTTTGAAACCTGTCAGAAACTCAAAGCTGATCCTGTTACCCAAAGCATCCCAATTATTTTTATGACAGCGTTGGCGGATACTGAAAATAAGGTGAAAGGACTTTCTTTAGGCGCAGTTGATTACATTCCTAAACCCTTTGAACAAGCAGAAGTAATTGCCAGGGTGCGAATGCACTTGCAACTGAAGCAATTGACCGATAATCTTGAACAACGGGTAACAGAAAGAACAGCTGCGCTAAAACAGGCACAAGTGCAACTGGTACAACAAGAGAAACTGTCGATGCTTGGTCAGTTGGTAGCAGGTGTAGCCCATGAAATGAATAATCCTATTAGTTGTATTGTGAGTAATCTTCCTCCCGCGCAAGAATATGTTGCGGATTTGTCGACAATTCTGCAATTATGTCAGCAACATTATGAGCAACTACCAGGGGTGATTCAAGATGCGATCGCCCAAACAGATTTAGAATTTCTCTTAGAAGATTTACCAAAACTCATCAATTCCATGCAGGTTAGTACGCAACGCATTGAAGATATTTCTGTATCGCTACGCAACTTTGCCCGTGCTGACACATCGGTAAAGGTGAAATTTGATGTTCATGAAGGGCTTGAGAGTACATTATTAATTCTGCGCCATCGCCTGAAAGGTTTTGGGGCGCGCCCTGAAATTCAAATTCTCAGACAATATGCTTCGTTACCAAAGGTTGAGTGTTATCCAGGGCAACTTAATCAAGTATTTATGAATATCTTAGCTAATGCCGTTGATGCTTTAGAAGAGATTTGGCAGCAAGGAAAGCAAGTCGATGATTCCTTGACAATCAAAATCTCCACAGAAATATCCAGCCCTGAATATGTCACAATTCGGATTGCTGATAATGGTATTGGGATGACAGACGAGGTGAAACAACGCATGTTTGACAGCTTATTCACCACAAAAGCAGTTGGTAAAGGTACAGGATTGGGATTAGCGATCGCTCATCAAATTGTAGTCGAAAAGCATGGCGGTGCAATTAAAGTTAATTCCCACTTCTATCAAGGCACTGAATTTGTTATTATCCTGCCTTTTCAAGAACAAAATCTTGCTTTTTTGTCATGAAATTATGTCTTTTAAATTTCTCTCCTGATCAAAAAAAACTTATATCTTATTAATTAGAGCAATTCTCTAAAATCAAGCGCCAGATACAACCCCATAAACACAGATGATACTGACCTTCATATCACTTCAAAACAAGACTACATTAGTTTTATTAACTTGCATAGACAACATCCAGCAAACAAGACTAAATTTCTCAAATCCAAGGATTTTCTAATATGATGTTAAATTCTCGTTCTGCTGGAATTTTATGGCAAGCAGGTCTATTTTTGACGGGATTAATTAGCTGCTTAACCTTTCTCTCTACCCCAGCATCAGCACAAACTTTAATAGAAAACCCAATTAGCGATTTTTCTTCTGGAGACCCAGGTTCCTTTGCGGGTGCGGTAGTATATGTTACCCCTAGTAATTATTTATCCACTGCTGCGGCTCAAATCAACCCCCCTTTAGGTACGTTTTTTGCCGGATTCAACGGTAGTTATACAGTGACAGGAGTTTCATATATAGATCCAGTAACTCATATTTCCACACCAAGCGTTACACTCCACACTGGCGGACTATTACCACTGCCTTATACAGTACCAGAAGGTTCTATCAGAGCCGCCATAGTTGAAAAACTAAGATATGGAAATTTGACCCTGGATGAATTCGCAGCACTTGTCAGGGCTGCTGTTGGTAATGATGGTTTAGATTAACTAGGTTGTGACAAATAAAGCATAAGGCAGGAGGAAAAGTCTTACTATTCCTGGCATTCAAGCTTTCAAGTTGTCCTAACATATCTGACTACTGCTATAAAGCTAATATTCATATCTTGCACTCTACCTTTCTCGGTAACTAAAAGATCCCCGACTTCTCAAAGAAGTCGGGGATCTTATTGTTCACAAATGATTTAGGACTGTTACATAAACCAATACGGTTCAGATAAGAAAACTAAATTACAACAAAACCAACAAATAATTACTCAACCAAAAATGTAAGAATGATTTTGGAGGGGGTTTGGGGGACGCAACCGTCACCCAATCGGGGGCTTGGGGGATTCTCCGCCAAATCTTGCTGATTGTCTGATAGGTAAGCAGAAATTGAGAAATCAACTCTCATCACCTTAACTGAACCGTATTGCTATATAAACAGTTATCTATCTACGTTTTTGTCGTTTTACCGCATAACCATAAGGTACAGGCCAGTTGGGAACTTCATCCAAATGACCTTGAGCGTGAATAGACCAATATGGGTCGCGCAGCAATTCTCGACCAATCAGAACCAAATCGGCGCAGCCACGAGTAATTATTTGATTGGCATACTCAGCTTCAGTTATCATCCCTACAGCTGCGGTATTGATTTGAGATTCTTGCCTGATTTTGGCAGCAAAAGGCACTTGATAACCCTTTTCGACAGGAATTTTGGCGTGAGGTACTAAGCCACCTGTAGAAACATCAATTAAATCAACACCTAAACTTTTTAATTCACGAGATAAGATCACTGATTGTTCAATATCCCAACCTCCTTCTACCCAATCAGTAGCAGAGATACGAACAAAAAGTGGCATTCCTGGTGGTAAAATCTCGCGTATCCGTCTGGCTACTTCCAGCAATAAACGCATTCTATTTTCTAGAGAACCTCCGTAAATGTCTGTTCGCTGATTACTGAGTGGTGACAGAAAAGAATGCAACAAGTATCCATGAGCCGCATGAATTTCAATAACTTGAAAACCAGCTTGCAGCGATCGCTCTGCTGTTTGAACAAACGCTATAATAACTTCTTCAATACCACGCTCATCCAAAGCCTTGGGAACAGGACTATTGTCATGAAATGGAATCGCGCTGGGTGCAATTGTAGGCCAAGCACCTAATTCAGGTGTTAAAGGTGTACCACCCAACCAGGGAACATGACAACTTGCTTTTCTACCCGCATGAGCCAGTTGAATACCCGCAACTGCTCCCTGTTGCTGAACAAAACGTACAATGCGGGCTAATGGTTCAATCTGAGTATCATCCCAAAGACCGAGATCACCGGGTGTAATGCGCCCTTGGGATGTGACTGCTGTTGCTTCCACCATGATTAAACCAGCACCGCCAACAGCCCTGCTTCCCAAATGAACAAAGTGCCAATCATTTGCTATTCCATTCTCAGCGGAATATTGACACATAGGTGACATGGCCACACGATTTGGCAAAGTTAAATCGCGGATTTTTAAAGGACTAAATAAGTCCAATTCAGGTATTTCCTGGTCATGTAAACAAGCTGATTCACCTCCGGAAGAACGAGTGAATTCTGATCCCTTTTGCTCTAGGGATGATAAATTTGTAACATTCTCTGTATTCATATCTTTAATTAAATTCCTCTAAGTCTGTGAGCCATAGCCGTAGTTACTTAGGCTCGGACAATGTTTGATTGTTCAAAGCCTCGAAGATATAGGGTTTATACTCAGCACTTTACTATAACAACTTATTGCTTGGCGTATACCATCAGAAGCTGTTCATTTTCTTCACTAGTTGGCTCTACATAACCGTGCTTTTCTGGCTCAAAGAGCTTGGTGGGTTAACTCCTCTGTTTATTTCACCACTCCTAAATACTTACCTACATTTAAACCATTGCGATAAGTAGAACGGTGCAAATGAACCGAACTATGTAACAAAAAATAAAGTGGATTGAAAACCTCTTCCCTCCTGCCTTGTCATAACGACAATTTTTAACACCTACCTACTTACAAGCGTCACCACTACCTATGGTTAGACCAACTCCACAACTAACCAAATAAGCGCCTAAAAGTCTAGCAATAATTTGATTACCGATACTAGCAATCAGCTTTAGAAGCGAAAACCCCCCTCAAAACGAGCTTCAAATGTACTTCCACTTATTCCTAAACGAGACTCCCAAAACATAGCATTATTAGGAATCTCACGCTTAATTAATAATCCATAAGCAAAATCATTAATTCTACTTCTAATACCACGGCTAATATCCCGAAAATTTTGCAGATAAGCTCCAAAATACCAATTAGAGTTTACTTTTTGAACGCCTTCTAGAGTGTAGAAAAAATTTTCACTTATTTCTATACTAGTTTTCAACTCCAAACCTGTGCCAAATTCCAATCCACCTTGAAAAAATCCGGCTTGTCTTAAACGACGGGTTTCGTCATAAAATACAATGCCTGTAGCCAATGAATAGTTATTCCTATATTTATCTTGACGAATAAAGGAGTAACTCAAATTTATATAAGCAGAATTTTGATAGTTAGCTCCACTATTCCAATGAAATCGTAAAGCTGGAATATGGCTAGTAATAGCTTGAGTTTCTCCAGCAGCATTAAATTTTATACGAGTATTGATATAGTTTAATAAACCATTAGTATAAATACCAAATGTAGGCTCTGAGTTACCAAGTTTATTTACAATATTAAATCCATTATCTGCATTTAAATTAAACCAAATCCCTGAATTAATACTATAATTCCAATTGCCAGTAGAACCAGCCCATAGACCTTCTAAGGTAGGTAAAGATAAATATCCATTAAAAGTTTGTAAGTAAGTAATCAACCGCCCATTTTGGCTTAATTCGATATTATCAAAAGCCAAATCAAAGGAACGGATATTTACCGGAACGCTTGTAATATCAGATGAATTAAAATTCTGCACGAAATCCTGACCATCAGGACTAATTAAAGTTACTTGTAAAGCTGATGAGCGATTATTTGGAAAAACAGATGTTTGTTTTGCAGGAATAGGTACATTAACAGATGAAAAACGGACAAAACTTCGATTTGAAACATCTATTTTAGAAATATAAGTTTCACCTTCTCGCCAAGTACGTTTTCCATCTATAAATTGAACGGCTCTACGATAATTACCAGTGCGAATTTGTAAAATACTAGAACTATTTGGAGTAATCGTACTCGGCAAGGTAAAAGTTCCAGAAACTTGCTCTAAACTACTTGTACGATTACCTAAAAAAAGTGTTCTATTGAGAATTTGATTGATTTTTCTTCTCTGTTCTGGTGTCGCTTTTGAGTTAATAGGTGCAAAATTTTCTTGTCGAGAAAATCTCTCTTGAGCTTCTTGCAAACTTTGTTCTAGTTCGGGAAGATGTATTAACTCGAAAAGGCCTCCTGCAAGCATTCCTAAAGAAGCATTAGCAGTTTGTATCTGATCTACATCTATTTGATCAACAGAGAAAGATAAGGAAGCACCAGGGTTACTATAAATATTCGTATATGTTGCTTTATTGAGTAAAGAATCATACTGTAATAAAGTCCGATTATGCGGACGACTGAAATAAAATCTCTGCCAGTTCTGATTTTCTGTTTTATCTCTAGTTCTGAGTATATTTTGTCGTTGACCCAAAGTAACCCAAAATAATGAATTTAGATAAGAAAAATTACGTTGTTTATCACTAATATCAGGATTTAGCAAAATGTCAAATAAATCAGAATTATCAAATTGTTGTCGATTCCCTAATTTGATTCCAGGTATAGATGTAGTTGAAGCTTGAAATTGCGTTCTTTCACCAGTTAAAGGATTCCCCCAAATAAATCCAGCTTGTTTTAAATTATCTCTAGGGATGACCGTTCCTCTACGGAGACTGACATCTCCTAATAATGGTTGTAAGTTATTAGTAGGAAAAGATTGTAAAATTAAAGGTGGATTATTGGCATTCAATCTAGAAATATTAGGAATGAGTGCCGTTATATTTGAACTATTTACTGTACTCGGATTATTAATCTGAACAGGAGGTGCAGGAATACCCTCTGGATTCACTAACTCGGCTGCAATTGATTGAATAGAAAATTGGCTTATATCAGTTTCTCCTACTAGTTCTTGAAAATCTTGAGGAAGGGAAGAAACGGCTTGCATTCCCCAGAGTCTTTGAGTTAATCTCACAACCTGTATACGTTCAAAGTCTGTGGTTTCTCCTTGATACAAAATCCCACTTTGCCATCCCTGAGTTTCGACTACAATTCGATTCCCAGGTAGTACCCAGTAGAATTGGTCTTCTTGAGGAAAGTGGGCAAAATTAAATCGCTCAACTATGGAATCTTCTGCTGAAAACTTAATGGAAAAATCAATATAATTAGTATTTTGAAAGGGATTAAACGAAGATGCAGTAAAAGTTAAATTATCTCTGGGGTCAATTATCCAAGGATATCTACTGGCACTATTAGTCAGAGCATTCAATATAAATATTTGTAACTTTTTTTTCTTTGAAATATGATTTGGTTTGCTTACATCAGGCTCATAAAAATCAGCTTCTGGCGCGAGAAATTGATTAAATATTTTTGGGTTATTTATGTCATTAAAGTTAGGGAAAACTCTAACTGGCTCTGGAGTTAAATTTTGTGAAATATAGCTATTCTCATTTAAGAGAATTTTATTAGTTACTAATATTGGGAATTTATTATTTACTTTATGTGGATTGATTAATCTTGGAAATGGAGTAGTTTTCGCTTCTGCTTTATCTATGATAAAATTAGTAAAAGACAATAATGTAAACAGCAAAGTTGTAATATATCGATGGCCACAAAATAATTGCTTAAACATGAGCAAACCCAATACATAGTTGGAATTAACAATACAAATGAAATATTAGAAAAAGGACTAAAGAGTCAGTTACTAACTTCTAGCCGGAAAGTATAAGTTTATATTTGAATATTTACTCAAATGATCAAAGCATTACACAATTGATCCGTGTGTCGTTGGTAATTAAACAGATTATGAACTTTACAAATGTCTCAACGCCTTATATCTTGCTGAGAATTTTAAGGCAACTAAGGAATTAATCCTATTGAACCAAAGAATGAATTAAATATTGTGCTGAAAAGTTATATTGAATAGTTTCAGCGATTTTGATCAATTAAATAAATTCAGGATTAATGTCCGAAAAATATAGTTTTTTGCAAATAGTTCGGACTTCAATATTGTATAATCAAGTAAAATGATTAATAACGTAGAGTTTTGTTTACTCGTGTGAGTATCTAAGACATATTTAACTTAGTAAAAGTAGATACGCATATATTGCGATCGCATTTATCCACAATCATCATCTAGGTTCTATCTTAAGATTTACGAATTATTGAGACACAAGGCTTATATTTAGATGACATACTTAGTCTAAGGCTCATAATCATGTCATCTCATCAGGAATTGTTAACTGAATTAACTCCACAAGTAGCAGCTAGTATATGCGGTGGTGTTAATACCAAAAATGAACCTGATAAAAGGCGTACTAAAAGTCTAATTCGCAGAGGTCGTGCTAGAATTCGCTATTATGTTGGCGAAAAATTACCAGATCAAACTATCAGTACTGAAGATGGAGAATGTCGTCCACATTTTAATAATTTTACTGGTCAATTTACTTTTTCGTGCGCTTTACGCGACCCTGGTTTCTTTGGAGATAAAATGTTTCCTGACTTGTAAACCTATCTGAGATTCAATTACCAAGGTAATTTGCTTCCATCCCAGGAAAAAAATTGCCCACTATCGCCTGCTTCCAGTTGTTCAATTACAGTTAATAATTGGGTAACAGTACGTTCTACTGAAAATAATTTGTCTGGTGGTAAACTGCGCTGAAATGGACGAGAAAGACGAGTATCAGTTGTTCCAGGATGTAAAGTTACAACCAAAGTCTGAGGACAACTTCTACCATACTCAATTGCGACTGTTCGCATCAACATATTCAGCGCCGCTTTAGAAGCACGATAACCATACCATCCTCCCAGTTGGTTGTCGCCAATACTGCCCACTTTAGCAGAGATACTGGCAAACACGCTGGGTTCTTTATGACGAAATAAAGGTAATAAATGTTTAGCTAGTAATACTGCACCAATACTGTTAATTTGAAAATAGCGCAGCAAATTTTCTGGGTTAATTTGTCTTAAGCTTTTTTCGGGTTGAAAATCACCTTCATGTAACAGTCCTACGCAGTTAATGACGAAGTGTAGTTTATTGATTTGTGTGCTGATATTTCTTACAGCTTCAATAATTTGTAACTCATCAGTAATATCCATTTCTATACAAGTTAATTTATCAGCATATTCAGATGTTAAAGCTAATAATTCTTCTGCTGTTTGTGCTTGACGATATGTTGCGTAGATTTTGTTAATTTTTGTATTTTGAAGTAGTTTTTTAACAAAACCTAAACCAATGCCTTGGCTGGCTCCGATAATCATGGCATTGGCATTTTTAAAATCTTGAATAAAAGACATTTAGCTTAATTATTGAAATTCTAAATTAGATATTATCAGATTTTTTCAGAGTTAAATAAAATTTTTATAGCCTTTCTTCGTCTAGTGAGATACAAATTATTGTAAGGGCGTTCGCCTCCACTTCATTTGCTTGAGAAACGCTATTTTTTCTAAAAATGCTAATTGATTTTAGACTTTTAACCGATAAGATAAATGAAATAGATTACCATAAATAAAGGTAGGGACTTGTAAATTAAAAGTGAGTTTAGTGCGATCGCTTGCATATAACCACCACTACCTTTACCTAGGCGGAATTTGCGCGAAAATAGCAGATTGTAACACTTCAGGTAATTGTTTCCAAGCTACGTTACCTTTACGACTTTTGATATACAATTGCATAAATTCTAACAAGGATGCTGCGCCTTCTTCTGGAGTCAAATTGACGAAAAGATAGCTGGGTTTGTCTGGGTGAGAAGCAGCTACAACACAGCCTTGATTACAAGCCCACAAACATTCAACTGGTTTAATCTCAAGTTCATTAAATGAGAATTTTTCTTTGCATAAATTATTTAGTTTGTCAAGTAAAATATCCCCATCAAAAGGGGGCTTTTCTGGTCGTTCTTCAGATGAACGATGACAGGATTTACATACAAATAGATTATATTTTGGCATGATTTTAAGTAATGTTAACTATGTATTTATCAAGGTCATTGAGCATCTCTTGAGCCGCAAGAATATTCAGCCCACGCCAAACAGAAAAATCTACTAGATACACTTGATTTTGCTGCACAGCTTTGAGTTTAGACCATAAAGGCTTTTGTTGAAGCTGTTTGATCACAGAATTATCATCTTTGCGTAGCGGTGCAACAAACAGGATATCGCTGTCAATCTTGGGTAGAAGTTCTTCAGAAATAGGTAAATCGTTGTCACCAGATTCTACAAATATAGGATTCAATATACCAATGTCATTTAAAACTCCCCCTGCAAAAGATTGTTGACGAGTGATAACTAATCGTCCCCCAGCAACATAAGCAAATGATATGCGAATTTCCCGATGATGATTACTAATTCTCTGTTTTAATTTGTGAACACGTTGGTGATAGTGGTTTATTAGTTGAATGCCTGTTTCTGTTCTGTTTAAAATTCTTGCAGCATCTTGAATATGTTGTTTCCAGTTTCCTCTAGTCTCGATCCAAGGTAGAACTACTGTTGGAGCAATTTGTGAGGCATATTTATAGACTTCTTTAAAGACTGGATGGGAAATAACAATAATTAAATCGGGATGAAGTAATACAAGTTTTTCTAAATTAATTCGACCGCTTGAACTACGTAAAATTTCTACTCCATTTGCCTTTTCTTGAAAGTAACGAAAGTCATCTTCTATTTCAGTTGTAATCCAAGTGGCGATGGGTTTGGTGTCTAAAGCCAAAAGTGCGGCAAAACTATTAAAATCTAAGGTAACAATTCTTTGCGGGTTGAGGGGAATACAAGTTTCTCCCTTGACGTGTCGCACGACTCGACATTTTGCAATTTGTTGTGGAGATATTGAGTTAGTAGCTTCATAAGTAAAACTTTCACTACCAGCCCAAATAGCAGTAAATATCAAAATTCCTAATAGAAATAAGATAATAAAGCGATGTGAAATTATTTTCATAGGTTTGTGCTTGATAAAACAGGATTAGTACACATCTCCAGAATTTGAGAAAGTTATTGTTTCTGAAGATGTCTAATTAAATCCTGTCAGCTTTTATCCTCCGGTGTGAGTGAGGAAATTATACAATTGTCAAAATGTCCAAGAAACAGTTCCCTGGACTGTAAATGGTTCACCAGGAGAGACGCGTAAGCGATTGAAAGCATTTTCAAAGTAGTCCACATTAAAGAGGTTTCTGATATTGATCGCTGCACGGAATCCGTCTTGTTTGTAGAAGATAGCTGCATTAGTTGTTAAATAACTAGGGACTTCAAATGTATTTCCAGTATCCCCAGCGCGATCGCCTACATAAAACAATCCTAAACCAAAACCCAATCCCTGCAAATCGCCTCGCTGAATTTGATACGTTGTCCATAAACTAGCAGCATGGGGAGTTGTCCGTTGTACGCGGTTGCCGACGGGAATGCTATTATCTTCGGTGACACGAGCATCGTTATAGGCATAACTAGCAAACACATTCCATCCGGGTAAAATTTCACCTGTAAGGCTGAGTTCAATACCTTGGCTGCGCTGTTCGCCAGTTTGCACAGAAAAACCTACGTTATTTGGATCGTCAGTTAAAACGTTCGATTGGGTAATGTCATAGAAAGCTAGTGTTGTCGAAAGCCTTTGGTTTAAATCTGCTTTTACTCCCACCTCAAACTGCGTACCCTTTGTAGGCTCAAAGTCACTCCCATCAAAGGCTTGACCAATGGCTGGCTCAAACGAACGGCTATAGTTTCCATACAGGGAAATAGGTGGGATGGGCTGATATACAATTCCCACACGGGGACTAAATGCTGTTACTGATTGACTTGTTTCTGTAGCAGCGAGTAAGTCTCTGTTGGTTTGAGTAAAAGCATCAAATCTACCACTGACGAGTAATTTTAAGTTATCGGCGATCGCTACCTGATCTTGTAAGATAATGCCAAGTTCATCAGTGACCGTATTGGTATCAAGCTCAGATGTTACTGCTCCAGGTGCTTGACCGTAAATGGGATTGAATAAGTCAATGGGTGCGCCTGGTCTACCCGTAAATTTGAAGGTATTGTTCAACCGTCCCAAATCAATACCAAATAATAATTGATGGTTGATAGAGCCAGTTGCAAACTTACCAATCACGTTTGTTGTGAGTCTATAATCACGATAGCGATCGTTGGAATCGTTAGCTGTTCTTAGTAGGGTGCGATTATCGTCTAAAAGCCTTGTACCAACGTTAATACCAGTACCGTCATAGTTCAGGTATCCATATCGGAAAGAATTATTTAATGACCAATTTTCATTAAATTTATGCTCTAATCTATATCCAATCCTGGCAGTTGTGACATCAAGTTCACCTTTATTGGTAATGCGAGTACGAGGTACATTGCCATTAGGATTAGAAAATATCGTCCCAGTTGCAGGTAAGCCCAAGTTATTGTTGTCTTGCTGTAGGTTCTTATAAATTCCTTCAATGGTCAGATTTGTATTATTGTTCAGTTCCAGACTCAAAACTGGCGCAATTACTAGGTTACTAGTTTGGCTCAGATCAGTAAAAAATCCTTGATCTCTGTAAGATGCGTTCAGCCGATATAGTGCCTTTTTCTCATCATCTAGAGGCCCCGATATATCCACCTCACCACGGTAAAAATCAAAACTACCCACAGTTGCTTCAATAAAGTAGTAAGGATCTCGTAACGGCTGTTTAGTGACAAAGTTGACTGTTCCACCCGGAGATGTTGAACCAAGTAAAACTGAGTTTGGCCCTAGAAGAATTTCGATATTTTCAATTCCTGTCAAATCAGGCCCCACATTCGAGGCTAAACCGTTAGTCTCTTTAATGCCATTCACAGTAGGTTGGCTAAAAAAGCCTCGTACTTGCAATCGCAACGAGTCAAAGTTAGAAGGCGCTGAGTTACGCACACTGGGAGCATTCAGCAGCGCACTAGATATATCGGCGCGTTGATCCCGCAAGACTTCTTGGGGAATAATCTGGATTGATTGGGGAATATCTCGCAGGGATGTATCTGTCCGTGTTGTAGTCGAAGCATTGGGTACACGATATCTATCTTGCTCTCCCGTCACTACTAACTCAATTGGCTCATCCTGTTGTGCTGTTGGTTCTTCTGGTGGTGTTTCAGTTGCTGGCTGTTCTTGCGGTTGCTGCATTGCCGTTGTCGTAGATGCTACTGCAAAAATCAGCCCTTCATCCCCATCAAATAACTCAACTGTGGGCAAAGCCGTCTCACCATTCACGGTGACTCGTACAGTATTTGCATCAATATTCGTAACTGTTATTTCAGTAATTCCCGCAATTGGTTTTTCTGAACGAAATGTAAAAGCTTCTCCCGATGGTAAACGCAACTGAGCATTGGGGACATCTGCAATAAAGTTATTCCCTTCACTGCGATTTGTAATTTGCAGTTTTTCTCCAAGGGTAGTTTCTAAAATTACCTCGACACCTTTTTCTGTGGGATTAGCTTTCACACCTGTAATTGGTACAATATCCCCGCTTGGTGTCTGTACCAACATGATGGCACTAGTCCCAGGTAGTTTAATGTCACTCAGTTGGGAAATTTGGGAATTGTTTTTTTGTTGTGGGGATAAAGACGGGACATCTTGTATTTCTGTATCTTGGGGATTGGGTTTATCCTTTGCCCATCCTGGTTGTACTGCAACTATATTGAAGTATCCACAAAGGCTGACCATAAACCATAAATGAATACTGGGGGACAAACACCAACGCTTCATCTTTCTTCACACCACACAATAAACTTATCGGAATCAGCTATCTTACTGCTAGTAATTCTTAATAGCACTTAAAGTAGTATAGGGAAGTTGATCCCAGAGTGTCTATCCAAAAACCGCCAGTTATCCTCCAAAAACCGTCTTGTTACCTGCCAAACATTGCCTGGGTGTGATGCCAAATCGCCGCTTAAATGCCGCCGAAAAATGACCTAAATGCCCATAGCCTACGAGATTTGCTACTTCTGCTACTGTGGGTTGGCGTTGCCCATTGCAGACATCGCCTTGGCGCAATAAATTTTCAGCTTTATCTAACCGCAACTGTGTTAAATAGCCCACAACCGTTGTCTGAAAGAGGGTTTGAAAACCGCGTTGTAGAGTGCGATCGCTGACTCCCACCAGTTGAGCTAGTGCCGATAGTGATGGTGGATGATCGATTTGGGTGGTTAAAATTTCTTTGGCGTGGTAAATACGGTCAATTGTATCTGGTTTGAACCTTGGTAGATTGCGAACTGGTTCTTGATTGTCAGCAATTAAGTCGAGATACAAGGCTAATAACTCAAACACCTTGGCTTGTAAGTATAGGCGTTTGGCTGCACCGCGATAGGGTGGATGCCATAATTCTTGAGCAAGCGATCGCACTTTTTCTGTCACCTTTGGGTAAAACGCCACCTTCCAATCTTCACCCTTGAATAGTTGCTTGATATTGTCTAGCTGGCGTTGTGCATCGTCCAAAAACGATTCCAGCACCTCTGGTTCAATTTCCACATTCACAAAACTCAAACGCCCTCCCCCTTGATGCTTATCGGTGACAGCAGGCGAAATCCCACTACCAGAAAAATAACTACGCGTCCCACCCAAACGCGGGTGAACGCCCTCACAGTCAAGGAATCCCGATAACAAAATATTAATTTGAATCAAATGGTCGTGGGTAGCTGTCTTGATTATCAAATCCTCGTGGTATTGGCAATCTGCAAAACCTAACGAGACCCCAGGTGATAGCTCGATATGGTAAGAATAACCCTGACCAGCAATTTGCGGCATCTCCAAAACTTCCTCAAATCCATCAGAGCCAAACTTTTGTAGTTCAGGGTTGGCAGTCTGCTGCCACATCTCATCCCATTCTGATTTATTGAAGATTAATGTCATGGGGATACGGAAACAAAATCAAATTATTGCTATTAATTAGCAATAATCATATCACACTAGCTTGTGAAGATAAGCTAGTGGGAAGCACTGGTGAAGCTTGATTAGATTTTAGTGCGATCGCTTGACCTGATCATACAATGTCTGTGATATCGTCTATGTTTGCTGTGTTGCGATCGCTAATCTCATCTTCTCCATTTCTGATCTATCTAATAGCAAAACTAATTGAACCTGATTATTGGGTGTTGACTAAGTATTTATATAAGTCATCAATCACTGCGTCAGCCGCAAGTAAATTTCCTCCTCTCCAAGTCAAGTAATTGATCGGGTAAACATGATTTTGTTGAACTGCTCGAAGATGTTTCCAGAGTGGTTTTTGTTTGAGTTCCTCCAGAAAATTTTGGCTATCATCAGTCAAGGTTCCCACAAACATCACATCACCATCAGCCTTCTCTAATTCTTCTAGAGAAAAATACAGTTGTGCAGAAGGTGCGATCGCATTTTGGGCTTGGGGACGTTGCAAACCTACATCTTGAAGAATAAAATCAGGAAAGGAGTTTTTAGTTTCACTAAATATCACACCAGGAGCTAAAAATACGAGAGAAATTTCTTTGTTTTTATAGCGATCGCCCAAAGCTGCTTTGAGTTTTTCAACTCGTTGATGATAATGTTCCCAAGCTTGCTGTGCAGCCTCTTCTTTTCCTAAGACCTGAGTTACAAAATCAAATAAGTCTCGCCAAGTTTTATTTTGCCAATTAAATAATACAGTCGGCGCAATTTGCGAAAGGAGAGGATAAAATTGTCTTTCCGCATTCCAACCTATAATAATATCGGGCTTAATCAGTAAAATCTTTTCTAAATTAGGTGAGGAAATTCCTAATGAATTGATACCTTTAACTTTACTTTTTAGATATGTATGTTCATCCAGCATATCAACATAGGTACTTCCCAGGGGCTTAACTCCCAAGGCAATTGCATTACCTAAAGTCGGTAAAGAAAAAGTGACAATACGCTGTGGGTTTATAGGAACACAGGTTTCTCCCATTGTGTGTTGAACGACGCGGCAATCTTTACTTGCCAAATTAGTAGGAGAAACTGTGTTTTTAACTGTGTGATGACTACAAGCTGTAATCAGCCCAATAATCAAAAACATTAATACTAAACAACGTATCCAATAGCGTATTGTCACTCTTTTCATGCTTCAGTCAACTTCTCAAGATGTCCGCAAAATTATCTCTTAGATAAAACCTAAATTAAAACTGCACTGACACTGAACCAGTCACGGCAAAAGGTGAACCTTGAGAAATATTTGCTGAATTGTTTGAACCGGAAGCATAACGAATATCAAAGAGGTTTTCAATACCTAATCTAAAGGTCAGGTTATTAACTTTGTAAGCAGCACCTAAATCGACTCGCACATAGCCAGGAAGCTCAAAACTATTTTCGTTATCTCCTTCTCTTTCACCCACATAAACTAAACCAGTACCTAAACTCAACCCTTTTAGCGAACCTCCAGTAAAGTCGTACTTACCATAAAGCCCCACGCTGTGTTCTGGAGTATTAATCGGGCGGTTACCTTCTTGTCCAGGGACAACACTTTTGGTAACTTCTGAATCTAGGTAGGTGTAAGCTGCAATCAAGCTAAAATTCTCGGTTACTTTTCCTGTAACGTCCAATTCAAATCCACGGCTACGAATATCGCCTACAAGGATGCTGAAATCAGGGTTGCTGGGATCTGTTTCTGCAATGTTTGTTTGTTCCAACTGAAACAGTGCAGCCGTGATACTCACTCTATCATTTAACAGATTTACTTTAGTACCAACTTCATATTGAGTAGCTTTTCTGGCGTCAGGAAAACCACCGTCTGAAAGTAAACCAAATTGTGGCTCTGTCGATTGACTAAAGCTAGCATAAATTGAAGCTGAATCTGTCAGACTATAAACTAACCCGATGCTTGGAGAAATGTAATTGTCATCTTGTGCAGGTACGCCACCACTTATATACTCAAATCCGCCGTAGCGCAAACCTGCCAGTAAACGAAATTGCCCAAGTTTTATGAAATCTTGAATGTAAACGCCCCAATTGCTGTCACTAAAATCAACTGTGCTATTAGTAAGTCCGGTGGGGATAGGAACATCAAAAGTAGGGTTAGCAACGTCAATACTACCAAAAAAACCAGCATTAACACCATTGAACCTTGAACTGTATTTATTGTATTCAACGCCTGCTAATAACTTATGTTCTGTCTCTCCAATATTGAAGTTACCTCTGATTTCACCTCGAAGATTGTATTGATTATAGTCATCAAAAATTGTTCGGTAGAAACGTGTTAGAGTATCACCCTCAAAACCAAGTGCGACAAAGATCGGATTAGCTTCTCTTTGTGTATTAAAGTACTGACCGCTGAGGTTAAGCGACCAATCCTTACTAATTGGCTGATCTAAGTAAGCTGCAATCCGATAGTGATTGTAGATTTGGCTATTGCGGAGATCTGTATAACTGCGGTCATAGAAAAACTCACCATTAAAAAATTTTGCTCCAGTATTAAAGTCTTTATCTTGTCGGTAATACTCCCCTTCAATTGTTAAAGAACCGCCTTCGCCCGTTGATAACGTTACTGAGGGAGCCACAAAAATGCGATTATCTTCAACGTTGTCTACAAAATAATCTGAATCTTGAAAGGCCAAAATCAGGCGATAAAGTACATTTTTGTCGTCAGTTAACGGCCCTGTTAAATCAACTTCACTGCGATAAAAATTAAAGCTGCCTATATCGGCTGAAAATTTATAACTGGGCGTAGCTTGGGGCTTCTTTGTAATATAGTTAACTACTCCACCGGGTGAACCTGTGCCATAAAGTAACGAAGAGAAACCTTTCAAAATTTCTAGACGTTCAATATTAGCAAAGTCTCTGATTAAAGAACGGTAATTATCTCGTAACCCATTGATATAAACTTGGCTACCTGTACTAAATCCACGAATTTGAAAGTCAGTGAAGAGTCCACCCTGTCCATCATTCCCTGCTGTAACCCCGCTAATGTAAGGAGCTAAGTCTTCTACTCGTCGGGGTGCTTTATCCTCAATGAATTCCTCTGTAATTACGCCAATTGATGCAGGTGTTTCTATTAGTGGAATATCAAGCCTACTTCCAGTGGTAGCATCTGGTACACGATATCCATCTTGTTCTCCTGTCACTACCAACTCAATCGCATCATCTTGCTGCGCTGCTGGTTCTTCTTGCGGTGTCTGAGTTTCTGGTATTTCTTCTACTGGTGGCGTTTCCGGCTGCTGTGGTGGCTGCATCGCGGTTGCACTAGAATTTATCCCAAAAACCAGCCCTGTATTGTCATCAAATAATTCAACTGTTGGTAAACTTGTTTCACCTACTACTGTCACCCGCACAGTATTAGTGTCAATATTGATAACTGTTATTTCAATAATTCCCGCATTTGGTTTTTCTGAACGGAAGTTGAAAGTATTGCCGTTAGGTAAACGTAATTGAGCATTAGGAATGTCTGCAATGAAATTATTACCAGTACTGCGATTTGTAATTTGTAGTTGTTCTCCAAGGGGTGTCTCTAAAATTACCTCTACACCATTTTGGGTGGGAGTTGCTTTTACTCCCGCGATCGCGATAATTTCTGATGTAGGTGTTGGTGACTGTACCAAAATTTGAGAGTTGCCAAAAGAATTAGCATCTTTTGCCCATGTTGCTTGCATTCCTAGAAGAAAAAATACACCTGTCAGCAATAGCGACAGCCGCAGTTGTAAAAAATTCACCATCACTCCCACACCTTAAAGCTTAATAAAAACTTTTCCTGATTAGCTTAGGGAAAACTATCAAGGTGAAGATAGAGATAATTCTGCTTAAACGGAATTTTTATTCGGCTCAAACGGAAATTTTTTTTTAAACAATCCTGTGGACGGATGCTAAACTTTTTCCGAAAAGCTCTCCCAGATTTGCTCTGTTGGTTTAGAAGCGATACTCTAGGAGATTCGCTACGCAATGCTTACAGCGACCGAAGCACTACTTCATAATGTTGGGTATCACTACAAAAGATAGCGATCTTGAGGGGTAAGATCATCAATGGTAAGTCTTTGATGATTGCGCCGATCGCAGCAAATATTTCATGCGTCGAGATTCGATATTTTATAAGCTTTTTCAACAATCGCCAACTTTACTGTTTGAATTATTGACAAATACACCAAGTAATGCAAGTGAATACAGATTTGATTCAGTCGCAGTCAAAGAACCTAAATTTGAAATCGATGGCGTTGTCTTGAAAAGTTTTGTGGAAGGAAACCTTCCCCACAAACTTTTCGCTTCCTACCACCACAAAATCAAAGTCCGGGTATGGTGTATTTCTGTGAGGTGCAATGTCAGAAGGATGAAAGACTGTACGAGCGTGTATTTGCTAAATCCTATCTGTACTTTTACCGCAACCGTGACAGGTTTAGCAATTTACAAATAGTGATAATATACCCATCCCGCAACTTAGAACAGAGTGATATAAGTCCTTATCTAAGTCAACTTAATAGTCCCCAGGTACATCGGATATATTTGGATGAGTTGGGAGATATTCGTTCTTTACCAGTGTGGGTTGCGTTAATGGCGTTGACGATGCTAGAGGAAGAAAGAACCACCGAGGAAGCAAGGTATCTACTAGCAAGAAGTCAGCAGGAAACACCTCAACCAGAAAATCGTGCCATCATAGATTTATTGACGACGATCATGGTTTATAAGTTTGAAGGTAAGAGTCAACGGGAGGTAGAGGAAATGTTAGGAATTACACTCCAAGAAACACGGGTTTATAGAGAAATTAGCGAAGCTGGAGAACAAAGAGGACGGGAAAAGGGGGAAAAATCTCTCGTTTTGCGTTTATTATCTCGTCGTGTGGGAGAATTACCGCCAGAGGTGCGTTAGCGAAGCTTACCGAAGGTATCGCAAGTTGAATCCCTTTGTGTTGAATCCCTTTGTTTAGAGCAATTAGAAAATTTGGGTGAAGCTTTGCTTGATTTTGCTAGTATGGCAGATTTACTAGTTTGGTTAGAAGCGATTGCAGATCACTCGTAAATTCTCTGGGAAAACCACGAAGGCTCAAACGGAAAACTTTTTCATACAATCCCGTGGACGGATGCCAAACTTTTTCCGAAAGGCTCTCCCAAAGGCAGTCAAATCATTGTAACCGACCATATTGGCAACTTCTCCAACTTTCCATGTCCCAGTTTGCAGCATTTGCCATGCTTGTTCCATGCAATAACCGTGGAGAAAACCAAATACTGTTGTACCAAACACCTCACGAAAACCCTGTTTGAGAGTACATTCATTTAACCCTACCAGCCTTGCCAACTCTCTGAGACTAGGTGGATTCTCTAATCTTTGCTGCAAAATATCCCTAGCATAATAAATTCTGTCTACTAAATCGCCTGTTAATGGATGAGGATTGCTATTACTCTCTTGAATTTCCATTTCCACAGCTAACAACATTCCCATCAACTCTAAAGCTTTACCTTCCAGATAAACCCGCTTGGCGATTCCCCGATAAGGACAGTGGATAATTTGCTTGGCGACAGTTTGCATAGCTGGTGTGGCAATACCATCACGACAGTAGCATGGTTGTGCAGATGTTCCGACCAAATGCTGTAATTCTCTTGGTATTTCCCCATCTGGATGACCAGCCATAGAGTGCAGTGTTTCAGGCAACATTTCGATAATCACTTCCAAGAAAGGCTGTTTGGTGGAAATATCACCTAGTGATTCTTTTTCTATACCTCTACCGTAGACACCATATCTTCCACCTTCCAGAAAAGTTTGCCGACACTGAGTTTGTCCAGACAGATGAAAGTGATACTCTATGCCGGTTGTATCCAGATCGGAGAATTCTATCATCAGGCGATCGCACACTCTATAGTCAGAAATGGTCAAATTAAAACCTTCCCTGAGTTGAATTTCCCTCCAGTAACCCTTTCCCAATGGCTGCGGATACTTGTGCATCACATCAAACTGATCACTAGGATCAGGATAGTGACTAGTTCCATTAGTCCGCATCTCGTTCCACAATTCGTTGTAAGCTTGTTGGGAAATGGTGATAGTCATATTCTGCTCAAGTCTAATTTATCCCCTAATTAAGAAATTATCTCATTAAATTAGGTAAAAATAGTGAGGCGATCGCAGTCTAGGATATCTGATGCAATTTGACTGTCAACGAATCAAAACAAGTGTACCAGTTAAAATCAAGCCAGTTCCCAATATCACTTGCAGCGTTAGCGGTTCCTTAAGAAAAAGTAGCGAAAAAATCAGCACCAAGAGCAAACTCGATTTATCCAAAGGTGCGACTAAAGAAGCTTTCCCGACTTGTAAAGCGCGAAAGTAAAATAACCAAGATAAACCAGTTGATAACCCAGAGAAGACGAGAAATAACAAGGTTTTAGGGCTAATTGTCAATAGTGTATCTAGTTGTCTTTTTGCGATCACCCAACCCCAAATCATAATGAGAATTACTACCGTGCGGATTGCAGTTGCTAAGTTGGAGTTAATTGCTTCGACTCCAATCTTGGCAAATATAGTCGTCAAGGCTGCAAAAAATGCCGATAATAGGGCGAAGAAGATTGCATTCGGTTCATTTTCTGACATTTATTGCCCCCGATCGCATCAGCATTTATTGAGAAATAATATCACTATATACAAGTATTTTCTTATGAGTTATTTAGAACAGCTATATTAAGGAACATTAACAAGATATTTAAATAAGTCATCAATGACTGCATCTGTTCCTAACATATTTGACGCAGCCCATGACATAAAATCAACATAATAAACGTGATTTTCTTGAACAGCTTTAAGCTTCTGCCAAAGTGGTTCTTGTTGTTGTTTTTTCAAAAATTCATCACCATTAATGGAAAAACTTGTCACAAATAAAACATCACCGTCTGCCTTAGCTAATTCTTCTAGGGAAACAGGAAATGCGCCATAAGGTGCATCAATATTTTGTGAGGATGGACGCTGTAAATTAGCATCGTTAATAATAGAACCAGCATAGGAATTTCTGGCATCAATGTGTATTTGATTGCGCCCAACGTAGATAAAAGATATTTTTTTATTTTGATAGCGATAGCCTATTACAGATTTGAGTTTTTCTATGCGCTGAAAGTAGTGTTGCCAAAGTGCTTTTTCATTTTTTTGTTTGCCTAATACTTCAGCTACAAAACTCAGATGTTTTTGCCAGTTTGTATAATCACTTTTATCCAACACTGTAGGAGCAATTTGGGATAATAAAGGATAAATTGGCTTGAACCAATCTAAACCGATAATTACATCCGGTTTGAGTAGTAACGTTGCTTCTAAATTTGGTTGAGAAATTCCCAAGAATTTGATTCCTTTGGTTTTATCTTTAAGATATGTCAAGGATTTTTTTTCTGTTTGTACTTCGTTAGTTGCACCGATGGGTATAACACCCAATGCTAGTGTATTACCTAAAGTAGATAAGGATAATGTAACCACACGCTGGGGGTGGAGGGGAACACAAGTTTCACCCATTGTGTGTTTAACCATGCGACATTCTGCGGTTTGTTGTTTAGGTAAAGAGGATGTATTGTGAGATGTATGATGATTGCAAGCTGTAAGCAGAGTAAATCCCAAGATGCCTAATATTAGCCAGTAAAACAAATGTCGCATGATGATCTCGATGGTTATAACTGCCAGGAAACTGTGCCTTGCACTGTAAAAGGTTGTCCATAATAAACACGATTACCTAGTGAACTTTCAAAATAGTCTACGTCAAATAGATTTTTGAAGTTGAGTGTGGCTCTAAATCGATCTTGTTTGTAGAAAATAGAGGCATCAGTCCGCAAATAGCTAGGGACATCGTAAGTATTGTCAAAATTAGCGCGATCGCCTACAAAAAACAAGCCTATTCCCGCCCCTAACCCTTGTAAGTTACCTTTTTGAATTTCGTAGCTTGTCCACAAGTTAAAAGAATGATTGGCGCTATTTGACAATCGGTTTCCAGGGGTCAAAGTATTATCTTTCGTAATGCGGGCATCGATATAAGCATAGCCTGCGAAAATATTCCATCCTGGTAAAATTTCACCCGCTAGATTCAGTTCAACCCCTTGGCTATTTTGCTCACCTACTTGGATAGAAAAGTTTGGTCTGTTGGGATCTTCTGTCGTGACATTGGTACGGGTTAAATCAAATAATGCTAATGTTGCTGAAAGGCGATCGTTCAAATCTGCTTTTACCCCAATCTCATACTGATTACCGCGTTCTGGCTCAAAGGAAGAGTCAACGCCAAAAAAGTATGAGCCGCCTGGTGGAGTAAATGAACTTGTGTAACTGGTATAAAGTGAGATAGCGGGGATGGGTTGATAGACAATACCAAAGCGAGGACTAAATGCACTATCTGTCCCACTGCTTTCTGTATTATTAATTAAATCTTCATATTTTCGATCAATCACGTCAAACCGCCCACCCAATAAAACCTTCAAGTTATCTGTCAGGGAAACTTGGTCTTGCAGATAAATTCCTAATGAGTTCGTCTGCTGTCGAACTGCAAAGGAAGAAGGGACTTGTACTCCTCGCGGTTGGCCATAAACAGGATTGAAGATATCAATTGATGCTGCTTCAAATTCATCAATTGGTGGATTGAAGTTATCAAAACGATTTAAATCTAATCCAAATAATAGCTGATGCTGAATTGAACCTGTGGCAAATTTACCGATTAGATTGGTCGTCATTGCATAATTTCTATTTTCAGAAGATCCTTCTGATGCCGATCGCCTCCAAGTTCGATTATCTGCTTCTAAACCATTAGAATCGGTACGGCGTTGAAAGAGATCGCGAAATACAAATCTAAACGCATTGTTTATCGACCAATTTTCGCTAAACTTATGGTCTAACCGGTATCCAAGCCTGATAATTGTTTGCTCAAAACTATCAGAAGGTTCAAAAAGGTTGAGATTACGGGACACTTTCCCGTTTGGGTTAGGTAATACACTACCAATCACAGGTACGCCAGATGCGATCGTATCTCTTGTTGTGATGTATTCTGCCTCCAAAGTTAGGTTAGTTTTCTCCCCAAGTGCCACACTGATCACAGGCGATATATTGAAGCTTTCACCATTAAAGAAATCAACAAAACTACCTGAATTTCTGTAGGCTAAATTGAGACGATATAACACTGTTTTTGACTCATTTAGCGGCCCCGATAAATCAACCGCACCTCGATAATAACTATAGCTGCCAATAGTTGCCTCAACAGCATAAAAAGGGTCGGGTAAAGGACGTTTAGATACGAGGTTGATGCTTCCTCCGGGATTACCCAAACCAAATAGAACTGATGCCGGGCCTTTGAGAACTTCGACTCGCTCAATACTGGAAAGTTCACTCACTTGTCCAGCCAATGTATCAATGAGTCCATCTCTCAGAAGATTCGTCTCTGTCACATCAAATCCGCGAATGCTATAAAAAGCCAATGGGCCAAAGTTAAAACTCTGATTAACACCAGCAACATTTCTGAGTGCATCTTCTAAGCGAGTCACCTGTTGGTCGCGCAATACTTCCTGTGGTATTACCTGAATTGATTGGGGAATGTCACGCAAAGGTGTATCAGTTTTTGTCCCAGTTGATGTATTCGACACGCGATAACCATCTTCCTCACCCGTCACTACCAACTCAATCGGCTCATCCTGTTGTGCTGTTGGCGCTTCTGGTGGTGTCTCACTCGTTGGCTGTTCTGTTTCCGGTGGCTGTGGTGTTGTCGCCACACCAAAAATTAAACCCTCATCACTATCAAATAGCTCTACTTTGGGAGGACTGGCTGCACCTGTGACTGTTAACCTGATAGTATTAGCATTGAGATTACTTAGAGTCACTGCCGTGATGCCACTAGCAGGATTTTCTTGGCGGAATTCACCACCAGACGGCAAACTTAACTGAGTATTGGGAATATCAGCAATAAAGTTATTTCCCTCACTTTTACTTACAGGCTGCAACTTATCTGAACCTGTACTATCTAAAATTACTTCCAGTTCCTTGTCTGTTTGCCTTAACTTGACACCCGTTACCTGAATTATTCCTTGGGAAAGCCACTGTTTAACCGTAGTCGCTGGATGCTCAACTTCGTGTAGATTTGTAGCCGCAGTTGCTACAGGATATATATTTGCATCAGAATTAGTGCGGTTTAAATTAGTTTCCGCTACAGATGGCAAGACAAGCAATCCCCAAAAGGAACTAAGCATCAACACCTTTAACCAGCAATAATTTGACACCACTACTCACACCGTTAATAATAATTAGTTTCAACAAGATACCGTTAAACTGGGTATGGCAGAAGACTAATCCGATAGGTAGGCGGAATTTTTTCGATAGCTAAACGGAATTTTTTCGCAATTTTTGGTATTCCTTGGGGTTCATGCCAAATTGTTTGCGGAATGCTGCTGCAAAGGGACTGCGGCTGTTGTAACCCATTGCCTGAGCAATTTCGGTAATTTGCATCTCTCCTGCTTCTAGTAGTTGTCGTGCTTGCTCAAGTTTGTAGTGACGCAGATACCCAAATACGGTTGTCCCAAAACAAGAACGAAAGCCACGTTTGAGGGTGCATTCATTTAAACCAACTCGTCGCGCTAATTCGTTTAAAGATAGTGGATTGTCTAACCGTTGCAATATAATTTCCCTGGCGAGGTGAATTCTGTCTACCACATCTGCTTGCAGAGGCTGAATATTGCTTTTACCGTCACAAATCTTCACCTCTTGCCCTATAAGGATTCCCATCAATTCCAGCACTTTCCCTTCTAAGTACATCCGTTTGGCAATACCCCGATAAGGACAATGCAAAATTTGCTGTGCGATTCTCTGCATGGGTAAGGTAGCTGTGCCACAGCGATGGTATTTTAGCTGATCATCCGGTCTAATTAAATGCTGTAACTCTTTTGGTAATTGCCCTTCACTATCGCCAGCAAAGGAACGCAGCAACTCAGGCTCGAATGTAAATTCCACTTCAAGGAATGGCTGTTCATGATAAGTTTCGGATCTAATTTTAGGAGTTAAACCACTGCCGTGGAAAATATACTGTCCGCCACTTATGGATGTATATTTATCCTTGTGTCCCCCGGAAAAATGGAAGTGGTAATGTAGTGAATGTTCGGTTTCTGGGTGTTCAAAAATTATGCGATCGCTCAAGCTCAAATCACCAATGCACAAATCTAAACCCTCACGCAGCCTGATTTCCCGCCAGTAGCCTTGTCCCAATAGCTTTGGGTAATTGTACATCACATCTAACTGATCATTGGGGTCTGGATGTTGGGAACTCTCAACCTTCCCCTGATTCAGTAGTTCGTCGAAGACTTGGCTGGAGATGGAGATAGGCATAGTTGATATTAAAGAATTAAGTTATTTTTACTCTTCCCTTGCGTCCTATTGGTACACACATCGGTGTCCCCACAACTGGGTCAGGAACAACACGACACTCTAAGCCAAAAACTTCTTGCACCATCTCTTCAGTCATTACCTGCTTTGGTTCTCCAGCAGTAAAAATTCTGCCTTGTTTGACAGCAACTAAATAATCTGCATAACGACAAGCTTGATTTAAATCATGCAGCACCATGACAATGGTTCTGCCTTGATGCTGGTTCAATTCATATAACAAATCTAAAACTTCTATCTGATGTGCCAAATCTAAAAAAGTAGTCGGTTCATCTAATAGTAAAATATCTGTATCTTGTGCTAATGCCATTGCAATCCAAGCACGTTGTCGTTGTCCGCCGGATAAAGTATCTAATCCTCTTTCGTCCAACTCTAACAAACTTGTAATCTCTAGTGCCTGTTGGACAATTTTTTCATCTTTTTCTGACCACTGCTGCAACCAATTTTGATAAGGATAACGTCCTTGTGCTACCAAGTCTCTGACTGTTAATCCTTCTGGTGCAACTGGCCCTTGCGGTAAGATCCCTAATTGCTTGGCTACGTCCTTAGTAGAAAGATTAAAGATAGATTGCCCATCAAGATAGACTGTACCACCATAGGGTTTGAGCAGTCTAGCTAGACCTCGTAATAATGTTGATTTACCACAACCATTTGCACCCACTAAAGCACTAATTTGTCCCGTGGGAATTGCTAAATTTAAATCCCGAATAATTGGCGCACCATCGTAAGCTAAAGACAGACCTTTGGTTGATAATCCTTTCATCGTTGATACCATTTTGATTGTTGACTATTTATTGCGATTACGAATTAACAAATACAGAAAATAAGGCGCGCCGATAGCCGCAGTCACCACCCCACAGGGAATTTCGATAGGTGCAAACAAGGTTCTTCCTAAGAAGTCTGCCGCGACAACAAGCATTCCTCCTAACAGTGCAGAGGTAGGGATCAAGCCTTCATGATTTGTACCTACTAACTGTCTGCCCAAATGGGGTGCAATTAATCCTACAAAACCAATCATTCCGGCTGTGGCAACTCCTGCACCTGCTAAGGCGACCCCCACTAGCACCAGCAAACCTCGTTGCCATTCCACACGAGTACCTAAACCTTTGGCAACATCATCTCCCAAATTTAAGGCGTTCAAATGTCTGGCTAATGTCAACGCCATCGGGACAAAAATGGTTAACCAAGGTAAGAAGGAAAAAACTTGTTCCCAGGTGCGTCCGTAAACACTACCCGCTAACCATACCAAAGCATCACTAACGCTATAAATATCGCCAAAGGTAATTAATAGGCTGGTAAAAGCACTGGCGATCGCAGACAAACCCACGCCCATTAAAATGAACAAAATAGGTGAACTTCCATCGTTCCAAGCCAAGGAGTAAATTAAACCAGCCATCAACAAAGCACCGACAAAGGCTGATACAGGCAAAGTGTAAATGGGTGCTAAGGGAAATAAGACAATTACTGTAACGGCTGCTAGACTTGCTCCCGCATTGATGCCAATAATGCCGGGATCGGCTAATGGGTTGCGTGTGATGCCTTGAAAGATAGTCCCAGAAACGGCCAGCGCCATTCCCACCATGAAAGCAACAAGGGTACGCGGTAGACGCAGATTATAAATTACAAAAGCATGATCTGGGTTGCCTGTATCTATACCCAACACAGTTTTGATGATATCTAAGGGCGAAATAGGATATTCACCCCGGCCTAAATTCATCACCATTGCTACCACAATAGCCACTGCCAAACATAGCAGTATTGGTGGTACACGTCTATCTATGCGAAAAGATATCGTCTCGGAACGGATGACTAACCAATCAACCTTCATTTTTTTACCTTTGATTTAGCCAAGTAGACAAAAAAGGGCGCACCAACCAGTGCTGTCATTATTCCCACGGGTAATTCTTGGGGTTTGAGTAAGATACGCCCAGCGACATCTGCAACCAAAAGTAAAGTTGCACCCATTACTGCGGAGTATGGCAAAATCCAACGGTAATCAGCTTTGATGAAAAATCTCACGGTATGGGGAACAACTAAGCCAATAAAGCCGATTGGCCCAGCTAGAGATACGGAACTTCCCGCCAATAAAACAACGCTGATTGCAGTTGTAATTTTTACCCAAGCTGTCTGTTGACCCAAGCCTTTAGCCACATCTTCACCGAGACTCATGGTAGTAATTTGTCTACCAAGGGCAAAGGCAATTACTAAGCCAACAACAACAAAAGGCAATGCTGATAGTAAGATGTTGAAATCCCGTCCAGCTAAAGAACCAGCCAACCAAAATCTAATTTCTTCTAAGGTGCGTTGACTGACGATGAGAATAGCTGTGGTGAGGGAAGAAATCAGAGCCGTGATCGCCGCCCCTGCTACAGTGATATTCAATGGTGTAGCTCCTCCCTTTCCCAAAGAACCAAGGAAGTAGACTAACATCGCTGTGACTCCTGCACCCAAAAAGGCCACAGTGGTTAACACACTCAAGGAGGAGCTACCAAACACAAAAATTGTGGCAACTACAGCTAATGCTGCCCCTGACTCAATCCCTAAAATCCCTGGATCTGCTAAGGGGTTGCGTGTCAAACCTTGCATTAATGCGCCGGAGACTGCCAAGGCTGATCCTACCAGTAGTGCAACGAGCGATCGCGGTAATCTCACCGTCTGAATCACTAGATGTTCATAAGAACCATCAAAGGTGATAAATGATGCCAAAACTTTGTTTATTGGTATTTCTGCTGCGCCTAATGTGACACTGTAGACCAAGCAAGTTAGCAGGATAAGTATGCCCAGAATCAAACCCGCTAATGGCGATATTTTGGGTGGATTCCAGTTTCTGGGTGATGCGGTGGTTGCTCTTGTCATTATCTTGTAGTTAGTTGAAAAATATAGTCATTTAGGTAAGCTGGCTGTGCCTTCTGTGACATTTGCAAGTTCAATATCTTAATTGATAATAGTTATAAACTTATCAAGCATTGGAGCAAGGTATATTTTCAGAATAGCTGGATTTGTCGGCTGATATGAGCAGTAAGTTTCAAGATTATACTTTATCCTTATTAGTATATTTTTTCAACTGTTTGTGTCTTTGCTGCATGAATAAAAAAAATAAGTGCGAAATCTAGTAAGGCACTGTAAATAATATTTTTCAATAATGTATGCAGGCTGCTATGGTATGCCATCGCTCACCCTATTTCGTCAATTTGCCACATCCATTGCATATATAGCGGTAGTCAGATATGATTAGGACAAATTGAAAGCTTGAATACCAGGAATAGTAAGACTTTTCCTCCTGCCTTTTGCCTTCCGCCTCTTGCCTTCCGCCTTTTGCCTCCTGCCTCCTGCTATATATGCTGGATCATGATGATCTCACGACAAATGCAACTTGTCGCCGTGTCGAACACGCTGCGGGAACTAATTGTCTAAGATAAAGTTGATGTGCAGTGTGAACTACATTCAAGAAGCCGCAAAATGATTAAACTCGACCAGTTTTTAAAGTTGCTAGGTATCGCCGGAACTGGCGGACAAGCCAAACTGATGATTATTAATGGTGATGTTAAAGTCAATGGTACAGTTGAAACCCGTCGCGGTCGGAAATTAGTCTCCAGTGACCAAGTAACAGTAGCAGGACAAATTTTTAAGGTTGAAGAAGTAATTGAATAAGAGTATTGCTTCCAGTTTATCGGGTAGACTTAGCGATCGCTCATTTCTTCCCAGGGAACTTTGTACCCATCTCAGTTAAGGCTGAGAAAATCAAATATATAATCAGCAGACCAGCACTCAGCAAAAAAATGACCATATCGTGGTTCATATAGCAATTTTATTTAATTTACAAACTTATTCGTGAAGAGTGGGAACAGATTTGTTTGAAATAGGAGTCCTATCGGACTGTTAGATTCATGATTTTTGATTTTGTGATTTAAATCGGCCAGCAACAAACTCTCGTTTATTTAAATGTTTAGTTTTGCGTTTAGTGACTCTTTCTCGCCACATCCGAAAACTAGATGGTTTCATTTGCTGACGCATTAAGGCAATTACCTGTTTTTCTTGCAGTCCAAACTGTGCCTCAATTGCCTCAAATGGGGTTCTATCTTCCCAGGCCATTTCAATAATTCGATCAATTGTTTGGGGTTCAAGATTTGATAGTTTCATTCCTTGGCTAATAAGTTATGACTACAAGTACGATAGGGAACAGAGGCTAGAGGAATGTACCTCAACAGTGCGAAAACCGCTGTAATTTGCTTTCATAATATATTATAAGAGGTTGTTTATAAAGAAATGTAAACAGAGCAAAGTCAGGTGATCTGCACAAAAGAAAATTGAGTATCTTATGCAAGTTAAATGTGTAACAGGTGATCACCAAAATTTTTAGCCTAATTCTGCTAACTTTTTCTTAGCCAATTCCCGCACTTGCTCATCTGGGTCATTGGCGGCGCGATCGCTTAACAATGGTAATGTTTGCGGATAGTGGGGATATTGTTCGGTAATTGCTTCTAGTGCAACTTGGCGCGGGTTATCTTGAAAGCTATATTCCCGTGTAAAGGGGTCATTAATAGCACAGGTGTAAAACACTTCAAACAAATCAAATTGGTCTTTGAAACCTCTGGCTAACTCTTGCACAGCCATTTGTCGCACATTAGATGATTTATCTACAGTGGCGCGTTTTTTGAGAATGATGAGAGTCTCAGGGTCATTTTTGAATCTTCTGGCTAATTCTTGCACAGCCATTTGTCGCACATCTGCATATTTATCTGATGTCGCGTGTTTTTTCAGGATAGGGAGAATATCAGGGTCATTTGTGAAATTCTTGGCGAGTTCTTGCAATGCGGTGCGGCGGACATATTCATTATCGTCTGTTGTGGCGCGTTGTTTTAAAATCAGCAAAGTATCGGGGGAATTTTTGAATCCCCTAGCTAATTCTTGCACGGCGGCGCGGCGCACATCGGAATATTGATCAGCGATCGCAAGTTGTTGCAAAATCAAGAGAGTATCAGGATCATCTTTAAATCCCCTAGCTAATTCTTGCATCGCAGCGCGGCGCACATACTGATCATTATCAGCACTAGTACGTTGTTTTAGCCAAGGCAAAATTTCTGGTTCTTCTTTGAAACCCCTCGCCAATTCCTCAACGGCGGTTTGTCGCACACCCGAATATTTATCAGATGTGGCGCATTGTTGCAGGATGAATAGAGTATCAGCATCGTCTTTAAAAACCCTGGCTAATTCTTGCACAGCAGCTTGGCGCACATATTCGTTCTCATCTGTGATAGCGCATTGTTTCAGGATAAAAAGAGTATCAAGATCATCTTTGAAACCCCTGGCTAATTCTTGCACTGCAACTTGGCGCACTGTCCAGTCATTATCGGTGGTGCGTTGTTTTAACCAAACAAGAGTGTCTAAGTCATCTTTAAAGCCTCGCGCTAATTCTTGCACGGCTACTTGTCGCACTGTCCCAGAATTATCCGCAGTCACACGCTGTTTTAGCCAATCTAAAATATCAGATTTGTCTTTAAAACCTCTGGCTAATTCTTGGACTGCGGCTTGGCGCACATATTCATTCTCGTCGTTGGTGGCGCGTTGTTGCAGCAGCGGGAGAATTTCTAAATCATCTTTGAAATTCCTCGCTAATTCTTGCAGTGCTACTTGACGTACCGTCCAATCATTATCGGCGATCGCCCGTTGTTTTAGCCAGACCAAAGTCTCAACATGATCTCGAAAACTTCTCGCCAATTCTTGCACTGATGTCCGTCGCACGTCTTCATGTTCATCAGCATTAGCCAGTTGTTTTAACCAAACTAAAGTATCAGCATCATCTTTCCAAGTAGTAGCTACAGATGTTACAGCTTTAGTGCGAATTTCTTGAACTAATTTAGTTTCTTCTTCATCTCGATAAGGTTGGTAATAATAACCAAGGTCATATTTAGTTAAATCCTTCAGTCGATTCAGTAATTTATTTGCTGTTGTTGTTACTAACAAGCGATTACGGACTTCTGCCAAACACTTAGCAGCTAAAAAAAGATTGATAAACTTTTCTGCTTCCCCATTCTGTGCCATTAAATATTCCAGAATTTCACAAACAAACCGCGGCTCAATCATCCCCGTAATCAGGCGCAAAACTTCATGCCAAGTTTCATAGCGCCAATGCTTGGCAAAAACTTCATTATTTAATTCTTTAATCGAAAGTGTTTGTGTTTCTTTAAATTGCCAAACAAACTCCCAAGCACAAAAATATTCTAAAAAAGTGCGGTGTACAAAAGCATAATAATCTGCGCCTAAAAAACATAACATAAAATTGCGAGTCCTCAATTGATTAATCATCACTCTCGCCACTTTAGTCGGGTGTTCAAATTCAATATTTTTTAAATACCGAATCAGAATTTTTTCTAAATCATGAACACTAATTAAATTACCAGTCAAACCTTTAGCACTAGTTTGCATGTGATATGCAACTTGACGCAACATTGCTTGTTTATCTTTATAGTCAATAGTTTTTGGGTCGAGGCGGGAATCTTCTACTAAAGCGCGTTCTACATCCCATTGATGTAGCAGCACCCGTGATGCTTGTTCATAAAGTGTGGCTCTATCTCGTGGTAATTCTTGGTTACGATTGAGAATTGCCATCATCGTTAATAAAAGCGGATTTCCTGCCAATTCTGCGATAGATTTTGAAGTATCAATGGCTCTGTGTAAACGCTCACGTTTACGTAATTTATCTTCTTCATCATGAAACGTTAACTCATGCCAGCGAATGATAAAATCTTGAATCTGTTCTGCTTCTAAATCTTGCAACATAAAATGACGAAATTCAGCATCTCGCAATCTTTGTGGTTTATAGCCAATCACGCGAGAAGTGACAATTACTCGTACATTAGGATAGACATTGGTAAAGCGATGAATATCTGTAATTACATCTTCTCGCTTTCCGAGTTCAAAAACTTCATCTAAACCATCAAACATCACTAACGCATTGCCAGTTTTTAAATGTTCGTGTAGTTGATCTTGATTGAGATGATGAATTATGCCACTACATTTATGAAAAAACTCTAAGAAATTACTACACTCATTATTTTCTCTTCTTCTAATATAAGTGCGTAACTCTATTAATAAAGGAATAGGTTGAGAAATTATGTTATTTAATGGTGTTTCTGCCCAATTCAGGGCTAAAAACTGCAATAATGTTGATTTTCCTGAACCTGGATCACCTAAAATAACGATATATTTATAAACTGGATTATTAATAATATCTAAAACTGAAACTATTGGTTGTTCAAAATAAACTCTGCGATAGCCTTCTAACTCTTCTAGTAAAATTTCTGCTTCTATTTGATTAGCATCTCTGAGTTTTTTGAAATGTTCTTTGGGTAATTCATGTACTTGGGGTAAAACTTGGTGAACTTCCCGGACATTCTGGGCAATAAACATCCGCCATAACTTCAATTCATTATAAGCATACCCAGTAGTATCTAAACTATCTAACTTGAGATTTCCGTAACGCTCATAGAGTCCTTCTTGATATCTATGTAAATCAAAATCTGTGGTAACTCCAACTATTTTCTGTAGATTTTTATTTACTTCATCTAAATTTTGACTATCTAATAGAGCGCGCAATTTATCAGATTCTCGAATAATTGCTTTTACTTTTTTTATATATCTTTTGGTGAGTCTTTCCCACTCAAATTTTTGAGGTAACATCGGTAAATTCATTTCATACCAAGTACGAGAAAGTACCTGATAATCTAAAGTTTGATAGTCTGCTTGAAAAGCAGAACCCAGAATTTCTCTGATCAATTGATTGCTAATAAAGTTCTTTAAAATTTTAGTATACTGTTTAAGTTTTAGCTCTTCTATGTCTGCATCTTCTAATTCTTGCTGCATTAATTCTAAAAATTCTTTTAATGCTTTACCAGCAGCAATTTCAATATCCTCCTTTTTAAGTTGCTGCAAAATGTTCTTTGGTATACATTTTAATAAATCTTTAGCCCAGTCTTTTACTACGTCTTTTGCTAATTCCTCAAAAATCGGTTTAAAAGTAAACCCGACAGCTTGAGTTACGCCCCAAACAGCCAGCCAATCTATTATCATCATCATGTTTACCCAGTTTAAACTTCGAGGATACCCAATCGCTTCAAGAACTTTTAATTACAAGGTAAAAGGCACAAACTTATGAACATTTTTCTCTCATCAGCACCTTATATTTAATTCTATCTAACGACTTATCTATTGTGTAAAATTGAAAAATATTGATTTTCATTTATGTAGTTGCAACGACAATTTAGTATATTTTTTTATGTATAAATCTTTGTATAACTAGTGGTAATAACCGAATAAAAAATAATTTTAATTATATAGATAAAAATTTTATACTAATACCAGTCTTTGAAAGTCTGGATAATTGCATAAACTCAAAATTTGAATTAATTAAATAAAGCTGCCTAAAGGCATGGTCTCCACCTAGGCAAAGACAAAAAACTTAAATTAATCACATTGCAAGGGCGTAGAGAATACTAGATAAATTACATCACAGCGTGACCAAGTATCAAGCTAATCATATTTATGAACTAAGCATGATAACTTTATCCGGATTGATTAGCATCTGTCGAGAAAACTTTATTGGTAGATGCACCTTGATCTTCAACTCCCCCTAGCTGGTTAACACCGACTGGGGGATTTTTTTTGCTTGATTGGTATGAAAATTGACGTACTGAAATACTAAACGCCTGATACTCTCTACGCCTTTGCGCCTCTGCGTGAGTAAATTATCCCCCAATTATCTAATGGCAATAATTTTATCCGGTTAGAGGCGATCGCAGAAAGAACAATTAATTGGTAGATGCACCCTGATAACTAATTCCCCTAGCTGGTTTACACCGACTGGGGGATTTTTTTTGCTTGATTCCCACAATAGGAAAATTTTATCCGGTTAGAGGCGATCGCAGAAAGAACAATTAATTGGTAGATGCACCCTGATAACTAATTCCCCTAGCTGGTTTACACCGACTGGGGGATTTTTTTTGCTTGATTCCCACAATAGGAAAATTTTATCCGGTTAGAGGCGATCGCAGAAAGAACAATTAATTGGTAGATGCACCCTGATAACTAATTCCCCTAGCTGGTTTACACCGACTGGGGGATTTTTTTTTGCTTGATTCCCACAATAGGAAAATTTTATCCGGTTAGAGGCGATCGCAGAAAGAACAATTAATTGGTAGATGCACCCTGATAACTAATTCCCCTAGCTGGTTTACACCGACTGGGGGATTTTTTTTGCTTGATTCCCACAATAGGAAAATTTTATCCGGTTAGAGGCGATCGCAAACAGAACAATTAATTGGTAGATGCACCCTGATAACTAATTCCCCTAGCTGGTTTACACCAACTGGGGGATTTTTTTTGCTTGATTCCCACAATAGGAAAATTTTATCCGGTTAAGGGCGATCGCAGAAAGAACAATTAATTGGTAGATGCACCCTGATAACTAATTCCCCTAGCTGGTTTACACCGACTGGGGGATTTTTTTTTGTCTTGATTCCCACAATAGGAAAATTTTATCCGGTTAGAGGCGATCGCAGAAAGAACAATTAATTGGTAGATGCACCCTGATAACTAATTCCCCTAGCTGGTTTACACCGACTGGGGGATTTTTTTTGCTTGATTCCCACAATAGGAAAATTTTATCCGGTTAGAGGCGATCGCAGAAAGAACAATTAATTGGTAGATGCACCCTGATAACTAATTCCCCTAGCTGGTTTACACCGACTGGGGGATTTTTTTTGCTTGATTCCCACAATAGGAAAATTTTATCCGGTTAGAGGCGATCGCAGAAAGAACAATTAATTGGTAGATGCACCCTGATAACTAATTCCCCTAGCTGGTTTACACCGACTGGGGGATTTTTTTTGCTTGATTCCCACAATAGGAAAATTTTATCCGGTTAGAGGCGATCGCAGAAAGAACAATTAATTGGTAGATGCACCCTGATAACTAATTCCCCCGGCGGCTGCCACCACTGGGGGATTTTTTTATTGATTGCAAACATCATTGCCGCGAGTGTGATTTCCCAGGTGCAGATATGAAAGCACTCCTAAATCAGGCTTATCTTTGCCAAACTACTAATCCCACCATTTCTAATGCTTCGGCTACTTGTGGATGCAACGTACAGTACCAGACATCCTCAAAACTCCACTCAACCAAGAGTGCCGTTGGAAATGGTGAACCATCGGCATGAGTTGGCAAAGAGCAATTTAAGTATTTTGCCAGCAAATAGCCAAGCCTTGCATATTGCAGGTTAACAGCACCGTAATGGTCATAACTAGCTGCCTTCGCTAATTCAGTGGTTGTCGTAGTCCGATTAGGAAAATGGTAATGAGCTACTAACATAGCTCGGTGTCCTACCGTCAGACTGGCTTCAATAGCAGTAAAAGCTTCAGCATATTCCTCAGCCGAAGGAAGAAATTTATCAATGTGAGAGTCAGGAGTATCTATTACCTCCTCCATGTCATCTAAAGCAGCCGTAATTAGTTCACTACAGAAGGCGCTTTTAGTGTAGCCCATCAATTGAGCTAGTTTTTCTAAACGGGAGTTATCGGTAGGTATGAGTGTCACAGCAAACCTGACCGATTCTTCCTGGCACTGCAACATCTTGTGTGCTAATCTTTGAACCTTAGTCATAATGGCAAAATGCACCGAAAATAATTCATCATTTTTAACACCAGGATTTACGGTGGTCAAATTCTGTAGAGTGTGCATGATGAATTCGGTATTAAACCGCTTAACCGGATGCAGGGTATGAGTTTTAGTCTTATTGCACTGTGAAAAATATAGAAAAAATGGATTGATAGAACCTAGTCGCAGACAGCAATCCATCAATCCAAAATTTAAACTGGTATGAGTTTCATGCAATTAGATGTTCTAGCTGCTGAGAATTGCGCTTAAGCAGTTCCGTAATTCTCTGTGCGGGTGCTGGGATACCAAAATAATATCCTTGACCTTCTTGACAGCCACGCTGTTCTAAATACTCCAATTGTTCTTGAGTCTCTACCCCTTCAGCGGTAATTTTCAACTGGAGGCTTTTGGCTAAGGCAATAATGGCATCTGTAACCGCGCCACCATCGGAAGCTACTGTAATATTTTGAACGAATGACCGGTCTATTTTAAGCATATTTACAGGGAACTGATTCAAGTAGTTTAAGGAAGAATAGCCGGTGCCGAAGTCATCTAAGGCTAACCATAAACCTAGTTCCCGTAATTGCTTGAGGGTTGTGACAGAGCGCTGCACATCGCCCATCAAGAAGCTTTCAGTTACTTCTAATTCTAAGTATGATGCTGACAATTCTGTTTCTTGTAGAACTTGTTTGATAACCTCTACTAAGTTTGGTTTTTCAAACTGTCGGGCTGAGAGGTTGACTGACATCCGTATTGGTTCCATTCCCGCTAATTGCCAAGCGCGATTTTGGGCGCAAGCAGTACGTAATACCCATTCTCCAATGGAGATGATTAAACCATTGTCTTCGGCAATGGGGATAAATTGGGCTGGAGAAATCAAGCCCCGTGTCGGATGTTGCCAACGTACCAGTGCTTCCACTGCGGTTATTTGTCTAGTCTGTAAATCAATGAGGGGTTGATAATAAACTACCATTTCTCCCCGATCTAAAGCCCCGCGTAACTCGTTTTCTATGGTCAATCTCTCTTGCAACCGCGCGTTAATTTCTGGGGAGTAGAAGCGATGTTGACTGCGCCCTTGTTGTTTTGCTTGGTAAAGTGCGATGTGAGCCTGTTGCAGTAGTTGATCGACATAATTACGATCGCCTAAATTATTAATTGTGATGCCAATACTGGCGGTAATGTGAATCTGCTGCCCATCGATAAAGAAAGGTTTGGATATTGTACCCAGAAGTAACTGTGAGAGTTTGATCACACTCTCAAAGGAAAGTATCTCGATGTGTGCGATCGCAAATTCATCTTGGCTCAAATGGGCGAGGATATCTGTTTGACCTATACAATTGGTTAAACGCTGGGCAACTGCTCTTAAAAGCAAATTAGATTTTTCATGCTCCAACCCATGACTGATACCTGTAAAATCATCAATGCCCAGCAACAGCACAGCTACCATCTGCTGCTGATTCTGTGATTGCGAGATGTTCTGATAAAGGCGATCGCTAAATAAATCCCGATTTGGTAATCCAGTTAAATTGTCATAATTACTAATCTGATGAATCAATTCATCTAATTTATGCAGAGTTTGCGAGGTATCTGCCATTAATGTACCTGCTTCATCTGCATATTCTGTAGGGAGTTCTGGTAATTTTTTAGTATGAAAATAATCTTGCAATGCAGCCGAAGTTAAAATAACTGGAGCTAAAAGATAGTGCAGTGCATAAAGTGTAGCAGCTGTACCGATGAGTGTTGCGAATAAAGCAATCAGCAATACTCGTATTATCATCTCCCAAGAATAAGAATTAGATGTAACGAAACAGAATAGTAAAGTCAGCAAAGGTACATGAGTACCTAAAAAGGCTACTGACATGATTTTGGCTGTATAACTTTTCTTGAGCAAGCGAAAGTTAGCTAGAGATGTGTAGAGATAAAGTTTGTGATGTAGCTTCATAGATTCGATTTGATGGTAGATAGTTACCAAACTTTTTTCGGCAGAAACGTTGCGGAAATTTGTTACCTTAATTCCCGGAAAAACGCAGTGATTTAGAGTTGAAAATCTTCCAAATCTCTCTAATCAGCTTATAGAATCATCTCTATAGTTTTGGTAAAGCGGAATATATAGCCTATTTCCGTATTAAATCCTTATAAGTATAAATACTATTTAATATATTAATTTTAGATAAATTTTTATTGTTTGTTTAATTTAGCTTGCAAGAGGCGATCGCCTACAAATTTCTCCGGCAATTCAAACATTAAATCGCATATTGATTAATAAATATAATTGAGATGTTTAAAATGGCTATAAACCTCTGATGTTGAGGATTTGTTACCCCAAACTTCTAAAATAAAATTTGAATTTCATCTAATGTCTGTTTAACAAAAATCAGTCGAGAGATTTTATCAACATATCCGGTTGCTGATAAATTTAATCACTCTTGAATAAATTGCATTGATTCATCAGACAAGATAATTTAAGAAAATTTTAAATTAATCACCCAATTGTATGCTTAACTTGACGAGCTGCATCATTCTTATGCTCGACTACCTAAGTATTCGCTGACTGATCGCAAATAAAAACTATTTTTTTCTTAACCGAATCATTAATTATCGATTTTGTATTCATCCGGTTTGAGAATGAAATATATTTGCTTAAAGACTTAATTAAAAAAATCAAACAACAGCCTGTCACTTTGCACACAAGCTGTTTTTGAGAACTGCACAATTTTCTTTATTTGAGATATCTAGTAAATAAAAATAAGCATCTATCTAAAGAGAGATTTTTATCATTTTCAGCACTCAGCACTATTTATTGAGGACAACCCATGATCAAAACGGTAAATTGACTACAACTTTTGTCTGTTGAGAATCCAAGGCAAAAGTTTAGCAATATTTCTCGCATCATCAATACCACGATGATGTGTTCCTTGTAGTTCTATATTTACGAGTTGCAAAGCTTCTGCCATACCATAGCGCTTAGATAAGCTTTGACTTTCACTAAAATGCTGTTTGAGATTTATATGAGGATAAGCGATAGGAAAGGGAAGATTGTGAAACTTGCTGTCTTGTTTAAACTGGTTACGATCATAGTCTCCCCAGGAACCAAATACAGCATTGGGATAATGAGATAACCATTTTTGCAGTATTGCGATCGCTTCAGGATATCCAGGAGCCTGATCAACATATATCTGCGTAATTGATGTCAATGATTTACAGAAATCTGTGAGTATTGGATAGCGCACCGGCTTGATAAACGTTTGAAACTCATCAATGACTGTTAAATTTTGTGCCTCAACCATAACGGCTCCAATTTCGATGATTTCCATCTCATGCCGTTTGATAGTTCCTTGATCACAACAAGTGGCTTCTAAATCGAGTACTAATAAATAATCATATTGATTCCAGTTCATCATTTCACTGCAAACTTGTAAAACATCAGAGTTTGAAATATCGTTACTCTGCTATGTCTAACAATATTTTGTCACATCTTCACCACATTCATCGGCTAGATACATCAAACACTTAAAACGCAGACCAACTACTTGCTCATAAAGAGGATTTAACTTGCACAAAGGTGGAATGCGAAAAAGCGTCCGTCCTAATATTGATATATTTCTCTCAAACGGGCAATGAGAGGGAATGATTGTACATAATAATCTGGCAAGTTTATCGTCCCGTATTTCTAAAACATCAAGCTGATTCCGTAACTGATTTAATAAACTGTTATTGACTTGAGGTTTATTTAAGAAGTCCATAAGTTCAATTTCCTTTAGTCCATCTGTTACCCCTACAAAATTACAACTATCCACACAGAAAAACATAGTATAATTACCAGATTATTTTTTTGATTTTTAAAAGCCGATTGTTAATCTAGTAAAATTGCTGAGGAAGTAACACAAAGAGTGAGTTATGCCTCAGAATGACAATAATGGCAGTCTGTAAATATACTGAAAAATAATCGCTATACAGCATCAATTTAGCTGCTTCATCGCAGATATGAGTGCGATCGCCGTTTTTCAATTAACCCAGGATGAAAGCCATCACTAACAAAAAACAGCCCACATAAACTAAAAAATTAATAATTTCTCTGCTAGGATTACCCCTGGCATTGTGGCTTTTTGCTTGGCAAATCTACTTATAATAATTGCAGCATTTACCAATTACCCCCCATTACCTATGGCGATAGTTCAACTGATTGAACCTGAAGTTAAAGATTTGGGTGGGTTTATCGCCCGCCGTAGTTTGCCATATCCTCAACGCCAAATGGTCGGGCCATTTATTTTTTTTGATCATCTCGGCCCTTCGGTTTTGCCGGCTAACAAAGGTATTGATGTGAGACCACATCCTCATATCAATCTGGCAACCCTAACTTACTTATTTGATGGTGCAATCATGCACCGTGATAGTTTGGGTACTGTGCAAGAAATTCAACCGGGTGCAGTTAATTGGATGACGGCGGGAAAAGGAATTGCTCATTCAGAGCGATCACCTGATTTTGACCGTCACAACGAGGCGACTATTCATGGTATTCAAACCTGGATTGCTTTACCTGTGGAGTACGAAGAAACTGAGCCTTGCTTCATTCACTATACTGCTGAAACTATTCCTACCTGGGAAGAAAATGGCACTATCATCAAACTCATTGCAGGAACAGCATCGGGTTATACCTCACCTGTGAAAGTTTTTTCTCCCATCCTTTATTTAGATGTGGTACTGTCTGCTCATACTCACTTTACTATCTCCGCTGATTATGCCGAGAGGGCAGTATACAGTGTCACTGAGGGACTGAGTATTAATGATGAACCAATAGAACCTTATCGCCTGGCGATTCTAGAACCAGGTGATGAGGTGAGAGTTTCGGCGATCGCGGCGGCTCGGTGTATTGTGATTGGTGGTGAGCCATTGGGCAAACGCTATAAATGGTGGAATTTCGTCTCCAGCCGACCAGAGCGCATAGAACAAGCTAAAGCTGATTGGCGCGACAACCGCTTTGCTAAGGTGGTAGATGAAACAGAGTTTATTCCCCTACCAGAAGTGGTGACAGAGGCTAATCCGTTGTAGTTTTTCCAGAAAGATAGGGGTGTAAGGGTGTAGGTGAACAGAAACCCCTACACCCATTCTTAACAAACAAACTTTGTGCGTAAATCCTATCAACCTAAATCAAACAAGAGAACTTCTGCGCCAACATCAGTACTGATTTCCAGTTGTTCTTCGCCACTGATTTGCACCCCATCGCCGGCTCTGAGTTCTTCACCGTTCAATGTGGCTACACCTTGGGCTATTTGCAACCAAGCATAGCGATCGCGTTTCAGATGATAATTTACCACATCACCGTTTTCTAAAATAGAAACGTATAAATCAACATCTTGATGAATTGTCACCGCACCGTCGCGGCCATCTTTGGCGGCGATTAAGCGTAATTGACCGCGCTTTTCTTCGATAGGAAATGTTTTTTGTTCATATCTGGGAGCCAGGCCTTGTTCATCAGGTAAAATCCAGATTTGCAGTAGGTGCAGTGGTTCAGTGGGTGAGGGATTAAACTCGCTGTGCATGATGCCTGTACCAGCACTCATAATTTGAGCATCACCAGGACGAATGACGGAACCTGTACCTAAGCTGTCTTTATGCTCGACTGCGCCAGATAGGACATAAGTGAGGATTTCCATATCTCGGTGGCCGTGGGTAGGAAAACCCGCACCTGGTGCAACGCGATCATCGTTAATCACTCGCAGAGAACGGAATCCCATCCGATTGGGATCGTAAAAATGACTGAAGGAAAATGTATGGTAGCTATCAAGCCAACCAATTTGGCTACGACCGCGATTATTTCTATCATGAATTAGATAGTTAATTGTATTTTGAGACATAAATTCACCTCAGTTGATTTGGTTTTGGCAATGTAAATAACTAATATTTTTTTGTGCAACAATATGATGGCGATCGCAGTGCATAAATTACATAATAATCAAGTTGATGTGCTAGATTTTCATGGTCAATCAAACATTAACTAAAGAAGTATTTTTGATTTATCTAGCTGTCTTGCGACTTATTTAAATATTAGAATATCTACCTATAAAATGAAAAGTACGCACTAAAAAGTGGCGTACTTACCAAAAAGATACTAAAGGCTTAGATACCCGATTTCTTAAAGAAATCGGGTATCTTGTTGTTCACAAACCATTTATAACTGCTATTGGAGATGGAAAAAGTATTTATCTCACATTAGCGGGTGTTTTAGCTGCAACTGAGCCATTTTCTGCTTTGATTTCAGCTACTTGTAGATGAGCTTCTAAGAACCAAAGTCGTTTGTCAATGGTGCGAGAAATTTCGGTGTAAAGGTCAGCGGTATCAGCATCACCTAAGTCGTTGGTTTTAGCGATCGCTTCTCGGATATGTTTACCGTAAGGCGCGAAACGGTCTGCTAATGCTGTTACATGGTTTTTGCCATCCAAAATATCCAAGGGATATTCTGGCAAGATGGAGTTACTAGCAGCGAGTCTAGCGGTTCCAAAAGCGTAGCCACCTAAAGCCGTGACACGTTCAGCAACCATATCAACGTATTCTTCTAATTCGCCAGCAATCTCATCAAACAATTCATGCAACTGATAGAAGTCAGTACCTTTAACATTCCAGTGGGCTTGCTTCGTCTGGGTTTTTAAATCCAAAGTAGCTGCCAATGTTTGATTGAGAATGGCCACGATTTGAGAACGGGCTTCGGCTGGAATATCAATCCGAGTAGGGTAAAGGCGGGATGTCTGCTTATTGTCGCTCATGGTTCCACGTTTTTTTTGATCGACATAATGAGTCTACAAAAGTCGTGTAGTTTACAAAACTTCCTGAAGACAGATGGTTTTTCGCCGTTAATGAATTATTATCTAAATCATTCTTGAGAATTCTTACTTATTCACAGGTGATGATTGTCTATAGTATTGAATGTGCCACCAAAAAGGCGATCGCGGATCATATCATTCTGTAAAAAGTCATGAGGAAAACCAAGTTCAATTTGACTGACTTCATTCAGACGTTGCAGATGTTCTGGTGATAAGCTGAGATCTAAACAAGCCAAGTTATCTTGAAATTGACTGAGTTTGCGTGCGCCAACGATGGGGATAACTACACCACTTTGGGCGCGTAACCAAGCTAATGCAACTTGGGAAGGTGAACGACCGACCTCACCGGCAACTTGACTCACTACCTCAGCGATCGCTAAACTGCGTTCTGATACTGTTCCCATACCTGTGTTTGCCAGTCTGCCTTGTTCTTCTCCTGGTTGCACAAGCTGATTATACTTACCTGTTAGTACCCCACCAGCTAACGGCGACCACGGTGTGATAGCTAAATCAAAGGCTTTGGCCATTGGGAGCAAATCTCTTTCTGGTGTCCGTTGAATCAAATTATACTCTATTTGCAAAGCAATAAACTTTGTCCAGCCTTGATATTGAGCGATAGTATTAGCTTGTGCCACAATCCAAGCGGGGGCATCAGAAATCCCAATGTAAAGAACTTTACCTTGACGGACTACATCATCAAGCGATCGCATTACCTCCTCAATCGGAGTTGTGAAGTCCCAAGCGTGTAACCAAAATAAATCAATATAATCTGTATTCAGGCGTTTGAGGCTACCTTCTAAAGATTGCACCAAATTCTTGCGATGGTTGCCACTACCATTAGGATTACCTGTTTTTTCACCCATTCGCAATGGAAATGAATATTTAGTTGCAACTACAAAGCGTTCTCGGTCTTTGGCAATTAATTCACCGACAATTTTTTCACTACTACCATCTGTGTAACCATTGGCGGTGTCAATAAAATTCCCGCCTGCTTCTGTGAAAGTATCAAAGATTTTGCGACTTTCATCAGCAGAAGCACCCCAACCCCAATCTTCACCAAAGGTCATAGTTCCCAAGCAGAGTTCAGAAACTCTCAACCCACTTTTGCCCAAGAGTTTGTATCTCATATCACGCGCAATTGGTAATTCGTCATTACCTTACCAATGAAAAATGATGAATAACAAACGACTAATGATAGATTGACACTCACTTAAAAAGGCGTTTTTGCTTGTAAATGAATTGTTTTTTCTAATTGGGGATGGTAAAAAATCAGTTCCCTGGCGTGGAGATGTAGACGACTAGCCTCAGTCGCACATCCATAAAGGCGATCGCCTAATATTACCACGCCTAATCCTACCGCCGCATGAACCCGCAACTGATGGGTGCGTCCGGTGAGAGGAATAAACTTTACACGGGTGTATTCGCCTTCCTGGGCGATTACCTGAAACTGAGTCACGCTAGGTTTACCATGTTGCCAATCAACTTGTTGATAAGGACGATTTTGCGGATTTCCCCAAAGTGGTAATTCAATTACACCTTGATTTTTTGTCACTGCACCTGCGAGGATGGCTTCATAGACTTTCTGTACTTGTCGCTGTTGGAATTGTTGACTGAGATGATAGTGAGTATTGCGATCGCGTGCTATCAACAAAATACCAGAAGTCGCTTGATCCAAGCGATGCACAGATACAAGGTTCATCCCATCAGCTAATAAATTCCGTAAACGACTCACCACACTATCTTGGGTGTCTTGATAACGTCCGGGAACAGATAACAGTCCCGCAGGTTTATTCACAGCAATCAGCCATTTGTCTTGATAAATAATCTCCTCTCTAGTAGAAAAGGGGCTGAGAAATCCCCTTGAACTATTAGGTTTAATACCCGACAGCAAAAACCCCATCAACGGCTGACAACGTTCTACACAAGCTTGATAAAATTCCCCTTGAATTTTATCTCCTGAAGATTGACCCCACCAAAATTCAGCCATTGCGAGGGGTTTGAGGTGATGGGTGGCGGCGTAATGTAATAGTTTTGGGGCGCAACAGTCTCCTGTACCTGTGGGTAAACCATCTGGCATTAATTGTTGTAAAGTTAGAGACTGCCCAAAAAAATTCATCAAAGAGTAAGCCGCGTGCATCTGGGCTTGGAGTTGGCGAGATAATGTTTTACGCTGTTGTTTTAATTCTCGTATTCTTGCGTCTGCGGTGGCAATTGCTTGTTGAAGTGGCTGTAAAACTGCATCTCGCTGACGTTTGAGTTGTCGTCGTTCAATTCCATCTCGACGGCTGGCTGAGTCAAGTTCTGCTAGTGCGAGGGTGAGAACTTCTCCTGTGAGTGTTTCGCAAAGCTGCTGGCGTTGTGCTTGGCGTTGATATCTGCAATCACGATGGCGATCGCTCATTACTTGTAATTTCTGCTCAAATTCACCAGATAATATTTCATACTGCTGTTGTTCTGGTAATTGTTGTAAGGTAATAATTTCTTGTTTAATAGCCTCTAACTTTGCTAAAGTTTCGGCTTCTGTCAAAGCGACTGCTTCTCTACCGGGAATTGGCGGAACCCAGCCATCCACAACACTTTGACCATTTAATAACCCTGAAAAAGCTTTGATGACTTGTTGTTCACTAGTCTGTGATTCTACCAACAATACCCCATACATTTTACCCTCGCTGGCATAACATTCATCCGTAGCCAGGTATTTCATTAAACCACGGGCAATTTCTTCTATCAAAGTAGTACGGGGTAAGCTTAAAATTTCCCCCGTTTGCGGACAATAACCTTGATAGTAATAGCTAGGAGATGCTTCTGCCATCAGCAAATCTCAACGGTAAAATGATGATGCGATCGCTTGTTTGGTAGTTGAATGATACCAGCAGGCGATCGCATTTGCTTTTCTCAATTTACAACAGATATAAAAAGATGTTTTACCTTTCAGATCCCCGACTTCTTAAAGAAGTTGGGGATCTTGTTTCTCACGAAATTATGCCGAATTCTATTGTAATTCTTATATTTTAGCGCGAACTACAGGATAAGGAAACAGCCGCTTAAATCCATCCTGACGTTCAGCTACTGTTTCGGGAGCCACATCCCACAAGCTTTCATAATAGAAAAAGGCTACACCTAAACTTCGTTCTTGGGCTGCGCGTACCTGGGATTTAATTTGTTGCATTGGTACGGGATTATTCCGCAACCCTGTCATAATTCCGATTCCTGTGGGAATTTTTTGTTGCGCTTCTTGAATTTCGCTGCGGCCGATATTGGCGATAAAACTTTGCAAATCAGGACGATAAACTTGCACAACTAGCTCATCTACAATATTTTGTCTTATCCAAGCCAGCCAATCTTGCAGGTGAAACTTGTAAGCAAAATCATAATAATTCGGGGAAACCGAGAAAATAGCATTGGGTTTTCTGGCTTTTACTGCTTGGTTGAGTTGTACCATGAACGCAGTAATTTTATCTGCTCGCCACTTTACCCAAGCTGGGTCATTAGGGTTTGCAGGGGGATTGTTTTTAGTTTCTTGAGTGTATAAAGCGACTGTGTATTTGTCATAACCAAATTCATGGGGCAAACTTGTATGGTCATCAAACTGAATACCATCAGCATCGTATTGAGTGACGACTTCTAGCACCAAGTTGCTAATGAATTGTTGCACTTGGGGATGGAAAGGATTTAACCAAACAACTTCACCCGCCGCACTCATAGAAGTTTCGCTACCATTGCGCTTTTTGGTCAACCACTCTGGATGATTTAAGGCTAACTCGGATGTTGGCGGAGCCATGAACCCAAACTCGAACCAAGGAATGACTAACAGCCCTTGACGATGGGCTTGATTAATTAGGTCTGCGAGGATATCTTGTCCATCTGAACCACGGGCGAGAAAAGGTTGAATACCCGCGCGTTGGGCGGTAGCGCTGGGATACATAGCATAACCAGAGTTCCATACAACGGGATAGATAGTGTTGAAATTGAGGCGTTGTAGGTGTTTGACTGCTTCCTGCACTTTGCTGCGATCGCGCAGAACATTAAAATCATTGTTGGTCATCCACACACCGCGGATTTCTTGGCGTGGTAGTTGAGCGATCGCAGGTTTTAGCCCATCAACTAACAATACTGCCATAAAAGAAACTAACATCAACATTGGCACCAGTCGCTGCAAACTGCGCCGCCAGCCTGTCAAAGTCAAGAGTTTCATCGGGTTGAATGATTTGTCACCTACCCATACACGCCATCGCCTGTTTTTGTGATGGAATTGATTAGCCATATAGCCTTGAAGTATTCACGTTTACTAGAGGAATGGTTAATTGGTAGTTGTTCATTCAATGCTGCACATCGAATTTTCTGCACCAGAGAAACTCAAACAAAATTCATACCGTCAATCATGGATGACGTAAGCATTATCCATTAGTGTCCAATATACATTGTGTCTAAAAGGTAGTTTACCAAGTCTTTACCTTAACTGGCGTTGCTGGCTTGATTACCAAATTTTACTGATACTATAGTGTATTTTTTAGAACTAAAAATAGCCAACCAACGAATCACTACTACCCTTAATTCCCATCGACCACAGCAATGATACTCAAATTAGGGTTTCATGAGAAAATTACTGTGATGAATTTTAATAGCGTACATTTATCTTCCCTCAAAATGTCCACCAAGACAATTGCATCTCAACCTTTGGCTGTTGTTAATGAGCCAATTCTGTAACAATGATTAACAGTAAGCCGGAATACTGAATCTAAGCTACTCATGAGTCAGAGTTCTCAAAACAGCGATTTATCACCCAAACCTTTGCCATTCAACTGGTTATATGCCTTTTGGAAGTTTTCGCGTCCGCACACGATTATTGGCACAAGTCTAAGTGTATTGGGTTTATATTTTATTGCCCTTGCCGTTAGTCATCGTGTTGATTCTCTATTCCCCATTTCCCATTCCCTATTGCCAGTTTTAGGTGCATGGATTGCTTGTTTATGTGGCAATGTTTACATTGTCGGCTTAAATCAGTTAGAAGATGTGGAGATAGATAAGATTAACAAGCCACATTTACCACTAGCATCTGGGGAATTTTCTCAACGCTTAGGGCAATTTATTGTCATAACTACAGGCATTTTAGCACTAGTAACTGCCTGGTTAAATGGGCCATTTTTGTTAGGAATGGTCGCTTTAAGCTTGGCAATTGGTACAGCTTATTCTTTACCTCCAATTCGCTTAAAACAATTTCCATTTTGGGCAGCACTGTGCATTTTTTCTGTCCGAGGGACAATTGTCAATTTGGGTTTATTTTTACATTTTAATTGGGTACTGCAAAGCAAAGAATTAATTCCGCCAGCGGTGTGGGTACTGACGATATTTATCTTAGTGTTTACCTTTGCGATCGCAATTTTTAAAGATATCCCTGATATAGAGGGCGATCGCTTGTACAACATCACTACATTTACAATTAAACTCGGAGTGCATTCTGTATTTAACTTGGCGCTTTGGGTACTCACCCTCTGCTATTTAGGCATGATGTTGGCAGGAGTGCTGCATCTCAAATCGGTAAACTCAGCTTTTTTGGTGATTACCCATTTAATATTGCTGTGTGGGATGTGGTTTCGTAGTTTGACAGTAGACTTACAAGATAAAAGAGCGATCGCGCAATTCTATCAATTCATTTGGAAACTCTTTTTCTTAGAATATTTAATATTTCCCATCGCCTGTTTGTTGGCTTAAAATAATGCTAGATACTCTTCCAGTAAATGATATTTTTGCCACATTGGTAGTAATTGCTAGTATTTTCTTGCTGATTTATTTTGCCTGGAAAACCTTAATCACCTCCAACTATTTTCAAAAAGGCATCAATTTTTATCAGCAAAAAGATTATTCAGGTGCAGAAGCAGAATTTCGTAAAGTTATTGCTATCAATTCTACTAATGACGTAGTTCGACTATTTTTAGGCGATGTTTTATATCAACAAGATAAAATTGCCGAAGCCACAGAATTATTCCAAGAAGTCATTCGTCGCAGTCCCAAAAATCCTGAAGCTTATTTGCGCCTAGCCAATGTTTTAATTCAGCAAAATCAACCAGAAGCAGCCAAAACTAATCTGCAAACAGCGCAAAAATTATTTCAAAAACGCCAACCCGAAAAAGCCCAAAAAGTTACTCAGTTATTGGCAAAAATCAACGCCAAATCAACCTGAAATTAATTATTCTCAATTGATTATCTATGGTACAAACACCAAAGAAAACATTGACTATAGCAGAGTTTCTCTCACTACCAGAAACTCAACCAAGCTCAGAATACATTGATGGTCAAGTAATTCAAAAACCAATGCCTCAAGGAAAACATAGCACTATTCAAGGAGAACTCTGTCCCAAAATCAATGCTGTTGTAAAAGTCCAAAAAATGGGTTGGGCTTTCCCTGAATTACGCTGTACATTTGACGGAATTTCCATAGTTCCCGATGTCGCTATATTTTCTTGGGCAAGACTTCCTGTCGATGAAAATGGTGATATTGCTAATACATTTACCATCGCACCCGACTGGCTCATCGAAATTCTTTCCCCAGAACAAAGCCATACAAAAGTTACAAAGAAAATATTACACGCTCTCAATCACGGCACTCAAATGGGTTGGCTAATTGACCCAGATGAGCGATTTATTGCTGCTTATCCGGCGGGAAAACAACCTTTAGCTTTTGAATCACTTGATAGTGTTCTGCCTGTGCCAGATTTTTGCCAGGATTTACAGTTAACAGTGGGTGAAATTTTTGGCTGGTTAAAGGTGAATTCGTAGTAAAAAATTTGGGCATAATACTCACCCTGTTCGATCATACGATCGCTAACTCATCGATAATCATCTTGATTGATATGATGAAATTTTTCTGCCCGATCGCATTAATATCAGATTATGACTGAAAAACTGGGTAAAGTTTACCTTGTAGGTGCAGGGCCGGGAGATGTGGCGTACCTGACAGTCAAGGCTTATCATCTCTTGGCTGTGGCTGAGGTGTTGGTCTACGATGCTTTGGTAGATGAGCAATTATTACAGTGCGTACCAGCGAATTGTTTAAGGTTAGATGTGGGTAAGCGTGGTGGTAAACCCAGTACACCCCAAGGGGAAATTAATAAATTATTGGTGCAGCACTGCCAAAGTGGTCAACAAGTTGTCAGGTTAAAATCAGGCGACCCGTTTATTTTTGGCCGCTGTACTGCTGAAATTGCAGCATTGAAAGCCGCTGGTTGTGAGTTTGAAGTGATACCGGGAATTTCTTCGGCTTTAGCAGCGCCCTTGTTCGCCGGAATTCCCTTGACAGACCCAGTGATGAGTCGGTGTTTTGCTGTGTTTACCGCCCATGAACCAGATGCGTTGGACTGGGAGGCGCTGTCAAGGTTAGAGACATTAGTAATTTTGATGGGGGGACAAAATCTACCAGAGATTTTACATCAATTATTGCGGCGTAAGCGATCGCCTCTCACTCCCATTGCGATCATCCGCTGGGCGGGAACGCCAAATCAACAAATTTGGACTGGTCAACTCAATAATATTTTAGAAAAAACCGCAGGGTTATCACTCTCACCAGTGGTAATTGTCATTGGTGAAGTTGTTGGTCTACGGCAGTACTTACAATCTGAGACAATAAATTCTGAGGATTTTACTACAGCAATTATTCCCAGTTTTGCAAATATGTCCAACCACCTCCCCCTCGCTGGAAAAACTATCTTAGTCACTCGTTCTGTGGGACAGTCGAGCGAATTTAGCGATCGCCTCCAGGCGGTTGGTGCTACAGTGATGGAAATGCCCACGTTAGAAATCGGCCCGCCTTCTAGTTGGGCAGATTTAGATCGTGCGATCGCTAGTTTATCTGACTTTCACTGGTTAATTCTCACCTCAACCAACGGTATTGAATACTTTTTTGCCAGATTAACAGCCTTGGGTAAAGATTCTCGTGCTTTGGCTAATGTCAAAATTGCAGTAGTTGGGGAGAAAACAGCCCAATGTCTCAGACAACAAGCCCTAAAACCAGATTTTATTCCCCCTAACTTTGTCGCAGACTCGTTGGTAGAAAACTTTCCCGAAGCATTGTTAGGTCAAAAGATTTTATTCCCCAGAGTAGAAACTGGCGGTCGAGAAGTTTTAGTCAAAGAATTAACAGCCAAGGGCGCAGAAGTTGTTGAAGTTGCAGCATATCAATCTTGCTGTCCTAGTAGTATCCCAGAATCAGCAAAGTTAGCTTTACAAAATCATCAAATAGATATTATTACATTTGCTAGTTCTAAAACTGTACAATTTTTCTGTCAAATTATAGACAACACATTTGCTAATAACTCTGTTGTCAATTTACAGGATGTTTGCATTGCTTCCATTGGCCCTCAAACGTCTAAAACTTGTCATACTTTATTCGGACGGGTAGATGTTGAGGCTGAAGAATATACCCTAGAAGGGCTAACTCAAGCCTTGGTGAAAAAGTATGAAGTGTGAAGTCCAGGGGAAGAATATACTACTACTCAGCACGGGCTAAACGCCCCGCTACCGCTCTACGCGCAGCAATGCCCGCAGGGCTTTACAGCACTTTTAACTATTGATTGACCAATGACTAAACGCATCATCGGCTTAACTGGAGGAATTGCTACAGGTAAAACCACCGTTGCTAATTATTTAGCTAGTGCTTATCACCTGCCGATTTTTGATGCGGATATTTATGCTAGGAATGCAGTATCTATTGGTTCACCTATTTTACAGGCGATCGCGCAACGTTACGGTGAACAAATATTACTTCCTGATGGTAATCTTAACCGTCAGCAACTAGGGGAAATTATCTTTCAAAATCAACAAGAACGCCAATGGGTGGAAGAGTTGATTCACCCTTATGTCAAAAACTGTTTTCTACAAGCAATTTCTACATCCACCGCTGACACTCTGGTGTTAGTTATTCCACTGTTGTTTGAAGCGCAGATGACACATTTAGTTACAGAAATTTGGGTAGTCAGTTGTTTGGAAGCAGAACAGTTACAAAGATTAATCCAGAGAAACCATCTTCATCCAGAACAAGCACAAGCAAGAATTACTAGCCAATTACCTTTGGTAGAAAAAATAACTCTTGCAGATGTTGTTTTAGATAACTCTTCTACCCTAGAATCACTCCTACTTCAGGTAGATGTTGCTTTAAACAAAACTGAAATTGTTTAGGAATAAATGTATATAAAAATTCATATAAATGACACTTCAATGTAATTTGAAATTTGTATATTTATCAACAATTTAAAGTCAGGTAAACAAGACTTATTCCTTAATAATTCTACATTATTACTTTAGTAAATTTACTGTGGACACTACGGTTTATACTCCTGTATTTTATGTATTAAATGCGTAGTTTAGGAGTTTAAAACAAGAAACTCAATAGTTTAAGAATAATATGCTTGGCATCATCGGCAACACAGATACAATCTTGAGATAAAAATTAAACAATCAAAATTCAGAATTAGGTCTACAAAAAACTTAGCTCAATTCTGAATATCGCTTATAAAATTGTTGTTGGGTATAAGGGTAAAGAGAGTTTTCTGATTTTTGCACAGATACCCGAATCATAACTAAATATAGCGGTAGTCAGATATGTTAGGACAATTTGAAAGCTTGAATGCCAGGAATAGTAAGACTTTTACTTCTGCCTCCTACCTCCTGCTATAACCGGAAATGATATTATTGCTCTGTTTTATAGCAATAACTTTGACAAAATATTAAATTTGTATCAAAAAAGCCATGAATTTAAGTTTCAATTTTTTTAATTGGTTGCCGCTATTAGTTATTCCCACAAATGAGCCTACCCAAAAGTATAAAACACATGACTACAGCCAATTTATTACAGGCAGAGATTACGTATTTGAGTCGATAAATCAAGGTATAGAAGGACAAATGACAGGGGTAGGGAAAGGCATTCAACCTTGTGATTATATTATTTTGCGGCGTGGTGCTGAATTAACCAAGTATCAAGTTGAAGCAATAGATTATTATGCCGATCCGCCAGATATGTGGATGGCTTTACTCAAAAAAGTCATAGATAATTCGTAATTGATAACTCGTAGTTGGGAATTACGAATTACAAATTACGAATTACAAATTACCTAAGTTTCTCCACCGACAACTACATCTCTAATTCGCAGACTGGGGCCACCGCAACCTACAGGTAAACCATTTTGTCCACCTTTACCGCAGCCACCAGACTCATCCCAGTAGAAGTCATCACCAATTGCTTCAATATCAGCCAGGGTTTGAAAAACGTTACCCGAAAGTGTCACATCTTTAACGGGTTCAGCAATTTTACCGTTTCTAATCATCCATGCTTCCCCGGCGCTAAAGGTAAACATTTCGCCATTAGTCATCCCGCCCAGCCAGTTACGGGCATAAACGCCTTCTTTGATACCTGTAAATAAATCTACAGCTGGCGTTTTACCCCGTTCTATCCAGGTATTGGTCATCCGAACAATGGGGCTGAAGTGATAATTGAGACAACGAGCGTTACCAGTGGGGGTTTCTTCTAATTTACCTGCGGTTTCACGAGAATGTAACCGCCCAACTAAAATCCCATCTTTGATGAGTTGGGTGGTAGTAGCAGGTGTCCCTTCATCGTCATAAAAATAACTTCCGCGGTGTCCTTCTGGGGCTGCACCATCAAAAATTTGCAGTTCTTTTGGCCCAAACCGCCGCCCGATGGTCATTACTTCTAGCAAATCGGGATTTTCGTAAGCCATATCTGCTTCAGAAAGATGCCCAAAGGCTTCATGAACAAATAAACCTGTGAGAATGGGGTCAATAACTACAGTATATGTATTACCTTTAACGGATGGAAGCGATAAAGCCGCAACCGCCCTTTGAGCCGAACTTTTTACTTGTTCATCTAAATTAACTAAATCTTCATAGGCTTTGCGAGAACCAGTAGTTTCCCTTCCGGTTTGGACAGTTTCGCCATTTCTTGCAGTGGCGGCGAAGCGCATTTCCATATCTACCCAAGATTGTTCAATCAGTGTACCTTCGGAGGTGGCAATGATGATTCTTTGAGCGCTGTCACCGTAACGGACAGAAGTTGTAGTGATTTGAGGATCAACACTTTTTAACAGTTGAGTGTAGCGATCGCACAATTCTTTTTTCTGCGATAGGCTAATTTTACGCGGATCTGTACCCGTTAGCGGTAGTTGACAGATGGCTTGCACTGGATCAATGGGAGCTAGTAAAGTTTCTTCATCGCCTACCATCAAAGCTGCTGCGATCGCTTCTTCAATTCGTTCTTTAATAGTAGAAAGCTGGTTAAAACTGCTTAAACCCCAGCCACCTTTATAACAAGCGCGAATATGTCCACCAATAGAAATACCTTCACTCAGGGTTTCTACCTTGTCGCCACGCAACAAGATATCAGTCCCTTCTGCTTCCTCTAGGCGAATCATCAAATAATCTACACGGGATGAGTAGCGGGAAATGAGGTCAGAAACTAAATTTTGCGCGTCTGCAAGTGTAGTTGGCATTTGTTGGTAGTCACCACAACGAACTACATTTATTGTGCAGTATATCGTAGGGTATATGTTACAGGTGACAGGTTATAGGGATAATGAGTGAATGGTTTGTATTAACTGAATTAAAGTTGAGATTTTAGACCATCATTTTAATATTGGAAACAATGCGATTGCGACCTGCCTCTTTTGCTTGGTAAAGTGCCTTATCTGCATCCACAATTAAATCCAAAGGTGAAGATTCCCAAGTAGGAATGACAGTTGCTACTCCTAAGCTCAAACTAACATACGGACTAATTAAAGACCCGTCATGAATAATCTGTAAGTCTCTGACTTCAGATTGTATTAAATGAGCAATATGAACAGCCCCATCCGCATGGGTATTTGGCATAATAACTGCGAATTCTTCTCCACCATAACGGGCTACTAAATCTTGATATTTTTGAACTGTAGAGTTTAATGCCGTACCTACTTTTTGTAAACAAATATCTCCTACAGGATGGCCATATTTGTCGTTATAAAATTTAAAAAAGTCAATGTCACAGAGAATCAAAGATAAAGGAGACTCTTTTTGGACTAAATTAATCCACTGAGTATTGAGATAGTCATCAAAACGACGACGATTAGCCAAACCAGTTAAACTATCTACGTTCGCTAATTCCTGTAAAGCCTGATTAGCTGCCTCTAGTTGTTTGTAAACTTGGGCTTGCTTGAGTAATTGTCGCAACTGTCGACGTAATACTGTTAGTTGAATTGGCTTGCGAATAAAATTGATTGCACCGACATCAAAGGCACGATTGATAGAATATTCATCATCTAAATTTGTAATCATTAATATTGGAGTATGTTTCCAAAGTTTAGAAATTACAATATCATGTATCTCTAAGTCATTATTAAAATTTGTCAGCGCTGATTTCAACTTATTTTTGTTAATTTGCAACAACTGTTGACAACATGTAAAACCATCCATTACAGGCATAACAGCATCTAGTAAAATGATATCTGGCTTAACAGTTTCATAAGCATCTAAACATTGCTTACCATTAGAAACTTCAACTACCTGATAGCCTTCGTTTTCCATAATTCGCCGCAATATAACTCGAATGACTGGATCATCATCAGCTACTAGAATGACTGGAGATTTTTGTGTCAGAGAAAGTGAACTTATACCTTTCATGAGCCGTGTTCTACAAGTTTTGTCTGGACAGTATTGCTATGTGAACAGTAAATAACGTTAACGATGCTTAGATTATTCCCAAAATTGGCAAAAGACTTTATGTCTATTGCTCCAACTAATTTCATATCCAGGGATGACAAGAGTGGAGTTTGCGCTCACCATTTCTACTTACCTCAGAGTATAATTTAATGATGTAAAGCTAGTATGCCCAAGAAGCATCTTAATTTTCACACCCAGATAAAATCAGCAGATTGAAATAATGTCTGGGAGTTGAGAGCCTATATCAAAAATAAGATGCTCAAAAGCAAATATGTATAATATTTTACTAAAAAATTATTTTGACGAAGTAAAAATCCTCATATCAAAGAAGCATATTTTGAAAATATTTAGTCAAAGCCTGGCGCGATATTGCTTCTCAAATGGACAAGTTAAGCAAGAAATCACTACAATTTAGGAAAAATACTATATGAATTTAACTACAACATACATGGGGATGCAATGCGATCGCCTCTTGTCCCCTCATCGTCTCCCCTGACGCAGACATTGATAATCTTCAGGGGATGGAAGATGCTGGCGCAGGTGCAGTAGTCATGCACTCACTATTTGAAGAACAAACCAGATAGATTTCGCATCGGCCTAGATGAATATTTAAAACTGATTCACAAAGCCAAGGAAAAAGTAGATATCCCCATTGTTGGAAGTTTGAATGGTTCTTCTTTAGATGGCTGGACTGACTACGCCAGACTTTTAGAATAAGCAGGTGCATCAGCAATAGAATTAAATACTTATTAGAGTATCAATCGGGCAAATACTTAGCTCCTACCACTTTGCCATCTTTGAAATAAACAGTCACTATTTCCGCATTGTAACGACCATCGTTTGGGTCAAGAATGTAATTTAAATTCTGGTCAGGTATCGCAACCAAGCCTTTTTCTTTAGGATCACGATTTTCCCACACACCATCATTATGTTCATCATTTAATGCCCATTCCGGTTGCGGAAATTTTCCCCCTTGAGGAAAACGCTGGTTAAATAAGCTTTGAACCTCTTGAATTGTCAGACCATTTTTAGCATCGAGATAAAACTTTGTGAAAGGTTTTATCGGATTAAGAGTCAAAAAATGTAGAGTTAATAGACTGAGATTGAAACCGATGAACAGCCACAATTCTTGTTTACGCCGAGATTGTAAGTATATTGGCAAGAGTAAGATGAGGGCTAAAACAGCCATAAATAAGTAAAATTGCCAGAACAAGGAAGCAGCAAGTTCATAATCTAGGAAGAATCCCAATAGAAATAAAACTATTAAAAAAATAACTTCGACAATGATTTCAATCCATTTAATGTGACGCTTAATATATTTCATTTCACTGTATCTGGTGTGTTCTTTTTCAGAAAGAAAATCCTACTATAACCTGAGTTCTGCGATCGCAAAACTGGACACTTCTCTACCATGACACAGTGAAGTGTTGAAAATCCTTACGTCTTTAAACCAAGAATTATGTCAAAAAACTAAATGTCTGTGTTGGTAAGTTCCAACTAGCAAACACACCATTTCCCAAGGTTAAACCATCAGGGTTAAATCGCAGGGCGTGTCCTGGTGCATTGGGGTTTTCGACTACAGCTAGGGAAGATTTACCTTGTCCTGTCCAGTAGATTTTGCCGTCAGGTGCTAACCTCGGCCCAGAATAGCCAGTTACATCACCAATTGCCAATGTATCAATTTCGGTTTCTATCTCAGTGACTAAATCCATTTGGTGCGGTGTCGCACTCCAACCTTCTAAAGTATGTTTACTCCACTGGCCAAATTCCCAATCACCTTTAGCGTAATACAACTTTGTACTGTCAGAGGAGAAGGCGCAGGAGTAACCAGCGGAACCGCGAATTAAATAATCACTATGACTGACTTTCCCAGTAGTCCGGTCAATTTTGGCGATCGCAATTCCTAATCCTGCCACACCCAAGGCGATTTTGTTCCAATTGGGGCTGAAAATAATTGAACCTTTATTGACTCTTTTACCAACTAAGGGGTTCAGCCGATTTTCTGGGAACATAATTGATGAGGAAACATATTTGCTATTGATACCACTTTTATCTACTAAGTAAGCTCTGATCTCAGTTCTGCCGTTGAAAATCAATAACCAGAACGCATTACCATTACTATGCGGCGCAACACCAAGAGCTTCGCCTGGGTTATCGAGTTTCCCTGTCAGTTTTCGGTTCAAAAGAATAACTGAGCCGTTGATACCTTTAGATAAATCTGCAATAGAGTAGAATATCGCCTGGTTGTTGTTTGTAAAGATGTAGAATCTGTCAGGATTACCATCAGGAGTTGGTACAATTGTCACTGCTTGTGTCGCTGACCAACTTTTTGCACCCCAAACTCCATCTTCTAAAATTTGATGAGTTTGCCCATTGAAGATTAGTTGACCATCGCTATATAACCGCAGTTTACCTGTTATGGGATCAGTATAGCTGGCAGTTGCTTCAAATCCTGAACTGTGTCCAGCTTTTGGCAGAATTTTCGGGCGATCGCCACCAAAGTCAATTAAGACTTTTTTCCCAACTCCTGTGTACCAAAATCTATCTGGGACAGCAAGTTTTGTAATGGATAGTGCATTCATGGTAAGTTTTGTCGAGCAATTAATTTTGTAATTTAGTTGTCAAAACTATTTGAGATAGCACTTGCAAACATAAACGTTAGCAATTCTTTGAAACTAAATCTGAATATCGTATTTATATTTGGTTACAAATTTTATAGGTATTCGTTATGGAAGCCTGTACTTGCATAAAATCTAAATTTTAGCAACCTACATAGTATACATATAGGAGTACTTAATTTTTTATTTATTAAAACATAATATATATTAGCTAGTTAAAAGCTTGATCATTACTTGATTAGTCTTAACCGTAACATACGTTATTGCATTTTTTTGTAACTCAATGCACAGAATTTTTAATTTCCTAGTATTAGTACTTGTATTTTTTTAATAGAAAATCTGTATTTATTAATCAATCTCAAGTCATAAGCTAATAGGATGACTTGTGACAAATACCAAGCTAAATATATCTATCAATGTGTATAGGAAAGTTCATACTTTAGATAGAGGATAAAACCGTGAAGCGAATTGTTTTTTGTGATTTTGATGGCACAATCACAATTGAAGAAACCCTTGTGGCGGTGCTAAAAAAGTTTGTACCGGAAGTTGCTGCACAATTATTACCAGAAATATATGCACAGCGGGTAACACTGCGGGAGAGGGTGAAGAAAACTTGAGAATCAATTCCCTCTGCACAGTATAAAGAAATTTTAGAACATACGCGATCGCAACTCATCCGTCCAGGATTTAGGGAACTGCTAGATTTTCTGGATTTTCAAGGTGTCGCTTTGGTTGTTGTGTCTGGTGGATTGCGGGGAATGGTAGAAGTTGTTTTAGGTGAGATAGTCCCAAGAGTAGCAGCGATTTACGCCGTTGATAAGGTGCATTTCGCCATAACGAAACGCACCCTACAATATCGAATTTATTTTAAATTAAACCAAGATAAATCCGTTTAACAAAGTTGACTTACTACCGATGTCTAATCCACTCGTAAATCTTGAGATACTCTGCGCCTGGAATATTCCATGAGTAGTCGTATCTCATACCTTGAATAGCTAGTTGACGGAACTCATCAGGCGATTCATGCCACAAATCAATTGCTCGATTCATCGCAGATTCTAGCGCATAATTATCTGTGTCATAAAATACGTAACCATTACATTTTTCTGGTGGTAAATTTTGGTCGTAATCTCGGTCAAATACCGTATTTACTAACCCACCAACACCACGAACAATGGGTACTGTGCCGTATTTTAAACCAATCATCTGAGTTAAACCGCAGGGTTCATAATTGCTGGGAACAACAATCATATCCGCCCCTGCATAGATGAGATGGGATAATTCTTCATTAAATCCCAATTCTAAATGCACATCGGGGTGATTATTTAAAAATTCTTTTTCGTGACGGAAATGAGTATTAATTGCGGCTTCTGTAGCTGAACCAAGTAATACAAATTGTGCGCCCTTATTGAGTGCGTGATAAATCGCGTGATGTACAAGATGTACACCTTTTTGATTATCTAACCGACCGATGTAAGCAACGATTGGTTTATCCGCAACATCAAGCAAGAGACGCTCTTGTAAAGCTTTTTTGTTATATATTTTTTGTTCAAAATCTTCGTAGCTATAGTTCGTGGGGATATAGCGGTCAATTTCTGGGTTCCAAAAATCGTAATCGATACCATTAAGCACCCCGGTAAATTTATCTTGATGCAAATGCAATGTATGGCCTAAACCACAACCCACTTCTGTAAACTGCGCTTCTTCAGCGTGGTTTGGGGAAACTGTAGTGACTGCATTGGCGTAAACAATACCCCCTTTCATGTAATTCAAAGCAAAGGGGTTAAAATTGTCGCGCAGCTTATCGTATTGGAAATAATAAGCTTCTCGATTTAAACCTGTAGCTGCAAGCGTTTGGACACCGCCTATTCCTTGATGCTTAAAGTTGTGGATGGTATAACAAGTCCGCTGATATTCCATCCCGTTATACTTGTAAATCTCCGCCAGCAAAACGGGAATTAAGCCTGTTTGCCAGTCATGACAATGGATGATATCAGGTCGCTTGTTGCTTTGATTTAAAAATTCTAAAGCGGCTTTGCTGAAAAAAGCAAAGCGCATATTGTCATCATTACAACCGTAATAACAGCCGCGATTAAAGAAATTATCTTCTGAGTGGGGTTGAATAAAGAAGCACAACCTACCATGTACCCAACCGCAGTATACAGCACAGTGAATTGCTGCACCATACCAAGGTACCCACAAGTCTTTGTAGGCATCATGCAATCCCCAAATATGGTCGTAGCGCATACAATCATACATAGGTAGTATGATCTCAACGCAATTTCCCCTGCCTTCTAATTCTCTACTCAGTCCGTAGACAACATCCCCTAAACCGCCTGCTTTAATCACAGGAGCGCATTCCGAGGCAATCTGTACTATGTACATTCCTAGTCCTCGCTATACAAAACTTTATATTTACTATACTGTTCAGTATATGCAATATGTACTCATTGACAAGTAAGTAAGCCAATGTTAATCAAGAAAGCTTAATGCAAGCGGTAGATAGTCGGTGTGTTTCATCTGCTCATGATCAACAAAAATACTCTGGTTTGATATTTGTGCGATCGCCTCAAATAAAAACCTGACAGGTGACGCTGTTAAAATACCATAGAACAAGCAGCGACTCACCCGCATCCTTCACAGCCATGACTACAACGATTGACTTTCTCAGTCACCTTAACCCCAGCCAACGTCAAGCCGTAGAACACTATTGTGGCCCGTTGTTAGTTGTGGCTGGCGCGGGTTCCGGTAAAACCCGCGCTTTAACTTATCGCATCGCTAACTTGATTCTCAAACACCATGTCAATCCTGAAAATATCCTAGCGGTGACTTTCACGAATAAAGCTGCGCGGGAAATGAAAGAACGGATTCAAAAGCTGTTCACGGAACAATTAGCAATGACGCAGCACAGCACAAAATTTGATTTATTACCGGAACACGAACAAACAAAACTGCGATCGCAAGTTTACCGCACCTATATCAAAGAGTTGTGGTGTGGCACTTTCCACAGTTTATTTTCCCGGATTCTGCGTTTTGATATCGAAAAATATCAAGATGAAAAAGGACGGAAATGGAATCGAAATTTTTCTATTTTCGATGAAGCTGATGCTCAATCTTTAGTTAAAGAAATCGTCACAAAACAACTAAACCTCGACGAGAAAAAGTTTGAACCGCGTTCTGTGCGCTACGCTATTAGTAATGCCAAAAACCAAGGCTTATCACCCCAAGACTTTGAAAAGGAACAGCCTAATTATCGCGGACGGGTAATAGCTCAAGTTTACAATTCTTATCAAGATAAACTCGCACAAAACAACGCCCTCGACTTTGACGATTTAATTCTTGTCCCGACTAAATTATTTCAACAAAACGAGCAAGTCTTAGGTTATTGGCATCGTAAGTTTTGTCATATTTTGGTTGATGAATATCAAGATACAAATCGCACCCAATATGACCTGATTCGGTTGTTAGTTACAAACGGCGAAGATAGAAAGAGCGAATGGAATTGGCAGAATCGCTCAGTATTTGTCGTAGGTGATGCAGATCAATCAATTTATAGTTTCCGCATGGCAGACTTTACCATTTTGCTGGAATTTCAAAATGATTTCGGTGATGGTTTGCCAGATGAAGATACCCGCACAATGGTGAAATTAGAAGAAAACTATCGCTCTTGTGAAAATATTTTGCAAGCTGCGAATGAATTGATTGAAAATAACACCCAAAGAATTGATAAAGTCCTCAAGCCAACGCGGGGAAGTGGTGAACAAATTCATTGTCATAAAGCCGAGCATGAACTAGACGAAGCAGACTTTGTAGTTCGTCAAATCCTTACATTAGAAAAGAAAAATCCAGAATTGAATTGGGGTAGTTTTGCCATACTTTATCGTACAAATGCTCAATCACGACCATTTGAACAACTGTTAGTACAAAAACAAATTCCTTACACTGTCGTAGGTGGAATTAAATTTTATGATCGCAAAGAAATTAAAGATATTATCGCTTATTTAAGAGCGATAAATAACCCATCTGATACAGTGAGTTTATTGCGAGTTATTAATACACCCCGCAGGGGAATTGGTAAAGCAACTATTGATGCTTTAGATAATGCTTCTCAAGAATTAGGGACAACTTTGTGGGAAATTATCCAGGATGAAATATCCGTTAATACACTAGCTGGGCGTTCGGCAAAAGCAGTAAATGGCTTTGCTAAAATGATTCAAAGTTGGCAAGAAGAAGTTACAACCATTTCTGTTCCTGATCTAATTAACAGAGTAATAGAAGAGTCTGGTTATATCCAAGAGTTGCAAAGCAAAGATACAGATGAAAATGAAGAAAGAGTGAAAAACGTTCAGCAACTTTACAATGCTGCAATCGAATTTCAAGAAGAAGAAGGAAACGAAGATGTTTCCTTGCAAAACTTTCTGAGTGATAAGGCCTTAAATCCTGACGATAACTTAAAAGAAGAAAAAACAGCCGTTTCTTTGATGACTTTGCACGCATCTAAGGGACTGGAATTTCCTGTAGTTTTTTTAGTAGGATTAGAACAGGGGCTATTTCCCAGCTATCGTTCGCTAAATGATCCCGCATCCTTAGAAGAAGAACGCCGCTTGTGTTATGTAGGAATTACCCGCGCCCAAGAACGGTTACATTTATCACACGCCCGCGAACGCCGGTTGTATGGTTCCAGAGAACCCGCATTGCGATCGCAATTTCTTGATGAATTACCCCCAGAATTATTAACTAGCAACAATAAAAGTCGGCAAACTTACACCAAAACGACTGCAACAAATGATGAACAGCAACAAGGATCGCAAAATTGGCAAGTTGGCGATCAAGTCTTACACAAAACCTTTGGGATTGGGGAAATAACTCACGTTTTCGGTACAGCAAATAAAATATCTGTGGCGATTAAATTTGCTAGTTTAGGTCAGAAAATTATTGACCCCAGATTAGCTCATTTGCAAAAAGTAGATTGAATCATTGTCATGTCAAATTCAATCAGAATACACTCTCAAGTAATTGGAATCAAAGCATTTGAAGACTCACTATAGCCTTAAGTGTAATGATTGTGGGCATTTTATCTAGGACTTACGCACAAGTTACGGAATAACGAACCACAGAGACGCAGAGGACACAGAGGAATGAGAGTTTGAGAGGTTTTTTGCGTAAGTCCTATTATCTACAAATGACCAATGACAAATAATAAACATGGAGGATATCAATGCAATATTTACCAATTATTTATGTTCGCGGTTATGCAGGTACAGATAAAGATGTTGACCAAACTGTAAATGATCCATTCTATGGATTTAATAGTGGTTCAACTCATATTCGTGTAGGAGAAAAAGGTACTCCCGAAAAGTTTTTTTTCGAGAGTCCATTGTTGCGATTAATTGCTGACCACGGTTATCGCCCTGTGTTTGATAATAAGCAGTTGAGCAGTAATATCAAAACCATTTGGATTTATCGATTTTATGATATGACTTCTCCTAGTTTTGGTGATAAAAATACAGTCAGACTAGAAATGGAGGAAATAGCTAAGGGTTTAAGAGACTTAATTAATGTTGTAAAACATGAAAGTGGAGCAGAAAAAGTTCATTTAATTGCTCACTCAATGGGAGGTCTTGTCTGTCGCAGTTTGATGCAAAAAATTTATCCAGAGAACGGCGAAAAAGCTGAAGATCATATTGATAAATTATTTACTTATGGTACACCGCATGGTGGGATTTATTTTCAAGTTGGTAGCGGCTTAATTGAAGGTCTCAGAGATACAGTGAAATGGAATAATTCTGATGATTTTGGCCTCCAAAGAATGTATGAATATTTCACTCCCGAAAATAAACTCAACTCGATGCGTTCACTACCACAAACTTTTGACCCGCAAAGTCTAGATGATGCTTTTTCACCAGACCGGGTTTTTTGTATTATTGGTACGAATGCGCGTGATTATGAAAGTGGTGCTGGTTTGTCACAAAAGGCTGTAGGTACACAAAGTGATGGTTTAGTTCAGCTAGATAAAGCTTATGTTAGAGGAGCGCATCGAGCTTATATCCATCGGACTCATGGCGGACGCTATGGGATGGTTAATTCGGAAGAAGCCTATCAAAATCTGCAAAGGTTTTTGTTTGGTGATATCAAGGTAAAGCTATCCTTGAGTAATGTAGAATTAAGCGATCGCCAAAATACTTTTTATCAAATGGAAGTTAGGGTGGCTTTGCGTGGTCTTCCTACTCCTATACACGAACAAGCGATTGACCGTTATTGTCCCATTACGGTGGAATTAACCAGAGATAAGCCTGTACCGCTGTTTACGGCTTTTTTAATCCCCCGCTATGCAGTTAATGCCAATAATACTTGTAGATATGCAATTCGTTTGGCGTTGCATTCTTTCACGAAGAAAGAAAGAGATTGGTTGTTTGATAGTCACATCGACCAGTTACCTTTATGGTCTGATTATTTAATTGTGGATGTCACAGCCGAAGATGATACATACAAAGCAAAATACTGTTGGAATTCGGAAAATTTAGAGCCAAATATTGACCTCAGCGTAGGTGCTGATGTTCTCTTACCACAGCGCGGTCGTGATGTTGTGGGTACAAAATCAGCAATTAAGTTGGAAATTTCCCAATGGCAATAATTTGTTAAACGCAGAGGTGCGCTAAGGTATACGGAAAGGAGTAAGAGAGAGTTTTTGAGTTGTTTTAGGAAACATGATTGATTTATCTGTAGTCAGTTATGCGTCATGGGTAATAGCTAACTATTCTTGTTTTCTTGATTTTAATTAGGGTAAAGTTATGCAAAGCGATCGCAAAAAAACTGCGCTGATTACTGGTGCTTCTGGTGGGATTGGCTATGAATTTGTCAAGTTATTTGCTCAAGATAAGTACAATTTGGTATTAGTCGCTAGAAGTGAGCAAAAACTCCATCAAATTGCTGCTGAATTAAGAACTAACTTTAGGATTGATGTCAAAGTTATCGCTAAAGATTTGGCGAATCCTGCTGCACCAGAAGAAGTTTTTGCTGAGTTACAACAGGCATCAATTAAGGTTGATATTCTGATTAACAATGCGGGATTTGCCAGCTATGGTTTGTTTAACGAAACAGATTTAACTGCGGAATTACAAATGCTGCAAGTTAATGTGATGTGTCTGACTCATTTAACTAAGTTGTTTCTCAAGGATATGGTGAAGCAAGGTTATGGCAAAATTTTGAATTTGGCTTCGACTGCGGCTTTTCAACCAGGCCCTTTAATGGCGGTTTATTATGCGAGTAAGGCTTATGTATTATCATTTTCAGAAGCGATCGCTAATGAATTAGAAGGTACAGGTGTGTCTGTAACTGCTTTGTGTCCAGGGCCGACAGAATCAAATTTCCAAAAACGCGCCGCGATGGAAGACTCGAAACTTGTCAGCGGGCAAAAAATTATGGATGCGGAAACTGTGGCGAAAATCGGCTACGAAGCTTTGTTTGATAATAAAACTGTGGTTGTTCCTGGCTTGAAAAATAAACTACTCACGGAAACAGTTAGATTCACTCCCAGAAAACTTGTGACTAAAATTGTCAGAAGTATGCAGGAAAGCAAATAATGATGGTCGGTTAGGTGCAGGCGCACGGATGAGTTTTGTGCTGTAACCCAACATTTTTAGAATGTCTCACGCAGAGGAGCCAGTTGCGTGGGCGGGTTTCCCGACTTGAGCAAACTGGCGTAGCGCGGAGTCGCAGAGAGGATGAGATGTGAGAGTTGTGAATGACTCAGCACTCAGCACTTTTTTCGCATCAGGATTTACACTAATACACAATTTATTAAGTACGGTGTTACGCTGAGGTATTCAAATCTACATAAATACTAACTGTGTAAATTCTGTTATGTCTAAATTAATATCAGCTTTTTTAATTACCGCTACTATGCTGTTGACAGCCAGCAATGATTCTAAGATTTCAATGGCGGGAACTTGTTCGTCTAACTGTGGTAAGGCTCCACTTCAATTTACACCAGGGCAACGTATCCGCGTGCAAGTAGTTAACAGAACACCCCGTGTGCTTCAACTACAAAAACCGTCAGTTACTGACCCGGTTTCTCTAAATCCTGGACAAAATTTATATTTAGATCAGCTAGAAGGTACTGAGCCAAACACATCTTTAATCTTTTGGGATAATACGGGTAGGTCAATACAAGCTAATCTTTCTCGACCTAATTTAGCCACCTTGCGAGTAGAACTGCGCCCGACTGCGCGGGTTCCTGGCGATCGCTCGGTGTACATTCAAGATGATGGTAGGATAAATGTTTTGTAATCTTACATTATGATTCTGGAAGCAGTAATCCTCAATGTCAAAGCTGGTACAGAGCAAGATTTTGAAACCGCTTTCCAACAAGCTTCACCTCTCATTTCATCAATGAATGGCTACATATCCCATGAACTTCATAAATGTTTAGAAGTCAGGGGAAAATATTTATTGTTGGTGAAATGGGAAACTTTAGAGGCGCATACAATCGGGTTTAGAGGTTCACCTGAATATCAGCAATGGAAACTACTACTTCACCATTTCTATAAACCGTTTCCGACGGTTGAACATTTTGAACCTATTTTATAAACTAAGGTTTTAGTTGATTTAAGGGTGTAACTACTTGAAGTTACACCTTTTTGTTTTTCATTTAAAATTAGCGAGCTTTTCTTTGCGCCTTTGCGCCTTTGCGTGAGACAAAAAACCTTGATGAAATAAATCGATTCTTAACAATCAATAATATAATGTGTTTGAAAAGTGCTATCAGTTAAGAGTTACGCAACAACTCCCAACTCTCGTCCTTCATCGTGCTAGACCGACCTTTAACAGAACGTTCACAAATTCGCAGACGCTTACCAAATCAGCGTTGGCAAATTTACCCACAAAAAGTAGAGTTAGCTGAAAAACTAGCAAGTTTAACTAATCTCTCCCCCATCATCAGCCAGTTATTAATCAATCGTGGGATTGAAACACCAGCGCAAGCACAAGCATTTTTAGAGCCAGAATCGATAGTTTTACCTTCGCCGTTAGAAGAATTTCCCGATTTGGCGATGAGTGTGGAGTTGCTGCAAGAGGCGATCGCATCTCAAAGTAAAATCGCTATCTGTGGAGACTATGATGCAGATGGTATGACTAGCACTGCATTATTATTGCGGAGTCTCCGAGCTTTGGGCGCACGGGTAGATTATGCTATCCCTAGTCGAATGCACGAAGGTTACGGGATTAACAAACGCATCGTTGAAGAATTTCACAGTGAAGGTGTCAAACTAATTCTCACTGTCGATAATGGTATCTCTGCTTATGAACCGATCGCTAGAGCCAGAGAACTCGGCGTAAAGGTAATTGTCACCGACCACCACGACATCCCGCAACAATTACCCCCAGCTGACGCTATTCTCAACCCCAAACTCATCGCCGAATCTTCACCTTATCGCGGTGTGGCTGGTGTTGGTGTTGCATATATTTTGGCGGTTTGTCTCGCACAGCAGCTAGGCGAAACCAGAGGCTTAATTCAGCCAATGCTAGAATTATTCACTCTGGGAACCATTGCAGATTTAGCGCCTTTAACTGGTGTCAATCGTCGTTGGGTAAAACGTGGTTTAAAACATCTGCCTAAATCTAGATTACCTGGTGTGCAAGCATTAATTCAAATAGGGGGTGTGCAAGCGAAGGAAGCCGGGGAGCCGAGAAGCAGTGGTGCGACTTCGCTCACCCAGGGCGCAGGGAAGAAAAATTCTTCTAAATCACTTAAACCTGAAGATATTGGCTTTCGTCTTGGCCCACGCATTAATGCTGTTGGTCGCATTGGTGATCCGCAGACGGTGATTGATTTGCTGACTACGGATGATATGGGAATTGCGTTGACAAGAGCAATGCAGTGTGAACAAACAAACACCAGTCGTCAGCAAATGTGCGAGGAGATTGAACAAGAAGCGATCGCTTATGTAGAATCAGAATTTACTGCGTCTTTACCCCAAGACCGGGTATTAGTTGTTGTGCAACCTGAGTGGCATCATGGGGTAATTGGGATTGTTGCCTCTCGCTTGGTAGAACGCTATGGTGTGCCTGTATTTATTGGTACTTATGAAGATGCAGGACACATCCGTGGTTCGGCACGGGGAATTCCTGAGTTTCATGTGTTTGAGGCGTTAGAATACTGTCGAGATTTGTTAGGCAAATTTGGCGGTCACAAAGCGGCGGGTGGTTTTTCATTACCAGCAGAAAATTTAGAATTAGTGCGATCGCGTTTAATTGATTTTGCTAATCAGTGTCTAGAACCGCAACACCTCAAACCACTGCTCAAAATTGATGCTCAAGCTAATTTTGATCACATCAATCACCAGCTTTTCCAACAATTAAATGCTCTCCATCCTTGCGGTATCGATAACCCCGATCCAGTTTTTTGGACAGCAAATGTCCAAGTTATCGAACAGCAAATTGTGGGGAAGGGTCATATTAAGGTGAAACTCGCCCAAACTATCAATAATCAGCAGTATACAATTAAGGCGATCGCTTGGCGTTGGCGCGATTATTACCCCTTACCCCAGCGAGTTGATGTGGCTTACAAGTTACGGGAAAATACTTTTAACGGTAACACTACCATTGAGTTGGAGTTGCTAGGAGTGAGATTAACAACAATCTCCTCTCAAATCTTCTACACTTCGCCAAAAACTCACCCACTCAAAACCACCTTTCATTACCAGGAACGTCAATATACTTGTGGTATTTATCAAAATAATTATTTACCGGAACTCAGAATCAAAAATCCTGAAGGCAAAATTCTCGTCATGCACCCAGGCAGCATAATCGGTCTATTGGGAACCAGTCGTGAAGAGGCTATAGAGGTTGATATCTCTCAACCACAGTATGATTCCATTATCCAAGCAGCCTTGCAAGCATTATCATACATAAATGCTGAGTCATGAATACTGATGTTTCACTCAGCACTCAGCACTCAGCACTTGAAACTATTACAGGTTGCCGTTGCGAAAAGCCAAAACAAAAATTACAGCAGGCCCAGCAATGACAATTAGTGCTACAGAGAGTAGCTGGAAAATAACTTCCCAATTGATACTGGTGACAGCGCTAATGATACCGTCAAACATTTTTCTCTTTCCTCCCAATTATCTTAAAACAGTTCGATAATCAATCAGTTGCAAAACCCGCATTTGATCATATCCGGCAATGGTATGCGAGTTTTAATTTACTTAACAAAATTATAGGAAAAAACATAAAATGGCAAACTGGCAATGTGTCAAACAATGTGGAGCCTGCTGTAATCTCGACCCAGCAGAACGCCCCGATTTAGAGGAATATCTCTTACCAGAGGAGTTAGAACTTTATCTGAGTATGGTAGGTAAAGATGGCTGGTGCATTAATTTCGACCACGATACAAGAGAATGCCAGATTTACCCCAATCGTCCGCGGTTCTGTCGGGTAGAAGTTGAGGCATTTCAGGATATGTATGGGATTGAACCAGAAGAACTTAATGATTTTGCTATAGATTGCTGTCGCCAACAGATTGAGGGGGTATATGGCGATCGCTCTTTAGAAATGTTGCGCTTTGACAAAGCTGTTGGGATTTAAACTTATGTGAAGTTAATTCTAATCTAAAATATTATTTTAATGCTGCTTCCCACCAGCTTCTTAGAGGATGATTTCTATCTGGGGAATAGCGGCCTTTGACCTGAATTGCATTAAGAGCATCACGTAGTAAAGACAAATCAACATCTGCTTCCTCTGACCAGTGTTTTATTACATCCGGGGTTGATAAAACCTGAATGTACGGTGCTGATTGCTGAAAAAACTTGATAGCTCGTTTGTCGTCAGTTGCTACTGCCCATCCTCGGTGAATTGCGATCGCACAAGTGGCAGACTCGCCATCATCTCTGAGAATTGCGGCGTAGTTTACATAAGATTCCACTTCCTCTTCTGACTCGAAATCCACAACTGTAAGTAGACCCTGTGAAATGGCTGCCTCGAATTGAGTCGCACCCTCATTTTCTTCATCCTTAAGGCGTTGGAGCGTCTTTAACTCACGTTCTTGCACAACTGTTGTGACTACAACTTCAGCAGAAATTGATTTCAAGATGTCAAGAAATTTGCCCGAAGCACAAAAGTTTAGAACGCAACAGGCATCAAGAAGAACATGGGAGTGAGCAATATACATATTTTCTCACTTCCATCATTCCTGCATCTGGCACAGGTCGAAATCAACGGTTTCTTGCAACATTGCACTTGAATCCTCCAAGAATTTCTCTCGCAATTTCTCTGCAATACAGCGGGCTTCTAAGCGGTCAACATTGAAAAAATCCGCAAAACGCCCTTCAGTGATCAGTCCCTGATCTAGTGCCTCAATCGCCAACCGTTGATAGTGGAGTGGCATCATGTCAGGGCGCTGTGGGATTTCTTCTAAGCCAAGTTCCTTTTGCACCTTTCTGACTTTCAAACCCCGGTCTTGCAATTTATTCCAAGTTCCTGAACGCAGAAGTTCCATTTCCTCTAAACGATGAACAAGTGCTTCTATGGAAACACCATAGTAATGTGCCAGTGTAAAAAGATTGGTAGGAGTGAATTTGAATTCACTATGTGTACGGCACATATCATTAAACCGTTTAAGCAATCCACTGGTAGGCATTAGAAAATATTTTGAGAAAGTTTCCGCTAGTTGCTCGCTTTCTGGAACTCGTTGATACTGATCATCAAAGTGGAATTCAGGTTTTCGCCGATGTGCCAAAAAATGAAGGTATCCATGAGCCATTGACCAACGTCGTCGCTCTTCTGGGTGAAGTGCGTTAATTGCCATACAGCCGCCGAGTTCTTCGTTGTAGCTGTAAACTTCTGAGTATTTTGTGGGCATCTTCAGATAGAAAATACGGAGTCCCACATCTTGCTCTAGAATGTCCCGAAGACGTGGAATGGGGCCGTCCCCTAGTCCAAGGCGTTGACGCTCCGCAACTGCTATATTTTCCGCAGCAGCCTTGATCGGCAGATTTTTCACCTCATATTCCAAAGGGTAGTTCTGCGGTAGTGCTGCATCTATAATCTTCTCTAGTTCTAGGTAATTCTGACACAACTCCTCTAGGTGAAGAATGAATGGTTTAATTTCTGCCTCTTCCTTCTCACTGCGCTGATAAACTGCCCGGAACTGTACTTCAAAAGGTTGCACCACAGGGCGCGGTCTTACAAAGTCACTCACAGAACATCCGTAGGCACGAGCAAGCTGAATCAGTTCAGTTGACTTAATACGGCGCTCCCCTTTCTCGATGGCAACCATAGTGGTACGTGAAACATCAATGACCTTCGCTGCATCAGCCTGAGTCATGCCGCACTTTTTACGCGCCTGTTCCAGGAGTTCCCCCAATGTCCGCAGGTCTATATTGTCTAGGATATTGGTAGTCATAACATTTTCCCTCAAGCGTGTTGATCTGTGACTAAGCATTATTCAAAAAGCCGCTTGAAATTCGGGATTCCACAGTATCCCATTCAGCAACGTAGCTTTGATAAAGCTGAATCAGCCGACTCCGCATATCCAAGGGTAATAGGTTTTCAGCAGCAGCAGTTCGATCAACTATATCTTCCAAATCTGAAAACCTTCTGGTCAAAGCTTCCCACTGATAACTAATTTCACCTGAGACACTGAGTAGATTATTGAGGATGCGGACTTGCTCACGCATATTCAGGAAAGCCTCACTCCGATCCTTATCTGAGCGTTTTTCATGAAGCACTATGTAAGGAGTCTTATCTTCTATGTTAGCTGCGGCAAGGGCTTGTCGCCTCAAAAGACAGGAGGAGCAATAACCACACTGTGTGGGCTGCTGAGACTTACGGTGTTTACTATCGCATGACATGGTTAGCGATGCTAGGTCGTTTCTTCCATCTTCAGTCAATGCTTTGCACATTTGAGCTTTAGTCCAAAACAGAAATGGGTTCTGTACCTGGAATTTTTCTCCTAAAAGTTCTGAAATAACGTCACCTACCATCAGCAAAGTTAGTGGGTGAACAGATCGCGTGTGATCCAGTCCTACAGCAGATGCGCGGTAAAAAAGATTAATCGCCCCCATCCCATTCTCATAAACACAGAGAATCCTTTGACCCATAAGATAGGCGCACGCAGCACCAAGTAGTGTAAACACAACACCTCGCGCACGGGAAAACTTGTTCTTCTTCCTTTTCTCTTGCTGTGAGCAACTTTCCTGCCAAGTAATTGGGAGACGGAAAAGAGCGCAACGTCTGGGGAAGATAAATTGAGCTTCTTTTGCTATCTTTTTTTGAAGGTCATAGACATTAAAGTTGCTGCCAGTTCCAAACAATGCAAATCGCTTTTCTGGATACATCTTCAGGCGAGTGTACAGACCTGCAAGAGCATCTAGTCCACCACTCCACAGTACCACTTCATATCCTCTAGATTCTGTTCCAAAAAGTAATTGTTGCTCAACAGAGCGTGCAAGTACTTCCCGTTTTTGAAACTCGAAAACCCATTGGCTTCCAGTTGCCCATTCAAGTAGTTCTTTCAACTTAGTTTGAAATGGTTCAGCACTCAGCAATTCTGGATGACGTACTGGCAGGATGACATGAAGTTGACGCTCCTTCTCGTTCAAATTTTGGGGCGCGAGGCGGTCTGATGCGTGGATTGCTACGGCGAGGTCAATAATATCAGCAATAATCGCTGGAAACTCTGCCTGAACCCGATTTTCAAACACTTGATCAACCACATTAATGCCAACAGTTCGTTCTTTACCTTGAGAGTGATCGATGAAGCGTACTGATCCGTTATTGTTTGACACAGGGCTGAATTTTAAGGTGTAGTTTCTGCGATCGCTGTTTTGAAGTTTCTGCTCAGTTGACGGTTCATAGTTCATAGCAGATTCTCCTCAAGGTCTATCTCTTTCACCTTCTGGCGTGGAGAACGCCGCAGCTTTTTTACATCTTCATCCAGAGTAGCCTTCTTCGCCCATTTGCTGATCTCAACCGAAATCTCTGGATTGATTGCTTCAACACATTCCATAACAGTAATGCGATCAAGATCAGCATAATGATTGGGGGTCAAAGGAATACGTTCCTCAAAATTTGACTTGTAAATTTCTAGGAAAAACTGCCCCACAACAGCTTCTGGGAAATTACTGGTGTCTACTCTCCGGTTATAACGAAACTGATTGAGTACAGCCTTAGCAGCACGAAGGAGTAATCCTTTCTCATAATATTTAAGTTCGGTTTGTCCTACCTGTCGATCAATATCCTTACTTAAAGTAGCCCAGTCCACAAAGCTATTATTACCAGCATTTTTGATAGCCCCTTGTAACATTTCTCCCAATCGCTTGGCGTATTTAACAGGCTGATCACCATAGCTTTTCTTGATATCCTGCAAAAGCGCCTTTTTCACAGTCCATACAATTTCGCTGCTGTCAAACTTTCTTTCACAGAGGTCTCGGTAAGCCTCCTGATAACGCCATGAAAGGCGACTGTGAAATTTATCTCCGTCAGGCATGATCTGACCTCCAAAGCTCAGAGCTTGCTTCTATGAATAGGCTAGTTCATTTATTTAACAATGTCAATTCTTAAGTTAACTCTTTTGAAAAAATGTCAATTTTGTCAGGTTTTGTCAATCCAAAATTCAACATCAGGAAAGTCAGACTATATCAGGGTTTCCGAATTTGCCTCTACTGCTTAGTTTTGGAGAATTGATAAGTAGCAAGATATGGCCGAGGAATAAGAAGCTGATAGCTTTAGCCATTTTGTTACTGCCAGAGAATTGGCTTAACTCAAAAATTCACAAGATAATTACATTTTTGGCGATACAGTTGCAATTTATGACAACTATCTGAGAAAATGAGAGAAATATGAAAAATTCCTAGTAAAAAAATACTGCCTGTGAAACTCGACACTGCACCCGTAGCTATTTCTGCGAAAGACCTGCCAGAATTAAAAGAAGATACTACATCTCAGCTCACTACTCTAATTACTGAAAGTCCCAAAAAGCGGGAATCAGCGTTTGTTGTTTTTAGCACAACATTCGTGACGATATTTCTCGCAGAAATCGGTGATAAAACCCAGCTATCGACTTTATTAATGAGTGCAGAATCTCACGCACCTTGGTTAGTTTTTCTAGGTTCAGGGGCTGCGCTAATCACAACAAGTTTGCTAGGTGTACTGTTGGGAAGTTGGATATCAAACCGCCTCAGTCCCAAAACTGTAGAAAAATCAGCCGGAGTCATGTTGCTGTTAATTTCAGTGATGCTGTTTTGGGATGTATTGCAAGGTTAGTTTACATTCCCTATTTATTCCCTACTCTCTCTAAATTTATGGATTGGCATCTTTTAGGAATAAGCTTTATTACAGTTTTTTTATCAGAATTAGGCGACAAAAGCCAATTAGCGGCGATCGCACTTTCTAGCCGTGGTCAATCTCAAAAGGCTATATTTTTTGGTACAGCAGGCGCACTATTGTTAACCAGCCTTTTAGGTGCATTAGCTGGGGGTGCGGTATCAGAATTATTACCTACACGGATATTAAAAGCGATCGCGGCTGTGGGTTTTGCCATCCTAGCTGCAAGGTTATTGTTTTTTAACAAAGAAGAATCGCCAGACTCGGAACCAACACCTTAAATTATTACTGAAAAATGAGAACCCCAGCTTTTCTCAAAAACTGGGGTTTTTTCACATTCAATTTTTGTAACAAGTCTTCAATCAGCAACGGTGGAGAAGTTTTATTTTTCCTACTCCCAATTATCTTTATTTATTCAACTTGTATCCGCCAGCATTGGCTTAACAACATTCCCCCAGTCACAAGCTTAACTACGTCTAATATCCAGTAACCGCCGTGTAGTAAATCCATTGATGCTGGAACTGTAGCTGTTTCAAACAAATTGAGATGAATTCCAGTAGCGCACATATTCGGAGTTAAAAAGTAAGTTTCTAGCAGAGAGACTGTGAGCAAGATGATAGCAAAAACAATGGTGTTAGGATGCCAGTTATGCTTGGTTTTACTCAAAGCCAATACACCAGTTAAAATTACCGCAGCAGATAACAATTCTATCCGATTAAAATTCCAAAAAATTGCATAGCCAGCTGTAGTAAAACTAGCTTCGGTCATCATGCCAGAAAGATAAAGGGTAGGCATTATTACCCAATCTAAAATTACACTAGTACTTAACCAAAAACCCAAGGTCAATATAATGGCGGGTTGCCAAATTGACCGCTTGAATGCAACTGTAGCAAGTGTATTCATAATACAAAATAATTACTGCTCTTTTACTCTTAGTTTCTAACTTAAAGAGTGACTTTGACAACAAATATCAATTAACTTTTACAAATTAGTATTAACTAGGAGAATAAAAATGTAACAAAAGGTAAAAAATAAAATTTATTTCCAAAGGTAAATAGTCAAATACCTTTAATAAAAACATCTATTGTTGTGCTTGTTTATAACTGAATATGACTGAAATATACAGGCACGACGCACTCAACATACAATATTAATTAAGTAATCATCCAAAAAAAAGTGATGCGTTCTAGAGTGTTGTTAGGCGCTGCGATCGCCAGCATAACCTTAATCAATGGATACCTTCTATCGCCAAGTTCTGCCATTCAATTACAAGATGGCACAGTGTATTTTGCACAACCACCGCGTCTAGTGAATACAATCACTACCTACAATGAGGTATACGCATGGGGTGCGACATATTATTTTACAATCAGCTTGCCAGAAAATGCTGGAGAACCGCTACAAAGTCTAGCGATTAATCAGCATGAGGGAGTAGATAATATTCGCTTTGATTTGAACGATAGTGTGGCTTTTGAAGGTAAGCCTTCCGGTAAAGGACAGAAGGTAAAATTACAAAATGTAGTAGGCGATGGCAAAACACGGACTGTCACCCTAAGATTTGATCCGCCAGTGTCTCCAGGTAAAACCATCACAATTGGTCTAAAACCCTGGCAAAATCCGCGAATTACTGGTGTTTATCTCTTTGGAGTCACAGCTTTTCCCCCTGGAGAAAAATCTCACGGTCAATTTTTAGGTTATGGCAGATTACATTTTTACAACCACAGTGATTCATGGTTTCGCCCCAGGGGATTTTATGGTATTTGGCCGTAGTCAGCTATTTTTGTTGATCACACAGCTTGTTTACTTCTCATTAAATGTCCAAACACCGTCATCCCAATCGAACTCAGTTGGTGGTGATTGTAGCCAATGCTGACAACGCAAAAGATGTAACATCGCGGCTTTATCTTGGTTGTCATAAGCTAAAACCTTGGCAAATTCAGCCCTAGCATAAGTAAACTCACGCTTGAGGTAATATTTACGCCCTTTGTGATAGTGTTCAATAACTTGCAATTTTTCGCTAGGAATGGGGTCAGTACGTAAACCCACTAATTCATATATAGATACTGGCTCGTTTCTACCTTTAACGCGAATGTAATCTAACTCTCTCGCCCAAATATATTCTTGGCAGGGTTTAAAAGTGTTATCACTCAGAATAATGTCACAACCGTATTGTTTGCTGACACTTTCTAAGCGGGAACCGAGGTTAACACCATCACCAATGGCGGTAAATTCCATCCGCTTACTTGAGCCAATGTTGCCACTAATTACTGTATCGGAATTGATCCCAATGCCAATATTAATTCTGGGTTTATTAGCTGCGTAGCGACGTTGGTTAAAGTCGTGCAAGCGATGGCGCATTTCTACGGATGTTTGTACAGCCATCCAAGCGTGATCTTCTAAAGGTAGAGGAGAACCAAACACAGCCATAATGGCATCACCGATGTATTTATCGAGAGTACCTTTGTGATTAAAAACGGCTTCTACCATTGACTCAAAATATTCATTAAGCATACTCACCACTTCTTCTGCTTCCAGGTTTTCTGTCAAAGTGGTATAGCCGCGAATATCAGAGAATAAAATGGAAACTTCTTTGCGATCGCCGCCTAGTTTGGCATCATCTAATTTGAGTAATTCTTCCGCTAATTCCTGAGTCATGTAGCGGTACATGGTACTTTTGAGGCGTTTCTCATCACTAATGTCTTCCATCACCACCAACGCGCCGCGTACTTGCTGTTGGTCGCTGGCATCAGCAATGGAATTAATTGATAGATTAATACTGTGCTGTTCAGTATCTGTATTTACGAGTGTGCGGTCAGGATAATATTGTTGGCGGCGTTTGATATCATCTCCCTGTAAAGCATCTTGACACCATTTGCTAAAGTCGCCTTCTTTAATGGCGATCGCTTCATTAATTAATTTACCTTCTAAACGGTCTTCTGATTCTAAGCCTAGCAAGCGTTTCGCACTTTCATTAGCAGCAATAATACAACCTGATTTGTCTGTAGAAATTACACCATTAGAAAGACTCCGCAAAATATCCCGTTGCATTTGTTCTTGTTGCTTAACTGTGGCAAACAATTGAGCATTTTGCAGCGCCACACCCGCTTGAATGTTAAAAGCTTCCATGAAATCTTCGTCGTTGCGGTCAAAACTAGCTTGGAAGCATTCAGGCGCTTTCGGCCAAGTAGATGGGTTATAAGGCGGAAAATCCCCAGATTTCTTTTTATTTACCAATTGTGTAACACCAATCAATTCTTGATCGGCGTTAAACACTGGCATACACAATAAACTACAGGTACGATAACCATTTTGCTGGTCAATGTGTTTGGCTGTTTCTGAGTCTTGATGATCATACAAGTCAAAGGGAATATTCAGTGTTTTACCAGATACCGCAACCATACCCGCAAAACCTTTACCGATAGGTACGCGTAGCTCCCTAGTTGAACTGTCATCTTGAGTAATTTTTGTCCATAATTCATGGCGATCGCGATCTATTAACCATAGGGTACTGCGATCAGCGTTCATCAGTTCTTTGGCTTCATCCATTACCCGCTTCAGGGTATCTTCTAAGTCCAGACTGCTTTGACTCAAAGACTTAATCGCCTTCATCAACGCCGCCGCTGCTCTTTGTTTTTGCGTCGCCATATAAAAAGAGCGCGATGATTCTAAAATCAAGCGAATCGAAGGGGCAAATTCCTGAAATAACTGTTCGTCGCTGTGTGTAAAACCTTTGGTATCAATTCGCTCGCCTAGTGGCGCATTGACATCATGTATTGACTTTAATTTATTGAGTAACTGTACTACTGCCACTAACTGCCCTTGTTCATTTAACAGTGGCAAAGCCAGCATTGTATATGTACGGTAGCCTGTAACTTTTTCTTGTGCTTGGGCAAATATCGAACGGGGGTCGTTATAAAAGTCAAAGGGAATATTCACTACTTGTTTTAAGGTAGCGACTTCACCCGCAATCCCTTTATCGGCGGGGATGCGAATTTCTAAGGAGCGATCGCCTTCTCCCGCAGCCACAATCGACCACAGTTCTTGTTTTTCTTCATCTAACAAAAATATAGTTGTCCGGTCTGCTCCTAATAATTCCCCTGTTTTTAAGGTAATTGACTGCAACATTTCTTGCAAGATTGTTTCAAACCCGTGAGAATCCAACATTGACAGGGTTTGATGGACAATCTGTAACTTATGCTCGACTTCAGTCACAACTTGTTTAAAAGTATCCTGAGTCAGGGGAGCAAGAAAAGTAGAAATAGTTCCTTTTCTTCTGGCAAGAGCACCCACAGGAGCAGAATTGGGTTGTAATTGATTTTCTTGGTTGTGAACACCAATAATTAAATCAGCGGTCTCCCCAACACCACGTTGATGCACTGTCATAAGTAGTTTTTTATAGCAGAATTAGACTTTAGGAATAATCAACAATGTCATTAGTTTTATTTATGCGTCTCTTTTAACCATAAATGATTGACATTACCCACAGTTTAATCCCTCGTTGAGCCAGCGTCATCCTGCTTTACCCCTGTCTTTACCAATCGTGGGTTGAATGTAATTTTGGCAATGACAAATCAATAGAGTTCATTTTTTTGCCATATTCTTTGCGGTAGATGCTTGAGCGAAAACTAAGCTGTGATCTAGCATATTTGTGGATTAGACCAGCAAAGTCAGCCATGATGGATCTAACTGACAATCTCTATGAGAGTATTATTTATATAATTCCCAAAACTTTGGCTAAAGTAACAACCAAAGTTTCTGGATAGATGGCAGTTGCACACACTACTCTGACTAAATTTCTGGCTAGATTTGAAATCTTCACAAAAATCTCTAGTTTGCAACCGTTGTTTCAAAGCTTAGTCTCTAAATCATTTGCCGATAAACATCACTTTTTTATGAGGAATTGTTTAGTAATTCCGGTAAATTTATCGAGATTGATGTCTTAAAAAAATGACATAAATAACTCTATTGACCACTTAAAAATATCAGATTAATGTTATAGGTAAGTCCTACAAAGGACGCTATTAAAGCATCAAAAAATCAGGAGATTTTTCTTATGATGATGATGATGACTGAATCCATGACTTCCGAAATGCAAACCTGCATGAACGCTTGTATGGAATGCCATAAAATGTGTATGGAAACTATGACTTACTGCATGAGCAAAGGCAGTATGTACATGGACATGAGCATGATGAGCATGATGCGCGATTGCTCAGAGATGTGTATGATGTGTATGACTATGATGATGGGTGGTTCGGAATTCATAGAACGCACTTGTATGCTGTGTGCTGATATGTGCGATCGCTGTGCAATAGCTTGTGAAAAAATGCGCGACGATTCCAAGATGATGGAATGTGCCGCAGCTTGTCGCAAGTGTGCTGAAGCCTGCCGTTCTATGCAAATGATGCCTGCTTAATTTCACTACTTCGCAGAAGTTTCTCTGCAACCTATTATTCAAGCGCTCAGACTCTAGCAGTCTGGGCGCTTGAAGTTTTGTAAATAAATAGCAGAGGAAAATGCGCTCACATCTCCTCTGCTGTTTTAAAAGTATTTGGTTCAATAGACCTCTTGCATAAATCAGATTATGCCTACTAAACAAGTGAATTTTCTGTAACTCTTTGCGCCTTTGCGCCTTTGCGTGAGACTTAAAATTCGTGTTTTATAACATTCGTGCAAGAGGTCTAATAAGAAGACTGACTAGAATCATTCAAAGGCATTTGGTGTTGCAACCAATCTTTGCCCACTTGGATGCTGATATCGGAATCCAGACTACCAGTGCTTTCAACGCGTACTTCGCCTATTCCCAAAACATCTTGAATTGATTCAGCACTATTACCGTCTCCCTGTTGAGCCACAATGTGAGTTACTTCTAAGGGTTCACTCCAAGGCTTAGACACGTAAATATTACGATATCCAGCCCTTTCTAAAGCGCGAATTAAAGGTCGCAGGGTAGCGCGATCGCTACCTGTACTATCTTGAATTGCTATCCGCACAGAACCAGGATCATTCAATTGCTGAGTTTCGGTATTTTCAGCGTTTGATTGTAAGCCAAATTGTTTAGCCATGAGTTTGGCAATCCCATTTTTGCTAGGCAACCAATAACTGGCATCATATTCGCCTTTCTCGCTAAAACGCCCAGGCAGCATGGACATCTGCATATTGGCGCGATTAGTCCGCACACCAAAACCTAATAAAGCCACTAATTCTTCAACTGTCAAATTAGTATCAATGTGTTCTTTGACAACATTCAGAATTTTGGGTAATTGAGTCAAGGTAGAAGGGTTAAGACTTTGGTCAGTCAAAGCACGGATTACCATTTGCTGGCGTTGAATTCGGCCGATATCGCCTAATTCATCATGACGAAAACGGAGTAATTGTAGCGTTTGCTCCCCGTTGAGATGCTGTTTGCCTGCTTTTAAATTAATATATAGATGTTGAGAATCATCTTGGTATTTCATATCTTTGGGGACATAGACTGTAACTCCGCCCAAAGCATCAATGAGTTTAGCAACTCCCAGAACGTTAATCCGAATATAACGGTCAATACCAACGCCGCCCAAAAGATTGCTGACAGTTTTAGCCGTTAAAGCTGGGCCACCTTCGACATTAGCAGCATTAATTTTTCGTGTTCCATACCCTTCAATTTCTGTGCGGGTATCTCTAGGAATCGAAAGCATGACTATTTTTTTGGTCTCTGGGTCAAATTTGACCAACAACATCACATCAGAAAGACCATCAAAAGAATTGACTTGCGGCAAGTAGCGGAGATTTTTCGTGTCAGCGGGAGGATTTTGGACATCTGGTGGTAATACGCTCATCCCCATCACCAAAAGATTCACAGGGCGAGTTAATTCCGAAAAACGCAATCCACCACCAGCGATCGCATCGCTATCAAAGACAGCTTCTTCTTGAGGACTGAGATCGGCTTGCTGCAATGGCGTACTGGTCAAAGAAACTGCCAACAAAGCCCCTGCCATTGCTGACACCATTGCAATACCACTCATGCCCACCCAGAACCACAACCAACGTCCCGATTTAGGCTTTATTGACTTTCTACCCTTTAAGTTGGGGGTTTTTGAGTGGTTTTCTTCCGCCGAAGTTCTTTGACTGGTCACAGACTGCCTCACACTTGCTGATTAAATTCGGTTAATTTGCAGATTATCAGTATGCAAATACATCAACTCATAGTAGTTAACTCTTAATTAACCATGTTGACTTTTCGCTATTATGTCAACCAAAACACTTATAGCAGGATTTTTCTTTTTTGGGGTAAATCCTGATATGTTTTATAGAAGTATGACAACAATAAGTCAGTTTGACCAGAGCCTCTAGGAGATAATCTGTAATTAGCTAAAAATTCAGTAAAAATACCGTCTAGAGGTTTACTGATCAGCATCATGATAAATGCTTACCCAACACTCGCTCGGCTAAATTGCTTAACCCTGGTAAACGACTAGATTGTCCCCGAATAATGCGAGAAATTAGCCAAATACTCACTAAAAAATAACCAGATGTGATCAAGCTATTGAGTATTAATAAACGCAATGCCAAAAACTCAGAAGATGCTGCTCCAGTTGCTAACAAAAGATAAGCTAACAGCCAAGTAAATGTCATAGTAATAGACTGACGGCTAACCCTCAGTTGTTCCCGACTGCCCTGACGACGATAAAGAGTCCATAGAGAGGGCAGAACTCCAAGAACTGGGATGACATAAATCAGTAACTGTCTTTGATTGGTATGGGAGTTTTGACTAAAAATTTGAGGTGAGGTAGGGTAATTCTCCGCCTCTACCCCGGAAGAATCATTAATTGGTTCAAGATTTTCCATTTGGCTGAGTCTAATCCTAAACTAGAGAGATGAAAGACTGTAATGTAGTTAGAGATAATAGGCTTTAGAGAAAGATTTTATTTAGTTTTATCTCGCAAGCAGCTAAAGATGCAGACACGCAAGCTAATCGACTGGTGGCAGACACTAACACCAATAGCGCGAATCGGAGCGATCGCTCTATTCGCACCACTGCTAGTCCTCAATGGTTGGGCAATTTCCGCAATTTTTGAATATTTCCACTCCCTAATAGTTATTTTAGTCGGAGCCTCGGTATTGGCATTTCTGCTCAACTACCCCGTTAGCTGGATGCAGCATCACGGTGCAAAGCGAGAGCAAGTTGCTATCCTGGTGTTTTTATTAGCGTTATCGATTTTATTAGCATTGGGTGTAACTCTGTTTCCATTAGCGTTAACTCAAGCCCAACAGCTGGTGGCCCGCTTACCAGAATTGATTGATTCTGGGCGATCGCAGTTAATGATGTTAAACGAGAAAGCAGAAGTTCTTGGCTTACCGATTAACCTTGATGCTCTTGTAGTGCAAATAAATGATCGCGTCAAGGGACAATTACAAGCGATCGCCGGACAAGTTCTCAATCTAGCTGTTGTCACATTTACTAGCTTGCTAGATTTTCTGCTGACAATGGTTTTGACTTTCTATCTTTTGCAGCATGGCGATGAACTCTGGCAAAGTTTAGTGGAATGGCTACCAACTAGATTTCGTGAGCCCTTTTCCCAAACAGTCCGCCTCAGTTTCCAAAACTTTTTTATTACTCAGCTAATTTTGTCTACCTGCATGGCCTCAGCCTTGATTCCTGCCTTTTTGTGGCTGAAAGTACCATTTGGTTTGTTATTTGGTCTCACTATCGGCATTATGGCTCTTGTACCCTTTGGCGGTTCCGTGGGTATTATCTTGACTACTTCGTTAGTTGCTTTACAAGACTTTTGGATGGGAACCAGAGTTTTACTCGCCGCAGTGATTGTGCAACAAATTTTAGAAAATTTAATTGCGCCGCGGATATTAGGCAGTTTTACTGGCTTAAACCCAGTCTGGATACTAATTTCTGTCTTAACTGGTGCGAGAGTTGGTGGACTGTTAGGTGTAATTGTCGCCGTACCTACAGCTGTCATCGTCAAGACTGCATTAGGCGCACTTCGTCCAGGTAGGTTAACAAGCGAAATAGATGACAGCAGTGCTAAATGCGAGAAACCTGCACCCCCTGTAATAGAAGAATCTCCCAAAGCCGAAGTCAAAAATCCCCTCAGTTTTTCGGAGCCAACATTACCTTAACTTTTTTTATTCTTTTGCCTTTTGCCTTTTATTATGGTTCCAAAATTGAACCCATAAACAAAATGCTACCTGTTTGATTATCTCGTATGGCACAGAAGAAGGGACGATCAACAATCATCCGGAATGGTTCTGGCTTTTCTCTCAAGGATGTTGTAACTATCCCTACGGATGTCGCCGCAGCCGCTTCTGTGCCTTCTTCATTGACTTCTACAAAAGTTTTGTGTTTTACCTGGCTAATAGCCAAATCTTTCCCCATCTCGGAAAAGTTGGCTTGTTTACTAAAAGCTTCCTGCATACCCAAGGCTTTGAGCGCATCATTAAGTGTCACTTCGTAGTCTGTTTTAAATTTGGGTAAGCGAATAAAACCATCTTGGCTTTTAAATTGTGTTAGCCATTTTTCCCAGTTCTCAGCATTCAAGTTTTGATAAAAGGTTTTGACATTAGAGTTTTGTTTTGGCAAAAAGATATAAAAGCTGACTTTTTTGTCTTTTCCGTAAGGTAAACTTACTGCTTGGAATTGTTCATTTTCATAATATTGATATTCTCCTGTCTGAGACATCATCATGTGTGGTTTTTTCTGACCAGATGCACTATAAAAAGGGTGTTCAGTGGTTTGATTTTTATCAAACTTTTCACTCCATTGCCCTTTAAAGTAAATAGCATTAATCAAAAATAATGCTTGGTTAGGTTCAATTTTGTCAACTATTTTGCTGATTTTGCCGCGTGTATTATCGTTAACCCAATTATTAATGCTACTTAAAGCTGAGGCGGATTTAAAGTCTAAATTAGCTATCTTAGCTTGGTAAAATTCTTGATTTCTTTGGAGGAAATCTGGACGCAGAGTCACATCCTGATTTACCCACAATGAATTAGCAATATTTAATTGCACATTAGCATCGGGATTTTCTAACAGACTTTTTAAATTTGCATAATTAGAGTTAATTTCTGCCAAACTCATACCTTGAAGTTCTAAGGTTTTCGCCATTGCTTTTTGAGTAGAACCACTAGCACCGTTATAGGTCATGGCTAAGGCGATCGCCAAACTAGAAGGTGAGATAAAAATGTTCTTCTCGCTACTTTCTGCTGTCAAAATTTCTGAAAATAGCTTGAAGCCAAATTTATTATTGGCTTTTACTAATTTTGTATCAGCTTTTACTGTTTTTTTTTGCAATGGTAACTCTGTTTGAGGCATTTTAGAGTCAGCAAGGGCATCACTATTACTATTAACTTGAGAACAACCCAATACACCAAACAAAACGACACTCGCAGCAGCTATGACATAACGCCTTCCTAGGCTGACAGCATAACGTCTTTGCAGAAAATTTTCTTTCATACCGCGCAACTTTTGCCGATTCATGATTCCACCTCACTTACCAAAGATGTTTAGCAACTATCACTATTGATGCTAAATGCGTTAATGATTAACTATTGCATTAGTAGGGGCATCAACCTTTGACGGTTACAGTTTTGGTAACGGTAATTCAGTGAGTAGCAGTGATTTTGAATTAAGTTGTTAGTTAGTATACTAACTCCAAATAGTAGTCCAAAGTCAATCAATTTTAGATTTTGGATTTTAAATTTGAGATTAACTGCATCCATGTACACAAAGTGTTCTCGTAGGGTACGGATGCAGCTTGGGGATTTTAGATTTATTCCACCCACAAGGGAATGGGGCATGAACCCAAAAAATTTTTCATCCAAAATCCAAAATTCGGAGCGTCAAAAGTCAATAGTCTAAAATAACTTTTGACTACTGACTTCATACTTTATACTTTAATTCACAGTCCACCAAGCCAAAGCATAAGGTTGAGTTGGAACGTTTACCTGTTGGCGAAATTGCACACGCATTTTGTAATTCCCATTAGCAGGAACGGGGCAGAAAATATGTTCTACACTATCAATTTGACTAATGGAAGAACAAACAACACCAGCCTCAGAATTTTTAGCATCAGCTTTGACTAAGTAGAGGTCGAGGTTATTTAAACCCTTATCGCTAAAAGTTTCGCCAACATCAAACTGTTCGTTTTGATTGCGATCGCTCAACTCGACCAATCTATCCCAACTCAGGGTGATGGAAACGAAATTCCCTTGCTTTAACGGTTTTGTTAACTGATAATCAACACTATTCCCCACCTCAACTTGGCGATAATCCCACCCAATCGCGGGGACAGCCTTTGCCGGTTGCCATTGTCCAGCGCTAAATTGTTGATAAGCGCGAAACGCATTTAAATGACCTGCACCCATTTGAGCATCTAAGGGAATTTTCGGGTTTTTATAAGCGTCAGAATCTAACCAATTTTGATTCTGTTTATCGATTAGCGTCCGTGACATCCCTAAACGCAAACCATTACCACTGTCTTGGATTTTATCGGCGGAGTTGAGTAACACTGCTTTCATTACTTGATGACGGCGGCTATCAACACTCCAATTAGTTTTTTTTGTGCGGAGTTGGCGATCGCCAAATTCCTGTAACAAAGCGACTGTAGCTGTAACATGAGGTGCAGCAAAACTTGTACCTGTCGCTTTATTAATTTTGCCGTCAGGATTCAGCAGAGGAATATTATTCCCAGGGGCAACTATACTGATGGCGCGACGGCCATCCAGATTAAATTCTTTGCCTGCTAACCTTCCACTAGCTCCCTGATTCACCCCTGCGAGATTAGAAACATCTACTTTATTAAAAATCCCGCCGCGTCGGGATGAAAAAGCCACGTTAACTCCATTAAAATTATCTGTAGGAATCGGAATCCCACCTTTACCCTGATTGCCTGCGATCGCATACAAAACATCATGAACCCGACTCGACCAGTCAACACATAACGTTAACAAAGCATTCCCATCTAGAACAGCATCCGCGCGTGGATCACGGTTGAGGGGTTCACCAAAACTAAAGTTAATTGCGCGGATATCACCGCCATTTTGGAATGCAATGTGTTGTGCGGATAAACACTCTTCTGGCTGACCCATGTTTTTCGTAGAACCGACAGCAGAAGAATACAGTCTGGCTCCTGGTGCGACCCCAGGTAAACCCTTATCTGTACTCACCATCACCCCAGCGACATTATAAGCGTGGGGGTCAACACCTGTATTTGATTTTGCGGGGCCATTACGTGAGAAAACTGCCGCTAAAGATATCCTGCGATTTTTTGAGACGGCTTTATCCCAACCAAACATTCCCGGACGACCTATTTCTACTTGACCAATGGCTATTTTGCGACCGATTAAATTGTAAGGAGACTGATGTAGTTTTAAAGCATCAATACCATTTGTTCCTAAGGAAGTGTCTAACCCTAAAGCCAGTACAGGTACACTCAAACAAGATGCACTCAAACCCCAAATTAGCCAACTTAGTTTTTTGTTCATAATTAATAGTCAATGGTCAATATTTATCGGTCATTTGTCATTCTCTCTTTCTTCTCTGCTGACCTCAACAGGTAAGCGGCTTATGGCCTTTACCTGATAAAGCAAGATTAAACTCCAGAGAATTACTCAATATTTTGTTACAGTCTTTTGTTACAATGCTTACAGACGAGGACGCTTAAAAACCCACTAGCCATGACCCAAAACCGATCTGAAAAGCCCATTGTGATCTCTCCATCTATACTATCAGCCGATTTTAGTCGTCTGGGCGATGAAATTCGCGCTGTAGACGCAGCTGGAGCAGATTGGATTCATGTTGATGTAATGGACGGTCGTTTTGTACCTAATATTACGATAGGCCCTCTGGTTGTGGAGGCGATTCGTCCAGTCACTACAAAACCTCTGGATGTCCACTTGATGATTGTGGAACCAGAAAAGTATGTAGAAAGCTTTGCTAAAGCAGGTGCAGATATTATCTCTGTACACGCCGAACATAATGCTTCGCCGCACTTACACCGCACTCTCGGTCAAATTAAAGAACTTGGTAAACAAGCAGGGGTAGTACTCAATCCTTCCACACCATTAGAATTCATTGAGTACGTACTGGAACTTTGCGATTTAATCCTAATTATGAGCGTTAACCCCGGTTTCGGTGGTCAAAGCTTCATCCCTGGTGTTGTACCCAAAATTAGACAACTGCGTCAGATGTGCGATGAGCGCGGACTCAACCCCTGGATTGAAGTTGATGGCGGACTGAAAGCTAACAATACTTGGCAGGTTTTAGAAGCAGGCGCTAATGCTATTGTTGCTGGTTCTGCTGTATTCAACGCCAAAGATTATGCTGAAGCAATTACTAATATTCGCAACAGTAAGCGTCCTACACCAGAACTCGCAAAAGTTTAATTTAGTTAAGTCTTGCATTAATTAAAGTAGGGTAGGCAATTTAAATTGCCTACCCTACTTTTTTGCTTTACTAAATTTCAATTACAGTTTCAGACATCCACAAATACAAATGATAAAAACTAGCCAACACAAAGCTTGTAAACTTTTCACCGACTATCTCACTTACTTCTGGCCCAATTAGTGGTTCTCCAAAAGATGAAAAATAAAGCAGATGTTACTAAAGCCCCCAAATTCCATTTCACAGAATTTTTTAGTAAATTTAACCGCTGAGTTGATTGATTAGCTTGAGCTTGTAGTTTAATTTTCTCTTTAGCTTGGGAAACTTCTGATAAAACTTTTTCTTTTAATTCTTGAGGATTACTTGCATCGACTGAACGGCCTTGACTTTTGAGCAAAGTTTCTATTTGTTCTGGTTTAGCTTGGTTAAGTCGCTGTTCAACTTGTTCAGCTTGCAATATTTGTTGCTGAGATAAATTGTTAATTTGATTATAACTTTGCTTGCTAAGTCTGACTGTATTACTAATACCAACAGGAATAAGTAATATAAAAATTATCGCTAACAACAAACTTATCCAAGATAGTAATTTTAAAGTTAAAAATTCCCACTTAGAGCGTGCGTGTAGCTCACCATAAAACACTAATGCCAAACCAATCAAACTCACAGGTACTCTTTCGACTAATGCACCAAAAGTTTGAAATTCCCAAACGGGATTCATAAAGCTAGGCGGAAAAATAGTTTCAACTATATCGAATAATGCCAACAACAATAACCCATAACCAAGAACTCGTAAAATATTCATTGAGCCTACTTGGTTGTAAGCAAATTCCTGCAACTCCTGAATTACGGGAATAAGTTTATCAGTGTTTGATTTAGTCATATTTCTAGCAAATGTTCCAAAGTTAAATTCAAGCTAAGATAATAATCTAATTGTAAATTCTCTTGTCTGAAATTCACCAACAAAAACTTGACTTCTATATTCTTCTAATTTGGGCTTTTTTGATGATTCTTTTTGGATGACATTTACCAAAACTAAAATGATACAGCCTAGATTTACAGCTAACAATAAAATACGCAGTTTACTCCAAATCTTCATTAGCTTTTAGACCTTGTAATTCTCTTTTTTTAGGTTCTGGTGGATTGAGTAAAAACCAGTAAAATATACCAAAAAGTATCACTGTAATCATTCCAAATATTAATGAACCATCTCCCACATGCCAAAACTTAAAAGCTTGCTGATGTTGATTAGCGGCGATGACCGCTAAAACTGCAACTCTGACTGCATTAACTATAAAAGCGATAATTACAGCTACTATAGGCACTAATATTCTTTTTTTACGTTCTGGAGGAAACATTAATAAACCAATTACAGATAGCCCTAAAAGATGGCATATCCATTCTATTCCTGCACAGTTTTCTGCAACTTTAATTCCACCAGTTGGTAAATTTATATAGACATCTTGCAGATATACTTCAAACCCAGCGTACCAAAGTATTAATGTAGACAATTTGGCAGTTAAAACCGATAATGGTTTCACATTTAATAAAGCAAAAATTAAGACTTTAGGTACACTAGCGAAAAAAAGAATCGCTAGTTCTTGCCAATATTGCTTTAATCCCTTCAATCCAGAAGCAAGTAAACTTATTCCAAGTGCAGCAAAGAAAGGTGCAACATGAGTGTATACTGCAAATAATTTCCCTGGCGGGAAGTGAGTACTATACCAAAGTACAATGGCTATTAAAACTGTACCGATAACACTAGAGATAATATCGCTTTCTAATTTAAGTTTATGTTTTTTATCTCCTAGTAAGGAGACTACAGCAAATAAAGATAAAACTATTATTCCTAAGTGAGAATCATCGCCCGCTTTCCAAATTATGGTTAAAAGTATTGCAACTAAGCCTGCGCCTATTCCTAATAACCACAATTGGGGATTTGTTAGTGGTTGATTTAAAATGCGAGTTGCTTTCATGTACTTTCAGATGAAACAGCTAAGATCAAGCGATTACCATTAAGTTGCGATCAAGCAAATTTAAGTAATCTTTCCCAATGTGCTTAGTAATTAAGATTACTACTTAAATAAATACAATCAACTTTTTTTATGAATTTTTATTAAATCTTTAATTTTATCAACTTCTGAATATTACTTTATATTCAGTGATAAATACTGTAATATCTAGTTTCTGGCATAATAACAAGTTTAGTGCTTATATAAAGTTTATGTAAATTTATGTTTAATAAATAGTAAATTTAGGTACATTTTATACTTGAAATAAATTAAGTAACGCTGAGTTTATAAAGTTTTTAGATGTATTTCGTACTCAATTTCTAAAAAACATCTAATTGGCAAAAGATGTGTTGAATTTATGGAAAGTATATCTAATTTTGTAAAAGCATAATTATTACTATATTGCAACTATCATTATGCAGAATTTAATATATTTTATTCTTTGTTTTTGTGTGCGATATTTACAAAGTATTAATTACAGTTTCGATGAAATTTCTATCATCAATATTCTGATTAGAATTTAAGTGATATTTAAAATTATGATCATTCTTAAACAATATGAACATGGAATTTTCGACTAGGATTCCTATGATGCCACTTGTACTATTGTGGCTGGCTTATGCCTTGCTAGGATGGTATCTGGCTGTGCATCACATCGTTTGGTTAGTTGGGGCTTTTATTGCGGTTGTGGCTATAGCTGTTGTTCGCAGAAGTAATGCTTGGCTGGAAGAGCTAACGGCTTTTGGTTCTAAAATTTTAATTGTTATTTTATCTTTAGGTGCATCAGTTGCTTTAGTTGCCACTTGGTCGTTATTGTTTAGTTTATTTCTGATACCAATAGCAACTACTTTTTTGGCAGATTTAGAAATGCGTTTTGCTGGCTTTGACAAAAAAGATTCATTTCGGATGTTAACACTCTTGGCAGGAGCAGGTTTATTTATTGGTGAAGCTGTCGATTTGCTATTTTTCCCTAGTAGTAGATTCTAATTTTATAGTTGGTGTAGATATTCAGGCGGTACAGCATCTACTAACCAAACACCATTCTCAGAACAGTAGAATATGTAACCCATCTGATACATAGTCGCTGCGTCTACAGCAAGAACAACGGGTTTACCATGTCGTGCGCCGACAGTTTTTGCTGTAGTAATATCCTGCGATAAATGGACATGATGTCGAGACATTTTATTCAGTCCGGTTTGCAAGATGGACTCGACGGCTTTGTATCCTGTCCCGTGATACAGCACGTTAGGGGGGACAGATGGGAGTAATTGTAAATCAATTTCAACGCTGTGGCCTTGGTTAGCACGAATCTGAGTACCTGTAGAGTCGAAACTAAAGCGTTGTTTATCGTTAGTGGCGACTACATCTGCTAATTCCTGGCGCGTAATGGGAAACTTATTTTTTGCACAAGCCGCTAAAAGTTCATCAACTGCAACCCAACCACCAGGCGCAAGTGTAATTCCTAAAGATTCTGGTTGATGGCGGAGATATTTGCTCAAGAATTTACTAATCTTGACTAAGCGTGGGGTATTCATACAGCAAAAAGTTCTTGTAAAATCATGCCTGATGGAATGTTAAGCCTGTAACCTGCTATAACAAAGCAATTTTTTGCTTGGGAGTATAACTGGGGAAAATTTTACTGAGTTGCTTGTCATTCACAGACAGGTGTTGTGCTAAAACATCAGAAATTACATCTCGAAAATCAGTAGTAATAGCCAAATCTCTTTTTTCATAAAGTGCAGCAGTTTCCAAACCAGGCCATTCGCCGTAAACTTTGCCACCACGGACTTTGCCACCTAAAACCCACATGACATTGCCGTGGCCATGATCTGTGCCACCATTACCATTTTCGCGTAATGTCCTGCCAAATTCAGACATGACTAAAATTACTGTGTTTTGATAAGCTGGCCCTAAATTCTGCACTAAAGCCGCTAAACCTTTGCCCAAACTTCCTAAGCTTTTAGCTAAATAACCGCGATCGCTACCTTGATTAATATGGGTATCCCAACCACCCAAAGACATAAAGCCTAACTCAATTCTAGGGTCTTTGGCCATCAGTTTACCTAAGCGTTGAGCATCACCAACAAAAACATTGGGTGATGGTGCGCCATTATTCGCCATTTTCATTTCTTGGGCGAAGTCATTCATCAAGGCGGCACGGGCAACGCGTCCTTGATGATAGGTTTGACTAAGAACATCATTACCACTATATAGTCGGTCAAATGCTGCGCCTACTTGTGGTCGATCTAAAGAAATTGGTTTGTTAGCATTTCTCCCAGAGCCTATGTTAGCAACTGGCATTAAACCATTCAAAATGCGGGGTTTAGTGCTACCCAAGCTAACTGCTTGGATGGGTGTTTTGTTAGAGATAGCACCCAATAAGCGATTCATCCAACCTTCGTTAATTCTTTGGTTCCCAGGAATGCCAATTTCCATATAAAACTGCGCGTCAAAATGGGAACGAGAGGGATCGGGGGAACCAGAAGCATGAACAAAGGCTAAATTACCTTGTTGCCACAGGGGCATAATTGGTGATAAAGCTGGATGTAAGCCAAAGTGTCCATCCAAATCTAAAACACCTTTTTCTTGTCCGGGTTTGGCAAGGGCGATTTTTGGTCGGGCTTGATAGTAAGCTGGCTCTGTGTAAGGAACGACGATATTTAAACCATCTGCACCACCACGCATAAAAACCACAATCAAACGCTGGCGATCGCTTTTTTTGGTAGCAGAATGAACTACCCAAGTATTACAACCAACAGAGGCGATCGCAGTTGTAGAAAACAGTCCTGCTTGGATGAGAAAATCACGTCTTTTCATATTGTTAATTTAAAGTGCTGAGTTACCGAAGTTTGCTCAACGGGGGGAACCCCCGCACGCAACGTCTCGCTGAGTATGAACCTAGTAGCCTAACGGCGCATAAATTCTGGGCTACCCAGGACTAATGCGGCTTTGAGTTCTGGGGGACTAGAGGCGATCGCGCTTTGGGTTTTGGGTGAAAGAGAGTTACCCAAGGTGTTGATTAACTGAGTTGCATCGAGGGGTTGAATGCGGTTAATGCTTTTACTTTTAGGGGCATTATTGACTGTTCCAAGCAGTGGTACGCGACCACCACCTAATGCAGTTGCAAAGCTGAGGCGACGGTTCATCGCTTCGGGATTCAACCAAACATCTTGTGTATTTTTGTACCCATCAGGAGTCCGACAACCATACAAAGGCATTTCTAATTGTTCCAAGTTGCGGGAAAGGGGTAGGGTATTGTTTACTTCCAGCCCTGTAGCCCGGACTGCTGAGACAGTATATTGTAATGGTGTTTTAAATTTAGCGTTGAAATATTTTTTATCCCAAAATTCTGGGCTTTGGAATAAAGTTTCTAAAACAGCACGAATATTGCCATCGGTTTTAAGAAAGCGTTGTGTGAGACGATTAACTAAAGATGTAGGTGGGCGATCGCTGACAAAATACTGCGCTAATTGGTAACTAATATGATGAGCCGTAGCGGGACTCCGTGCCAATATATCTAAAGCTGTTTCTCCTTCAGCTTCGCCACTGGCTTTAATCGTACGTCCTAAAAAAACCTTATCACTCGGATCATGAAACTTGGGTTCAAAGTAAAATAGTGACTTGCCATTGGTCTGTTGATTAGGACGAGCTATTCCCCAACCAGTAAAAATTCTCGCTAAAGCAATCACATCTTGTTGGGTATAGCCACCATCTGCACCTAGAGTATGCAGTTCCATTAATTCCCGCGCATAGTTTTCGTTCACCCGTGGAGTCACACCACGACGACCACTACCTTTATTTTGCGCGTTGTCTAAATAAACTAGCATTGCTGGATGATGGGCTGTTGCACCTAATAAATCACGAAATCGCCCGAAAACATAAGGTCTAATGGCTTCTTGTTCGTACGCACTCGTCCAGTAGCGAGCATTTCCTTTACCCCCATAAACATTGAAGTGGTTATACCAAAAGTCCACCATTACTTCTTGCAGTTGGCGGTTACTACTAGTAGCTCGTAATAACCGCGCTTTGACTGCTTCTGGTAAAATTTTGTTTCCTTTCCTTTGCTGGGCTTTTTTTTCTTCTGGAGTTGCTTGTGGCGAATTCTTGAGATATTCTCTAACTTCGACTGTATTTAACCGGAGAGTGTCTAGCTGTGAAAGCTGGCGGGTGAGGCTGGGCGGTTCGGATATAGAATTGGGTGAAAGTTGTTGTTTAATATAGCTCTCTACACCTAAAGACTGGACTTTCTGAAGGTCTCCCGGTTTAGCCCCAAAACTCAGACGATTAATTAAGTGTAATATTTTGGGGTCAACAGGCTTAGTAGCTGCATAGATGGGGTTACTTCCTACCAACAAGATGAACAGCAACAATACCAAATATCTCGGTTTTACTGTCATAACTTGAGTTATCCTTTCTCGGTTGGCGAACACATCGTTATTTGACTGGCTAACGAGAAAAAAAGTTCAAAATCTCCTCAGTAATTTCCTGAATATAATTTAGCAACTTTTGCTAAATCTACATTACCACCACTGATAATTACACCTATTTTCGCGTCTTTTACTGACACTACACCGCTGAGTAATGCTGCTGCGGCTAATGCACCAGTAGGTTCAACGACAATTTTCAGGCGTTCCCACAGGAAAAACATACTGTTAATAATGGCAGTTTCCGAGACTGTCACCATATCATCAACGTAATTCAGTACTAGGGGAAAAGTTAATTTACCAAGGCTAGGAGTCCGCACACCATCAGCAATTGTTGGCGGATTAATCACGGTTTGCAGAGTTTTGCTGTGAAAGGAACGAGTTGCATCATCAGCAAGTTCTGGTTCCACACCAATAACTTGACACGTAGGTAACAGTGCTTTTGTCGCGATCGCACATCCTGATATTAAGCCACCACCACCACAACAAACTAATAAATAGTCTAGTTGACCAACTTCTTGGATGAATTCTAAAGCTGTAGTTCCTTGTCCGGCGATAACATGAGGATGATCGTACGGCGGAATCAAGGTAAGCTGGCGATCGCTGGCTAGGGTTTTGGCTAATTCTTCGCGGTCACTTTCGTGGCGACTGTATAAAATCACCTCTGCGCCATAACTGCGGGTGGCTTGTTGCTTTACTTCTGGCGCATCATCAGGCATCACAATAGTTGTAGGAATATGCAGTAACTTTCCCGCGAGAGCGATCGCTTGGGCATGATTACCAGAGGAAAATGTAATTACACCCTGTTGTTTTTGAATTTCTGATAACTGTACTAAGGCATTGTATGCACCTCGAAATTTAAATGCGCCTGTGCGTTGAAAGTTTTCGCATTTAAAAAATACTTGGTTATGGGTGCGATCGTTCATCAGTCTAGACGTTAACACTGGTGTCTGGTGCGCTATCCCCACAAGCCGCCCTTGTGCTGCTTTTACATCGTCTACAGTAACGGAGTCATGCTGTGACATTTTGATGAGGTTAATCAAAATAAAATTCAAAAGTTTGAATGGTAGATGAATCAATTGTGAAACATCACAGAGTTTAAAGTAGCATCACTAAGACTCATCGCCATTCTCTGGAAAACATAACGGATCATTTACAAAAAACCTCCTTTAACCTCTGCGTTAAACTAATTTGACGCAGTTCCACAAAAAACGTTATTACCCATAGCCGACTTTTTTCTAAATTTACACAAATCGCTGTGTAAATTCAGCGATTAAATCTACCCGTCCCTTACGTAACATTGCGGGGTCTAATCTTTCGGTGGTATTGCAAGTCATCAACACAACTAACCGCTGTTTCATCTGAATTCCAGATTCATCAATGACGCTTTGGTATAAAGTGCCATCCAACAAACTCAAAATATGTTCGGTTTTATTATTAGATTGGGCTATTTCCGAAGCGCGATTTTGGGCTAAGTTGTCAGCTTCGTTAATAATAATACAAATACGTTCTAAGTAAGTTGGCGGGACAAAATTAGCGATCGCATCATGATCTAAAATGAAGATGACAAACCCCAAAGGCATCAGAATTTCTTTCGCTACGGCTTGTGTCCAGGCGGTTTTACCTGTACCTGGTTCGCCATGTACTACCACTGCTAACTGATTTTGATTGAGAACCGCTTGTTGTAATGTATCGGTAAAACTTTGAATCTCTGCGGGAAATGTGCGAATGGGAAATTGGCTGTGAACCTTACCCACACGACTTTGATAGCCACTTAACATCACCGCTAAATCGTAGGTAGCTTTGTTAACTAATGGCGCTAAATCTTTAGACATTAAAGTATATTGTCGCCTACCGCGATCGTAAGGTTCAATTTGCAGCCAAATGTCATACATTGACCAATACGCATTCACAGTATTAACAACATCTAAACGTTCCCAATTGATAAATTTCTCCACCGGAAAATAAAAATCTCTCTCGGAGTAATACTGGGTAATTACATTAGGTCTGCCTAAAATTTGTAAGACTCGTAAAACAGTAATTTCTTGTAGACGATTCAAAACATAATCAATGGGTATGCTGTTGCGACTGACAAATTGTAATATCGGTGTTTCTGTACTCAAAACATCTTTATAACGATGGTCTGGTGATTGCGGGTCAGGTGTAATATAATTCCAAAACCTTTCTAATTCATAGCGGGTATTTTCAGAGGCTACGCCTAATAAGTTTGCCCACCAAGTAAAATTATTTCTCCCTAAAACTTCACTAAATGTGCTGGCTAAATTAAAGCTTTTTTGGGCAAATTCCTTGGTGTCATTTTGTGCAAGTTGCCATAAAAATTCCCAATCTAAATCTCGTTGTAATGGCCGCCAACCACTAGTCAGTAAATTTTGCTGTTTATTATTATTGGATGTGCTTTCGTTACTACTAAAATAATCAAATGCCATATTTTTACTTACTTGCGTAAAAATGTTTGCTCAACTATAGCAATCTTCTTTGATTTCTCAACTACTTATGGAGAGATACATGAAAAATTGAGGTGTTGACGACTCATTGAGTACTGTTATATCTATCAAGGTCAATAAAGGTTACTTTACTTATTTTTTTTCATCACAATGTTACAAAACTTGAGTTTAGGCAAAATTTCCAGAGATTTTAACTATATACTACAAGTATAGTCTGCTTTTTTCTGGCAAGCTGATAGTGAATCAATATTTTCATATTACATTGTAATACAAGTAGCAGTCAAGCTATGTTCAGTTTTTAGTTTCAGGTTGGAGCCACTTGCATTTATGTTAACTATATTATGGACAGAATAAACCAAAGCCATAAACAGGCCAAACTTTGCTTGTGTTTAGAGGGTAGGATAAGAATATATTAAAGTTAATAATTCTTTATATAAAAGAGGTATGGAAAATGAACAAATTTTTAGCTTCGGGAATTATCTTACTAGGCATAATAATTATTACTGTAGCGAGTATAACTAGTAATTCTGCATCGGCGATCGCAGCGAGTATTTGGGACAATGAAACTGAATCTTATTCCGGCAAGCAGGAAATGATTGTTTATCGTAGCCCCAGCTGTAGCTGCTGTGGAGATTGGTTAGACCACGTAAAAAAACATGGTTTTAAAATTAAAGAAGATGTCAAAACTGACGAGATGGAGGCAATTAAACAAAAATATAATTTACCTTCAGAGTTAGCATCTTGTCACACGGCAATTATCGACGGTTATGTGATGGAAGGTCATGTTCCTGCTGATGACATCAAGCGGTTACTAAAGCAAAAACCACAACTTGCAGGTTTAGCTGTTCCCGCAATGCCTGTAGGCACACCTGGAATGGAAATAGGAAATACAAAAGAGCCTTTTTCTGTGATTGCATTTAATAAAAAAGGCGAATTGCAAGTATTTAACAGCTATGAGTCTTATTAAGCTCATTTAAAGTTAATTATTCAGAATAACTGGTTTGTAGAGATGCAAGTTTTTACATCTCTACAGATTTTTCAAATTAACTAATGTCGGACAAAGTTCATTCACCGAGCGATCGCACTTTCTGAGAATAAATAGTTATTGACAAAATTATATAGTCCGCAAATGCCGATCGCGTATTCTTTCTGGGCTACCTGTAGGAATGGACGCAATTAACTTTTGTGTATATGCTTGTTTAGGTTCGCGGTAGATGCTTTCGGCTGTACCTTGTTCGACAATTTGACCACGATTCATAACTAAAATGCGATCGCTCATAAATTTCACTACACTCAAATCATGAGAAATAAAAATATAAGTGAGTTGAAATTCATCTTGCAATTCTTTCAACAAATTCAATACTTGCGCCTGCACCGATACATCTAGCGCCGAAACCGATTCATCACAAATAATAAATCTCGGATTTAAAGCCAAGGAACGGGCTATACAAATCCGTTGACGCTGACCACCAGAAAACTGATGAGGATAACGGTTAATCGCATCTGCACTCAAACCCACCCGTTCTAAAAGTTCCGCAACTCTATCTCGTCGTTGTTTAACCGTTTTACCCACAGAGTGAATTAACAACGGTTCCATAATTGCATCGCCAACTTTCATCCGGGGGTCAAGGGCGCTAAAGGGGTTTTGGAAGACAATTTGCATTTCGCGCCGGAGTTTCTGCAAAGTTTCGCCCTTTAACTTGGTGATATTCTGACCATCAAAAATAATCTCTCCACTTATCGGTTCAATTAACCGCAACAAAGTTCTACCGAGAGTGGTTTTACCGCAACCAGATTCACCTACTAAACCTAAAGTTTCCCCTGGCTTAACATCAAAGGAAACATCATTCACTGCCATGTTGTAGCGTTTTGTTCCACCAAACACCCCCCGCACTGGGAAACCTACTTTTAGGTTGCGGATTTGCAATAAAGCTGGCTTTTCTTCCAGATTTGCCAATCGTGTGCTAATTTCTTCTGGAGAAATTTCTGATGGTTGTGGTGGTTCTTTTGCCTGAATTAACAACTCGCCATTAACTGTTTCCTTCACACTCATATAATCTGCCACCGTTAGTAGTTTGTGGGGACGATGATTGAGTGTGGGGCGACAAGCTACTAATCCCTTAGTATATGGATGTTGCGGGTTACTAAAAATATCTGCTGCGGCACCATATTCAACAATTTTACCTTTGTACATCACCCCAACTTTATCGGCAATTTCCGAGATTAATCCCAAGTCGTGGGTGATAAAAATCAACGCCATCTCGCGGGTTTGTTGCAATTCTCTCAACAAATCAATAATTGTGGCTTGCACCGTCACATCTAAGGCTGTGGTTGGTTCATCTGCAATTAACAGCAATGGGTTGCAAGAAATTGCCATTGCAATCATCACCCGTTGCAACTGTCCGCCGGAAAGTTGGTGCGGGTAACGTTCTAAGATGGCTTCTTTGTGCTGTTTTACCAACTGCGCCAGTTTGTAATCATCTGGTGTGGGTGAATGGGGGTTAGTTTGCGGCCAAGTTTCGAGATATTGTTGTTTGATTAGTTCATCACTAGGCAGAAGTTTAACTTCTTGCAAACCTGCGATCGCAATTTGCCTAGCTTCAGCTGTAGAGACATTTTGATGACGCATAATCGCTTCCGTTAACTGAAAGCCAATCGTATAAACTGGATTCAGCGAACTCATCGGTTCTTGGAAAATCATCGCCAAGTCGCCGCCTCGGTGTAGCTGCATTTGTTCCGGCGGTAACTCTACCAAATTAATTGGCTTGGCTTCTGGCTGTTGACGAAACCAAATTTCCCCACCACTTACCCTACCGGGAGTTTGTAACAACCCCATGACTGCAAGTGAAGTTACAGATTTTCCGCTTCCTGATTCTCCTACAATTCCTAGAGTTTCACCCCGATGTAGTTCAAACGAAATTCCATCTACAGCTTTGAGGCTGTTGTCATCACTGGAAAATTCAACTTGGAGATTGCGAACCTCTAGGACAGTTTCTCTCATAGGAGTTGCGTATGGATATTCACAGAAAATTATTTGGATTTTAGCAGTTGTTTCGATACTATGCTGGTAATCTGAAGTTTTTGCTCATTTTAGCTTGAGGTCACAAATAACCATTCAGGCTCAATATAAATACGCGTTCCCCGTATTCATCGATTTGTGACTTACGCCGCAGTGCAAAAAATTAAGGGTGTAAGTGAGTAAAACCCTTACACCCATTTTCAACGACGATATTTTTACAAAAGTCCGTTTAAAACGGAATATCATCTGGATCGGGTTCTTCTGTCGCTGGCGTGTAGCTACGCTCAAAATTGCTGGGTTGATATGCTGGTTCAGGGTTTTTGACTGGCGGCGCAACACTAACATTGCTAGTAGCCGGTGCGGCTGCGGGACGCGAATCATAACTGGGAACCTCAGCTTGAGTATATGCTGGGGGAGCCGTTGTTGCTGAAGGTGCTGGTTGCGAGTAAGTGTCTGGGACTGATGAAGTATAAAAACCTGTGCCTACAGGATGAATGCGTTGAATTGTCAGTTCGGCACGTTTTTCTTTAAAACCTTCGTTCCGGCGCTCGAATGTTACCATGCCTAAACGCCCTTCAATAATCACGCGATCGCCTTGATGATAATTTTGCTGCACATCTGTAGCTAAATTTCCCCAACTCACAACTTTCAAGGTTGCTGGCGGATCTTCTGGTCTTTGGGAATTAGCAAACTGTACTAGCATTTCTGTAACTGCTAGATTATCTGCTGTGTAGCGTAATTGTGGCTCTTGAATAATATCTGCCATTAAAACGCAGCTGTTCATTGCATCCTCCTAATCTAATAATTCCTAATTCGTAATTATGAATTCATGTATAGACTGTTTATTGTGCGTTATTTCTAGCATAAAAGCCAAGCGATGGAGTTGCCCAGTAATCGTAAAACTACTGGCTACCTTCGCCTGACTGGAACGAGCATTTAATTCTGCATGAGTAGTATAATTGTACCACTAAACCTAGAAAAAATACTATAGTCCAATGCCTGATATCGTGTGCGGTGAAAAAATGAACACCAAGGCTGTAAATCAAGTGTTTAATCTCTATTTCCCATTTAAGTAGTTTTCCGTAAGAAAATTACCTTATGCTAAAGCAGAAAAGAGAAAAAACATTGATGAAAAACCTTGTGCGCTGCCTTGGATTGCTCAAAGCCTTAGCTTTAGCTTTGTTGGTATTAGCATCTGTGATAACTCCGAGTGTTCTGGCTAACCAGAGCCAAAAATCCACAACTTTGGATAGCACAACAACACTTCAAAGCATCATTGCTAACGATCATCGCTCCCCAGCCAATCGGGAACGAGATAAGTATCGTCACCCCGCAGAAACTCTGGAATTTTTTGGTTTACGTCCCAACATGACCGTAGTTGAATTATGGCCGGGAAATGGTTGGTATACCGAGATATTAGCTCCATTTCTAGCGGACAAAGGACAACTTATAGTTACTAACTTTGCGCCGAACGACAGTAAACAACCCTCGGTAATTTTCCAACAGAAGTTAGCCTTGGCTTTTCAACAAAAGTTAGAAGCTAATCCAGAAGTTTTTGGTAAGGTGAAAGTTGCCCAGATTCATCCCCCAAAAGAACTAACTTTAGCCCCAGATAACTCTGTAGATATGGTTGTGACTTTCCGCAATATTCATAACTGGGTTGGTGCTGGCTATGCCGATCAGGTTTATGCAGTGGCTTACAAAGCACTCAAGCCAGGGGGAATTTTGGGAGTGGAAGAACACCGCGCCAAGCCGGGTACTTCTTTAGAAGAAAGTATTAAAACGGGCTATATGTCTCAAGATGGCGTAATTGCTGCTGTGGAGAAAGCTGGCTTCAAATTGGTGAGCAAATCAGAAATTAATGCCAATCCTAAAGATACTAAAGACTATCCTTCTGGCGTTTGGGCGTTACCTCCAACCTTGAGACAAGGCCAAAAAGATAGGGAACGTTTCCTGGCTATTGGCGAGAGCGATCGCATGACCTTAAAGTTTATTAAGCCCAAAATTGCCGTAAATAGTAGAACTTCTGACTCCAACTAGTACAACAAAGTCAATTTTCAATCATACATAAGAAAATACAGAATTAATAGACGTAGTTTTAAATACGCATAAAAATTATATACATTGCATAATATAGCAATCCTATTTGATTGCCATCATCAATTAATGGTGAATCTGATTCCACCACTAATTGTAATTACGAATTATCTTGACATAGCTTGTTCTGGTGATGTGTCTGCTTCATTAGCTGGGAACTTGGGATAAATTGCTTTGGTAATCCAGTAAGTCAGGATGTGAGAAAGCACTCCCATCGGCCCAGCAAACAAACAAAGAATGAGAGAATGAATTGTCCAAACTCCAGTTTTCTGACCTTCCCAATAGATAAATCTGCCAACAAATAAATCCATCACTAAAAAATGAATCCAACCTGTTGCAGCAGCTGTTTCATCGGCAAAAAATCGCGCAATATCCGTTAGTTGAGGATTGGATAAAGCTTGGGCATTTTCTAGAGTAATGCTGGTAATGAATAAATACAAATATGCTCCAGCTAAGGGCAAAAATGGAATGTATGATTCCATAATTCGCCGTGTGACTTTCCAGTTGGGGAGGAGAATAATCAACGCCCAAAAAGGTAAAACGAATAAATTGGCAATATCAAATAATTGCGAGATTGTCATAAAAGGTATAGCAGGTTATAGGTTACAGAATTAGGTTTTATCATCTACCGATGTCCTAAAACCTTGGTTTACTATCAATAGCAAAAGTAGAATAACCTACAAAGCTACAAGTTGGGATTCTATTTCTGTGGAGTTCAAATCACGACCGATAAACACTAAGCGGGTTTGTCTGGCCTCTGTTGTTTGCCAAGGACGGTCATAAAATTTATCAAAGCGGTTTCCTACACCTTGCATAACTAGGCGCATGGGTTTATTAGGAACGGCAACAAAGCCTTTAATGCGGTAGATTTCTTGTTGGTTGACTAAATTTTGCAACTGTTGTTGGAGTTGTTCGGGGTCGAAGGCGCGGTCTAAAATCAGATGGGTTGAGGTGATTTCGTCATCGTGGTCGTGGTCTTCTTCGTTATCGTGATGGCTGGGACGACTATCTAAATTATCTTCGACGGCGGCTTGTAATCCTAATAATACAGATGGATCGATTTGACCGCGATCGCTCTCGACCATTTTTACCACTCTGGGTAGTTCTTGTTTGACTAATTGCTCGACTTGTGATTTGGTTTCTGCATCTACTAAGTCAGTTTTACTTAAAACTACCAAGTCTGCACAGGCGAGTTGGTCTTCAAATAATTCCTGCAAGGGTGTCTCATGTTCTAAGCTATCATCTGCTTGGCGTTGGGCGGCGATCGCTTCTAAATCACTGGCAAATGTCCCGGCGGCGACAGCTGCACAATCTACCACGGTAATTACTGCATCTACGGTTGCAGCGTTGCGAATTTCTTGCCAACGAAAGGCTTTAACTAACGGTTTAGGCAAAGCTAACCCAGATGTTTCAATTACAATACAGTCGATGCTGTCCCGCCGTTTAATCAACTCTTGCATTGTGGGATAAAATTCTTCCTGCACAGTGCAGCAAAGACAACCATTGGTTAACTCAAAGATATTACTCCCGCCATCCTCATCTTCAGGGCAGATTTGACAAGATTTCAACAGTTCGCCATCAATACCCAATTCGCCAAATTCGTTGACTAAAACGGCGATGCGACGACCTTGGTTATTTTGCAGCAGGTGACGAATTAGGCTGGTTTTACCACTGCCTAAGAAGCCTGTAATTACAGTAACGGGAATTTTGTTAGCCATTGTTCAATCATTTAGCCTTACGACTTTTTACTTAGCACTCAGCACTATTTACAGACAGCAGTAGGGGCAACTTCCTTGCGATCGCCTTACCTTGATAAGATGATCCCAGGGAAATCGCCCCTAGAAGTAACTAAAATTAGTTTACAGAAATTTACTCAGCTGTAGCTAGTTCGGTACTGCCACGAGCGCGACGGCGGGTGAGGCTGTTGTATAACATCATGCCGATCGCTTTAATCAAGTTGCCTTCCAACTCTTGGAACATTTTCATGTTGGTGCCAAAGGCGGCGTTAGCTTCCTCAACGATGCGATCGCCTGTAGCATCATCAATGGGCAGTTCGTCTAATGTTTGCCGATAATTGGCTTTAAATGCCTTTTCATCAGGAATGTCGGCAAATTCATAAAAGGCTGTTCCTTGACCTTCATTCAAATTCATCGCTGTGACAGCAATGTTCTTGAGAATTTGTCCCCCGGATAAATCGCCTAAATAACGGGTGTAAGAATGAGCAATTAATAATTCTGGTTCTGTCGCAGAAATTTCGCGGATGCGTTGCACATAAGCTTCACCCGCAGGCGATAGTTTGATTTGCTCACGCCAGTTAGTACCATAATAAAAGCTTAGGTCTTGCTCTAGGGTACGCTTACGGTGCAGTTGGGGAAAATTAATTTTAGAAACAATTGGGTGCTGGCGGTGCTTTTCCATCTCCTCTTCCATTGCCGAGTAGACAAAGTAAAAGTTAGCCACTAGCTTACGGTAGGAAGCCTTCTCTACCACTCCTTTTAAAAAGCACTTGACAAAACCTACATTTTCTGCCATCGTGTGGGCTTTTTTCGTGCCGACACGCAATTTGCTGGCTAAATTGCTGCTCATACTAAAATTTCTCACCTTTAAAAAGATATACCGAGGTTCCGATTTACGAACGGCTAAGAAAGGTCATTAAAAAGTTACATTAGAACTATTTGATGAGAATTTATATTAAAATTTTTTAAGCCATCAGAGTGTATACTTTTGTAAATCTGGATCGGACTCCGAGAAACTAACTAATCTACTCATCGCCAAGGGTAAAATTTATGGCGAAGATGATGATTAGTAGAGTTTATGTATAAAAATTTTACAAACATCAGAAAAATTTTAGAGATTTTTACTTAATTAAGTCTATTGATAATAGATTCTTAAAAAGAAAAACGAGTATATAGTACGGATAAAAGTGCTGAGTCAAAAGACTGGCAGTTTATCAAAGCTACTTGAATTGTTGGAATTAAAGAGTAAAGTAATATTTTCTGGTTTTACGGTGTGAGGTGTTTAATATTATGGTTTCATCAATAACTAGAACTCAAGGCAATATTCGAGGTCTTTCTGTCACAGAATCTTATAGTTGTGAAACAGGACTGGAAGAGAATTTGGCATTTAGTTTGATATCGCTACCCGCAACTCCTTTGTTTGGTACAGATGGGATTCGAGGTAAAGTAGGAGAATTACTGAATGCGCCTTTAGCTTTACAAATAGGTTTTTGGACAGGCGTAGTTTTACGGAACCATGCAGGGGAAACACGACCAGTAATTCTGGGGCAAGATTCGCGTAATTCTAGCGATATGTTAGCAATGGCGTTGAGTGCTGGGTTAACAGCCGCTGGCATTGAAGTATGGTATTTAGGCTTATGTCCTACTCCTTGCGTTGCTTATCTTACCAGTATGAGTGATGCGATCGGCGGCGTGATGATTTCTGCCAGTCACAACCCACCCGAAGACAACGGGATTAAAGTTTTTGGTGCCGATGGCGCGAAGTTGCCACAAGCATTACAGGCAGAAATTGAAGCCGGATTACGCGGTAAGTTAGCAGTTGCAGGTGGGATGAGTTGCGGTAGACATTATTCTCGTCCGCAGTTAGTGAGTGAATACAGCCAAGCATTGAAACAGCCCTTGCAGAATCATGGAAATCTGCAAGGGATGAAAATAGTTTTAGATTTAGCTTGGGGTGCAGCCGTTGGGTTAGCACCCCAAGTATTGATGGAAATGGGCGCAGAAGTTATCTGCTTACATAACGCTGCTGATGGCGATTGCATTAACGTTGAGTGTGGTTCTACCCACCTCGATATTTTGCAAGCCGCAGTTAAAGAACATCACGCCGATGTCGGATTTGCCTTCGATGGCGATGCCGATCGCGTTTTAGCAGTCGATAATACTGGTAGACAAATAAATGGCGACTATATCCTTTACCTCTGGGGTCGCCAGCTGCAACAACAGCAACAATTACCAGATAACCTGATAGTTTCCACCGTCATGGCCAATTTAGGATTTGAACGAGCTTGGCAACAACAAGGTGGTAAATTGATTCGTACCGCCGTTGGTGATCAATATGTGCAAGCCGAAATGTTGCGGACTGGCGGAATGCTAGGCGGCGAACAATCTGGTCATATTTTGTGTAGACATTATGGCTTTACAGGGGATGGCTTATTAACAGCGCTGCATATCGCCAACTTAGTTAAACAATCTGGTGTTTCCTTGGGTGAATTAGTAGACCAAAGCTTCCAGACATATCCCCAATTATTAAAGAACGTGCGAGTAGTAGATCGCGATCGCCGTTTGGGGTGGAAAGATTGTCAACCTGTTCAAGATGCGATCGCCTTAGCTGAAGCCGCAATGGGTGATAGTGGTAGAATCTTAGTCCGCGCCTCTGGTACAGAACCAGTAATTAGAGTCATGGTTGAAGCCGCTGATGCCGAACTTACCCAACATTGGACAAATGAATTAGTCGCCAAAGTCCAGCAACATTTGGCGTAAGCAGTCCTGAGTTATATGAAATTGAAAAATCAGGTGAGCAATGCTCACCTGATTTTTTATGTAGCTAGACCAAAATATGGGGAATAAACGCTAAGAAAATCCAGGTAAAAACTAGTAATATGTCAGAATTGGCAGTAGCAGTTAAAGCAGTAAAAAATTTTGTAAGTCAAAAGTAAACAGTTACAATGGCAAAATTTGCATTGCTGATTGGGGTTAGTGAGTACCAACCAGGATTAAATGCTTTACCTGGGGCTGTGCAAGATATCAAAGCAATGCAGCGAGTCTTACAACATTCAGAAATGGGTGATTTTGCCGATGCTGATATGACAGTGCTGGAAAATCCGCCACGCCAGTTAATGGAAAGAGCAATTGAAAACCTGTTTTCTCATCGTCAAAAAGATGATTTAGTGCTGTTTTATTTCTCTGGACACGGAATTAAAGATGACAGTGGCAAATTATATTTAGCAACCAGCGAAACCAGCAAGCATCAATCAGGTGAACTCATCCAAACTACTGCTACTGCTGCCAGCCTGATACATGGAATGATGGAAAAAAGCCGTTCTCGGCGACAGGTAATAATTCTAGACTGTTGCTTTAGCGGTGCTTTTGCTGAAGGAATGAAGGCGAAAGATGATAACACCGTAGATATCAAGAATCAACTAGGAGGAGAAGGAAGGGCGGTATTAACTTCTTCTACGTCTACTCAGTATTCTTTTGAACAAGAAGGGGCAGACTTATCAGTTTACACTCGCTACATTGTCGAAGGGATTGAGAAAGGTGCAGCTGACACTGATAACGACGGCATGATTTCTGTAGATGAACTGCATGAATATGCCCGTAAAAAGGTGCAAGAAGCAGCCCCAGCAATGAAGCCAGAAATTTATGCTGTGAGGGAAGGCTTTAAAATAAAGTTAGCGAAAGCTCCTGTAGGCGATCCGCAATTGGAGTACCGTAAGGAAGTAGAGCGATGTGTCAGAAATGGTAATGTTTCGGTTATAGGTCGTCGCATTCTCAAACGTCGCCAAAGTGAATTGGGTTTATCAGCTGAGGTAGCAGCCCAAATTGAAAACGAAGTTTTGGAACCTTACCGCCAATATCAAGCAAATCTCAGGGAATACGAAGAAGCACTAGCTGAGGCAATACAGTATGAAGGAACTCTGAGCCAGCATACACGAGAAGAATTGAAGCGATTTCAGCAACTTTTGCAACTTAGAGATGAGGATATCGATCTGATTGAAGTGCCTGTAGCAATAGAAAAAGACATAACCAAACAATCTGAGTTTCTAGACCAAAAATCTACTGATACCTTAATACACAAAGAAGTAAAAAATCAATTAGTAAATATTACATCAACAGAAATAGAAATAGCGGAACAGAAAAAGTACAAAGACGAAGGTTTATTTGAAGGTTTTACAGAGAGTGCAATTAAGGTGATAATGTTAGCGCAGGAAGAAGCACGCCGTCTTGGTCATAATTTTGTTGGTACAGAACAAATACTCTTAGGACTGATTGGAGAAGTAACTGGTGTTGCTGCTCAAGTGTTGAAATTGAAAGGTATTAACCTTAGAGATACTCGTATAGAAGTAGAAAAAATTATTGGACTTGGCAGTGGTTTTGTAGCAGTAGAAATTCCTTTTACACAAAATGCAAAGCGGGTTTTCGATTTATCTTTAGAAGAAGCTAAAGCACTGAAGCACAATTATATTAGTACTGGCGATCTGCTTTTGGGTTGTATGAGATTAGAAGAAGGCGTAGCAGTAAGGGTTTTAGAAATCTTGGGTATTAATTTACAGAACTTAAGAGAACAAGTTGTACATACGATTAACTTATCTCAAAGCAAAAATATGCAATCTCAATAAACCAAATACAGCAATCCCAAAACCTTGACAATTGCTTCATTGCTTCTGCTAAAGCTTCTAAGGAAAGTTGCAATTTATCAATGGCTGGCATTTGTGTTTATGGGGTGTTTGCTGCACATTTACACCATTATGCTAATTTTAACAGTTATATTCCGTTGTTTATTGATGCGCGATCGCCTGTACAACCAGTGTAATTCTCAAATATCATAATTACTGCGATCGCCTACACAACTAAAAAAATGCGATGTCTACGACAAGCCGCTTTGCGTCTACGCAAAATTAGCTTTTGTTACCAACGCAACCTCATCTATAGAAAACCTTAACTCATTTGTAACAAACGACGTAGGGTTTCTTATTAACGCTACCTCATCCATAGAGAACCTTAACTCATTTGCGACAAACGGCGTAAGGTTTCTTATTAACGCCACCTCATCCATAAAGAACCTTAACTTATTTGCCACTAACGACGTAAGGTTTCTTATTAACCCTACCTCATTCATCAATAACGCCTACATCATTACATAATAATACTTAAGCCGATTGTTCTATAAAATACTGATTTTTGTGATTTTTCCTGAGCCAGATTACAGCTAATTTGAGACAAGCTAACACTATCATCATTACAGGAGTACATCTATGCCGCGTGCAAAACGCACATCTCGCATACTTGCAAAAGCTCAACTTCGAGCTTCTGGACTCAAAGCTATTGATCCAAATATTGATTTTGGTGACAATAATAGTCTGGACTATATGCAGCAACAAATTGATCAGTTAACTGCCAAAATTGATACTCACAATACAGCATTGGCAGTACTGGATGCTTCTAGAACTGAAATTGAACGGCTAGAAAAAAATTTGAGCGCCCTATGTGAAAAAATGCTGCTGGGAGTTGCGTTTAAGTATGGTAACGACAGCAACGAATATGAAATGGCTGGTGGTGTGCGAAAAAGCGATCGCATTCGTAAAAGCACAGTTACTCGGTTAAAATCTGCCTTACCAAACACTCAGCAATAATATTATTAAACGCAGAGTAACACCAATAAAAGCGCAAAGTAATGCGGAGTTTTTATGCTATGTGCGAAATAAAAAAAAGTGCGTTAGTAAAAACTAAACGCACTTTATAAACTATAGGCATAGAAGTTAGGTAAACTATGAAAACTTAATTTTCATCACGCCCATGAACTTGAGCGGGTGGACTAGTTGCTTCCACTGCGGTGAATGGTTCCAGGATTTTGTAGGTATGTTGTGAACCTTTGGGAACAACCCAAGAACTACCAGGCTCTAGCAAAACCATTTGCCCTTCTATATGCAATTCTGCACGACCATTAATTACATAACCAACAGTTTCATAGTCCCGTGCAGTTGGTTGTTTATCTTTTCCTGGTTGTTCATTTTCCCAAAGGCGCATTGAAAGTGATTTGCCAGAAGCTAGATATTTCTGACCATCTTGACCTTTGGGTGAATGGCTAGAATCTACTTTTTTAACGCTTGTGTCAGTCATATTTAATTACCCACTTTATGGTTTAAGAACAACTTTGATACAGTTATCTTTTTTCTCTTTAAAAATTTGGTAGCCGTGGGGTGCTTGGTCTAAAGGTAGAGTGTGAGTGATTACAAATGAAGGGTCAAGATCACCGTTTTCAATGTGATTGAGCAAAGGTTTTAAGTATCTATGAACGTGGGTTTGTCCCATTTTGAACGTGAGACCTTTATTCATAGCCGAACCCATTGGTATTTTGTCGAGGAAACCGCCATATACTCCAGCAATTGACACATGACCACCTTTTCCCGCAGACAGAATTACTTGGCGTAAGGCTGTTGGACGGTCTGTTTCTAGCCGGACTGCTTGTTTTACTTTGTCGTAGATAGCCATTGCATCTGTGCCATGTGCTTCCATACCTACAGCATCAATGCAAGCATCGGGGCCACGACCGCCTGTCATCTCTTTAAGTGCTTCGCCAACATCTACCTCTTCGTAATTGAGGACTTCGGCTTTACCTTGTTCTTTAGCCATTTGCAGGCGTTCAGGGATGCGGTCTATGGCAATAACGCGTTCCGCAACGAGGAGAAAAGCACTTTTAATGGCAAATTGCCCGACTGGGCCGCAACCCCAAATAGCCACGATATCGCCGGGTTTGATGTTGCAGTTTTCTGCTGCCATGTAACCAGTCGGGAAAATGTCTGTTAAAAATAAAACTTGCTCGTCGGTAAGATGATCAGGAATTTTGAATAAGCCAACATCTGCAAAGGGTACGCGTGCATACTCGGCTTGTCCGCCAGCGTAACCACCAAATAAGTGTGAGTAACCAAATAAGCCTGCTGGTGAGTAGCCCATTTGCATTTCTGTCATCCAAGCATTTGGGTTGGAGTTATCACAAAGTGACCATAAATCACGCTGGCAGAAAAAACAGTTACCGCAGGATATTGTGAAGGGAACGACGACGCGATCTCCAAGGAGAAGCCGCTTCGCGTCTACGCCTATTTTGACATTCTTAACTTCACTGCCTAATTCTACAACTTCCCCCATGAATTCATGCCCAAGGATATCTCCTTTTTGCATGGTGGGAATGTAACCATCATAAATATGTAAATCTGAGCCACAAATTGCTGTGGAAGTAATTTTAATAATGGCATCACGCGGGTTAAGAATTTTTGGGTCGGGAACCGTTTCTACCCGCACGTCGTTTGCTCCGTGCCAGCAAACTGCTTTCATAATTTTTAGTCCTTTGTCATTTGTTCTTGGTCATTAGTTGTTTGTTATTTGTCATTTGTTATAACAAATAACTAATGGAACTAATAGCTAAATAAACAGGTGCGTTAGGCGCTTTGATTATCTTTTTTGTGAAAAATCATATCTAAAAGACGCGCCTTACACACCCTACATAGCTATAGCTATTTTTTTACCTTTGCCTTTTTACTTTTTACTTTTGCTTTATGTTCTATCTCTAAGTTGTTTGCTAGGAGGATTTTGGTAATAGCCTTCTCTGCTTCCTGTGGCTGGCTCAACTGCATTACCAACTCTATTTTTTGCATCTTTGAGAAACTCTTTTGTAGCTCTAGGAGTATCTTCATCTAAGTTAAGTTTTTCGCGGATATTATCAGCCGCACCTTTAAGTTTAGACTGAGCATTTCTGACTTGGTTATCGTTTTGAATGTTGTTGTTTAGTCCTTCGGGTACGCCTTTGTAATAAGTTCCTTCGGGAGTTTTCACATCAGCTTGGGCTACGCTCACAAAGCTAAAAGCTTGACCTAGTAAGAACATAAATCCTACTAAGAAAACAACGATAATTTTGCGTAAGCTAGAAATCACTTGCTTCATAAATAACCTCATTTGTTTTATTTATTTGTGTGTACAACTGAATGGCGATTAGCCAATTCATGGTTTGAGGACGACTTTGACACAGTTGTCTTTTTTCTGTTGAAAAATGTGATAACCGTGAGCCGCTTCTTCTAGTGGGAGTTGATGAGTTATCACAAAAGAAGGATCAAGTTTACCGTCCAAGATTTGCTGGAGTAACAAACGCATATATTTCTGTCCGTGCATTTGTCCCATTCTGAAGGTTAGACCTTTGTTAAAAGCTGCACCCAAGGGTATTTTGTCTACAAATCCGCCATAAACACCCATAATTGCCAGAGTGCCACCTTTACGACAGGCGACCATCATTTCTCTTAATACGTGGGGACGATCGGTTTCTAATCTGAGCTTTTGTTTTGTCTGGTCGTAGAAGTCTTCTAAACCAACACCGTGCGCTTCTAAACCGACTGCATCAATGCAAGCATCAGGGCCGCGTCCGCCAGTCATTTCTTTTAATGCTTCACCTGTATTAACTTCTTCGTAGTTAATTACTTCGGCTTTGGCATATTTTCTTGCCATTTCTAAGCGTTCCGGGAAGCGGTCGATCGCAATTACTTTTTCTGCACCCATCATATAGGCACTAATCATGGCGAACAGTCCCACTGCACCGCTACCCCAAACAGCTACCGTATCGCCTGGCTGAATATCACAGAGTTCTGCTCCCATATAGCCAGTAGGGATAGCGTCGGAGATGAACAATAGTTTCTCGTCGGGTATATCTGATGGAACCTTGACAACGCCAACATCAGCAAATGGTACGCGGATATATTCTGCTTGTGCGCCTGCATAGCCACCTAAGAGGTGAGAATAGCCGTAAATTGCTGAGGTGACATTGCCAAATAACTTTTCTTCTAGCCAACTGTTGGGATTGGAATTATCGCACAGCGACCACATATCCCGCTGGCAATAAGCACAGTTACCACAACCAATTGTTGAAGGAACAACAACGCGATCTCCAGGGAGAAGCCGCTTCGCGTCTACGCCTATTTTTAAATTATTGACTCCCTTACCAACTTCAACGACTTCACCCATAAATTCGTGACCAATAATGTCACCTTTTTGGACTGTCGGGATATAGCCGCCATATATATGTAAGTCAGAACCACATATAGCGGTGGAAGTTATTTTAATAATCGCATCGCGGGGATTCAGAATCTTCGGGTCTGGTACTGATTCCACCCGCACTTCATTAGCACCTTGCCAACAGACTGCTTTCATAAATATTAGTCCATAGTCAATAGTCATTAGTTAAAAGTGCTAAGTGCTGAGGAGCCACTGCGTTGGGCGGCTTTGCCGACTTGAAGCAAGTGGCGTTGCTGAGTAGTATATTCTTCCTCTGTTCCTTTACACCCCTACACCCTTACACCCTCTCTTCTACCTACTTCCTGTTGGCTGACCTTCCGTTGTGGCGATTTCTCCGGCTTCCATGAGCATTTTGAAGCGGCGCAAGTCATCACCAATTTGTTGTTCTGGTTCTTCACCAAAAAGTTTGGCGAGAGCCGCAGTTAATCCGCCGCCGGGGATGTTGTATTCTAAAACTACTTTGACTTCCGTACCGCGATCGCCTGGGGCTTTTTTAAATCTGACAAAGCCAGAATTATCAATATCTGCACCTTCGACAGAAGCCCAAGAAATAAACTCGTTTTCTCTATCTTCGAGAATCTCTGCATCCCATTCGACATTGTTAGCCAAGGGCGCTTTTGCAATCCAATGAGAGCGTTTTGCATCGTACACCGTCACCGATTGGAGATGCTTCATAAAGCTGGGTAACTGCTCAAAGTTTTGCCAAAAACGGTAAAGTTCATCGGCTGGTTTATTAATAGTTACCGTCTTTTCAACTTTGATGGGTTTATTAATGCCAATAACATCCTGTGCTTGCTGAATTGTGCTTTGCTTAGTTAAACCTTGATAAACTAAACCACCGCCAGCCAGTGCAGTTAATACACCTTTTAAAGAGCGTTGGCTTAAACCTGTGAGTACCATAGCCCCACCGCCAATGAGAGAAGCCCAGCGTTCCATCTCATTAGCTTCTGGGGGAGTTTTAGTTGTGCGATCGCCTGTAGAAGTCATACAATTTTAGATTACTGTTTGCGTTAATATCTCCCTAATGCGATCGCAGAGGCGAGCTTGTATTTCTCTGCGGCCTCTGCGCCTCTGCGGTTCTTTTTACATAGACACCGCAGCACCACTAGTTGGCTTAGGAGATTGCACTTTAGCACCCAGTCGTAACTGATATAGCTCTACTAGGCGTTGTTCATCTCTTAATAAATCACGGTAAATTTGTTTAAAAATAGCCGTTGCTACTGGGTCAGTAAACATGGCAGACAAATTACCAATGTCGCCGATACCTGTTTGCAAATCACCCAAAGCGCAACGCATTTGATAAATATCATCACTACCAGACATGGCAGTTTTGACTTTTGCATATTGATTGGCAATATTTGCTGCCAAAGAAGGTTTTTCACCTAATCTATTGAGGTGGGTTTCTAATATTTCAATGTGGCGTTGTTTCTTAGCCATCATCTCTTGAAAAATAACTTTCGCTTGAGTATTAGACTCTTTTTCGTAATACTTTTCTAAAGCTTCTAGAGAGTAACGTTCACCACTCAAAGCAGTATTTAACCCTTTAGCAATTTCACCTTTAGTTGAACCACCCCAAGCATCAGCAATTTTCCACCATTCAGCGTTAGTGTCTGTCTCTTCTGGAAGTGCTACATCTTTACCGCCATAACCCAAGCGACTGAGAATAGCTGTAGTGAAAATTGCCAAGTCTCCAGGTTCGCGGGAAGTAATTAAATTACCATCAACTACAAGTGCTTCATCTTGATAATTTGCACCCGCATTGATCATATCTCGACGGATAGCAACAAAACCTGTAGCGCGTCTATCTCTGAGCAAATCACCTTCAATTAATAATTGTGGCCCGTGACAAACTGCGGCGACAAGTTTTCCTTGTTGCATAGCTTCTTGGACAAAGCGCACTGTATTAGGGTTGCGGCGCATTTTATCGGGAGCCATCCCACCAGGGATTACCACTGCATCAAATTCTGAGGCGATCGCTTCTGTGGTTGTACCATCAGGTTGAACGGAAACTCTACCGCGTTTACCTTTGTATTTTTCGTTCATCCGTGAACCGAGGACAACTACATCCATCCCCGCTTGTTTCAACCCATTACAAGGAATAGTAAATTCTGCATCTTCGACATCATTTTCAATTAGAATTGCAACTTTTTTCTTCCCAGAATGATTGTTTTGATATGACATAGATTTACCTATTGTAATTAATATGGTGGATTTTTTACAATTAACAATGTTGAATTAAGCAGGTACTTCGCTAGTTGGTGGTGCAGCAAAAAGTTCTTCGTAATCGTGAGTAAAATGGGCTTGAAACTTAGAAAAAGTTTCTGGTTTCATAGCATTTTGCAACACAGCAAAAACTGCCCGGACATGAATTGCTGTAGTAGTGGGTGCTATATTTTCTTTTTGACTAACACGGTGAATAAACTCTTGGAGATTAAAGGTTTGACTACTGGCTGGTGTTTGAACTTGTAAATAGTGACTTAATTCTTGTGGAAGTTGAGCAGCTAAATATTGAATGTCACTGTCTGCAATACGTTCCTTGATAGTTTCTAATGTCGCGCGAGTAGCAACTTCCGCCTCCTCAAGAGAAGTGGATTGAGATAGGCTTTGAACATGGATAATAAACTCTTGATATTCCACTTTCTACCTCCGCTGAAAAAAAACTCAACACTATGAGTATGAGAAGTTTCAGGAATAAAAATACAAATAGTGATTTCTTAACCAAAAAAAGTTATGAGTTAAGAAGCAAGAATTGGGGGATTTTGTTGTGTGAGTTGATAACTTCTAACTCATAACTAACAGATTCAACTACAAGTTGCTTGACCTTGAATTTACACTTACAAGATTAGGCTGTAAAAACTACCTTAACTTCGTTCTAAGGGGATAGATTTTTTTATCTCTAAAGTTGTACTTCTAAAGTGAGACAAATTTTGCTAACAAAAACGTTATTGTAAGGAGGCAGAAAAGGCAGATATTATGGCAGAAAAAAATCAACATCAGGAAATTAATTCTGAAGATTTACCACAGGAAATTACCGAATCTTACGGCACTGGAGTGAAAGACTTGCCAGGATACAATATTGGTGAGCGATCGCTTGATCAAAGTACCCCAGAGTATCCTGATAGCCCCGAAGTCACCAGTCAGGACAGTTACACTTATTGGCAAGATACCGTAGGTGATGAAGCTGTTGGTGGTACAGTCGCTGTCCCTGAACAAGATGTCACCGAAGAAATCGAAGCAGCCGTCGGCTTAGAAATGGACGATCGCGCTTTCCTCCGCACCAATGATATTCTCGAACAACGCGACGATCGCCGCTGGGAACTAGATCCAAAATCCGCTGAAGACTACCAAGAACGGGAATAACAACTCCGCGCCTCTTAGCGTTCAAAAACTCTTATCACAAATGTCCAGCATTTCGGTAAACTCAGAAATACTGCGATGTTGTTGATCATGTCAGATTCCAAAAGCGTTAGTGCTGCTGTTGCCAAACTCTACAATACCTATCCCTTTCCTCCAGAACCCTTGCTAGATGAACCACCCCCAGGCTATAACTGGCGTTGGAATTGGTTAGCAGCTTATAACTTCTGCACAGGTCAAAAACCGCAAAAGCAAGATATTCGCATTTTAGATGCTGGCTGCGGTACAGGTGTAGGTACAGAATACTTGGTTCATCTCAACCCCCAAGCTTCTGTAGTTGGTATTGACTTGAGTGCGGGTGCTTTAGCTGTGGCGAAAGAACGTTGTCAGCGTTCTGGCGCAAACCGCGTTGAGTTTCATCACCTCAGCATCTATGATGTGGAGCAGTTACCAGGTGAATTTGATTTCATTAATTGCGTCGGGGTATTACATCACCTCCCCGACCCAATTCGTGGTATTCAAGCTTTAGCCAAGAAATTAGCCCCAGGCGGTTTCATGCACATTTTTGTGTATGGTGAGTTGGGACGTTGGGAAATTCAACTCATGCAAAAAGCGATCGCCCTTCTCCAAGGTGAACAACGCGGCGACTACCGTGATGGTGTGCAAGTCGGACGAAAAATATTTTCGTCTCTACCAGAAAATAATCGAATTGTCAAATACGAAAAACAACGCTGGGCAATGGAAAATCAGCGAGATGAATGCTTCGCGGATATGTACGTTCATCCCCAAGAAGTTGATTACAACGTTGAGACATTATTTGAATTAATTGATGCGTCTGGTTTAGAATTTATTAGCTTCTCAAATCCTGGTTTTTGGCAGTTAGATAGACTTTTGGGTAAAGCACTAGAGTTAATCAAACGAGCCGAAAATCTCAATCAGCGTCAGTTATATCGTTTAATAGAATTACTCGACCCAGAAGTTACCCACTACGAATTTTTTCTTGGTCGTCCCCCTATCATCAAAACTGACTGGTCAAGTGATGACACTCTTTTATCCGCAATTCCCGAATTAAACCCTTGTATTGATGGTTTTCCGAGTCAATGTATTTTTAATTACGACTACCAAATAGTCAATTTGTCAACAGCAGAATTTGAATTTATGCAAACTTGTGATGGACAAGCGACAGTAGGGGAGATTTTGGCAAACGTGCAGTTCAACTTGGATGGAGTGAGAAAGTTGATTCAGCAACAGTTAGTAATGTTGTCACCTTAATTTAAACGCAGAGTATTGCCGAGTATGCTTTGCGTACCTCTGCGTTACCCTCTGTTTTCCTTTGCGTTTAACTCCCGCCTCATTGATTATGTAATTGATGATTAGGATGCTCATCTTTAGTAACTATAGATGATTCTGCCGTCACTACATCTTTAGCTTGAGTTTGCATTTCCAGTAATTCGGGTATGGTGACAAACTTATACCCTTTGGCTGTTAAATCTACAATAATTTGCGGTAATGCTTTAACAGTTCGAGAACGATTACCGCCACCATCGTGCATCAACACAATGCCACCGGGTTTGACACTTTTTTCGACATTTTTAATTAAAGTTGTAGCCACTCCCCGACGTTGTGAATCTCCTGATTCATCTGACCACATCATGATTGCATACTTTTGACTTTTGGCGTAATCAACTAAACCATTGTGTAAAAAGCCTCCGGGGGGACGAAATAGTGTAGTTTTCACCCCTGTAAGTTTATAGATGATGTCTGCTGTACGATTAATTTCACTAGCGGCTGTACCAACATCCATCCGCCGATACCAATGATGCCATGTGTGGTTTCCTAACACATGACCTTCAGCTGCAATTTGTTTGACAATTTGAGGATGAAAGCTAACCATTTGCCCAACTAAGAAAAATGTAGCTTTGATATGATTTTGCTTTAAAATTTCTAGTACTTGTGTTGTATTTTTTGGGCTGGGGCCGTCATCGAATGTCAGCGCAATAAATTTATCTTTGATTGGTAGTTTTGCTTCATAAATAGTTTGTCCTTGAAATTCTTTCGGTATAGCTTCTTTGTTTGTATTTAAAGTAATATCTTGTGCTTTTACTGATATTGACCCATTCAAGCCATTGGATGATTGCTTACCTATTAATTGTGAAAATAATAAAGTATTTTTAAGATAATCTTTGTACAGAAATCCTGCCAAACTTAAGCTACCAGCTGTAGAAACTAGTGTAATTGTTGCTGTTATTAAAAGTTGGATTTTTTTATTGCTAAACACATTAATACCCCTTAATTAACATTGATTAAGTGCATTTCCATTTATAATATTTTAGTTTTACATTACAAATTTTGCATTGTGATGACAGCAGTATAACTATGATGTGGAGAAATGCTTCTAAGTTTTACATTTCCACTGGATGTTGCCCATAATAAGGTAAGGCCTCTGACCAATCAGGTCGTTTTCCTTGTCGCCATTCTAGAGAAGAAAGTTCCAAAATACTGGTTACAGTTGCGGCTAACCCAGATTGTGCTTGAATTAGCTGATACTCAGTATTACAATTAGCTAAAGTTTCTTGCCAAGCTTCTGGTGTGAGTAATGTATCTGGAAATAAAGCTGACATTTCGGACGTAGCTGAATTAATTTGATAAATAGCACCAAAGACTTTACCTCTTTGTGCTGACATTTCTGTAGCAATTAATTTTTGATGATCATTTTTGTGTGACCAAGCTACCGCGGCTAAAGTAGAAATAGCAAACACAGGGATATTTAATTGTTGCCCTAAAGTACGGGCGAGGACTACACCAATACGAGTTCCTGTAAAACCACCTGGCCCTTTAGCAACGGCGATAAATGCCAAATCTGACCAAGTTTGGGGTTGAATAAAATCAATTAAATATTGATGCACATAACTGGATAAATCACGCCCTAAATGCCAAACATTTGTGCGAGTTTCATCAGCAAAGTTACTAATAGCCAAGCCTAATTCTGGCGTAGTGGTGTGCAGTGATAAAGCATATTTTTGGGCGGGTAGAGTTGTTAATTCTGTTGTCAAAGCAAGTAATTATATAAATTTTTTTAGAGTTGGCGTGATATTTATTCAAGCATAAAATCATAAAAATATTACGACTACTGCAATAAACAGCAGTAGCCGCTGGAAATTTACCTATCATAGCCATCACGTCGGTACTAGTTCACCTGGACGCAATTTCGACCATTTACCAGTTTCTTGCTTGAAGCTAAGACAACCAACAACGTCCCATTCCATTTCAATGAAATCCTCTTTGGTGCGGATATTGACATTGATAGAAGGTTCATTGGGGTCAAAAGTTGGGTTCTCAGTTAAATGAGGCTGTTGGTGTTGGGTTTCTACGGCATGATAGGTTACACAACGGTCTACGTAGTGGCAGTTTACGCAAATACACATAATATAACCACCTCCAAGGAAGCTTTATTGCTAATCTAACGTAAGCGAAGGTTTTGTTCACTAGTTGCGGAGTTGATTTTTATTACAATGCACAGTTCTGTTGCTGCTATTCTCGCGCCGTCAAATTGGCCTTTTAGCTTAGAATGGTTGCCACAACCAGCTTATATGGTGGGTGGTGCGGTGCGTGATGCTATCTTGGGCAGAACTCGTGAATATTGGGATCTTGACTTTGTGATACCATCGGATGCGGTGAAGGTAGCCAGAGCGATCGCTAAACATTATCAAGCTGGGTTTGTCTTGCTGGATGCAGAACGCAAAATTGCCCGTGTGGTATTTCCCCAAGCTACGGCTGACTTTGCCCAACAAGAAGGCAATAGTATAGAGATTGACTTGCATAGAAGGGATTTTACAATTAATGCGATCGCTTATAATCCCCATACCCAAGAAATCATCGACCCATTACAAGGTTGTGCTGACTTACAGCAAAGTCTGTTGCGTATGATATCACCAGCCAACCTCAAAGATGACCCTTTACGGTTAATGCGAGCTTATCGCCAAGCTGCCCAACTGAGTTTTAATATTGAACCGACTACCAAAGAGACAATTCGCGCTTTAGCATCATACATTACCACAGTCGCCGCCGAACGAGTCCGTGCAGAAATTGGCTATCTTCTAGCTAGTCTCCAAGGTACACCTTGGTTAGCCAACGCCGGAAAAGATGGTTTACTAACAGATTTATTTAAAAATGCGACAGCCGCCAGCTTTGAAAAACTCGCCGCTGTTGACACAGCCGCCACCATACTTGCACCGCAATTTGGTACAGAACTACAACAATATGTACGCGATACTGTCAAAACAACTTGGTTAGGTATTGCTAAACTCGCTTGTCTTGTACATCCTCATCCCGAAGTTGCAGAAATAGAACTACAAGCACTCACCTATAGCCGTGCGGAAATTCGCGCCGTTATGACTGCGCTGAAACTGTTTCCGCAGTTAAAATCTACCAATAATTCCATCCGAGAACAATATCTTTTGTTCCAAGAAGCAGGTAATGTATTTCCTACTATTGTCGTATTGGCTGTGGCCCAAGATACTTTGGTAGAGGCGATTTCCGGCGACAAATCTTTGTTGGTTTACTCACCTTTGGTCAGCCGCTACCTTAACCCTGATGATCTGGTCGCTCATCCCACTCAACTAGTAAGTGGTAAAAATCTAATGGTAGCATTAAATATTCCAGCGTCGCCAGTTGTCGGTGAGCTACTAAAAGAGATTGCTGTAGCCCAAGCTGAGGGTAAAATTACTACAGCCGAAGATGCCATTGAGTTTGCACGGCAGATATTAGAAAATTAGACCTAATTATCAAGATGATGGTGGAATCAAACTGGCAATTTTGGTGACACTATCCCAAACTATCCAAGCGCAGGAACTATCCACATCACCTGCATTATTGGTAACTTTAAAATAGATTTTTTCTGCTCCTTTTGGTTCAATGGCAAAATCAGCATTTTGAGCATAAACAACCTTGAAACCTCGGTCACGCAAGCAATACATAGCCCAAGCTTTCAAAGATTGTTTATATGGTTCGTGGGGAATGGGTGGTTTTGTGAGTGCGGCTTCGATAACTTCAAATATCTGCATTGCTATAGACAAAGGAAAGGGAAAGGAGAAATCAAGTTTACAGAACTACTCAGCACTGTGTTTTCAGGTTGAGGATCGCAACGGATTTCAATCATAAATCCATCGGGGTCATAAAAGTACACACCTTTACCTGTAGGACGAGTAACTGGGCCATGAGCGATCGCTACCTTATTTTCTGCCAAAACAGCCAGTGCTGTCTCAAAAAATCGCGGATCTATATCAAAAGCTAGATGATAGGCTCTTGTAAAACTCTGTTCTGGTTCTGGATGGGGTGGATTGAGATCAGGTGTCCAAAATAAGTCTAAAATTACGCCATCAGGTGTTACAAAGTTGGCAACTTTCCCTTCAGCGACAAGTTCCACTAGAGTTGCGGGTACTTGCTTACCTGTCAATTCATGCAGGCCTAAAACACTACCGTAAAAGTGACGCGAAGCCTGCATATCTTTAACGTTGAGAGCAATGTGATGCACTTTTCGCAAATGTCCAGGAGCAAGGATACTTTTCATACAGCAGTTAGATAAGAGGGCAGAATAAATTTCCTTACTAGGGTAGAAGTTTAACTCTTAAACAGAGTTTACTTTAAATTATTATTGATAATGTAACGCACAGCCACATTCGGAACAGTCACGGGCGTAAGTTGAAGACGACTGTCTGCCAATAGCACCATATAGTTGAATTTTGAATTATTTATTTAACGCCAGTCTTTTGCAGCTTGTTCCAGAACGTAAGTCGCAACATCTTGAATTTGTTGTTCCGTGAGGCGGTCTTTGTAGGCAGACATATTACTTTTACCATTAGTGACAATCGATGTAATTGCCTCTATGGAATCCATATTGTATTTCTTCAGCGCTGGCTTTTTTAAATTCTTTCCTCGTCGGATAATGTTACTACCATTGATATGACAGCCAGCACAATGCACACTAAATATTTCTGCACCATTAGCTGTATCACTGGCACTAGCAGGTAAGGTAAAATTAGTGGTAGATAACAAGAGAATTAAACATACTAATTGCAGGATTTTTAGCAAGTTAATTCTCATGAGCTTGATTTGTGATTTGGCGTTAATCATTTTTCCATCTTAACTAGAAATCAGAATTCATCTTCTCACAAGTATGTACATAGTGATACATGATATTTTCTATGTAAATAAAACCATCGATGTTCGCAGATAAACACTAATGATTTTGCATTTTCTATCTAAAGGAAGTGCCTATTCTCAATGGAATACGTCAAAATTTAGATGTGACACCGTACTTAAACTAAATTAATTTATCCAAATTAGCTAAATACCCAGAGTTGAAAATGGTTAGAAATATCAAAGAGCAAATTCAAACTGACCTGAAGCAAGTTAAAGAAACTGGCCAGTTACGGACAGAAAGAGTGCGAGAAATTGTCAAATCAGCCGTTACTCAAGTTGCTTCTGAGTTTAAAGAAGGTTCAATTGAACTACGGGGACTTGTCAGAGATGCGGTTTCTGCTGTCATTGAAACCCTACAAGAACGGGGTGGCGAAATTAAAGAAGAAGTTACAGCTTCCATTGAAGGTGCTTTAGAGGGAGTTAATCATAAAAGACATGCAAATATTATTCAAACGCAATCAGAACTCCAAAGGTTGCAAACTCAATTAGATAGTGAAGAAGAAAAGCTTCAGCAAGATGTAGATGTGATATTAGCAGAGATTGAGGAAACAGGTAAGCAAAACACTGCTGATACTCAAACCATTATTGACTCGGCTGTTAGTTCTATCAAAGATAGTGATGAAGTTTCTTTGTTAAAAAAACGTTATGCACAATTGCAAGCACAATTAGCCATTGTTCGAGCTAATTTAGCTGCGCGTTATGGCGGACGTTCTGAAGAAGTTCAAAATTATCTGAATGATGCCAAAACTTGGTATAATCAGGCTCGTCCCCAAGCAGAAGTTTTAGCAACCCAAGTATCACAGAAGCGATCGCAGTTAGAAGATAAACTAGGAGAAGCGGGTACAGCTATAGCTCGAAAAGAACTTCAACTTAAACAAACCTTGCGCGAGTTACTTCTCGCAACTGCTGATTTGTTTAAAGACAAGGAACCAGCAGACAAAAACTAGAAACTAGATATATAGAAATATAGAGACTTTGCAATGCAACGTCTCTATTATTTTCGGCTAGTTATATCCACAACAACAATAAAATACGTAATAATTCAGGGTAGATTCATAATAATCTACCCTGAATTATTTGCCCTTATTGCGAGAGGCTTGTGCCGAGTTTCTAGCCTAAGTAGCAACCTATTTTAGTAGGTTCCGCTATTCAATGCTTCTTCTCTCTTAGCTACTACCCACAGTGCATGAATACTACCGGGAAGCCAACCAAGCAAGGTGAGCAGAATATTAATTACTAAAGTAGGGCCAACACCAACTGTGAGAAAAACGCCTAAAGGAGGCAGTACGAGAGCCAGAAGAAACCGAAATAATTTCATAGATTTGCTGTTACTTTTTCAACTTGTTTAATTCACATTGTCCAGAATTAACTTAATTACCAACTCTGTCGCCGGAATTAGGTTAATTCCGTATAACTTTTCCCAAAGACAATACTTGTACTATTGCTGAGGATTGCCTTGAGGTAATTCACCTGGGCTTGAAGTGTTGCCAGTTAAAGCCACATTTCTTTCAGCAAAGTAGTTAACAATGAAGGTATTAGCCAAAGATAGAACCACTGGGCCGAGAATAAAAGCGATAATTCCGTGAGCGCTAAACCCAGGTACTAAAAATGCTGCTAATGCAAAACAGATACCGTTAACAACCAGAGAAAATGCGCCGAATGTTACGAGGTTTAAAGGTAAAGATAAAGTAGATAGAACTGGCTTTACGGAACTATTAATTAAGCCAATTGCGACAGCAGCAATTAAAGCAGAGGGAAAATTTGCAATATTCACACCAGGCACAACTAAATCAACAATTAGTAAGCTTAGTGCTGTAGCTAGAGTTATTAGAAATGTTCCCAACATTTTTTTTACCTAAAATTTCAGTGATAGTTTGTTTGAATGTGTTTCTACTATCATGAACAATGTGGGAAGATTTACCCTCTCTAGCAAGATAGATTCAGCTTCTACCAATTGGCTGATTTTGGGAGAAACTGCCACAAATTACTAGGAAACTGGCACTAGTCTCTATTTTTACCACCAGTTACCGCCTTTACCCTCACATTGTTGCTTTGTCACATAATGGCGGTAGCGAAACATCGCTTCTAGTTGAGTTTGGATTAGCCAACCACTGATAAATTCAACTGTATCTCCCCCTGGCATAGAGTAAGAAATCGCATCGGTTAATCTAGTTTTGCCATCTTCTAGCTGAAATTCGTGCCGATGTATCCAAGTTTCAAAGGGGCCTGATATTTGTTCATCTACAAATAGGCGATATTGTTCACATTCGGTGTGACGTGCTAACCAAGTTAAAGGTACTAGTCCCAGAAACAAACGAAACTCTGTGATAGCACCTACTTGCAAGCCTCCCTCGCGCCGAACTACTTTGACTGGTTGCCAAGGTGGAGTTAGCATTTGTAGAATATCTGGCCTTTCATGAAATTGCCAAACTACTTCTATTGGCGCATTAATTACAGATGAATGGTTGAAGTGCAACATGAACAGCAAAACCTAAAACTCATACCAATGGGAAAAATGATGGCGACAGATGGTTGTTGATACACCCAAGAGACACAAAGCGATTCTAAATCTAAAATCTCAAATCCAAAATAGTATCAGCCTTCGTCATATTCGGTATCTATTTCAATATCTAGAGTATCTTCATCAATCCGCACATACAAAATATTGGGGTTACAGCAAACTTGACAGTCTTCAACATAAGATTGTTGTCCCCCAGCACTCAAGTCAATAAAGGTTAAGTTTGGTTCGCCACAAAAGGCACAGTAATACTCAGCAGTTGTTTGCATTCAATTTTTGACTATGAATTTAAGGGTTGCAGTTCTTTGGAGGATGAACGGAAATGACTGGTAGCCTCATCCAAGTGCTTTAGTAGTGTAGACTGCGGTAGCGGCCCTTGCAAGTGGCTCCAAGGCAAGACTTGAGATGTTGACCAAGTATTATGGACGTAGAAATCTAAATCGGGTATTTGTCCTTTAAGTTGCTTAAAAGCACGTTTGTAACTACCCAAAGAGTCGCCAAAGTCGCGGGTAAGTTCTAAAAGTTGAGATAAGCGGCGATCGCCTCTGGATAACAAAGCCTGTATGATAGACCAGTTATAACTTTCGGGACGAAAATCTATCCCCTGGGGTTTGAGTTGTTTTTGTAAAAGCTGCAACCGTTTTTCTGCTTGACGATTTACCCCAAACCATTGAAATGGTGTATGGGATTTCGGCACAAAGGTGCTACAGCCATAGCTTAATCTTAGTCCAGGCGCAGCTTTTTTGATATTCCGCATCATCGCTACAGTTGCGTCCAAATCTTCCGCCTCTTCTCCAGGAATACCTACCATCCCGTAGAGTTTTAATGCTGAGAGTCCGCCAGCTTTAGCATTTATCGCCGCTTGGATGATTTCATCATTTTGCAACTTTTTGTTGATGATTTGCCGGAGTTTATCGGAACCACTTTCTACCGCAATGGTAAGCGATCGCGTGTCACGTTTTGCTAAAGTTTCTGCCAACTGCACCGTTACTGTATTAGTTCTCACCGACGCAATACTCAACCGCACATCATCATATTTTGGCTGACTAATATAATTTAATAACTCCTCAAACTCAGGATGTTGTGTCACAGAAGCACCCAATAATCCCAAGCGGTTTGTTACTTTCAACCCACGTTCAATCGCTGGAATTAATGAACTTTCCAAACTAGCAGTTCTAAATGGTAAAGTCAGATAACTTGCCAAACAAAAGCGACACATTTCGGGACAACTTCTTACCACCTCCACCATATAAATATTTTCCCAAGCAGCCTTTTCAGTGACTACCGTTGAAGCTGAGAGAATATTTCCCCGATAAGTTTGCTTTTGAACAATAGCCGGAACATCTGAATCAATCGGCTTAATTGACTTTACCTCACCATTAGGTGTTTGATATTCCACCTCATACAAACTTGGAATATAAATCCCCGGTATTTGTGCCAATCTTTTTAACTGAATTTGTCTAGGAGCATGTCTAACTTCTTTGTAAGCTGCAATAAAATCTCCCAGCAGATTTTCTCCATCTCCTAACAAAATGATATCAAAAAAATCAGCAAAAGGCTCAGGATTAGCCGTCAAAACTGGGCCACCACCAAAAATGATAGGATAATTTTCATCACGCAAACTTGCCCGAATTGGAATATTCAACGATTCCAACAAATTTAAAATATTTACATAATCTAATTCCCAAGAAATCGAAAATCCTACAATTTCTGGCTGTCTGGGAAGTTGTTCATGAATATCAGTAAATAGACGACTTATCTGCACATCATCGCGCGTTGCTAAAGTTGCCCAAACTACCTGATAGCCAAGGCTAGTAATACCTACACTATATTCATTCGGGAAGGCAAAAATTAAAGGTATTGCATCAGTATCAGGAGTAGTTTGAGTAAATAAAAGACGTTCAGCGGCAAATACAGATGATGTCATTGCAAAATAATTCTTAATTGTTGATTTTTCCTAGTCCATTTAAGATGTATTGCGTTCTCCGCAATCAATTTCATCTATATTTTTATAGCGGATAAATTACACAAAGACTCTGCGTAACTTTGCGTTTACCTCCGCCAGCCTCTGCGTTTAAAAGCAAACTTTCAACCATCTCTCAGTATAACTTAACAAAATATCATTCATTTCACCCAGAGAGAATCAGGAGTTGGAGATGTGAATGAAATATCTGCTGCTAATTTATTAAAGTTTTATGAGAAAGAACAAGCGATCGCTAACTCCGCGTGTTGTAGTAATGTAGCTTTATCTAAAGCATGGACAATATATTGGGGTGTCTGTGCTAGTAAATTTTCAATTCTCTGACTAGCAGCTGTAACTACCTCTTTCTTTAAGTTACCGTTACTGAGCGCATCAGCAAAATCCCCCGCCATGTAATAAGTGCGTTCCAAAGACGATGAGTTGATATTCCGCGAGAGAATAAACAAGTCACACCCAGCGTTAAAAGCGCGGGCGACGGTTCCACTTTGGGTAAACCTATCGGAAACTGCTTTCATATCCAAGTCATCAGAGACAACTACACCCTCAAACCCTAGTTCATCCCGAAGGATATTTTTCAAAATCCGTTGCGAAATAGTCGCCGGGACATCTGGGTCAATTTGGGGAAATAAAATGTGAGTTGTCATAATTAAAGGAACTTGAGCATCAATCAAAGCTTTGAAAGGTATCAGTTCGCGATCGCGCAAATCTTGTACAGTTAAATTTAGTACTGGTAACTCAAAATGAGAATCTGTACTGGTGTCTCCATGTCCCGGAAAATGCTTGGCACATCCTAAAATACCAGACTCTTGTAGCCCTAAATAATATGCCAACGCTCCTTGTGCTGCTGTTTCCGGCGTGTTACCAAAGGCACGCGGCCCAATTATCGGGTTATGCGGATTAGAATAAACATCAGCAACAGGCGACCAAGATACGTTAATTCCCAGTGATTTCAACTCTCGTGCTGTGGCCTTTGCTACTTCTTTAGCTTGCGATCGCAACAACGCAGCATAAGGAAATCTCGTAATTGGTAAGGGTGTACGGACTACACGCCCACCTTCATGATCTAACGTCATGAACATTGAATCACGTTCCGCATATTCACGAATTTGGTCTATGAGTTCTTGAAAGCTGGCTAACCAAACCTGATAAGGAACACCATCTATAAAGTTTTTCGCAAAAAATATCACCCCAACTGGTTTTAATTCACTGAGCGCCCGTTTATCATCATCACTTAATTTTGTGCCGGAAACACCTAGAATTACATGATTTCCGAATAGTTCTAGCTCCCGTGATACTGGCATAATTTATTACCTATAGTTATTGTTTAAATTTGGAGACGAGAGATTAGGGACTAGAGCCTAGGGAAGAAACGTTTTGATTCTCTCATAGTGGTCTAGCTGGAAAAAGTGTTGATTAATTAAGTAATTAGTAAAAAATATTACTCCTCTTGTTCCCCTGACGAGAAGTTTTTAGGTAAGCGATCGCACAATTACTGCCAAATGTAACGGTTTGCAACGTATAATGAGAACGGCAAAACCATTAAGAAATATTGAACAACAGTAGGTTTAAATGCGAGTAGCGATCGCTGGCGCTGGTCTAGCAGGACTTTCCTGCGCGAAATATCTTATAGACGCAGGTCACACTCCCATTGTCTTAGAGCGTCGGGACGTATTGGGTGGCCTGGTAGCAGCATGGAAAGATTCTGACGGCGACTGGTACGAAACCGGGTTACACGCCTTCTTTGGGGCATACCCCAATATGCTGCAATTGCTCAAGGAGTTAGGCATTGAAGACCGCCTCCAGTGGAAAGAGCATACACTAATTTTTAATCAACCAGAAAAACCCGGAACACTCTCACGGTTTGATGTTCCCGATATTCCCTCTCCTTTTAACATTATTGCCTCGATTCTTCGCAACAACGATATGTTGACTTGGGAGCAGAAGATTAGGTTCGCTATCGGCCTGCTTCCAGCCATCGTGCGCGGTCAAAAATATGTCGAAGAGATGGACAAGTACAGCTTTGCCGAGTGGTTGAAAAGACAAGGTATTGGGGAACGGGTAGCAAGTGATGTGTTTATCGCTGCTTCTAAAGCCCTCACCTTTATCAACCCCGATGAAGTATCATCCACAATTTTATTAACAGCCCTAAATCGCTTTTTGCAAGAGCGATATGGCTCCAAAATCGCCTTTTTGGATGGTTCACCCACTGAAAGATTGTGTCAACCTATTGTTGATTACATTACCGCAGGTGGCGGTCAAGTCCGGCTAAATGTACCTCTCAAACAAATTGTCCTCAACCCCGATGGGACAGTCAAAGAATTTTTGTTGCGCGGGTTAAATGGCGAACCAGATGAAGTTGTGACGGCAGACTTTTACGTATCAGCCATGTCAGTTGATGCCTTAAAAGTGATGTTGCCAGAACCTTGGAAGCAAGTAGAGTGCTTCCAAAAGCTAGAAGGCTTAGAGGGTGTGCCAGTAATTAACCTCCATCTCTGGTTTGATCGCAAATTAACCGACATTGATCAACTACTTTTTTCGCGATCGCCCCTCCTCAGCGTTTATGCTGATATGAGCAACACTTGTCGAGAATACGCTAACCCAGATCGCTCAATGTTGGAATTAGTTCTGGCTCCTGCTAAAGATTGGATTAGCAAATCTGACGAGGAAATTGTTGCTGCAACTATGACAGAGTTGGAAAAACTCTTACCCGAACACTTTGGGAAAGAAAATCCAGCCAAACTGTTGAAATCTCATGTAGTGAAAACGCCGCGTTCAGTTTACAAAGCGACTCCTGGTCGCCAACAGTACCGTCCTCCCCAAAAAACTCCCATCACCAATTTCTTTCTCAGCGGGAGTTACACCATGCAACGCTATTTAGGCAGTATGGAAGGGGCCGTACTTTCTGGTAAGCTAACAGCGCAGGCGATTTGTGAATCGCTGCCAGAGGCCAGTGCCTCAAACCTACAAACGCTAACCCGAACGCCTGCAACGAATGCTGCAACTGCCTGATTCCCCCCCGCGCATGAAAACGCTGGTCTCTGTAGACGAGTCATACAAACTTTGTCGGCAACTTATCGCCAAGTACTCCGCAACTTTCTACCTGAGTACTTTGCTTTTGAGTAAAGAAAAACGCCCTGCTGTTTGGGCTATTTATGCTTGGTGTCGCCGTACAGATGAACTAGTGGATGGCCCTGCATCTGCTCTTACCACACCAGAAACCCTAGATCAATGGGAGCAGCAGCTAGAATCAATTTTTGCTGGACACCCAGTCGAAAATTATGATGTAGCTTTGGTTGATACTGTGCAACGCTTTCCGATGGACATTCAGCCCTTTCGGGACATGATTGCTGGACAGAGAATGGACTTGTACCGCAGCCGCTACGAAACTTTTGAGGAACTATACCTCTACTGTTATCGGGTGGCTGGTACTGTTGGCTTGATGTCAACTGCAATCATGGGGTTGGATAACACCAGCAATACAGCACCGTGGAACCGCGAACAACCCTCTTATATTCCCACTCACGAAGAAATTGCTCTAGGAATCGCTAAACAACTGACCAACATCTTAAGAGATGTGGGAGAAGATGCAAGGCGGGGGCGAATTTATCTGCCGTTAGAAGACTTGGCAAGATTTAATTATACCGAGCAAGACCTGTTGAAAGGTGTCATAGATGACCGCTGGCGTTCTCTTATGCGCTTTCAAATTGCACGGGCAGAACAATTTTATCGCAAGGCAGAAAGAGGTATTGCTTATCTATCTCCTGATGCGCGTTTACCCGTTTGGGCAGCGTTGATGCACTACAGTGGCATTTTAAATGTCATTGAACGTAACGATTATGACGTGTTCACTCAGCGAGCCTACGTCCCCCAGTGGCGAAAGTTATCGACTTTACCCGTGGCATGGATGCGATCGCAAGTTCTGTAAAATTTAGTCAATAGTCAACAGCAAAATAAATAACTATTGACTATTGATGAAAAACTGCTAACATAGATATTCGTGACCCTGGAGAGGTGGCTGAGTGGTCGAAAGCGGCAGATTGCTAATCTGTTGTACGGCAGGCAACTCCGTACCGAGGGTTCGAATCCCTCCCTCTCCGTTTTCCATCAGTACATTCCACTCAGTACTGCAAATCATTAAACAAATATTAATATCTATGTTGGCATTAACACAGATACTCCTTATGGTAGATGTTATCATTTAACATTTGGAGTCTGTTAAGATAAAGCTAACCTGAAACATAGTTTGAATCTTGCTTTCAGACTCCTAAATATCAGAGGAGTGAAAGTTAATTATGCCGAGAATTACTACTGCCCTAGCCTTGAGTGTAGCTACCATAGCTACAGGCTTTTTCATGGCAGCTTGTGAGAATGCGAATACAAACAATACGACCAGTACTAATTCCCCAACAGCGACCTCAACCACTACAACCAGCAGTACTGATGGGTTAAAAATTGGGACTTTACTACCAACAACAGGTGACTTAGCTTCCATCGGACAGCAGATGGTAGGTTCTGTGCCTTTGCTAGTGGATACCGTTAACGCCTGTGGTGGAGTCAATGGTAAAAATGTCACACTCGTACAAGTAGACGACCAAACCGACCCGAAAGCAGGTGCATCTGGGATGACCAAACTGGCAACACTAGATAAAGTTGCAGGTGTAGTCGGTTCCTTTGCCAGTAGTGTTTCAACAGCGGCGGTTTCTGTTGCTGTACCGAATAAAGTTATGTTGGTGTCTCCTGGTAGCACCAGTCCCGTATTTACAGATAAAGCGAAAAAAGGCGACTTTAAAGGCTTTTGGGCGCGGACTGCACCCCCAGATACTTACCAAGCATTAGCATTAGCCCAGTTAGCCAACAAAAAAGGTTTTAAACGCGTGTCCACAGTTGTGATTAACAACGATTACGGTGTGGGTTTTGAAAAAGCATTTGTCGAAACTTTTGAAAAATTAGGTGGCACAGTAGTTAATAAAAATAACCCAGTGCGTTACGATCCCAAAGCCCAAACCTTTGACACCGAAGCGGCGGCGGCGTTTGCTGGTAAGCCAGATGCAGTAGTCGCTGTACTTTATGCAGAGACAGGTAGTCTACTCCTGAAAGCTGCTTATCAACAAGGTTTGACCAAGGGAGTCCAAGTTTTGCTGACAGATGGTGTGAAATCACCTACCTTCCCAGAACAAGTAGGTAAAGGTAGCGATGGCAAATTTATTTTAGCTGGGGCTTTGGGTACAGTGCCAGGTTCCGATGGCAAAGCCTTAGAAGCTTTTAACAAATTGTGGAAAGAGAAAAAAGGTGGTTCACCGGGAGAATACGCACCTCAAGCCTGGGATGCAGCTGCATTGTTAGTCTTGGCAGCACAAGCCGCTAAAGACAACACAGGTGTGGGCATTTCCAGTAAAATTCGGGAAGTTGCAGCTGGTTCAGGTACAGAAGTTACTGATGTTTGTGAAGGGTTAAAGTTACTCCAAGAAGGTAAAACGATTAACTACCAAGGTGCTAGTGGCAACGTAGATGTTGATGCTAACGGTGATGTCCTCGGTGTTTATGACGTTTGGTCAGTCGGAGATGACGGCAAAATTAGCGTGATAGATAAAGTTACACCTAAATAGCGATTAAGTAGGTAGGTGTTAAAAATTGTCGTTATGACAAGGCAGGAGGAAAGAGGTTTTCAAGCCACTTTACTTTTTGTTACATAGTTCGGTTTATTTGCACAGTTCTACTTAAAAAGGCAAAAGAATTTTCTTTTGCCTTTTGCTTTTTTACTTTTAGGGAGTGGGGAGTAGTTTGTTTGTGATTTATTCAGGGCTGCTAAAAACTTCACAGATTGCTAATAGCTTCTGTAACTAGTTTAGAGACAAAGGGTAGAATTTCGCGGTTGGTAGCATTGGCTTTACCTTCAGTAAAAACTACTAGTAAATAAGGACGTTGTTCAGGTATCTCAATATACGCTGCATCGTGACGCACTTGACTTGTCCAACCTGCCTTTGACCAAATTTGCGCGTTTTGCGGTAAACCACCACCGATAAAACCTGTGATTTGGTCTTCTTCGACGTTTTGAGGTAAATTTTCTGGTTTTAGACTGCGTTTGAGTAGATTCATCATAGCTTGCGATCGCCAACTCGAAACTGCGACCCCACCCACGATACTATGTAGTAACCGAGCGATCGCATTTGTCGTCAACATATTGCGATTATCCAGCGTCTCTCCATAAAATGCTCTCTCCCGTCCATAAGGGCCATCACACCAAGTTTTTTGGCAAACATTAATTGTCTCCATTTCCTCCCAACCTAAAGATTGGTAGTAGCGGTTAACAATATGACGTTGTTGCTTCCAAGTTTCAAAAGGCCCTGATGATAACTCTGGCCCCGAAGTGGTACCAGTCAAAATATCTACCACTAAACTGGTCGCATCATTACTAGAATCAATTATCATATCGCCCAAGGCTCTCTCCAATTCCTTCGAGGTTTGGATCATGCCTTTTTCTAACCACTCATTTACTGCTACCAAGTAAAATAACTTAACCACACTTGCGGGGTAAATCCGTTCTACACCACGATAAGTAAAACCACGAACTGGGTGATTCCAAAAGGCATCGGGAGTTAAAGCACCACCAGTATTTACGAGTACTGGCGGATCGTAGACAACCCAAGTCAAAGCAATTTGATTTTGGGCTAATGTCGGAAATGTTGCCCAAGTTGCCTCTAAAATGCCATTACCCAAATTTTCCAGTTGTTCGTCTTTTCTAAAGAAAACCATCGAATAATGCTCTCTAATCCAGAATCCCAAATCCTCAATTTCACCGCCTCTGAATACCAGTGTCTCGCAAACCTCAACTTATACGATTCTCCAGAATGTACTGGCTTGGCAACTCAAGCTGCGGCTGGGCGACATTTACAGGTAACATCAAATCATCAAGATACAGCAGTTGAGGTGTATTTATGTGAGGATGATTATCCAGGCTGGGTGTCGTTTGCTGATTTAGGTTTATTACAACCTGCTACTGTACATTATCAAGCTGCAACATTGGCGGAAACTGAAATTAAAAAACTACTTCCCAAAGTGATTGTTTTTGCCCAAAAAGCGATGGAACAACCTAATGAGTATCTTTGGGGTGGGACAGTCGGGCCAAATTATGACTGTTCTGGTTTGATGCAGGCGGCGTTTGTCTCGGTGGGAATTTGGCTACCAAGAGATGCTTATCAGCAAGAAGCTTTTGTTCAACCAGTCAAGCTATCAGAATTAACACTAGGAGATTTAGTATTTTTCGGCACACCAGCAAGAGCGACCCATGTCGGGCTTTATTTAAGTGATGGTGCTTATATCCATAGTTCAGGAAAGGCACAAGGACGCAATGGTATAGGTATTGATGTTCTCTCGGAACAGGGAGATGCAGTGAGTCGGTCATATTATCAGCAACTACGCTGTGCTGGCAGAGTTGTGCAAAGTTACGAACCACAGAGGCGCTGAGGACGCGGAGAGTTATGAGGAGTGGGTTGATTCCAGAGAGAATGAATGAGGAAAATAAGGCGATTTCCGCAAATTTACCTGCGGTTTCGGTAGTTGTACCTGTACGTGATGAGGTTGAAAGCTTACCACATTTAATCGAGGCGATCGCATCTACTTTATCTAATAGTCAAATTAGTTATGAAATCATCTGTGTTGATGATGGTTCTACAGATGGTTCGGCGGAATTTCTCAAACAACAAGCACAAATTCGCAATGATTTAAAAGCGGTAATTCTGCGGCGTAATTATGGACAAACAGCAGCCATGTCTGCTGGTTTTAACTATGCAGTGGGCAAAGCCGTAGTAACTTTAGATGCTGACTTGCAAAATGATCCTGCTGATATCCCGATGTTATTGGCGAAGTTGGATGAAGGTTACGATTTGGTCAGTGGTTGGCGGCAAAAACGCCAAGATGGGGCTGTAAATCGCTTACTTCCTTCTAAAATTGCTAACTGGCTGATTAGGCGTACTACTAGTGTTTATATTCATGACTACGGCTGTTCCCTCAAAGCCTATCGCTCAGAATTGGTAGCAGATATGCACCTCTACGGCGAATTACACCGATTCTTACCAGCACTGGCATATATTGAAGGGGCAAGAATTACGGAAATGCCCGTGCGTCACCACGCGAGGCGATTTGGGCGGAGTAAGTACGGCATATCCCGGACTTTTCGCGTGTTAATGGATTTGTTAACTATTTTGTTTATGAAAAAGTTCCTCACCCGCCCGATGCACGTTTTTGGGTTGTTGGGTTTGATTTCGATGGTTTTGGGTGTGGGAATAGGAATTTATTTGACATTTGTCAAGTTTGCAATGGGTGAAATGATTGGTAATCGTCCGTTGCTAATTTTGGCAGTTTTATTATTAGTAACTGGTGTACAGCTATTTTGCTTTGGTTTGTTGGCAGAATTGTTGATGCGTACTTACCATGAATCGCAGGGAAGACCTATTTACCGAGTCAGAGAAGTAGTTGACAATAAAAATAACCCAACTTGATGTAATTCGTAATTAACATTAGTAGTAGGTTTTTTTGGGATGTTTGACTGATTATGATAGCTTCACCCAACTACATCTCACCCGCAGAATATCTGCAAATGGAGGAAACAAGCTCCATTAAACACGAATATATTGATGGCTACACATATAAACTAGATGGATCAATAGATTCCCACGTTACAATTGCTGGAAATATTGGTGTACTTTTAAGAAATAAGTTGCGCGGTTCGAGATACCGTGTTTATATTCTGGCGATGAAAGCTAGAATTGAATCTTTGAATCGATATTACTATCCTGATGTGATGGTGACTTGCGATTCACGAGACCAAGAAACACACGGACATAAAAGATTTCCCTGTCTAATTGTTGAAGTTTTATCTAACTCTACTGAAGCTTTTGACAGGGGTGATAAATTCGCTGATTATCAAACAATAGAAAGCTTAAAAGAATACGTTTTAATTAATACGAAACGCCAACGAGTTGAATGTTTTCGCCTCAATGATGATGGTTTTTGGGTTTTACAAACATACACATCTCAAGAACAATCATTTCGACTCAAGAGTGTTAATTTTGAAGGAAAAATGGCAGAACTTTACGAAGATGTAGTATTTGAATAACGCTGAGTAAAATTCTACCCAGCACTTCTGCCTTTATACTCCTATACTTGCCTCAATGTGCTTTAATAGCTGTTCGGATACGGGAACTAGTGGCAAAAAATGTTAACCAACATAACAATATTAGAACAATTATAGTTAGCGTTCTTTGCATCTACCTTGAAAGCTTTTAATACATTTGATACCGACCTCCGGCGAAACCTACTGATTTTGTTTGCAGCAGGTTTGTTATTCTGGTCAAGCACGGCCGCTTTTTTACCAACGCTACCGCTATACATTCAGGATATAGGTGGTAGTAAGCAAGAAATTGGCATAGTTATGGGTGGCTTTGCCATTGGGTTGTTGGTGTTTCGTCCTATGCTGGGAAAACTAGCAGATACACGGGGACGGAAACTGGTTTTATTGATTGGCATCACAGTAGCAGCGATCGCACCTTTTGGCTATTTAGTGTTTAAATCCATCCCCTTATTATTCCTGCTACGGATTTTTCACGGAATTAGTATTGCTGCTTTTAGCACTGGCTACAGTGCTTTGGTAGCTGATTTAGCACCTGTGGTTATTCGTGGAGAAATTATTAGTTACATGAGTTTAACTGGCCCCATTGGTTTAGCCCTGGGGCCAGCAATTGGTGGATATTTACAAGAGAGTTTTGGCTATTCGCAATTCTTTTTGTTTACCGCCACCATTGCTATGATTGCACTATTGTGTGGATCACAAGTCATCAATCCACCATTAAATGCACAATCACAATCGGAACGCCAAAAAAGTAATTTTTGGCAAATATTAACTAGTTCAAGAGTGAAAGTTCCGGCTGTAGTGATGTTACTGGTGGGTACATCTATCGGTGCTTTGCATGTCTTTGTGTCGTTATTTATTAAATCTACTGAAGTAAGTTTTAATGGTGGTTGGTTTTTCACAGTTTCCGCCATCTCTAGTTTTATAATCAGAGTGTTGGCTGGTCGCGCCAGCGATCGCTTCGGTCGAGGTTTGTTTATTACCTTTGGAATTGCTTCATATACCTTGGCTTGTGTATTACTATGGCAAGCTAACAGCACCAATGCTTTTTTGATATCTGCGATCGCCGAAGGCTGCGGTGGTGGCACAATATTTTCGATGATGGCTACTATGATGGCAGATCGTTCACTACCCCAAGAACGGGGGCGAGTTTTTGCTATTTGTCTAGCTGGATTGGATTTAGGAATTGCGATCGCTGCGCCTATATTTGGCTATGTCAGTGAGTTTGTCGGCTACCGTAATATGTTTGGTTATAGTGCAGCACTCACCTTTTTAGCATTACTAATTTTCCTCACCTTATCCAACAAAAATCTCACTAATTCCTTGCGCTTTGCTCTTGGTCGAGGTGAAGATGCCTTTTCGTTAAATAATATTGACGTGAGTTAAATGTTGAGTTGTTGAAAAGATTTGATTTGTAGAAAGGTGAAATTTTACCTCCCTACAAATCTGTAAAATATTAGAGACTCTTTTCAGTATCTAGTATCTTGTTTCTTCTAGTATTTGAGATTTGTAAATTTTTGGCAACTTTTCTATAATGCAAAAGACAGTTTTTCTATAAATTTCATATTTTTTTATAATTTTTAATAATCGCTTAAAAATCGAAAATTTACTACTATTGCTTTTTTTGATTCAAGAATTATTTTTTGATTTTTAGTTTATAATGCTATTTATTATGTGTTTCTTAAATAGAAAATAAATACAGTTCAGTTAAAGTGATTGGTTAGCTTTTACAATCTGTAGAGGTGTTTTAAATATCTCCTACAATATTTGTTATAGCTATAATCATGTACATGGTGTATTTAAACAACTCTGTGCCTTTTTTTCCTTAGAGAGTAGGTTTTTAAATCACATAAGATTGCTGTATATAAATTGTTTATATGTCATTTAAAGATAGACATGGAAAACATATAAATATGATTAGTAAATTAGGTAAGCAAATCTTTTATGGATGAAGTGACCAGTAAACTACTAATTATTTTTCAGAATGTCAATGAATGGCTGAGATTTGCAGAAGCAAAAAATGCTATTTTACTTGCTTTTTCTGGTGCTGGAGTTACCGCAACCATCACTCTTCTAGCTACAGTAGAAAAGCTGCCAAACTCCTTACGTATTGGATTGTTATTGACAACATCTCTGCTTTGTATTTCAGCCTTAATCTGTTCTCTTTCATTTATTCCTAAAACGAACTTAGAGCGACTGCTATGGTTACAAACCATGCCTATGAGAAATTCTACATCTGCCATCAGAGATACAGATAACCTATATTTCTTTGGTGACTTACAAAAATACGACTCGCAAGGATTACTTAAAGCATTAAATAAATACTATTTTGATAACAATATGAAAACTTTTAAAAAAGAATACAAAGATATAGCAAGCCAAATTACTATTAATGCTAGAATTACGTTTCTAAAATTTAGAATATTTACCTATGCCGTTTACATATTAATCTTCTCAATTTTAGTAATTCCTTGTTCAATTTTAATTAGTTTGGTAATTCATAAAACATTATAAATAAAATTTTTAAGAATAATCGCCCCCAAAACCTACTATAAATTTACTCATAAATCATGAATGAACCTGTGATAAAAACTGTGGTGGAAATTGATCTTAAGGGATACAGTGAAATTGTTAGAGAAGTAGAAGAATTTTGTCAAGAATTCAGACAAAAATTTGGTTGTGATAATTTGAATCTTTTGCCATTCATCAACAGGCATATTCAAAACTTTATTGATAAAGGGTTAGAGACAATAAATAAGAAGCGTGAAGATGTAGTTCAAGCAACCAATGGAGATAACGCTGTGATTATTTTAGATAATGCTGATGAAGCTTATAAATTTGCCACAGCCGTTCATAAAGCTACTAAATCATATAATGATAAGCAAACCGAACCATCGGCAGAAAGACGGTTCCGTATTGGAGCCGCAACTGGCGAACTTGTTGAAAACTATGATGGTAACACCTTGACAGGCTACACTATCGTTAAGGCTTATCGTCTAGAAGCAAATGCAGAACCAGGAAAATATTTTGTTGTTGACGTAGAAACACATAAATCCTTTTCACCAGAGATACACAACAAATTTGGTGATGAAAAAACTGTATATGATAAAAATAATAAGGAATTTCAAGCTCACATTTGCCAAATTATCTATGATAATTCATGGGAATACTTCGATAAATTAAATGATAGAGAAAAGCAAATAGTTTATAAAATTGGACTTGAGGATACTGAGAAACAAGAGATTAGCGAAGATCATTTAATAAGAAGGTTAGTAGAAGAAGTAATTGTTGAAAAAGAACATAGTTCTCAAACCGTATTTGTTTTAACAGAAAAATTCTTAAATTATTTTCCGGAAATAATTATTAATGCTATTCTTGAAGAAATTAAAGAAAAGAGATTAAATATTTTAAAAAATTATTCAATTTTTAAAATCCTAGAACGTCTTAATTTAGAGTCTCTTAAAGAGAGATTGCAAACTCTAATTCAAATAGATGGATTAACGCTTGCTGATTATCTAATCAATATAATTAAGAATTTACAAAAAGAGGAGAATGATGGAAACTTATCAGAAAATTATGCGGTTGGAAATATTTTTAATTTATTAATTAAACTCAACATCAAGAAAAATTTTAGTTACTTTGATCTATCAAATATTTCCATTTGGAATGCTGATTTAACAGAAGCTATTTTAACAGGAGTAGATTTTAGCAATTCTGACCTGAAAAACTCTAAATTTTCTCAACCATTAGGTTGTATTCACTCCATTGCTTTTAATACTGATGGTAGTTATTTTGCTACAGGTGATGCTCATGGTTCAATTCGAGTTCATAATACAAAGACTTTAGAACTATGTTTTTTTCATAATGAAAGGAAAAGTCAGATTTGGTCAGTTGCTTTTAGGAAAGATAACAAACATAATAAAGAAAAAGAAATGTTAGCTTGGGGAGCAGAAGATGGTAGTGTCAGGTTGTATGAGATTACAACTAACACCTCATCAGATAATAAGACGGAGCCAAACCTTATTCATGAAATAAATGAAACAAAACGTATATTATCAGTAGCTTTTAGTCCTGATGGGAATACTTTAGCAATTGGAGGAGATGAAAATATCAAGGTTATAAAAATTAATCATAGTTATGCTCATAGCAGTACTTTAAATGTTAGCCAAATATCTTGCATGACCTTTATTAGTAATGATTGTATTGCTAGTGGCAGTCAGGATGGCCATATCAGACTCTCGCATATAGAACCGAGAAATAGGAATAAAGATGCAAGTTGGACTGTACATCCACAGGCAGTATTACGATGTATTGCTTATCATAGTACCAAAAAGATTTTAGCTATTGGAGGAGAAGATGGAAAATTACACTTATTGCATCTTGATCCTAATAATCGCTATATGGAGAGATTTGACCTGAAAACAGAAATTAGTCAAGTACGGACACTAGCATTTAATCAAGATGGGAATATTCTTGCTGTTGGATGTATAGATAATAATTTAAATGGAGAGAGTGAGCATAAAATTAAGCTATGGAGTTTCTCTGAAAACAACTGGATAGACACATTGGAGGGTCATGAACATGCGATTAGAAGTTTAGCATTTTGTCCCCAGTCTCATAATCCTAAACTTTTAGTCAGTGGTGGTGATGGACGCACTGTTTTATTTTGGCATCAGGAAGACAAAAGATGGGAATTATCTAACCGTAAGTTAGAAGGATATGCTAATCGTATTTGGTCAGTAGCACTAAGTAGAGATGGTAAAACCTTTGCTTGTGGAGGTGAAGACAGTAAAATTCATCTTTGGAATTATCATGAACGCACACATATTCCACTTCAAACTCTTGACAAACATAGTAATTGGGTTTGGTCAGTAGCATTTAGCCCCAATGCTGATATTTTAGCGAGTGCTTGTGAAGATAATAAAATTTATTTGTGGGGGTTACAAGAGGGGAAATGGCAACATATTTGTGAGTTGGTAGGAAATTCTGAAATCAAGGGACATGAGAAACGTGTCCGATGTGTTGTGTTTCATCCTGATGGATATAATCTGGCTAGTGCAGGAAATGATAATAAAATTATTTTATGGGACATAACAGATTTACAAAGTCCTCAAATATTATCAGGGTTTACTAAACATACTGACCGAGTACTGTCTGTAGCTTTTAGCCCAGATGGTAATTACCTAGCTAGTAGTAGCCGTGATCAAAATATTTATCTAATAGAAGTAGACACCAATCATAAGCCTTACTCGCTAGGAAATAATTACTTGCTAGGAAATCATAGTGATTCCCATAAAGACCAAGTTCATAGCATTGCTTTTAGCCCAGATAGTAATAAGTTGGTTAGCGGAGATTTTGATAGGGAACTAAAATTATGGGATGTCAAGAGGCAAAAACTTATTGGGCATTGGTATGGATATCAAAAAATACTATCTGTTGCATTTCATCCAAAAAAACAAATTGTAGCTAGTGCTGGACATGATCACATTATTCAACTATGGGATGTTGATGATCCCAATAATGTAAAACTTATAAAAACATTTAAAGGACACAAACGTACTGTAGAGTCTGTAGTATTTACTCCTGATGGCAAACAACTTATTAGCTGTAGCCAAGACCAGACTATCAAGTTTTGGCAGGTAGAAGGGGAAATTAATATTAGTATCCATACTCTAGAACTTGGCAAACCATATCAAGGTATGAGTATTTCTGGTGTTAAAGGTTTTGACTTACCCCAAATCTTAGCTTTGGAAGAACTAGGAGCTTCAAAATGAGGAATTACGCATGAAAAAGAAAAATAAATGGCAAGATTGTAAAGTTTTGGGGGTGTATGTATGCAAAAATCTTACACTTCATACCTTTTCACTCCTACAATCAGTCTCCATCGACAATCTTTGTGCGTAATTTCTGAAACTATTGAAAGTTAACTCAAGGATCTAGTTGACTATTCAAAAAATCCGAAATAGTGCAATCCTTCTTCAATTCCATTGGCAAACTTAGCTGTTGCTAGATAACGATTTGGGTTTGGGTTAGCCTTGTGCCAATCGAGCAATTCTGGTCTTGCATTACCGACAATGATACCTTTCTCTTCCCTGTTAGCAAACAAAGCAATATCATTACCAGAATCTCCACAAGCAACGGTTTTTGCTATATCTATTTCTAAATGTTGCCGTACAAAGGTCATAGCCATACCTTTATTTGCATGACGTGGCAAAATATCTAAATCTTTACCGCCACTATAAATAACTTGAATATCTAATCCCTTTTCTAACAAAGAACGTTCTAACTCTGGTACGACTTTTCCAGCAATTTTTTCTTCCAGAAGATAGCTAACTTTAAAATCTCTTTGTTCACTTTCTGGCTGAGGTTTCAATTCAGTAAAAGTTGCAGATATTGTTTTTACTAAATCTCTATCCCAAGCTTGAGAAAGTTTATCAGACCATGTATAATCTGGGTCTCGACTACCATTGATATAAATTTCTGTACCTACAGAACAAACCAGTATATCTGGATCTAATAGGGTTTTTTCTTTGGCAAGTTTTTGAAAAAGAAAAGGTGAACGACCTGTGGAATAAACAATTTTAGTACTATATTGCTGACGATGCAATTCTAGCTGCTGATTTAGCTTTGCCATTGCATCATCATCACCTATCAGTGTATAGTCCAGATCTGTGATGAAAAGAAACTGTTTCATAACTATGCCTCTTGAAATATTAACTAATATGATTTCAAAGATACTCGTATAAATAAACAGAGCTATAATGTCAACATTGGTTGACATCTTTTTTTGGTTCGTTGATAAATTTGGTCGACAGGGTTTTTGGGGATTTGGAGTATTTGGTTTGCCCTGCATAGGTTTAAACCCTGCTGTTAAATAAAAAATTTTTAACCTTGCCTAAATACGGTAAATAATACCACAAGTTTAGATTTAGTTACACAATAGCATTTTGAAAACTAGCAAAGGGTAATTTACATTTAATACACCATTGAAAACATCAATATTTGGTATTGATATTATTCCATTATTGTTCGGATACACTTATCTCTCAGATGGTATAGATTACGAATTGAAAAAGCAAAAGGTAATTGAATATAATTCTTTTGCCTTTTGCTTTTTTAATTTTGCTTTATTTAACGGGCGAGGAGGGATTCGAACCCCCGACACCGTGGTCCGTAGCCACGTGCTCTAGTCCACTGAGCTACACGCCCCTGCCAGAAAAACATATTAGCACCATATTCCCAAGCAATGCAAGACAATTCTGAAAAAAATTTTTCTGCCGAGTTAAGTCATCTCGATTCTCAAGGACAAGCACAGATGGTAGATGTTTCCGATAAAGCCTCTACAGTCCGCCAAGCTGTGGCTGTTGCTAGGGTGCGGATGTTGCCAGAAACCTTAGCAGCGATTCAGGCTGGCAATACACCTAAAGGTGATGTGTTAGCAACGGCGCGGATAGCTGGGATTATGGCAGCTAAACAAACAGCGAATTTAATTCCCTTGTGTCATCCCCTACCATTGCAAAAAGTTGCTGTGGAAATTACCCCCGATTCCCAATTACCCGGTTATCACATCCAAGCTACCGTGAAAACCAAAGCAGAAACTGGTGTGGAAATGGAAGCTTTAACTGCCGTTTCTGTCGCAGCTTTGACTTTATACGATATGGCGAAAGCCTTAGAAAAGTCGATTCAAATTGAATCAATTCATTTAATTAGTAAAACTGGGGGGAAATCTGGAGATTATTCCGCATCAGAACTATAAACTCTAAAAATCCGGTTTTAATTGAAAAAATTAGTGTCATGGTGTTCATTGGTTATTAGTCATTAATCATTTGTAATCAAAAAAGACTAATGAATAATGATTAATAACAAATCTTTTTTAATAGATATAAATGAAGAAAATATTTATTTTGTGCTAAATGAGATATTTTTGATGAGATTAATAAATATTACAAAAATCTTAATTATAAATAAATTATTAAGTTTTGCCGAGACGGAGGTTTATTCATATTTTACGATTAGTCAGAGAATTTTTTAGTGATCAAAAAATTGCTATAACAGCTTAGGATGAAAATATAAAGCTGAAATTGATCAGCTAAGGGGTATTAAAGCTATGTCCCCTCAAGAGCTAGATATATTAGAAGCTCGACGGGTATATAAATCTACTGGTGCGATTCCAGCTAAGATGTTGCGCTCAACTATATATCGTGCATGGGAGCGATCGCATTTACAAGGCGCGAACTCTCAAGCTCTGCAAGCCGAAAAACTATCAATCCTAGCTACAGAGCGATTGATAGAGCAAAAGCGGACTTTAATTCAAGTGGCTGCACCTTATATTCGGATGCTCTCCCAAGCCGCGGGGACAGATCGTCATGCAGTCATGTTAGGCGACAGTGAAGCGATCGTGCTGGATGTTGTGGGTGACAAACAGACTGTACAAGGGCCAGAACCTTTTCCTGGGCCTGGTGCTTTGCTATCGGAGGCTGTAGCTGGTGCTAACGGTATTGGTACGCCATTAGCAGAAGCAGATTATGTAGAAATTATTAGTGCAGAGCATTTCATTGATGGCTTCCATCCGTTTACCTGTCAGGGAATTCCTTTACGTGATGACAAACAGAACATTATCGGAGTTTTGAGTATCTCTTTACGACGCGCAGATGCTAGACAACGCCTGAAAGAGATATTGCTGTGCGCTTCTCACGGAGTTGAAGCAGAATTATTAATCGCTAACTTAGAAAAAGATGTTCGTCTGGTTTTAGAGTCTAACCCCAACGAATATCGACCACTGGAAGACTTACGTCAAGATATTGTCCAAGCACATCAGGCTGCACGCTTAAAACTAGAAGTCGTTTCGCGGATGGTAGCAGTTAACCGTTTAGATTACGCGATACAATTGCTGCGTCAGGCTGAACAATCAATTCAACTATTTCGTCGTCGTGCGGAAATTTGGCGCAATTTAGCATCCTTCGAGATTGGTACACTCCAACCTGTGTCATTGACTGATAATATATCCAATTTAGTGGATCTTCTCTCGACAGAAGCTGTAATTCGTCAGGTACAAGTAGTTACTGACTGGTACGAACCAATCACGGTAGTAGCTGATCCGAGGAGTCTTTTACGCCAGCTGCTGCACTATTTTCTCCAAGCTTTTGATCATGCAGGTAAAGGTAGAACAGTCAAAGTAGTAGTAAAGGAAATTCCTAATTCTGAGTTAGCGCAAATTAGTTTCATAGTGAATTCAGTCTTTGATATCTCTCAATCAACACCGACTTCGCAGGTTTTTTATCTACCAATCACCAGAATGAAAGATGAACAGTAAAAATTCAGGAAAGCGCAAAATACTAATTGCCGATGATGACGATGATAGTCGAGAGATGCTGAGTTTCCTTTTAGAGGAGGAAGGTTGGGAAGTTAAGGAAGCCAAGAACGGTGAAGAAGCGCTAGAAATACTGATCAAAGAACAGCCAGATTTATTAATTTTAGATAATAGAATGCCAAAACTCACAGGAGTTGAAGTATGCAAGCACCTCCAAGCACAAGGTATAAAAATAGCCATCGTGTTAGCCACAGCACATGGTTATCTAGACGAATTAGCGTCTTCCTTGGGAATTGCTCATTTCATTTCCAAACCTTATGACATTCCAGAGTTATTAAAAACTATCGAGTCTGCTTACAAAAATGCCTGAAGTTAAAGTTGCGGCTTGGCATTCTTCCGAGACGATCGCAACTACACTCCCAAACAATTTAAAATAATCAAGTGTATTGAAATTTGTAACAAATATTTATGCCTCCTCGTTGGCCTCGCAAACCCGATCGCAGTGACCCCGAATTTCGCAGGTTAGATGACCGAATGAATTTTGCTGTCCATGTCGCTGTAGCTGCCACAATTAATTCTGGTCTTTGGTTTTTTCATATTTTGAAAACAACAGATTGGCAGTGGCTACCGTTATTGACCACAGCCTGGGGAATAGTTTTATTGGTGCATCTAGTTTATATTGCAGCGATCGCTAACTATTCATCCACACCGCCTAAATCCACCTGAAGATGGACAATTCATGCTAGGGCTTATGTAACCTGCGGGAGTAGATTTAGCTTGAGTAATTGAGCGATAATGGTTATATAGGCTAAAATCTGGCACTCTTTCTTAATATAGGGTGATTTTTATGGCTAAGACTAACACAGCAGAATTACTAGAAGCCCTAGCAGCGGAAATTGGCGAAAATGTCTATATAGATATTGCCAAGTGGCATCTTTATTTATCTGATGCCAAATTACATACTGTTGTCGCCGAGCAGTTATATCCTTTAATTACTTCTAACGCTGTCAATGAAGACAGCGTAACTAAAGTTTTGGAATCTATACCTGTAAAGATAGGTGGCGGGAGAAGGGAACTAGCATTAATCGATTTACTTCCCCTGCAATGTCAGGTGAATCTGGTTGATATTTTAGAAAAATATCAACGCGAATTCTAATTTTGGGATTTTAATTATTCCATAAATTAATCTTTTAACACACCTATTTTTAGGAGGTGATGGATATGAATACCTATAAATTTCACGATGAATATACTCTGGCGGAAACAGCCGATCAACTAGGAAAAAAGGTCTTAAAGTTAAATCTCATACCTAGCTTTATAGTGCATCATCTTCCTGATAGCAGGCAATAAGAATACCAACTGCTGACACCAGAACAAGCATATATGCACTTTAAGAAACTAGTGGAAGCTTCTGGTAAATAATTTTGAACTAATCTAATTACGGAGGTCAATTATGTTCTTACAAATCAAAGATACTAGCGATTTAGTAAAAATTACTGATATTCAGGAATTAATCGACCCGAATGTGAATATCGTGCATGGAAAAGACCAAACAGGTCAAGAAGAACAAGATAACGATTCTTTTTCAAAAGAAAATCTCGTTTTTCCTTCCGGTGAAAGTTTACCGCGCTGTTGGTTAGATGCTAACTATCGGGAGTAAAAGCTGCTCAATTTATCGTTGTACAAGCCTGGGGGAAGTTGAGTTGTTTAACTTCCCCCAATGAAAATTGATAGGCGATCGCAGCGCAGTATCATCAAATTTATTGATGCCAGAAAAGCTTGGCAACAGACCATCAAAATAGTATCGATTTTACGTAATCAACCGACCTCTACGTGAATTACTGAGTTAAGTTACCATCAGATTAACTAACCAGTGGTAGAGTTCGTTATGGCGCAAAATTGGTTGCGGATTACGCATCAAGACGACAAAATCCAACTTTCTTGGCAACGCGGATATGAAAGTCCTCGTTTTGCGTCAGAAGTCGCCTTCCAGCAACCCTTCGATGAAGAAAACGCAGCCGAGTTGCGCTGGTATTTAGAAGATTATCTCAAGTTTCCTTACGGTATTTTTCCAGATAACGCTGTAAAAATTGAACAAAAATTACAGCATTGGGGACAACAGCTATTTGAGCTAGTATTTCGCAGTACAGACAAAGGAAGAGAGTTTTTTCAGGAAGCGACACGAGAAGGGCTAGATAACTGTGAACTGGGCATCATTTCTGATAACGCCAACGTGCTGAATTTGCCTTGGGAATTGCTATATTCCCACGATTATCAATTTCTTGCACCTTCACTGGCGGGGATGTATCGCAGTCTCAGCAGTCAGGGCGTAAAAGCACCATTGCCAGCAATGCCCGATGACCAACTGAATATTTTACTAGTTATTGCCCGTCCTTACGATCAGCAAGATATTGGGTTTAAAACCATTGCCCGTCCACTGCTGGCGGCGCTGCAACCAATACGACAGCGAGTCAATCTTAAGGTATTGCGTCCCCCTAGCTTGAAAGCATTTGAAGCAGAACTGCAAGCGAATAAGGGTTTTTATCATATCGTCCATTTTGATGGACATGGGAATTTTGACAGCGAGACACAGGGAGTTTTAGTCTTTGAGGATGAACAGGGAAATGAGCAAGCTGTCAGCGCTAGAGAAATTGCCCAATATTTAACAGATTGTCGTGTGCCGATTTTTGTACTGAATGCTTGCAAGTCTGGACAAGTAGGGGAAGAAGCCTTTTCTTCTGTGGCGGGACAGTTGGTGAAATTGGGGGCTAAGGGTGTGGTAGCAATGGCGTATTCAGTTTACGCCAAAGGTGCAGAACACTTTATTGGGCGGTTGTATGGGGAATTAGTCAGGGGAGAGTGTATCGCCACAGCAGTTGCAGCAGGGCGTAAGTCCATGTCTATTGACAAAATGCGCCCCAGTCCCAAAGGAAATTTAGCTTTACAAGATTGGCTTGTGCCGGTGTTGTATCAGCAGGAACCCTATACGCCTTTTGTTCCTAAGAAGACAGCACCGAGTTTTGCTGATTTGATGGCGCAAACAGACAACACTCCAGAAAGCAGCAAAGCTGTAGGTTTACCCGATGAAAGTGCTTATGGTTTTATTGGGCGGGATTATGAGATTTTGCGTTTAGAGAGAGCATTTCGGCAAAATCATCTGGTTTTGGTGCAGGGAATGGGCGGCGTTGGTAAAACTGAGTTAGCCGCAGGTTTCACCCGGTGGTTAAATGACACTCAAGGACGTACAGGCGGTATGTTCTTCACCTCCTTTGAACAGGGTGCGGGGTTGAGTCAGGTAATTAACCAAATTGGTAGGGCGTTAGGAGGTGAGAGATTTTCCCAAATGATGCCAGATAAGCAAGAGGATGTGGTGCGGCAATATCTGCAAACTAATCCTTGCTTGTTGATTTGGGATAACTTTGAACCTGTCAACGGTTTCCCTACGGGGAATGAACCATTATTGAGTGGGGAAGAAAGAAACAAGCTGAAGCGGTTTCTTAAAGAATTGCGGGGTGGTAAATCTTGGGTATTAATTACCAGTCGCGGCGAAGAAGCTTGGTTGGATTGTGGGTATAGTTTAATCAACTTGCGGGGGTTGTCTCAAGCGGATGCCCAAGAGTTAGCCGCGAAGATTTTGCAAACGGTGGGTGTGGAGAGAAAGAACCTACCAGCAGAGTATTTGGAATTGTTGAAATTATTGGGGGGACATCCGTTGTCTTTGCGGGTGGTGTTACCGCATTTAAAGACACAGACACCTGTGCAGTTAATTGAGGCGCTGCGGCGGGGGTTGGATACTTTTAGGGGACAAGAGGAAGAAGGGAGAGAAAAATCTCTTACTGTGTCGTTGGATTATTCCTTTGCTAAATTGTCAGAACGTACACGACGACATTTACCATTTTTGGCGCTGTTTTCGGAACGGGTTAATGCAGATTGGCTGCCTCTGTTTTCAGCAAGTCCTGATAATGAATTTGGGCAAGCTTATCAAGCCGTGTTTGGGGAGAACTTGCAAAAACCAGATTGGCTAAGAATTCTCAATGAAGCTGCCGCCGCAGGTATTTTGGAATATTTATTTGGTGAGACTATCTACAAAATTCACCCAGCACTACCCTGGTATTTGCGTCAGCAGTTAAACACAATGGCTTCCCAAGAGGTGATTAACAAACTCGAAAAAAAGTTGCTGATTTTCTACGCTTATTTAGCGGATAACTACGGCGAGAAACTCATCAGCAATGCTGAACTGGCAACCTTTATGCTGCGAGTCGAAGAACCAAACCTGTTGCAAAACCTGCGCCTTGCCGAACAGCAACAAGAATGGGCTTATGCACAGGAAATTCTGCAAACCTTGGGAGAAGTGTATGAGCGCATCGGGCGCAAACCCGAATTTAAGTCACTGCAACAACGGGCGCTGAAGCAAATTGGCATTCACTTGGCAGATGCAAAACCAAAGGGTAAAGATGCTTTTGATTTCTGGATTTATTTGCGGGGTAACGAAGCTATTGAAGCGCGGCTAAGTGGTGATTTAGAAGGGGCGGGAAAAGTTCATCAAGAAATTTTAGATGAATTGATAGCTTTAAATGACCCTTCAGTGAATGACAGAATTGCTGTTGCTTATTACCAACTGGGCATAGTAGCCCAAGAGCAACGGCAGTTTGATGTGGCTGTTGATTACTACAAAAAGGCGCTGAAGATTTTTGAAGATGCAGGGGATTTCTACTCGGCTGCGCGTGAGTATCACCAGCTGGGCATAGTAGCCCAAGAGCAACGGCAGTTTGATGTGGCTGTTGATTACTACAAAAAGACGCTGAAGATATATGAAGATGCAGGGAATTTCTACTATGCTGCAACTGTCTATCACCAACTGGGCGCGGTAGCCGAAAAGCAACGGCAGTTTGATGTGGCTGTTGATTACTACAAAAAGGCGCTGAAGATAAAAGAAGATGCAGGGGATTTCTACTCTGCTGCAACTGACTATCACCAACTGGGCAATATCGCCTATAAGCAACGGCAGTTTGATGTGGCTGTTGATTACTACAAAAAGGCGCTGAAGATAAAAGAAGATGCAGGGGATTTCTACTCTGCTGCAACTGTCTATCACCAACTGGGCATGGTAGCCCAAGAGCAACGGCAGTTTGATGTGGCTGTTGATTACTACAACAAGGCGCTGAAGATAAAAGAAGATGCTGGGGATTTGTACAGTGCTGCTAGAGAATATCACCACCTGGGCATAGTAGCCCAAGAGCAACGGCAGTTTGATGTGGCTGTTGATTACTACAACAAGGCGCTGAAGATAAAAGAAGATGCCGGGGATTTGTACAGTGCTGCTAGAGAATATCACCAACTGGGCATGGTAGCCCAAGAGCAGAGGCAGTTTGATGTGGCTGTTGATTACTACAACAAGGCGCTGAAGATAAACGAAGATGCCGGGGATTTTTACAGTGCTGCTGGTGACTATCACCAACTGGGCATGATAGCCGAAGAGCAACGGCAGTTTGATGTGGCAATTAACTATTATCAAAAAGCCTGGGAAATTTATGAGCAATTCCGCGATTGGCGTAAGGCTTCACAAACATTGGGTAAGTGGGCAAGGGTTTTAGAAGCTCAAGAAAATTACGCTGAGGCTTTGCCAATTTACATTCGGCTTTTCGCTATTGGCTTAGAAAATAATCAAGATTGGATTGGTTATGTTATCGATGCTTTAGCCCGTATACTCCAGCAGTTAGGCGAAAGTCAGTTTCAAGCTATTTTCGAGGCAACGGGTGAAGAGTACGCTGAAGAGATGTATGATGCAATTTTTTATTTCACGCGGAGGCGCTGAGGAGAAGAGTTTGAGAGATTGAATTTCTTGATTTTCATCCTAGTTTATTGTGATTTGGTTATAAGTTTTGTTTAAGTTGTGGTTGCGAATATATAAGCATTTACACAAATGTTGTCATGTTTTGAACCAACGTTGTTATGTTTTGAACCAAAGTTGTAATGTTCTGCACCAACATTGTCATGTTTTGAACCAAAGTTGTAATGTTTTGAATGAATATTGTAAGGTTGTGAATCAACGGCTTAAGGTTGTGAACCAACAACATAAGGTTGTGAACTAACGGCGTAATGTTGTGAACCAACAACATAAGGTTGTGAATCAACGTTTTAATGGAGAAGCATAATCATCCGCCTAGGGTTATAAACCCCAGGCTCATAGCTTAAGTTGTCTGAAGACAACTGATGAATATGTCAATAAAATTGATTTATATAAATTATTAGTCCGTTTCAACGGACTTTTGCTGTGAGCCTGGGAATTAATTCCTAGGCGGACTTGGCAGATTTACTCATAACAAATACAGAATACACTATCGACTATACCCGCCTAGGGTTATAAACCCCAGGCTCATAGCGTAAGTTGTCTGAAGACAACTAATGAAGATGTCAATAAAATTGATTTATATAAATTAAAAGTCCGTTTCAACGGACTTTTGCTGTGAGCCTAGGAATTAATTCCTAGGCGGACTTGGCAGATTTACTTTAAAGAAAATACAATCGAGAAATTATCTCTTATACCGCAAAATATATCATGGCTTTTTGGCGGCTTTATTATCATCTTGTTTGGGCAACCAAAGAACGCCAACCTCTGATTACGCATGATAAAGAAGCTGAACTTTATAATTATATTATTGGGAAAGCTGATTTTCTTAATAGTATTATTCATGCGATTGGCGGCATTGAAGACCATATCCATTTAATAGCTTCAATACCACCTAGTTTATCCATAGCTGATTTTGTCAAAAATATTAAAGGTAGTAGCACTCATTTTTTAAATCAAAATTATCATATATCAAATAATGCAATTATTTTTGGTTGGCAGCGCGGATATGGTGTATTGTCATTAGGTAGTAAGCAGTTAGACAATGCTGTTTCTTATGTGAGAAACCAAAAAAATCATCATTCTCAAGGAACAGCGATCGCATCTTTAGAAAAGCATGACGATGAGGCATGATATGACTACTCAATTATCTTCTACCGAAATTCAAGAACTGCAACAAATCCTTCAAGATGATCAGGCACAAAAAGCACTCACGACTATACAACAAAATAAAGGTAATTTAGAAGCTAGTTTTGATGAACTTTGGCAAGAGCAATTTGGTAAAACAGCTTTTGGTAAAAATAAATCTCTCTTACAATTAACCCTCAATGAAATTCGCGCGGAAATATGCGGCGATGAAGGTCTACAAGGCAAAATAAAAGAATATACGAAAAACCCTGGTAGTGCTGCTTTACTTAATAGTATTATTGGTTCGTTGGTAACTGTAGCGGCTGTTCATGGTATTCCGATTGATGCCGCGATCGCCACAATTGTCGTCTTGTATATCCTCAAAATCGGTATTAACGTTTTCTGCAAATATACAGAACCAGAAAATAATCCATAAAAAAATGGGCGTTGCATAAATGCGGGATGAATTAAGCCTTTTTAGTAAATTGAACTATCGATTTTTCGCGCCTTTGCGCCTACTCTGCGAGAACGCCTTGCGGCGAATGCGCGAAACAAAAAACATCCCACTAATCAGCAACACCAAAAAATGCAAAGGCGAACCTCTGCATTTTTTAGTGAAATAATCTTAACTTAACTGCTAAATACTTCCACAGGTAAACGGCTAAAAGCTAGGCGTTCATTCTGCACATCGACAAAAATGGTGTCGCCGTCGTGGAATTCGCCGCGCAGGATGGCTTTAGCAATTTGCGTTTCTAACTCACGCTGGATTGCGCGTTTGAGTGGACGTGCGCCAAATACAGGGTCATAACCAACTTCAGCCAAGAAGTCCAGCGCCGCATCGGCGAGTTTGAGAGATATTTTGCGTTGGCGAAGCCCACTGGAGGTATCACTCAATCTTTCTCTTAATCTTCCTACTTGCAACTGCACAATATGGCGCAGTTCTTTTTTATCTAAGCTGTGGAAGATGATCAGTTCATCAATGCGGTTGAGGAATTCTGGCCGGAAGCTATTCCGCATCGCTTCCATAACTCGATGACGCATTTCGTCGTAGCGAGAATTGTCCCCAGCAATATCAAGAATGAACTGGGAACCAATGTTACTGGTCATAATAATAATTGAATTCTTGAAGTCTACAGTATGACCTTGGGCATCGGTGACGCGTCCATCATCCAGAATTTGCAGGAAGATATTAAAGACATCGGGGTGGGCTTTTTCGATTTCGTCGAACAAAATCACTGAGTAGGGACGACGGCGAATTGCTTCGGTGAGTTGTCCGCCTTCTTCATAACCCACATATCCAGGAGGCGCACCGATTAACCGCGAGACGGCGTGTTTTTCCATGTACTCAGACATATCAATTCGCACCAGTGCATCTTCAGTGTCGAACATATATCCCGCTAAGGCTTTGGCTAACTCAGTTTTACCAACGCCTGTAGGGCCGAGGAACACAAAGCTGGCGATGGGGCGATTGGGGTCAGCCAATCCCGCACGCGATCGCTGAATTGCATCGGCGACGGCTGTCACAGCTTCATCTTGGCCAATTACCCGCTGATGTAGTTCGTCTTCTAAATGCAGCAGTTTTTCTTTTTCTGATTCCACTAACTTGCTGATGGGAATTCCTGTCCATTTAGAAATAACTTCCGCAATATCAGATTCGGTGACTTCTTCCCGCAGTAGAGATTTACCACTTCTTTGGGCGTTAGCTAATTCACTTTCCGCTACTTGTAGTTGGCGATGTAAATCAGTTAAATTGCCATATTTCAATTCCGCCGCGCGGTTGAGGTCGTAGTTTCTTTCAGCTTGCTGAATTTCTAAGTTAACCCGTTCAATTTCTTTTTTAACAGACTGAATTTTTTCAATAATATCTTTTTCTGACTGCCATTGAGTGTTAAGTGTTCTTTGTTCTTCTTTGAAATCAGCAATTTCTTTTTCTAGTCTTTCTAGACGTTCACGAGATGCTGCATCACTTTCTTTTTTCAAAGAAAGTTTCTCCATTTCTAATTGAAGAATTTTGCGATCAATTTCGTCGAGTTCTTCTGGTTTGGAGGTAATTTCCATTTTCAACCGGGCGGCGGCTTCGTCTACCAAATCAATGGCTTTATCTGGTAAAAAGCGATCGCTAATATATCTACCCGAAAGTTGCGCCGCTGCTACTAAAGCACTATCAGAAATCTTCACCCCGTGGTGGTTTTCGTAGCGTTCCCGCAAACCGCGCAATATGGAAATCGTATCTTCAACGCTGGGCTGATCGACATAAACTTGCTGGAAGCGTCTTTCTAAAGCGGCATCTTTTTCGATATATTTGCGATATTCATCTAAAGTTGTCGCCCCAATACAACGCAACTCACCCCGCGCCAACATCGGTTTTAACAAGTTACCTGCATCCATCGCCCCTTGGGTTGCACCCGCACCGACAACGGTATGAATTTCATCAATAAATAGAACTATATTCCCGCCAGATTCGGTAACTTCTTTTAAGACTGCTTTCAGGCGTTCTTCAAATTCACCCCGGAATTTTGCCCCCGCAATCAAAGCACCCATATCCAAAGCAATGAGTTTGCGGTCTTTGAGGGATTGGGGAACATCACCCGCGATGATGCGTTGGGCGAGTCCTTCCGCGATCGCAGTTTTACCCACTCCTGGTTCCCCAATCAACACTGGGTTATTTTTGGTACGACGGGAGAGAATCTGCACAGTCCGGCGAATCTCGTCATCTCGCCCAATCACCGGATCAAGTTGACCTTTGCGGGCGGCTTCGGTGAGGTCACGTCCATATTTTTCCAGTGCTTCGTATTTACCTTCTGGATTTTGGTCGGTCACTTTCTGGCTCCCACGAATTTGTTTAATAATGTTTTTCAGCTTGCCTTCGTCTAAACCGAATTCTTGGAGTAGACCTTTGCCAAAACGGTCATCTTTGGCATAACCCAGCAATAAATGTTCAATAGAAATATATTCGTCTTTAAAATCTTTGCGATAGTTATCAGCCCTATCTAATAGGGTATCTAAGCTGCGTCCCAAAAACACAGAACTACTTGTACCAGATACCCTTGGCTGACGTTGGAGAAATTGATCAGTGCGATCGCGGATTTTTTGCAGATTCGCACCTGCTTTGGTTAAAATACTGCTGGCTAAACCTTCTTGTTCTAGCAGTGCTTTGAGCAGGTGTTCGCTTTCGATTTGTTGTTGGTGATATTGTTTAGCAATATCTGGCGTGTGGGCGATCGCTTCCCAGGCTTTTTCGGTAAATTGGTTAGGATTAGTAGGTTGCATAGGCTTTTTGAATAACCACTCCAAAGATGAGGCGCAGAGAAAACAAATTCTTATATGGTTATTGTAGGAAGCAGAGCGCAACTAACTAGATCGGTCTTCACGTCTTGAGGAAGTAGTATTATTACCTGAAAAATTAACATCTTTCCCACACATAGTGCTGCAACCTGTAGGGATTGCGTAAACTATGTACAATGCTTGATGAAAACCACTATGGCTGACGTGCCGAATATTTGACTTGGTGATCATCAAGCGATCGCTATTATTTTCTGGCTATTATCCACACCGCATGTACAATCCCTGGAACATACCCCAGAAAGGTCAAAAGGATATTAATCCAAAAATCTTTCCCCAAACCTACTTGTAGAAATACTCCCAAAGGTGGGATGAAAATCGCTGCTAAAATTCTCACTAAGTCCATTTCAGCCTCCTGTCACTTTTGATTGATACTCCTCAACGATAACATTGCCAAAATGTGGTTAATTTGGTTCCTCAACCGCCACTGAGTTTAGCCTTGTAACCTAGTTTGGTGACAATCTCCAAAATTTTCTGCTTGTGTTCCCCTTGAATTTCAATGGTGTTCTCTTTGACTGTCCCACCAGTACCGCATTGCGTTTTCAACTGCTTGACTAAATCGGCTAAAGTTTCCGGCTTGCTTTGAAACCCCGTAATCACTGTGACTGTTTTACCCTTGCGTCCAGTGCGACTCGCTTGGATTCTTAAGTTTTGTTGTTGCGGTGGGAGTTCTTGAATTGGTCTTTCGGTAGCAGCGGAGTTACCGTTACCAAATTCCTGATAGATAATTTTGTTATCAGATGAGTTGGATTTAGAAGCAGACATACAAAATTGCGGTAGTGATTAGTTCTACTACATCTATTATGGTGGGAGATCATGCGAGTTCAATAGTAATTCGTAATTGTACTTTTTTTCAACGCAAAGGTACACGGAAGTTTTCTCCTGATGGTTCGCTGTATCTTCCAATAATTAAGCGCATCTTCACTTGATAGAGAATTGAGATTACGAATTACAAATTGTTATTATCTGCCCCAGACTCTTTATAATTAATGAAGTCTTTACTTGTCATCAATATTTTTCCGTGACTACTACTCCCCTTTCTCCAAATTCTTCCACAACTGCTCAGGTTCCCGATACCCAAGGACGCTTTGGACGCTTTGGCGGTAAGTACGTCCCGGAAACGCTGATGCCCGCTTTAGCTGAATTAGAAACAGCTTATCAGAAATATCGTTATGAGTCAGAGTTTCAAGCAGAACTCCAACAACTGCTGCGGGATTATGTGGGGCGCGCTACACCGTTATATTTTGCCGAACGGCTGACTGCTCATTATGCCCAACCTGATGGTACAGGGGCGCAGATTTATTTAAAGCGAGAAGATTTGAATCACACTGGCGCACACAAAATTAATAATGCCTTGGGTCAGGTATTGTTAGCGAAGCGCATGGGTAAGCAACGGATTATTGCTGAAACTGGCGCTGGACAGCATGGAGTCGCAACAGCCACGGTTTGCGCCCGGTTTGGTTTGGAATGCGTGATTTACATGGGCGTTCAAGATATGGAACGCCAAGCTTTGAATGTGTTTAGAATGCGGTTGATGGGTGCAGAAGTCCGGCCAGTGGAGGCGGGGACAGGTACCCTCAAAGATGCCACTTCAGAAGCGATTCGGGATTGGGTGACGAATGTTGAAACAACTCACTACATCCTCGGTTCCGTAGCTGGCCCCCATCCTTACCCAATGATGGTGCGAGATTTTCATGCGGTGATTGGTCAAGAAACTCGCGCCCAAGCTTTAGAAAAGTGGGGCGGTTTACCTGATATTCTCATGGCTTGTGTGGGTGGCGGTTCCAATGCAATGGGTCTGTTTTATGAGTTTGTCAATGAGCCATCTGTGCGGTTAATTGGGGTAGAAGCTGCTGGTGAAGGTGTGAATACAGATAAACACGCTGCCACATTGACAAAAGGTCGAATTGGTGTATTGCACGGAGCGATGAGCTATCTGCTGCAAGATGAAGATGGACAAGTCACGGAGGCGCACTCAATTAGCGCTGGGTTAGATTATCCCGGTGTAGGGCCAGAACACAGTTATTTAAAAGATATTCATCGGGCTGAATATTATAGTGTGACAGATGCTGAGGCTTTAGCTGCATTCCAAAAACTGTCTCGCTTAGAAGGGATAATCCCAGCTTTAGAAACCTCCCATGCGATCGCCTATCTCGAAACTCTCTGTCCCCAACTTAGCGGTAGTCCTCGAATTATCATCAACTGTTCTGGACGCGGTGACAAAGATGTGCAAACCGTCGCTAAATTTTTAATCCCACAGTAAATCTGTTGGAATCACACCTTTGACCAGGTGAAACTTTTGTAATACTGAGTGTAGGGGAGCCAGCGCTTTAGATGGCTTTCCCACTCAGTTTTATACTGCGAAATATTATGAAAGTTAATGAATTAAGACAACTCTACGACATTGATGATTCTCAATGGCTAGAAGAAACAGTCAAACTAATTAAAAATCATCAACTGCAAGAACTAGATTTAGAGAATTTAGTTGAGGAATTAGAGGATTTGGGCAGAGAAAAGAAAAATGCTGTAGCCAGTCTTTTAGAGCAAATTATCCGTCATCTATTATTACTGCAATATTGGACAAGCGAATCTGAATATAATTCAATTCACTGGCCAGAAGAAATCTATAATTTTCGCACTCAATTAAAACGAAGACTGACTACTAGTCTGCGTAATTATCTCGATTCCGAATTAAATTTTATCTATAAAGATGCTTTAGGTTTTGTCAAAATTAAAACTCAGAATACTGTTGATTTTCCTCTGGAATGTCCTTATTCCCTTGAGCAATTACTTGATATAGATTGGTTAAGTAAATAAATATTTTTCTACCCAGAGAATGATGATGTATGGAAATTTATGAATATGTAAGTTGGTTGGCAATTTTGCAAGGTAGAGCAGCATAAATCCCCAGATGCTGGCTAATAGCCTATTTGTCTAGTTTACATGAGTCCGGTTACATTATCTGGAAGTGTTCTCTTTCAGTGTGTTTAGGGCTACATATTAATGATTCAGAATAAAATATCCAGTGCTGGTGTAGCGACTCTGTCCTTGATTGGAGGCGTAATCGCTTTTTCTACACCAGTTCAAACTGCTACCTTGCAACATACCCAAATGTCAGACCACAGCACCCAACTGGCACAATCTACGGTGAATACGGCAACCCTCGAAAGTCAAGTATTCACCCAAATCAATCAATATCGGGCTTCACTTGGTCTACCAGCGTTAAGCCGTAACTCAACTATTGACAATCAAGCCAGAATTCACAGTCAAAACATGGCTCAGGGGCGAGTTGCATTTGGTCATGATGGTTTTGGCACAAGAATTCAAGCGATCGCAGTGACAATACCCTACAGAGCAGCGGCTGAAAATGTGGCGTACAATCAGGGATACAGCAATCCTGCAACCCAAGCCGTGCAAGGCTGGCTAAGAAGTTCGGGACATTTGGCTAACATCAAAGGTAATTACAACCTCACAGGTGTTGGTGTGGCGGTAAATAGCAGAGGTGCGGTTTATTTCACCCAAATATTTATCCTCAAACGATAGGAAGATATGGCAGGAGGCAGGAGGCAGGAGGCAGGAGGTAAAATTATTACTCTTCTGGGATTCTTGCTCTTTAAATGTCTTCATCTTTACTTCGACTGATATAAAATTCGGTTAAAACTTGCTTAAAACTTGGGGTGCGTTACTAAATTTGCGTTACGCACCCTATTTTTGCTGTATGGTTCTTAGATACATCGAATTTCTCTTGCAAACTTATTATAGGTGCTGGTGCGATCGCATTTTCGCACAACTTCAAGAGCGATCGCACGATAAACTATTCTTCTGTTGCTGCAAGTACCACACCTTCATACAGTAGTGCGATCGCTAACTCAAATTCTATGCTCGATAGCGTGATCACATCTCCCTCAGTATAGGGATAGTAAAGCCACATTCTTCCCTCTCCACGAGAGTAGCGTTCAACAGAGATTTTTTCCGAATCTATCAATAAATATTCTTGTAAAGAGGGAATTGTTAAGTAATTAGTGAATTTTTCGCCCCGATCTTTGCTGCTTGTAGCAGGGGAGAGAACTTCAGCAATGATTGTGGGATTTTGAATAAATTTGCGAGCATTCCTGTCTTGAGAGTCGCAACTAACAATCACATCAGGATAATAATAAATACTTTTAGCATCAAATTGCACTTTCACATCTGACACATTCACTCGGCAGCCTCTAGCGCGTAAATGTGGGCGTAAGGCTGTGTAAAAATTCAGTGCAATGTCATTGTGGGGAATTGTACCACCTGTCATAGCAAAAACCTCGCCGTTGACATATTCATAACGAAGCTCTTGCTGGAGTTCCCATACGAGATATTCCTCGATGGTCATTTTTTGCGGTTGTTGGGGGACGGCTACCATAGCAGATTATTTCCCGTTTGTGTTGATTTTAGCTTGGAGGGTTGAATGGTTATAGCCTCTAGCCCCTATTTCCCAAGTTGAGCAATTTTTCATAATATCCTGTTACAGATTCTCGCAAGTCGAAGGTAGAGTATAGGTCTTAATCATCTATATTTTGTAATTCTCCATGTTTCGACAACCTGCTTTTGGCATCGCTTTAAGTACGCTTGTCCTTGCTAGTGGATTTATCACTACTCCAATTCCAAGCCACTCATCTACTAACAACACAACTCAGCAGATTGCTTCAAGTCAGCTGGCCTCATTAACTACTACCTTTAACACGACTGCATTAGAAAAATCAGTTTTTGAGCAAATAAATCGCTATCGAGCATCTAAAAAACTGCCAAAGTTAACTCTGAATGCCAATATCTCTCGACAAGCTAGAATTCATAGTCAAAATATGGCTAAGGGGAGAGTTCCCTTCAGCCATAACGGATTTGAAAAGCGTGTCACAGCTACTTCAATTCGCTTCAACAGTGCAGGCGAAAATGTTGCAGTGAACCAGGGATACAGCAATCCTGCTAGTCAAGCTGTGATTGGTTGGTTAGATAGTCCTGGACATTTAAAGAATATCAAGGGTAAATACAACCTAACTGGGGTTGGTGTAGCGACTAATCAGCAAGGCGAAGTTTATTTAACGCAAATTTTTATTCTGACTAGATAAAGTCACTTGATGAAATTATGTAGTGTCTAAGGGTATTCTTTTGTGAAAGACACTGCATTCATGGTTGAGTGACTCATGACATTACCAGATTTTCAGGTTTGCGATCGCGATATTAATGACTTTACCCTCAGTGAGTACTTAAAAGCCGAGGCGATCGCTGTTGATACAGAAACTATGGGATTATTACCACAGCGCGATCGCTTGTGTCTCGTGCAGCTGTGCAACTCACAAGGTAAAGTAACAGCAATTCGCATCGCTAGAGGACAAACCCAATCGCCTAATTTAAAAAACCTTCTCGAAGCCAAGAATGTACTGAAGATATTTCACTTTGCTCGTTTTGATGTTGCTACTTTACGCCACAACTTAGGAATTTACGTCCAACCTGTTTTTTGTACTAAAATTGCCAGTAAGTTAGCCCGAACTTACACCAACCGCCACGGACTTAAAGAAGTAGTACAAGAATTAGAACAAGTAGAACTTGATAAAAGCGCCCAAAGTTCTGATTGGGGTAATGCGGCGAATTTAACTGAAGCACAATTAAGTTATGCGGCTAATGATGTCCGCTATTTAATTAATGTCCAGTATAAACTACGTGAAATGCTCAAACGAGAAGAACGTTGGGAAATTGCACAAGAATGCTTTCAAGTTCTACCAACAATCGTTTCATTAGATTTATTACAGTTCAAAGATTTATTTGAGCATTGATTAAAAGTCAAGAGTCCATAGTCCATAGTATTAGGACATCAGTAAAATATAAAATCAAGACAGCACAGTTTCTTAATACTGTCACCTGCCATACATTGACTATTGACTCTTGACCATTAACTATTGACCAGATTTTTGCTGATTTTCGGCGTGATTTTTCAGACGAGAGACAACATTATAGTCATCTGCACCTGCGGGAGTTCTAGATTCAACGATACCTTCTGTTGGGCCGCCAATTGCTTTCCATGCGCCTAGACCACCAATGAGTTGAGAGATATGCTCAAAACCAGCAGAACGCAGAACTTGTGCAGCTTGAGCAGATTCCTCATCATTGCCACCGTAAACATAAATATCACGGCTTTTGTCTAGAGATGGTACTGCGCGGTCTGCTAATTCATCAATAGGCATGGGCATTGATCCCATGATATGGCCTTCGTTATATGTCTGGCGATCGCGCACATCCAAAATTGTAAAAGCTGGTTCGCCCCATTCCAAGCGAGACTTGAGAACATGAGCATCGGACTGAGGCTCAATGGGTGGCTGTTGAGGAATAATACCGCCTACTAAGTTATTCATAAAATATCCTTAACTGACTTCACTAACAGCAATTTAACGAGATTAAGCTATTTAATTGCTCTTTCTCTGGTATGAATGTTATGAAAGTCTTTCTTATGGCATATTGGTTGATTTTTTACTATTTATAACCTCTTTATAAGAGTTAAAAAATTATTATTTACTTTCTACAAAACTTATATAAGTTATTTTTTTATCTTGGTATTAGCCAATAATAATCTTTCTTCAAGATCCTGTCTAATTGCAGGTTTAATATTATTGGCAGTATTCAGACAATTTATTAATAACTTATTAGCAATATAATATTCTTGAAGTAACTCTATTTGCTGTTTACTAAACTGCCAGTCGTGACAAATATTTCGATATTTAACTAAAAGTTCTCGAAATCTTTCATTCCAGAATTTACCATGCTCTATCCACCACTTACGAAATTTATGGTGATTGCTTTGTGCATTTGGTAGTTGTTTTTTCAGATTGTGGATAAATTGTTTAAATTTAGGCTCAACAACTAAATTTAGAGCTTTATCAAAGGCAATATTTAAAGCGTGGGCATAGTCAAAAACTATAGCATCATTCAAAATATAATTACAGGCAAATTCTAGTTCCCCAGCACAGGCAAAAGTACTGGTGAGAAACTCATCTATAGCAAGTTCAGGACTAAATGCTAAGTTGCCAATCATAGCACGTTCCAGACCATAACTAGATGAATGGCAAAAGACTTGGTGTTGAGGAAAATTGCTACCTTTGAGAAATACCTCTAATGAACGCCCAACACAAACGATGTAAAAAGCTCGAATTGCACCTGGTTTATATTGAGTAGTAACTGAGTTAGATTTTTGATACAGCCACAATAGAAAATCTTGAATTTTCTGGTCATGAGCCACTAAAAAATCTATTTTTTGTTTCATCAACCGCAGCATTGCTTCAGCATCAGGCAACATACTCACAGTTAGTAAAAAAACATTTTTCCATCGCTTATCAGTAATATGATTAACAAGTTGATTTATCGACTGATATTGGTGATTTAAGACAATATTTTTCGCTGTTAAATATTCTTGCAAAGCTAAATGAGAGAAAGAATAAATTTCCTGCGATCGCTCTACTAATACACCATGATCTACCTCAAGCAATTTCATTAATTTTGCACTATCTTGAAACTGCTGATTTAGCAATTTTGAACTACCATGACAATATTCATTATCTTTAGTTAAATATTGAACTATTAGTGGCTGGATTATTTCTTCGTCAAAAAAATAATTGCCCTGTTCAAAAGTAATAGCAGCAATTTGAGCCAGTAGCTTTTTTGTATTAGCTAAGTTTAAATTACAGTCAACCGAATGTCTTTGAATACCTTTCATTTCATCCCATCGACTCAGCAAAATATTTAATGCTTGCTCATATAACTTAGCTGGCTTAAATGTAAATTCAGATTTTTCTTGAAAGAATAAACAAATTAGATGTAGCAAAATTGGTGTTACCGCTAATTCTCTAAGTTGCTTATTTTCTGGTAAATTTAGTTGATGAATAAATAAATTGCCGATAGCTTCCCCATTTTCTCTAGATTCATGAGCAACTGCTACGAACCAGTTTTTCACAAAGACCTCAGCCTGTTGCATATCAAAGTCGGCAATTTCAATTTCTGTAAACCCCGGAAATTTGTATTTTTGAGCTGCTATTCGACAGCTAATCACAAACTTATTTTTGTAATAAGTCTGACAAAAACGCCGAATTTCTTTATTAATCTCATTGACTTCATCCATTTGCACCTCATCTAATCCATCCAATAAAATCAACATTTTACCTTCAATTAATAAACTTAATGTTGATTCAGCTTCAATTCCACAACTCAGAAATTCTTGGCTAATATACTTCAACAAACTGAAATCACTATTATCTTTAAAGTCTTCAGCAAAATCTTTGAGGCTGATAAAAATAGCCACAAGATTTGGTTGTAATTTGCCTTTATTACACTCAACCGCCAAATATTTTAAGAATGTTGTTTTACCTGAACCTGGCTTACCAAGGATCATCAACTTCGAGTAAAGCAATACTGCTTCTAACCCTGATAATTTTTGGGAAATCTGGTCTTTTTCCAGTCGCTTAAAGCCTGACTCAAAACAAAATTCTTTCAACAAATCTCCCATCTCTAGCCATCGTTGGCTAGTAATTTTTTCTAATACATAAACGATAGTATAAATATCAACTAATGGAATTGCCTGAGCAATATCCAATATTTGCAGATTACCACATTGGTCTTGAATTTTGTCTTGGCGCTTTTGGCGGATTTCCTGCACCAATATATTTAAATCTCTATTGTTGCCATGTGATGTAGCAGTCAATTCTGAAATTCTATCTTCTGGTAGACCAGCAATTTTTTGCCAAGATAATCCTAAATGTTGACAAATTTGGACAAAGCAACTGCGAGAAACTGGCTCACCTGCAAAAAACTTAGATACTGGTTGACGAGTAATACCTAAAGCTATTGCTAATTTATGTTGGCTTAAAGTTTTGTCAGTTAAAGCTGTTTTTGCAGCTCTGATACCTTCTAAGGAAGCTCTGAGTCCTTGGCTTGTCATACAATCAGCTTTTTAAGTGTTTTTGGTTACATAGAAAAAGGTAGCTGCACGTAGACACACCCTGGACAGATGGCTGTACTTTTCCAAAGGAGATAGTTATGGAAAGTTTAGAGTGAATTATTTTACTAGATGTACACCTGAAATCAGTCGAGCCAGACTTAGTAAGGAATTTACTTTCTGTCTGAAGGGTATTTTTTTGGGAAATACTCAGGAAATTTAACTTACTGTGAAGATAGAAGTATTACAATATACTGCAATATTCAAAAACATACAAAAATCATACAAAACTTATACATTTGGTATGCACTATGATAGCTGAACTTTTCTCAAATTTAATAGAAAATTAAGTGTATCTCAGTAAAGTAGTGGCAATGTTTGACTAAAAGCTGTTTTCTATCTAAGTAATCAACTTAGATAAATGTCAAGAAAAACTAAAAATTTTTGTAAAATTAAACTTTCTTAGAGTGGCTTCTCGTATTCCAACAAAGCTATCTCAACTGCGAGTTGCCAGATGAATAATAGGCTAGAACTTTATGGTGATGCTTCCTGCTACAAATCCCAAAATTCTTGTTGTAGATGACGACTTTGGTGTACGTAATCTAATCTATCGTTTTCTTGGTCGAAAATATCACATAGAGTCTGCGGCAGATGGAAAAACTGCTCTGTCTATGTTTGAGCAATTTAATCCAGCTTTAGTAATTTTAGATTGGAATTTACCAGATATCAGTGGCTACAATTTGTGCGAAGAAATGCAGAGCCGTAATAATGTCTTAGTAATGATGCTAACAAGTAGAAATGCGGAAGAAGATAAAATTAAGATTCTTTCTGCGGGTGCAGATGACTTTATGACTAAACCTTTTAGTTTGGCAGAAGTAGAAGTTAGAGTACAAGCACTTTTGAGGCGGATACGTTGCATTAATCCGTCTTCTATACAGCGCTTGGTATTCAAGCAACTAGCAATTAACCCAGAAGGTAGAGAAGTCACACTAAACGATAAACCACTAAATTTAACAGCATTGGAATTTAATATTCTGCATTTTTTAGCAAGTCATCCTGGTCAAGCTTGGAGTCGCTCACAACTCATCCAAAAAGTTTGGGGTTGTGACTATGTAGGAGATGGAAGAGTTGTAGATGTACACATTGGTCAACTACGCAAGAAATTAGAAGTTGACCATAATGTACCTGAGTTTATTAAAACAGTTCGCGGCTACGGTTATAAATTTGAATTGCCAGAAGCAACAACCGCTTGATAAGTTATGGTGATTCCCAGTTAAGTGAAGTATAGAACTAATGTTTTTGAACGCAGAGGGGCGCAAATCTTTGCACCCCTACAGGACTGAAATAACTAATGTTGCATAAAAAGAAACCGCCGATGAACGCCGATAAAATTCAGTGAAGTCAGTCAGTCAGTCAGTCTACTAATTGTATTTCATCAATCACATATCTCAACTTAATTGTTCATACTTAAATTTCCCTTTAATAAATTTATGAAAATATTGACCTTTAGACGGTACATTATATAATTCTTCTTTGATACTAGAAGGTACTTTGAAATATTCGTAAACACTGCCGCTATCAAATTCAATCGTGAGTGTTTGAGTTTTTGGATCATAGCTAAATTCCTTAATCAAGCTACCTTCAGGTTTGAGTAAGGGAAAAGCAATGACATCTCGAATACTGGCAGAATCAGTTAATAACATGACTAACCGATCAATCCCAATACCTAGACCGCCTGTAGGTGGCATTCCATATTCCAACGCCGTGAGAAAATCTTCATCTACACCTTGGGCTTCTAAATCACCAGCAGCTTTGCGGGCGGCTTGGGCTTCTAGGCGTTCTCTTTGGTCAATGGGATCTGTTAATTCTGAGAAGCTATTGGCGGTTTCGCGTCCCACAATGAATAACTCAAATCGTTCTACCAAACCAAGTTGAGAACGGTGGGGCTTTGCGAGTGGCGAAATTTCTACAGGATAGTCAATAACAAAGGTAGGCTGAATTAAATTTGCTTCTACTTTCTCTTCAAAGACTAAATTCAGGATTTTACCTATACTTTGGGCTTCACCTGCACCAGGAATTCCAGCATTTTTAGCTGCGGCTTTTGCTTCTTCCAAGGTTGAAAAAGCATTAAAGTCTAAGCCTGTGGCCTCTTTGACTACATCGTGCATTGTCACCCGTCGCCAAGGTGGTGTTAAATCTACAGTTTCGCCTTGGTAGGTGATTTGCAATGTGCCAAGTACATCTTGGGCGACGGTGGTAATAATTCCTTCCGTCAGCGCCATCATATCGTTGTAGTCGGCGTAGGCTTGATAAACTTCGATGGAGGTAAATTCGGGGTTGTGTCGAGTTGAAATTCCCTCATTGCGGAAAATTCGCCCTAATTCAAACACCTTTTCAAAACCACCGACAATCAAGCGTTTGAGATGGAGTTCTGTGGCAATCCGCAGATACAATTCCATTTCTAGGGTGTTGTGGTAAGTGACAAAAGGACGTGCATCTGCACCGCCAGCTTCACTTTGCAAAACAGGCGTTTCAATTTCCAGAAAATCGCGCTGTTCTAAATAACGGCGAATACCTGCGGTGATTTGGGCGCGACGGCGAAAAGTTTGCCGGACTTCGGGGTTAACAATCAAGTCAACGTAGCGCTGACGGTAACGTTTGGCGACATCTGTTAATCCATGCCACTTGTCGGGTAGGGGCAGTAGGGATTTTGTGAGGATGGTGTATTGTTTGACGTAGACTGATAACTCGCCCTTTTCAGTCCGTTTAATCGTGCCTTTAACTCCCAGAATATCGCCTGCATCTGTGAGTTGCTTGAGGTGGTTGAAAGCATCAGCATCAATTTCTGCCATGCTTTCTTGGATGCGATTTTTCTCCAGATATAGCTGTATGTTGCCTGTTTCGTCTTGCAAAGTAAAGAATGCCAATTTACCAAAAACACGCCGCGCCATGATGCGACCGGCAACGGTAACTTCTAAATCAACTTCTTCGCCACTGGCTAAATCAGCAAATTTTTCTTGCAATTGGGCGGCATGATGGCTAGATTCCCAACGATAGGAGTATGGATTACCCCCTAACTGCTTAATCTGGGCTACTTTTTCCAGCCTGGCGGCACGGATATCTTCTTCCGACATGGTAACGAACTATTCAGAGGGCAAGATTAATTATAGATGCTGTAAAAGTAGACAGTGAGAGATTTTTGCGCTTGCCATAATTTTCATATACGATCGCCCAAGGAATACCACAGTCAATAAACGAGTGGGATTGATTGAGGGACAAGTATGTTTACTCATGGTTTTAAAAATCTCGATGAATATAAAAAGCGATCGCACTCTTTTTTATACAGGCGATCGCTTTTTATTGATGCAGCTATTAACACAAATATAAAACTACAAATTTGCCAAGTTAGTGGTCAAAGACAACATTCATTCTTGTCCTAATTGTAGAGAATGCCGAGATAAAATGGCCTTCGTTTTCAAGTTATATAACTGCATCACAGCTTTGATCATACTCTGCTGATCTGGGTGTAAATCTAGGCTCTCTAGGGCTTGATAAATATTATGACCTACCTGGAATTGTTCTTTCAGTTTTTCACGTTGTGATGAACTTAAGATAGTACTAATTTCTTTGTTGCGGCGTTGACGTAAACCCTGGAGTTGTTGGTGTTCTTGTGGGGTAAAATCAGTTTCCGAATATGCTAAGTTGATTGCAGCTTTGTGAGTTTGGTCAAAAATCACACTAGAATTAGCATGAATTTGTAGAGGCGTAGCTAAAGCAATCCCAGGCATGAATATGACAAGGACAAGAATATTAGCTAACAAAAACAGCCATTTAGGAAAGTTAATTACCATGTTGAGAAATGCCTAAACGAAATTTCATGCTCTGCCAATTTTAGATTTTGGATTTTGGATTGATAGCTAGATACAAGCCTTAAACCCAAAAATCTTAGATTAAAGGTCTTTCGTAATCTAAAATCGCCAATCTGTTTGGAAAATTTTGCTCAAATCGGAGAACCATTTCAACGCAATGGCGCAACTTTTCGCAAAGTCTAAAATTGTTTGAACAGTCACAAACAGATGGTAGCTTAGATGATTTTGCACCCTATGTCCATAAGGCATAACAGCAGAATGCAGAAGATAAGTTTTTGCTGAATATTTATCTCTGCCAAGCACCCCTAAAAAGTATTATCGGAGATAAAGGAATCTTAAAAAATAAATCACGCTACAGAAAATCTATATTCAGAGAGGCAGGTAAAAAGCCTGGGCTGAAAAAATTATCATTTAAGGATAAAAAGTAATAAGATAATGTTATGTATGTTACGAAAATTGTAAATAAAAATCAATTATTTGAGGGTGGGTATGATTATGCCCACCCTCAAAGCTACTGAGACCTTTTCATTCTGTTAATTTCTTGTTGTAATTCTTCAATTTGTCGCCGTAAATTTTCTGCTTCACTTGCGGAAGTTTGGGATGCAACATTTACTGCACCTTCGGCTGGCGATCGCTGATAGTTTCCTCGGCGAATTTGCTGATATTCTTCTGATACAGCCCACTCCCTTAAATAATGTATCCGTTCTACAGCAAAGGGATGGCTTAACATCATACCCTGAGCGCCATTGTAGATCAGGAATTTATATATTTGATTCAGTCCATCTTCATCCAGTGCTTGATAATTTTCAGACTGACGGATGAATTCTTGTAAACTACATTCATGGGCATATTTGCTACTTCCACCCGATATCTTCATCATCGAAGACATCACAGGATTTACGTCATCAATTACTAACAAGGCGGCTCGATCTGCCGTTAATTCAGCTTTTCGCCGCCATTCAAAAAAGGCATAGATCAAGGCTTGGGTAACGAAATTACCAATACCAAAGGTCAATTCACCTAGGGCAGAAGCAGCACTCATCGCCCACATCGCCATTTGGACTAAAATAGTATGACCACATTTAATATGACCCAGTTCATGGGCTAACACCGCCCTAATTTCGACTTCCTCCAGTAAGTCTAGTATGCCTGTATTGATGACAATGTAAGGATTTTCTTGCCCCAAAGCATAGCTATTCGCTTGGGGATTTTGTGAGACAAACAGTGCAGGTTCTGGGTAAACATCCAAATCCCGCACACATTCCCGAAATATCTGGTAAATAGTGGAATATTGTCGCGGCCCTACTTGGATGGTGTTACCCATTAGATAGACTAACTGCGGGCGTTCGTAGACAAATTCCATGAATTTACGGGCAATTAACTCAAACCCTGGTAAATTTCGTAATGCTTGTTCAGCTTGGCGGTCAAGTGGATGCCTGAAAGCATCGCTAGATATTCCTGTGTAAGTTGGCATAATTTAATCAGTGAACAGTTATTAGTTATCAGTCTAATAACTAATAACTGAATAATAGAAATGGGGCTAATGGAAGTAAAAATCACTTTGTATGGGATTAAAAGCGTGTGATTGAGGCAGAAGTTCATTTGTCACTACATAACTTTTTGCGATCGCAGGCGGGGTTCCCTTCCTGGCCTCATCATTTGACGATGGCAAGGTTGGTAGCCCGCGCCTTGCGTCTAGGACGTAGTGCTTTAATTCAAGTTGGGGCGGCTTGCGGCTATCAAGGGCGATATCGCACTAGTTTTGTCGCATCAGCATTGATGTGGCAAGGCCCTGTTATTATTGTTGCTCCAGAAACTGTCCAACAACGTCTGTTACAAGTAGAAATTCCCCGCCTACAACAGTGGTTACAAGTTCAAAAGCCAATCAGAACAGGTAACGCTTGGCCTAATTCTGGGTTTCAAGGGCTACTTCTAACTTCTCCAGAAGCTTGGTTACAAGCGCAGTTAAAATCTTCTGAGGCTTTTCCCCCTGGCATTCCCACAATTATTGATGGTGTAGATGATTTAGAAGATTGGGTACGTCATCAGCTAATTCAAGATGTGCAGTCTCAAGACTGGGAAGAACTTATGTTAGCTTGTCCTCGCCAAGTGGAAGCAATTCGTGCTGCGAGAACACAACTAACCAAAGAATTCTTCCAGCATCCAGCAAATCCTTATGAGTGTTATCTCATCTCCCAGCCAGAAGCAGAAATTATTTATGGTCTTTTTGCTCAATTAGACTTAGAGGTGATTCCTCATGTTTGGCAAAATTTCTGGCAGCAATTTCAATACATTCATGAAAATTTACCTTTAAATCAACTACCTCATCTTTTTTGGACGACAATTGAGCGTCGCCAAGGCTTATTTTCTTTACATTACGCGCCGATTGAACTGGCTGGGATACTCTCGCCAATTTGGGAACGACAGCCAGTAGTTTTAATTGGTAGTGCATTAGAACCAGAAACAGAAGCGCCTGTATTTCGCCAGCGTTTGGGTTTGGAGGATGTCACTTGTCTGAGGTTCTCCTCAGATAGTCAAGCTCAAGCGATTCAACTGTATGTACCCCATCAGTTACCTTTACCCAATACACCAGAATTTCAACCTGCTTTTATTCACAAAGTCCGCACCTTGTTGTGTCTGAGTGCGACAGCGCCAGGGTTAACAGTGGTGTTAGTGGGAGATGTCCCACTCAAGGCGCAAGTCGGCGCAATTTTAGCTTCAGAGTTTGGTACACGGGTACAAGTAGAAAAAACCTGTTTAGATGAAAATGGTATTTTAATTAGTGGTTGGGAATATTGGCGAGAACATCAAAATGTTTTACCTGCGCCACATCTATTAATTATTGCGACTTTACCTCTACCATCTTTAGAAAATCCTCTGGTAGCTGGGAGAGTAGCTCATTACAAGCGATCGCACCAAGATTGGTTTCGGGTATACTTACTTCCGGCAGCCTTGAATGAACTACAACGCGCGATCGCCCCTGTACGCGAAAATCAAGGTGTAGTAGCTTTACTCGATAGTCGAGTTGTTAACCGTAGCTATGGCTCACAAATCCTCGCAGCACTAAGCCCTCTAGCACGCATTAACTATCTCGATCCCAGTTTATTCGCCAACCCAGATGAAGAAGATTCGGCTTAAATGACAAATAACTATTTACATTTTGTCAACGGATAGCGATCGCCCCTTCCGCAAACGTTATTATCAGCTTGTGTTTACATTTGGAACTTCATCAATTGGACTAGAGATGCGATCGCATCTCTGGGATAAGACACATAAACTAATTGAAATTTTGAATTGTTAATTATGGGTGAAGCAAAACGTCGCAAAGAAACATTGGGGGAAAAATACGGTCAAGATGAGCGCATATTATCTTGGGTTCCCATCACCAAACGCCAATCTGAATTATTTGTGGCTTGGACTACTCGCGGAGCCTGGATTGGTATTGGCGGTATGGTTGTCGCTTGGGTAACTATTCGTTTTATCGGCCCTGCTTTTGGTTGGTGGCAAATTGTAGGTTAATACAGTTCAGATAGTATCGCTTTCACCTAGTTTTTAAAACAAAACATATTGACAGGGAATAGATATTTATTATCTATTCCCTATTATTTTCTACGGTTTAGTCAATTCGCTTTTCCAAATATTGCCCAATCATTAACTGTTCGCCAGCGCGAGAGATGATTGTTTGTCTGGTGCGATATTTATTCCCAATTAACTTTAATTCTTCCTCAAAAACTGAGTCATTGTACTCAGTTCGCAAGCACAGAGTTTCCGAATTAGGAAAATGATACTCTGCTGTGATGGGTTTGGATGTGGCAAAACCGCGATCGCGGTACAAAATATTTCCTAATACACCAAATAATGTCGAACCTTGAGAATCTTGTCTATTTTTTAGTATGTCCGTACTATTCCACAGTACTTCTGCACCACAGATTAAATTATCTGTCTCAGGTAAATGGTGTAATTGAGCCAACTTTTGCAACTCAGCGCATCCTGCTTCTAAAAACCGAATAGTGATCAGACTCACCATTTCTTTAGTGTCGCCCTCTGGCAGAGTATAGTAGCGTCTTTCTGAGCGCCACTGACCGGCCGATTTGCCGAAAAATTCCGTAATTTCTGCTGCGTTAGTGGGTTGAGTCAGTCTTAGCGGTGATGTCACGCGTTATTGTCCTCGCCTATCCTAAAAATAGCGTTTGTACATATACTACATGGTGACAAAAGACAATTACGGTTTAGAATTTTTAATATCTCTCATAAATACTGAGAATTACAGATTGCTTTTCTAGCATCTTTGCTAGTATATATTAGTTATACTTAGTAAAACTAAATATCCTAATTTTAAGGGTGCTAATGCCATAATTGGGGCGAAATTTAGTGCTAACTTCGAGTTTTCATAAATCTCAGAATTTAGCTTTAGGCTGAAGATATGAGAAAAAATATACTCTATACCTTGATTTTATCAAAGGTAAAGTGTTCTACGTCTGCATCAGCAGATGACATCAGCATTCTTAAACTTTAGTTGAGTAACAGTAGTAAAAGTTGAGAAAAGAAGAATTAGCTCAACATTATTTGATGATTAATTCTTCTATCTAAGGAAATATATTCAAAATGACTTGGGTATAAAAGGCTGCTATTTTTAGAAAAAAATTTACATAAGCAAAATAAATGATTTGAAACGGACAACCGCAAAAATCGATGAAACAGCAAACCTACATAGCTCCAATCCAAGTGATGAATAGCCAGTTAGATTTAATCTTCAAGATTGACACAGGGAAACCAACAAAAAAAAGTATGTTTCCCCAGGAACAAACAAGGAAATTCCTATCATTATTTGTTTGCTTATTAACTACAGGAATACTTTCTGCTAGTTGTGCTTCTCTACCCAAAGAGGCCGCCGAAGCTCAATCGCAACGTGGTAGTAAAGAAGGTGGTGGTGCGACACCTGTAGATGTAGCGATCGCGCGGACAGATACACTAGAAAAACAACCAGAGTATACAGGTACAACAATACCCTTCCGTACTGTATCGATGCGATCGCAAATAGAAGCGCGGCTATTATCCTTAAACGTAGATGTAGGCAGTATTGTCAAAAAAGGGCAAAACATCGGACAGCTAGATGATGTCCTGCTGATGACAGAATTAAAACAAGCCGAAGCCGAACTCGCAGCCCAAAAATCAGACGTAGCCAGAGCCATAACCCAGGTAAGTAATGCGCGTGCAGAAGTTGAAAGACTGCGGTTACAGATGGTGCAAGCTCAAGCCGACTCTAAAAGACAACAGCAATTATACCAACAAGGTGCGATCGCCCAACAAACAGCCGAACAAGCACGCACTCAAGCCCAAACAGCCGCCCAAGCCTTGCGGGCTGCAATAGAACAAGTCCGCACAGAACAACAAGCCGTCGCCGCTACCCAAGGTAGAGTTTTAGCGCAACAAGCAGTAGTCGCCCAAGCCAAAGAACGGCGTTCCTACTCCCGATTAATTTCCCCTATCAATGGTGTAGTCACCAGCAAAGTTACAGAACCAGGTAATCTTTTGCAAGCAGGCGGCGAAGTTATCCAAATTGGCGACTTCAGCCGAGTAAAAGTAGTAGTTCAAGTTTCAGAATTAGAACTAGCAAAAATTAAAGTTGGGCAATCTGTACAAGTACGCTTAGATGCCTTTCCCCAAAAAGCATTAACTGGCAGAGTTATACGCATATCTCCCACCGCCGATGCGACTGCTCGCCTGATACCAGTAGAAGTGGAAGTTCCCAACAATCAAGGCAATATTGGTAGCGGACTATTAGCACGAGTTAATTTTGCAAATCAAATACAACCGCGAGTTGTAATCTCCCAAACAGCCATTCAAAAATCAGCCAAACAGCCTTCTGAATCTGACGCAGCCAATGACGAGACAAATGGCACTGTATTCGTAGTTACAGATATGCAGGGCAAACCAACAGTAATAGCACGTACCGTTACCTTGGGCAAAAAAGCTGATAGCAAAGTAGAGATTTTATCTGGTTTGCAACCAGGAGAGCGCTATGTAGTTCGCAGTGGTAGACCATTAAAAGATGGCAACTCTGTACGTCTTTCGATTCTTTCCGAAACAGGCGAATCAAATTCGACACCGAGCAGAACGAGAAATTAAGAAATTAAGAATTTAGATTTGGAGTGCAATCATAGTCATGCAGCAAGTCCACAAAAGCGGCGGATTTAGCATCAGCGCCATTTCCATTCGTCAACATATCGGTACTCTCATGCTTACCCTAGCGGTAATCGTGATGGGTGTATTTTTTATAGTTAAATTACCAGTAGATTTACTACCATCAATTACCTATCCTCGAATTGGTGTGCGGATACAAGCACCAGGGATTTCGCCAGAAGTAGCAATTGATGAAGTCACAAAACCTTTAGAAGAAGCCTTCTCCGCTACCGAGGGTGTATTACAAGTCTTCTCCCAAACCCGTGAAGGACAAGTCAGTTTGGATTTGTACTTTCAACCAGGGGGCAATATTGACCAAGCCTTAAACGATGCTACTGCGGCCTTTAACCGAGCCAGAGGTACTTTACCAGACACCCTAGAAGCACCACGCATATTTAAAGTTGATCCTTCCCAGTTACCTGTTTATGAAATAGCTTTAACTTCACCAAGCCTAGAAGGTGTAGAGTTACGTGTATTTGCCGAAGAAGAACTAGCTCGTGAATTAGGGGTTGTCCCTGGTGTAGCCGGGGTAGACGTATCGGGAGGAGTACCAGAAGAAGTTAGAGTCAATCTAGATTTAGCTCGTCTGCAAGCTTTGGGTGTAGGTTTAACAGATGTTTTAGATGAATTAAGAGACCGCAACCAAGATATTTCCGGCGGTCGAATTTTAGGGCAGAATTCCGAGCCATTAACTCGGACAGTGGGTCGCTTTCGGAGTGCTGAGGAACTAAGAAATTTATCCTTTGAGGTATCCTCTGGGTCTTCTACCACAATTACCAATACTCAATCGTCAGTTCCTACCCGCCGTGTTTATTTGCGAGATTTTGCCGAAATTATCGACGGCTCGGAACAACAAAGAGTTTTCGTTTCACTCAATGGTGAACCAGCCGTCAAAGTCAGTATTCAAAAACAACCAGATGCCAATACTATCAACGTTGTTGATGGAGTTAAACAGCGTGTAGAAGAACTGCGACAGTCTGGTGTCATTCCTGAAGGAACAGTAATTACATCTACTTTAGATGAATCAAAGTTTATTCGTAATTCTATTTCTAATGTTACAAGTTCCGGGTTAATTGGTACAGCATTAGCCGCGATCGCAGTTCTCCTATTCCTGGGTTCCATCAGACAAACTTTGATTATTGTCCTGGCTATCCCCTTAGCCACCCTAGCCGCAATTATCTTAATGGGTTTATTTGGTTTATCCATCAACGTTTTTAGTTTGGGTGGTTTAGCTTTGGGTGTAGGTATTGTAGTTGATAACTCCATCGTGATGTTGGAGAACATTGCTGAAGGCGCGGGAATGACCCCCGGTAAAACTGCTAGAAGCAAGTTGAGTAAACAGCAACTAATTAATCAATCAGAACAAAGTAGTCGAGAAGTCGAATCAGCATTAATAGCTTCTACTAGTACCAACTTGGTCGCAGTATTGCCATTTTTGCTCATTGGTGGGTTTATCGCCCTGCTATTCAATGAATTAATTTTAACTATTAGCTTTTCCGTAGCAGCTTCAATTATTATTGCTGTCACGGTTGTACCCATGATGGCATCTCGCTTATTAGGATGGAAGTTTTCTAGCCGTTTAAGTGAATTTTGGCTATTGCAAGAATTTAATCGCCGCTTTGATGCTGCTACCAGGGGATATGGCGGCTTTTTAACTATGATATTACGCTGGCGATTAATTACAGTGGCGATCGCCCTCCTCTTCTTTGGTGGCGGTAGTTTGTGGATGGCTCCCCAAATTCCCCAAGAAATTTTACCCCGCATCAATACCGGACAAGCTAACTTAAACGCTCAGTTTCCTCCCGGAACACCCTTAGACACTAACCTCAAAGTTATGAGTGCTGTGGATGAGGTTCTCCGCCAGCAGCCAGAAACAGAATATATATTTTCCACTGCTGGTGGAGCCTTATTTGGTAATACAACCAATGCCAACCCCTTACGCGGTACTAGCAACATTACCCTGAAAACTGGTACTGATGTCGAAGCTTACGTTGAACGAGTCACCAAAGAACTGGATAAATTAAACTTAGCCGGCATTCGTCTGCGCCTTTCACCCGGACAAGTGCGGGGTTTGATTTTGAATAACTCTCCTGTCCGGGGCGCTGATGTTGATGTGATTTTGCAAGGTAACAACCCAGACACCTTACAAGACGCTGGCCGTCAAGTCTTAGCCGCTTTAGAAGAGCAAGCCACCCTCGCTAGATTCCGTCCCGATGCTGATGAAAGACAACCCGAAATTCAAATCTTGCCAGACTGGGAGCGTGTTGCAGCTTTAGGCCTAACTACTACAGATATTGGCGATACCATTCAGACTGCTCTAGAGGGTAGTATCCCCACACAATTACAACGTGGCAACCGCTTAGTAGATGTACGCGTAAAGTTGAATGAAACAGCAGTACAAGAACCATCTCAATTAGAAAGATTGCCGTTATTTGTAGACAATAATCACCAAGTCCGGTTGAGTGATGTTGCTAGAATTATTGAAGGGCAAGCGCCTGGTGAAATTCAGCGAATCAACCAGCGCCAAGTTGTCATCCTAGCAGGGAATTTAACCGAGGGCGCTAGTTTAAGTCAAGCCATAGCCCAGGTAAAACAAGTCATAGATAACCTCGAATTGCCAGAAGGTATAAGTGTTTTACCTAGCGCCGCGGCTGAATCAAATCAACAATTGCAAAGCTCACTACAACTATTAGGTGGATTAGCCACATTCCTTGTATTTGTAGTTATGGCAGTACAATATAATTCCCTCATTGACCCATTGGTAATTATGTTTACCATTCCGTTAGCACTAGCCGGGGGAATTTTTGGACTTTATATTACTAAAACTGCCATTGGTGCAACCGTGATAGTAGGTGCCGTTTTATTAGTTGGTATTGTGGTGAACAATGCCATCATCATGGTTGAGTTAGCCAATCAACTTCGGGAACGGGACAATATTGACCGCAAAACTGCCATTTTACAAGCAGCACCACAACGCTTGCGTCCCGTACTCATGACTACTATTACCACTGTTTTAGGTATGTTCCCTTTAGCATTAGGAATTGGTGAAGGCTCAGAGTTTCTGCAACCATTGGGTGTTGTCGTTTTTTCTGGTTTGTCATTAGCAACTGTCTTAACATTGTTTATTATTCCGTGTTTTTATACACTGCTACACGACATCCTAGATTTTGGGTGGTTAAAGCAAATATTAACCAAGTTAGATAAATTGAAGAATAGGTATTACTAAATAAAGACAATTAATAAATCAGCATAATTTTGGTGATTTTAAGCGAATAGAAATCGTGGTTATATCTTAATAAAAGATGCTGCGAATTCTATTCTGGCTATGATTTTAAATCACTGGTCACTGCCTTTGGTTGTAAATTTAATACAAGACAAACTTGCGGATAAGTTGACTTTGAAAGTGCAAGCGGCGTAAAAAAATAGTAGTTAAGAAAATTCTCCATGCCATTGTCGAAAATGCCGACTTATTCAACATCATCAGAAAGTCTGGAACATTTCTCTGCTTCAGTTCTACAAACGCCCAATGTAATATGAGATATTTTTTTATATCTTCTATTTTGGGCAGATCCTGACGATACTTTTCATTAACTAAAGCATAAATTTTTTCCTTAATCAAAATATTTGTATCTAACCGCTTAGATATAGAAAACTTATGATTATAAGCACCTGACCAAATAGTCCGATAAGCTAAACATTGATTTAAGAAAATCGCATCACCAAATTGGGCAATGCGTAGCCAAGAATCTATGTCATCACAATTAGCATCAAGTTGAGAATCCCAACCATCTGTTTGACAAAAAGCATCACGACTACAAGCAACTTGTACAGGTGTCCCAAAAGGCAGTAATTCCAAAAGCATTCCATAGTGAATATCAGCTTGGGGAACAGAAAAAGCTAACCCATGTCCAAGTTGAGGAGTACGACTCAGTTCTACCCCATGTTCATCTACTTGAGCCGCCACACAAGAGCAAATCACTGCCCTAGGACAAAGAGCGATCGCTTTTAGCATCTCTTCGAGACAATTAGTTGCCAAATAGTCGTCATCATCCAAAAACTTAATCCAGTCACCACTGGCTTGATTGACTCCTGCATTTACCGTAGCTGCATGACCTTTGTTTACCTCATGGCGATGGTAAATTACTCTATTACCTAAGCTTTCTACGTAGGCTTGCGTGTCATCAGCAGAACAATCATCAGCTACAATCACCTCACAAGGAATTGTCTGGTTGATAGCAGAATCAACGGCTCGGCGTAGTAAGCTTACGCGGTTATAGGTAGTGATCACAACACTAAATTTCATAAACATCACACCTGTAGCAAGCTTTATGCAATATAGCTTTCATTTTTAGATATGGCGGATCGGGTAAAAATTTTAAATCTCACATATCACTAGACTGAAAGCAGATTCTCGATTTATTATGGATGATTGTGAGTTTTTCACCAGATAGGCTATGAACGCTCAAGAGATCATCCGCTCCATTGAAGCGGAACAACTAAAATCTAATTTGCCCAACATCTATGTGGGCGATACCATCAAAGTCGGCGTGAAAATCAAAGAAGGTGAGAAATACCGTGTGCAACCCTACGAAGGTGTTGTCATTGCTAAACGCAACGGCGGTATTAACGAAACTATTACCGTTCGCCGCGTATTTCAAGGAGTAGGCGTAGAGCGTGTATTTTTATTGCACTCTCCGCGCATCGACAGCATCAAAGTCATCCGTCGCGGTAAAGTACGGCGTGCTAAACTTTACTATCTGCGCGATCGCGTTGGTAAAGCTACCCGGATCAAGCAGCGTTTCGACCGCCCTTTGTAATTTTTGCTCAGGGTATGAGAGAAATCTCAGTTAACAAGCGGCTTTTGCCGCTAAGTTGTCTCCCCGACAAAAATCATGTACAATAAGAATCGCAATTGCGTTAAACTAAATAAAAGTTCAACGCAATCACCGAATCCAAACCAACCTGTGCGCTCTTAGTTCAGTTGGTAGAACGCAGGTCTCCAAAACCTGATGTCGGGGGTTCAAGTCCTCCAGGGCGCGCTCGCAAGCAAAAAATACAACCCGAAACAGTGGCACTTCTACATCAATGTAGTTAGTGCCAACGATTTCGGGTATAGTTGTTTTGTAACTTAGAGATTTTTGCTGCAAGTCAGCAGGATGGAATCAAAGCTGTAAAAGTAAGATAAAAATTAGCAAGATACAGCTGTACAAGAAACGGGGGGATAAACAACAGTGGCGAAAAAAACTGAAGCTGAAATGCCTGAAAACACTAGTGGGCTAAACGTACAAAACTTTATTCAAGGGACGAAAGAAGAACTTGAAAAAGTAGTTTGGCCAAGTCGCAGACAGCTAGTGAGCGAATCAGCAGCCGTGCTGTTAATGGTGACACTCTCCGCATCTTTGATTTATTTGGTGGATGGATTGTTTGCTTGGGCCGCAAAACAGGTGTTCTGATGACTTTTGCAACAGACGACCCACTTAACTCAAATTTGCAGTCAGAGGAAACGGCAGAAGCAGCGCTCAAAGAAGCGCGGTGGTATGCAGTACAAGTAGCCTCCGGCTGTGAAAAGCGCGTCAAAACCAACTTGGAACAACGCATCCAGACCTTTGACGTATCAGACAAAATAATTCAAGTCGAAATCCCCCACACACCAGCAGTAAAAATCCGTAAAGATGGCAGTCGCCAGCACACAGAAGAAAAAGTGTTCCCTGGTTATGTGCTAGTAAGGATGGTCTTGAATGACGATACATGGCAGGTAGTGCGTAACACCTCTCATGTAATCAACTTTGTGGGAGCAGAACAAAAACGTGGCAGTGCCAAAGGTCGTGGTCACGTTAAACCACTACCTCTGAGTTACTCAGAAGTAGAGCGCATATTCAAACAAACCACCGAACAAGAGCCAGTTGTCAAAATTGATATGGCGACAGGTGATAAGATAATCGTGCTTTCTGGCCCATTTAAGGACTTTGAAGGCGAGGTGATTGAAGTCAGTCCAGAGCGAAGTAAACTCAAAGCCTTGCTCTCGATTTTTGGCAGAGATACACCCGTTGAATTGGAATTCAATCAGGTAGAGAAACAGAGCTAAATACAAATGGCGAAAAAAGTAGTAGCGGTCATTAAACTGGCCCTGAACGCTGGAAAAGCCAACCCAGCACCGCCAGTAGGCCCTGCATTGGGTCAACATGGCGTTAACATCATGATGTTCTGCAAAGAGTACAACGCCAAAACAGCAGACCAAGCTGGTATGGTAATCCCTGTAGAAATTTCGGTGTATGAAGACCGGAGTTTTACATTTGTACTCAAAACCCCACCAGCATCAGTATTGATTCGCAAAGCAGCGAAAATCGAAAGAGGTTCTAACGAACCCAATAAGAAGAAGGTTGGTTCAATTACTCAAGCACAGCTGCGGGAAATTGCCCAAACTAAATTACCCGATCTCAACGCCAACGACATCGATGCGGCAATGAATATTGTGGCGGGAACCGCAAGAAATATGGGCGTTACGATTACTGAATAGTATAGAAAAGCAGGAGGCAGAGGGCAGAAGGCAGAAGAAAAATAGTGGACTTCGCAATCAGCACTCAGCACTTAAAAAACTATCGGGGGAGAAGCTTAACTTCGCAAATAACCCCAGGAGAGAAAAATGACAAAAAAAGTATCACGTCGCTTGCGAGAACTGCAAGCAAAAGTAGAAGATAGGGAATACTCACCCCTAGACGCTTTAACACTACTAAAAGAAACAGCAACAGCTAAATTTGCTGAAGCCGCGGAAGCACATATCCGCTTGGGAATTGACCCCAAATACACAGACCAACAATTACGGACAACGGTAGCGCTACCCAAAGGTACAGGACAAATTGTTCGGGTGGCAGTTATCGCTAGAGGTGAAAAAGTCACAGAAGCAAGCAACGCTGGTGCTGACATTGTTGGTTCCGAAGAACTGATTGACCAAATTCAAAAAGGCATGATGGACTTCGATAAACTGATTGCCACACCGGATGTTATGCCACAGGTCGCAAAACTAGGGAAATTGCTAGGGCCACGCGGTTTGATGCCATCGCCCAAAGGTGGTACAGTAACATTCGACATTGCAGGTGCGATCGCAGAATTCAAAGCAGGTAAATTAGAATTTCGGGCTGACCGTACTGGTATTGTTCATGTTATGTTTGGTAAGGCAGGTTTCGCACCTGAAGATTTGTTAGTCAACTTGAAAGCGTTGCAAGAAACAATCGACCGTAACCGTCCTTCAGGAGCAAAAGGTCGCTATTGGCGAACCTTTTATATCTCTGCTACTATGGGGCCTGCGATTAAAGTTGATATCACCGCTCTGCGGGATTTAAAACTTAACGAAGCTGCTTAATTTTGAGTCAATAGTCATTAGTCATTTGTAAAAACAAAAGACAAAACTAAATAGTTCAAACCGGAGACAGCAGGTGCGAATAGCTTAATATCCTGCCGAGGTAAAAACTCTAATTGCCTGAATTACTACCTACACGGTGTAGGTGTTACAGCGCCAAGAGCTTTACTGTGAAACCCCGGTTGAAAAAATCGGGGTTTATTGTTTTGGGTTGGTCAGAACTAGAAGACACAAGCAGGAAAATCACTGATTTTGCCCTTGGAGGTGAAACACGATGGGTAGAACGTTAGAAAATAAACAAGAAATAGTAGCTGACCTCAAACAATCTTTGAGTGAGTCAACTGTCGCATTGGTAATTGAATACCAAGGATTAACAGTTGCCGAAATCACAGATTTACGGAGGCGGTTGCGTCCAACTGGCACTACTTGTAAGGTAACAAAAAATACCTTAATGGGTATTGCCATTCAAGATGATGAGAAATGGCAACCAATGTCAGAGTTGCTGAAAGGTTCTTCCGCCTTTTTGTTAGTCAAAGAGGACTTCTCATCAGCAATTAAGGCTTACCAAGACTTCCAAAAAGCCACAAAGAAGACAGAAATGCGTGGCGGAGTCATGGAAGGCCGCTTGCTCAAAGAAGCAGATGTCAAGGCTTTAGGTGACTTGCCATCCAAGGAACAACTCATGGGTCAAATTGCTGGAGCTATCAACGCTTTAGCTACAAAAATTGCTGTGGGTATCAACGAAGTTCCTGGTGGCTTGGCTCGTGCTTTGCAGGCTGTGGCCGAACAAGAACAAGGAAATGCGGCCGAATAAAGTATGAAGTATCAAGTGTGAAATAAGCCGATTATTCAAAAATGGTTTATTTACTGTTTTTTCATTCTTTAGACTTCTTTAGTCAAGAGTCAATAGTCAGTGGTAATTACAAATGACGAATGACGAATGACAAATCACAAATAACCAATCAAACATTAATTACGGAGTTACATCAATGTCTGCAACAACCGATGCTATTTTAGAACAGTTGAAATCCTTGAGTTTGCTGGAAGCTGCTGAATTAGTTAAGCAAATTGAAGAAGCTTTTGGTGTAAGTGCTGCTGCTCCCGTTGGCGTAGCTGTTGCTGCTCCCGCTGCTGCTGCTGCTGAACCAGTAGAAGAAAAAACAGAGTTTGACGTAATTCTAGAATCTGTTCCTGCTGACAAGAAGATTGCCGTACTGAAGATTGTTCGGGAATTAACTGGTCTAGGTCTGAAAGAAGCAAAAGACTTGGTGGAAGCAGCACCCAAGGCTGTTAAAGAAGCTATTGCTAAAGATGCAGCTGAAGATGCTAAGAAGCGGATTGAAGAGGCTGGCGGTAAAGTTACTGTAAAATAGTCCAGTTTCAATACTAGTTTTAAAAAAGAAGCCTGTTCTAGGCTTCTTTTTTTATCGGATTCATATTATTCCATAGCGGTTTTTAGTCAGATGAACACCCATAATTTCAAGATTATGAGTTTGAGTTTCCGGCTATGTCACCTGAGAATAATCCGATTACGCCCTTCTGCCTTTGCTGTGTAAAGCGCTTTATCAGCCGCTACAATCAAATCTGAAGGCGAGGATTCCCAAGTTGGAATCAGAGTAGCTACCCCTATACTCAAGGTGACATATTCATTCACAGCAGAAGCGTCATGAGCAATTTGTAGGTTTTGGACACCAGTTTGCATAGTTGTCGCTACATAAAATGCACCAGAAGCGTGAGTATTGGGCATAACTATAGCAAATTCTTCGCCCCCATAACGTGCTACTAAATCGTGATGTTTTTGGGCATTTTTGCTCAAAACAGCACCTACCTTTTGCAAACAAACATCTCCAGCTGGATGACCATATTGATCGTTATAAAATTTGAAATAATCGATATCACATAAAATTAATGACAGGGGAGATTCATCCTGTGCCAAATTTATCCACTGCGTATTAAGATATTCATCAAAACGACGGCGATTAGCAAGACCTGTTAAGCCATCAACATTAGCAAGTTGCTGTAAAGCTAGATTTGCTGCTTCTAATTGTTTGTATACTTGCGCTTGTTGTAGTAGACGACGTAAACGCTGGCGCAAAACAGCCCAATGAATTGGCTTGGTAACATAATCAGATGCTCCTGCTTCAAAGGCACGGTCTACAGATTCTGCGTCATCCAAACTGGTAATCATTAATATTGGTGTTCTTTCCCATAATTTGGAGATAACGGTGTTACCAGTAGCAGAGTCAGTATCAAGATTTGCCAATGCTGACATGAGATTATTTCTGGCAATTTGGAGCAAGTGCTTACAACAAGTAAAGCCATCCATTACAGGCATGATTGCATCTAGCAATACTATGTCTGGTTTGACAGTCTCATAAGCATCTAAACACTGCTTACCGTCTGCAACTTCAACAACTCGATAGCCTTCTTGTTCCATAGCTTCACGCAAAAGCAGGCGGATGGTTTTATCATCATCAGCCACCAGAATTACTGGAGGTTGTTTAGGAAGAGAAAATGGGCTTAAGCCTGACATGAATTGCGTTCCACAGAAAATGAAAGTATCGCCTAGGGGTAAACTTGAGAAAACCTGCATAACACAAAAAATAGCCAATAAGCAAGATTTTGTGACAGTAAATATTACTGGAAGGCAACTGGCTGAAAGTTCATGACCGCAGTCGAAGTTGGAGGTACAGTAATGCTCTATTTTGTACAGGATGTTTAAATGTCTCTTGTAAGAGAGTGGTGCTAACTAACACTCTCTGATCACGCCATCTATCTGACTGACAACTGGGGCTGCGATCGCATAAAAGTTCAATCAAAGCTATAAATTTTATACCTAAGCTATCTGAATGCAGCATCAAATTTTTTCGGAAAAGAGAATATTTAATCAGCTTAAGCAAAGAAAAGTTTAGAAAAATCAGTTTCATAGACAATTTACTGAAAAGGAAAAAGCAATTTTTAGTTAGCTCTGGCTTTGCAAGGAAGTATTATGTTTATATTTCCCTAGTGGTAAAGTGTAATTACTATTTAATTACCATTTTGAGCAAAACTTCAAATCTACAACTATGCTGAATAAGCTCTAAAGCGACCTTAGCCACATACTGAGGAGATTCTCCGCAATTACAAAATATTTTTGAGAAAATAGCTAAACCTAAATCTGACAATCCCTGAATAGTATTAATATATATGGCTAAATTTCACCCATTTCAATTGATGGGTAATTACATAAATTACATGAGGTTAATATCAAGTTGTATAATAAGCTTTATTGTTTAGAGAGTGATTAACTTGAGAGTTAAGTAAAATTCCTGATTTCAATCTTAATAATTCATGTGTAATACAAAATATCTATAAAGCTTTCAATAAATTATAACTTTAGTGTCTAGAATATATAAAGATATAATTCCAGAGACACTTATTTAAGTAACTTGATTGAATATAAAGTTGTCTATAAAAATAAATTTAAATTAACTGAAGTACAAATATGCCAGATTCGTTAATGTATCAACAAGATAACTTTGTGGTGTTAGAAACTAATCAACCAGAACAATTTCTGACAGCATCAGCATTATTTGAAAAGCTGAAAACAGTTTTACAAACAATTAATGCTCAAGATTTACCACCAGATTTACAAAATATTGATTCTTTGGAAGCTAAAGTCCAATATCTCATCGATACTAGTTGTGAGTTAGATATTGGAACTGGTCAATATTTGCAGTGGTATGCAGTCAGATTAGAAAAATGATTTATGGTCAATAGTCAATGATCATCAGTCATTGGTCTAATGATATGCAAGGTATGGCAAAATGCTTGGCTCGTTTTGTCATCCAGCGATATTGTGAGAAACAGTCTTTATGGCGATCGCACTGCGGCTATATTGATTGATGAAATTTTGAGCGATCGCAAAGTCAATAGCCAATAATTAATATTGATTGACTATTGACCATTGACTATGGATTAGTAACTAACGCTAACTCAATTTTATCTTCGGCTGGCTGGGTGATTTTTATCTCTACTCCAGGGCCAAAATAGCTGGTCATTTTTGCTTGTTTTTCTTGCCAAACATTAATCGGTATTAAAGGAGAATCAAATTCTAAAATTAACGTGTAAGCGCCATTAATATCCTCTTCTCGTAAACCTGTAACAATTGGTCTTTCTTCATCAGAGGGACTGAGACCCAAGTAAGAAAGTGCTACATCTAAGTGAGCATCTTGCCCGTAACAATACCGGGTGATGTCTTTGCGAATTTTATTTTGAGTTACAGTGGCTTGCTGTTCCCGCAGAGATAATACTGATGGTGTTGTCGCTTGGCTAAAGGGTATCGGGTTAATTTCATTGGCTTTGAGTGCCAGTCCTCCCAACAACAGAGGAAAACCGTAAAAGAAGCCTACAAGATTAAGTGTGGCATTATTGGCAGCATAGGCTATGAAGCCAACAAGAGTTAATATGCTGCCGATAGTTAAACCCAGAGTTCCCAAAGATATTTTACGTAACATGAGCCAAAGATAATATTTATTAACACGTTAGTTTTATTATCATCGGCTATGTGTAACAAATTAGGAAAGCCCAACGACTTAAAAACTGAGTTGCTTGATTCTTAGCAACTTAGATGGTGATGTGGGTAACAACTTTTGCTTGCTTGAGCAAGCTTCGCACTGTTTTGCGTTAACTTTAAACTGGACTGTAGTTAATAAAAGGCAGACAAGCAATGGATTTACAAACTATCAAAGACCGAATTGCGGTAGTTAAAAGCAAACGCGACTACCTTTTAAGCCTCTTAGAACAGCCAAACTTGGGAACTTTGAGAGTCGATGTCAATCAGGCTTTAGAAGAACTAGATGACTTAATTGATGAATATAAACGTACTATCCCAGAAATAGGAAATAATTAAGTTGCACTAAAAATTGCGTCGGTATCTCTAATAAGTAAGAGTTATGCCGACGCTTCTCAATCATAAAACATTACCAACTCTCCAGAACTGAGCCAAGCCTAAGTCAATGTGACATTATTTTGGTGCAAGATTTATCAAACAATTTCACTATCTCCTCTACGGTTGCCTAATTGTCTGACTAAAGCAATAAGTTCCGTTGTAGATACATCTTTCTTACAGAAATCATCAAAGTTAGCCATTCCCCTCGCGCGTGGCGAATTAGCATCTTCTACGGAGGAGTAAGCAAGTATCTGAGTATGGGGAGAGAAGGCCTTAATTTGACTAGAAGCACTCCAACCATCCATTATAGGCATCTGTAAATCTAAAACAATTACATCAGGCAGATAGCGTTTAACCATTTCTATAGCTTCTTGACCGTTACTAGCTAACCCAACAACTTGAATATTTTCTTGACAAGAAAAAGCTAATTTTAGGGTTAAACGAGTCAGTTCGTGGTCATCAACTACGAGAACGCGTAAAGCAGAAGACTCACAGGAGAGCATTAACATTCAAGGAAAGAAAAAAGTAGTTACAACAATGTTCATAGTCTATGAGAGCAAGTACAGACAATTACTCTATCTTATGGTTGAATCACTACTTTTTTCACAACTAATTCATCTAGATAAAATTGGGAAAAATTAAAGTTTGCTAAAAAAATAAAATTTTTCCTAGTTACTCAGTATAAGAAAGACCTTTCTGTGAATCTAGCAAGTTAGGGGTTCCGCCTGTAGAACGCAATGCCATATTCATAAAACTTATTTGTGAATTAGCTTCTGGGCAATCATCTTCAGGACGGCGTTGTATGTAACTACCATCAGCTTGTAATTCCCAAGCTTGGCGGTTATCTGCCAACATAATTCCCAAGATTTCTTGCAAATCTTTAGCAATATCTTGATCTTTAATTGGCGTAATTACTTCTACTCGTCGATCTAGATTGCGGCGCATCCAGTCAGCGCTGCCAATATAGATTTCTTCTTGGCTATTATTGTAGAAATAATAAATGCGAGAGTGTTCTAAAAAGCGACCGATAATGCTGATTATGCGAATATTTTCACTAATGTCTTTGAGTCCTGGACGTAAACAGCAAATGCCTCTAATAATGAGGTCAATTTGCACACCAGCACGAGAAGCTTCGTACAAAGTAGCGATGATTTGTGGGTCAACCAGAGAATTCATTTTGGCAACAATGCGTCCAGTAAACCCTTTCTGAACATTTGTAATTTCGCGCTGAATTAAAGACAAAAAGCGATCACGCATATTCACTGGTGCAACTAATAATTCTCGATAAGATTTCTGTCGTGAATAACCAGTCAAAAAATTAAACAAATCTGTAATATCAGCACCTAATTCTTCACGACAACTAAATAATCCTAAATCGGTATATAGTCGTGCAGTTTTTGGGTTGTAATTTCCCGTGCCAATATGCACATAGCGGCGCATTCTATCTTTTTCTCGTCGCACTACCATGACAGTTTTGCAATGGGTTTTTAAGCCAACTAACCCATAGACAACATGAACGCCCACTCTTTCTAAACGCCTTGCCCAGTAAATATTATTTTCTTCATCAAAGCGGGCTTTTAATTCAACTAATACTGATACTTGCTTACCATTTTCAGCCGCTGCAATTAAAGCGTTAACTATCGGTGAATCACCGGAAGTTCGGTAAAGGGTCATCTTGATAGCTAAGACATTCGGGTCATGGGCTGCATGGGTAATAAAACGTACAACTGTTGCCGAAAAAGATTGATAGGGATGGTGGACGAATAAATCCTTTTCTCTAATCACTGCAAAAAAATCTTTGCCTTCTTCCATTTCCAAGACATCTTCGTCTATGTGCGGTTCGCGTAACCGTTGCAGACGGGGAGGGACGACAGACTGACGAGGGGGATCTTTCAGTTCCGCCAAGGGCAAAGCCATGAAATACATTAAGTCTCGCAGACCCAATAAACCATCTACTTGATAAACATCGCTGTCGGTCAAATCTAAATCTTGTAACAAGCGTGTCCGAATTGGTTCTGGTGTCTGGGATTGAATTTCTATTCTGACAGGACTACCACCAATGCGGCGTTTGCGTAGTTCCTGTTCAATGGCTAATAACAAGTCGTCGGCTTCATCTTCTTCCAGTGCTAAGTCAGCATCACGAGTAATGCGGAAGGGGTGATATTCTTGGATATTCATCCCCGGAAATAAAGCATTTAAATTATGGGCGATCGCCTGTTCTAAAGGTACACCTGTCCAGTTGGCGGGTTGTCCATTTTCTTGAATGCCTAACTCTGGTGGTAAAGGCAAAAATCGTGGTAAAACGCTAGGGACTTTGACTCTAGCAAAAAATTCTTCTTCGGTATCTGGGTTTTTGACAACAACTGCCAAATTTAAACTGAGATTGGAAATGTAGGGGAAAGGATGGCTAGGATCAACAGCCAAAGGAGTCAAAACTGGAAAGATTTGTTCTTCAAAATAATTATCTAAATAAGTCCGTTGTTTCTGGTTTAAATTAATGTAGTCAAGGATATGAATACGCTCCTTGGCCAATAGTGGACGCAGGACTTGTTCAAAATGTTGATGCTGTTTGACTACTTGCGGACTAAGATTTAAGCGAATATCATCCAGTTGTTGTTGCGGGGTACGTCCATCAGGCGTTAACTGAGTAACTTTCGCTTCCACCTGTTGCTTTAAAGCAGCAATCCGCACCATGAAGAATTCATCTAAATTAGAACTGAAGATGGCTAAAAACTTCAGTCTTTCTAAAAGTGGTGTGCGTGAATCGCAAGCTTCGTGTAGTACTCTATGATTAAATTCCAGCCAGCTTAACTCTCGGTTGAGATAGTATTGTGGATCGTTGAGATTGATGGGATTGGCGCTCTTTTTAGATTTCGGCATGACGATCTGCGGGTAGCCAGAAGTAGCCCACACGACTGGAGAACAATAAACATAGTAGTGGAAATCTGTAATGAACGAGAAGTTAGTTTTTTACAAAAGCTAGAAAATATTAGATTTTAAATTTGAGATTTTGGATTATTTTTCTTTAATTTCTTTGGCTGCTGTCGAAATTGGTAATTGCAGATTTTGGTCGTAGACGAATTCGTTGTGAATATTTACCTCGCGCTTGGGGAAAGTCTCACTATTGGCGATCGCATCTTGAGGCGGAACCCGCAATGTATACTTGCCAACGGGAACACCATCTACACGATACAGACCAAATTCGTCGGTCATCGCTGATAAAACTTCTGTACCAGCAACATTTACTAGTTCTACCCGCACCTCAGACATTGGCTGACCTGCAACATCGGTAATTCGACCAGCTAAACCATATTCTAATCTGGCGGCAAAATCTACATTAGTGACACCTGCCATTCCCACCTCAGCTACCCTACCTGTTTTTGGTAAGGTAAGTTCTACAGGTAATTGTTCTGGGTCAACTTCGACTCGATAAATACCTTCTGGCAAACCACCGACAAAGAAGTTCCCGCTAGAGTCAGTCTTTGCACCGCCAACAGGCTTGTTGTGGTTATTTATGATCCTTACACTAGCACCGCTTAAGTCGTAACCTTTGTTTTCATCGGAGACAGTAATACGTCCGGCGATCGCACCGCGATCCTTACCTAAAGAGCTAAAATTACTGGGAACGGCTCTACCACCAGCAAACGATAAGTCTGAGACTAATGATACTGTCAGGCGATCGTCATCAAAACCACCAAAGCTATTTCTTCTCCCAGCAAAGGGAATACCTTGATATTCAACCCTGGCAAATAACCCAGGCAATACCTGCATACTAGCACCAACAATCGGCCCAAAATTTCCCTCACGGTAAGCCAGCCCCATTCGCCAACTTAGTTGTCTAATACTTGGAGGGTTATAACTCAACGTAGCTGTATAGCGAGTAGCATAATTACCACCAAAATCAGTACCTAAAGACAGCTGATAACTGCGATTAAAGTCATAACTTAGATCACTAGCATATCTATCGCCATAAGTATTAAAAGATAGTTTGGCAGCACGATTGACTTGATAAAAAGCATTGAATAAATATTGTCCGGTAATATCAGGTCTACCGCTTAAAGATAAACGAGCAAAAGGCCGTAAAGAGAAAGTAGGTGAAATATAATCATTAGAATCACTACCACTTTTACGGCTGCGGGCTAGAAAACCTAACTGAAAATTATTATTAAATCGATAACTTACTTCTGCACTATGGTTAAAAAACTCACCAGAGTTCTTCCCATTACGATATCCGTTTGGATAAGATTGAGAATTAGCTGTAATATCTAATTTTCCTAACTGGATATCTAAATCAGTGTTATAGCCTAACTTACCAAAAGAATTACCCACACTAGCAGACAAAACCAAAGGATTAGCTACTCGCCAAACCAACCCAGCTTGACTTTGTAATGTATTAGGAATAGCCTGTACAGAACCTTCAAAAGTTAAATTATTAGAAAGACCTTGACGAATTTGATAAAATCCAGCAAACTGACCAGCATCAACCCCACTGTTATTATCAAATAAAGAATTTTGAACTAAATTTCCAGTTAAACCTACCCCAGCTAACTGAACATTCCCACCTGCTGGAAGTAATAAGTCAGAAGCATTAATTCTCACAGATCGAATCTCACTGGGAACATTGAGATTATTGCGTTCAAAAACTAAAATTTCAATCTGATTATTTTGTCCAACAGGTAAATTAACATCAACGAATTCATATCTGCCATCAAATCCCACTTGCTGTTGTGCCACAACAATTCCAGAAACCCTGAGTTGCACAAAACTAGCAGGTGGAACTACACCTTGGAAAGTTTGTAAAGGTCTAGAACGTCTCGGTAATAACTCATTAGCACTATTAGTTTGATTAAAGCGATTTGTTGGTATATTTGTATAACCGAATTGCGCTCCTGTCAAATTCAGACTATTTACTAGTGGGCTTATACCAATTTGTTGACGACCAACTTGATAAAGGAATCTGCCATTACGTTTATAATAAAAATATTCAGATACATCAGGAGAATTTTCAAAATTATTATTGACACGTACACGCCATAAACCACCAGCTAATCTGCCACCTAAAAGTGTAGAACTGCGTAAATTTACATCCCCAGCATTATTAACAATATTTAACTCTTGCCTTAAATTAGAAAAACCATTGAGTGGGGCAAATACATCTGGTTGTAAGTTAACTGCTTCATTTGTATATGCTGTACCATCACCACGCCAAGGTAAATCAATAATCAAAGCTAGATCCAAAGAGTTAAATTCAATATTAGAAGATAATTTATCTCTAATAAAAGCATCACTAATATAGTTAACACCTTTAAAATTTTGAATATCATCTTCAGTCAGATTAATTGCACCTAAAGGCGTGTTTAAATATGTATTATTATCTTTTGTTTCAACTGCAATACCAGCAAATTTAGCAAAATCATCTAAAGGCAACAGCAAAGTATTTCCTTGACGGATAACATCTAAGTTACCTACTTCTCTCCTGTTAATGATTACTCCAAGCAATAAATTTTCTAAATTTGAGCTTGCTGTTTGAGTGAAAGTTATGCGTGAGTTATCATCTACATTTAATGTATTCGTGCTGACATCTACCCCTTGTTTCTTCGGCTGTATTTCAGCGGGTTTAGTGTTGAGAGGTTCTGTCGTTGATTCTGCTGATGAACTTGTTGTAGGAATAGGATTAGTTGCAGTTTTTTGTGGAACCTGTCGATGAGTAGGTTGTTTTGTTAAAAACGCTGATAAATCTTCCGATTTTTTTGATGTCTGGCTGGTAGTTGGAACTTCAGCAGGTACATTGGCAACTTGATATTGAACTGATGAATGAGGTGGTTGTTTAGTTAAGAAAGTGGTTAAGTCATGAGAACTTATCGAAGTTTCACTAGTTGCTTCGGTAGATGCAGTTGTCGTAACATCAGGAAACTGTGATTGAGATGCTTGTTTAGCTAAAAAATTCCCGAAATTATCAGTAGTTGTATCAGTTTCGTTGGTAGCTACTTCTGAGAGTGCTGTTACTGTTTGCGACCTTTGTTGAGTTACAAAAGTTGCTAGGTCTTCTGGTGCTTTGGCCGCAATTGTAGTTGACGCAGAAGCTGTTGTAGTTTGACCTTGTTGTGGTTGTTTGGTCAAAGAACTAGAGAGTTCTTCCGATTTTTTGGCAGCATCAGCAGTGCTGGCAACTTCAACTTTAGTATTTAGTGCCTGTGGTTGAGGTGGTTGTTTTAATGTTGTTGAGTCAGTTTCATTACTAGCGACTTTAGCAGGTGCTGTGGTTCTTGTACGCTGAACTGATGCTTTTGGTTTGGTCTTTTTGTTGGGTGTTGTAGCAGCAACTTGAGTAGGTGCTTGAACTTTGCGTTGAGCAGAAGGTTGTGCTGGTTTTTTTGTTGTGGATGCTGAGTTATTTGGTGTTGTAGCAGCAACTTGAGCAGGTGCGTTGACTTTCTGTTGAACTGAAGGTTGTTTTGTTAATGACGCTGCTGAGTTATTTGGTGTTGTAGCAGCAACTTGAGTAGGTGCTTTGACTTTCTGTGTAACAGGAGGTTGTGACGGTCGTTTCGTTAATGACGCTGCTGAGTTATCTGGTGTTGTCACAGCAACTTTAGCAGGTGCTTTGACTGGTTCACATTTCACCAGTTGCTTAGTCAATAAATCAGGAGACTCTTCTAATTGTCCTGAACTTGCACTAGTTGAAGCTACTTGTGCAGATATTGTAGCTGTTTTGCATTGATCTAGTTCTTTAGTTGACTTGTCTGATATTTCGGGAATTCCACTAGTAAAGGAAATATCAGAGAGTATTGTACCTGACTTCTTCTGTAGAACTGATGCTTTCTCAGAATTGTCCTCATTTGACTTGTCTGATATGTCGGGAATTCCAGTTGTAAAGGAAACATCAGCGAGTATTGTATCTGACTTCTTCTGTAATACTGGCGCTTCACCAGAATTACTCTCAGCAGAAGATTCCCATTCTTCTAAGCCATTGGTGGAAAACTCCGCTTCTGGTGCGGTTTCTGGTGGAAGTGGAGTAGCTACTGTGTGCCGCGCAGTTTTATACGCTGGGTTAGCACTATTTTTATCCGGCGCTGCAATAGGAGTATCTTGCGCGGGTAGAGTGGTAACTTCTGCTGGTGGTAAAGGTGGTGAAGCTTGGTAGATCATACTTGTATACAAATGCTGGTACGACAGCCTAAAAAAGTTCGAGGCTGGAAATTAATTGCAGAGACAGACAAGGTAAATAACTTAAAAAACTAGAGAATTTCGGTTGGATAACTGGCAAAATCTATATGATGTGAGGAGAGATTAGAAGATTACCAGAAGTGAGAAAACTTATGTTTAAAAGCTGTTTTATTTACTTCTGGCTGTAACTGTAAAAGGAATACCTTTATCAATTGCACCGCCATTCAAATTACCATTAACATCTAAAACATATTGACCAGGAGGCAGTTTTTGACTAATGTTAAGTATTAATTGACGACGAGTACCAGGTAACACAGGTGTTGAAGGTAGCATTCCAGCATCCAACACACCATCTGGTTTCTTGTTTTTTTGGTCTTGCAAGTTAGCTATTGGCTTAGTAGCGCTGGCACCAGGATATTTGTTAGCAGCCCAAATTGCATATTGACCATTCATTCGCACATAAGCATTACCTTGGCTAGAAATGTCAAATGCAGCTTTGAGGTTATTGGCTTTACTATCAACCGAAATGGAATTGAGAACACCTACTTTTTTTAAACTACCAACATAAGCATAGACAGCAACACCAAAACGCCCTAAAACTCTAACTCCAGAATTGGCTTTTTTTTCTGGGGTAGAATTGACTTCTTCAACAAATATTAAAGCGCGGTGTTCTCCTGCTTGAGGTTTAACACGAGGGCGAATTGAAAAACGCACAGTTTGGGTTTTGCCAGGAGGAAGGGTAAAGGTTACAGGGTTGACGGTAATCCAGTTATCTAGAGATTGCTCTGTTGATTTTACAGGTTGAATTTCATTTTTTTCGTCAATTGTCCAACCTTGAATATAAATCCTAAATGTTGCTGGTTGATTATCAATATTAACAACGCGAAAAACCTGAGTTTTTGGTTTTTTCTCATCAATTTTTAATTCAAATCTCGGCGGGCTAACTCCAATTGCTATTGCGAGGGCATGGTGACAATTCAAAGCTAATGTACTTAGTGTTAATAACGTACTAGCCCCAATTTTATAAATGCTGTTCACTACTTTTTGCTGCTGATTCATTGGTTAATTGAGTTAAGATTTAAATCCCAGTAAATGTTACCCTTAATATTCCTGAATAAGAGCCGGAAGTTTTGATATCTGAAAAGTCTAAGTTAAAAGTGGCTCCTCCCTGGAGTGTTCTCTTAGCAGCATTAGGGTCTATAGTTGGGTTAATAGGAGTAATGGAAACCTTGATTTCCTCACTAATGCCTTCTTTGCTCAGACTATCAGGATTACCTTGATTTGAATTCAACCCATAACTAACAGATATTTGGTTTTCATCTTGTGTTTCTGACAGTTCTAGTTGCCAGAGTTTTGCGACTGTCCGACTCACTTGAGTAGTCAGTGAAGGTGTGGGTAACGATGGATTGATCAAGTTTGTTTCTATTTTGCCGTTACCTACTTGATTAGAACCTTCAGAAAAAACATCAGTTACTTTAATTGGTTCTAGAGTAAGGGTAGTACCGGGTAAACCGAATTGCCCAAAGGTCTTGGGTTGATACAATAGAAATACAGACAAAAATGTGCTGATAAATAGTAGTCGTTTCATCAGATGCTTACCTGACTAAATCAAAAAATGACCTTGAGATATTAAGTTCTGGGAAGAGCATTTAACCTAATAGCGTAATTTTGCTCTGAGCCAGAACTTGCAATTTTTGCCTCTTGGTTAGATGCAACTCAAGGCCAAAATATACTATGTCTAAATACCTGTAGCTGTGATTCTCAAAGCTTCTCCAGTAGGAGGAGAGTATGTCCCTGATGCTGTGGCATTTGCGAAGTTAAATGCAAACTGTACGTTTCCGAGAATAGGGTCTAAGGTTGTATCAAGACCTGGAGCAGCAGCTGATTGAGCTGAGGTAGGTGAGACTATGGAAATATTTATCTGATTGCTAGATGAGGTATCACCATTCAGGTAAAGTAGTCCAGAACCGTTATACGCAACGCTATGTTCAATCTGGTTATTTGCACCAGTACTAGTACCCCAAATTCTATAAACTAAAACATCCCCTGTTGTAATTGTCCCAGCAGTAGCATTTAAGTTACCAGGATCGGGAAGAGGTGTATCAACGCTACCATCAGAGGTAAAGTTTCCAGTAGTGGTTTGAGGAACTCCAAAAAACTCTGAGCTATTAGGTCTGAAAGTAAGGCTTTGGTAAGTTTGGATGTAAATAATCTCTGGGACTTCGACGTTGATTGGAACATCAACAAATGCTGCTTTAACAGGCGCAGATAATAAAGTATTGGCCAGAGAGGCTGCACCGAGAGTAAATGCTGCTAATAAGAAGTTCTTTTTCATGGGGGCTGAATTAATACTCTTTAGAAAAAGATTACAAAATCAATGTAGCCGTTGTAGCAAAAATAGCACCTCAGAGAATTTACCAAAGTCTACGCATTTTACATATATTTGCTTTAGTAAAACTACTCCATAAAGCTACTGTAAAAGCCTGGATTTTTAGAGATATTTTTCCTAAGTATATCGATAAAAATTTACTAGAAATATCTCTGTTTACAGTAAAATTACTATTGGTGTACTAGGTTGTCCATCTATTTATTAAGCAGTTTAGAAGTTAAATTTGGGATGCAGATATAACTTCTAAACTGCTACGTTGATAAGTCGGAAATAAATTCACTTTCCTATCATTTAAGTGACTAGCCATAAAGTCTTGTAATCAACTATATTTTTAGCTATTAGTTACTGTTCTCAATAAATCTACTTAAGTAGATTTTAGTTGCAAGTATGTTTCAAGCTACTCGCCGTCGGTTGGCTATTTGGTACACTGCCGTAACAGCAGTGTTGTTATTGCTGTTTGCTAGTGGTGTTTATCTATATGTCCGTAGTACGTTAGTGGAGCGGATTGATGATACGTTGAATCATGTGGTGGAAATTGTAGAGCGATCGCTTGTCATTGAGCCAGTAAATAATGAAACTAATAAACTCCGCATCAATATAGAAGCCAGTTTTCGCAACAATGCCAATCATGTAGAGGATGACCACATTGACTTAGAATGGTTTAGTCCTACAGGAAAATTACTTTGGTCAACTTTATCAGAACCTCTCAATATCCCTATTCACGGTAATCATACTGGTGAAACAGTCCGTGTACCCAAACAAGACCAATGGGGAGACTCAGAACTATCGTTGCGTCAAGTCACTCAGCGTGTGGAATTTGGCCGACAAGTCTTAGGATATCTGCGTGTAAGTCATCCTTGGTTTGAAGTTACCAAACCCAGCCGCCAGCTAATTTTGGATTTAGCACTGGGGATTTGGTTAATGTTAGTGTCTGTAGCTGCAAGTGGCTGGTTTCTTTCGGGGAAAGCAATGGAACCAGTCGGTGATTCTTACCAAAGGCTGAAGCAATTCACGGCTGATGCTTCCCATGAACTCAGAAGTCCCATTACTTTAATTCAAACTAATGTGCAAGTTGCCTTAAGTGAATTGGAGTTGGTGGAAACAGAAGTGAGTACTTCTAGCAACTATCGTCAGCAGTTAAAAGTAGTGGAACGGCTGACACAACGCTTAGGTAAGTTAGTTAATGACTTACTGTTTTTAGCACGACAAGATAGCGGTATCAGTAAAGATGTATTCTCACCTTGTCCTTTAGATGCCTTACTGATGGAAGTTATTGAAGAACAGCAACTTCTCGCAGGTGAAAAAGGCATTGCTTTAAATTTAAATTTAGTTGATCCTCCTATTGCTGAAACCAGTCCTGAATTACTAGAAAATTGGTTCACTCTAGCTGGTAATTGGGATCAGTTGGTTAGACTATTGACAAACTTAATTAGTAATGCTTTACAGCATACTCCGGCTGGTGGCAAGGTAAATGTAGAATTAGCACGCCAAGAAGGAATCAGCCGTGTATCAAGAATGCGTGTAAGTACGGCGCAGTTACAAATTAAAGTGAGTGATACTGGCGTTGGTATTCCTACAGAAGCATTACCACGTTTGTTTGACCGCTTTTATCGGGTAGATCCTGCACGTACACATAAAAAAAGTGGCAGTAAAGCTACAGACAGTGCTACAGGTTCAGGATTGGGATTAGCGATCGCTCAAGCTATTGTCGAACATCATCAAGGCCAAATACAAGTAGAAAGTACCCTCGGTAAAGGTACAACTTTTATTGTCACTCTACCTATAACTCTAGAGTCTTAAATTTTATTTTATTTTTTTGTTTCCAGTGACAGATGAATCCATCTGACATTACTTACTAACTTATATAGCAAAGCTCGCATTTTTAAATCATAAATTTGAGCTATCACAGTTTACTGTTTACTCTATTGAGTATGCAGATAAATTGCTAATTTATTTTACTTAAATGCAGCTAATAAATAAATTTATTGGAGGAGATTAGATGCAAACTCCTATTGCAAAATCTAATATTTTTATTGAATTCACTGCTTTCTAAAGTTTCCAGACGGTTACTACTCAATTTTCTCAGGAGTTAAAAATGAATATGACTTATCAAAAATTACGCAAGTTTACTGAGATATTCGGCGCTGTTTGTGGAGGTTTATTGATTAGTGTGCCTGCGATTTCTCAAACAGCAGTAGCGCAACAACCAACTTCTGCAACACCGCAACAGTCTACCGCTAAAATTAACCCTTGCCCTAGTATTTTTTATGAAGAACCCCATAATAGTCGGGTTATAGTACCACAAGGATGTCCGCCTAATGCACTCACTCAAAGACTAGCTAATCAAGGCCTTCTACCTACGGCTCGCACAACTACATCCAGTCCATACCAAGCGGGCGTAGGTGGTGAAACACCGCAGGCTGGTGCTACTACACTTAATCCTTGTCCCCGAATTTTCTATGAAGAACCTTTCAACAGTAGAAATGTTGTACCTCAAGGATGTCCACCTAACGCTTTCTCACAAGGACAGCAACCGCAAGGGAACATTTCTAGTCAGGGCGTACCTGTAACTCCGCAAAGTTCTACAAGTAGAACCACCACAACTCAAACTCCTTCAGCATCTCAACAACAAGCACCTAGTACAACGATCGCTCTTGCTAATGGTAAAGTTGATGTGAAATTGATTAATGATACTGGAGCTAGAGTAACTTACCAAGTTATTGGCGATACAGAAGCGCGATCGCTAGAAGGTAAGTCAAATGTTATGTTACAAGGTATCAGCACCCCAGTTACAGTTACATTCCAACGCGAAGACGGCGGACTATTGTTAGTCACACCCCAAGCTTCTGCTGAACAATCAGGAATGTTAGAAGTAACTTTGAATGAAGCTACTGACTTAGCTCAAGATACTAAGGCTATGCGAATTCAACAAAACGGTTCAGTATTCTTGAATTAATTTTCATCAGGAGTAGGGAAAAAATCTTCAGCATATAGAAACTCTTATATTGAATATTTTCCTACTCCCTACTTTTACAAATTAGTACCCTCTGGAGTTGATGACTGGGGTAATATAGGCTCAGGTTGAGGTACGGGTTGAGGATTCAACAATTGCTGCCAATTTCTAATTTGTTCTTGTGCTGTGTTGTAAGCAGTTGTACCTCTAGGAATCAACTGAGCAGTTTCAATCGCTTTGCTGAGATTTGAACTACTCTGAGAGCGAGCGATGTCTAATAACTGTTGACTCCATTGGTCAATTGCTACATTCGCATCTAAACGGAGGATATTACTACTTGGTATTTTATCTGCTAAACGAATCGCTTCCAGGAACGCATCTGGTGTACCAACCACTGCAACCTCTCTAGCTCTATTCCAGTTATCTTTAGCACGAATTTGCCCTCGCCAATCATCGATAGCTGCTTGAGCTTCACCAGAAAGCGCTCTTCCAGAAGATGCAATTGTTTGGGCTGCATTAATAGCAGCATTTAAATCTCCGGTTTGAGCTAAATCTCTCGCCTGATCTAAGTATGGCTGATCTTGAATGCGTTGTACTTTAGCTGTCCAACTGTTAATTCTTTTGCGTGCTTCGGGATATAATGCTCGACCCCGACGAATTTGACTGGCTTCGGAGATTGCAGCCTGCAAAGAGTTGATATCCTCTAATAATGCTATTTGTTCTGCACGTTCTAAGTAGGGACGGTCTTCAATTGTCTCAACTTGAGCTTGCCAACGGCCTACTTCTTGCCTCGCTTCTGAACCACGGGGATTGTTAGAAGGAATCTGCTGTGCTTCAATAATTGCTGCCGCTAAATCGTTAATTGTACCTTGGCTTGCCAGTGTCCGTGCTTTTTCCAGACGAGCAACATCTTCAATTTCTAGTTGCCAGCGAGTAATTAAGTCTTGTGCTTTGTTATATTTTGGTCGGGACGGGTCAATTTCTTGCGCTTGAGCGATCGCTGTTTCTAAACTAGAAACTGTACCTATCCAAGCACTTCTTTGTGCATCTGCTAAAGAAATAAAGTCTTCGACATCTGCTTGTAACTTGGTACTATCAGGAATTTGTCTGGCAATATCTAAGGCTGCATCGGCATCCCGCGCATCCATCTTAGCTTGGGCTAATTCCAACATTTTGCGGCCAAATACAGGAATCAACTCCTGCGCTTTTTGATAAAAATAACTGTCTTTGCCAATTCCTTCGGCAATTTTAATTGCTTCTAATAAGTTATCTACTACTTTGGTTTTTGCTAAACTATCAGCTTTATCTAACTTATCCCCATCTTCCCGCACCGATACAATCAATCTATTGACTTGATCATACTTAGTAGTTGACCAGTATTTATTATCTATACGCAGTAATTTCGCCACCAGCAGCGATGCTGATTGCCAGCGTCTTTGCTGCAATTCTTCTTGTACTGCTTGATAAATTCCATCTGCTTTAGACCAGATAGATTCCCACTTGGCAATTTTCTCATCTACTAATTTATACGCAGGTAAGTCTTGGGGGATTTTCTGGGCTGTGGCGATCGCTTGCTCTAAATCTCCCGCTTGAAAACTTTGATCAGCTAACTGTAAAATATCCCGTGACCACTCCTCGACAAACCGATCAATTTCTCCGCGCAGAGGATGATTTTGTGGTAACTGTTTAACTAAGGCGATCGCTTGTAATAAATCATCTACCGTCTGCTTAGAAGCCGCCAATTGAGCGCAATGTAGCCGCACTGATGCACTAGCTAACGGCCAAAAAATAGATGGACAGTTAGGTGCAGTCGGTAATTTTAACAGCATTGCCATTGCGATAAACCCTATACTGCCAGGAATTAACGCTAACAATATTGACCATAACACCCAACTTTTCATCCAACGTCGCAATGGTCTAGAACGTTTGCTGGGTGAACTGGTTTCGGCGGAATGATGATCTCTTATTGGTAATTCTTCCGAGTTATTTTCTGTTTGTTGCTTCACTGACTTAGAGTTAGAACCAGTAGCTGGGATGCCAAATGCTTGAGTGTCACCGATGTTTGGTGTTCTGTTTGTGTGATCTGGCTCTCTGGCTCTGGCTGGAGACCAACCTTCTGGAATATCCCGCTCTGTCATCTCTCACACCAAAAATTTATTAAATAGCGATCGGCTCTAGGGCAAACAATTTTGGATTTTGGATTTTAGATTGACCCCACAGATAAATCTGGGGGCTGCTTGTACCATTAAGAAGCTCTATGTCAATAATTCGGTTGTTGCCATAGTAACTTTCTCATTGTTAAAAAGCTACTGTTTATCTGAACTTTCTCCTGGTATACCTTTAACCTTTAGAAAATTCAGTGTTATTTTATACTGTATTCTCAAACAGAAGATTCTGCTTGTAAATCAACAATCAACTGAGCTAATTGATCACTACTTGCCTCATAAACTCTGCCACAAAAATCACAAGTAGCTTCAGCACCATCATCTTTAACAATCATGTCTTGTAATTCTGCTTCCCCTAACATCTTAAGTGCGCCTAGTACCCGATCAAAAGAGCAACCACAATGAAAGCGCAACATCTGGGTTTCAGGAAATATCGACAAACCCATATCGCCTAAAAGATCACCAAAAATTTCTGGTAGTGTCTTACCTGCTTGCAATAATGGGGTAAATCCTGATAAGGCAGCCACCCGTGATTCTAAGGTTGTAACTAGGGCTTCATCTCTAGCGGCTTTGGGTAAAACTTGTACTAATAACCCTCCCGCAGCAGTCACTCCACCTGCACCCACGAATACGCCTAAAACCAAAGCTGAAGGTGTTTGTTCAGAATTTACTAGATAATGCGCCACATCATCACCGATCTCTCCAGACACAAGCTCTACAGTACTGGAGTAGGGATAACCATAACCAATATCTCGAACAACATAGAGGTAGCCACTGCCTACTGCACCGCCGACATCAAGTTTACCTTTAGCGTTGGGAGGTAGTTCTACAGACGGGTTGCCTACATAACCCCGGACTGTTCCATCCAAACCTGCATCTACCAATATACCACCCAAAGGGCCATCGCCTTTGACTCGAATATTAATTCTTGAGCCTACACGCTTCATTCCAGAAGCCATCAATAAGCCCGCTGCCATCGTCCTTCCCATTGCTGCTGTCGCCACATAAGAAAGTTTGTGGCGCTGTCGAGCTTCTTCTGTCAAGCGCGTAGTGATGACACCCACTGCACGAATCCCACCCTCGGCTGCTGTTGCGCGAATTAACTGATCCGCCATGAAAAAACCTTACATTTCTTAACAACTTCACTTTTTCTATTCTAAGTTCTCAGTTACCATCCAGGTGAGTAGATGATAAGTAGCGATCGCATTTGCAATACTAGAAATACAATTCATTAAAAAGTCACATAAAAAATGCTAGGTAATTTTCAACAAAGTCAACTGCGGATAGAAATCGCAGCATCAGCCAGTGCTATTGGTGATAGCTTGCTACGTCCTGCACAATTAGAAAAATGGCTCTTAGGGCAACGTTTTAACCCAGGAATGCCAGAAGAAATTTATCCAGGATTCCAGTTTACAAGCTGGACTGGCCCCATCTCCATTCATCATCAAGTAGATGTAGCTCAATCTAATTGTCTGCGCTTCCTACTCAGTGGTGGAATTGACGGCTTTCATGAATGGTACTGGGGCGAAGGTTGGGTACAGTCCCGCTTAGAAGGCGTTTCGATGTTACCCCTGAATTTAGGTCAAACCTTGAGTTTGTTGAGTTTACGTCAGTTTTTAGCTCAGGCATAAAAAAGGTAAATAGTGAGATATGCGTCAAATTCTAGTAGTTTCAACTACAGCAGCAATCTTACTATCGTTAATGGCTATTTCTTCTGCTAATGCCAATAAAAAAGAAGAAATAGATATTAACAGAGTGGTGGAACAGGAACCAGTAGGAGAAATAAAACCGAACTACTCATATCCTGATAATTCCAATAAGGATCAAAAAGAGTTTGATAAAGTCAAACAACTATTAGAGCAAATGAAAGTTAAGGAAGGGTTGAAGTTAAAATCAATCAAACTGGTGTCTTACAGCGATTACATTAATTTAATCAGCAATTCTAATGCTGGCAAAATTGAAAATTACCAAGTACATCCAAACAGACAGATGTTTTTAGTAGAAATACATGCACCTAATGGCTACAAACTACCTAAGAGAAGAGAATCCAAAATTTACGATATCACTAAAAACAACCCACCAATTGAATTCAAAAAAGCTAGAATTCACCAATTATTCGATGCTGAAACTGGCAATTTATGGACTACCAATGTAATAGAAGTGCAAAACCTAGAAAATTATTAACTAATTTATGCTAATGTCAATTTTTATTTGGTCTTCACCACTAATACAGAACAATTAGCTTCTTCCACTACTTGACTACTTACAGAACCCTGAACAATTCGCTTCATCCCAGTTAATCCGCGACTACCAATAATAATTAAATCTGCTTTGTAAATATTAGCTAGGCGAATAATTTCATCCGCAGCTTCGCCCGTTACCAACTCTACTGCGCTTTGAATGGATAATTTTTCTTGATAAGCTTGCAGTTGTTTTTCAATTTGGAAATAAGACAACGCTGGCGATTCAGGATGAGGACGATCTGCGGGTAGTTCCATGTCTGAATCTGGTGTAGGAAACACATGACAAAGAACAATTTTGGTTTCGGGCGATAATACTAAATCATCCAAAACCTGAATTACACGTTCTGCAATATCCGAACCATCCAGAGCTATCAAAATATTGTTTAGCACTGCCCTCGTCTCCTCAAAAGTAGACCCCTGAAACTCCACTGCTGACACCAAATAATATTACTGATGAAAACTGAAGTTTATCTTGTGTTATGTATACTGGGCGATCGCTCATCGCCTTTCAGCAATACAGTTTAATCTTTAAGTGTGCAGTTCAAGAATGCTATTTGCTAAAAGTATCAGAAAAAATTAAGCATTCCCCATTACTCATCTTGTTGAATCCGCCGCCGGACTGAATCAGCATGGGAAGGTAAGCCTTCCGCTGTGGCGAGAGCATCAATTGCACCCGCTACTTTTTGCAAGGCAGTGGGTGAGTATTGAATAATACTAGAGTGTTTGAGGAAGGTTTCTACGCTTAATGCCGAAGTATAGCGGGCAGCGCCAGAAGTGGGCAATGTATGGTTAGGCCCTGCTAAATAGTCACCGACAGCTTCTGGTGTGGAATAACCTAAAAATATCGCCCCAGCGTGGCGGATTTGGGGCAGAATTGCCCAAGGGTCTTTAACTTCTAACTCTAAGTGTTCTGGAGCAAATTCATTGGAGAGTTCTGCTGCTGCTTCTAAAGATTCTACCAGCACAATTAAACCGTAGTGGGCGATCGCTTTTTCTGTATCGATCCGCCTGGGATGATCAACTAACTGTCTTTCCACAGCGACTTGGACATTTTTTGCCAAAGCTGGATCAGTGGTCAGTAAAATCGCTGCTGCCATTGGATCATGTTCGGCTTGGGCTAACATATCAGCAGCCACATGCACCGGATTAGCAAATTCATCGGCAATGATTAGCACTTCGCTTGGCCCCGCCAGCATATCAATGCCCACGGTGCCATAGACGAGTTTTTTGGCTAAGGTGACGTAAATATTGCCTGGGCCAGTAATTATATTGACTTTCGGGATTGTTTCTGTACCGTAAGCTAAAGCCGCGATCGCCTGCGCTCCCCCAACGCGATAAATTTCTTGTACTCCTGTTTCTTGGGCTGCTACTAGTACAGCTGGGCTAATGACTTTCCCTGCGCCTGGTGGTGTTACCATAACAACTCGTGGTACACCAGCCACTTTTGCTGGAATGGCGTTCATCAACACCGTACTCAGATAAGCTGCACGACCACCAGGGACATATATCCCGGCTCGATCTACAGGGGTGTAGCGTTTACCCAACACTACATCATCTTCCCCAAAGTTTACCCAACTTTTGGGGATTCGCTGACGGTGAAATGCTTCAATTTGACGAGCAGCTAACTGAATTGCTTGGAGCAATTCTTGAGATACTTGTTGGTATGCTTTATCTAGTTCAGAACCCGTAACACGCAGTTCTTCCAACTTCAAGGTTTGGTTGTCAAATTCAGCCGTGTAATGCAACACTGCTTTGTCGCCTTGGCGCTTCACAGCTTGCAACACTTCCCGCACAGTTGCTTCTTTGTGAACTACCTGTTCGTCCTGGGTACGATCGCAGATACGTTGTAGTTCTGCTTTAACGTCTGCCTGCTGAGTAATGATTCGCAGCATGGAGTAAGGAAAATGCCAAAATTTTAGATTATTCCTGCTTGAGAATTAGTCTTTCTCTTGACCCCCAAGAGGGACAAGTTTTACTTTGATTCTCATCTCTAGCTTAACCTGGATTTTTTTGATACTCCCAAGGCTATCAGCACATGGGTTACTTAATTTAAATGAGGAATTTTCTCAGGTCTTAACATGCTTACAAAAGTAATGTATTATTTGTATACACGCAAATACCCAAGATTTAACTATTTATAGTTCCTGTCTACTGACAACACAGCCTGATTCGGAAGTAACATTAACAGTTACACCGCTGGTTCAGGAGGTAGTTAGTTAGGTAGATAATTTATTGAAGTACTTCATTTTAGCTTATTTACTAAGTTTGGCATACAAATTAAATCTACTGAAAAAATTGCCAGATAGCTGCTCATTCCCTGAGACCTTTCAGCCTTTATCTCAGGCTCAAGATTTTTTTTGAGAAATTATGACATTGGCAAGATGAATGCTATATTAGTAAATCTAGTAGTGTGTGTACATATCAATAGTCTTTTTGGAATCGACTGTGGCGAATACAAAGTCTGCTCTTAAACGCGCCAATATCGCCGAACGCAATCGGCTGAGGAATAAAACTTACAAATCAGCTGTTAAGACGCTGATGAAAAAATACTTGACTGTGGTAGCAACCTACGCGGCTAATCCTACGCCCGAACTCAAACAACAAGTAGATGAGCGTCTGGCTGAGGCTTACAGCAAAATCGATAAGGCTGTCAAGCGGGGCATTCTGCACCCCAATAATGGGGCTAGGAAAAAATCGAGATTGGCTCATAAACTCAAGCCGCTCACTCAAACAGCACAGTAATTAGTCCAACGTGAATAGTCCAAAGTTAAAAGTATCAATTCAATACTATTAACTCTGGACTATTGACCATTGACATCTGACTACAATGCACCTAATTGACACCCACGTTCATCTTAACTTTGATAACTTCCAGCCAGATTTAGCCGCAGTGCGATCGCGATGGCAAGAAGCGGGGGTAGTGCGATTAGTACACTCCTGTGTTGAACCATCAGAGTTTTCCAGCATTCAAACTATTGCTAACCAATTTCCTGAATTAAGTTTTGCCGTTGGACTGCATCCGTTAGATGCGGATAAATGGCAAAGTGATACAGCCGAGACAATTAAATCCTTGGCGAGTTCTGAACCAAAAGTGGTGGCGATTGGGGAAATGGGGCTGGATTACTACAAAGCCGAAAACTATGAGCAACAGCGGATAGTTTTTGAATCGCAATTAGAGATCGCCTCTGAACTCAATCTTCCTGTAATTATTCACTGTCGTGATGCGGCCAGTGATGTCAGGGAAATTTTGCAAAAATGGCAGGAAACTCAAGGGGGGATTCGGGGTGTAATGCACTGCTGGGGCGGAACGCCAGAAGAAACCCAATGGTTCCTTGACCTGGGTTTTTATATTAGCTTTAGCGGGACTGTTACATTCAAAAACGCTAAAGAGATTCACGCCTCAGCCGAGATGGTCAGTAGTGATCGCTTATTAATCGAAACAGACTGTCCTTTCTTATCTCCTGTTCCCAAACGGGGTGAGAAACGCAACGAACCAGCTTATGTTCGCTATGTAGCGGAAAAATTAGCCGAGTTGCGGGGAGAAACATTAGAAGCGATCGCCCACCAAACCACGCAAAATGCCTGTAAATTATTTGACTTGGCTTTATAAAAAGTCAAACATTGCGATTACAGGGTGTGGCAAAAATAATTAAAAGCTCAGGAGGATAAAAATATGTTAGTATTGATCCCTCCAAAACATTTTGCTTGCATCATAATGATAAAGGAAGAAACAAAAAACTTTTAAGCTTATTATATTGTTATCAACTTGGCCATCCTCCACTCTCCACATACGGATGCTCGGCATAAATGAATAACCGTGACTACCAACATTCGTAGCTCAAATTTGGCAAAATATACCCTGCTTTGTATCTAAAACTATAGAAAATTGTTAAAAGTAATTATCTTGTGAGTAAAACCCACCAAAATAAAGCCACTTTGACTCAAAGCCCATATCATCCGGCTGATTATCATTATCTTTTGATATTGCCGTCACGATAAACGGTGTATTTAAAAGTGCAACAATTTTGAGATGCGTCAGCTAATCTACGCGGTTTTTGGGAGGGGCAGTGAGGAAAGTAAAGCAAATGCAGAAATGTCTCAAACTGTCGTTGATAAATCAAGTTAATAGCTGGGTTTTAACAGCTATTGATGGCTTGCAAGGGTGTTTACCCCCCTTGTCAAAATCACCCTGTCCAGATGAAAAAATGCTGCGGTTAGCTGCATAAATCCATAACAGGTGACACAAGGAAAAGTTCCCCAACAAATACGGACACTGGCTAGTAGCAGGAACCGTCCCACAGCAGTGTCCTCTAAAAGTTTAACCAGGTTGACAAAGGTAGAGGCATGAATAACGACAAATATCTGGAACCCGCCTTTTTGTTGCCCGACTTGATTGAAATTCAGCGAGCAAGCTTTCGCTGGTTTTTAGAAGAAGGGTTGATAGAAGAACTGAACTCCTTTAGTCCTATTACAGACTATACAGGCAAACTCGAACTGCATTTTTTAGGACATAACTATAAATTAAAGGAGCCAAAGTACAGCGTTGAGGAAGCAAAACGGCGGGATAGTACTTACGCAGTGCAAATGTATGTCCCCACACGCTTGTTAAATAAAGAAACAGGAGACATAAAAGAACAAGAAGTATTTATTGGTGATTTGCCGTTAATGACCGATCGCGGCACGTTCATTATTAACGGAGCCGAGCGGGTAATTGTCAACCAAATTGTGCGATCGCCTGGAGTTTACTACAAATCCGAAATCGACAAAAACGGTCGGCGGACATATTCAGCCAGTCTCATCCCGAACCGGGGCGCATGGCTAAAATTTGAAACAGACCGGAACGATTTGGTGTGGGTACGTATCGACAAAACCCGTAAACTATCCGCACAGGTACTCCTCAAAGCCTTGGGTTTATCAGATAACGAAATTTTTGATGCCCTGCGCCACCCAGAATATTTCCAAAAAACCATCGAAAAAGAAGGGCAATTCTCAGAAGAAGAAGCCCTGATGGAGTTATATCGTAAACTCCGTCCCGGTGAACCACCAACCGTATTAGGTGGACAACAACTATTAGACTCTCGCTTCTTCGACCCCAAACGTTATGACTTGGGTCGAGTTGGGCGCTATAAACTTAACAAAAAACTCCGATTGTCAGTTCCCGACACCATGCGTGTCCTAACCCCTGGCGATATTTTGTCAGCAGTCGATTACCTGATCAACCTGGAATATGACATCGGTAGTATAGACGACATTGACCACTTAGGAAATCGCCGCGTCAGAAGTGTGGGCGAATTGCTGCAAAACCAAGTCAGAGTAGGTTTAAACCGCTTAGAACGAATTATCCGCGAACGGATGACCGTATCTGATGCCGAAGTTTTGACACCAGCATCCTTGGTCAACCCCAAACCATTAGTTGCAGCCATCAAAGAATTCTTTGGTTCCAGCCAATTAAGCCAGTTCATGGATCAAACAAATCCACTGGCAGAACTGACCCACAAACGCCGACTTTCAGCTTTAGGACCTGGTGGTTTGACCAGAGAACGGGCAGGGTTTGCGGTGCGAGACATTCATCCCTCCCACTACGGACGGATTTGTCCCATTGAAACTCCAGAAGGCCCCAACGCTGGTTTGATTGGTTCCTTAGCTACCCATGCAAGAGTTAACCAGTACGGCTTTTTAGAAACACCATTCCGACCAGTAGAAAATGCACGAGTTAGATTTGATCTAGCGCCTGTGTATATGACAGCCGACGAAGAAGATGACTTGCGGGTAGCACCGGGAGATATTCCCGTTGATGAAAATGGCTACATTATTGGGCCACAAGTACCAGTACGTTACCGCCAAGAATTCTCCACCACCACACCAGAACAGGTGGACTACGTAGCCGTTTCCCCAGTACAGATTGTCTCGGTAGCTACCAGCATGATTCCTTTCTTGGAACATGACGACGCTAACCGAGCGCTGATGGGTTCTAACATGCAACGCCAAGCAGTACCCCTGTTGAAACCAGAGCGTCCCTTAGTAGGAACTGGTTTGGAAGCTCAAGGCGCGAGAGACTCTGGGATGGTGATTGTCTCCCGAACTGATGGCGATGTTACCTACGTAGACGCGACAGAAATTCGTGTCCGTCCCAAACCAAATTCACCAGAAATTAGATACACCGTTTCTAAATACCAGCGTTCTAACCAAGACACTTGTTTAAACCAAAAACCCCTGGTCAGAATGGGTGAGAGGGTTGTAGCGGGACAAGTACTAGCAGATGGTTCCTCCACAGAAGGTGGTGAATTGGCGCTGGGACAAAATATTGTCGTCGCTTATATGCCTTGGGAAGGGTATAACTACGAAGACGCAATTTTGATTTCTGAACGACTGGTACAAGATGACGTTTATACCTCAATTCACATTGAAAAATATGAAATTGAGGCCAGACAAACCAAATTAGGCCCAGAAGAAATTACCAGAGAAATTCCCAACGTCGGGGAAGATGCTTTGCGTCAGTTAGATGAACAAGGCATTATCCGCATTGGGGCATGGGTAGAATCAGGCGATATCTTAGTCGGTAAAGTTACACCCAAAGGTGAATCTGACCAACCACCAGAAGAAAAACTCTTACGTGCTATCTTCGGGGAAAAAGCGCGAGATGTGCGCGATAACTCCTTGCGTGTACCTAACGGCGAAAAAGGTCGTGTAGTTGATGTGCGCTTGTTTACCAGAGAACAAGGCGATGAATTACCACCGGGAGCCAACATGGTAGTGCGGGTATATGTCGCCCAGAAGCGGAAAATCCAAGTCGGTGACAAAATGGCGGGTCGCCACGGTAATAAAGGGATTATTTCCCGAATCTTGCCCCTGGAAGATATGCCTTACCTACCAGATGGTTCCCCAGTAGACATTGTGCTTAACCCCTTGGGCGTACCCAGCCGGATGAATGTGGGACAAGTATTTGAATGTCTGTTGGGTTGGGCGGGTCATACCTTGGGCGTGAGATTTAAGATAGTTCCCTTTGATGAAATGTATGGGGAAGAATCATCACGCCGTATTGTGCATGGCAAATTGCAAGAAGCAAGGGACGAAACAGGTAGAGATTGGGTATATAACCCAGATGACCCTGGAAAAATCATGGTGTTTGATGGCCGTACCGGCGAACCATTTGACCGACCAGTCACAGTAGGCGTAGCTTATATGCTGAAGTTGGTGCATTTGGTGGATGATAAAATCCACGCCCGGTCTACAGGCCCATACTCCTTGGTTACTCAGCAACCCCTTGGTGGTAAAGCTCAACAAGGTGGTCAGCGCTTCGGAGAAATGGAAGTGTGGGCATTGGAAGCCTTTGGTGCAGCTTACACCTTGCAGGAATTGCTGACAGTCAAATCCGACGATATGCAGGGACGAAATGAAGCATTAAATGCGATCGTTAAAGGTAAGGCAATTCCCCGACCAGGAACACCGGAATCCTTTAAGGTGTTGATGCGAGAACTGCAATCATTAGGATTAGATATTGCTGTTCATAAAGTAGAAACCCAAGCAGATGGCAGTTCTTTAGACGTAGAAGTCGATTTAATGGCAGACCAAGCCGCCAGACGCACACCACCACGACCTACTTACGAATCTCTTTCCCGTGAATCATTGGAAGACGACGAATAAATAAGTCAAAAGTTAAAAGGCAAAAGGCAAAAGAATAAAAGTTTTTCTAATGAATTTTTTCTCTTTTTTTACTTTGCCTTTTGACCTTCTCTTTGCTTTTACTTTTTACTTTTTACTTTAAGTATGAGATCAGCCCAAACTAATCAGTTTGACTACGTAAAAATCGGCTTAGCATCACCAGAACGCATTCGGCAATGGGGTGAACGCACCTTACCCAATGGCCAATTAGTAGGTGAAGTCACCAAACCAGAAACGATTAATTACCGGACTCTCAAGCCAGAAATGGATGGCTTATTTTGCGAGCGCATTTTTGGCCCCGCAAAAGATTGGGAATGTCATTGTGGTAAGTATAAGAGAGTTCGTCATAGAGGTATTGTTTGCGAACGCTGTGGTGTAGAAGTTACCGAATCTAGAGTGCGTCGCCATCGGATGGGGTATATCAAACTCGCAGCACCGGTAGCCCACGTTTGGTATCTCAAAGGTATCCCCAGTTATATTGCCATTCTGTTGGATATGCCTTTGCGGGATGTAGAGCAAATAGTTTATTTCAACTCTTATGTTGTTCTCAGCCCTGGTAATGCCGAAACTTTAACTTATAAGCAACTACTGAGCGAAGACCAGTGGTTAGAAATTGAAGACCAAATTTATAGCGAAGATTCTACCTTACAAGGGGTAGAGGTAGGTATTGGTGCGGAAGCACTGCTGCGTTTGTTAGCTGATATTAATTTAGAGCAAGAAGCAGAAAGTCTGCGCGAAGAAATTAGTACAGCTAAAGGGCAAAAACGAGCAAAACTGATTAAGCGCTTACGGGTAATTGATAACTTCATTGCGACTGGCTCTAAACCAGAATGGATGGTAATGACAGTTATCCCTGTGATTCCCCCTGATTTGCGCCCAATGGTGCAACTAGATGGTGGGAGGTTTGCTACAAGTGACTTGAATGATTTATATAGACGGGTAATTAACCGCAATAACCGCCTGGCACGCCTACAAGAAATTTTGGCACCAGAAATTATTGTGCGGAACGAAAAGCGGATGCTGCAAGAAGCAGTAGATGCTTTGATTGACAACGGTCGTCGGGGTCGCACGGTAGTTGGTGCTAATAACCGACCGCTAAAATCTTTATCTGACATTATTGAAGGTAAGCAAGGACGCTTCCGGCAAAACTTGTTGGGTAAACGAGTTGACTACTCTGGCCGTTCGGTAATTGTGGTGGGGCCAAAGTTACATATCCACCAGTGTGGTTTGCCTAGAGAAATGGCGATCGAGCTATTTCAACCGTTTGTGATCAACCGCCTGATTCGCAGCGGTATGGTGAATAACATCAAAGCGGCGAAAAAGCTGATATCGCGCAACGATCCGAGTGTGTGGGATGTGCTGGAAGAGGTGATCGAAGGACACCCAGTCATGCTCAACCGCGCACCCACACTTCACCGTTTGGGGATTCAAGCTTTTGAACCAATTTTGGTGGAAGGACGAGCAATTCAATTACATCCATTGGTGTGTCCGGCGTTTAACGCTGACTTTGATGGAGACCAAATGGCGGTACACGTACCACTGTCCTTGGAAAGTCAGGCAGAAGCACGGTTATTGATGTTGGCTTCTAATAATATTTTGTCGCCAGCTACAGGTAAACCAATAATTACACCTAGCCAAGATATGGTATTGGGGGCATACTACTTAACCGCAGAAAATCCCCATGCTACGAAAGGTGCTGGTAAGTACTTTGCGTCCCTAGAGGATGTCATTATGGCATTTGAGCAAGGGCAAATAGACTTACACGCCTACATCTACGTGCGGTTTGATGGTGAACTGGAATCAGATCAACCCGATACAGAACCGTTGGAAGTAACTAATAACGATGACGGTACTCGAACATTAATGTATAAGTTCCGCCGAGTTCGAGAAGACTCCCAAGGAAATTTGATTTCTCAGTATATACGCACAACACCTGGACGTGTCATTTATAACAATGCCATTCAGGAAGCACTAGCAAGTTAAAAGTAAAAAGGCAAAAAGCAAAAGAAAAAAGTAATTTTACTTTTGCCTTTTGACTTCTATTGACTAAGGACGAATGACTAATGACTAACGAAAATAAAGTTTTTCGCAATCGCGTAGTTGACAAAGGTCAATTGAGAAATTTAATTTCTTGGGCGTTTACCAACTACGGTACGGCGCGAACTGCTGTAATGGCAGACAAACTGAAAGATTTAGGTTTCCGTTACGCTACTAGAGCCGGGGTTTCCATCAGTGTAGATGATTTGATGGTACCACCTAGCAAGCGCAGTCTTCTAGAAGCCGCAGAAGAAGAAATTCGGGCGACAGAAGCGCGTTACCAAAGGGGAGAAATCACAGAAGTTGAACGTTTCCAGAAAGTAATTGACACCTGGAATGGTACCAGTGAAGCTCTCAAAGATGAGGTAGTTGTTCACTTCAAGAAAACCAATCCCCTCAACTCCGTGTACATGATGGCGTTTTCTGGGGCGCGGGGTAATATTTCCCAAGTCCGTCAGTTAGTCGGGATGCGGGGACTGATGGCAGATCCCCAAGGGGAAATTATTGACTTACCAATTAAAACCAACTTCCGGGAAGGTTTGACTGTCACAGAATATATTATTTCCTCTTACGGTGCGCGTAAAGGATTGGTAGATACAGCGCTACGGACGGCTGACTCTGGTTATCTAACGCGCCGTCTGGTTGACGTATCTCAGGATGTGATTGTTCGAGAATTCGATTGTGGTACTAGCAGAGGTCTAGCCCTACAGTCGATGACAGAAGGTAGCAAAACCTTGATTCCTCTGGCCACACGTTTGATGGGACGAGTAGTGGGAGAGGATATAGTGCATCCTACAACCAAAGAAGTAATTGCACCACGCAACACCCCCATTTCTGATGACTTGGCAAAAATAATTCAAAAAGCTGGGGTAACACAAGTGGTGGTGCGATCGCCTCTGACCTGTGAAGCGGCACGTTCTGTTTGTCAACATTGCTACGGCTGGAGCTTGGCTCACGCCAAGATGGTAGACTTGGGCGAAGCAGTGGGGATCATTGCTGCCCAAAGTATCGGTGAACCTGGTACTCAGCTAACCATGCGGACATTCCACACCGGGGGTGTATTTACAGGGGAAGTAGCACAACAAGTGCGTTCAAAAATGGCTGGGACAGTCAAGATTCCCCGCAAATTGCGGACAAGACCCTACCGTACCCGCCACGGGGAAGATGCTTTGTATGTGGAAGCTAACGGCATCTTGATGTTAGAACCCAAGAAAGAAGGTTCAGAAACGCCAGTTGCCCAAGAAATTCAAGTTACCCAAGGTTCCACACTATATATAGTTGATGGTCAACAGGTAAAACTAGGACAGTTACTAGCAGAAGTCGCAATTGGTGGTCGGACAACTCGTACCAACACCGAAAAAGCGGTCAAAGATGTGGCCACTGACTTAGCCGGAGAGGTAAAATTTGCTGATGTCGTTGCTGAACAAAAAACAGACCGTCAAGGTAACACCACAACCACCGCATCACGAGGTGGTTTGATTTGGATTTTGTCTGGGGAAGTTTATAACTTGCCCCCTGGTGCAGAATTGGTGGTGAATAATGGCGATCGCATCGCCACGAACGGCGTTTTAGCCGAAACCAGGCTCACCAGTCAGCATGGTGGTGTGGTGCGTTTGCCAGAAGCTACTCCTGGTAAGAGTACCAGAGAAATTGAAATCATCACTGCTTCAGTAGTTTTAGACCAAGCAGCAGTTACCGTTAACAGTTCTCAAGGGCGAAACAACTACCTCATCTCCACGGGCAACAACCAGGAATTCAACCTCCGAGCTACCCCAGGCACAAAAGTGCAGAATGGGCAAGTAGTAGCCGAATTAATTGATGACCGCTATCGCACTACCACCGGTGGCTTTTTGAAATTCGCTGGACTAGAAGTCCAGAAGAAAGGCAAAGCCAAACAAGGTTATGAAGTGGTACAGGGAGGCACAATGCTGTGGATTCCCGAAGAAACCCACGAGGTGAATAAAGATATCTCCTTGCTGTTGGTTGAAGATGGTCAGTTTGTTGAAGCTGGCTCGGAAGTTGTGAAAGATATCTTCTGCCAAAACAGCGGTGTAGTAGAAGTTACCCAGAAAAACGACATTCTGCGGGAAGTGGTAGTTAAACCCGGCGAACTGCTCATGGTTGATGATCCAGAAGCGGTCATTGGGCGGGATAACACCTTTGTTCAGCCTGGTGAAGAATTGTTGGGACAAACCTTTACGGAATTGCGCTACATCCAGTATGTAGAATCTCCAGAAGGCCCAGCCTTGTTAAGTCGTCCTGTCGTAGAATTTGCCGTACCCAACACCCCAGATGTACCTTCCACCACATCTGTGAGTCAGCAAACCGGACGTTCAATTCAACTGCGAGCAGTACAGCGTCTACCTTACAAAGATGCTGAACGCGTCAAATCAGTAGAAGGCGTAGAACTGTTACGTACTCAACTAGTATTGGAAATTGAGCAAGAAGGTGAACAAGACCATAATGCTTCTCCTTTAGCAGCAGATATTGAATTGGTTCCTGATCTACAAGATCCAGATATACAGCGTTTGCAGCTAGTAATTTTGGAATCATTAGTCATTCGGCGGGACATTGTTGCTGATGCTACCCAAGGTAGTACTCAGACAGCGCTGCAAGTACAAGATGGCGAAACCATTGCTCCTGGTGCTGTAGTCGCCAGTACCCAAATCTTGTGTAAAGAAGGGGGTATTGTCAGGGGTGTACAAAAAGGTACAGAAACTGTACGCCGTTGCTTAGTATTGCGTCACAGCGATATGATTTCGATGACGACTGCCTCTAAACCCAAGGTAAAAGTTGGTGATTTGATGGTAGAAGGTGCCGAAATTACTCCAGGCGTATTTGCAGAAGAATCTGGGGAAATTGTAGATATTAAGGCTGTGGCTCCAGCATCAGCTGGTGATGAATCAGCCCTGAGTACACAGAAATATACTGTAACTATTCGTGCTGGTCGTCCCTACCGAGTCAGTCCTGGTGCAGTGTTGCAGATAGAAGACGGTGATTTAGTACAGCGCGGTGATAACTTAGTGCTGTTGGTATTTGAACGTGCGAAAACCGGAGATATCATTCAAGGTTTGCCCCGGATTGAAGAACTTCTAGAAGCTCGCAAACCAAAAGAAGCGTGCGTCTTAATCCGCCGTGCTGGGGAAGTCAAGGTTGTTTATGGTGATGGCGATGAAGCGATCGCTGTGAAAATTGTAGAATCTAATGGTGTAATCAGCGACTATCCCCTTGGCCCAGGACAAAACTTAATAGTACCTGATGGTTATCACGTCTTAGCCGGACAACCAATCACTGATGGCCCCTCTAACCCCCACGAAATTCTAGAAATCTTCTTCAGCTTGGGTTCTGAGGATGGAGTCTATGCTTGCGCCAGTCATGCTTTGCAGAAAGTGCAAACATTCTTGGTAAACGAAGTACAGTTAGTGTATCAGTCCCAAGGGATTGATATTGCCGACAAACACATCGAAGTGATTGTCCGCCAAATGACCAACAAAGTGCGGATAGATGATGGTGGAGATACCACCATGCTGCCTGGGGAGTTGGTAGAATTGCGCCAAGTTGAACAAGTCAACGAAGCAATGGCCATTACAGGTGGTGCTAGGGCGCAATACACACCCGTACTGTTGGGTATCACCAAAGCATCCTTGAACACCGATAGCTTTATCTCGGCTGCATCCTTCCAAGAAACCACCAGGGTCTTAACGGAAGCAGCAATTGAAGGCAAATCTGACTGGCTGCGGGGTCTGAAAGAGAACGTAATTATTGGACGCTTGATTCCGGCGGGTACTGGATACAATACTTATGATGAACCAGGTGCGATCGAAGATTACGCGACTCTGGACACTACCAGTGTTCTGGATGAAGTAGATGATCCACTAGATATGGTGTTAGACGATCGCACTGCTCGTGCCTACAATTTAGATACACCTTCGCTAACCGAAGGTACTTATGGTAGCCGACGCACAGGCTCAATCTTGGATGAAGATGATTTGATTCTTGATGGAGTCCATGAAGTTCATGACCTCGTATCCGATGACGAAGAAGATGAATATGAGGAAGTTGACGATGATGAAGATGATTTCGATATGTAAATAGAAAGTTCGTAATTAGCATAAAAGGCAAAAGAAAAGTTTCTTTTGCCTTTTTCTTTTGACTATCTTGTAAAAATTATGTTCAAATTATTTACTATAGGAATGCTCAATTAATAAATCACAAAATTCAACTTTGGCTATGGCTGACGAAACAAATCCTCCATCTTTAACAACCCTAGAGTATATTCCTTACATTGATGATGCAGGCCAATTACCTGACATATTCCAAGGAAAAATAGGTGTATATGCAATATTTGACCAAAATAAATCGCTACAATTTGTCGGATATTCTCGTGATATTTATTTAAGCCTAAAACAACATTTAGTCCGTCAGCCAGAACAATGTTATTGGGTGAAAGGTCAAACTATTGAACGTCCCAATCGGACAGTTTTAGAAACTATTGAAAATGCCTGGATTGCCGAAAATGGAACTGTACCCATAGGCAACGGAGAGAATAAAGAAATATGGACACAGCCGATCAACGTCAAAAGCATCATGACACCAGAAGAACAGGTGAATTATCAAAATCCCGCTAATGATGAGTTAGCACAAATAAAAGTTATTAAGAATGTAGCACGGCGAGTTGAAGCAGAAATTTTAAAAGTTTTGGAATCGCGTGGTTTGCAAATGCAACTCCGCTTCAATCCCAAATTAAAAGAAGATGGATTACTAGATTTAAAACCTTGAATAAGATTTCAAAAGTTAGAATTAATAGAAAAGTCTTACTGGAATTGCTTGAATTTATTATTGGCAGATAGCAATAGCTCTTGAGCTTTTAAATAAACAGTTGTACCTTTTTCCACCTTTTCTAATTGGTTAATAATACTGTGCAACTGACTAATTACCCGATTACGATCCAAATTTTTGGGGTCATTGGGCATAGAAGCTACTAAGCTTTCAATTTCTTGTTGCGCTCTAGCTAAAGTTTGTACAGCATCAGCCTCCGCTTTGCGTCTGATTTTCACCTGACCTAAATTAGTTTCATAAGTTGCTAATAACTTTTGTGCTTGGGCATAACCTACTAAATCTGAGGAAGAAATCTGTTGTAAACGATGAATTGCTTCTGACCATAAATTTTCTATTTGTTCCCATTCGGTAACGGTATGCGGTGGATTTTGACCAGCTTTTGCAGCTTGCCAAGAAAATTGTTGGGCGGCGGTAATTAAAGTACTGACACGTTCATTGCCGGCGGCTAATCCGACAACTTCCTGAAATTCTCGCTTGTAGCCATCTAGTTGATTTTGAGCAGTTTGGCCAGCTAAGGTTTGTCCGGGAATTTCTGCTAACTTATCGAGTGCTGAACGCCAAGCGGCGATCGCTGACTTTTTATCGGTTATGGTTGTAGCTTGTTGATACTGCTGTTTAGCATTTAATAATGCTTGGTTATAATCAACCAGCAAAGTTTGGGCATTTTTTTCTTGAAAAGCCTTGGCTTCTAATTGTCCTACTTGACGACGCGCCGCATTCAAACCATAAACGCTGAACCGCCATTCATACCAGCCATATTTATATTCTGGCCAATCGTTGGCTAACACAGTTGGCAAGTTATTGAGATGTATTTTTGTCTGTTGCAGTTGTTCTTCACCCAACGCCAAATCGGCTGCACTAGTTGGTCTTTCAATCAAGTATTCAGCTTGTTCAAGTGACACCAAAGCTTGCCGATAATGTTGTTCTATACTAATGTAACTAGGAAGCAACAACAATGGCGCATTTTGTACCACAGTCCGGCGAATCATTGGTGAAGGCTGATTCGCCACCCAAATTATACCTGCGGGAACGCCGATGAGTATTGTGATCCAAATCAGTTTACCTATACCTTTTTTGGCTTTGCCAGGTTTTTGTTGAGAGGAGTTATTACGAACTTGTCCTTGTGCGGCTATTTCCTGTTCTAATTCAGCCAGGGTTTTTAATTTTGCTGGTTGCTGTGGAGTGACAGAGGAACTTATTCCAGAGTTATTACGTACAAAAATTTTAGTAATTCCGTGTAAAAAAGCCATAAGTATATTCAGTGCTGAGTTTAGTATTCCCAAACTCAGCAGAAAGTAAAAACAAATTTTCTACTTTTACTTCCACTCACCTTGTAAAGTAAAGCCCGCCCAATAATAAGGTGCAGAATAATTCCCATCTCGCCATAATTCCAATCTTGCCTCTCGCAATGCTGCCGAAGGTGTCAATCCTTGCTTCAAGATTTTGGTATAAAATATCCTCATTAATTTTGATGTCGCTTCATCATCCACATTCCATAAACTGACCAACACGCGAGGGCTACCAGCATACATAAATCCTCTAGCCAATCCGACTAATCCTTCGCCTTTGATTTCTTTACTTAAGCCAGTTTCACAAGCGCTCAGGACAATTAATTCTGCTGGTAGTTTGAGGTTAAAAATATCTTGTAGACGCAAAAAGCCATTTTGTAACCTTCCTTGTTGATCAAATAGTGATAAAACTACTCCAGATAAAGCTGGGTTTTCCGTATCTAAAATGCCGTGGGTGGCAAAATGTATGATGCGGTATTCACTAAGTTGAGAACTAGTAACAAAAGCACGGTTAGCAGCAAAATCTAATGCTTGCAGAGTCTGAGATTTAGGTACTAAAGCTAAAATGTTCTCAGCTTCTTTGCGAGTAAAAGATAAACGCTCAAAAGAGAAATTGGGATTGATCTGGGGAATGTTTTGTTTTGGTATGGGATGATGGATAATTCTCGTTAGGCGATCGTCGTCATTGCTAAATACAGCATCTGCTATCACAGCTAAGGTTTTGGGAGGAGTTTTGCGTTCTCTGTGTTCGCGCCTGATAACAGCTAGAGTAGAAGCTGATGGCACGTAAAGAATTTCGTTTGTTTCTAGCAGAGGCTTGAAATTCTTACCTAATGTTCCGGGTTGAGGTAGGGCAGAAAATGGCAGATATTGTAAAGCACCATCACCGACAATCACCAAGCGTTTGTTTTTGATTTTTTCCGCGATTGGTTTTATCAGTACTTGATGGAGTTTTTCTAATACTTCGTAACTGCTAAAAGTCCCTAAACCAGAACTTGCATCTATCTTGATGTTGGCACTGAGGCGGTAGTAACGTATTTTCAATAAATAATTAAATTGCTTAACAACTTTTTCGATATCTGCGCGTTTAGGTAACTCATAGCTGCTAATGTCAGTTTTACTCACCACCCACAAATAGCTGCGTTCTTCACCAAGGGCGTATTCTAACAACAGAGTATCGTCATCTAATACTTGCTGTTGAATTTCTTTGAGAGAAAGAGGTTGAGGTTGAGTTAGTGCAGCATATTTGGGACTGGTTAATCTGATTTGTGCTTGTACATCTTGATAGTCTTTGAGAAGTGAGGCCAGTTCATTTTCTAGAACTTGTGCTTGTGCTGGGGTATATTGACCGCTGGTATAGAGTTCTAAACGCAGTTTCTCAGTTGCATCCAGTCGTTGTTGCAATTTTTGTTCGGCTTCTAGTAGTTTCGGCTCTACACCCTGGCGAATATCAGCGTTAGCTTCTGTGAGTAGTTCTAACAAACTGCGAGAACGATATTTTTCACTTGTTTGTAGAGCCAAACCATCGTAACCTTGGTTTGGATATTGCTTGTGCAACTGCATTAATAAATCATTACCAAATTGGTAAATGGTTTGCTGCGAGGCAAAATAAGAGGTACGCAGTGGCTCGTTAGTAATCTTTGTACGTAAATTTTCGATGAGCTTGATAGCTGCTTCAATTTGAATCAGAGATTTTTTGAGATTGCCTTGATCACGTTCTAAATAGGCAATGTTATAGAGAGTAATAGCTTCTCCAGCTTGATCCCTCATTTGTCTTCTTAGGGGCAAAGACTGATTGTAGTAAACTAGTGCTTGCTGTTTCTGCTCCAATGCAGAGTAGACACCGCCAATATTGTTGAGGCTGGTTGCAATACCTGCTTTATCACTCACTTGTTGGGATAAAGATAGGGATTGGTTGTAGTATTTGAGTGCCTCCTGTTTCTCTCCTAATGAGTCATAGACACGGCCGATGTTATTCAACGTGACGGCTTCTCCAGTTTTATCTCCTACTTGCCGTCTTAAGGGCATCGACTGGTTATAGTATTTAAGTGCCTGTTGTTTGTCTCCTAATGAGTCATAGACACGGCCGATGTTATTGAGAGTGCCGGCTTCCCCTGTTTTATCACCGATTTGTTGCCTCAAGGGCAGACACTGGTTGTAGTATTTGAGTGCCTGCTGTTTGTCTCCCAAAGCAGAGTAAATACCGCCAATGTTGTTGAGAGTCGTTGCTTCCCCAACTTTATCGCCTACTTGTCTTGAGAGGGTTAGAGATTGGTTATAAAATGCTAAAGCCTGTTGTTTGTCCCCTAAGCCATCGTAGACACTACCAATATTATTGAGAGTGGCGGCTTCTCCAGTTTTATCCCCCACTTGTCGTCTTAATGGTAGGGACTGGTTATAGTATTGTAGTGCCTGCTGTTTGTCTGCTAAGGAGTCGTAAACACGCCCGATATTATTGAAAGTAACGGCTTGCCCGGCTTTATCCCCCACTTGTCGTGATAGGATTAGAGATTGATCATAAAATGCTAGAGCCTGCTGTTTATCTCCCAATGCGTCGTAGATACCACCAATATTGTTGAGAGTGATAGCTTCTCCAGTTTTATCTCCTACTTGTCGTCTCAAAGGTAGAGATTGATTGTAGTACGACAAAGCCTGTTTCTTGTCTCCCAAGGCATCGTAAACACCACCAATATTATTGAGAGTAACGGCTTGCCCAGCTTTATCACCTATTTGACGTGATAATGGTAGGGATTGACTGTAGTACATCAAAGCCTGTTGTTTGTCTCCCAAAGCATCGTAAACACCGCCGACATTGTTGAGGGTGATCGCTTCTTGGACTTTATTGACTATTTGTCGTGAAATTAGCAGGGATCGGTTGTAGTATTTGAGTGCTTGCTGTTTGTCTCCCAAGGCATTGTAGACACCGCCGATGTTATTGAGAGTAACGGCTTGCCCAGCTTTATCGCCTACTTGTTGTGATAAGGGTAGGGATTTGTTGTAGTATACCAGTGCTTGCTGTTTGTCTCCCAAGGCATCATAAACACCACCAATGTTGTTGAGAGTCACGGCTTGTCCAGTTATATCTCCTACTTGCTCTCTGAGAGGCAAAGATTGGTTGAAGAATACCAGTGCTTGCTGTTTGTCTCCCAAGGCATCATAAATAAAACCAAGTTCGTTGAGTGTGATGGCTTGTTGTTTAGCATCGCCTATTTTTTGCCAGAGCTTAAAGGCAGTTTCAAATTTGGCGATCGCCTGTTTTAGAGATATGGCTGTGCCTCGTTCTAGTAACTCTTCGCCTTCTTGAAATATTTGCTCTGCGGTAGAACGGTTGACTTCTGGTGAGTTTTTTTGTGGTTGTTGGGTAATCTTGAGTACATAATCCTTAGCAGCTACACCTGATTCAGCAAATACTATGATGCTGACTAAGATAAAGGAAATGTTAGTAAACGCTGCTAAAAATCTTCTTGGCTTCTGGCGACAGTTGATTTTCTTAATCATAACAGCATTTTTTAACAAGTATTTGTGCCTGCTTCACTATACGTTTAGACGTTATACAGTTAGGAATTTTTAATGAAAAAACCCGACTATAGATAGATGGCATTATTATTTCTCTATAAATATGACTAAGGAACCGTTATTTTTAATTCAAAATCTGAAATATACTATCATCCAGATGCAGAAAATCATTGTATTAAGTATCACTTCCACACTACGAAAAGTCATTAAACAAGATTCTGCACCGATTTCTCTCTTGGCGCGGGGGCTGTAAGAGCTAATTTTTAACAGATAGTTAAACTGCTTCACCAGAATTTCGATGTCTGCGCGTTTCGGTAGTTCATAACTGCTAATGCTGGTTTTACTCACCATCCATAAATAGCTGCGTTGTTCACCGAGGGAGTATTGCAACAACAAGGTAGGTGTCATCATCAAGAATTTGTTGCTGAATCTCTGGAATTGAGGGTGTTTGAGATTGCGTTAAGGCAGCGTAACGCTTAAGATTTAATTTATAAACACTCTCGTTATCTCACTAGGGAACATCATCTGCTTTGACATCGTGATGTACATTTAAATATGGCGGACATATTGAACTGTGCATGAGATCTATTCTGCTAAATAATCGCTATCAAGTTATCCAGGTACTCGGTGCTGGCGGATTTGGGGAAACCTTTTTGGCAGAAGATACCCACATGCCTTCTCGCCGACGTTGTGTGATTAAGCAATTAAAACCAATTGCGAATGATCCTCAAACCTATGAATTGATTCAGCAACGTTTTGAAAGAGAAGCAGCAACTTTAGAGTATTTGGGGGACAGTAGTGACCAAATTCCCCGATTACACGCTTATTTTTCGGAAAATGGCCTGTTTTATCTAGTGCAAGAATGGATTCACGGGGAAACGTTAACCCATCTTGTGGAAACTAGGGGATGTCAAAGTGAAACCATAGTCCGAGAAATTCTCTTGAGTTTGCTATCAGTATTGGATTATGTGCATAGCAAGGGGATCATTCACCGTGATATCAAACCAGATAATATTATTCTGCGTTCTGTTGATAGCCAGCCTGTCTTGATTGATTTCGGTGCAGTGAAAGAAACAATTCGGACAGTGGTGAGTAAACCAGGATATCCGATACAGTCTATGGTGATTGGTACACCGGGATATATGCCTGGCGAACAAGCAATTGGACGACCAATTTACGCCACAGATATTTATAGTTTAGGCTTAACAGCTATTTATCTGTTAACTGGCAAACAGCCTTCAGCATTACCCACTCATCAACAAACTGGGGAAATTATCTGGCAGAATGAAGCACCGCAAGTTTCACCCCAACTAGCGATGGTGCTGAATCAGGCAATTAAACCCCAAGCGAGCGAGCGCTACAGCACTGCTAGTAAAATGCTTTATGCTTTAAACTCTACAACTAATCTACCTACATCCCCTACGATCAATTTTCGTCCCACTGAAACTGCATCAACTCAGCAAACTCAGGCTGTTTCTCCACCCCCAAAAATTCCACCGCTAAATTCCCAAAAACCTATATGGATATTTGGTGGGTTAATTGTCGCTGGTTTAATTGCTGGGATGGGGATTTCTCGCTTGTCTCGTCCCCAACAATCAGAATTACCCATTGTCAACAATTCTGAGTATCCAGCAGATCCTACTCCATCTTTAGCAGCAAATGAGCAACCAACTTCTCCACCAATAGCATCTTCGGTTACACCTAGCACACCCCCACAACAACCCGTAAATTCGGCTCCTTTATCGGCTAACAATGACGCAACAGATTCTAACTCTGCAAATGAATCTCCAGTTATCACCGATGAACAGCCTGTAATTACAGATACTGATAATTCAACAACTACGCCAGAGGCTCAACCTACTGTCATTCCGACAAAAGAAGCACCTGCAATACAACCAGACAAGCCAGAGAACAAAAAAAAAGTAAGTATAACAAGCGGTCTCAGCGTTCCCGCATTTCCTACAGGTACAAACAGAAGCACCGTAGAAGCCACTCTCGGAAAGCCAAATAGGGATTTGAGGGGTTTGTGGCGTAATACTCGCGCTGTTACCTATAAAATAGTGCCAAATCAAATCGACTTAGGCTATCTCTTTGATCGTAATTCTGGAAGGTTAGTGCAAACTGAGGCTGCTTTTAATCAATCAGTAGACCCAGAAGTGATGCAAAATACTCTAAGTGGAATGCTTAACGGTCAAGTCACTCCCGAAATTCAGCAAGGACTAAAACAAATTCAACAGCGTCAGAGGGATGATTTTAGTGTTGATCTAGGTTCAGTGAAAGCACAAATTGTCCGCCAGAATTGTGGTTTTATTTATATCAGTATTTGGGAAGCTGATTTACATCCGATTGGCAACCCATCAGCGGCGAAAAAGTGTTCTTAATTCCAACCAAGGGCTAGAGATTAGAGATGATTTTTTCCTCACTCAGCACGGGCTGAACGCCCCGCTACCGCTCTAAGCGCAGCCATGCCCGCAGGGCTTTACAGCACTAAAATGGATAAACTGGCAATGTAAAGTGGAACCATGCGCCACCGTTGGGACTTGAATCTACCCAAATTTGACCGTAATGAGATCGCACGATACGCTGGCATAAACAAAGACCAATGCCATATCCATCTGTACTTTGATCTCTTTGCAGGCGGAAGTGATTTTCAAAAATCAGATCACGACTCTCGGTGGGAATACCAGGGCCAGTGTCGCCGACACTAAACTGAATTTTTTGAGTAGTGCGGTGCAATCCGGCAACCGTAATTTTACCACCAGATGGTGTATATTTAATTGCATTATCTAAGAGGTTCACCAATACTTGGCGGATACGTTCTGGATCGGCGTAGACGCAGGGTAGATCTGAGGGAATGTCTGTTTCTAGTGTTTGGGATTTTGCAGTGTAGCGATCGCGCAATTCCTCTAACACCTCTAAACAGAGTTGTCCTAGCTCAATTTTTTGAGGTATAATTGGCAACTCTTTATCGCTGCCTCTACCTACCTGTAATAGATCGGCAATTAACCGATCAATAATCTTGGCTTGAGTCCGAGCTTGCTTTAACAAGTGGGCGGCCATTGCTGGTTTCAAGCGCTGAAATTCGCCTACTTCTATATTGTAATTAGATTGAAGGGTTTCAATAGCGATCGCCGCAGCAGTTAAAGGATTCCGCAAATCGTGAGCTAACATCGCTATTACTCGGTCTTTGAATTGTAACTGCTCTTGCAGTCTTTCCTTTTCTTGTTTTAAATGAAAGATTTCATCTGAGAGCTTGATTAGTTCTGCGGAAACTGCAACCGAATTAATTGTAGATTTGGGCGGTGACACCCGACCATTATCATCTATCCGTTCTTGAAAATCTTCTTGCAATTTTAAATAAGCATCTACAGCCGCTTGCCAGCGCGGCCACCAGTTTTTTAATTGGGCAATGATATTACTTCCAGCAAGAACTTGCTTGGGTTCTGGGTGGATTTTGATTAATGCTGGCGTAGCTACTAACTTAAAATGTTCTGCGAGATAAGGTTGTTGCCCGACATCAATAATTTGAACCTCAAAGTTATACTCTGCCTGCAATTCTTTTAAGTAAGCACGTATTCGCTGTACTTGTTGTCGAGACTGGGGTCTGCCATCGACAAACAGCAACAATTGGAGAGGAGCCTCAAAATAATTAGGCTGATCCTGGGAAGCTTGCATGTAATCGTGTTTCAGCACTGGTAACAACCTGGCGACGCTTTGCAGAAGATAAAATGGACTAATGGTTGTCGATGGTCGTTGTTCTGATCAATTTAATATCTATTTTAGATTTTTCATACTCCTATCAGCTGTGGGTTTTTGATGTAAGATACATCTTTTTTCACCTTTTGCTTGGTTTTTAGCTATCTTGCTGATCAAGAAACAACTCACTTAAGTATAAGTGCTTATCTAAGTATGACCACAATGTAGCATCAAGGTGAACTGATGAAAACTTTTATGCTAAAAAAGCCGATTGATGCAGCAATAGGTTAATTTAGAGACTTTTACTCAGTCGGTTCTTAATAAACTAGATGCCAATACTCAGCCTTTTGCCTGGGAATGATTAACTATCAGCAGATAGGTTTAGGTTTCAAGCTGATTTTTCCAGAAAAACTTCCTCGCCACTTAAGTAGTTTACTCAGTTACAGTCACAAATGTACTGCTTTTTGCCAACTTTTAGTAAGGATTTAGGCAAAATTCCTGAATACTCAGTCAATTGCGCTCGTAATAACATGAATGGGTATAAAGTTGGCAAACTACTAATTGTTGTTTGTAAATGCCAATGAGATTTTTATACTCTTCTTAACCCTTATATAATTTTTCCGTACTTCTCAAAACTGTGACAGTTTTGGAGAGTATGGGAAATTGATTTAGTGAGCAGCACCACAAAACATCAAAATTTGTGACAACAGCATTTTCTCTACTTCTACTACCAAGTTTCTCCCGGCAATGCAAAAACAGTCGTAGCTAAATACTTACTATTTTGATAACTGCGATCGCATTACCAAAAGTAGCAGTTTTTACTTTCACAAATGCCAAGATTTTATTGATAGTAGAGTTAAGGGCATCTTTCCTAATATTCCCTTGATAAAACTTGCAGGAATTGCTACCAGACTTAACAGCTTTACTGAAATAATTGATTCTTCAAAAGAGCGAAATTATAACCATTTTTTGGGAATCCCAAAGACTGGTATTTTTTGCCTTTTTCTATACTTCAGCCTAATAAACATGACTAAATATTGTACAGAATCAATGTAAAACCTTATTCAATAAAGTTGGCTTTTTGCTTTTTAGATGTTCCCAAGTCATGATGTATTTCTTAGTTTAGCACTGTGCAGCGATGGAAACTAATTTTATTTGGCGTATGTAGGATAAGATTACAATTTTGTAGATGAATCAAATAAATTTCCATAGCAACCATGAAATTCATATTTAAAATTAGTAATTGAAAGTTTTATAATTAGCAGGACTTACGCAAAATTATGAAAAAACAAACCGCAAAGGACGCATCGACGCGATAGCGGCTTCCCGCAAGGTAAGACACGCAGTCATAAGAGTTTGAGAGAGTTCTTGCGTAAGTCCTAATTTTAGATGTAAAACACCGATCTAATCGCGTAATGCGATAGCAGTCCGATTTAATTTTTGCACAAGTCTAATTAGGGACGTAGGATTCACCTTCCTCCAGGGTAAGGATGTTCGCCTCTAACTTTGGTATCTGCGTATATGAGTCGTGACAACTAAGATGTAGTTTGTTCACTCAAGAACTGTTACCTTTGACTCAGAGTTTCTAGCAAAATTGTTTATTTACGTGTCTGATTGCGAAACTTAGAGGATTATTTGCTAGTCATCCGTTATAGTTTTGCTTGGGATGGACGGTTATCTAGCTGTCACACCTAACCCTTCTTAGCCAACTATAATTCAGCAGATCACAGACACAAAAATGAAACATCAAGGTTTTCATTTTTCTTCCGTAAAAAATATTTATTTTCTTTCTGGAAGAAACCTTAAATTTAATTTATCCTTAAAAGCCGGGCTGACAGCTTTGTTAGTAGCTGCAACTGGTTCTACATTATTGGTGGGTACAGCAAATGGTGGCGCTTCGCCCAGCGTTATAGCGCAAGCACCAGCAACTGCAAAGGTAATTTATGTCAACCCAACAACTGGTCAAAACAATACAGGTGCTGGCGCAACAGCAGCAGCACCTTACAAAACTATTAGCTTTGCACTGGCTCAAGCTCAACTAGGGACAATTATTCGACTTGCGCCAGGAACTTATAACCAAGAGGCTGGAGAAACATTTCCGTTGTTGCTCAAATCAGGAGTGACAATTCAGGGTGATGAAGCAACCAAAGGCCAAGGGGTAATTATTACTGGCGCAGGTTTTTACACCAGTCGGACTTTTGCCAGACAAGAAATTACCGTCTTAGCTGATAATAATAGTGCGATCGCTGGTGTCACTGTTATTAACCCAACTCAACGCGGTACAGGTATTTGGGTAGAATCTACTAATCCCACCATCCAAAACAGCACTTTTACCAATAATGGTAGAGAGGGTGTGTTTGTCACAGGTACAGGAAATCCCACAATCGAAGGTAATATCTTTGTGCAGAACAAAGGTAATGGGATTTCCCTGGCTAGAGCGGCTCAAGGCATAGTCAGAAATAACTTATTTCAGGATACAGGTTTTGGTCTGGCGATCGGTGGAACTTCTACAACTTTAGTAGAAGGAAACCAAATCATTCAAAACCAAGATGGTTTGTTTATCTCAGACTCCGCTAAACCGGTACTTCGCAAGAATGTCATTCAAAATAATAAGCGAGACGGAGTAGTTGCCATTACCACTGCTGAACCTAACCTAGGTACTAATGAAAATCCCGGTGGTAATCTCATTCGTGGTAATACTCGTTATGACGTAAACAACGCCACTAAAACTAGTACCATCGTGGCTGTTGGTAATGATGTTGATCAGAAAAAAATCTTTGGTAAAGTAGATTTTGTTGCAGCCACAGTTGAACCACCATCAGGCGGTGCTGTGGCCTTTAAGGATGTACCCAGCAATTTTTGGGCAAAAAGCTACATTGAAGCTTTAGCCTCACAAAGTATTATTGCTGGCTTTCCTGATGGGACGTTTAAGCCTAATGAACCTGTAACTCGCGCCCAGTTTGCCACAATTATCACTAAAGCTTTAAATCCATCAGCTAAACGTAGCGCTATCAACTTTCAAGACGTGCCAAGCAATTTTTGGGCTTTCGCTGCCATAAAATCTGCTTATCAGAGCCAATTTGTCTCCGGCTACCCCGATGGAACTTTTAAACCACAACAACAAATTCCCAGAGTGCAAGCACTAGTCGCCTTAGCCAATGGTTTAGGCTTAACTGCCAATAATCAAAATATTATTGGGTTCTACAATGATGCGGCGCAAATTCCTAACTATGCAGTTGGCCCAGTTGCTGCGGCTACTTCACGCCAATTAGTGATTAACTATCCCACTGTTAAGCAGCTTGATCCTAATCGTCAAGCAACTAGAGCCGAAGTCGCGGCTTTTGTTTACCAAGCCTTAGTTAACGCTGGACGCGCTCAACCAATTAACTCACCCTATTTAGTCACAGTTCAGTAAAATTCTAGAGAGAAAATTAAAAGCGTCAAGACTAGCAATTTGTTAACTTGACGCTTTTGATTTTGTAGTTTTTATTAAACTTAGGGCTGACGCAAAACACCTCTCAAACTCTCATTTCTCCGTGACCTCTGCGTCTCTGTGGTTCGATTTTCCGTAGCCTGTGCGTAAGTCCTGAAACTATTTAGGTAGTTGATTACGTTTTTCCCAGCGCCACAAAAAAGCCATCAAAGCTACTATTCCTAGTTGCAATGCCAAATTAGGTAAAGTGCTTTCAAGTTCTCTACCAGCAAGGACGCGAAAAAAGAAGACAAATGCGCCAATAAAACCAGAAGCACCCACACCAATATAGATAAATTGCCGCAAGCCGCGATACGGAGTTGCGGCTTCTGCTTTTAAACGGGCATACTGTTCTGGATTAAGGCGGGTTTTGGGATTTGGTTCTACCATCTGTAAATAATGCTATAATTTCTATTCGTGTATGCCGATGTGGCTCAGTGGTAGAGCAGCTGATTCGTAATCAGCAGGCCGTGGGTTCAAATCCCATCATCGGCTTTATTCTGTGAAATTTTCACAAAAGCCTTTTAATAGATTAATACAGTTGGCGATCGCACCTAAATGAGCAATTTCATATCCGTGGGTGTTTTGTGTAGGAAATGCTAAACAAGCAGCACGACCAACGTGACCAAATTTCATCGCTATTGAGGCATCACTCCCAAAACCGCTGATAATGGCTAATTGTACGGATATATCTAATTGTTTTGCAGCCCGACATAATTGCATATTCAAGGGTTCATCATATATGCCATAGGCATCTTGAGACAGCAGTACTGGATTTTCCCCGTCTTTAATTGGGTATTCTGGAGATAAAGGACAAATTTCTAGAGCAATCAAAGCATCTAATTGCTGATTTTGGGTAAAAAATAACGCCCCAATTGCGCCGACTTCTTCTTTGGCTGAGGCTACCAAGTATACATCACAGGCTGGCTGCTTCAATTTTTGGGCTAAAGCTAAAAGAATCGCCACTGAAGCTTTATTATCTAAGGTATAACTGGCAATATGATCATTTAAGCGAATGGGATGTTTGCGATGCTTACCAACTACCATTCTGGTTCCTGTCCGAATACCTGCGGCTTCTAATTCAGCGGTGGTGCGTTTGGTTTCAATCCAGGCATTTTCCCATTTTACAGGTGTATCTTCTTGCTGAACTTTTTGCGGAGATTCGTGAGAGACATGGCGAGAACCAAAGCTGAGGATACCGGAGATAGTTTGATTGTCGCCGAGTAAATCGACTACACCTTCACCATAAACCCAAGGAAAAGCACCGCCTAGTTTGCGAACTTCTACTCGACCTGCATCACCGATGGTTTTGACAATTGCGCCAATTTCATCTTTGTGAGCCGTAATAGCGATCGCTCTAGTAGAATCTTTACCAGGAATTTTAGCAATAATATTGTCAGCGCGATCGCGCCAAACTTCTACTCCCAACTCGGCAAATTGCTGGAGCAAAAATTCGTTAATCTCCGCCTCTGCACCGCTAGGGGAATGGTGCATGACTAGTTCTTCAATAATCTTAAATAGCTGCGCGTAATCCGACATTAATTAAAGTGAAAGAGTTTAATTTCAAGGCTTTGAGCAATAAAATATATCCTAATTTGATTGTTACTTACCGTCACACATCATTAAAAATAATATGCAAGCAATATCTGTACAAAAACCAAACGCACCCCAACCACCAACCTTTACCTCTATTCCAGAAGAACGTCTGCACCGGAAACAAAGATTAGCCGCAGCCTTGCGGTTATTTTCTCGCTATGGTTTTGATGAGGGAATTGCTGGACATATCACAGCACGCGACCCAGAAAATCTAGAACACTTTTGGGTGAATCCTTTTGGAATGCACTTTGGTTTAATTCGCGTCAGTGACCTCATTTTAGTCAACCAAGAAGGTGAGGTTATTATAGGCGATCGCCCAGTTAACCGAGCGGCTTTTGCCATTCATTCCCAAATTCATGCAGCCAGACCTGATGCAGTAGGGGCTGCTCATGCTCATTCTATCTATGGTAAAAGCTGGTCTAGTCTGGGTCGCTTGCTTGACCCCCTTACCCAAGATGCTTGTAGTTTTTACCAAGACCACAGCTTATTTGATGACTATACAGGTGTCGTGCTTGACCCGCAGGAAGGACAGCGGATTGCCCAAACCCTCGGACAAAAAAAAGCTATTATCCTCAAAAACCACGGTTTACTTACAGTTGGTCACTCAGTTGATGAAGCTGCTTGGTGGTTAATCACAATGGAGCGTTCTTGTCAAGTACAGTTATTGGCTGAGGCCGCAGGCAAACCTAGCCCAATTAAACATGAGTCTGCGGAGTTAGCACACTCCCAAGTGGGTTCACACAATTTAGGTTGGTTTAGCTTTCAACCTTTATACGAGATGATTGTGCGGCAAGAACCCGATTTTTTGGATTGAATGCTGACTTTTGATGTTGGCGTTTGAGTATTCCAGCTGCACCCACAGCACCAAGCGCCAATAATCCGAAAGTTGTAGAAGATTCGGGAACTTGCTGCGTTTGGATTGCTGCCAATGCAGTTTCTGCGATAAATCTATGAGCAGTGGTAGTTGGGTGAAAATTATCCCAAAATAAAAACTGATTTTGGTTGTTTAGACAATCCACCGTTGATAGACAAGATTCTGTGACATTAGTCAAACCGAATTCTGACGGGGATGCGATCGCTCGATTAAACAGGGAATTTACGTCCACAGGAATAATATTCAGATTGAGATTTTGGTTTAAAGCCGCGACAGTTGTTTGTAAGCCAAAATTAAAATTATTGGTTGATTGAGTGAGAGTTGCCGGATCTCGATTATCTGTAGCGCCTGGAAGCTTCCCTAAATCTGGCAAGTTAAAAACCAAAATATTTCTTGCACCCACACTAGCCAGAGTAGTTAATGCCAAACCAATATTATTTACTGGTGTTGTTAAGTCTTGGGGATTGGGAAATAGAAAGTCATTCGCTCCACCCCACACAACATATAGCGCATTTGGATCAGCAGTCTGGTTATTAACTAAGAGAGGTTGAGCAAACAAACCTACTTGTTCTAACACTCCCGGTAATAGTGCATCACGTACAACCGCATTACCCATACCAGAAGCCGCGCCACCAAAGGCAAAGTTAATGCCTTGGGTAGGAATAGTAGTATTTAAATCGGTGGCTAAAGTCGGCTGTAATCCTAATTGATTGCCAAAATAGTCAATCCACAACGGGCCGTTAGATAAACTTCTATTGGGGTAAGGTGGATTGGCTGGAAATAAACCACCCGTAGCATTGAAAACATTACCTGTATCAGATAAGCTATCGCCAAATACATAAAGCTGGCTAAAATTTGCAGCCGAAGCTTTATGTGGCAACATGAAGGATAAAAACACAAAGCCTGCTGCTACCAGTCGTTTTTTCATGCTTTTGATATATTAATTGCTGCGTATCTAGTTAAGAGATTAGTAAATGTATTGACTGTATTTTGAGGATACGGCAAAACCCCGTAGCTAGAATTAGAGATTTTATGTAATCTTACTGAATAAATTTTGCCATATTCAGCAAGAACTGAATATATTCACTTAATATTTATGATTTACCAAGGTTATACAAAGAATAAGTAAGATTATGTAGGCGATCGCTTTAACTTTAAAGCATCACTCGCTGATACTCCATCACCTACAGTGCCAAAATACCACAAAGCCGCCGCAGCCTCGGCACGAGTCACAGGTTTTTTCGGTTGAAACAAAGTCGTATAGCCAAACACTCGCCGAATATTTGATTGTTCTGCACTTGGGAAATCAGCCAAAATTGCCCGTAATGCCTTCGGATCAATTTTCCCGACATCTTGAAAACCCCAAGTTTGTTTAACAGCATCCAAATTAGCAGTAGGCAAAGCCTGGCGAGTATCTAAAGGCACTTTCCACAAAATCAATTGCTCCCGTGTTAGAGGCGCATCTGGGCGAAATAAAACTGTAGTTGAGTCTCCCGACAAGGAACTAGGAATCAAACCAGCCTCAGCTAGTCCCTGAATTGCGGGAAAATCTGGGTCAGTTTTTGCTACATCACTAAAAGCAGGCTGCGTAGTTTCCGCTGCTAAACGTATCTGCTTGGCCGAATTATTTGGATACATTGCATTGTTCGCCGCCACTAACCAACGCGCATACATTCGGCGGGTGATGATTTTCCCCGGTTCAAATAAGTTTGTGTTGTTAGAATTAGCTTTATTTGCTGAAGATTCAACCAATAACACACCCAATTCAGCTAAGTCTTGGATATGTTGACGTAATTCTTGTGGCGCTTTGTTGAGGTCAGAAAATTCTTCAGATGTAGTTGTCGTTGCAGTAGTAGTTGAATTATTAGGCGTAGTGCTTGGTTGGGTGGTTGCAGCGTTAGGTGCTACTGGGCCAATAAACTGCGGATTGCCAGGTTGCGGAGTATTATTAGTTGTTGGTGTAGATTGTACCGTCTCAGCACTATTAGGCGCATAATCAATTACTAAACTAGTAGCTGTTTGTGGTTGATTAGGTGCAGCATTCGTAACTGATTGAGCTTGAATGGATACTTTGACTAGCAAATTATTGCGTCGTGCTGCAAAAGTACCAATATCATCGGCTGGTTGTTGGTCAATTTGCCAGTTATTATCCTGCAACTGTCTACGATAAAAGCTGGTAATAAAATTACTGGGATCGGAACTCAACCAGCGAGTTGATGCTTGATTATTGGAACCACTAGCAGGCGTAACTTCCTGAAGTTTGGCATTGGAATATAACGGAATTTCTTTGGGAAAGTCGGCAGGAAGCTGGACTGTTGCTTCATTCTGTGCTGATTGTGGTTCGCCTTTATTAGTTTCTCCAAAGACAACTGGGTTGTTTTGCAGTCGGGGATCAGCCGCCAAAGATTCTTCCAGGTTTTTGGCGGTTGGATTGTTACTACAGGCTGTTAGGGAAGTAAGTAAAACAGCCAAACTTAATAAGGCGGCTGGACGTTTGCAGAGAAACACAAGCAGGAATTGATAAATTACATGTCCTTTTCTACCCTAGCGCAGACTGGCAAAAGTTTACCGAACATCGCATTCCGATTGATCGCTCACATCAACCTCATCATCATAAGTAAGATCCTTGTAGCGCGATGATATGAATAATAACTAAAAGCGATCGCAGCTGATCAACAACATTTTTGTGGTTTTGCTCACTAAAACTAAAGGGAAGCATTCTGATAATACTTCCCTGGAAACTGGTCATTTGATTTTTTTAGTAAGCCAGAGTTTCTAAAGTTTCTCTTAAATATTTTTGTACTTGCTGATCCAGGCGCAGACCCTGTAGTTGGGCATCACGTTCTAGTTGCCAACTTTGGAAACCGGAACTGGAAGCGATCGCACATTTAAGGCTGTACCAAATTTCGGTATCAGCGGGATATTGGCAATTACTAGCAGCAGGAGTTGGAGTCATCGTCCCTTATTCCTCAACTTTAACAGTTATGGCAGTTTTCGTTTTGAGCGAATACAAACAAACCTGCCTTTATGAGGCAAGTGTATACTCTGCGAAATATTTATTGGGTTCTAATGTTTAGGGCTGCTGCGAGTTTCTATTGCTTCCGATTAAGGATTGAAACAACCTGGGTAAAATTTGATTAACTTGCACCCCTAAAATAGTGAAATCATGCTTGATATTCTCTAAAGATAACGGTTCTAGGGCAGCAAATTCTGTGTCATTAGTCACTAAAATTCGTGCCACACTCACGGGAACTTGTAAAAATAAATTACTTGCTAAAAAAGCTAAAGCAGCCAACACTAAGCCTAAGCCACGCCACTGCGGCAAAAAGCTGACTAAATGTTGCACTTGGGGAACAACCTTGTAAAGCTGCCACAGCACCACAGTTAATATTATTGCTGTAACTAGGGACAGCACCCGGTTTAACTTAGTATTAATTAAACAAAGTATCTTACGCTGTTGCTCAGTCAAATTTTCGGGTTTGAGCGCTATGCCTAAAAGAGAATATATATAAAATGGACGACGTAGCTGCATCCATAACAGTGGGGTAACGCCTATAGTGGCGACTAATAATAACTCTCCCCACACTGGTAAGAGTGGCTCACCTATAGCTAAGAATAATAAACACAACACCAAAAAAATTGGCAGTGTTGCTAATCCAGCAATGTGAATCCACAATATAGGTTCAGAGCGAAACGAGGACATAGTTAAAGTGCTAAGTGCTGAGGAGCTAGTGCGGTGGGCGGCTTTGCGGACTCCCTTACTGGCGTTGCTGAGCGCTGAGTTTAAGTTTACAGTTTTGAGTGTGGAACTAACTTATTTTCAGTTCAACACACTTAAACGTTTACTTGAACTCAGCACTTAGTGTTGACCACTATCTTGTCAATGTGAGAGTACGGCGTTTCGTAACCATCTGGTAGGCTTCAATAATGTCGCCTTCAACCCAGTCATGGAATTTGTCTACGTTAATACCGCATTCATAACCAGCATTAACTTCACGAGCATCTTCTTTGATCCGTTTGAGGGAGTCAAGAACACCTTCGTAAACAATTTTCCCGCCACGACGCACACGCAGTTTGCAGTTACGTACCAGCTTGCCAGATTGCACATAACAACCAGCAACGGCTCCTTTACCAACTGGGAAGACAGCACGGACTTCGCACTGACCAAGCGGTTCTTCAACCAACTCTGGTTCCAACAGACCTTCCAAGGCTCCTTGGATATCTTCGAGGAGTTTATAGATAATATTATACTCCCGGACATCTACACCTGCCTCATCAGCGGCTTGTCTTGCGCCACTGGCATAGGTGGTGTTAAAGCCAATAATGACTGCGCCACTGGCAGCAGCTAAGTCAATATCTGTTTGGGTAATTTCTCCAGCCGATGCTAACAGCATCCGGATTTGCACTTCGTTTTGGGGGATTTGCTTGAGCGAACCAACGATCGCTTCGACAGAACCTTGCACGTCGCCTTTCAAGATTAAGTTGAGTTCTTTCAACTCGCCTTCTTGTGCTTGAGCAGATATGGTTGTGAGGGTGACACGTCCCTGCAAAAGTCGTGACAAACGTTGTTTGTCGGCGCGATCGCCTGCTATACTCCGAGCTTCTTTTTCGTTCTGGAAGACCTCGAAGTCATCACCAGCTGCGGGTACATCACTTAATCCTAGTACCTCAACGGCAAAGGAAGGTGATGCTGCATCAACTCTGCGACCGCGGTCGTCAACCATTGCCCGAACTTTACCAAAGGCTGAACCAGCAACGAGCATATCTCCAACGTGCAGAGTCCCGTTCTGAATTAACAAGGTAGCAACTGCTCCCTTTGCTTTATCCAGGTGGGCTTCAATTACGGTTCCTTTCGCTAGGCGATCGGGGTTAGCAGATAGTTCGCCAACTTCTGCTACTAACAGAATCATTTCCAGAAGGGTATCGAGGTTTTCACCCTTAATCGCACTGACTGGAACCATGATGGTTTCACCACCCCATTCTTCTGGAGTTAAACCATAATGAGTGAGTTCTTGTTTAACTCTGTCTGGTTGTGCGCCTTCTTTGTCAATTTTGTTAATTGCGACGACAATGGGTACTTCTGCGGCTTGAGCGTGGCTGATGGCTTCCACTGTTTGAGGACGCACACCATCATCTGCTGCGACTACCAAAATGGCGATGTCTGTGACTCTTGCACCCCTCGCCCGCATAGCAGTAAATGCTTCGTGACCAGGGGTATCTAAAAATACTATCTGATGGAGCTTACTGTCATGTTCTATGTCCACATGGTATGCACCGATGTGTTGGGTAATACCCCCAGCTTCTCCAGCAGCAACTTTGGTTTTGCGAATCGAGTCGAGTAGGGTAGTTTTACCGTGGTCTACGTGACCCATAATGGTCACTACAGGCGGACGACGAATGAGATGCTCTAAATCTGCCACGTCGATCATTTCTGTGATCTTACGTGCTTCTGCCTCTGGTTCGGCGGTTTCTACTTCTATTTCTAGCTCTTTACCCACCAAGGTAATGGTTGGGATATCTAGATTTTGCGTAATACTCACCGCCATGCCTTTGAGGAACAGGATTTTCACAATCTCTGTATCTGCAACGCCTAATTCGTTGGCGAGTTCTTGCACTGTCAGCGGGCCTGTTACTACGATTTTTTCTGGGCGATCGCGTTTTGGCTCTGCTTCTTGACGACGGTTTTGCTCACCGCGATGAGAATGGCTGGCTTTCTTATTAGCTCTAGAAGTTGGTGCTGCGATCGCCGCTGCCATTACAGGTTGTGCAGGTCGCGCTGCTTTTGGCTTGGGTGGACGAGCTATGGAAAGACTGGCCTGGATAGTAGTAGATATCTCTAGACCTTCTTCATCTAGAAGATCATCATCTTCAAAATCATCCTCCAGGATTGGTTTGACCCGCTTACCTTTGGGGCCTCCCTTGCCTGCCTTCTCTTTAACTTCGTCAATTATTTCCTCTTCTTGCCATTTTTTCCCACCTTTGGCTAGACGAGGCGGTGTTGGCCGTTTTAAGTCTAGGATATCTGGAACTACAGCATCATCATCGACTCCCATTTTCGCTGTTGCTCCAGCTGCCGGTCTGCTAGGTGGGGTAGCAAGTGGGGCTGCTGTGGGTTCTGTGGAACGTATTGGTCTTTGAGGACGTGGCCCATCTGAGGAGCCTGCTCCTGGCGGTCGGTTCGTCCGCTGCTCTGGTTTAGCCGGCCCAGGGGTCGGACGACTTTGTTTGGGCGCTGGCGCTTGTGCTGCTTCTGTTGGAGGCTGAGATGGTTTCCCTGCCTTAGTTGGTTTAACTGGGTCGCGATCGCGTTTGAGAATCGGTTTGTCTGCTGAATTTGACAGACCAATAATTGCGGCTTGTTCTGCCTCTGGTCTAGCCGGTGGTGCAGATAGTTGCGGTTTTTGCGGTTTTTCTGGCCTTTGCTTGTGCGAAGGCGCTTTTTCTGGCTTTTCCGCTGCTATATTTTCTGATACTTGCGGCGTATTCGGTTTTGGGGTTGTGTCTGTGACAGCAGGTGCTTGTGAGTTCTCAGACTGATTCCGGGGTACAGGTCGGGTTGGTGCCGTCGGCTTCATGGATGAGACTGGTGTAGCAAAGGGCCGTGGAGGTGCTGGAGAATTGACTTCAGAAGAAGCAAATTGAGTATTAGTAGCAACTGATGCCTCTGGGGCATTGGTGTTAGGATTTCTCAATATTTTGGGTTTACGAATTTCCAAAATTTGTTGTTTGTGTGGTGGTGCAGGTCGGCTATGAGAGCCAGTTTGGTGTGAATTTGGTTTGTTGGTGGTTGTTCCTAGTTCTCTTTTAGGTGTTCCATTCGTTACTGCCAATTTTTCGGCAGCCGTCCGGATATGTTCTGCCTCTGATTCTGAAATAGTGCTGCTATGGCTTTTGACCGCAATATTGAGCTGGTCGCAAATTGCTAATAGCTCTTTGTTATCCAAATTCAATTCCTTTGATAATTCATAGATTCTAACTTTGCCGTTGTTCATCCACTCTTCCCCTTTAATTTACAGTTTTTTGGCGGATGGTTGCCTGGGTGTGCGACATCTCCATCCTTAGATCACTGTTTTTCGGTTGCCCTTGGTAATTTTGCCGGTGCCTCCAATCAGGAAAGAGAGATGTTTCGGGTTAACGTTGGCATCTACGCCGAAGATGGCGGTTGATTGGCTCCCATAAAAAGTTTTTACGAGAACTTTTGATGCCGAACTGCGCCTGAGCGCTACCAGGTTGCCATTCTGTAGTTTTTTGTTTTGCTGATTCTGAGTCTTCCACAACACAATCGAGTAAAACTTTTTGGGAGTATTGCTTCGTTCCTTTTTAAATTAAAGAGCCGCTTGCTGACTACACCCATTTACTATTTTGGCACTAACCCCGACAATTGCAGAGGGTATATCTTCGGCACGAGTAGTTCGGCTTTCGTTACAATCCTCTGGGGATTACTACCACCAAGTTTTTCAACCTGGTATTTGATTTTGGTGATGACTTGGAGCTAGACGTTGCCACAATGTTTGATACAGTGCTTCTGGCACTGATGCTTGTAGCGATCGCCCTAATCTATTCTTTTTGTTTGCCGCTTGCAAGCAAGTTACTTGCGGACAAATATAGGCAGAACGCCCCATGCCCTCATCTAATTGTACCTTTCCAGACGGAAAGACGCGGACAATCCGCCAAAAGTCTTGCTTCAAGCCGACTTTGCGGCAACTAATACAACGCCGATAATTCGGTTTCATCAGTTTTTTCGAGGCATATAGTCAAATAATTTTGGATTTTGGATTTACCCCATTGAGAAATTTTGGTTTTCTTATTGATTTCATCAGAAAATTATCGGTCAGCAGTTTTATAGGAAAGTCCAGCTAGTATAGCTAACTTTTGACTTGTACCTCATTTTTTCTCAAGTAATTATTAAACTTTTACTGAGGTAAATATTAGCAGAACTGTCCCAAGCTTATAAATTACTCTTCGTCACGGGAGTCAAAAGAGTCGTCTAATAATTCTTGTTGCTTTTGCTCCTCAAATTCATCTAATTCCATATCATCATCTTCTAGTTCCATGTCATCCTCCTCTAGTTCCATCTGTTCTTGCTCTAGTTGAGCTTTAGCGCGAGCAGCGGCAAATCTGGTATCTTCGCCTGCATAGTCATACTTAGCTTTATCTTTAATATCAATTTTCCAACCAGTCAGGCGGGCTGCGAGGCGAACGTTTTGTCCTTCTTTGCCAATTGCCAAACTCAGCTGGTCTTCGGCTACTAATACGTGAGTTTGCCGCGTTTCCGGATCCATTAGCCGGACTTCATCGACTCTAGCGGGACTCAACGCGTTGGCAATATATGTGGCTGGGTCTGGAGACCAGCGAATCACGTCAATTTTTTCGCCGCGTAGCTCATTAACTACTACTTGAATGCGTGATCCCCGTGCGCCAATACAAGCACCTACGGGGTCAACATCCCGATCTAAGGTATCTACAGCGATTTTAGTCCGGGGGCCGACATAACGAGATGGGGGATTAGCTTCTCGCGCTACAGCGACTATTCGCACTACTTCGTCTTCAATTTCTGGGACTTCGTTGGCAAATAAATAAACGACTAACCCAGCATCAGCACGGGATACTAACAGTTGTGGCCCTCTTTGTTGACCTTGAGAAACCTTCTTCAGATATACCTTAAAGGTGGCATTAGCTCGATAATTATCGTTTGGTAGCTGTTCTCGCTTGGGTAATTCGGCTTCGACTTCTGGCTGACCAAAGGTACTGCTAACAGCCAAAATTACCGATTGTCTCTCAAATCGCAAAACTCTGGCTTGCAGTACAGTTCCTTCTAAATCTTGGAACTCTTCCTGCACCATCTGGCGTTGTTGATCTCGTAATTTTTGCGCCAGGACTTGCTTGGTTTGCATGGCGGCCATCCGACCGAATTCTCCTTGGTCGGGGGTGACATCCAAAACGACAGAATCTCCTAATTGAGCTTCTGGGGCGACTTGTTGCACTTCGTCTAAAGAAATTTGATGGTCGGTGTTACTAACTTCTTCAACAATGGTTTTTGTGGAGAGAACCCGAAATCCTTCGTCATCAATATCTAGTTCTACTTCAAAGTTATCAAAATAATCTTCATCAAATTGCTTGCGTTCTAAATTTTGAGCGCGACGATAACGTTCATAACCTTTCAGCAGTGCTTCTCTAATCGCCGCTTGAACTGCTAAACGAGGTAAGTTTCGCTCACGACTAATACTTTCAATTAATTCTTTTAATCCTGGTAGACTAACCATTGACATAAGCAATCTCCTTTAAAAATGAGGGAATAAGGAGTAGGAAGTAGGAAAAAGCATTAGTAACGAGGGATTAGAGAAAAGATTGACTCTACTCCCTAGTCCCTAGCCTCTAATCTCTAAACCCTAATCCCTCGTTTACCGACGTTCGTCTAGTTGCACCCTAGTAATGAGAGAACGGGGAATCTCTACTACCCGACCTTTTTGATTTAAATAAATGTTGGTTTCATCCCGGCGAATCAACTGACCATTCCACTCTGGTTGTCCGTCGTGGGGTGGCGAAGTGGTGACAATCACAGGAAATCCTTTAAAGGAAATAAATTCTCTATCTGTCACCAATTGCCGCGAAATACCTGGACTAGACACTTCCAAAACATAAGCATCTGGAATGATCTCCGCCGCATCTAAGCAGGGTTCTAAAGCGCGGCTCATCCTTTCGCAATCCTCTAAACCAGTATCTTGCTGGGGATTGCGAATGTCTATCCGCAATACGGGTGGACGTTGGTTAGTGTGAAAAACTGCGCCAACGACTTCTAAGCCCAGTTCTGTTGCTACTGGTGTCGCCAAATCTATAATTTGTGGGACTAACGGATGAGTCATGCGAAATTTCAATAAAAAAAGTGGGCTTCGACCCACTTCCTGCGATAGGGATATCTTCCAAGAAGTCTTGTAACGAACTGATGATAGTTCGCCCTAAATTGAGTGTAGCGCATTTCTCTTAGAGTCAATAGTTAAATGGTCATTAGTCAGTAGTTAAAAGTAGGAGGCAGGAGGCAGGAGACAGAAGCATGGAATTTCATACTTCATACTTCATAATTTTTTTTCGACGATCGCAGAACTTTGCTCTACTATTGGCTGAATGTATGCTTGTGTTCTTAGCTGTCTGGTTTGCTCGACGATTGTCTCTATATCTTCTTGGGAGAGGCGTTGTACGTAGTTGAGCTTGACTTCTTCGAGGAAATCAAATAATAAGCTTTGAATTTCGGCAATTACTTTTTTTTGCTGCACTTCTGTACTTAAGGCGTTGGTAAAACTTTGCACAAGTTGAGTTGTGAGTTTTGCACCTTCAGGATCTTGAATAGCACTGACTAAAGCACCATACAAGCTGGTAGTAATTTGAGTGGCGAGTTGTTCGCTGAGTTGGGTTTGGGCTTGTCCAATTCCGGGGAAGGCTTGGAGGTTGCGGTACATAGGAACTTGATTTAACACCGTGTCGATGTTATGGCGCAAAATCGCCGCTAAGTCAGGCTGAATTTTGGGTAAAACTTGGTAGACGACGGTTTGTACCAGAAGGCTGGAGATCGCTTCTATTTCATTGACATTATTGATATCTACATACGGGCGTACGTTCTCTTGTTGCGATATCCAGCGGGTGAAATCACCTTGTTTAATCGAGATTTGAATCTGGTTGATTACCCTCACGACGACAATTTCTGTGAGTTCTTCGGCAAAATTTGCGACAACTGTTTGATTAATTTGGTGCTGTAATGGCTGAAGATTTAATAGTTTGGCTTGATCAAGACGGACGACTACAGGTATAACTCGCAACCAACGGCAAAAAGGTATGAGCAAAAATAAGTCGTACCAACGGTAAGATATGGCATTTAACCAGCCGGAACCGGGATGACGACGTTTGATATAAAAGATGCGTGCTAAAAACTCAATGGCAAATATAGTGATAAATGGTAGGTCTATTAGCCAAAAATCATCGAAATATTCGCTATTTTCCCCAATTTGGCGGTAGTAGTTGCTACCAATTAACGGACTAATTTTTTGATTGAAAAAGGTAAATTCTTGATTCCAGCCTTTTTCGGAGAGATAAGCTTGACTCCAGAAAGTGGTAAAGGACTGCTTGGCGGAATCTTTACCGATGCGATCGCGCATCCGGTTTTTAATTTTTTCTAGAGTACCACTCTTGCCAACTCCGGCAAACGGGTTGCTATCAATCATCTCGACACTCAGGCGGCTGAGTTCGTCTAGCTTCGCCTTTGCCTGTGGTGATGTTAAACCTGTTTGACTTACTTGTTCCTTGAGTGCATCTACGGCTTGTAAATAACTTTGGGTTTCTCTGTGGGCGGCGATGCCTTTAATTGGATCATATATTTGGGTAACTTTAGGTAATCTCCGCAAGTAGAAATCACGCCACTGTACATAAGTCAAATCAAACATAACTAAGCCTAAGTTAACTGTGGCAAGCAATGCCATCAATCTTTCAAACCAAAGGTTTTTTTGTTTTGGCAATGTTTGATTAACCATTTTTTGTTTTAGATTATACAAGTTTCAAGTATTTAGTTATAACCCAACTGGAGATTTGATCAGAAGAAATAGGAAATCTAAATACTTCTCAAGAAAGATTGCAAAAAATTTATATCAATATTAATTAATTTTAATTAATCACAAATGATTAAACATTGAGAAAAAAGTCTTCAAGAAACGTAAAATGCACCTGTTAATCTCTATATCATGCTGATTTAACTGCAAGGAGTTTGAGATATGTGGTGTGGGTTTAATAAAACCAGCGCAATTATTGCTGCTACTTGCCTAGTAGGTACCAGTGTACTAGTTTCTGACAGTACCTTTGCAGCACGTCAACGTAACTATACGCCCCAAGAATTACGTGCTGTGTTGCACGGGCTAGGTTACAAAGTGAAAGTCTCGAATACACCTCTGACAGATGAGGAAACGAAAAAGGCTATCCGCGATTTTCAAAAAGGCTACAAGCTTGGTGTTGATGGGATAGCAGGGCCAAAAACTCAAGACTTTGCAGGCAATATTGTGGAAATTTTGCAAGCAAATCTAAATGTAGTGCTTAAACCAAATCCACCTCTACCTCGTGATCAATTCTTTGGCCCGCGTACAGAACAGTTAATTAAGGAGTATCAGAAAAAGAATCAGCTTTCAGAAACGGGAATAGCTAATTTAGCACTCCGTCAGAAGCTAAATGCAGACGCGAGAGAAATTGTAGGTAAGCCTCAATCTCCATCGTCACCCCAACCGACGGCTAAACCAACAGCTAAACCGACTGCGACACCAACACCAACACCAACACCAACAGCTAAACCACAAACTGCACCAACACCCACACCAACCGCGTCACCAACTGCTTCCCCAACACCGATACCGACGCTAACGCCAACAGAGATACCAACGCCAACACCTTAAATCTAGTTATCAGTCCTGACGGCGTATAGTTCGACAAGCTAAGTAACAGATGGGGGACTTAAACCCAAGGATTTAACTGATAACTGTTCACTGTAGTCTTTGATTAGGTTCTTCTAAAGGTCTACCTTTGGGTGTTGGTAAAATTGGGCGACGGTCATCGTAAGGCATGGGAATGTACTGTACGCTTGGCCGTCCTCCCTGGGGTTGGGGATACAAATCCATCAAGTCGTAAATGGAACGGGGTAGTCCGACGGTGATGGGCAACCCCATTTCTGTGGCTTCTTCCACGGTGATGGGATAATCGTGAGTAACCCGTCCGGTTGTCAAAGCTTCGATAATCGGTTCAATATTTTCTGGTTCAACTTTTTGTTGAGGAATATTATCTTTCAATAAAGTCCGCACAAAGCGTTGTACTTGTTGAATGGCTTTCTCTGACAAGTCTGCCATGATCAAAGTCTGATCATCAATTTCACCGATGGGTTTATCTTTAACTACTTTTAAAATGCTGGCGGCGGGGAAGTTACCTAATTGGGGATCAACTGGCCCTAAAACGGCGTTAGCATCCATCACAATTTCATCGGCAGCTAAAGCCAGCATTGTCCCGCCACTCATGGCATAATGGGGGACAAAAACTGTTACTTTAGAAGGATGACGAATTAATGCTCTAGCTATTTGTTCGGTTGCGAGTACCAAACCGCCGGGAGTGTGCAGAATTAAATCAATCGGAACATCTGGAGGCGTGAGGCGAATTGCTCGCAGGATTTGTTCTGAGTCTTCAATGGTGATGTAGCGTGAGATGGGGATACCTAGTAAGCTGATAGATTCTTGACGGTGTATCAGCAAAATCACCCGACTTTTGCGTTGCTGCTGGAATTCTTGGAGGCTGCGAACACGCCGATATTCTACTTGGCGTTTTTGCCAGAGGGGTTGTAGGGAAGAAAGCAGCAGAAAAATCCAGAATAAGTCCCCAATACCGAATCCCATAGGTTTGATTGTCCAAAAATAACAGTTCTTGTGATTAATTGTGACAATTTTTAGGCGATCGCAAGTCTATCTAGGGGTTTATTCCATCTCATCAGGTTTTACACCCAATTGGCGTAACCGTTCGGCTAATTTTTCTGCTTTTCTTCTTGCTTGTTCTGCTTCTTGTTTCGCATTTCTCGCTTCTTGTTCAGCAATTATCACCCGTTCATTAGCCGCAGCAACTTCTTCTGTAGGTTCGGGTATCAATTCACCTTCTAGGGTAAACCACCGTAACCATAATCTTTCAATATCTCGAAATGTGCCTTGCCATACACCCAAACTTAAACTTAACTCTGGCATGAGTATGCGTCCATTAGTTAAATTTATTGGCTCATAATGACCGCCAACTAACCCAAATGCTTGGAGTTCATTGGTATAACGACTAAACACAATATAGTAAGGAATCCGCAAGATTTTTTCATAAACTTCCCATTTACTCGGCGGTTTATCTTCTGATTTTTCGCTAGTTCCTAAGTCTTCCGCTTCTGTACCAGGTGATAATAATTCCACAATCACAAAAGGATTTGCTGGCTCTTGCCAAGTCACATAACTTAACCGCAAATCTTCACCTTTGTAGAGTTTTTTAACTCCCACAACACCAAACCAATCGGGGCGTTTATACCATAAAGGATGCTGCAAATCATAATAAAGATTCAAGTCAGCAGTACTATAAACCAACTCTGGATTCCAATTAATTGGTTGAAAAGTTAAGTATAAAAGTAACGGTTGTAGAAAATGAAAATCGTCTGGCAAACCTGGTTCCTCTGGATTATCGCTGGGTAAATCATACATTGTTGGCAGCGTTTCCCAAGGAGGACGCGGCGGGTCAGATTGTGGGATGTAGTGAGGATATGTAGTCATAATATTTAATTCGAGATGTTTAGATACCCGACTTCTTGAAGAAGTCGGGTATCTTGATATTCACGAATGATTTAGGATTGCTATATTTTAATTCAACAATTCAATGTACGTTAGCCTCTAGCACAACACACACTACTGAATTAAAGGAAAAAATTGTAGGTTGGGTGAAGTGGAGCGTAACCCAACAAAATTCTGAAGTGTTGGGTTTCACTGCGTTCCACCCAACCTACTTTTAATGCACTGCGGAGAGAGGCTTTAATTCTTGCTCCCCTTCCCTTGTAGCAAAGGGGTTGGGGGTTAGGTTGGAGATAAAGTTGCACACGGCGTTAATTAGCAAAATATTTCCTGTTTGTTGGTATAAAAAAAATTTCTTAATTGCTTACAAGTAACGATAATTGCCTAACTGACTTGGGGAACACTGAAATTAAGTAAAATTTAGGGTGTATGAAAAATGCCAGAGTCTAAAGTTAGTGCAAAACTTTCTTCAGCAGATCGGGAAGCGGTGATGCAAGCAATTACAACTATCAAAGAAAAGTTACCATTCTTAGTAGATTTGTCAACGGAGGAGCGTAAATCTTTACCGAAGCTGGGAGATAAGAGTCGCGCTTTTGTGAGTAAGGCGTTGGAAATAGCCGCACAAAATCCCGACTTCTTACCGCGTTCTTTTGACTTGGACGAAATGCGCCGCGATATTGAATTATTTGAAGCCTTGTATCCGATTTTGCTGTCGTTATCACAACTGCAAGAACTGGTAGATGATACATCTGTGGCTGTGGGTAGTGAAGCTTATGCTGCGGGGTTGCTAGTTTATAACTATGCAAAAGCTAGTGGTAAAGGCGCTGGTTTAGAGACAATGATTGATGATTTAGGACGAAGATTTGCGCGGAAAACTAAAAAAGTCCAGCCACAACCCTTGTAAGTTGAGAAATTAACTCGACGTTTGAGCTTCTGAGCTTGGATGTTTTAGTTAAAAGTGAAAATCTCCGAGTTTAGATCTAAAATTTTCCTGTTGTAAGTGAGAACGTTCTTGTTGAAAACGAGAACGTTTTCGTTTTAAGTGAGAATGTTCTGGTTTTATAGCTGTAGCCAATAAGATTAGGACATAAACTATGAAGTATTCCTAGTATTGCGATTCAAACTCAGATGGCTAAACCCTATAGTGATGATTTCCGGCAAAAGGTGATGCAAGCAATTGAGTTGGACGGTCTCAAAAAGAGTGAGGCGAGCCAATTGTTCAATATCAGTCGCAATACGATTAACTTGTGGTGTCAAAGAAAAGCCCAAACGGGTGATATCAAGGTCAAATCGAGGCAGGAATGCCAAAGGGGTGGCAAAATCGATGATTGGGAGAAGTTTCGCGCATTTGTCAAAGCAAATGGTGATAAAACTCAAGTCCAAATGGTAGAGTTATGGGAAGGAGAGATTAGTCAACGCACGATTTCACGGGCATTGCAGAAAATTGGACACACCCGTAAAAAAAAACATATGGCTACTGTCAACGAGATGAAGCCAAACGAGCAACCTTTCTAGCACAACTGAAGAACCCAAAAGCACCACACTTGGTTTATGTCGATGAATCGGGAATGGATGAACGAGATAACTACGGCTATGGGTACTCACCAACAGGGGAACGATTTTACGACCTCAAATCCGGTCGGCGACAGGGACGCATTAACATGATTGCTGGGTATCGGGATAATCAATTGATTGCCCCATTTACAGTCGAGGGGGCGTGTAACCGCACAGTGTTTGAAACCTGGCTAGAAACATGTTTGATTCCGGTTTTGCGTCCCGGTGAGTGGGTAATTGTGGATAATGCGACGTTTCATCATGGTGGTCGAATTGCCCAACTCATACATGATGCAGGCTGTGAACTTGTTTATTTACCTCCCTATTCACCAGACCTTAATCGTATTGAGAAGTGTTGGGCATGGTTAAAAAGTAGGATTCGCAAACAATTACACAATTGTGATCATTTACGTGATGCTATCGAATTCGTTCTCAAGCACGCAGCGTCCTAATAAAACTGGCTATAGCTATAAGTGAGAATGTTTTTGCTTGAAACGAGAACATTGCGGTTTGAAGTGAGAACGTTTTCGTTTCAAGTTAAAATTTTGCTGTTTGAAACTAGACAGTTGAGGGTTAAAGAGCGATATTTACGGTAAGCTACACTAATGGTTGACATTTAGGGCGATCGCTACACCTAGCTAAATTTAGCAGTCATGCTATGCAAAAGAACTTTATTTATATAGAAGACCATATTTGATTGATGTGCTGACGCACTTTTTCCCAATCATTTGATTGTAAAGTTCCTAATTGACGTTCTAATAGACGCTTTTCTACTGTGTTTAGTTTATGTAATCTCACTACCGAAGGACGCATTAAACCTGCTTGCTGCCATTCGATAATTTCAACATCAAAAGCTGTTTGAGTTATTTGACTAGTAATGCGCGCCACAATAACATCATTATCTCCTGTATCTAAAAGTAACAAAACCGGACGGAGTTTGAATGTTACTGCATCAGAAAAAGGCAGTTTGAGTAAAATGACAGAGCCAGGTTGATAATTTTGCATTGCTTAAATTGTGTCGTAGATAGCATCATCTTCGCTGTAGCCTTTTAATAATTGTTCGGACGCAAGACGATGCCAAGCTGCTTCCTCTTGTTCTTCTTCAGTGGGTTCATTGACAAGAATAATTACTTTTACCTGCTGGTTATTTGCTAATTGTTGCAAAACAGCATTCGGTAATTCTATTTTGCCTTCATCGGTGACATTGGCAGGAAATTCGTATGCTTTCATATTGTGTTTATTGTTCGCTAGTTCTAATACTATTTTGACGCTGTGATTGCACAACTAGCTGTGTCGCCAAATTTTGATACTCCCGCTCCTACCTCCAGCAGCAAGCCAACATCCATCGGGGGTAAAAGCGACGGAACTAACTGAATCAGAATGATCAGGGAGAGTGCGAATTTCGCTTCCTGTTGTCACTGACCACAGTTTGATAGTCCCGTGCCAACTACCACTAGCCAGGATTTGCCCATCTTTACTGATGGCTACGGAATTAACCGAGGAAGAATGACCAGTGAGGGTAAGAATTTCTCTGCCTGTTGTCACTGACCACAGTTTGATAGTGTGCCAACTACCACTAGCCAGGATTTGTCCATCACTACTGATGGCTACGGAATTAACCGAGGAAGAATGACCACTCAGGGTGCGAATTTCGCTTCCTGTTGTCACTGACCACAGTTTGATAGTCTTGTCGTCACTACCACTAGCCAGGATTTGTCCATCACTACTGATGGCTACGGAATTAACCGAGGAAGAATGACCACTCAGGGTGCGAATTTCGCTTCCTGTTGTCACTGACCACAGTTTGATAGTCTTGTCGTCACTACCACTAGCCAGGATTTGCCCATCACTACTGATGGCTACGGAATTAACCGAGGAAGAATGACCAGTGAGGGTAAGAATTTCTTTACGGCACTTCCCGCTATTATGCAATATAGTTCTTCTTATTGCCCCTCTCCTTGCATAGCTTTTAGCTTTGAGGATGTACCTATGAGCTACCCGATGAAGTACTGTACCTGTTGATACTTCCCACAATTTGATAGTGTTGTCGTCACTACCACTAGCGAGAATTTGCCCATCACTACTGATGGCGACGGAATTAAGCCGACCGGAATGACCAGTTTGGATAAGAAGAATTTCTTTCCCTGTTGATACTTTCCACAATTGGATAGCGTTGTCGTTACAATTAGCTAGAATTTGCCCATCACTACTGATAGCGACGGAATGAACCAAAGCGGAATAACTACTCAGGGTGCGGAGAAGTTGACCTGTTGTCACTGACCACAGTTTGGTAGTGCTGTCCATACAACCACCAGCCAGGATTTGCCCATCACTACTGATAGCGACGGAATGAACCCAACCGGAATAACCACTCAGGGTGCGGAGAAGTTGACCTGTATTTGATGAAAAAAAGTGAATAACGTAACCTGCCGCACTTACTAAAATATCTCCCTTGGGGCTAAGGGCTATTGCCCCAGAAATTCCCAGAATATTGTGGACGCATTCCCAAGATGTAGATGTATTGGGAAGAGATATTACTGGTTGTGTTGGCGGTATGGGACTTGCACCCAACAAATCCAACCACTCCTGCACCGACTGAGGGCGCAACTTATAATTTAACACCATCCCCTTCATAATTGCCTCATTCACCCTGTCGCTAACACTGCCATTCAACTCCTTGGGTGCTGGTAGCGTAAAATTTTGCAGTCTAGCTGGTGCTGGCATGGGCAATTGTCCAGTCAGCAAAGCATATAATGTAGCGGCTAAGGCATAAACATCAATATATTCTCCCCGTTGTTCGATGGGTGCATATTGTTCTGGTGGCGCGTAACCAGGGGTAAGACTCTGTGTATGCTGTTGGACTGCACCAGAAATAAATTGTCTAGCAAGGCCAAAGTCAATTAGTACGGCCTCTGGTTTACCCGCACGCATCATAATATTACTGGGCTTCAAATCCCGATGCAGCAAGCCTTTCTCGTGAACCAATATCAAAGCTTCGCCAATTTGCCGAATATATTCCAGTGCTTCCGCTTCCGGTAACGCCCCTTTTTCAGTTATTCGCTTCCCCAAATCTTCGCCTGCGATGTACTCCATCGCCATACATGGCAAATTACCTTCATTAAAGACGTTTTCTACCTGCACAATATGAGGATGGTGACACAAAGCCAGTCGCAAAGCTTCATCACGAAAGTCATGCCGTAATTTATCTTGATGTGGTATCCATTTGGGATGATTGAGGATTTGTTCTCTGAGGGTTTTGATGACTCGCAATTCACCGCGTTGATTTTTCGCAAGATAGGTAATCCCAACTCCACCTTCGCCTAATTTTCTCTCGATGATGTAGCGCCTGCCAAATAACTCCTGCCCTGGATTCCACACCATAGGTCAAAACCGTAGTTTTACTGATATTTTATTTTGACATACGCACTCACTCAGTCTCGTGGGCGGGAAGATTTAAGCTGCTGCTGATGGAGCCTACAATAGCGATATAGCCGCCATCAACGTTCTGGCTTTCGATGTAAATATTCTCCGGTGCGTTGCACTGCGTGACAACACACCCTACAAAATTTATTAACTGAGGAAAAATTTATGATAACAGTACCAATCCAATTACCCGAAACAGTATTTTCAGCACTTCGCAAAAATCCTGAAGAATTTATTCAAGAAATGCGAATATACTGCCCAAGAGTTAGTTGAAGAACTAGCAAATGTTGATTAAGCGTGTAATTATTAACTCTTCACCGTTAATTGTGCTTTTGAAAAGTCAACAAGCACAATTAATCCCACGTTAGATTGTTCAGATACCCGACTTTTCTTTGAAAGTCGGGTATCTAAACTACTACATCAAAAGTTGCCGGATTAAAATACTCATAACTTCATCTGAGTTACCAGTTGGTAACAGTGGACTCCAATCGCCGACGCTGGCGTAACCAATTATTTGCAAACGGTGAATGGTAATAGTGACAGCTTTGGGAGAACCAATGAGTAAATGTTTTATCGGTTCTCTGTGAGGAATTTGCTGTTGGGTGGCTTGTTCTAAATCTGCGTAACGCAGGTATTGTTCTAATTTAGACTGGGCGGAATTTGGTAATTGTGCCATGATTGTTTTGTATTCCTAGTAGGTTTACATAAAGGCGATCGCAGACTCTTGCCGGAGAACGATCGCCTTTATTCGTTAGTAGGTTTTAGATAAGGGCGATCGCAAACTCTGGCTGGAGGGCGATCGCCTTTATCATGTCTTTATATTAAAGTATAATTTTATACTTGTCAATCATTAATAGAAAAATTCATGTTAGTTAATTGCCAAGTTTTGCTGACAATGAACTAACAGTAATTCATGATTAATCATAGATAATTCGTAACTATTAAATTCATAATTTATCAGAGAATATTGTTGGTAAATATTTGGATAATCATGAATATTTAAATTCTAAAAAAACCTCTGCTTTCAGAAATATCACAACTTTTTTCTAGCGCCTAGTTCCCATTTTCCAGCTAGTTAACAGCCTGTTGCTATCTTTAGTCATCCAATTCATATTGACTTTTATTCCTAAAAGTCTTAGATTCATTTGTTGGAATAGTTGAAATTTTTTATTAAAAATACTGCTAATAGTTCCTAATGGAGAGTTAAAAATGAGTGTGAGTAAAAAGGGCGTACTGGGTGCTGGTGCTGTATTTGCGGCGCTGACAGGTTTGGTTATTGGCAGTTTTGGGGCGATGCAAACAACTAATGCTAATGCTAACGCCATTTCTAATCAACAAGCGCCACGCTTACTTGCCCAAGGTAGAAGACTCAATAATTTAACAGTAATTTTTCCTAGTCGTTCTGACTCTACAGACTTGCAAACAAAAGCCAATGCAGTAGCTAAGTTTCTCTCTAACGAGTTAAAAATTCCCGTCAAAGCCCAAATTGGTGATGATACGGCGGCGGTGGAAGCGTTGAGAGCAAATCGCGCTGATGTGGCGTTTCTTAGCAGTCGTCCGGCGTTGAAAGCGGAACAGTTGGCAAATGCTAAGTTGTATTTAGCGGAAGTGCGTGATAATTATTCTGGCAGATACACCTATAATTCAATATTTGTAGTTCCTAGCAATAGCCCACTTAAAACCAGAAATACTGCTCAAGCAACCCTAGGACAACTACGGGGTAAGCGCATGGCCTTTACTTCCCCAACTTCTGGTTCCGGGTTTATTTTCCCGGTGAGTGAGTTAGTAAAACAAGGATTTGTCCCCAACCGCGATCGCCTCGACGGTTTCTTCGGTCAAGTAGCTTATGGTGGTAATTACAGCAAAGCTTTACAAGCTGTAGTGCGCGGACAAGCTGATGTAGCAGTTGTTTCAGAGTATGCCCTATTTTCTCCCTACATCACCGCCCAAGAAAAAAACCAGTTGCGTGTACTGTATAAAATCTCAGGTGTTCCCGCCCACGGTATCGCCATTGATGATGATGTCCCAGTTCAAGATAGAGAAAGATTAATCAACGCTTTACTCAAGTTAAATCAGTCACAAAATAATCAACTACTCCGCAACTTATACAACTCCACCGAATTAGTCAGAGTTGATCATAGTCGTCATCTTGCCCCAATTCGTACTGCCCTAACAAGAATTGGAATTGCACCTTAGTTAAGAGTATTGAGTACTGAGTGCTGAGTGCTGAGTGGATAAAAAGAACTTCATACTTAATAGATTCTGTAATATACTCGGCGGCTTTTTAACTCAGCACACAGGACTTTGATGGAGACGCATATTGATGAATGATTGTGTAATTGAATGTCATAACTTAGAAACAGCCTATACTACTGCTTTAAATCGCCCTATCTTGAATGACATTAGTTGTCAAATCAAGCAGGGTGAGTTTGTGGTTTTACTGGGACTCAATGGTGCAGGTAAGTCTACATTATTGCGATCGCTTGTGGGATTAGTCCCCTGTAAGAAGGGAAAAATTACCATCAATGGTTTGACAATCACACCCCGCACACTTCCCGAAATTCGCCGCAATGTTGGGATGATATTTCAGGGCGGTGGATTAATTCGCCAGTTGTCAGCCATTGATAATGTATTGTGTGGCAGATTGGGCGTAAGGACAACTTGGCAGACATTGTTGGGATTTCCAGGGCGCGATCGCAACTTAGCGATGGATTTACTCGCACAGTTGGATTTAAAAGAACAAGCCTATCAAAAAACCAGTCAACTCAGTGGTGGACAGCAACAACGTGTAGCGATCGCCCGTGCATTAATTCAATCACCGCAGATACTCTTAGCCGATGAACCAATTACCGGACTAGATGTCGTCGCTTGTCAACAGGTGATGGAAAGTCTATCAGAATTGCACCAGCAAGGGATGACGATTGTCACAGTTTTGCATGATTTAGGTATAGCAGCAAAATACGGACAACGTGCGATCGTCTTAGATGCTGGACGCATTGTTTACGACGGAATTTGTGAAAACCTGCAAGCCCAATTTGTCAAATGTTAAATCTCAAAACTCTTCGCCGTTACCCTTGGGTGAGTCCCCTCATCATCCTGTTAATTGTTGTAGTAGTTTATGCTTGGGCGTTGCGAGGTATCAAAGTCGATTTTGAATTGGTGATATCTAGCTGGCCTTACATCACCGATTTTATCTCTCGGTTATTTCCCCCTGATACCACGGTTATAGACATAGCAATTAAAGCACTCATAGAAACAGTGCAGATGTCTTTATGGGGAACCACCATCGGCGCAATTTTATCATTACCAATCGCTGTCGCTAGTGCTAATAATGTTGCGCCTCGTTGGTTGCAATGGTTAGCTAACTTACTACAAAATGCTGTCCGTTCCGTTCCTTCCATTATTTTGGGGTTGATTTTCGTCGCCGCCACAGGTTTAGGCGCACCAGCCGGAACTTTAGCCTTAGCAATTTACACCATTGGCTATCTAGCAAAGTTTTATCAACAAGCGATTGAAGCCGTCAACGCCAAGTCTTTAGAATCTTTGCAAGTCATGGGTGCATCAAGATTTCAAATTATGCAGTACGGCATTTTACCCCAAGTCTTACCCTTGGGTTTAGGTTATACCTTATGGATGTTTGAATATAATATCCGCGCCGCTTCAGTGTTGGGTGTAGTTGGCGCTGGGGGAATTGGCTTTCAACTCAAGAGTTATATCGATGGTTTTGAGTACAACAAAGCCACAACTATGATGTTAGTGCTATTGGTAGTTGTGACTGTAATTGATACTTTTAGTAGTAAATTGCGTCAGCGTCTAGATTCGATGTAGTCGCACTTATCAAACTGTTGATTTACGATCAAAGTTAAAACAGAGGACTTGAGTGAATGCAAACCTTTACAGACATTGGTGCATTGATTGTTCGCACACCAGGAACACTTGGTGGCCGTCCTCACATAGCAGAAACCAGAGTATCTGTACAAAGAGTTGCAGCTTGGTACAAAATGGGGCTAAATGCTGAGGAAATATTTGAAAGAATGGGGAACTTGACTTTGGCGCAAGTATATGAAGCATTGACTTATTATCATGCTAATCGAGAAGAAATTGAAGCTTACCTCACGGCTGAAAAGTCCAACTATGAACAATTAGCAGCATCGATGAATCAGTCATTATGAGCAAAATACGGTTGTTCATAGATGAGGATGCAATGAATCATCGATTTGTCGCATCATTAATAGCAAGAGGCGTAGATGTGACAACCGTTGGAGAATTAAGTAACCTCAGTTCGGGTTAACAAGATTTAATCGAACCACAGAGACACAGAGATCACAGAGTTATGAGAGTTTGAGAGATATTTTGCATAAGTTTTAGGATTTTGGGCTAACGATAGAATCATGTTTTGGGCTTATCTCGAACTCAGGTTAAGTAGAACTGGTTTGAGTGATGAAGAACAGTTAGCTATATCAACTGAACAGCAGCGTGTATTTTATACATTTAATGTTAGTGATTTCTGTCAGTTGCATAGTCTCTACATTATTGAAAAAAGAATTCATTCAGGGATTGTTATTTCCACACAAGATTATTCAATTGGTGAGCAGATGCGGCGAGTTTTGAAGTTGATGACAACTAAATCTGCTGAAAATATGGAGAATCAGCTAGTTTTTTTAAGTGCCTATCCTGAAGAGTAATCTAAATAACTACCCAATAACATATTAAAAAACCCAGCTATAACTCCTGCATATCTTTTGCAAAAGTTGTAGCCAAGTCTTTAGGGAACACACTAATCGTCTAACTTTATAATTTTCTCATTAAATTACAGAGGTTTTTACAGAAACTTCATTGAAATTAGATATTTTTATTGGTAATAATTCTGAGTTATCAGTTTGCTTATCTTCGGACTTTTCCGCAAAGTGCTTATCCATGACTGAAGCAACTTGAGATGTTTGAATGCGGCTGTAGCGGGTTTTATCGGGCATCACTACATTAGGGCCTGCTTTGCAGTTTTTCATGCAGCCTGTACTTTTGATGGTAACTTGGTCTTCTAGGCCGCGATCGCTCAATGCTGCCTCAAATGCCTGACAAACTTCTTTACCGCCCCGTTTCCAACAGTCTGACTTTTGACACATTAAAATTGTCTGCTTCGTCTTGGCTGGTTTGACTTGAGCCACATTACTAGCTGGCGGTTCCTGTAATGCTACGCTGGTTGCAACTCTACCGCCTAAATCAGAACGCGCAGCCATCACCCGTTCTGCTTTCAGAGTATACTCACTCTTTTTTTCATCATATTTTTTCGTACCAACAACTTGCAACCAAGTACCTTTTGGTAAACGCAAATCAAAAGCAGCCCTTAAGGGTTTAGCCAGCTTAACGTAGCATTCACCTTCAGAAGTTTCTAATATCAAACCTTTTAGCTTATAACCATCTTTAATAACAAAATCTATAAATCTGCCTTCCAAACAAAATTCCGTGATTTCTTGACTGTAGATTATACCCATCTTCTTTGCCCTCTTTTTTACTGAATAATTTTGTTCTAATCGCGTAATAACTTGCAGACATCTGTCCTTGGTGATTACTTTCAGTAGCGGCTTTGCCAGCTATTCTCAAGAATCTGAATTAGTTCTGGACGGCAGGCGAGGAATCGTTGCATCACACACCAAAATTGAACCATTGCCAAAGGATTAGCAATTTCAACTTGCAACGGCTGGTTAGTCTCACAGCAACAGGGAATATCTAGCTCATTTAAACGTTGATAGACTTGCCAGCGGTCTGCCCAATTAACTTCAACTACGTACTTCTGGTCTATTTCTGACTCGGAACTAAACGATTTCAAGAGACGAACCCTCAAAAGTGCGACAAATTTGCAGTAACTAGCGTGCCTTTCCTCCCCGATTCTGAAAAATCTTAGGATTACAGTTTCTTTAAATAAGCATAACTTAAGTGCGAACTATTCTCAGTTATTCTCTAAGGAAAATATGAAAATTTCTCATTAATATTGGGTTAACAACAAGCTCAACCGCTTATGTCATCAAGCTTTGACCTGATTTTAATTTTGCAAAAATTTTTTAAATTTTTTTCAGCTTAATTTTTAGGCAACTAGTATTGTGGATGGGAATGACTGTCTACACGTAGTTTTTATCACTTCATCGATGCGCCAGCATCTTTCAGTTGGTATGAGTACTGGTAATGAAGAATAGTCTTCTTTAACCTAGTTGTTCTACTGGAAATGTAAAGCAGAATTAGTCTCAAATCCCCTTGAATCCTACCTTATAACTCTTGGCTTCGATCTTTTTACTGATATGTTCTTTGTTTCTTCTGATGCGTGACTTTCTTACTTGGTAATTTCTACTATTAGTAAACATTTCTACAATCTCAAGATATACGCCTAACGAAATAGGCGCAGATTAACTCGATAAAAAGCAAAAATTTGCAATTGTCGCCACAAAAAAATTGAGAAATTTATGATATTCTTTGAACTTGCTTTTATTTTTAGAATGTTAATATGTAAAAACTAAGCAGTTAAAAACCATAACTGCAAAAAAGCGAGGAGAACCATGTCTGATACACAAACTTTGTTACAAAATTTCGGTCAGGTTTATGACAATCCTGTACTGTTAGACCGTAGTGTTACTGCTCCAGTTACAGAAGGACTAAACGTTTTATTAGCTAGTTTCCAGGCTTTATACTTGCAATACCAAAAACATCATTTTGTTGTAGAAGGGGCAGAATTTTACTCATTACATGAGTTTTTCAACAGCAGTTACAATGAAGTACAAGACCACGTGCATGAAATTGGCGAAAGACTTAATGGTTTAGGTGGTGTACCCGCTGCGTCCTTTAGCAAATTGGCAGAACTAACCTGTTTTGAGCAAGAATCTGATGGCGTATATTCTTCCCGCAAAATGGTAGAAAATGACCTAGCCGCAGAACAAGCAATTATTAATGTGATTCGCCGTCAAGCTTCTCAGGCTGAGAGTTTAGGCGACCGTGGTACACGCTATTTGTACGAAAAAATTCTGTTAAAGACTGAAGAACGAGCTTATCATTTAGCTCATTTCTTAGCCAAAGACAGTTTAACCTTGGGTTTTGTGCAACCTGCTCAAAACTAGAAATCTGATTATCTAGTCTATTTTTTATACTGTTGCGACAAAATTTGACAGCACAGGATATTAAGAAAAGGTAAAAAATGACAGAGAAGTAGCCAGTATCTCTGTCATTTTTTATTTCGATATGCCAAAAATCACTAGATCAAATTATTCTTTATTTAGATATTAAAAATTATTAGCAATTAAGTAAATGATAAAGATTTTTATTTAAGAAATATTTCACGCTTTGTTGAAGAGTAATATAAGCTAGAAACTCATATTTAAATTATGAGACCAGCAACTTAAATAAAAATTATTTGCGGATAATTGAGAATTTGCGTTTTGAGAATTAGTGAAAACTGTAAACACGAAAAAATCTGGATACTGAGTTAGTAAAGACGAGTCAGGCACATGAGATAGTAAAAGAGATATATTCGTCGATAGTAATTTGTTGTTTGTTAATCTTTCCCTACACGTCTGCTACGCTACTACCTTTTCTCTGGCTGCGGCGATCGCACCCGGAAAACTTGATAATAAACAACATGACTGAGGGCAAAGACCCTTAAAATAATCAGGATTTGTATTTTCGTACTCCTACCCCAAGACTATGCCCCGCCGTCAAGACCTGAAAAAAATACTACTGTTAGGATCTGGCCCAATTGTGATTGGCCAAGCCTGTGAGTTTGACTACTCTGGAACCCAAGCCTGTAAAGCGTTACGAGAAGAAGGCTATGAAGTGGTGTTAGTCAATTCCAATCCTGCCACAATTATGACTGACCCAGAAACGGCCGATCGCACTTACATTGAACCGTTAACACCAGAATTAGTCGCTAAAGTCATCGCCAAAGAACGCCCAGATGCTTTACTCCCGACGATGGGAGGACAAACCGCCCTCAACCTCGCAGTTGCTTTATCTAAAAACGGTGTTCTCGATCAATATAATGTGGAATTAATTGGCGCAAAGTTAGGCGCGATCGAAAAAGCGGAAGACCGTAAACTATTTAATGAAGCAATGGCCAAGATAGGCGTGCATGTCTGTCCTAGTGGTACAGCTTCATCTTTAGAAGAATCCAAAGCGATCGCCCGCAAAATTGGTAGTTATCCCCTAATTATCCGTCCCGCCTTTACAATGGGGGGGACTGGTGGTGGTATTGCCTACAACCAAGAAGAATTTGAAGAAATGGCGCAAGTGGGGATTGATGCGAGTCCTGTATCGCAAATTCTCATTGACCAGTCTCTCCTAGGCTGGAAAGAATATGAATTAGAAGTGATGCGGGATTTAGCAGATAACGTGGTGATTATCTGTTCCATCGAAAACATCGACCCGATGGGTATCCACACAGGCGATTCCATCACCGTTGCACCCGCCCAAACTCTTACCGACAAAGAATATCAGCGGTTGCGGGATATGTCGATTAAAATCATCCGCGAGATTGGGGTAGAAACTGGCGGTTCTAATATTCAGTTCGCTGTTAATCCTGTAACTGGGGATGTGGTTGTCATTGAAATGAACCCCCGTGTATCTCGTAGTTCCGCACTGGCTTCTAAAGCTACAGGTTTCCCCATTGCCAAAATAGCGGCGAAGTTAGCTGTGGGTTACACCTTAGATGAAATTAACAACGACATTACCAAAAAAACCCCTGCCTCCTTTGAACCGACAATAGATTATGTAGTCACCAAAATTCCTCGCTTCGCCTTTGAAAAATTCCCCGGTTCTGAACCAGTGCTGACAACACAGATGAAGTCTGTCGGAGAAGCGATGGCGATAGGACGGACATTCAACGAATCTTTCCAAAAGGCACTGCGTTCTTTAGAAACCGGACGCGCTGGTTGGGGTTGTGACAAAGCCGAAAAATTACCCAGTGGTGAACAAATCCGCGCCTTATTGCGGACACCGAATCCCGATCGCATTTTTGCTGTGCGTCACGCAATGCAAGTAGGGCTAACTATTGACGAAATCTACGAACTGACAGGGATTGACCCTTGGTTTTTAGATAAGATGCAGCAGTTGTTGGAGACGGAAAAATTCATCAAGCGCACACCGTTAAAACAGTTGACGAAAGAGCAACTATATGCTGTAAAACGAGAAGGTTATAGCGATCGCCAAATTGCTTTCGCCACCAAAACCACAGAAGATGAAGTCCGCGCCTACCGCCAAGAGTTGGGGATTGTCCCAGCTTACAAAACTGTTGATACCTGTGCGGCTGAATTCGAGGCCTTAACTCCCTACTACTATTCCACCTACGAAGAAGAAACGGAAGTTTTACCCTCAGATAAACCCAAAGTGATGATTTTGGGTGGTGGGCCGAACCGGATTGGTCAAGGAATTGAGTTTGACTATTGTTGTTGTCATGCTGCTTATGCTTTAAACGGCGCAGGCTATGAAACTATCATGGTCAACTCCAACCCAGAGACAGTTTCTACTGACTACGATACTAGCGATCGCCTTTACTTTGAACCATTAACTAAAGAAGATGTTCTCAACATCATCGAAGCCGAAAATCCCGTGGGAATCATCGTCCAATTCGGTGGACAAACACCTCTTAAGTTATCGTTACCTCTGCAACAAGCACTGAGTATTCATACCTCAGCCAGCAGCACTAAAATCTGGGGTACATCACCCGATTCCATCGACACCGCCGAAGATAGAGAAAGGTTTGAGAAGATTCTTAAGCAATTAAATATTGCACAACCACCGAATGGAATTGCGCGGAGTTATGAAGATGCGTTGATTGTGGCGAGACGCATTGGTTATCCAGTGGTGGTGCGTCCTAGTTATGTATTAGGTGGACGTGCAATGGAAATTGTCTACTCTGATACAGAACTAGAACGCTACATGACCTTTGCAGTACAGGTAGAACCAGAACATCCGATTTTAATTGATAAGTTCTTAGAAAATGCCATCGAAGTTGATGTAGATGCGATCGCTGATCATACCGGACGGGTGGTGATTGGTGGCATCATGGAACATATCGAACAAGCTGGAATCCATTCAGGAGACTCCGCTTGTTCTTTACCATCAATTTCACTCCCCCCAGCAGTTCTTAATCAAATCCGCACTTGGACTGTCCAACTGGCGCAAGCACTGTCAGTTATCGGATTAATGAATATTCAGTTTGCGGTTGTGGGTGTCGGTTCATACTCTCCCCAAGTTTACATTCTCGAAGCTAACCCTCGCGCTTCCCGGACTGTACCTTTTGTTTCTAAAGCGACAGGTGTGCAATTGGCGAAGTTGGCATCCTTAATCATGTCGGGTAAAACTCTTGAGGAGTTGGGCTTTACGGAGGAAGTCATACCCTCACATATTGCTGTAAAAGAAGCAGTTCTACCGTTTAATAAATTTCCTGGGACAGATACAATATTAGGCCCGGAGATGCGCTCAACAGGTGAGGTGATGGGCATAGATAGCGACTTTGGCCGCGCCTTTGCCAAGGCAGAATTAGCAGCCGGTGAGCGTTTACCCCTAAATGGTACTGTATTTGTCTCTATGAGCGATCGCGATAAATCAGCAGCTGTTTCTGTAGTCAAGGAATTTATTGACTTAGGCTTTACTGTTATGGCGACCTTCGGCACACGCCAGGTGCTTCGGGAAAATAACTTAAGTGTTGAATTGGTGCTAAAACTTCATGAAGGCCGTCCCCACGTCCTTGATGCGATTAAAAACCAGAAGATTCAACTCATCATCAACACACCTTCTGGCGAAGAAGCGCATACTGATGCAAGACTCATCCGCCGCACAGCCTTAGCCTACAAAATCCCTATCATCACTACCATTGCTGGGGCTAAGGCTACTGTTGCTGCTATCCGTTCTCTGCAAAATACTACTTTGGACGTAAAAGCCCTCCAAGATTATTCCATGAAGAGTTTGTCGTAACTTTGCCCGGCGTGGCGCTTAATTTGACTGGAGTATGAGGGGTTAGGAGACAGTTTAAAGATTTGACTTGTCTCCCACCCTTTTTTTATGAATCTGCTTCAAGCAGTATTTACAAGGAAAATTAAGTAATTATTATAGAAGAAACATTATAGTTACTATTGCGATATTTTAACAAATATGAGTAAACTATTTTTTCTCTCTGCGAATATTTATTAACTAACCTAGAGCGATCGCTCTCAGCCAGATGAAGTAATTATACTTATGCTAAAAGCTGTATTTATAGGAGTCTCAGCCCTCACACCAGAAACAAAGCAAACAAATGACGTTTCTCTACCCCTTAACCATAATCTACACTTCTCATTCTGGTTTGATGAGCAACAAAGGTTTATTCACGCCTGTGGTTAACCTATCACAACCATTCTCAATTCCAATCATTTTCCACCTGTGGGGCTTTTCAATGCTTCTCATAAATGTTACAATTTTTAATAAAGCTTAAAGAGGAAAGGTGTTGTTCTAGCTACCTTTATCTATCCGTAGATACTTGTACAAACTCAGAAAAAACTGTAACCTCTAGCAGTTAAGAGCGTAATTTTTGATTAATAAAAGCAACCGACACCAACGGACGCGTAAATCGTAAACCTAATATGTGTTTCCAGTCAAACTGGGCAGCACCCCAACAAACATCTATTTATTAGTTATCTACTAGTTGAATGACTCAAGCAATCAACCCAACACCACCAATGAGTAGCGCCATGAAGACCGCTCCGACAGCTACAGACCTCGTGCGGACTTACCTGCGTGAGATCGGCCGTGTACCACTGTTAACTCATGAAGAAGAGATTCGTTATGGCAAACAAGTGCAGCGTTCAACCGCTTTACAAGAAGTCAGAGAATCCTTGGCTAGTCAGTTGGGGCGTGAACCGACTTTAGAAGAGTGGGCAAAAGAGTCGAAACTAGACATAGCCGATTTGAACGATGCGATCGCCGATGGTGAAATTGCGAAACGGAGAATGGTTGAAGCCAATTTGCGCTTAGTAGTATCTGTAGCTAAGAAGTATATCAAGCGTAACGTTGATTTACTTGACCTGATCCAAGAAGGCAGCATTGGAATGCAGCGGGGTGTGGAAAAATTTGACCCCACCAAAGGTTATCGATTTTCTACATACGCTTATTGGTGGATTCGCCAAGCAATTACGCGGGCGATCGCTGAAAAAGCCCGTACTATTCGCCTACCCATTCACATCACCGAAAAACTCAATAAAATCAAAAAAGCCCAACGTCAGTTATCGCAAAAGCTCGGACGCGCCCCCTCTGTTGGAGAATTGGCAACAGAACTAGACCTAACTCCCAAACAAGTCAGAGAATATCTCGAAAAAGCCCGTTTACCCCTTTCCTTAGATCTACGATTGGGAGATAACTACGACACTGAACTCGGAGAAATGCTAGAAGACCCAGGCGCTTCTCCCGAAGAATTTGTCATGCAAACCTCTCTTTCATCTGATTTAGAGCGAGTCATGGAAGAACTCACCCCCCAGCAGCGAGAAGTAATTACCTTACGCTTTGGGTTAATTGATGGTCAAGCTTTAACCCTGGCCAGAATCGGTGAAATCTTAAATATCAGCCGTGAACGAGTTCGCCAAATCGAACGCGAAGCCTTAAACAAACTTCGCAAATCTAAAGCTGCTATGAATGAGTATTTGGCGAGTTAGTCATTAGGCGAGAAAATACTCTGGTTTTGGTACGGTTACACCGACTTCCAAGTGAGACTGTGCCTGTTAAATTATTTAACAGAAACACCAAAACGGCAGCTACGTTAAATAAACGACAGGCACTTATTATCTCAGTTGCAAACATAGCAGCCAGCAACGGTATTACAGGAGGTAAAACGTGAGTAACCAATCCAATCGAGTGTCAGAATTTTTTGACAGTGATGCGTCGGAAACCAGTAACTTTCTGTGGCAGTATGTTAAATCTTTAAGTCCAGAAACAGTTAGCCAGTTATCTCACCCAACCTCTCCTGAAGTTTTCCAAGTGATGGAACGCAACATTATGGGTTTATTAGGTAACTTACCACCCGAACATTTCAATACGACTATTACCACCAGTCGGGAGAGCCTTGGCCGGTTGCTGGCTTCCGCAATGATTAGTGGTTATTTTTTGCGTAACGCTGAACAACGTATGGACTTTGAAATAGCATTACAAGGTACGGAAACCAATCATCAAGACATTTAAGAGTAATGACAAGTTGTTGAGTTTATTTCAGCCGATGTACAGAACTCAGATTAGTTTTCTGCGGAATCTTGACAATCTACTTACCTAAAATTCCAAATTCCTGTGATGCGTTAGCGAAATATTCAAATACAGCCACTAATCGCTAACGCAATGAGGATTTTATCAATGGGAATAAATTGGATTTCTAGATAGTACATTGATGGCAAAGTAATCAAATCATAACTTGTTACTTTGTACAGCATCTGCGACAATATTGAATAAATTAAAGTAATTTCGCCTATTAATCTAAAAAACTCGGCAGACTAATTTAGTTTCTGCCGAGTTTTTTGATCAGTCACCTATCATTCTCATAAACTATGACTGAAATTAGTTCTATTACCCATAAAATTATTGGTGTCGCCGTAATTTGGAACGACCAGCAGCAAATTTTGATTGATCGCCGTCGTCCACAAGGTGCAATGGGTGGCTTATGGGAATTTCCTGGTGGCAAAATTGAGCCAGGAGAAACCATTGAAGAATGTATCCGGCGGGAGATAGCGGAAGAACTGGGTATAGAAATTGCAGTTAAAGACCATCTCATCACCATCGACCATACTTATACCCATTTGCGTGTGACTTTAACCGTGCATCACTGTCACTTCCTCGCAGGTATTCCCCAGCCCTTAGAATGTGATGAAATTCGCTGGGTAAGCTTAGATGAACTGGAAAATTACGCCTTTCCCCAAGCTAACGGTCAAATTATCGCCGCTTTGAAAAGTGCTGAGTAAAGCTGTCTTTTGACTATCCAGCATTACGCTCTGAGATTCATCATCGCTGAATAACTGCGATCGCTAATGGGCAAATAAAAATTGTTCACAAGTAACAATGTATTAACTCAATTCAGTTCATGGCGGCAATTTTCTACAATAATGCCAGGGACTATAAAAAATGGTGTCTGCAAGCAAATGTCTAAAACTGTTGCCGACGTAATGAGCCGCGACCCGATTGTTGTTCGGGCGGAAACTCCTCTGAAGGAAGCCATTAAAATTTTGGCAGAGAAACGCATCAGCGGGCTACCTGTGGTGGATGATGTCGGTAAATTGGTGGGAATTATTTCCGAAACAGATTTAATGTGGCAAGAAACTGGTGTAACTCCACCTGCTTACATTATGTTTTTGGATAGTGTTATCTATTTAAAAAATCCTGCTACTTATGATCGCGATTTACATAAAGCATTAGGGCAAACTGTTGGAGAAGTTATGAGCAAAAATGCTGTAACAATTTCTCCCAACAAAACATTAAAAGAAGCAGCACAAATGATGCACAATCGCAATGTGCATCGCTTACCTGTCTTAGATACTGAAGGTCAAGTAGTTGGTATTCTTACCCGTGGTGATGTGATTAGAGCAATGGCAGCAAGTTGATATTAGTCATCAGTCCTTTGTCAATAGTTAAGAGTTTCTTGACTATTGACAAAGTAAATTTGACTATTAACTATGGAGATTTTTTAAAACATTTTTGAAATTAGGATCATTAAATGAGTATTACTCCTGAGTCGGTAAGACAAATGCTCAGTTCTGAGGATTTGGGCGATCGCTTACGTGCTGTCAATCACATCCGCGACTTAGAACCTGTGATTGGTTTGGAACTAGTGCAGATTGCTATAGGCGATAGCAACTCTAGAGTGCGGTACTCAGCAGTGAGTCAAATGGATACACTTGGTACACAAGATTTGCAACTATCTTTGGATATTTTACGCGATCGCTTGCTCAATGACCCCGAAGCTGATGTGCAAGCCGCCGCCGCCGACTGTTTAGGGGCGCTGAAACTACACGATGCGTTTGTAGATTTAGAGCAACTTTACCACTCTACTGGTGAGTGGTTAGTCCAATTCAGCATTATTGCCACATTAGGCGAGTTAGGTGATCCGCGTTCTTTTGAATTACTCAAACAAGCACTTTCATCCGAAAACGAATTAGTCCAAACCGCTGCTATCAGTTCCTTTGGAGAATTAGGAAATATCGATGCTATTCCTTTATTAGCTCCATTCTCTACCAGTCCTGACTGGCAAATGCGCTATAGAGTTGTCCAAGCTTTAGCGCGGTTAGGTGGAGCAGAAGCCAAATCGATATTAGAAACTTTGGTAAATGATGAAGTTGAAGCAGTCGCCATAGAAGCGCAGAAATCGTTGCAGACTGTTTAGTTATTAACGGATCGCACCTTGATTTAACAATGGTGCGATCGCTTTCCCTATCCGAAAAGACTAAAGATTATTTGTGTCACAATTGAGAAAAAGAATATATATCCTACAACCCGACAAGCACTGATGTGTGTGGTTATTTGCCAATCAAATAGGATTGTTATATTCCTTATTTATTATCTGAATATATTCATTCACAGCATCATATTGGTCAGTCATTCGCGCATATTTTGCTAATAAATCTAAATTTAAATCAGGCAACAAATTGCTTTTAGTAGCTTTTATATAGCTGTCACCTTGCAAACAATAAAGTGATAACAAACCATCTTCCCAAAACCAAACTTCAGGTACTCCTAAACGCTGATAAATTTTTAGCTTATTAATTCCACCACTTGTAACAGTTATTTCCAAAATTAAATCAGGAATTGGTTTTTTTGTTCCTAAATTATAAGACTCATCAGGTTCTCGTCGTGTATTATCTTCCTTATTACCTATAGTTGCACTTCCACGTCCATAAAACCGGATGTTCTTCATCCGCATATAGACTTCTAGTAACATCGCCAGAGTTTTTTTATTATCCTCGTGATCATCAGACAGGGGTGACATAATTTCTAGAAGACCGTCTAAATAAGTTAGCCTTGCGCTTGTCCCAGTAAGGGCAATATCAAGCTGTTCTAACTTTTCCCAACTGACATTGTACAAAAGAACGTAGGAAGTCTCAGCATTACTAGGTTGTTCCAAGACAAGGGAAGACATAAGCTAGACCATAGCGTGGCTTTTTTCTATGATAAAACCTAATATTAGTATTTAATGAGGTGACATTTAGCGTGGGCGTTGTTGACTAAACGCTGATATAGTATTTCTGGAATTTGCAGAGTAATTGTTTCTGTTGCCATTGTTCAATTCCCCACCCTGCTTGGTTAAACTGTCTTTACTTTAGCGTAGGTCAATCATTGCTACGGTAGCCGCCAAACTTTGACGGTTTTGTCCATACTCCCACGGGCAAGTGTTTTGCCATCTGGACTAATAGCAACGGAATTAACTCCATAATCATCTTCGAGGTTGAGGATTTCCTCTCTAGTTGCAATATCCCACACTTTAATTGTTTTGTCGTGGCTACCACTGACAAGGGTTTTGCCATCTGGACTAATAGCAACGGAATTAACTTCAGCTTCATGACCTTTTAGGGTATTGATTAGCTTTCCTTTTGCGATATCCCACAGTTTGATAGTTGTATCATTACTACCACTAGCAAGAATTTTGCCATCTGAACTAAAAGCGACGGAACGAACTGATTTTGAATGACCAGGGAGAGTCAGGATTTCCTTTCCTATTGCAATGTCCCACAGTTTGATGTTGTTGATATTGGAGTTTCTTTCCCCACTACCACTAGCAAGAATTTTGCCATCTGGACTAAAAGCGACGGAACGAACTGATATTGAATGACCAGGGAGGGTAAGGATTTCCTTTCCTTTGTCGATGTCCCACAGTTTGATGTTGGAGTTTTTTTCCTCACTACCACTAGCAAGAATTTTGCCATCTGGACTAAAAGCGACGGAACGAACTGCTTCTGAATGACCAGGGAGAGTAAGGATTTCCTTGCCTGTGGAGATATCCCACAGTTTGATGTTGGAGTTTTTTTCCTCACTACCACTAGCAAGAATTTTGCCATCTGAACTAAAAGCCAAGGAACGAACTGCTTCTGAATGACCAGGGTGAGTAAAGATTTCCTTTCCTTTGTCGATGTCCCACAGTTTGATGTTGGAGTTTTTGTCCCCACTACCACTAGCAAGGGTTTTGCCATCTGGGCTGATGGCAATGGGAATAAATGGATTGTAATTGGAATAACCTTGGAGGACATTTTCCAAAAAGATTTTGTTTGCTTTACTTTGACTAGCTAGTTCACTAACATTTGCAATTATCGGACTAGGTGGAAACAAGCGATCGCGAGTATAACCATATATTTGAATTCCTACTAAGGTAATAGCAACACCCAGCAGCAAGTGTTTTGCCAACTTAGTATATTGTCTCGATGGCTGTGGCGATACTTCTGAATTTACTAGTCGCTCTACTAATTTTTCTTTTGTAAGTACTTGATCTTGAGAAGAGACTAAGGCTGGTGACGATGATGATGAAAATGAAATTAGTTGTTGATGTATTGGTAATTGTGTTGGTGGTAAGTCTGCAAAGTCTTGCTGGATTTTGGTTATAGAAGGCTGTGGTGGTGGGTTTAAATCCTTTAATAATTCTTCCACCGACTCATAACGGTGATGAGATTCTTCTTGCAATAATTTATCTAGCATCCGCCCAAATTCTTGACTTACACCTTGTCGTAAATGATTTCTCCAACTAAAAACCCAGCCATAACCTTGTCGTTTCCACAACTCCCAAGGGTGAGTTCCACTCAACAAGTGAAAGCAAGTTGCACCAACACTATATAAATCACTGGAGGGGAAAGCTTCGCCACCTTGCATTTGTTCCATAGGTGCATAACCAAAAGAACCAATTTGAGTTCCAGCTTGCGTCACTGCTGTTGCGGTCAGTTGCTTGGATGCACCAAAATCAATCAGTACTAACTTGCCATTACTATGGCGAATAATATTCTCTGGCTTAATATCGCGGTGAATAACTTTTTGTTGATGAACTGTTTTGAGAATATCTAATAAATCCAGCAATAATTCCCTAACTTTATTTTCTGTGAAATGTCCGTCCTGTTGTAATTCTTTTAATAAATTCTGTCCTTCAATAAATTCCTGTACCAAGTACAGGCGTTTATCTTCATTAAAATACGCTAACAGTGTGGGAATTTGCGGATGTTTGCCTAACTGTTGCAGTCGCTTTGCTTCTTGTTCAAAGAGTTCTGTAGCTTTTTTGAGTGCGCCTGTTCCCTGGACTTGCGGTGCAAATTGCTTAATGACACAAGGCTCATTGAGTTTGTCGATATCTTCTGCTAGATAAGTTTTCCCAAATCCACCGCCACCTATGGATTGAATTGGACGATAGCGGTTTCTCAAGGCGATTAATGGCGCTCCACAGCTAGAGCAGTACTCTATGCCATCCAAGTGAGGTGGGTTTTGGCAGGCCGGATCTAGGCAGCAGGTCATAACTGTGCATCTGTCTGGGGTTGTAGTTATTATCGCTTAAGCACGACCTCATCTGAGTAGATACCGCAAAATAATTAATATATTGAGTGTTCAGTTTAGGTAAGTCAAGCCAATACCATGCTTATTCCATGTGTTGGGTTATGCGTAGGCAAAGCCAGTAGAATACATCGCTTCATTCAAGCTACTGGCAAGACTGATGATTATCTATGTCACAATTGCATGACAGACGATAAATCCTACAAACGAACCAGCACAAGCCTGTGTGCGTGTCTGCCAAATATGATCAAATACCTACTTAGTCATCCACTAAATACTTGCGGCCAAGTTGTGACTATAAAAACTGCAACAGCTGTAACTGCTAACAACCCCTGAATTAAATTCCCGACTAATGTACCAACGACAATTCCAATACCTGCTTTAACTGCTGGCCATAATTCTCGGCGGAAAATAAATTCACCAATAATTGCGCCTATTAGCGGCCCGAATAACATTCCTAACAATGGCCCGCCAAAAGGTAAAGCTGGTAAGAATCCCAAGATTCCTAAAACTAAGCCAACAACTGCACCAATTTGTCCCCATTTACTCGCCCCGGCTTGTTTTGCTCCGATGTAACTGGCTAAAAAATCAACTCCGACACTTAAAAGCAAAACAACAATTGTTACTATTAAGGGTATTTTAATCGCGGCAAAAGAACCACTGACAAGTCCCCAAATAATAATGGCGGCTAAAATTAAACTACTCCCAGGAATTGCTGGGACTACAGCACCAATAATTCCAACAATCATTAAGGCAATTAATAACCAATAAATAATTTGCATGAGCGTTTAAATTTTTGAAATATCCGACGACAAGATAGGAAAATAAAGTAAATAATTAGCTGTAAACATACTCTGAGTTACTTTGCGTTTTCTTCCATCTACCTCTGCGTTTAAAAATTAAATTATTAGATATACGAACTAATTGTGACAGCTAATTTATCAGCAATGCCAGCAATCCAATTTTCATCTTGTTTGGTGTAACTTCTAGGTGCATTTGCGCCTAAAATCATCACGCCTTTATCCCCAATGGGTTGACAAATTACCCCTTGAGTATTTTCGGGTAAATAATCGAATTCTATTTTGCCGGGGTAGATATTTAAATTAACTAAATAAACTGGCTGTTGTTTTTCCAGTACTCTTTTTAAGATTGTCCCTGGTACTACCTCAGATTTAAGTCCCAGAATACCGCGACGTAACAAAACTTTGCCTTTATATACAACTACCAGCGATCGCGTTACGGTGTTAGTTAATATCATCCGAGATGCCCAGGCTAGTTCTGTTTTCACGGCTTCTGGTAAATTGTCTGCAAGTACAAAACCTTCTTCTCCAATCAGTTCGACAACATCCGGCGATCGCGGCTGTACTTGCTGCCAAATTAAACCCGTTAAAATTAACACGGCACTCAAAATTACACCCAACACATCACCACGAGATTGAGATTCTGTTAGTTCTAGTGTTAATAAACGGTTAATCAGCAAAAGTATAGCGCCTAACCCACCGACAACTATGGGTAAACGGCGCAAAACTCGATTGGGATCAGGTTTGGTCATTTTAAGTGCTGAGTGCTGTAAAGCCCTGCGGGCAATGGCTGCGCTTAGAGCGGTAGCGGGGCATTTAGCCCGTGCTGAGTGCTAAGTAATGAACGATAAAATTTCATACTTCACACTAGCCTGCGGCAAGCCGCTGCGCGTCTACATACTTCATACTTTCGCTTACTCTTCTCCAGGTTCAATTATGCGTTGAAACAAATAACCCGTACCTCTTGCCGTCAGGATTAATTCTGGGTTACTGGGGTCGTCTTCTAATTTTGCTCGTAATCGAGATATATGCACATCCACCACCCGCGTATCTACATGGCGTTCTGGTGTATATCCCCAAACTTCCTGCAAAATCTCAGAACGGGAAAAAGCTTCTCCAGAACGGCTAACCAGCAATTCTAGTAAGCTGAATTCCATTCCCGTCAAGCGAATACGCTCATCACCTTTGTAAACTTGTCGCTTGTTGGTATCGATTTTGATATTTCCTACGTGAATTACCCCAGAACTGGGAATTCCCGAAGCACCAGTTTTATCTACGCGGCGTAAAACTGAGCGAATCCGCGCTTCTAGCTCTTTGGGGGAGAATGGCTTAACTACGTAGTCATCAGCACCTAATTCTAAACCTGTGATGCGATCGGCAACGTCCCCCAAGGCTGTTAGCATAATAATAGGGACATCTGACTCTTTACGTAATTCTTGACACACGCCGTAACCATCCAGCTTTGGCATCATTACATCCAAAACTACTAAATCAGGATCGGATTTGCGAAAAGTTTCTAACGCTTCCTCGCCGTCGCCAGCAGTCACAACATCGTAGCCAATCATAGAAAGGCGCGTTTCTAAAATCCGGCGAATGCTGGCTTCATCGTCTACCACCAGGATTTTTTCTTTATGACTTTCCAAGTTTCTCAACGCTCCTTAACTAAAATTTTTCATGATTAATTTTTAATACCATAATATTAAGATATCATTCCCTCAATTGATTTGAAAAATGCTGGAAAAACCAGTTTTCTTTGACTTTAGTTTTTTGTAAGAATTAAGAAAAAATTAAGATTAATTAACTTAATTAAGATTTAAGAATGCCTAAGCCTAAAACCTTTTACATTTGTAACGAATGTGGTGCAGAATCTCCTCAGTGGTTTGGTAAATGTCCTAATTGCGGAACCTTCAATTCTTTAGAAGAACAAATTGCCATTCAATCTTCTGTTGATGTACCCACAAGAGGAGGAGTCGGCAGTTGGCATAAAGAGCAAAATAATGGTAAATCCCACGCTAAACCAGCCAAAGCACGGGCTTCGCTGACATTTGATCAAATTAGCGATCGCCAACTCACGCGCTGGAAATCTGGCTACGAAGAATTAGATCGGGTGTTAGGTGGTGGTATTGTTCCCGGTTCAATGGTATTAATTGGTGGTGATCCGGGGATTGGTAAATCTACATTATTGCTGCAAGTATCAAATCAACTAGCGCAGAGATACCGCATTCTCTACGTTTCTGGGGAAGAATCAGGACAACAAGTCAAATTGCGGGCGTTGCGTTTGGGTGTTTCCAAATCGGTGAGTGTGGTTGGTAATGGGAATGGCACAACAGCCGAAGCAACCTTAGATATAGACGAAGCAGCAGTCACCGTAAATGCCGAAGTATTAGAAGTAGCAACAGTAACAGACCCCTCTGAGCGTTTAGGTGCAGATTTATATGTCTTACCAGAAACTGATTTAGAAGAAATTTTGCGGGAAATAGATTCACTCAGACCAAATGTAGCGGTGATTGATAGTATTCAAACCGTATTTTTTCCCGCCCTGACATCTGCACCTGGTTCTGTCGCCCAGGTGAGAGAATGTACCGCAGCCTTAATGAAAGTGGCGAAACACGAAGACATCACGATGTTAATTGTGGGACACGTCACCAAAGAAGGAGCGATCGCCGGGCCGAAAGTCTTAGAACACTTAGTAGATACAGTACTGTATTTTGAAGGCGATCGCTTTGCCTCCCACCGCTTATTAAGAACCGTGAAAAACCGTTTCGGCGCTACCCACGAAATCGGCATCTTTGAAATGGTAGAACACGGACTGCGAGAAGTTTCTAACCCTTCCGAGTTATTTTTAGGCAATCGTGATGATCCGGCCCCAGGTACAGCCATTGTTGTGGCTTGCGAAGGTACACGCCCGATTGTGGTGGAATTACAAGCCTTGGTTAGCCCGACAAGTTACCCCTCACCCCGACGCGCCGGGACTGGTGTAGACTACAACCGCTTAGTCCAAATTCTCGCCGTTTTAGAAAAGCGGGTGGGGATTCCCATGTCCAAGCTAGATTCTTATGTGGCTTCTGCGGGTGGATTGAGTGTAGTAGAACCAGCCGTAGATTTAGGAGTAGCGATCGCAATTGTTGCGAGTTTTCGCGATCGCATCGTTGATCCAGGTACAGTTTTGATTGGGGAAGTTGGGTTAGGAGGACAAGTGCGATCGGTTTCCCAAATGGAACTGCGGTTAAAAGAAGCAGCTAAATTGGGATTCAAACGCGCGATCGTCCCAAAAGGAACAAAATTTCCCGACCTTAATCTGGAAATCTTACCAGTATCCAAAGTAATTGATGCCATTATTGCTGCCATCCCCCATCAAACATTAGAAGATAGCGATTTCGAGCCAGACGACGACGAATAGGTAATAGCTGATAGGGGACAGATTATAGAATTTCCCCTACACCCTCACACCCTTATCCCCCCACACCTACTCAACATGACAGCCATCATCACCCAAAACTATCAAGTCAGTTGGGAAAAACTACCCGATGATTACGTTCTTCCAGATGAGCCAGTGGATAACATCAACCAACCAGCCATAGCCGCCGCCCTCACAGAAAGTCTACAAATTGCCGGAAAAATCCCCGAAAATGCCTTTACATCCACAAATTATGGGATTTGTGCCACTTTAGATGGAAAAATGGTCATTAAAGCCCCTGATTGGGCATATATTCCCAAAATCACCGTTGATAAGGCAGAAGTAATCCGCAGTTACACTCCCCAACTCCAAGGCGATATCCCTGTAATTGTGATGGAATTTATTTCCGATACAGAAGGAACAGAGTATTCTGCCAAACCAACCTATCCTCCTGGGAAATGGTTTTTTTATGAGCGCATCTTAAAAGTGCCAAACTATGCCATCTTTGAACCTGATAGCGGTAACTTAGAAGTTTATCGCCTAGATAACAATACAGGCAGATACACCATCCAAACCCCTAACGAGAGCCAACATTACTGGATTAGCGAAATGAATCTTTTCCTTAGCGTTTGGCAAGGTACTCGTGAAAATCGCACAGGCCATTGGTTGCGGTGGTGGGATGAACAAGGAAACCTATTACTCTGGGGTTTTGAGTTAGCAGAACAAGAACGACAACGTGCTGAACAAGAACATCAACGTGCTGAACGACTAGCAGCACAATTACGTGCAGCGGGTATTGAACCACAAGATTAAATGTTTGGTCAATACCTCATCACTTAAGTTTTGATAAAACACCCCACTCTTCCTCATAAGAAAGGTGGGGTGTACTATATCTATAGGATTGCAATAGAAACTTTTGTGTAGAAATCCTGATTAAATAACAATCTACTGTATATATTTTAACAGCAGTCTTTATCTAATATAAGCGATCGCTCATTTTCTAGAGAATAGCGGCAGAAATCATTTTTTATACAACCTATGAAAAAAATTAGCCATAAAATTACTCATAAATTAGAGCGCATCTTAGTATCTTTCATCCCGCATATAGTCAAGTGGGAAGAGTATTTGCAAACCAAAATCAAGCAATATAAACATCAAAAACTAAAGCAACAATTAAAATCCGTCGGTTCCCGTGTGCGATTTAGAGATAATATTCGGATTGATCATCCGCATAATGTTTCTTTTGGCAATAAAATTTACATCGGTACTAACGTTGTTTTAGATGGTCGCGGGGGAATTACAATTGGCGACAACACTACAATCGGATTTAACGTTGTTATCTTATCTGCAAATCACGATTATCAAAGCAATACTCTACCTTACGAACACGATGTTTACATTCATAAACCTGTAATGGTTGGTCGCAACGTTTGGATAGGCGCTAATGTTTTAATTATTCCAGGTGTTGTGATTGGCGATGGAGCAATTATCGCCGCAGGTACAGTTGTAACTTCTAATGTGGAACCTCTAGCAATTGTAGGCGGTCAACCTAGCAGAATCATCAAATATAGAGATAAAGAACACTATGACCGTCTTGCACTTGAACAAATAGGTCAAACTGAAATTTCTTCAGTTTATTCTAGCATTCAAGGTTAACATAGCTATCAATTCCGGAAACTGCTTAATTAATATTGGATCTATAGCCATCCTAGATAATTTGCACGCACAAATTAAATAGGATAGTGAAACTTATTTTGTATTGAGCAAGGAAAATTGCCTCTTAATTCCGTTGTTCAATTACTAACAATCTTAATTCATTATTAATTATCGCGGCTCTGGTCAATATGCAGTTATCTAGAAACAGCAAAAGCGGATATTTGGCAGCAATTATTGGTAGTTTTATCGGTGCAGTTATACTTTTATATTTGGGCGGTTATTTAGGTAGAGAATACGTAATTAAATTTATGCCTAATGCCGAATTAGAAGGTATTATACCACCTTTAGTGGGTCAATTTTTAGGCTGGTGGATTGGAGAAGTACTTGGATGTTGGATAGCTTTACGCTGGCAAAATTATAGAAAAGTAAGTAAAACAGTTAAATTATTAGCAATAATAACTCCGATTGGAATAATTATTTGGGTGGTAGCTTTTCTTTTTGCATTCCAACTCCTCAATCGTAGTTTTAGTGATGTAGAAATTTTGCAATTGCAAAATCAAATCAGACCAATATCTGTCGGTTTATGGATAATTGCTTTAGCATGGCTGGCAAGATTTTTAACAAAACCCCTACCGCGCGATCGCTATACTTATGAGTAAGTAACACGCGCCTTTTAAAACCTCCGAGAGAAACAAGATCCCCGACTTCTTTGAGAAGTCGGGGATCTGAACAAGCGCAATTTTCACAAATCCAATAGTGTTACTATTGCTAATCAACTAGTTTCAAACAACTGCGATACAGTCAATCTCTACCAGCACATCTTTAGGTAAACGCGATACTTGAACACAAGCACGCGCTGGGGCTGTATCTTCAGGGAAGTATTTAGCATAAATCGCATTTACAGCCGCAAAATCATTCATATCAGCTAAAAATACAGTTGTTTTAACAACATCAGCAAAAGTCGCCCCAGCAGCTTTTAAAATTGCTTCTAAATTTGCTAATACTTGCTCAGTTTGCTTTTTTACATCATCAGTGTAAACAACATCACCCAACCGGGGATCGATCGCAATTTGTCCAGCTACAAATATCATTTGACCAGAAGCTGCGATCGCTTGATTATATGGCCCCACTGGTGCAGGTGCTTGATCAGTATTAATAACTTGTCGTGTCATAGATATTACTTTTTCTAACGATACTACCTGTTTACCGATTTCTACCTCAGAGGCGATCGGTTTGTAAATTTCTCCATCAGGCATTATCGCACCAGTTAGGTCAGCATCTATAAAGCTGGCTCCATAAATATCAGCACCAGTTAAGTCAGCCCTTCTCAAATTTGCTCCATCCAGATTTGCGTTCGTTAAATTTGCCCCTCGCAGATTCACTCTTTCTAAATTAGCGCCTTGGAGCCTTGATTTTATAAGGTTTGTACTTTGTAGAGATGCGGCTGTAAAGTCTACATCAGTTAAGTTCATCCCTGATAAATTCACTTGGTATAGGTTTGCTCTGTGAAATTTAACGTTTTGCAGTTTAGCACCTATCAATGTTGCCTCAGTTAAATTTGCTAGAGTAAAATCAGACTCCATTAAATAAGCATCACCTAAATCGGCTTTACTTAAGTTAGCTTTATTTAAATTAGCTCCAACTAATGAAGCTACACTTAGGTCTGAACTACTGAGATTGGCTCCACTTAAATCTGCTGTATCTAGATTTGCATAAATTAATTTTGCGCTACTTAGATTTATACCTGTCAGCTTCGCTTGTTCTAAGTTCGCATAATTTAAATTAGCACTACTAAGATTTGACCAACTTAAATCAGCACCATTAAGGTCTGTCCAATAAAATGTTGCTGAAGAAGCGCTGACTGAATTTAACTTTGTATTTTTAAGAGATGCTTTAGTAAGATTTGTACTATTAAAGTTTCCTTTTTTTAAGGTTGTCCCACTTAAATCAGATCCAGTTAAATTTGAATTGTATAGATCTATCTCACTAAGGTCTAAGCCTTGAAGATTTTCTTCACTCAAATTTACTGAATGAAATTTTCGTTCCCCTGCGGCATATTTTTCTAACAGTTCCTCAGCATCCATAATGCACCATCAAATACCACTGACACAGTATAATCGCAAGGATTCTGTGCCACCAGTATTCCTCTCTCTGCGTCCTCTGCGCCTCTGTGGTTCGTTAAATCCCTAGCCTGGGACGTATACCATAATGCCGATAACGCCAATAATCCCGCAGAATGCGGTCATGATCAAAACATAAATTATTTGGTACAAGCCAAGACTCAAAAACACCTATACCCTTGGCATCATCTCCCGCCTTTGGTTCTCCTGTAGCGGTAGCCAAAAATACAATACTAATCGTATGCTGACGGGGATCACGATTGGGGTCAGAATATACCAAAAATTGTTCAATTAACTCCACCTGCAAACTTGTTTCTTCCTCCGCTTCCCGCTTTGCAGCTACTTCCACAGGTTCGCCATAGTCCACAAAACCACCGGGAATTGCCCAACCAAAAGGGGAATTAAGCCTCTCAATTAACACTATTGGCCGATGTGGTCGGTCAATTAATTCGATGATGATATCAACCGTCGGAGCAGGATTACGGTAATTCATAGTCAATAGTCAAGAGTCATTAGTCATTCATTAGATCATTAACCAGGGACAAATGACAAATGACCAAGGACAAAAGATAAACCTCCTGTTCTATGGTAGATTCAATGCGATCGCCCAGCGTGTCCTTCAGACTTATACTTGAAATTAAATAAATATGCCTTTTCCCAGATCCAGCGGCATTTTGCTGCATCCTACCTCATTCCCCAGCCGATTTGGTATTGGTGATTTAGGCTTAGAAGCCTATAAGTTTATTGATTTTCTCAGAGAAAGCTACCAGCAATATTGGCAAGTTTTGCCTTTGGGGCCAACTGGTTATGGTAATTCTCCTTACGCTGCTTATTCTGCAATGGCGGGTAATCCCTTCATCATTAGCCCTGAAAAGCTGCAAGAAAAAGGTTTACTATCAGACGAAGACTTTGCTAACCTGCCAGAATTTAACAATTCTCAGGTAGACTACGACAAAGTTATAGCAATTAAAACTCCACTGCTCAAAAAAGCCTGCAAAAATTTTCAAAACCAAGCAACACCTCTACAACAAACTGAATTTGCCGGTTTTTGTGACAGCAAAGCTTATTGGTTAGATGATTATGCCTTATTTATGGCGCTGAAAGATGCGAATGAGGGGACAAGCTGGCATACGTGGGAAGCAGCACTAGTCAAGCGTGAACCAGCCGCAATTGAGCAAGTAAAACAGCAGTTAAATGCGGAAATTTTTTATTACAAATTCATCCAATTTGAATTTTTCCGCGAATGGTCGGAACTCAAAGCTTATGCCAATATGAGCGGTATTCAAATTATTGGCGATATTCCCATTTATGTAGCTCAAGATAGCTCTGACGTGTGGTCGCATCCCGAAATCTTTTGTCTGGATGAAGAAACCAGAGAACCGAAACTAATGGCCGGAGTTCCACCAGATTATTTTAGTGCTACTGGTCAATTGTGGGGCAACCCGGTTTACAACTGGGAGGAATTGCAAAAACAGAACTTTAAGTGGTGGATAGGTCGCTTTGAAGCGATGTTGGATTATTTAGATGTAATCCGCATTGACCACTTTCGAGGATTTGAAGCTTATTGGGCTGTTCCCCAAGGTGAAGAAACTGCGATTAATGGCGAGTGGGTGAAAGCGCCTGGGGAAGAATTGTTTGATGCTATTAAAGAAGCTCTAGGTAAACTACCTGTCTTAGCTGAAGATTTAGGAGTAATTACGCCAGAAGTAGAAGCACTCCGCGACAAATATGAATTTCCGGGGATGAAGGTGTTACAGTTCGCCTTTGGTTCTGATCCCGGTAATCCATTTTTACCTTTTAACTACTCGCAGAATTTCGTAGTTTATACCGGAACCCATGATAATGACACAACAGTGGGCTGGTTTGACAAAGCTAATGATTACGAAAAACGCAACTTTTTACTTTATTTAGGTTGTATTAGTCCTGAAGGTGTGCATTGGGATTTAATTCGTCTGGCTTTAAGTTCCGTTGCTAATCAAGCAATTATTCCGTTGCAGGATGTTTTAGGCTTAGCAACTGATGCGCGGATGAATTTCCCTAGTGTGGCTGAAGGTAATTGGGGGTGGCGCTATCATTCAGATGTACTTACCAGAGAAGTAAGCGATCGCTTAAAAACTCTCACCCAATTATACGGTCGTGCTCCTCAACAAAAATGAGGGAAATTGAGCAGGGGGCAGGGAGCAAGGGAGAAAATATTCCCCCTTGCTCCCTGCACCTTATATCCCCAGCCGCTTCGCTCCCTCATCGTGATTAAGATTGAGGTTTAGCCGCAGCAATCTTCACTTCTTCCGGTTTCCCAGGTTCTCCCATTTGCTTTGCTTCCTCTTGATTAACGCTCATCATCACACTACCAGCATTATCAGTTTTCACTGTCAGTTGCTCTTGCGCTTTCCAAACGCGATGGCTTCCCTCTGGTAAAACCCCCTCAAACTCGGTTTTACCATCAGCAATGACACGAATCCAAGATGCTGCCTTCAAGGTGACACCAATCTGTACAGTTTGATTTTCTTGATTGTCGCTTACAGACTCCGCCTTTGTATTTTCTGGTTCAGAATTAGGCGCTGGTTGTGAAACCTTTTCTGGTTGTGACTGATTATTATCAGCACTCAATTCCGCACTGCTTAATACTTTAGACAAGCTGCTAACAGAGCAAATAATTACAAATATATACAGCAAGTAAAGATGAACTGGTCGTAGTAGTTTCATCGACCTATTAACAGAAACAGGCGCTGTGGTAGCAACTGACATAGCAGCCACAGGAAAAGCCTTAGCAAATTCTGCACCGTTAAAACCTAACGCGTCGGCGTATTGCCGAATAAAGCCTTGAATGTAAACAGGTTCTGGCAAATCTTCGAGATTACCTTCTTCTATCGCCTGTAACAGCCGCCGCGAGATTTTGGTAATCACCATCATTTCTTCTAGAGACAAACTCCGTTCTTGACGCGCTGCCCAAAGTTGAGCGCCCAATTCTTTCAATTTTTCGGCACGTTGTTCTTCTAGAGTGAGTGTTGGCGGCTGATTGTTTTTTCTTTTAACCTTAAACCACTTCATGCTTTTGCTACGCTCCTTACCTCAGCTGAGTCTTTAATAGTTTTGTGCTTAATGCTCTTTTGCAAAAAGCGAATTTCTTCATCTTTTAGAGAACGATATTGACCTTCACGTAAAAAGATTTCTTTGGGGTTTTTTAATTTAATTGCGCCTATAGCAGTTCGATGTAACTCAATAACTGGATGTCCCAAAATCTCGGCTACGCGACGAATTTGGCGATTTCTGCCCTCCTTTAACACTATTTCTAAACAGCTATTTACCGCAAAACTTTCTATAAGATTTACTTGAGCAGGCAGCGTTTTTCTGCCATCTAACATCACACCCTGAGACCACTTTTCGATTACTGCTGGTGAAGGATGGCCTTTGACCAAAACACGATAAGTCTTAGCAATACTATGACTTGGATGGGTGAGTCCAAATGTGAGTTCTCCATCATTGGTGAGAATTAATGCGCCTGTAGACGCTGCATCTAGACGACCAACAGGATGAATTCCTAAACCTGTACGTAACTCTTTGGGTAGTAAATCCAAAACAGTTTTTCTGCCTTGAGGATCATTGCAAGTGGAAACTACTCCGGGTGGTTTGTGTAGCAGCAAATATATTAAAGAGGGACGTTCTGCGGCAGAAATTAATTTGCCATCAATAGCGATCGCATCTTTTTGTGTGTCAACTTTTTGACCTAAATTTGCTGATACTCCATTTACCTGCACACGCGATTGCCGAATCATTTCTTCGGCTTCCCGCCGTGAGGCAATACCTAACTGAGACAGAGCTTTTTGTAACCTTACCTCCATGCTGTAATTACTTATTCTTTATTCAACCTTTAAATAATAATAATATTTGCATTTTGTACTGAATCGCCATAAATGTTACATTTAAGGCTTGTTTCAGTTTAGTTAGTTGATGTGCCATAACTCATCAACAAAATATTTCCATGCCTGAAAAAAATTCCCAAGCAAAGGGTGCAAATAAAATACGAATTATCACCAATGTCCTCACAACCGCAGTTAAACTCTGGTTAAGAGCGCAAGTGAGTCATGTATCCCAGTTAGAGGTGGATATTAAAGCGAGCGATCGCCAACTTCTCTCTGGTCGTATTCCTTGGGTTTCTATTTCTGCAAACGATGCAGTCTATCAAGGCCTCCATATTACACGAATTCACCTCGTAGCGGAGAATATTCAGGTCAACATAGGCGCAGTACTGAAAGGCCAGCCCTTACGACTGTTGGCAACAGTACCAGTGGTTGGCGAACTAATCGTAAATGAGAAAGATCTCAACAGTTCCGTCTCATCCGAACTATTATCGACTGCTTTAAATGAAGTACTGGTTAAACTTTTACCAGAACACTGCCTAAAATCCAAGCAAATAGCTTGGGAAAAAATTATTTTGGAGAATCATCGAATAATTCTGGCTGCTATACTAACATGTCCAAGTGACAATACACCTCTGGAAATATCTTTAAATTTAAATTTAGTTAGTAATCGAGAATTACGGTTATCACAGATTCAAGTTTTAGAAAATAGTTCGCCACTAGTTGCAAGTAACGAAGATTACCATCTAGATTTAGGTTCTGATGTGGAAATACAAGAACTCAGCGTGATCCCGCCGCAATTAGTTTGTCGCGGTAAGATTAACGTGAATCCATAAAAATATGAAGGGTAAAATTTTTTATACCTTGTGCCTTCACCTAATCAGCGGCAATAACAGGGTAACGAAATAGTAGACCAAAGGGGCTGTAAAAATGTAACTGTCTGTGCGGTCTAAAATTCCACCATGACCGGGGATCAGTTGTCCAGAGTCTTTTACTCCAGCATCGCGCTTCAGCATAGATTCAGTTAAATCGCCTAACAGACTAGCAATACCAATCAGTAAACCCAAAGCTGCGCCTGTGAAGAGAAATTGGGGTAACTGAAGATAATAAGATCCTGCTATGGCAACAGCAACGCTGGCTGCTATCCCAAATGCTGCGCCTTCCACAGTTTTTTTCGGGCTAATGTCTGACAAGCGAGTTTTACCGAAGAATTTACCAACTACATAAGCACCGATATCTGCTGCCCAAATACATAAGAACGCCAGTATTGTTAGTGTGAATCCTGGTGGTAAAGCGACTAAATTTTTTTGGTCTAAAATATCAGTCCAAGAATTAGGCCAGTAACCTTGTAAGGGAATATTGCTAACGGCTGCACTCCCAATGCCTCGTAATCTTACCCAGTAGCTCGACAGATAAGCTACATAAAATAACCCCATAATCGAAGCGGAAATGTCAGCAATTGTCGCCATCTTTGGCTGAAATAGGAGATAAAAACAAATAAAAGTTCCACCCAGAGGTAGTACCGCATCAGCTAAACTGCCGTCCATTGTACAAATTATCAGCAAGGCTTGGCTGACAAATAAGGTAGTTTTCGCAGCAGGGACAATGCCTCTAGCTTGTACTAAATTAAAATATTCCAATTGACCCAAAAAGATGCTGACAGCAATCACAATGGTAAAATACCAACCGCCTAACAGGGTGGCTACCAAAGCAAGAGCGATCGCAATAATTGCACTAATAATTCGAGACCAAGGCATAGAAGTAAGTATGAAATGTTGAAGTATGAAGTCTGAAGTGTAAAGTGTTAATTTCATACTTGATACTTCAGACTTTAGATTTAGTCTAGTTTCTCACCACTGAGGATAAAAATGGGATCAACTGCTGTAAAAGTCTGAGAAAAGCCTCGTGTCTCCAGGCGATTCACAGCAGATTGAACAACTTCAATATTTCTGGCTTGCAACTGCGAAAAGCTTTGAGAAATAGCATACAAGCTCTCTAGATTAGCAGCTGTAGCGACGACTCGCCCTGATGGTGGCAAATAATCCCATACTGCTTGTAAAATCTCCTGGATAGCTCGTCCCCCTTCAATACAAACGCGATGAGGTACTGTTTTAATTTCATGTAAACATTCTGGGGCGCTACCTTCCAGAACTTCAACATTTTTGACATCAAAGCGATCGCAGTTACGCTTAATTAAGTTGGCTACTTCTTCATCTCGTTCTACAGCAATAATCTTGCCTTGGGGACACAATAAGCCAACTTCTACCGGGATAGTACCAGTTCCTGCGCCAATATCCCAAAATACGGAATCAGGTTTTAGTCGGAGTTGAGCAATCAACAACAGCCGCACTTCTCGCTGGCTGAAGGGAATTCCTGGTAATTGCTCGAATAATTCGTCCGGTATACCAGGGGTAACATAAGGCCAATGTTGGGAAGGCATAGAGACACACATTTATACTAAAGATATTGGTTTGTCTAATGGGATAAACCATAAACTATAAGAATTTTTGCGATGTAGCGTCATAAGTAATCATGATCCCTGAGCAAATATTAGGCGAACGCTACGAAATTCAACAGCAACTGGGCAAAAAAGCAGGGCGGCGGACTTTTGTTGCTCGTGATTTAACAACTCAAGCATTAGTCATCATTAAGTTACTCTCTTTTAGCAGTGACTTTGAATGGGATGATCTCAAGTTATTTGAGCGTGAAGCCGAAACTTTAAAATCTTTGTCACATCCTGCTATTCCTCGTTATTTAGACTATTTTGAAGTAAATTCACCTACCATTAAAGGATTCGCTTTAGTACAAACTTATATCCCAGCCCAAACTTTAGAGCAATACTTAAAATCTGGGCAGACTTTTACAGAAATTGAAGTTAAACAGATAGCCACAGCAATTTTAGAAATTTTGACTTACCTACACGGTTTAAATCCACCTGTGATCCACCGTGATCTTAAGCCTAGCAATATTTTATTGGGCGATCGTTCTGGTAACAGTGTCGGTCAAGTCTATTTAGTCGATTTTGGTTCGGTGCAAACTGTTCTGGCTGCTGAAGATGGAACACGAACGGTAGTAGGTACTTACGGTTATATGCCACCAGAACAATTTGGTGGACGGACTGTACCTGCATCTGACATTTATAGCTTAGGTGCAACTTTAATTTATTTAGTTACCGGAACTCACCCGGCTGATTTACCCCAAAAAGATTTTCGGATTCAATTTGAAACCGCAATTAATCTCCGTTCGAGCTTGAGTCGGTTTTTGAAGTGGATGACTGAGCCTAGTTTAGACAGACGCTTGAGTAATGCAAATGTAGCGCTACAAGCTTTAAATGATGCACGGACACCAGCAGCAATATCATTAACTAGTGAACAACCTGCTGGAAGCAAAATTCAAATCACAAAGAATTGGGATGTGCTAGAAATTAGAATTCCTCCCAGTGGTTTTAAACCATCAATGCTATTTACTGGTGCATTTGCGATCGCTTGGAATTCCTTTATTTTATTTTGGACTATCAATGCGATCGCCGTACCTTTTCCGATAAATGTTCCCTTTGTTCTGTTCTCACTGCCTTTTTGGAGTGCTGGCTTTGTGATGATCTGGGGCTTAGTCTTTGGGTTATTTGGCAGTTTGCGATTACGTATAGATCATGAGCAAGTTAGCTTCCACCGGAATTTGTTAGGTTTGACATTTCATCGGACTAAACCATCACCTAGAGAAAATATCACTAAGTTAGTTTATATTCCCCAGCATTTTATTAAAGATGGAGAAGGTAATCGAATTATTGTGTCAGCACAATTAGATATCTGGATTGGAGTAAAAAAATATCCGCTTCTTGCTAACACAGGTATAGTTTTATCAGAAATTGAACTATCATGGTTAGCCAATGAATTAAGTGATTGGTTAAATATACCAATTCAGCACCAATAAATAAACTGGCTCATATTGAGAGATGTGAAACGTGGAAAATTCAAATAAAAGACAATCGTTACTAAAACTCATTCCAGCACATTTAAACATGGCTCCTGAAAGTACTCTAGAAAAAGTTTTAGAACTACTAGAAGATGAAGAAGATATGCTTGTGATGAAATCGCAAGCTCAAAAACTAACAGTACTATATCTTGGGATGAATATAAGCAAGAAAGAGCGAGGACGTTAGATCCCCAACTTCTGCGATAAGTCAGGAATATTTTTATTCATCTATGATTTAAGAATGCTATATATTTAGTGTTAATTGTAATTGAAAACGCAACATCCTAGAGAAGTTGATCAAAACTCTTCATCTAGAATAGTAGATTAAAAAATAAAAATAACATAGAGGAACTCTATATGTTTGGACTAGGATGGCCAGAAGTTGGTGTAATTGCCATAGTTGCCCTGCTCATTTTTGGCCCTAAAAAAATTCCTGAATTGGGAAATGCACTAGGCAAAACGCTAAGGGGTTTTAAGGAAGAATTGAACACTCCGAATGATGAAACGAGTTCGGAAAAAGAACAGGAATAAGTAGGTAGGTGTTAAAAATTGTCGTTATTACAAGGCAGGAGGTGAGGTAGCCGCCGTCTTTGCGGTTCCCGTCGTTCGCGTAGCGTCTCCGTCAGGAGATGAGGGACTGCCGAACCTGAAGGGCAGGAGGGAAGAGGTTTTCAAGCCACTTTACTTTTTGTTACATAGTTCGGTTTATTTACACCGTTCTACTTAATCCACCAATTTTGAATTGAAATTGAATCTAATAATCTAGGACAGCAAAAATAAATTCAGAAAGATTTTGCGCTGTTTCAGCGATCAACCAGATCATCAAGAATTGCTGAATCTAGGACTTACACCTTGATAGGAAAGACCAAATATTGAATAGAGTTAAAAACTCCAGAGACTAAGCAAAAAACCGCAGAAATATTTGGAGGGGGTTTGGGGGACGCAACCGTTCCCCAATCGGGGGTATGGGGGAGAATCCCCCAATTCTTGGTTTTTCCGACACAATCCAGTAAAAATCTGTTAACTGAACTGCATTGTCTAATAACCCCCTTTTACCAGACTCAGTAATGAGTATAGTTAAAAAATAAAGGCGCGAAAATATCGCGCCTTTATTGCAGAAAAATGAATTATTGTCTTTTGGTTAGAACAATGTGTTGATCACCGAGGAAGGTGACACCCCATTTTGATTTTGGTTTTCTGTGGTTGTAGGAGTATTTTGTAGAGGAACTTCCTCCTTAACTAGACCACGTGCTTTAATTAACTTAATTGCGCGGCTCACGCTCTCTGGCAAAATTACCACTAGGCCGTTTTCTGGAGCCATATCCAAACCTTTGTTGATGGCTTGGGTTTCGTCCATTATTACCTCGCAGCGTGCGTCGGGTTTAACTTGAGTAATCCCCTTCATAATCAATTGAGAAGCCGATCCCCGTGGTCTACCGCGCGTGTCATCATCTTCTTTAACGATGATGTAGTCGAAAATATCAGCGGCTAGTTTACCCAAAGTAACAAAGTCTTCGTCACGGCGATCGCCAGGGCCACCAACTACCCCAATTCTCTGTCCATTGTTCCAGTTACGCACAAATGCACCCACGGCTTCGTAACTGGCTGGGTTGTGGGCGTAGTCTACCAAGGCGTGGAAAGTACCTAAATTAAATAGGTTCATCCTTCCTGGTGTTTGGCTGACGGAAGCCCGGAATGTCCTTAAACCAGCGCGAATCTGCTCAATGGTGACATTCTGCACAAAGGCTGCCAAGCCGGCGGCTAAGGCGTTGGCAATCATAAACGGCGCGCGTGCGCCCATTGTCAATGGTATTTGTTCTGCCCTTTCAATGCGGTGTGTCCAGTCGCCCTTGACAATTGACAGATAACCGTTTTCGTAAACTGCGGCTACTCCACCCTGTTGAATGTGCTTGCGGACTAATTCTGAGTCTGGGTTCATGGTGAAGTAGGCAACGTTTGCCTTGGTTTTTTCTGCCATTGCAGCCACGCGGCGATCATCAGCATTGAGTACGGCATAGCCATCAGGATATATGGCTTCGGCAACTACACTCTTGAGGTTGGCTAATTGATCGATGGTATCAATATCACCTATACCTAAATGATCGGCCGCTACATTCAACACAATACCCACATTTGCTGCTTCAAACCCTAAGCCGGAACGCAAAATACCACCACGTGCGCTTTCTAATACAGCTACTTCTACAGTTGGATCTTGCAGGATCAGATGGGCGCTTTGCGGGCCTGTGTTGTCTCCTGCCTCTACTAAATAATCACCAATATAAGTTCCATCTGTAGTTGTATAGCCGACTACTTTACCCGTTTGTTTATAAATATGTGCCAGCAATCGGGTTGTGGTGGTTTTACCATTTGTACCAGTGATGCTGAGGAGGGGAATCCGGCTAGACTGTTCATTGGGGAACAGCATATCCATCACTGCACCAGCAACGTTGCGAGGAATCCCAGAACTGGGGGCAACGTGCATCCGAAAACCAGGAGCAGCGTTGACTTCCACAATTACCCCATCTACTTCACGCAAGGGGCGGCTAATATCTGTGGTGACGATGTCTAAGCCAGCAATATCCAACCCAATACTCCTAACTACCCTTTGAGCAATCCAAAGGTTTTCTGGGTGGATTTCGTCAGTCCGGTCTACAGCAATGCCACCTGTACTGAGATTGGCGGTAGCTCGAAGGTAACAAATAGTTCCCTTCTGTAGCACACTATTGAGGGTATGACCTTGCCGTTCTAGCAGTTGGTAACTAGTGCGGTCTAGTTCAATTTTGGTCAGAACCTTATCGTGTCCGTCACCTCGATTGGGGTCTTTGTTGGTTTCTTCAATTAATTCGGTGATCGTGGATCTACCATCACCAACGACATGAGCAGGCACACGTTCGGCTACGGCCACTACTTTGCCATCTACCACGAGTACTCGATGATCGCGCCCAACATAATATCGCTCAACAATTATTGATCGGGAAACTTGTCTGGCAGCTTCATAGGCTGCTTCTGCTTCTTCCCAATTTCTAATATCAATGGTGATGCCTCGTCCATGATTGCCGTCTAGTGGCTTAATTACGATGGGATAGCCACCAACGTATTCAATTGCTTCTTCCAAATCATCCAAAAAGTTAATGACGGTACCTCTGGGTACTGGGACACCAGCTGCGGCTAGGATGCGCTTTGTCGCTTCTTTATCACAAGCTAGTTCCACTCCCAAAATGCCGGTTTTATCAGTCATGGTTGCCTGCATCCGTTTTTGGTTCACGCCGTAGCCCAGCTGAATCAAAAAACGCGCTCCCAGCTGCATCCAGGGAATGCCTCTTTTTTCTGCTTCTTTGATAATTGCTTCTGTAGAGGGGCCTAAAGAAGCGTCACGCCAGAAATCTTTCAGGTCTTGGATATCTTGTTCTAGTTCTGCCTTGGGATAGCGGCCGCGATCTACAATGCTTTGACACAGCCTGACTGCGGCTCTGCCAGCATAGCGTCCCGCTTCCTCGTTCAGGTACTCAATGACTACCTGATAAACGCCGGGGGTGGAAGTTTCACGGGTGCGACCGAAGCCTACGTGCATTCCAGCTAGTTCCTGGAGTTCTAAGGCTACGTGTTCTACAATATGACCCATCATGGTACCTTCTCGTACCCGCATCAGAAAACCACCATGACAGCCAGGCGAACAATAGTGACCCTCCAGACTTGGCAACGCCTCAACTAATCCTTCATAAAATCCAGGGATTTCATTTGAGGGTGTCTCGGCAAGGTTCTCTAAATCGAGGCGCATGACGATCAGTTTGTGGCGTCGAATGCTCCAGTAGTTTGGGCCGCGTAAGGTCTGGATCTTGAGGATTCTCATGGGAATAGGTAGATGGAGATTCGGAACCAAAATTCTAGTTTCTTACTGGATTTGATCGCTAAACTGTTCATGGTAAACAGTTTTTTCTGTTTACATGGTATTCCGTTAATTTTTTCTATCGCTAGAAATATACGCGATCAACTCAGTGTAACCTCGGATACTCTATCCCGTCAGCTGGAGATCCGGTGTACCGCAGGCAATACAGTCCGCTGGTACAAGTGGAAACGATCGCCATAGCTGAGGATATGCAGACGTAAGTTATGCAATGTCAATGGTTCATTAGCACCAACATGGGGTTCATTGGTGTGGGTCAGTTCAGTGGGGTCGACAATGGTGACACTGCCTTTGCCCATGACTTGTAGCCAACCATCGCGTTCAAATACAGCACAGGTATCTTCATCGATACCGATTCCCAGTCTGTCTGGATGAGAGGCGATCGCACTCAGCAGACGACCTATACGATTACGGTTGTGGAAGTGTTGATCGACAATTACTTCAGGAATAAATCCTAAACCCGTTGCCATGTCAACTAAAGAGCGATTTGGTGTTTCGCCACTACCGCCACCAGCAATCATGTGATGCCCCATTACTGCCGCACCAGCACTAGTACCTGCTAAGGTTAACTGTCCACCTCTTACCCGCTGACGGATAATTTCCATCGCTGGTGTGTCTGCCAATACGCCACAAAGACGTAGTTGGTCTCCTCCTGTCAGAAATACCCCGCTACACGCCTCTAGAGATGCCTTGATCTGGGAGGATTCGCATTGTTCCCGCTCACGAATATCTAAAATCTCAACTTTTTCAGCACCCATCTCCTCAAAAATGCGAATATACCGACCACCGATGATAGCGGGTTCGCGGGAGGCTGATGGAACAATTGTAATATAAGCCTTACTAGCACCAGCACGGCCAAAGAAAGTTCTTAGGATTTCGCGCCCATGAACTTTATCTTCAGCGCCTCCGATGACCATAACAGCGGTTTTAGTTGCTTGGGGTGTCCTCATTTCCAGCGATTTAGCTTGTAATTGCTGCATTTTGTCTCTCCTGTCAACAACTTCAGGAGCCATCGCTGTGGACGGGTTCCCCGGCTTATGGCGAATGGCGTGAGCCATTGCGTTGGAGGGGTTCCCCGGCTTGTAGCAAATGGCGTGTGAACTTAACAAGGTTCAGTATCCTAATGCTTTGGGCATTTTGCTTTCTTAAGAGGACACTTTTTGGAAGTTGCAAGGGGCAATTTCTGCCAACTTGGCTTCTCGCTTGAGGCACATGAAGTTTTTATTTTTCATGTGTCTATTGCCTTTCCTCAAAGCCAGCGCCTTGTTGTTCACCTGTTCACGGTTCCAGACTGGCAGAAGATTGTTTAGGCGCTAGGGTTCCTGGGAGAATTTGGGAACTAAGTTTCCTTTCTGGGGTTGGGTGTGAGCAGGTCTTAACACGCTGTTTCTAGGTCTGGCTCAATACATCCTGGAAGTTGTTAACTTTCGTCAGATTATTAATTTAAATGTAGTTGTCACAATATTTAAACATAAATTAAGTGATTAGAAAAACTTTGGTTGCCACTAAAAATCAATAGTTCTAGTACTTTTAGATACTATTGATTAAGTTTATCTGTAGTTGTAACCTACATTTGCTGCTTGTGTTTACTAGACATTCAATTTTAAGATTAGTGTTCTCGAATACGAATTACTGTGCGCTTTGATATAGTTACGCTTTTTCCTGATTGTTTTACCTCAGTTCTCAGTTCTGGGCTGTTGGGTAAAGCTTTAGCCAAACAAATTGCCCAAGTGAATTTAGTCAATCCCAGAGATTTTACCAATGACAAACACCGCAAGGTAGATGATGAACCCTACGGAGGTGGGGTGGGGATGCTGATGAAGCCAGAACCAATTTTTGGTGCGGTGGAGTCGCTACCCTGTTTACCTCGCAGAGAGATCATTTTGATGAGTCCACAAGGTCAAACTATCGATCAACCTCTGTTGCGGGAGTTGGCGACTAATTATGACCAATTAGTCGTTATCTGTGGACATTATGAAGGGGTAGATGATCGAGTCCAACATTTAGTGACACGGGAAGTCTCTTTGGGAGATTTTATTCTCACGGGTGGCGAAATTCCGGCAATGGCTTTAATTAATGGTGTGGTGCGCTTGTTACCGGGAACTGTGGGTAAGGTAGAGTCTCTGAAAGCTGAAAGTTTTGAAGAGGGTTTACTAGATTATCCTCAATATACCCGTCCTGCTAATTTTCGCGGCTGGAAAGTACCAGATGTCTTACTTTCTGGGAATCACGCCGCGATCGCTCGTTGGCGTTATGAACAACAAATTAAACGCACAGGCGATCGCCGTCCCGATTTACTGGAAAAATGGCAAGAGGAGAAAAAGCAGGGGAGCAAAGGATAATAACTTATTGATTATTAACTATGAACATCAGAATTGGTAATGGCTACGACATTCACAGATTGGTGAGCGATCGCGCTTTAATTTTAGGTGGAATTCACATTCCCCACGAATTGGGTTTACTAGGACACAGTGACGCTGATGTATTAACTCACGCCATTATGGATGCTATGCTCGGAGCTTTATCTTTGGGAGATATTGGCCATTACTTTCCCCCTAGTGATCCCCAATGGGCAGGTGCAGATAGTTTAATACTTTTGACTCAAGTACATCAGCTAATTCAAGAGCAAGGTTGGCAGATAGGCAATATTGATTCAGTAGTGGTGGCCGAACGCCCAAAGTTAAAACCGCATATCGAGAAAATGCGTAGTAAACTAGCCACTGTTTTAGAATTGCAACCTAATCAAATTGGTATCAAAGCTACCACCAACGAAAAGCTCGGCCCAGTAGGCAGAGAGGAAGGCATTTGTGCTTATGCTGTAGTCTTACTTGTCGCTACTGATTAATTTAGCGTTTGAATGTGGCGACTATAGAAGTAAACCAGATATTATTCAGTGCAGCAGTAAATCTTCTCGCATTTCAAAACTATGCAAATTCTTAAATATAACTTGCCTAGAATTAAACATTCTTGGATACTCATAATTTTATTTGCATTCACAGCAATGACTCTTGCTGCTTGTAACCCTAGTAACTTTAAAACTTCGGCGGCACAAATACCTCAAATAGTAAGTAGTATTCTGAGTGATCCCAAAACATTTAACTATCCTCTTAGTCAAGAATCACCCAACATTTTTGGATTGACTTACGAAGGTTTGATTGACCAAAATCCTATTACTGGCAAAGTTGAGCCAAGATTAGCAGAGTCTTGGCAAATTTCTGAAGATAAATTGAAGTTTACTTTTACTCTGCGTCCCGATTTAAAATGGTCTGATGGTCAGCCACTCACAGCCAATGATGTTGCATTTACTTACAACGATGTTTATTTCAATGAAGCCATTCCGACAGATGTCAGAGATGCTTTTAGAATTGGTATTAGTCGAAAACTACCTACTATCCGCAAAATAGATGAACGACGAGTAGAATTTACTTTACCAGAACCCTTTAGACCTTTTCTGTTAAATACAGGTACTCCTATATTACCTGCACACGCTTTGCAAAAATATGTGCAGCAGAAAGACAGCGAAGGAAAGCCAATATTTTTGGCCAAGTGGGGTGTTGATAGTCCTGCTGAAGAAATTGTCGTCAATGGCCCTTACAAACTTGAGCGTTATGACACTAGTCAGCGTGTTGTGTTCCGACGTAACCCCTATTATTGGCGTAAAGATGATCAAGGAAACTCCCAGCCTTATATTGAACGTTTAGTTTGGCAAATTATCGAAAATACAGATACTTCTTTGCTGCAATTTCGTTCTGGTGGATTAGATACTGTGGGTATCTCACCTGATTACTTTTCTTTGCTAAAAGTGCAAGAAAAGCAGGGAAATTTTAAAATTTATGGTAATGAGCCTTCAACTGGTACTAGCTTTATTCTGTTTAATTTAAATAAGGGTAAAAGGAACGGCAAACCACTGGTAGACCCAATAAAATCACGTTGGTTTAATACAGTAGAATTCCGTCAGGCGGTTGCTTATGCTATTGACCGCCAAACAATGATTAATAATACTTTTCGCGGTTTAGGAAAGCCACAAAATTCACCTGTGACAGTGCAGAGTCCATATTATCTTGCGCCAGAAGAAGGACTAAAGACTTATAGTTTTGATCTAGAAAAAGCCAAGCAATTACTCATCAAAGCGGGATTTAAATATAATCAACAAGGGCAATTACTAGATGCTGAAGGTAATCGTGTACGTTTTACTTTACTGACTAATTCTGGTAACAAAATCCGGGAAGCAATGGGAGCGCAGATTAAACAAGATTTGGCTAAAATTGGGATGCAGGTTGATTTCACTCCCATTGCCTGGAGTACTTATACAGATAAACTGTCTAATACTTTAGATTGGGAAGCTTCGTTACTCGGTTTAACAGGTGGTTTAGAACCAAATGATGGAGCAAATGTTTGGTCTCCTGAAGGCGGATTACACATGTTTAATCAAAAGCCTCAACCTGGTCAAAAACCCATTGAAGGAAGGGAAGTGTCTCCTTGGGAAATAGAAATTGGGAAACTTTACATCCAAGCTACTCAAGAATTTGATGAGGCAAAAGTTAAACAAATTTATGGCAAAACTCAACAAATTACCCAAGAAAACTTGCCTTTTATTTATTTAGTGAATCCCTTAGCCATGACAGCAGTTCGCAATCGCTTTGAAGGCATTAATTACTCTGCATTGAGTGGCGCATTTTGGAATATTTACGAAATAAAAATCACAAAATAGTCAAGAGTCCATTGACAAATGACAACTGAAAAATGACCATTGACAAATAACAAATGACAAATGACAAAACTTTGCGATCGCTCCTAGAAGCTGTTGCCAATGGTAAAGTTACCCCAGATATAGCCTTAAACTCCCTGAAAAACTTAGCCTATGAACCTGTAGGTGAGTTTGCTAAAATCGATAACCATCGCGCCCTGAGAACTGGTTTCCCAGAAGTAATTTGGGGGCCAGGTAAAACTCCTGATCAAATTGTCCAGATTATTGAGGTGATGCGTCAACGCAACCCAGTAGTCATGGCAACGCGCATTGAACCATCAGTTTATGCGGTACTGCAATCAAAAGTGCGCGGTTTGCACTACTACGAGTTGGCAAGAATTTGCGCCATTACTCCCGAAACTATCGAACCACAGTTCTCTGGCGAAATTGGGATTCTTTCGGCTGGGACTGCTGACTTACCTGTAGCGGAAGAAGCAGCAATTACAGCCGAACTTTCGGGTTTTCGTGTCCAGCGACTTTGGGATGTGGGGGTGGCTGGTATTCATCGCTTGCTGAGTAATCGTCACTTGATTGAATCAGCATCGGTGTTAATTGTTGTTGCGGGGATGGAAGGTGCTTTACCCAGTGTGGTTGCAGGTTTAGCAAATTGTCCTGTAATTGCTGTACCTACTAGTATTGGCTACGGTGCAAGTTTTGGTGGTTTAGCACCTCTATTGACAATGCTTAACTCTTGTGCGGCTGGTGTTGGGGTAGTAAATATTGATAACGGTTTTGGCGCAGCCATATTGGCGGGGCAAATTTTGCGGACAGCGACGAAACTGAGAGAGGAGTAGAGACTAAAAGTATTGAGAATAGGACAAAATATCAGGTAGAGCGATCGCTTATCTCCCCCGGATCAAATTAACCAAACACTGGACATCTTCTACATATAGAGGTTATGACATAGAGGACTTACGGGGATTTAGCATGAACTACCTCAACGATGTAACTTTTCAGCTATTTTGGCATTTGCCGATGAATGCTATGGTGCTGGCACAACAAGTTAGTGATCCTAATTTGATTGGTCAGGTGCAGAAAGCTTGGAATCATTTTGTCCAAACAGGTCAAATTTGGGCGTTGCTAGTTGGTTTGGTGATTGGTTGGCTGCTTCGTAACCTTACCAGCTACGGTTGACACTGATAGGGAGTTGGTAGTAGGGATTAGAGTATTTGCCTACTTCCCATTCCCGTTTTTTTATGACACAACCACAAACTTGGAGTCAGCGATTTGAATCAGCACTACATCCGGCGATCGCTCTGTTTAATGCCAGCATTAATTTTGATATTGAATTAATTGAATACGACCTGACTGGTTCCCAAGCTCATGCCAAAATGTTGGCGCATACGGGGATAATTTCTGCTGAAGAAGGCGAACAACTCGTTTCAGGTTTAGAACAAATTCGCCAAGAATATCGCCAAGGAAAATTTCAGCCGGGAGTTGATGCTGAAGATGTACATTTTGCTGTGGAACGGCGACTAACAGAAATTGTTGGCGATGTCGGTAAAAAATTACATACGGCGCGATCGCGCAACGACCAAGTTGGTACAGATACTCGGCTTTATCTCCGCGACCAAATTCAGCAAATTCGTAATTACTTGCGGGAATTTCAACGAGTTTTGCTCGATATAGCCGAACAGAACGTGGAAACCCTGATTCCTGGTTACACCCATTTACAACGCGCCCAACCTTTGAGTTTAGCCCATCACCTTTTGGCTTACTTTGAAATGACACAGCGCGACTGGGAACGCTTAGGAGATGTTTCCCGCCGCGTGAATATTTCACCTTTGGGTTGTGGTGCTTTGGCGGGAACGACTTTCCCCATTGACCGCCACTATACAGCCCAGTTGCTAAATTTTGATAGTGTTTATGCTAACAGCTTGGATGGAGTGAGCGATCGCGATTTTGCGATTGAATTTTTGTGTGCGGCTAGCTTGATTATGGTTCACCTCAGCCGTCTTTCGGAAGAAATTATTCTCTGGGCTTCGGAAGAGTTTCGCTTTATCACCCTTAAAGATAGCTGTGCAACTGGTTCTAGCATTATGCCCCAAAAGAAAAACCCCGATGTTCCAGAATTAGTGCGCGGTAAAACTGGGCGGGTTTTTGGTCATCTTCAGGCAATGCTAGTGATTATGAAGGGTTTGCCTTTGGCATATAACAAAGATTTACAAGAAGACAAAGAAGGTTTATTTGATAGCGTTAACACAGTCAAAGCTTGTTTAGAAGCAATGACAATTTTGCTGCGGGAAGGTTTAGAATTTCGCACTCAGCGTTTAGGTGAAGCAGTTGCAGAAGATTTTTCTAATGCTACCGATGTAGCAGATTATCTAGCTGCTAGGGGTGTTCCCTTCCGCGAAGCTTATAATTTGGTGGGTAAAGTCGTCAAAAGTAGTATTGCTGCGGGCAAACTTCTAAAAGACTTAACATTAGACGAATGGCAACAAATACATCCTACATTTGCCGCAGATATTTATGAAGCGATCGCACCGCGTACAGTCGTCTCTGCGCGTAATAGTTATGGTGGTACAGGTTTTGCCCAAGTTCACAAGGCATTAGTTACTGCACGCAATCAAATAAAGTCTGAAGTGTGAAGTCTGAAAATGTTTTCAATCTGTAAGTTCTAATACGGCAAAAAAATTAAGGGCGTACAAATATACGCCCTCAAAATTAGAATCATTTTAAAGAATCAGAAATTAACTAGGCAGCTTATTCAGCATCAATTGCTGCTGCGCCCTCATCTTCCTCACTCTTCGGTGGTCTTTGCTGGAACCTTCTTTGCATTCTTCCCGTTGTAGTCCGTTTACGAAACTTTCTGGCGTATGCCTGGTTCCGTAGCGCCTTTTCTTTTTTCGGGTTACGGCGCTTTGCCATGTTCACCTCATTAAATAAACAACAAAAAAAGATAAACTAGGCATCTCTTAGGCATGACTCAGCTACTAACGCTGATGCTATTGATATGATTTTCCCCTAGTTTAACAGTATAACTACTTTATTTGAACAACGTACAATTGTATCGTATTAATTGAAATCATGTCAATATAGATTTTTGAGGATTTCTTTAACGGGATCAACTGAAAAGACGAAAATCATTGGCAGGAGGAAAAATATTCGGAAATCTAACTATACATATCATCAGGATAAATGATAGAAATTTTAGTGTGAGATTCAAAGAATAACTTTCTGTAAAAGTAGCTGGCGATCGCTCACCAAAAATTAGTCAGATTATTTAGGGATTTTGGTGATATTTTTTAACAGAGCAATCAATTATTTTCTATGATTTAAATCTATATTCAGGACAGTTTTCATATATTACTATTTATCCATTTACTTAAAGAAAGAATGTATATAGAAATACAAATATTTTCCCTTAACCAAATGCTAAAATTAAGCTATCATACAAAAACTCTTAGATGATATTTGAAAACTATCAAGTATTTTGCTTGATTTTCTGATTATACCTCGGCTATAAGTCAATAGTTATCAGTTACCCAAGCCTTGAGGCTATTCCTTTGGGGAAAAACCTAGCTGAATGGCTGGAGATTTAAATGCTTAATCATTAGTTGTAGGAAAGTTAGTCTAGATTTAGACGTATATTCAATTACTAAGTAAATCAGCTAATACTTTTCAAATATCCTCTGAGAATAAAATCCCCAAGCACAAGCATCTTTGTGTGAAACAAATCTCAATAATTAGCTAGTTGAGTAAATGCGAGTGCAGGAAATAACAAAACATAACACTAAGATTTTCAGCTTGAACGTTCTGGCTTTTTTTGCAGCAGCTGTCGAGTCTACACGTGGTTTATGGCGCTATGGACAAACAGTATTAGGTATCATCTTTCGTCATCCTATTACTGGTACAAGTATTATTCCCATATTACCTGACGGTCGAATTGTCTTAATTCGGCGGCGAGATAATGGTCTTTGGTCATTACCAGGCGGGATGGTAGATTGGGGAGAAGATATTCCCACAACAGTCCGCCGAGAATTGATGGAGGAAACTGGACTAGAGTTAGTAGAGATTAAACGTTTAGTCGGTGTTTATTCTGCACCAGACCGTGATCCTCGAATTCATTCGATTTGTGTGGTGGTTGAAGCAGAAGTACAAGGGACAATGGAAATTCAAGATGCTTTAGAAGTCATGGAAATCCAAGCTTTTTCACCGACTGCTTTACCGAGTGGGCCAATGTCCCATGACCATTCCCGACAGATACAAGACTACTTAAATGGCTTGACAACACTGGCGTAACAATACTTTAGATTTTCGCTGGGAGTTTTAATTACAAAATCCAATATAAAAACTACAATCTACTATGATGTAATTTTTATATATAAGATGGATACACTATTACGTAACTCCCGCAGAAAGCTCTCCCAAGGATTGTTATTTTGGAGTGAAGCTGGTCAAGGTATTCCGGTAGTTTTGTTACATGGCGCTTGGAACGATAGTAGCCAGTGGTCATCGGTAATGGAAAAACTGGCGAAAAATTTCCATTGTTTTGCACCAGACTTGTTAGGCTTTGGTGAGTCTGACAAACCAGATATTCATCACTCGATAGATTTACAAGTAGAATCTATAGCTGAACTTCTGCAAGCTTTGAGACTAGAAAGAGTATATTTAGTTGGCCATTCTCTGGGAGGTTGGATTGCAGCTAGTTATGCTTTGAAATATCCAGAACAAGTTGAAGGTTTAGTTCTCTTAGCACCAGAAGGTGTAGAAGTAGAGAAACAAGAAAAGCGTTGGCAACAAAGACGAAAATTATTAGAATTTTCTCCTTTATTTGTTAAATTTTTAAAATTTATCAGACCAATCACTAAAATATTGGGTTGGCATGAAAAAATAGAGCAAGACTTACAACAACGTCAACATTTGCTGCAATATCCCGCAGCCTGTCAGCTATTATTTCAAAGGCAGACACCAGAAATTAAAGCAGAGTTATTGCAAGATAAATTGCATTTAGTTGAAGTTCCCGTGTTAATTTTGCAAGGTGGACAAGATTCTTCTGATGCGGTATTTCAAAGCCAAACTTATAAACAATTAATTCCCCAAGTCGATTTTAAATTAGTGGCTCATGCTGGCAATGATTTACCAGAAACCTGTGCAGGAATTGTGGCTGAAGAAATTGATGATTTTATTCAGGGTAAGAGATAATAGAAATTTATTACTATTATTTTATATTATTCATTGATATTAAATGTTGATTGAATTCCCCAAAAAATTAAATTGGGTTCAACAATCAAACGGGAGGCAATTTCTGGATATAAGGTTTGCAGATATTTGATTACTAAAATGAGATCGCCTCCTTTAATTGCCACTTTACTCTCAGGAAATAAATCCCACCAAGCCGTAATAAAATCTTTGATTCCGGCTAACAAAGTGTAGATAACACCACTTTGAATTGCTGCTGGTGTATTCAAAGCAAAACGCGGGGGTAATGAGGTGAAGTTTTGCGTTTCTAAATGTGGTAGTTGACTTGTTCTTTGCCCTAAAGTCGCAAACTGCAAACCCAACCCTGGCAAAATTGCACCACCTACTAAATTCTGTTGATGATCTGCGCCTGTAAAAGTGAGTGCGGTTCCTGCATCAATTACTAATATGGGAAATCCCAACTTTATCCCCGCACCCCACAAAGCTAAAGCACGGTCAATTCCTAATGTGGGATAGGTATTATTTAAAGGTACATCCTCTAACGTAATGACTCTGACATTCGGATAAGTTTGCCAAAGTTCTGTTTGGCTAGGAACGACGGAAGCCACAGCCAACAGTAAGGGGGAGGGTAGGGTAAAAATATTGGCTGGGAAATCATCTAAAGTTTGACCGTTACCCAACTGCTGTATAACTGAATCAGGTAGATAGTCTGTATTCCATATACAGTCAAGGGTTTCGCCAATGAATAACCCCCAATGTAGTCGGGAATTGCCTATCTCTAAAGCTAACCAAGGTTTTTGTTTACTCATCCCACCCGAACGATTAAAATCGCGGCTATACAAACAAAGTCCGCCTGCGCGGACTAGAGTAGAGTCTAGTTTTTCACAGTCTGGGTTGGCAGGCTTTATTCTGGTCGCTGCGATTCTAATGGTTAGCGCCAGATTTCAATATACACGGTTTCACACTTTTAACTTTTTTAAGTTATCTATAGGTTTTTTCATAAAAATTTACATTTAAACCGTGCCAAAATAGATCAAGAGGAAGAAATACTCATTGTGTTAAGGAGGGGAGTTATGGTATTACTCACCGAAAAAACTGAAAAACGCCTGACTATACAGACTGGGGAAATTGCACCAGAGACAACAGCAATTCGCTCTCTAGATTGGGATCGCGATCGCTTTGATATTGAGTTTGGTTTACAAAATGGTACTACCTACAACTCATTTTTGATTCGCGGTGAGCAGATTGCCTTAGTTGATACCTCCCATGAGAAATTCCGCCAGCTGTATTTTGATACTCTGACAGGGTTGATTAATCCTCAAGATATTAATTATTTGATTGTCAGCCACACTGAGCCTGACCATAGCGGCTTAGTAAAAGATTTGTTACAAATGGCTCCAGAAATTACCGTTGTGGCTTCCAAAGTCGCAATTCAATTTTTGGAAGACTTAGTGCATCAGCCATTTAAACGGCAAATTGTCAAAAATGGCGATCGCATAGATTTAGGTAACGGTCACGAGATAGAATTTGTGATTGCACCTAACCTGCATTGGCCGGATACAATCTTCAGCTTCGACCACAAAGACCAAATTCTCTTTACTTGCGACGCTTTCGGAATGCACTACTGCTCCGATGCCACATTTGACGAAGACTTAAAAACTATAGAAGCTGATTTTAAATATTACTACGAATGTCTGATGGGGCCAAATTCGCGCTCGGTATTGTCTGCAATGAAGCGCATGGGTGAATTGCCTGCGATTAAAATGATTGCTACAGGTCACGGGCCGTTACTCTATCACAACGTTGAGGAATTAACCAAACGTTACCGTAACTGGAGCCAGACCCAAGCTAAACCAGAAACCAGCATTGGTTTATTTTACGTTTCGGAATACGGTTATAGCGATCGCCTAGCGCAAGCAGTAATTAACGGTATTAACAAAACTGGCGTAGCTGTAGAAATAGTAGATTTAGGTTCAGCAACAGATTTACAAGAATTACGCGAACTCGTTGGGCGCTGTTCGGGAATAGTAATTGGTGTGCCTCCATCGGCTGGTGATAACATTGCTCAAGCTGCACTCAGCACAGTCTTAGGCTCAGTCAAAGATAAACAAGCCATCGGTATATTTGAGACTGGCGGTGGTAATGATGAACCAACTTATCCCCTGTTGAACAAATTCCGGGCGTTAGGACTGCACGTAGCATTCCCCGTCATTCAAATTAGTGAATCCCCCAGCGAAATTACTTACAAGCAGTGTGAAGAAGCAGGCACAGACTTAGGGCAATGGGTCACACGCGATCGCAGTATCAAAGCGATGAAATCCCTGAGTGCAGACTTAGATAAAGCCCTTGGTAGACTCAGTGGCGGACTATATATTATTACCGCCAAAAAAGGCGACGTATCCAGCGCGATGTTAGCTTCTTGGGTAGCGCAAGCCAGCTTCAAACCCTTGGGATTCTCCATTGCAGTCGCCAAAGACCGGGCGATTGAATCATTAATGCAAGTAGGCGATCGCTTCGTGTTAAATATCTTAGAAGAAGGCAATTATCAAACACTTATGCGCCACTTCCTCAAACGATTTGCCCCCGGTGCAGACCGCTTTGCAGGTGTGCGAACCCAACCCGCCGAAGATGGTACACCCATCCTCGCCGACGCTTTAGCATATATGGAATGCGAAGTCGTCAGCCGGATGGACTGCGGCGACCACTGGGCGGTATACAGCACCGTCAACGGTGGACGAGTTTCTAAACCTGAAGCACTGACAGCTGTGCATCATCGCAAAGTAGGAAATCACTACTAAAACTTTTTGATACTCATCAGAGGACTTGTAAAAAATGAATAGCGATCGCACTTTTGAGAATTAGGGGAAGTGCGATCGCTATCATGCTTTAGGGCATACCATAAAATAGCTAATATTTATTCACTATATAATGTAATCAATATTCTGTTGAGTCAGGAGAAATTTTTATGTTGACCTCTGAGACTAACAAAACATTATATGAACAAGATTTTTACTTATGGATACAAACTACAGTTAAACTTTTGCAGGAAGGTAAACTGGAACAATTAGATATTGCGAATTTAATTGAAGAAATTGATAGTATGGGGCGAAGTGAAAAGAAAGAACTTAAAAATCGTCTAATAATCTTAATTGAACATTTATTAAAACTGCAATTCTGGATAGAAGAAAAAGATGACAATGCCAGAGGGTGGCGTAATACTATTGTTGAGCAAAGACGACAAATAATTTATCTTCTAGAAGATAGTCCCAGTTTAAAATCTGTTTTAGAGGATGTATTTCTAGACTGTTATACAGATGCTAGAAATGATACCATCAGAAAATATCGACTTCCATCAGAACTATTCCCACAAGAATCACCTTTTTCTGTAGCTCAGATTCTTGACGCAGATTTTATACCTTAATTATAGAGTGAGCGCTTTGTTGTTAGATATGCAGATAAAGACTGATAAAATTAATCCTGAATAATCAAAATATTTTGATATTTTTGTGAAACGTGACTCCATTTATTACCAAATTTTCAAGCGATTTCCAGCCTTAATCTTTGAACTCGTTGATAATCGTCCTCCACAGGCGCAAAACTATCGATTTGAGTCAGTGGAGGTGAAAGAAACCGCTTTTCGGATTGATGGTGTTTTCCTACCACCAGAAGACGCAACATCTAGAGTTATCTTTTTTGCCGAAGTGCAATTTCAGAAAGATGAAGGTCTTTATCATCGGTTTTTTACTGAATCATTGATGTATTTGAACCGCAATCAATCTCAATACGATGATTGGTACTGTGTGGTAATATTTCCATCACGCTCTTTAGAGCCAAACGATAAAAGAACTCATCGCATATTTTTAAACAGCGACCAAGTGCAGCGCATTTATTTGGATGAGTTAGGTACTTCTGATACGCTGCCAATAGGCATCAACTTAATGCAGTTGACAACCGCATCCTCGGAAACAATGGCAGAGCAAGCCAAGCAACTAATTCAACGAGTAAAATTAGAAGAAACAGGTATATTGCCAAAAACCGAAATCATCGAAATTATCACGACAATTGCTGTTTACAAGTTTTCGTCTTTGAGTCGAGAGGAAGTAGAAGCTATGCTAGGACTGACTATAGAGCAAACAAGAGTATATCAAGAAGCCAAAGCTGAAGGTCTAGAACAAGGTCTAGAACAAGGTCTAGAACAAGGTCGCTCTGAAATTTTGAAAGTTGCTGTCCCACTGTTACTAAAAACTGGGATGAGTGTAGAACAGATTGCTCAACAATTTAATGTTGCTGTGGAATCTGTGGAGAAATATAGGTAAGATTATCGTTTATGAGTCGTGCCGATCGCACTTCATCTTACCCAATAACTGACTAAACAGCCGCCAAGAGCGATCGCCTCCAGGTTTAGCGCATCAGTAATTTTACCAGTAGAATAGACACATAAAATCCTGCCGCTATTTGGCTTATTGATAGTGGATTTATGATAACTGTGAGCTTGACTGCTGTAGCTACTGCGATCTCTGCTGTTATTACCACACTTTTGACCAAGGCTGTGGAGAAAACAGGCGAAAATCTTGGTGATGTTTTATGGACTGCTCCTGGTAAGTTGATAGAATTACTGCGCCAAAAGAATAAAGCACCATCTCTTACCAGTAATGAACCGCAGCTATTAGATTACGGTCAAGCAGTGCTGGAACTTACACAAGCCGCACAAGACCCCGAAATTGCTCAAGCTGTTGTGGATGTGGAAGCAGCAGTTAACAGCAGTCAGTCTGAGGCTGCTAGGAAAATTAAAAATAATGCAGCCGAAATCCAGTCTCATCCGTCAGTTGTAAATAACTTTGCGAAGTTAGCAGACAATCTCACGGTAGAGAAAGGTGGAATAGCTGGTCAATCAATCACTATTGGGACAATAAATAACAACTGACTACAGTCGTCTCTAGGGGAGGAGGGGACAAAGTTAACTCCCGATGACTGGCGTGAAATCTGTCGTGAAATAATTGCAGAACGGCGAAAGCTGACAACAAATCCTTTGACATTAACTGAAGGCGTTGCACTGCAAGTTGATGATGTTTATGTACCACTGGGATTAGTTGAGCGTAAAAAACCACCCAAGCGTAAGGATAAGGATGATATATCTCCAGAACAGGGTTCAGAACTGTACAAGGAGACAGAAGTCACCAAAACATTTGAGCATGATGCTTTTTTAGAAGAAGTTCTCAAACAAAAGAACACGCCGAAAAGCAAGGGTAGGCGAATTGCAATTATTGGTGAACCAGGCGCAGGAAAAACAACACTATTACAGCAGATAGCTGATTGGGTATCTCGTGAGATTCAACAGTCAATTGTGATTTGGGTATCTTTAGCAGATTTGTATGGGCAAAAATTAGAGGAATATCTATTAAAGACTTGGCTAACTACTGCTGTGAGGAAAAAAGGTAAAGCTAAACCTACTCAGCAACAGGAAAATGATTTTATTGCTCTGTTTAATCAAAATCATGTCTGGCTAGTGCTAGATGGATTAGATGAAATGTCTGCATTTTCAGGGAATCCGCTAACAGAAATTGCCCGACAATTTCGTGAATCAGGATTAATTAGTCAAGCGCGAATTGTATTAACTTGTCGAGTTAATTTGTGGGATGGCGGTATTAATGCACTTGATGATTTTGATATTTATCGCACTTTAGATTTTTCTTATCCAGAACAAGTAGAGAAATTTATTCACAAATGGTTTGCGGCTAATCCCGAAGCTGGAAAGCAATTATGTACTGCTTTGAAAGAACCAGGTAAAGAACGGATTCAGGATTTAGTGAAAAATCCTCTGCGGTTGACGCTGCTGTGCTTGAATTGGCAATCGGTAGATGGGAAGTTACCCGATACTCAAGCTGGACTTTATCAGCGATTTGTTGATAAATTTTATGAGTGGAAACAAGACAAATTTCCTACAACATTTCACCAAGAGCAACAACTCAATCTCAAACTTGGGGAATTAGCTAAAACAGCAATAGACAAAGAAACAACCCGTTTTCGCTTGCGGCAAGATTTTGTTAATTCCGTCTTTAAGGAACAAGAAGATCAGGTGCTGCTGAAATTGGCACTAAATCGTGGCTGGTTGAACTGTATAGGAGTAGATGATAAAAAAGTTTACGCTTTTTTTCATGCCTCATTTCAAGAGTATTTTGCTGCTAAAGCGATTAATCACTGGGATTTCTTTTTCAACCATGTTCCCAAAAATCCTAGTAAGGGAACTTATCGCATCTTTGAACCACAGTGGAAGCAGACAATATTGCTGTGGTTAGGACGACCAGAAGAAAATTTAAAACAGCAAAAGCAAGAGTTTATTAATGCTTTAATTAATTTTAAAGATGGATGTGGTCAGTGGAATAGGAAAGATGTAGACAAGGGTTTTTATGAATATCGCGCCTACTTTTTAGCGGCGGTGGGAATTGCTGAATTTAAAGATTGTTCACAAGCAGATGAAATAGTAGCGCAAATTATCAAATGGGACTTTGGCTATTCATCTAAAAAACAGAATTGGGTAAAATTTCGTGATTCAATTTCAGAGGCTGCTAGATCAGTATTGCAAGAGACAGAACGCACAAAAGCAATAGCGCCTTTGGAACAAGTGCTGCAATCTAAAATTCTGGATGACAACACCCGCAGATATGTAGCAGATAGGTTAGGGGAAATCGATCCCCGCAATGAAACAATGATCGCATCCTTAGTGCAAGTGCTAAAAGCCACATCTGCGGATCACCACACTCGTTTGCAGGTGGCACAAAGTAAAACATCTGGCAGAGTATTCTTATTTTTTCCAGTAAAAAAAAGTTTAGAGAAAATTGGCAAAGACAATGAAGCGGTAATCGCAGCCTTGGCTCAATTACTGCAATGCACAACAGTGGATGAAGATACTCATTTAGAGGCAATAAAGATTTTAGGAAAAATTGGCACAGGTAATGAAACTGCGATCGCAGCCTTGTCTCAATTACTGCAATGCACAACAGTGGATGAAGATACTCATTTAGAGGCAATAAAGATATTAGGGAAAATTGGCACAGGTAATGAAACTGCGATCGCAGCTTTGGCTCAATTACTGCAATCCATTAATCTGGATAACAGAACAGGTGGAAATGTAATATATAGTTTAGAAAAAATAGGTATAGGCAATAAAAGAGCAATCGCCGCTTTAGTCCAACTTCTAAAATTACCAGATGTGAGCGACTCCACCCTTAGAAAGGTAGCAGAAAGCTTACAGAAAATCGATCCAAGCAATGAAACAGTAATTTTTGCTTTGGTGCGGGTGCTGCAATCTGCAACTGCGGATTACTACAACCGTTTAGAGGCATTTGAGAGTTTAGAGAAAATTGACCCAGGAAATGAATTTGCGATCCCAGCCTTGTTACAACTACTGCAATCCACAACTGCTGATAATGTAACCCGTTGGCGTGTAGCAGAAAGCTTAGAGAAAATCGGCAAAGGCAATGAATTTGCGATCGCTGCCTTAGTGGAAGTCCTACAATCAAGTACTTTAGATGACACAATCTGTTCGCAGGCTACAAATATCTTAGAAAAAATCGGCAAAGGCAATGAATTTGCGATCGCATCGTTAGTAGAACTACTGCAATCAAGCAATGTAGATGATAAAGTCCGTTGGAATGTAGCACAAAGCTTAGAGACAATAAACCCAGGCAATAAAACAGTAATTACCGCCTTAGAACAAGTGGTGCAATCTACAAGTTTGGATGACGACGACATCCGTTTGCAGGCAGCAACTATATTAGGAAGAACCGATTCAGGCAATCAGATTGCGATCGCCGCCTTGAAACAATTACTACAATCAAAAACTGGAGATTACAACATCCGTCGGAGGGCAGCAATTATATTAGGGAGAACCGACCCAGGTAATCAGATTGCGATCAACGCCTTGGTGAAGCTACTGCGATCAAAAACAGTCGATAACAACACCTGTCGGTCGATAGCATACTGGTTAAGGGAAATCAGTACAGACAATGAAACAGCGATCACTATCTTGGAGCAACGGTTACAATTCTCAACTCTGAATAACAAAATTCGTCGTCGGTTAGCAGAAAGCTTAGGGATAATCGATCCAGGTAATAAAATAGCGATTTCTGCCTTGGTGGATTTGCTGCAATCCACAACTGTGAATGACGGAACTCGTGAGAAGGCAGCATATAACTTAGAGGAAATCGGCACAGGTAATGAATTTATGATCGCTACCTTGGAAGCAGTGCTACAATCCTTAACTCTCAATAACAAAATTCGTTGTCGGTTAGCAGAAAATTTAGGCAAAATCGATCCAGGGAATAAAGTGGCGATTTCTGCCTTGGTAGATTTGCTGCAATCAACTACTGTGGATGACAAAACCCGTCAAGATGCAGCATATAACTTAGAGGAAATCGGTACAGGTGATGAATTTGCGATCGCTTCTTTGGTGAAAGTACTGCAATCCAAAGCTGTAGATAACAAAAACCGTAGTTATGCAGCAAGTATATTAGGAGAAGTCGACCCAGGCAATAAAATAGCGATTTCAGCCTTGGTGAAAGTGCTAGAATCCAAAACGCTGGATGACGATACCAGTGAGTATGCAACAAAAAGCTTAAAAAAAATTAGCACAGGTCATGATTTTGCGATCTCTGCCTTAGTGCAACTAATACAATCAAAAACACTGGATGAAAAAATCCGTTTTTGGGCAAAGGATAGCTTGGAGGAAATTGCTATAGGTGATGAAACAGCGATCTCTGCCTTAGAAAAAGTGCTGAAATCCATCCCTGCCAATAACTCTAGAGATAATGATCCTACCCGTTGGTTGGTAGCAGATAGCTTATGGAGAATCGACCCAGGTAATAAAGAAGCAATCTTGGCTTTGGTATATGTGCTACAAACTAGTATAAATAAGTACTCTTCTAGATGGGCAGCAGAAAGCTTAGAAGAATTTCTACAAAATAGCGAAGATCGTCTTCAAGCAGTCAAAGCTTTAAGTAATTATTGGCAACTAGATGGTGAATACTACGATTTAGCCTGGGAATGCGCCCAAAATCTGCCTTACCCTGATTTCTATCAAGCTTGGCATCAGCGTAATGTTACGACTCGCACAATACGAAGCTTAAAGCAAATCCTCTTCACCAGAATCATTTAAGCACTTTTGCAGTAGCTACGTTACTAATTAAGTTCCCGTGGTAACTACAGCTTGTCCATTTGTTACTAACCAAGAAACAGACGTTAAGAATAAAGTTGTTGTCGTTACCACAGCTTATCCGTTCGTCACAAATAAAGTTGCAGTAGTAACGACAGCTTGTTCATTTGTGACAAACGCTTATGTTGTCGTTAGCACAGTATAAACAAAACTTATGAATGTATTTGTTGTCGTAACGACAGCTTGTTTATTTGTGGCGATCGCTTATATTGTCGTTAATACAGCATTAACAAAACTTATGAATGTATTTGTTGTCGTAACAACAGCTTATTTATTTGTGGCAAATGCTTATGTTGTCGTTACCACAGCTTAAGTAAAACTTATAAATCAAAGACAAAATATAGCTATTCTCATTTTGATGTCTTGGCGTAAACTTCAAGAGTCAAGTCTTTGGCTCTACAAATGGATTCACAATCTCTAAGAAATTTTCAATCATTAAGCCATTTTGCATATCTTCTGAGTACAAAATACTTGCTTGCCCTAAAACTGCACTAGCAACAATCAGACTATCCCAAAACGAGAACAAATAGTGAGAGCGCAATTTGACTGCATACTGAAGTGTTTCTAGTGAGACAGGCAATATTTCACAACCTTCGGAAAAATCTTCAATTAAGTTTTGAATCTGTGAATTATCAAAACCTGCTTTACGGATTAAATTTGCACAAACTTCATTGATAACTTGCGTACTAACAAGTAGGTTTTCTTGACTGGTAACGGTTGTAGCTATTTGTTGCTTTTGTACAGCGCTTGGCTCGCTAGAGTTCAGAATAAAACGATAAAGCCAAATATTGGAATCAACAAAGCACCGTGTCACCTCACCAGCGTTCATTTGCTTCTTCTCTGGTGAGTGGTTTGAAATCGGCAATCTGGATAGGATTTGCAGTTAGCTGGGCTATGATACCGGTTTGTGGAAAATGTTTCTTTTGTGACAAAGGTTTCAATATCACAATCTGCACTATTTCGGCGTTGTGTATCTCGTCTTGATACTCAACGGGAATCTCGATTGTGCCGTTATTAACTTTAGCGTTAAATTGTGTATTTGTATTCATTGCTTACAAGAGTTCTAAAAATCATCTATCTGAGCTTATTTTAAACTTCAACTCGTCATACAGTATAGGCAAGTGCCTCATAAATATCAGCTTCTTCCAGGTACGGATACGCTTGGAGAATATCATTATTGCTTTGTCCAGATGCCATTAAGCCGAAGATAGTACCAACAGTAACGCGCATTCCCCGAATGCAGGGTTTACCACCCATCACCTCTGGATTGCGGGTAATTCTGGTGAGATTTTGCATGGTTGTGGATTCGTTATGTATGGTTATAAGTCCTATACTATTAACAGCAAACTCAGATTCACGCCAATGAAAGCAATTGAGGTTCAAGGAACTGTTGATGAACTTGGTCAACTTTCCTTAGACGAACCCTTAACCATAGCAAAACACAGCCGAGTCCGAGTCATTATCCTCATTACAGAAGAAAATGAAGATGATGAAGAACTTGTTGAATCAGCAAAAGAAAGTTTTTGTCAAGGTTGGTACGATGCGATGAATGGAAATACTGTACCGATTTCTCAACTTTGGCAAGGGATTGATGCAGAGTGAACCACCATTGATTTAAGTTGAAGCTACGGCTAAATTTCAACGCAACCTGCGTATTCTAGCCAAGAAGTACGCAGTATCCGTAATGATGTACAGTCAATTGTAGAACAGCTGCAACCAGGTGAATTACCAGGAAACCCAATACCTGGAGTTGGATACACAATTTTTAAGCTACGAGTTAAAAATACTGATGTTCAAAAAGGTAAAAGTGGTGGGTATCGAATAATTTATTATGTCAAGACAGATACAAATATTATTTTAGTAACCATCTACTCAAAATCTGAGCAAGAAGATATCTCAGCAGAAGAAATTAAACAAATATTAGCTGATTTTGAGCAACATCAGGAAGAATAGGCGATCGCTTTCGCAAATCCCAATCTCAGCAAGATGTGATCGCTAGTACAGGCCGGCGTAAATAAACAGACCATTGGGAATTGCTAAAAGGTTTGTGGTATCAAGATTTTTTCTTTTTCCTTTTGACTTTTGACTTTTGCCTTGTTGTACTAGATATCTGCAATTAATTTTGTTATCCTCTTCATAAGAAATGCTGAAAATTTAATCAACTAAATTAAGCTTTAATTAAAATAGGTACTCTTTTGCGGCAATTGTGGACTTATATGTAGCAATTGCTGTTTAATCCATAATAAATACTTAAAAATAAACAAGTTATTCAAAAATTATGCCAGATACTAAACCTCGTGATGTACAAGTATTGCCCATTGCTACAGATACAACTGTAATGCGATCGCGCAGTTGGGCAAGGTTAAGATTTGAAATTGAATATGCCCTAGCTAAAGGGACTACAGCTAACTCTTATTTAATTCAAGCTGACAAAATAGTTTTGATTGACCCGCCTGGGGAAACTTTCACGCAAATTTATCTGGATGCGTTGCAACAGCGTATTGATGTGACAGCGATTGATTATGTCATTCTCGGTCACATCAACCCTAACCGCGCCGCGACTTTAAAAGCTTTACTAGAAATTGCACCCCAAATTACCTTTGTTTGTTCTAACCCAGGGGCGATAAATTTACGCGGTGCTTTAGAAAATCCCGACTTACCAATGATTGTGATGCGGGGGGAAGAAACCCTAGATTTGGGTAAGGGACATAACTTGCAATTCATTCCTACACCCAACCCCCGCTACGCCGATGAACTCTGCACCTACGACCCCCAAACCGAAATTCTCTACACCGATAAGTTATTTGGGGCGCATATCTGCGGCGACCAAGTATTAGATGAAGGCTGGGAAATTATTAACGAAGACCGCCGTTATTATTATGACTGCCTCATGGCTCCCCACGCGCGGCAAGTCGAAACGGCACTAGACAAACTCGCGGATTTTCCAGCACGTTTGTATGCTACAGGACACGGGCCTTTAGTACGTTACGGCTTAATTGAACTGACTAAAGCTTATCGCCAATGGAGTCAACAGCAAACCTCGGCTGACTTGACAGTGGCATTAATTTATGCTTCTGCTTATGGAAATACTGCCACCTTAGCCCAAGCGATCGCTCGTGGCATCACAAAAGCTGGTGTGGCGGTAGAATCAATTAACTGCGAATTTACTGAACCAGAAGAAATCCGCGCGGCTGTGGAAAAATCTGCTGGTTTTGTCATGGGTTCGCCAACGCTAGGTGGTCACGCACCGACACCTGTGCAAACAGCTTTAGGGATTGTGTTATCTACAGGAACTAATAATAAACTAGCTGGTGTCTTTGGTTCCTTTGGTTGGAGTGGTGAGGCGGTCGATTTAATTGAAAGCCGACTTAAAGATGCTGGCTATCGCTTTGGGTTTGATACCATCCGCGTCAAGTTTAAACCAGATGATGCTACCTTGCAATTGTGCGAAGAAGCCGGAACCGACTTTGCTCAAGCACTGAAGAAAGCCAAAAAAGTGCGATCGCAAAGTATCCCCGCCACCAATGTTGAACAAGCAGTAGGACGCATTGTTGGTTCTTTGTGTGTGCTGACAGCCAAACAAGAAGATAGAGCCAGCGCCATGTTAGCTTCATGGGTAGCCCAAGCCAGCTTTAATCCACCAGGGTTAACTATTGCCGTTGCTAAAGAACGGGCAGTAGAACCACTGACCCACTCAGGTAACGAATTTGTCCTGAATATTCTCAAAGAGGGCAGTCACATAGGGTTGATGAAACATTTCCTCAAACCCTTCGGCCCTGGAGAAGACCGATTTGCTGGTGTCGCCATTGAAGAAAGTACAAATGGTTCTCCGATTTTGGCTGATGCTTTAGCATACTTAGAATGTAAAGTGCAGCACCGGATGGAATCTGGCGACCACTGGCTAGTTTATGCGACTGTGGAAAACGGTAAGGTGTTGAATCAAGATGGTGTGACGGCGGTGCATTATCGCAAGTCGGCTACGCATTATTGAGTGCTGAGTGCTGAGTTAAAAGTGTTGAGTGTTTCTTACTCAGCACTTTATTAGTGAGAATGACATGGGTAAACTTAATCACATCGAGTATAAAGGGTGATTACGATTTACTTTTTAAATGTTGGGGTGTCTGTGTTCAAATTTTTTACTAAACTTGACTATTTACTCAAAGAAACCTTTTTAGGATTATTACGTGGCGGTTGGATGAATTGGGCTGCTGTTAGCACTGTGGCGGTGTTATTATTTTTGTTTGGTTTGAGTCTGCAAACTTCGTGGCAGGTAGAAAAACTCCTGAATCAATTTGGTAGCCAGTTAGAGGTTTCCGTATATTTAGAACCAGGAATAGACGCTAAAAGCATAGAACATTTGGTAGTGAAAATACCTGAAGTTGTGGCGATGCAAACGGTTACAAAAGAAGAAGCTTGGACAAAATTAGTCAAAGATTTGAGAATTGCGGATATTGACGGTGCGACTCAACAGCTAGGGGAAAATCCTTTAGTTGATGAGATGAAGGTAAAAGCGCGTAACTCTCAAGCTGTACCAGTTTTAGCCACACATCTGGCGAAATTGCGGGGAGTTGATACGGTGCAGTATGTAGATGAAGCCGTAAAACGCATCGCTCAGTTGCATCGAGGTTTGAACTGGTTTACTTTGACAATTACCAGTATTTTGACTTTAACTGCGATCGCTGTTACTACTACCACCATTCGCCTGATTGTCTTGGCGCGACGGCACGAAATTGAAATTATGCAACTAGTAGGCGCAACTTCCGCCTGGATTTACCTACCGTTTATTTTACAGGGAATTTTATTTGGTTTAGTTGGCGGTGCGATCGCTTGGAGTTTTATTTCCGTCATCGAACAATTTTTAGGCAAATTACTCGCTAATCAACCAGAGTTTATCCAATTCCTTGCCAATGGTTTGCAACTTGCACCCACACAAATCTTATTATTACCTCTGATTCTCTTAAGTTTCGGTGCAACGGTAGGATTAATAGGCAGCTTATTTGCAGTGCATCGATTTGCTAAGGCTTAGTCAATAATAGTCAATGGTTAAGCGTTCTCTATGATATTTATCAAATAACAAATAACAAATGATATAGCAGTCGAACTATAGGTGACGACATTTAAAAAGCACGAATACCAGGCATAGTAAAACTTTTACCTCCAGCCTCCTGCTATAAATGACCAAGGACAAATAACATGACATCTCAATGGGAATGCTTATTACAAAATCTCGGTGAATGGCAAGGTTCATTCACGCGATTTTCACCCCCAGGGACACTTTTAGAAGATATTAAAAGTGTTGTTTCCTTTGAAGGATTAAACGAAAACCAAACTATGCGTCAAATTGTCCACCGTGAAGGACAAGAAGATTTAGTCTTAGAATACAGTTCTTTAGCTAAGAGTATACTATTCTTTGAAAATGGTGCTTTTTCCCAAGGTTCGATTCAGTTAGCACCATTTACCGAATTTGGTGCAGAACTAGGTTTAATTTATGAAAATCGCCGCTTACGTTTAGTGCAGTTATTTGATAAAAACGGACAGCTAGATAAACTAACTTTAATTAGAGAACATTTAGCCGGAACCGCACCAGTAGAGAATCCTCCCTTAACCGTAAATGATTTATTGGGAGAATGGCACGGTGAAGCAATTACAATATATCCTGACTGGCGATCGCCTGATACTTTCTCTTCAACTTTAAAATTACATTTAGATGATACTGGACGATTAGTCCAGAGTTTGACTTTTGGACAAAGAACCATCACTTCAACAGCAACTATCAAAGGTTCTATAATTCACTTTGACCAAGACCCACAAAAGCAAGTACAAATTTTATTATTACCTAACGGAGCTTCAGCAACATCGCCATTGCAAGTAAAATTACGTCAACCCTTATTTTTAGAAGTTGGTTGGTTAATTCAACCTAACCTACGCCAGCGTATGGTTCGCACTTACAGCGATAAAGGTGAATGGGTAAGCCTAACTTTGGTGACTGAACAAAAAGTGTAAAAGTGGTTATGACTTCCGCAAAAAATAAATAACAAATATATTAATCTGTAGAATAACAAAGAGCAGTAGTACAACGTAGCTTTTGTAAGGAAGCATTAAATGGTACAAATCCCTGCTAAAACTCTGACTCTTACAGAATTCCTCAATTTACCAGAGACAGAACCTGCTAGTGAATATATTGATGGACGTATTATTCAAAAACCAATGCCACAAGGAGAAGATAGTGCAATTCAAACAGAGTTAGCACCTGCAATTAATTTAGTTGTAAAACCCCAAAAAATTGCGCGGGCTTTTTGTGAACTGCGTTGTACATTTGGCAATCGCTCAATTGTTCCTGACGTTTCTGTGTTTTTGTGGGATAGAATACCTCGTCAAGAAAATGGTGGGGTTGCGAATGTCTTCTCAACTGCACCAGATTGGACAATTGAAATTTTATCTCCTGATCAAAGTCAAACTAAAGTTATCAAGAATATTCTCCATTATCTCAAGTATGGAACTCAGATGGGATGGTTAATTGATCCTAAAGAAAAATCTGTGTTTGTTTACTTGCCAAATCAACCAACTAATGTTTATAAAGAACCGGAAACAAAGTTACCAGTTCCAGAATTTGCTAAAGATTTAAGCTTAACAGTAGAAGATTTATTTAGCTGGTTACTGGAGTGATTTTAGTTCCGATTTTTCATCGCTAATAATCTTTTATATAAATTAGCGATCGCAGTTCATCTTTACGAGATTAGAACAAGGTTTTAAAGTAAACATTTAAATTTAATTTGTCTATCAATCTTGCTACGAAAAATAATTATGAATTGCCCTTTGCGCTCCCACTAAATGAGCGCCCCAATGAATTTCAAAATGAAAACACCATTCCCATAATGCTTCCATAAAATAAGCCTGATTGTAAATTATAAGACCTCTCTTTAAGTCTTGATAAATATCATTTAAATCATCGATAATACTGTTGAGTACAGGTTGATTATCTTCTAGATTCAGTGGTTCAAACACATCCCAGTAATTATCAATTGGCAATATCTTTAATCGTTGATAAATACTGCTTAATTCGTAAGATGAACGAACAGTTTCTACTTCTTCCTCACAATTCATATCAGGTAAATCAATTTCAAGCAAATCAATTATACCCAAATGAAGTTCAGCTAAAAGCTTTCGAGCCGTTATTATGTCCTGCTCTGGATTATCACTATAACCTTCTGCCCAATCACAATACTTATACCAATTTGAAAAAAGAATGCGACAGATGGTAAAAATAGACAGAAGTAGCATTCAGGGTATGTGATGGTAGGGGTAACACAAATCGAGATAGAAGAAAGTGTCGAGGAACTAGAGAAGTTGCTCAAACATCAAAAACAGTCTCGGAGCAAAGAACGTATACAAGCCCTATATCTGATTAAAGGGCAAGAAATGAGTGTAAGTGAGATTGCTAAAATCTTGGGAAAACATCGAGCTACAGTACATCGATGGTTGGCAGATTATCGAGAAGGAGGAATTGAGGCGGTTGTTGAATTTGGAACGAGTTCAGGTCGAAAAAGAGCAATACCAGATTGGGCTGTATCGAGTTTGAAAAAACAACTCGAACAACCAGAAGGTGGGTTTCAACGGTACACACAAATACAACATTGGTTAGAAAAAACCTTGGGTGTGCAAGCTGAGTACGCAACTGTACATCATCTGGCACGTTACAGGCTCAAAGCCAAGCTGAAAGTCCCACGTCCGCGTAACCGAAAACAGGACGAAGAAAAACTAGAGTCTTTTAAAAAAAACTCGGTGATGACTTGCAATTAATTGCTCAATACAGTGCCATTATCTTGCCTCAGTACGAAAATATTCGTTATTTTGTACAAGATGAGAGTCGATTTGGACTCAAAACCATTGAAGGACGTAAAATTACTCTTCCCGGAGTTAAGCCTATTGGTGATTGGCAGTGGCAATTTAAAGCGTTCTGGCTATATGGAGCAGTTGAACCACTTACTGGGGAAAGTTTATTTTGGCAGTTTTCTCATGTTGATACCGAATGCTACCAACAATTTTTGAACGAGTTCGCTGCCTGTTATCCCAAATCACTTAACATTCTCCAAGTTGATAACGGCTTATTTCATCAAGCTAAACGTTTACAAATTCCAGAGAATATTGTTCTTTTGTTCCAGCCTGCTCATTCTCCTGAACTCAATCCCATAGAGCGCGTTTGGGAATATCTCAAGCAAGACTTGAAATGGGAGCTATTTGATAACAGGCGAGCATCTGCAAACCAAGGTTGCTCAACTCCTAGCTCTCCTCACTCCTCAAATTGCTGCTTCTTTGACTGGTTATGACTTCATCCTCAATGCCTTATCTGTCGCAAACATTTTTTGAATTGGTATTACAAACAGTCTCAGCAAATTTTTTAATTTTTGTTCCTGCATCTAAATTAGACAGTTCCATGTGGGAATTTTTGTTTGTTAAACAATAAATTTTATTATGAAAAGACAGAAAAACTTATCAATCAAAAGAATACCCAGCAAAGAAAATCTCACTTGGCTGGTTGTCTGCATAAACAATGATGTATCTTGCCGTACCTCTATCAATACTGTGCCAAAATTGATTTTTGCCATTAGGATTAGTGTTACCAAGAAGTACGGACTGAATCATGTCATGAGTTGGTTGCTCAGTACCGAATAAAGTCATAAGTTCTGCTGGAGATAGTAGAAAAGCAGTGTTAAAAACTTCACCAAGTATTTGATAAAATTCTTCTCCACCTCCTAACGCCTCTTCAAACTCATCTCTTGAGAGTGGACATGGCCTATCATCAACTCGAAGAATATCAAGAATTGAACGTGTTCCATCTGCATCCGAGGCTTCTAGTGCTGCTTCAATGGATATATGCTGCGCTCCAGGAGCAGGAGAATTTTCTGTAATCGGAAAATCAAGCAATGGTATTGCAGGATTATATCGACCTGCTTGAAATTCTCTTTGGCGGAGCTTCTGTAATGCTGCATTGAGATCAGGTTGATAATCTGTGTAGTACCAATAAGGTTCCGCACCCATGCAAATTTTTTAATAAATTGATAATGAGAAACGTAGCTATTGCACTACATTTCTATACCAAATAACAGCGACGCTGCAATGCTTTCTGGAGTAAAGTTTGATATTCTTCATCGCCAATACCGTAAGCGCCAAAGCGTTCTAAATGCGGGTTCATCATTTGAGCGTCAAACAGCACAAATTGTTTTTGGCGCAATCTTTCCACTAACTTGACCATTGCTACTTTTGAGCCTTCGGGAATGCGGTAAAACATCGATTCACCGATGAAAGCACCGCCAATGACTATTCCTAAAATACCCCCTGCGAGTTCATCACCTTGCCAAGTTTCAAAACTGTGAGCAAAACCTGCTTCATGTAGTAAAAAGTAAATTTCTTTTAATTCATCTGATATCCAGGTTGTTTCCCGGTTCGCGCAGCCAGCCACAACAGCCAGAAAATCGCGGTTAATCGCCACTGTAAACCGTTCTTGATTCAAAACACGCTGCAAAGACTTAGGATAGCGGAATCGTTGATCTAAAGGAATCAAAGTCCGATCGCGGCTACCATACCAACCCAAGCCATGATCGTCATCAGCCATGAGAAAATAGCCTTGAGCATAGCCTTGAATAATAGCAGCGATATCATATTGCATAGATCAAACTAAAAATAAAAAAATTCAGAGGAACGCAATTTGATGCGATCGCCATCCTCTGCGCTCCTCTGGGATATATTAAGCGTCCCTCTGCGTTTACCAAAATGACACAACCAATCCCATCCATCACCCTACCACCAGCTAACAATCCCCTCCTTGAAGGTGAGTGGTTACAAGAGCGTTTGTTGCGGTGGTTAGATACAGAATTTATCCCCGAAGCAATCAACCAAAAGATTGCTCAACGCGCCGCACAAATCTTTGTGCGTCAACGTATGGAAGGAGAGAACGACTTAGGCTCTCTGGTAATTGCCATTGTCACAGAGATGCAGGCGTTTGATTTTTCCAAAAGTTTTTATGGAGAGTTTGCGATCGCTAACGCTGTCAGCGATCTACTCTTAGAAAGTCTGGGTATAGACCGTTGTTGTGGTCAATAATTTTGTCATTTGTCTTTAGTTAATAACCAATGACTAATGATCCTTCGGGTTTGCCAGTTACTCATGGGGGAAACCCCCTTGGCGTTAGCCTCTCCCAAAGGGAGAAGACCGCACTGACTCACCAATGATTAATGACCAATAACTACCAACTAGACTTAACCACTCCAGGTAATAAACCTTCGTGCGCCCATTCCCGCAGAACGTTCCGAGACAGTCCAAAGTCACGGTAAACACCTCTAGGACGACCAGTTACCCAACAGCGATTGCGGCGACGGTTGGGCGCACTGTTCCGGGGTAGTTGTTGAATTTTCCGATGAGCGTCCAGCTTCTCTTCTAAAGATTCAGCCTGTCTGAACTCTTCCAACAGAGTTTCCCGCTTTTCGGCATACTTAGCCACTAACTTGGCGCGTTTTTTCTCGCGCTCAATCATACTCTTCTTCGCCATACATTCTAAATAAAGACAGCATTTTCCATTCTACAGTGTCCGAATCAATTCTAGGGATACTCTTGATATTGCCTAGCCTATCGTGATCACTTTGTCAGATGTAGGACATAAATCAGCCATCTGACAAGCTCCACAAGCAGGAGAACGGGCTTTACAAACAGCGCGACCGTGGTAAATTAGCCGAATTGACCAATTTTCCCAATCTGCTTGGGGTAATAACTTCATCAAATCTTGTTCAATTTTGACTGGTTCAGCGTATTTAGTTAAACCCAAGCGCTGACTCAAACGCTTAACGTGAGTATCAACCGTCACCCCAGCATTTATCCCATAAGCATGAGCTAAAACAACATTTGCCGTTTTCCGTGCTACACCAGGCAATTTTAATAACTGCTCCATTTGGTTAGGCACAACCGAGCCAAATTCATTCACAATCATTCGACAGGCGGCTTGTATATTCTTGGCTTTATTGTGATAAAACCCTGTAGAACGCACTAAATTTTCTAATTCTGCTAAATCAGCATTGGCTAAACTAGCTGCATCGGGAAAACGACCAAATAAATTGGGTGTAACTTTATTGACACGCTCATCTGTACATTGAGCGGAGAGAATTGTTGCAACTAGTAGTTGTACAGGTGTTGAGTAATTTAATGAACAAGTTGCATCTGGATAAAGATGCTTCAGGCGATGGAGAATTTCTAACGCCCGTTGTTTTTTTGAGGGAGATTTGCGGGTAGTGGTCATGGTAAAAGGCAAAAGTAAAAAGGCAAAAGTAAAAAAAGGCACTGCTGAATATGAGGATGAAAATTAAAAGTTCAATCTCTCAAACTCTTATTCTCCGCCCCTCTGCGTCTCTGCGAAAGATAAAAATCATCCAACTAATCAGCAACGCCTAAAAAATAAGTGCCTATTTACTCAGAAATTAGTAACTAAAAAATAAATTAGCCTGCACAAGCAGGCTTGGTTTGGTTAGCCTCAGACTTGAGTCTGAGCGCCTTAATTTTGTACCATTTCTACTGAGTAGTTAATTGGATGGTTTCTTTGACTATTAAGAAAATGCCTAAGCCAAGAAGTAGCACCAAACCAGTTTGCATTACACCTTCTTGAATACGGCTAGGTAAGGGTTTACCGCGCAAACCTTCAATCAATAGAAAAGCTAATTGTCCGCCGTCTAATGCTGGTAAAGGCAAGATATTGATAATGGCTAAGTTAATGCTAATAATCGCTGCAAAAGATAGTAAATTCGTGCTGTCATCAGCGGCTAATTTTGCACCAACTTTGACGATATTAACTGGCCCTGAAACTTGACCGATGGTTTGTTGAAAATTAGTAATTAACTGCCCAAAACCGTTGAGTGTACCGATAAATAACTGTTGGAAGCGATTAGCAGCAATACCAAAAATCTCGAAAGGACTATTAGGTTTACGAAAAATGGGTTTACCATTTGGCCCTAGTTGAATGCCAACAAGACCTTTACCATCAGTGCCTTGTGCTGGGGTTAATTTTAGGGAAACTTGTTGATTTTGCTGCTGAACTTTGAGAGCAATTTCCTGATTGGGATGAGTTTGAATTTCTTTGGTCAAGATAGCAGTGGCTTGGTCAGAAGCAGGAAGTTCTTGACCATTAACTGCTAAAACAATATCACCTTCTCTAATGCCGGCTTGATAGGCAATGGATTGTTCATTAACTGGTTGAACAAGCACACCGGGTTGATAGTTGAACTTTTCTGGGATACCAACAATACCCAGTTGGATAACTAGCACTAAATAGGCAAATATTAAATTTGCTATTACTCCTGCACTGATGACGATCGCCCGATCTAAAACGGGACGGTTACGCAGCAAATTCGGGTCGTTGGGGGGAATTTCACTATCTGGGTCATCATCAGGAAAGCCCACAAAGCCACCCAAGGGAAAAGCACGGACAGCATATTCGGTTTCCGTTCCTTGATATTTCCACAAAACCGGGCCGAAACCCAAAGAAAAGCGGTTAACATAAATGCCTTGAGACCGTGCTGCTACAAAGTGTCCCAGTTCGTGTACCAAAATTAAAACAGCCAAGACGGCGATCGCTGCTAAAACTGACATAAAGCAAATTAGTCAAAATATTCGGATATATATGTTTATTGTAGTAGTTGGGGATGGAGTACACAGATAAATCCTGTCACTGCTGTTGAGCTTGATTAGTTGGAATCAATATCCACAAATTGGATTGAAGATGTACTCTCGTCAATTTTTCTGCCACCATCACCATTCAATCTTTCGTTTATCTGCATTCCATATTTAAGGGGAATTAGTATACTCAACTACTGTTAAATTAGTGCAATTACATAAACAAGCCTGATCATTACCACAAACAGTAACTAATATTAAATTTTAAATACTCTTGACAGAAACTTTAAAAAGTAACTAAAAAATTGTAGTGAATAAACAGAGTAAATCTAGATAGATGTATTGAGACTCAATAAAATATTGCCAAATTGCTCACAATTTCATCGTCAAATAGTTCACTCTTATAGCAGAATTCGGGAGCCAGAAGTAAAACATTATGTCTCTCTATCTTGAGACATAGATTACATACTTTAAGTGGAAATCCACAATATATCGAAAATAATTAGCTTGCGAGTATTAAGTTAAACTGAGCGCAAAATAAATGGGACAAGGTTTTTTACAAATCGGACTGACGCTGTGCTTTGTCATAGCGATCGCCCCTATATTGGGAAGATACATAGCGCGTGTGTTCATGGGAGCGAGAACGCTGCTTGATCCCCTAATGAACCCAATTGAACACAGCATTTATCTGGTAGCAGGTGTTAACAGAAAAGATGATATGACAGGCTGGCAATATATCCGGGCGATTCTTGCCAGCAATCTTGTTATGGGGATTTTAGTTTTTGGTTTGATACATTATCAAAGATTTTTACCTTGGAATCCCAATGGCTTTTTTGCCCCGCGTTGGCATACCTTACTACACACTGTCATTTCTTTTGTCACCAACACTGATCAACAACACTACACCCCAGAGACAACCCTGAGTTACTTCAGCCAAGTAGCAGCTTTAGGCTTTTTGATGTTCACCTCGGCTGGTACAGGATTGGCGGTGGGGATCGCCTTTATTCGTGGTTTGACTAGTAAAAGGTTGGGTAACTTTTATGTTGACCTAATTCGTGGCATTACCAGGATATTACTGCCAATTTCGGTAGTTGGGGCGATCGCTCTCGTGTTATTAGGCGTACCGCAAACCCTAGATAACCCATTGATTGTGGAAACTCTAGAGGGCAGCACACAATATCTAGCCAGAGGCCCTGTCGCGTCCTTTGAGATGATTAAAATGTTGGGTGAGAACGGCGGTGGTTTCTTTGCAGCCAATTCCGCCCATCCCTTTGAAAATCCCAATGGCGCGTCTAACTTAATCGAACTCATCGCCATGATTTCCATTCCCGCAGCCTTGATATTCACCTACGGGATGTTTGCCAAAAATCTCAAACAAGCTTGGCTGTTATTTTGGATGGTATTTACCGCTTTTGTGATTTTAGTTTGGGTAACAGTCAGTGGCGAACTGCAAGGAAATCCCCTTGTTAACGGCACATTGGGAGTAGAACTGCCGAATTTAGAAGGTAAGGAAGTCAGATTTGGAGTCATACAAACAGCACTGTGGGCAGTGACTACCACCGCCACAATGACTGGTGCAGTTAATGGAATGCTTGATTCTCTCATGCCTCAAGGATTATTTGTGACGTTATTTAATTTATTTGTGCAAATAATCTGGGGAGGACAAGGTACAGGTATAGCTTACTTGTTAATTTACTTAATTCTCACCGTGTTCTTAACGGGGTTGATGGTGGGACGCACACCGGAATTTTTAGGACGCAAAATTGAAAAGCGCGAAATCATCCTCGCCAGCGTTGTGCTGTTGATTCACCCCATGATGATTTTAATTCCCAGCGCGATCGCCCTAGCTTATCCTTTCTCCCTCTCAGGAATTACAAACCCAGGCTTTCATGGTATTTCTCAAGTAGTTTATGAATATGCCTCAGCCGCAGCTAATAACGGTTCCGGCTTAGAGAAACTAAATGATAATACCCTGTGGTGGAATTTAAGCACTGGGTTGAGTATGTTGGCTGGGCGCTATATCCCAATTATTGCCATCTTGCTATTAGCTGATAATATGTCTCGCAAACCAGTCACACCAGAAACAGCAGGAACACTCAAAACCGATTCATTACTATTCACCACAGTTACAGCAGGCATAGTACTGATTTTAGGCGTGTTGACATTTTTTCCCGTTTTAGCCCTAGGCCCCATCGCCGAAGGATTTAAACTAGCATCTGGCAGTTAGAAAAGTGCTGAGTTGGGAGTTAGAAACAAGAAATAATTCTTCCTCTGCTTCCCCTACCTCCTGCCCCCTGCCCCCTGCCTCCTGCCTTCTTCCTCTCTTGCATTACTGAATATATGAATCCAGTTGCACCTACCCCAAAATCAAAAACACCAAGAACGCGTCCGAGCGATCGCCGCCAAGTGCGGAAAAAAGCCAAAATAAATAATCAAGTAATTTACACCAGGGCAATTAGGGATGCTTTTATTAAGCTAAATCCCATAGTAGCTATCAAAAATCCGGTGATGTTTGTGGTGTGGATTGGCACACTCGTTACCTTCGCCGTTACCATTGATCCCAACTTATTCGGCCCTACCCAACAGCGAAATCCGCAACTGTTCAACGGAATCCTCACTGGGATATTGTTTTTTACAATCTGGTTTGCTAACTTTGCCGAAGCCGTAGCCGAAGGACGAGGTAAAGCCCAAGCCGATGCGTTGCGATCGACACAATCAGAAACCATCGCCAAAAAACTCGCCGCCGATGGCTCAATTAGCGAGGTTTCTTCCACTAGTCTCCAACAAGGTGACAACGTATATATCGTTGCTGGCGATATCATTCCTGCTGATGGGGAAGTGATTATGGGTGTCGCCTCAGTGGATGAATCTGCAATTACGGGTGAATCTGCACCAGTTCTCAAAGAATCAGGTTCAGATGTCGCTAGTTCCGTTACAGGTGGAACACGCATCATCTCTGACGAGTTAATCATCCGCGTCACAGCTGATCCCGGCAAAGGCTTTATTGATCGGATGATTACCTTAGTAGAGGGTGCAGAACGCAGCAAAACACCCAACGAAATCGCCCTCACAGTTTTACTAGCAGTATTAAGCTTAATATTTCTGTTTGTTGTCGCTACCTTACCAGCATTTGCCTACTACGTTCAAAGTCCTGTCAGCATCCCTGTTTTAATTGCGTTATTAGTAGCATTGATCCCCACAACCATCGGCGGCTTACTCAGCGCCATTGGTATTGCAGGGATGGATCGAGTCGCTCAATTTAACGTTATCGCTACCTCTGGACGATCAGTGGAAGCCTGCGGCGATATCAACACATTAGTTCTCGATAAAACCGGCACGATTACCCTCGGCAACCGTTTAGCTGAAGAATTTATCCCGGTTAACGGTCATTCTACGCAGGAATTGGCTTATATCGCCCTAATAGCCAGCATATTTGACGATACACCAGAAGGTAAATCCATTGTGCGACTTGCAGAAAGATTCGGCGCACGATTAGATTTTGATCCCCACCAAGCCGCAGCCGTGGAATTCTCAGCCAAAACCCGGATGAGTGGGACAAATTTAGTCAATGGACGGGAAGCCCGCAAAGGTGCAGTTGGCGCGATTAAAGAATTTGTTCTTTCCCGCAACGGCCGAGATACCCCAGAACTAGATGCTGCATACCAACGAGTTTCTCAACAAGGGGGTACACCTCTAGGAGTTTGCTTAGATCTAGAAATTTATGGTGTGATCTATCTCAAAGATATTGTCAAACCAGGCATTCGTGAGCGTTTTGCCCAATTGCGTCGGATGGGTGTACGGACTGTTATGCTCACTGGAGATAACCATATTACCGCATCGGTGATTGCTAAAGAAGCTGGTGTGGATGATTTTATTGCTGAAGCCACACCCGAAGATAAAATCAGCGTCATTCAACGAGAACAGGCTGAAGGCAAGCTAGTCGCCATGACAGGCGACGGGACTAACGATGCTCCCGCATTGGCACAGGCAAATGTTGGTGTGGCGATGAATACTGGTACTCAAGCTGCTAAAGAAGCAGCCAACATGGTAGATTTAGATTCTGACCCTACCAAACTCATCGATATTATCAGTATTGGTAAACAACTGTTAATTACCCGTGGGGCATTGACAACATTTTCTATTGCTAATGATATTGCTAAGTATTTTGCAATTATTCCGGTAATTTTTGCAGCCACTAACCTGCAAAGTCTGAATATTATGAATTTAACTAGCACAAATTCCGCTGTGCTATCAGCATTAATTTACAACGCTGTGATTATTCCCGCATTAATTCCTTTAGCTTTAAAAGGTGTGAAATTTAGACCGCTGACAGCTAATCAATTACTCAAACGCAATCTTTTGATTTATGGCTTAGGTGGCGTGATTGCACCGTTTATTGCGATTAAGCTATTAGATTTGGTGATTACAGCAGTAGGGCTGGCTTAGAAAGGCAAAAAAAGTAAAAAGGCAAAAGTGAGCCACTGCGGTGGACGGGTTTCCCGGCATAAAGCAAGTGGCGAACCCGAAGGGTAAAAAGGCAAAAGTAAAAGAAGAAAAAAATTTATTTTTTGCCCTGTTATTAGGGGAAAGTTGCAGATAAATATGAATAACGAGCCGATAAATTTAATGCGGGCGATCGCCTATATTTTGCCACAATGGCGTAAACAAAAACTGGTATTGGGAATTCTGATTGGACTTGTTCTCAATTTAGGAATTTCTCGCGGAGTTTATGCAGCTACTAATACCACATTACAAATTCAATTTACTTGGGCGTATGGTGTTTTAGGAGCGATTATTTTAGGGCTGATAATTTACTTATTGATTGTAGTTTTTCAACCAGAACGTTTCTAAAAAATAAATTTAATCCTCAGCACTTTTTATGGTAATGTTTCGAGAAACTCTCAGAGCAATTCGTATAACTTTGATATTGTGGTTGCTAACGGCACTAATTTATCCTTTAGCTATCCTGGTAATCGGTCAAGGTTTATTTCCTTTTCAAGCTAATGGGAGCGTCATGCTGAATATAGATGACAAACCTATTGGCTCGGCGTTGATTGGTCAAATATTCACTGACGATCGCTATTTTCAAGGTCGTCCTAGCACAGTAAGATATAGCCAAGGCAGAAAGGCTAAACCAAATGGGATATCTGGTGGTAGTAATCTTGCTCCTAGTAACCCAGAGTTGCTCAACCGCGTGATTGAAAAAGCCAATGAATACCAAGAAGAAAGTATTCAACCAATTGAAGATTTAATTTATACCTCCGGCTCAGGTGTAGATCCACATATTTCTTTAAAAGCCGCCAGAGAACAAATAGCCAGAGTCGCTAATGCTCGTGGTATCAAAGAAGATGACATCATACCTTTACTGAATAAGTTTACTGATGGCAGATTTTTATGGATTTTTGGCGAACCAGGAATTAATATTCTCCGCTTGAATTATGCACTGGATTTGCAAGATATCAATCGTAAGCTGAATCAATAAACTATGTTTTTCAAAGCAGAGTAACGCGGAGTGTTTGTTCAACTTTTTGCTATCAACTCACGCCATCATGTTAGATAACACTAATTCAGGTGCAGCTATCAATTCTTCTTATCCAGTACGTCGAGGTAAACATAAAATCTTCATTGGGATGGCTCCGGGTGTTGGTAAAACCTATCGGATGTTAGAAGAAGGAAATGCGCTCAAACAAGAAGGAATTGATGTAGTTATTGGACTGTTGGAAACCCACGGACGTAAAGATACGGCAGAAAAAGCCGTAGGGTTAGAAATCATTCCCCGTAAGGAAATTTCTAGAGGTGGGTTGACGCTGACGGAAATGGATACAGAGACAATTTTACAGCGATGTCTACCCACAAGCAGCTATGGCTCTAAGTCTCAATTGGTTTTAGTTGATGAACTCGCCCATACCAATGTCCCTGGTTCCCCACGAGAGAAACGCTACCAAGATGTAGAAGTAATTTTGGCTGCGGGTATTGATGTCTACTCCACAATGAATGTGCAGCATTTAGAAAGTCTCAATGACTTGGTAGCTCGAATTACTGGGGTAGTTGTTCGAGAAAGGGTTCCAGATAGAATTTTAGAAGCGGCTGACGAAGTAGTTGTAGTAGATGTTACACCGGAAACTCTGCAAGAACGGTTGTTAGAAGGGAAAATTTACGCACAACCCAAAATTCAACAAGCTTTAGATAACTTTTTTCAGCGCCGCAACTTGATTGCTTTACGAGAATTGGCTTTGCGAGAGGTAGCAGATAACATTGAAGAAGATGCGATCGCTTCTACACCAAATGGACAATTTTGTAACATTCATGAACGAGTTTTAGTCTGTATATCTACTTACCCAAATTCCTTACAATTACTGCGACGTGGTGCGAGACTGGCTAATTACATGAATGCACCACTGTATGTTGTGTTTGTCGCTGATCCTGAACGCTTCTTAAGTAAGGATGAAAGCTTACATATTCACAACTGTGAAAAGCTCTGTCAAGAATTTGCCGGGACTTTTCTGCGTGTCACCAATGGTAACATAGCCCAGGCGATCGCCGAAGTTGCTGAAAAATACCGCATTACTCAAATTGTCATTGGAGAAAGTCAGCGATCTCGCTGGCAAATTCTCCTTAAAGGCTCGTTAACCCAAAAACTAGTGCGCTTATTAAAAAATATTGATATTCATATTATTGCTAGTGATAAAAATTCTTCAGTTAAAATCTGAACATTATTCATTCTCTAACATCTCATGAAAGTTGAGACTATCAGCATTAAAAATATCAAAGTTCAGCAAAATCATATTTTAAAAAATATTTTCCATCTAGCATCTACTCCTACGCCAAATACTGCCCAATATCAACAAATAACTGATACTTTAAACAACATAGTAGCCACAATTGAACATATTTGTGCTAATCTGCAAATCACCCCTGCAAATCTGACTAATTCATCTCGTAAAATCTATTCCTGGTGCAAATTTCTCACAGAAGAACAAAACTTAAAGCTTCACCTAATTAGCACTTACCATGTGCGACAAATGACTCAAGAAATTCTCTCTTTAGAAGGACAAGATTCAGTTGTAGTCATGATTGAATTTATTAATTTAGCCGGATTATACCAAGGTAAAAAGTCTAGTAAAGCTGTTTCATTGAAGATAAATGAAGGTTTTATTAGTGCATCTGAAGAAGTCTTGCAAGCATTAGTAAAATGTATGCTATTGGGCAAAAATCCAGAAAGCACTAGACTGATTAGAGAATATGCTAGTTTGGAAGAATATAGTTCCGTTCTCCTAAATTTGGATTTAATTGCTGATGTAATTGCCGAAAATCCTCAAGGTAATTTTTATAATTTAAATGACTTGTTTGACAAACTCAACCATGAATACTTTGCGGCTAATCTTGTCAAACCGCGGCTGACATGGAGCCAAATCAAAACCTACCGTAAATTTGGACATTATGAACCAGCGAGAGATCGGGTAGTTATGAGTACAACCCTTGATAATGTTAATGTACCCAAGTTTGTTACTGAGTTTGTTTTGTATCACGAATTACTGCATAAGCACCACGGCACAAAATGGGTAAATGGTAAACGAATGGTTCACACCACCCAGTTTCGCACTGATGAGAGGAAGTTTAAATTCTACGCAGAAGCAGATAGTTGGTTAAAAAAGTTAACTTCTCATCAGAGTTGATAAAGAACTTTCGCCGGAAAAATCCCACCCTATCAAGGTTCCACAGCTTTACCCCAAAATTAAGTATGTTTGGGGTTTTTTATGGAGATTCTAGTAGTACAATTGTTCTAGCGATAGACCTCTGAGCGATGCGTTGCTGACGCGAAGTTTAAACGATATCAATAACTATGATGACACCATTACAGGGTATAGTTGCAACCCAAGTGAATTCTCAAACCATCACTAAATCGAAGTTTGAGCAATCTTCTGAACACAAAGCTAATCACCCAAAGAATGATAAAATCGACAGTTTAGCTTTTCAAAGGCTCACTGATGTTACTAAGGCAATATTGCATCATGCCTTTTGGTTAGCAGAACAAAAAATACAGTTGTCTTTACAAGACTATAAACAGCTACTTTTAGATCATGGTTGGCAAGGTGAAGAAAAGCGCTATCTCAAGATAGCAGCAGCATTTGCGAAGTTTTCACCTCAAGATGTCGCCCAAGTTGAGCCAAGAACCATATATCAGTTGGCAGAAAATAGCAAAAAGTACCAACAAGTCATCAATCGGTTACTGGATTTAAGCATTATCAATCAAGAGAGTGTGCGTTTTTTAATTAAACAGCAGCGTACCCCTAAAACAACTAAATCGGAAAAACCTAGTATTTGGCGACGGACAAAAAATGGGGGGAGATATTGTCAAATTCCGCCAATTCATGAATCTTCAGAACAGACTGGTGTGACTTTGCAACGCATGATGGATGAAGAAGGATTGAGCGCCCAGCATATTGTGGCAGAAGCGATCGCTCTCAGGCAAGCATATAAACAAGGACAATTAGTCTGCACTGAAGATGATAATTAAATTTTCCGCGACAATAGAGTTGTAATTGAGCATAAGTGCATTTGCTTCCTTCTCAACTATGACTGACACAAAAACTCCAAAAAAAGGCAAATCTTTGCCGCCAAAGCTCATCATCGGTTTGGGTAAATTTGTCTGGACAACTCTTTGGCAGATTATGATGTCCCGACTCGCCCCTCGCAATAAATCAGGAGAATATATTCGTCCCGACAGCCAGTTTAGAAATGTTGTTAGTTCAGCGGAAGGAAATATTTATCAACCAGCTGCGGGACGTTACAAACTTTATGTTGGTTTAGGTTGTCCTTGGGCGCACCGCACACTAGTTGTCAGGGCGCTCAAAGGGCTAGAAGATGTTATCTCAGTCACCACGGTTGAACCTTCTGCGGAGTCTGGAGGTTGGGTATTTACCAGCGAAGACGAAGGTTGTCAAACTCTGGCTGAATTGTATCAGCTTGCCCAACCGGGTTACACTGGGCGCAGTACAGTTCCCGTGTTATGGGACAAACAAACCAAAACCATTGTCAATAACGAAAGTGCCGAAATTATTGTCATACTGAACTCAGAATTTAATGAGTTTGCGACAAATCCCACATTGAATCTCTACCCAGCAGAACTAAAAGAGAAAATAGACTGGTGGAACCAAAAGATTTACACAAGTGTGAACAATGGTGTTTATCGTTGCGGCTTTGCCCAAACTCAAGCAGCCTACAACCAAGTTTGTGATGAACTGTTCACCACTCTTGATGAAATTGATGCAGCCTTAAATACCAGCCGATATCTTTGTGGCAACCACGTTACCTTAGCAGATGTACGTTTATTCACCACACTGTTTCGGTTTGACATTGTGTATTATGGGTTGTTCAAGTGTAACCGTCGCCGCATTCAAGACTATCCCAATTTAGGAGCCTACTTGCGCGAATTATATCAGTTACCAAGTGTTGCAGGCACTTGTGATTTAGAAAGTGTCAAGCAAGATTATTATGGTAATCTTTTCCCACTTAATCCTGGTGGGATTGTGCCGAGTGGCCCTGATATGGCATTTATGTTAAAGCCACACAATCGTGAAACTATTGGAGTAGGTTAGCCAGCGCTGGAATTAGCCAGAATTTCCAGCTATTTGTTTCAGAGGCGTTTATTATGATGTTGATAATACCTCTATTGGCAATTTTTTGTGATTTCAAAATACACAGAAGTGGATATGTCTCAACCATTAGTAACGCTTGGAATTTCGACATACAACAGAGCCGCAAGTTTGCATCAGCACTGTCTTGCTGCATTAGAAATGCTGACATATTCCAACTATGAAATTATTGTTATTGATGATTGCTCATCTGATCAAACTCAAGATGTATTGCATGAGTACAAAAAAAAGTTAAAGAGATTACAGTTTTTTCGTAATAAAAAAAATCGAGGCATTTGTTATTCAAGAAATCGAATTTTAAAACAATCCCAAGGAGAGATTATTGTATTTTGTGATGATGATGTTAGTATTTTTCCTGACTGTTTAGATGAAATTGTTAAAGCATATCTGCAAGATGCTGAAGTTTTATTTGGTTGGGGAGGAGTATATCAATGCCATAGTTCATGTGATAGCAATGAACTCACTTTTGGCTCTGGTAGCCTATTTTCTCTAAGACGTATAGTTGCCAAGCATTTTCGGTTTGATACTAATATTCGATATTTCAAAACTTATTGTTGCGAGGAGCATGAATTTGCTCGAAGAGTGCAACGCGAACCAGGAAAAATTATTAAAATTCCCACAGCCAAGGCAAATCATTACCAAGCTCCTGCTAAAAATAGAGCATGGCGAGGGTTAGGAGGAGACCTCAATTATCTTTATGAAAAAGCTAAATATGGTTCTATTTTGAAGTATTATCAGTCTTTGTTAATTGGGATTCAATATACTATTTACTGTATTATCTTGAAACATAAAATTGAAGAAGACTACTATCAGCACTATTACAGAGAAGCAGTTCATTCATTTCATCAAATACTGCTTCTTCTTAGAGATGGAAAGCTTTTAATTGCCAGTAAATATTTATTTAATATAATAGTTGATGTGCCGATTAGGGCATTAATTAAGCGCAGGATAGAAGCAAAACAGGCTGATAATTTTAGGCAATCATTTGAAGTTGCTGATAATATAGATTTGCAGAGTGAATTTGTGCAGTATAGCAATTTCAATACAACAGAAAGTCGAGAGCTAATTGTAGATATAGAGAGAACTTCAATAAAATAGCTTAAACCGTGCTAACTGAATTTCTAATGCTTTGATGAGCATTTTATTGAGTTCTGTACTATTTTTAAATTGCAGAATCTGTTGCGTAGGTAAGTCAAAAGGAATTTTACCTTCTAACTCTGGGCGCTGCATCTGTGCTAACAAAATTTGTTCCGAGCGTTTACTTTGGATTGCATAACCAATTTCTATGCAAACATTGGGACTAGGAATTAATTGCTGATTTTCTTTACCATCGATGCTGGCTATAGGTGTAGTGTCAGCAATAAACAACAGACTCTTACGGATTTTTCGCATCATAGTTCGATTTAACCGCAGAGTTCCATCGCTTGGTCTATAAGATTCTACCAATGTTAAAGGCAGGCGCGATCGCATATTCAAAATTTCTAAGCTTTTTTGCAATCCCTCTCGCAGGGCATCACTTGCTGCGCCATACTCAGTTTGATAGCATAAAAAAATAGTTGGGTCTAATTGGGCTAATAATGCTTGTTTGGTGAAATAAATTTCATGACTGATCAAGTCAATATTAGCTACACAATAACCACCACTACCTTCAACATAAAATTCAATATTTTCTCCTTCCAGATAACGCTCAAACCAAACAGATTTTTTCACTATATCGCTATCTTCTAAAAAATCTGCACGTAACGCCGATCGCAATAGACTTTTTTTACTAAGACGAATGTCTGGCGGGCGTTTTTCTAATTGGGCGATCGGTTCATAATCCTGAACATACCATGCTCTGAGCGCAATAATTGACATAAGGCGCTATTTTCACTATCTGGTGATTATTTAACTGTTTATTGAACTTGATACAAGCTTACACTGATTTCTCTAAACACAACAACACCCAAGCATTTACTAACTTCGATTATTTCTTCCTCTTGTTTATTCTAGCCAGGGATTTAATCTATTTCACCACTTAAAACAAGCAATGAAACCCAGTTTACAGCGCCTCCTGATTCTCAACATTTGAGAAAATATCATTTATTGAATAGGAAAAATGGCATTGCATAAATGCGGGATGAAATCATAAAATTCTAATTTTCAAACTCTTGCTCTTTGCGCCTTTGCGCGGCAGTCGCTTCTCCTAATCGGAGACGCTACGCGAACAAGTCGGGAAACCCGCCCAACGCGCTGCCTTGCCTTTGCGTGAGACAAAAATCATCCCCTCAATCAGCAACGCCGGAAAAATAAGTCCACTATTGTAAGTCTATTTCTAGAGCATTTTCTACTTCCTGTTGGTCTTCAATATTAAGTTTGCGTAACAATTTAATAGGAATCTCTATCCAAAACTCTGTTCCCTTACCTAATTCGGAGATACAGTCCATCATCCCACCATGTTTATCGACAATAATCTGGTAACTAATCGCTAGTCCCAACCCTGTACCTTTACCTACGGATTTGGTGGTAAAAAATGGATCAAAAATGCGTCTCCTCACGTCTTCCGTCATTCCTGGCCCATTATCAGCAATGCGAATTAATACACGTGATCTGTCTGTTGATAATCTGGTAGAAATCGAAATCTGAGGCTTAGGGAGCAGAGATTTTTTTTGTGCTAAGTCCCCTTGATTTTCTAAAGCATCAATGGCGTTAGTAAGAATGTTCATAAAGACTTGATTTATTTGTCCTGCATAGCATTCTATCAATGGTAAATCACTATAGTCTTTGATGATATCTATGCCAGTAAAATAAACACTTGCTTTCAAGCGGTGTTGCAAAATTAAGAGAGTATTATCTATGCCTTCATGTAAATCAACTGGTTTATTTTCTGCCTCATCTAAGCGGGAAAAATTACGTAAAGATAAGACAATTGAGCGAATACGCTCGGCTCCAACTTGCATAGAAGAAATCATTTTTGGTAAATCTTCAGCTAAAAATTCTAAATCAATAGCTTTGGCTGTGGAGCTAATTTCATGATGCGGTTGGGGATAGTGTAATTGGTAAAGGTCGATTATTTTTAATAAATCTTGAGTGTACTTACTTGCATAGTGTAAATTACCGTAGATAAAATTAACTGGGTTGTTAATTTCATGGGCGACACCTGCAACTAGCTGTCCCAAACTAGACATTTTTTCCGTTTGAATTAATTGGGTTTGTGCTGCTTGAAGTTCTAACAAAGCTTGTTCTAATTGTGTAGCTTTAGCTCTAGCTTCAGTTTCAGCGGCACAACTTTGCTCATAAAGTTGAGCTTGCTGAATAGCGATCGCAGCTTGATCTGCTAACTGTTGGATTAAATTAATTTCTGTATCTTGCCAATTTCTGGGAGTTGCACACTGATGCACAATTAGTAAACCCCAAAGTTGCGAACCTATATTGATGGGAACAGTTAAATTAGCTTGTACTTGCAGACTCTGCAAAAATTTTTGGTGACAAGCACTTAAAGAATATGTAGAGACATTATTAATTGCTTTAACTTTACCCTGAGAAAAAAAACGATCAGATTCATCAGGGAGACAGCCTTCTGGTGTTTTAATTCCCAAAGTTGATAACCAATTACCATTGATTTCTTCAACAATAACTTCACCATCAGATGCGCCATTTTTTTGATAAATGATGACTCTATCAGAATTAAGCAGCGATCGCACTTCATGGACAATAGTTTGTAATGTAGTTTTTAAGTCTAATGAACGGCGAATTTGCTCAGAAACTTGTTTGATTACTTTAGTAAACGATAATGATTTTTCTAACTCCGCAGTTTTATCTTTTACTCGCACTTCTAAGTTAGCATTGAGCATTTGTACTTCTTGGTACATTTGTTGCTGCTGAATAGCAATAGAAAAGCTAGAAGATAAAGCCTGTGCTAAAGAAATTTCATCATCTGTCCACGCAATGGCTTGCCCGGTTCTTTCTTCTCGCCACACATCAAAAGAAATTTGTGGTAACTGTTGTTGAGAATTTTGCTCACGTTGTCCAGCCCATAATATTTCCGTGTTGAATTCTGGGCGAAAAACACTTAACACACCAATAAATTGCTCTCGGTATTGCAAAGGCATGACTAACATACCTCGAATTTGGGTTAACCGAAATGCAAATGCTAACACACGCAAATGTGCTTCATTATAAAGGTTATTTGTCACCCAAATTTGACCTTGTTTGCATTCATCCATCCATTTTTGCCAGACAGGATGTTGTTCGATGATGCTAGTTTCTAACTCTAATGGCATTTTTGGTTGATCGCCATAGGTGTAAATTTCTGCCGTTGGCTCAATGTAAAGTCTACCGCCTATGCCATCTAAGGCTGTGATAGTTGCTTCTAAAGCGTCCTGTAATTCAAGCTTTGGTAATTTATGCAGCAGGGTAGTCACGCGATTAATTGTCTCTTCTCGCTTTTGTCTTGCTAGAGTTTGGGTATACAGATTACTTTGGGCAATAGCGATCGCAACTTGATCTACAACTTGCTGGACTAAAGTCAATTCTACTGGCAAAATTTCTCGTGGTTGACTGTGGTGAACAGCCAATAATCCCCACAGTGAAGGTTTTAGTGATTCCCCTTGGATTTCGTTATGTAAAATTGGCACCACGAGGGAAGACTGTACTCCCATTACTGTGAGATATTGAATGTGGCAGGGATGTACTTGTCGATAGTGGATATTGTCACTTTCTAAGAGTTCTTCTGTGTCGTTTGACTGTAGTGACGATAACCCAACTTTGCTACTAGATACATCGACAATTACACGTTGCCGTTCTAACAGCAGCCTGTTTCTGCTTTCTGTGGGAATATCTGTCGCCGGAAAGTGCAACCCTAGCAGGGATGGTAAACTCTGGCCATCAATAGATTCAGCAATCACCTCACCACTACCATCAGCCTCAAACCGATACACCATAACTCGGTCTGTAGCTAAAAACAAACGAATTTCGGCAACGGTGGCTGTTAAAATATCTGGCAGTTCCAGCGATCGCCTGATCCGGTTAATTATCCGGTGTAATAAGCCTTCTTGCTGAAAAGAAGGCTGCGAACCGCTTGGGTTATCAGTATATTCCATTGCCTAGTAAACCTAATAAAAAAATAATTAAACAATCTTAGAAAAATGTCGCCAAACCTGAGCCGCCATTTCTATCTTTAACGTTTAATAACTAAAGAGAAAATATTAATTATCAACTAATTTTATACTTACTACCGAATGCTGTATTCGGTGATATTATGCAAATCGTCAAATTCCAAAATTTTTTCTATGATTTTAAGAGATTTTTATAATTTTTTTATTTTTATGCAAACAAATTAAGTAAATATATTGAAACAATTGCTAAATTTTTTGAGTTTAGGGAATGTCAGCATTCCCGTATCAGTACCGCTATTTTTTTATATGTAGCTATTCTGTGAGACAATCACTAGTAATTACTGAGTAAAGGCGTAATCGGCGGATTTCTTCGCGCACATTCATCAAAATTTTACCAAGATGGTTGTTACCAGTTTTATCTGTACCACAACCCCAAAAATAGTCTGTGGGAGAATTCTCAACAATCATCTCGTCACCTGTGGCTAGTAAAACTTCTCGAATATCGCTATGGGTGAAAAATTTTTTGAGTACAGCCTCGCGCATAACTTGAGTCTTGACTACATCCCAATCTAAACGCAGTGTGCGTGAATTACAGCGCCCTAAAGCAGCAGCCTCTTCTGGTGTAGTCGCAGCATGAATCACAGGTATAATCGCGGCATCTTTGCTACCGACAAACTTTTGGGCTTGATAATAATGCTCAACTGTTGACCAATAAGTACCGTGGATTTGGATAGGATGGGAAGAAAAGTTAGAAAAACAACCGTAAGGTTGCCAAACTTTATAAAAGTAAATAGTCATTTGAAAACTTGTATTTATATATATTTACTCTAGCTGAGTCTCTACAGCCTTCACCAATTCCCGCAGAAGTAATACAAAAGACTGACACACAAGTTAATTGTTGAGGTTGGGTGTAAGGTTGTCATGATTTTGCTCATTTATACCCCTAAACCCTACACTCGCCTAAAAAGCATTTCAACCTCGTTCCCTGCAATATAGCAATTCTCCGTTAAGTAAGGTACATGAATAATGTTTTTTAACGCAGAGGTTAGTTCAATTTTATTAGCAAATGTATTAAGTACCTCAACAGATTAGGCTTGTTAAAAGAACAGGTTGTCCACCCTGATTGAGAGATGTGGTTAAAGCAGCTAAAATTTTGACTAACTCTGCACCTACCCAACCTGATGATACAACTGGAGGTTGATTATGGAGTATGGATTGAATAAAGCGATCGCACACTTGTTGTAATGGTTCCCCTGATTGTAATTCCACTACTTCGCGGCTTTGATTCACAGGAATAAATTGATTTCCTTGGCGTTCAAACTCACCATGTAATAAAGTTAACGGTGCAGCAGGAGACATTTCATCAAAGATTAAACTACCCAGACTACCGACAACGGCTAATCGTCTTTGTTTATCAGGGTTGAGCCAGCACAGATGAATATATGCTTGAAAGTTATTTGGGTATGTCAGCGTTACCCAAACTAAATCTGCTAAACCAGATGGTGAGTTTTCTGGAGTTTGTAACCAAATAGTCCCCGTTGCTTGCACCTTTACAGGTATTTGACCCAGCCAGTTGTTAAAAATCGCAATATCATGAATCGCTAAGTCCCAGAGTGCATCCACATCTTGGCGGACTGGCCCCAAGTGAGTGCGAGAAGCATAACCATAACGTAATTCACCTAATTTACCAGCGGTTACTACCGCTTTTCCGGCTGTGACTGCTGGGTGAAATAAATAGGTATGGTCAACCATCAAAATTAATTGCTGTAACTCTGCTAAATAGCAAAGTTCCTCACATTCTTTGGGGTCTAAAGTTAAAGGCTTTTCGGCTAAAACATGGTATCCCTGCTGGAGAGCATCTTTAATTAAAGGATAGTGAGTTGTGGCTGGCGTGGCGATCGCCACTGCTGTCAAATCTGGGATTTCCTTTAAATCTTGCCACTGAGTTGTTAATAATACACTTTCATCCAAATTAAATTGCTGCTTAACTGCTGTTAATCTTTCTGTATGGGGATCTACCACCGCCACTACATTAACTTGGGGATGCGCTAAAAAATTCCGCAGTAAATGTACGCCCCAACGCCCAACCCCAATAACTGCGATTTTAATCATTGGTTAATCGTCAAAAGTCAATAGTCAATAGTCAGCGCTAAAAGAGCGATCGTCAACAGTAAAGATGCCAAGTTTGAATTACTATTGAGTCCACCTATTTATACATCAGCTTTCAGTACTTTTTAGTGAGTGCAAATTCTGAGGTTATTTTTGGGAACACTTAGATTTAGCTGACTGCTGAATACCAGGTCTTACTAAATTCCTGGAACAGGCTCGTACGTAAAAATTTATCAGTTTTGGTAAATCTAAGACCAAGGCACTATCATCAATATGAAATGGATTAAGTCATCTGTACATTTTGCAGTCTTTTCAATACTGTGCTTGGATGTTCTGCCAATTTCTCATCTCACAGCACAGGTCAAAGCCGAATCTTCCCCCAAATCACAAGTACGGCAAATTAGCCAAGCATTTAAACCACCAAAACGAGGAGACCCACCTGCAAGTGCTGGGGGTTCAACGCGTGGTTCTGCTTGTTTGAAAGGTAATAAAAAAATAGTTTCTTTTCTACCTCCAAATAAATTAGGTCTAACATTAGCTGAACGCCCAACATTTTTCTGGTTTGTTCCTCAATCTTCAGTCAAAACAGCCAAGTTTATTTTATTAACTGATAAAGATGAAAACTCTGTTTATGAAACAACTTTGACACTACCCAATAAACCTGGAATTATTAGTTTTACACTCCCTAATAATGCCCCGGAACTGAGAGTTGGTAAAACTTACCATTGGTATTTGACGGTTGTTTGCAACTCGCAAGATTCCAGTACAAATCCTTGGGTAGATGGTTGGGTAGAACGCACTGAAGCAGAAGCCTCATTGTCAGCAGCATTGGCTAAGGCGCAACCTCGAAAGTTACCTAGTCTTTATGCAGATGCTGGGATTTGGTATGAAGCATTAGCTACTTCAGCACAGTTACGTCGCACTGAGCCGAAAAATTGGCGTGTCAGGATGGATTGGTGGACACTACTAAAATCAGTTAAGTTGACTGCACTAGCTTCAGAGCAATTTCTTGACTGCTGTATGAGTGAAAAAATGAGTAGCGAATAGAATTCAAAATATAAAAGGCAAAAGTAAAAACATTAACATCTTTTGCCTTTTTCTTTTTTACTTTTAAAATTTATGATGTGGTCAAAACTTAAGCCGCAAATTTGGCAATGGCGCGGTGTTCTATTTGCGGTTCCTAGCGTGACAGCCTTAGTAATTGGATTGCGGTTAACAGGATGGCTGCAATTGGTGGAATTAGTCGCATTGGATCATTTTTTTCAGATGCGTCCATCAGAATCAGTTGATAGCCGGATTGTAATAGTTGAAATTAATGAAGCGGATATTCGCCAGCAAACGCAGTGGCCAATGACAGATGTGGCTTTGGCTAGTGTATTAGAGCAAATTAAGCAACAAAAACCAAGGGCGATCGGTTTAGATATTTATCGTGATTTACCTGTTAATCCTGGTCATCAAGCTTTAGTTAAGGTATTTAAATCTACGCCTAATATAATTGGAGTAAAGAAAGTCTCTGATACTATTGACAGTTCTCCAGTTAATGCGTCTCCGGTATTGCAGCAACGCCATCAAGTTGGGTCAAATGATTTGCCTATAGATGGAGATGGCAGAATTAGAAGAGGATTGCTCTACGTTAATTTAAAAAATGACGAAGTTCTCGAAAGCTTTGCTTTAAAATTAGCTTTATTATATTTAAAGCCTGAAGGTATTACTGAGAAACCATGGGCAAATAACCCTAATTATTTGCAGTTAGGTAAAGGCATTTTCCCGATTTTTGAATCTAATGATGGTAGTTACATCCGCGCTAATGCTGGTAGTTATCAAGTTCTGATCAACTACCGAGGACGAATGCAACAGTTTCAGAAAATATCTCTCACACAAGTCCAAGAAAATCGCATTCCACCAAATTTGCTACGAGATAAAGTAGTGTTAATTGGCGCAACTGCCGAAAGTTTAAAAGATTTATTTTACACACCATATAGTAGTAGTGTCTTTGCTGAACCAGAACGTATGGCTGGTATAACTATTCATGCAAATTTGATTAGTCAAATTTTGAGTGCAGCTATAGATGGTCGTCAACAAATTCAGAGTTTACCGGAACCGTTAGAATATCTGTGGATTTTGAGTTGGTCGATCGCAGGTGCAACTTTATGCTGGATACAACGCCACAGCAGTCATCAAAGAATCCGCCTGCCGATTAATGTGGTGTTAACGAGTGGTACTTTAGTTGGTAGTAGTTTTATAGCTTTTTTAGCTGGTTGGTGGATTCCAGTTGTCCCTTCATTTTTTGCTTTAGCAGGTTCCGCGATCGCAGTTACCCAATACATTGCGGAAAGCGCGACGGGTATGCGGAAAACTTTTGGTCGTTACCTCACAGATGAAGTGGTGGCTAATTTACTCGAAAATCCTGCTGGTTTAAAAATCGGTGGCGATCGCCGCAAAGTCACCCTACTATTTTCTGATTTACGTGGTTTCTCGGCTATGTCGGAACAATTGTCACCAGAACAAGTAGTGACAATTCTCAATTTTTACCTGGGAACGATGACGGAGGTAATTAATCAGTACAAAGGTACGATTAATGAATTTATGGGTGACGGTATCTTTGTCATATTTGGTGCGCCGATTAACCGCCCTGATGATTCTCAAAGAGCGATCGCTTGTGCTGTGGCGATGCAGTTAGCAATGCAGCAAGTCAATGAACACAATAAAAAAATGAATCTCCCTATCCTGGAAATGGGAATTGGAATTAATACAGGTGAAGTGGTTGCTGGGAATATTGGTTCCCAAAAACGCGCTCAATATACAGTGATTGGTAGCCATGTCAACTTGGCTTCCCGTGTAGAAACTTATACAGTTGGTGGACAAGTTTTAATTTCCGAAAATACCCTCCAAGATGCCCACATCAAACTGCATATTGGCAGTCAAATGCAAATCCAGCCGAAAGGCATCAGAGAACCGATTACTATTTACGAAGTTTGCGGTGTTGGTGGTCAATATAACTTGTTCTTGCCCAACGACGATGGGGAAATGGTGACTCTAACTCAGCCAGTTCTAGTAGAGTATACAATTTTGCAAGGCAAACAAGCATCTGGCACAGTATTTCACGGGGAATTGATTAGCCTTTCGGAAAAAGTAGCCCAAATGCGATCGCTCAATTCCTTAGAAATATTAAATAATCTTAAACTTAAATTACTCAATACCGAACTCAGCACCGAAGAAGATATTTACGCCAAGGTGATGAAAAAATCTGACGTTGACGAACATACTGTAACGATTCGCTTTACATCTGTACCACCAAAAGCGATCGCAGTTTTGAAGGCAGAAGGCAGGAGGCAGGAGGCAGGAGGTTAAAAGACCTAATTTCATATTTCAGACTTCATAAGAAATAGATATTATAGAAAAGTAGACAAAACTTAAAAAATATTCATCAAATGCTCATTGACTCCTCTGGCTTGTCCAAGGTCAAAGACTCAGTAAGAGAAAAAATCTTCTTCGGCCATGAACCCAGTGCCGAGTTAATTGCTATTCTGAGCGTCTATTTTGTCCAAGGGATTTTAGGACTGGCGCGTTTAGCTGTTAGCTTTTTCTTAAAAGATGAATTGTTGCTGAGTCCGGCTGAGGTATCGGCAATGTTGGGAGTTGTCGCCATACCTTGGATGATTAAGCCACTATTTGGCTTTATGTCCGATGGCTTACCCATTTTTGGCTATCGTCGCCGTCCCTACTTGATATTGTCTGGGATACTCGGAGCTATTGCTTGGGTGAGTATGTCCACAATAGTTCATAGTAGGTTAGCAGCAACCGCAGCGATCGCCCTCAGTTCCCTAGCCGTAGCCGTTAGTGATGTCATAGTTGATTCCCTAGTTGTAGAACGAGCCAGAGTCGAATCTCAAGCTGATGCAGGTTCACTACAATCTCTCTGCTGGGGTGCAACTGCATTTGGAGGTTTAGTCACAGCATATTTTAGCGGGATGCTCCTGGAGCATTTTACTACCCGCACAATATTTTTAATTACCGCTACCTTTCCTTTAATTGTTTCGGGAGTCGCTTGGTTAATTGCTGAGTCTCCTGTTAATAAAGATACTAACGATCCTCATAACGCCAACTCTCTGAGTGTCAAGCATCAACTCCAACAACTACGCCAAGCAGTCAGCCAAAAAACAATTTGGCTACCAGCCGCCTTCGTCTTCATTTTACAAGCTACCCCAACCGCTGAATCTGCCTTTTTCTACTTCAGCACCAACGAACTCCACTTTGAACCAGAATTTTTAGGCCGAGTCCGCCTAGTAACCAGTCTCGCTTCTTTATCCGGCATTTGGATTTTTCAACGCTTTTTGAAAAGCGTCCCCTTCCGCATCATTTTTGGTTGGAGTACCGTAATTTCGGCAGTTTTAGGTATGACAATGCTGCTGTTGGTAACTCACACGAACCGTAGTTTGGGTATAGATGACCGCTGGTTTAGTTTAGGAGACAGCCTTATACTTACCGTCATGGGACAAATCGCCTATATGCCAGTTTTGGTATTAGCCGCTAGACTTTGCCCACCTGGAGTAGAAGCAACTTTATTCGCTTTATTAATGTCAGTCTTCAACTTAGCAGGTATGGTTTCCTATGAAGTTGGAGCCATTATCATGCACTGGCTAGGTATCACAGAGAGTAACTTTGACTCACTGTGGATTTTGGTAATTATCACAAATCTCAGCACCTTATTACCATTAGCATTTCTGAGTTGGCTACCAAAAGACGACACCCAAGCCGAAACCTTACCAAACGAACCATTTTTATCAAATTTAATACTCCCAGAACCAGAATCACAAGTTATTGAATAACGTGATTTAAATCAATTTTGCAATCTGAATTAAAAAAATTCGGCGTTGCATAAATGCGGGATGAAATCATAAAATTCTACTTTTCTAGGACTTACGCAAAACATCTCTCAAACTCTCATTTCTCTGTGAACTCTGCGCCTCTGTGGTTCGTTCTTCCGTAGCCTGTGCGTAAGTCCTATTTTCAAACTCTTGCTCCTTGCGCCTTTGCGCGAAATAAATCCAAACCATGCAGAATTTAACAAACCAACAAACACCAACCATTCAAAAATCCTACACCCGTGAAGATTGGCAGGAAGCCTATCAATCTATCACCCAAGAATATGACTATTGGATTGATGACATAGAAGGACAAATCCCGCCTGAACTCCAAGGTACCCTCTTTAGAAATGGCCCTGGACTGTTAGATGTGAATGGACAACGCATTCATCACCCCATTGATGGCGATGGAATGATTAGCCGCATCACCTTTACTGATGGTCGCGCTCATTTCCGCAATCGTTTTGTTCAAACTGAAGACTATTTAGCTGAACAAAAAGCCGGAAAAATTCTTTATCGTGGTGCTTTTGGAACTCAAAAGCCCGGCGGCTGGTTAGCGAATATCTTCGATTTAAAAATCAAAAATCCTGCTAACACCAGTGTTATCTATTGGGGAAAGAAACTTTTAGCACTGTGGGAAGGAAAAGAACCTTATCACCTCGACCCCTACACCCTAGAAACCGTGGGGAAAGAATATTTCCACGGTTTTTTGTCAGAGGGTCAACCCTTTAGCGCTCATCCCCGAATTGACCCCAGTAGCTATCAAGATGGGGGCGTACCTTGTCTGGTGAATTTTTCCAGCAATCCAGGACTATCTACCAAAATTAGTATTTTTGAACTTGACCAAACAGGTAAGGCTCTCAGAAATCATGACTACATTATTCCTGGTTTCTGCTTTATCCACGATTTTGTGATTACCCCCAATTACTACATCTTCTTTCAAAATCCTGTCACCTTTAATCCCATATTGTTCAGCTTGGGAATCAGCAGTGCAGCAGAAAGTATTAAGTTTCAGCCCAACAAGCCTACTCGCATTTTAGTAATTCCCCGCGCTCCCCAAACAGGACAGCAAAACATCCAAGTTTTAGAAACTCAGGCGGGCTTTATTTTCCATCACGCGAATGCTTTTGAGGTGGGGAACGAAGTATTCATTGATACAATTTGCTATGATAATTTTCCTGAGCTAGAGCCTGCCAGCGATTTTCGCCAGATAGATTTTGATCAGTTTCCCCCCGGTAATATTTGGCGGTTCCACCTCAATCTTGATAGTCAGACAGTACAACGGAAATTGATTACCAACAAAAGTTGTGAGTTTCCTAGCGTCAATCCCAACCAAGTTGGACGTTATTATCGGTACATGTATATATCTGCGGCTCATGCAGAGACGGGAAATGCACCTCCACAAGCCATTCTCAAACTTGATTTAGAAACGGGAGAACAACAACTTTGGAGTGATGCACCCCGTGGTTTTGTGGGGGAGCCAATTTTTGTACCACGCCCTGGCGCTGAAAAAGAAGATGATGGCTGGATACTTACTTTAGTTTACGATGCAGCCCATCACCGTTCAGATGTGGTGATTTTAGATGCCAGTGATTTAGCCAAAGGTGCGATCGCTCGTCTACACCTAAAACATCATATACCCTACGGATTTCATGGTAATTTCACTTCCGAGGTATTTTGCCCAATTGATCCCTGATGTATAGATATTGATTCTTCACTGTTTATAAAACACATTTCTCATGAAGTGTGGTTTTTTTAACAAAAAATAAAATTGTAACAAAAACTACAGAAATTAATACTTTTTTGAGTATAGAGGATAAGCTAGGCATATATGTATCCGGTTCGCAAAGATACCGCGATTAGGAGAAACTTTTATGATTGCAACACCAACAATGCCGCTGGAAGCCGCTACCCCAGCGCATATATGCCCTTTTGATCAAGCTTGTAGCTACTTAGAAGCTGCGGCTAAAGAATTAAGATTAGACCAAGGTGTATTGGAAATTCTCAGCCACCCGCGCAGAGTGGTGACAGTTTCCATTCCCATAAAACTAGATAATGGTGAAATACGGGTATTAGCCGGACATCGAGTACAACACTCGGATATTTTAGGCCCCTACAAAGGCGGAATTCGCTATCATCCGGCGGTCACACTGCGGGAAGTTTCCGCACTGGCAATGTTGATGACTTGGAAATGTGCGTTGTTGGGTATTCCTTATGGTGGTGCAAAGGGAGGAATTGCGATCGCCCCCGAAAATTATAGTGTAGGAGAATTAGAACGCATTACCCGTCGTTACACCAGCGAATTAATTAAAGATATCGGCCCTTCCCTAGATATACCTGCGCCAGATATGGGTACTTCTGCCCGTGAAATGGCTTGGATGATGGACACTTATTCAGTGAATGTTGGTCATGCTGTACCAGGGGTTGTGACGGGTAAGCCGCTTTCCGTTGGTGGTTCTCTCGGTAGGGAAAAGGCCACCGGACGCGGGACGATGATTATTGTGCGGGAAGCTTTAGCCGAACAAGGCAGAACTTTAGCAGGAATCCGAGTTGTTATTCAAGGTTTTGGGAATGTTGGTGGTGCAGCAGCGGAATTACTATACGCAGCAGGAGCGAAAGTGATAGCTGTTTCCACCGCCACTGGTGGGGTATATGCTGCTGATGGGTTGGATATTCCCGCATTAAAAGCTTACGCCGCTGAAAATCATCACAATCTGCTTAATTTTCCCCACACTAGAGCAATTAGTAATGCCGAATTACTGACTTTGCCTTGTGATGTCTTGATTCCGGCTGCTTTAGAAAACCAAATTACAGCAGAGAATGTCGATCAAGTACAGGCGCAAATGATCGCCGAAGCCGCTAACGGCCCTGTAACTCTAGAAGCCAACCGAGTCTTAGAAGCGCGGGGTGTGACTGTGCTACCAGATATTTTGGCAAATGCTGGGGGTGTGGTGGTGAGTTATCTCGAATGGGTGCAAGGTTTATCTTACCTATTCTGGGATGAAGAACGAGTCAACCGCGAAATGGAACATTTGATGGTGCAAGCTTACCGTCAAGTTATTCAGCAGTCTCAAATGCGACAAGTTCCCCTACGATTAGCAGCTTATACCTTGGGTGTAGGTCGTGTAGCACAGGCATTAAGCGATCGCGGTCTTTATCCTTGATAATTTAACAAAGTAGAGACGCTGCTATGCAACGTCTCTACAAAATTTATTTTAATAGGACTTACGCAACACACCTCTCAAACTCTCATTTCTCCGTGACCTCTGCGTCTCTGTGGTTCGATTTTCCGTAGCCTGTGCGTAAGTCCTGTTTGATTTGAATTGGCAACCCACAACCGTGCAAATTTGATATTTGAAAAATTTTTCCAGTTTCAGCCAGCCAAAAATCATATATGCTGAATTTTTGTATGTTAACTGTATTGATCAAGAAGATTCTAGGCTAAAAACTGAGAAAAATCTGTGCTGGATATCAAGCAAATACGGGAAAATCCGCAATTAGTTCAAGAACGGTTGAATAGCCGCAGTGGTAATTATGACATTCAACCGATATTAGAGTTAGACAAGCAACAACGAGAATTGGAGGCGAATCGCAGTCAACTCCAAGCTCGGAGTAACGAAATTGGTAAACTTGTTGGGCAGAAGATGAAATCTGGTGTTAATCCCCAAGACCCAGAAATTCAAGTTTTGCGTGATGAAGGTAATTCCATTAAAGCTCAATTGAGTGAACTGGAACCAAAAGAAAAAGAACTGAAGGCTGAAATTACCCAGATGATTCTGGCTTTGCCCAATTTACCCAGTGACTCCACACCTGTAGGTAAAGGTGAGGAAGAAAACGTAGAGTTGAGGCGTTGGGGTGATGAGTACTTACCTCAGAACCCAAACATTCTGCCGCACTGGGAAATTGGCGAAAAACTGGGTATTCTCAATTTTGAGCGTGCTGTTAAAGTTGCCCAAAGTCGCTTTGTCAACTTAATCGGGGCTGGCGCAGCGTTAGAAAGAGCATTAATTAATTTTATGCTGAAAACGCAAACCGCAGCAGGCTATGTAGAAGTTAGTCCACCCTTATTAGTAAATACTGATTCTTTAACAGGAACAGGTCAATTACCCAAGTTTGCTGAAGAAAGTTTTAAGTGTGCTGATGATGAATTGTGGTTGATTCCTACAGCCGAAGTTCCTGTTACCAATCTTTACCGTGGGGAAATTTTAGCTGCGGAAGATTTACCTATTTACCACTGTGCTTATACTCCTTGTTTCCGGCGAGAAGCTGGCAGTTATGGGCGAGATATGCGCGGTTTAATCCGTCTGCATCAATTTAATAAAGTTGAATTGGTGAAAGTTGTAAATCCCAGCACTTCCTTTGATGAATTAGAAAAATTGGTAGGGAATGCCGAAGCAATTTTACAGGCTTTAAAATTGCCTTATCGGGTGATTAATCTCTGTAGTGGTGATTTAGGTTTTGGGGCAACTAAAACCTATGATTTAGAAGTATGGCTACCATCTTCTGGCAAGTATCGAGAAATTTCTAGTTGTTCTAATTGTTTTGATTTTCAAGCGCGACGGGCTGATATTCGCTTTAAGGAAGCGGGTAAAAAAGGCACACAGTTTGTCCATACCCTCAACGGTTCCGGGTTGGCTGTGGGAAGAACAATGGCGGCAATTTTGGAAAATTATCAACAACCAGATGGGACTATTTTGATACCGGAGGTTTTACAACCTTTCTTAGGACGTGAGGTGTTGTAATTAGATCAGGAGTTACGCACAACTAACGTATTTTCTAGGAGTTACGCACTCGTGAAAAAAATTTAGCCTTGGCGATTACTTCGCTTTGCTCGTAATGACGAAAAATCGTAGCCTGTGCGTCAGTCCTGTTTTCGTCATTGCGACTGTAGGGAAGCAATCTCAAGGCCTTTATTTACGTGGCGAGTGCGTAAGTCCCACTGAATTCTGACTCTTTAATTCTGTTTTGATAAAATCTTTTGATTTGATTTTTTAACTTTGGCTATCCAATTTTGATATAAATTGAAAATTTCTGAGTAAGAAAGTTTGCCTTCAGCGACAAGTTCAAATAATGAAGGTAAGAAAAATTTAGGTAAGATGGGAGATAAATATTTACTCAGGCTATTTCTGAATAATAACTCAAAAAATAACTTTTTCGAGACAGGAAGAGCATAATCACTTAATTCCACTACTGCAATGCCATCTGCTTGACGTTTAAGCGTAAACTGTTCCACAGCAACGGCTAAATTATCCGAATATTCATCCAAAATTTGATTAAAAATAGTTGCGTCTTCTAATGCTGCGTTACAACCTTGACCGAGAGAGGGGGATACTCCATGTGCCGCATCTCCAATCAACAGTACACTATCGCCTTGATGGTAGCGGTTACAACGCACTGTCAGCACTCTGGATACAGACCGATTAGCAAATTCTTCGGCTTCTGATTCTGGGAGTATCTGCCCAATTTCTGGGAAATTTTGGTTAAAATAGCTTAATACTTTTTGTTTGGTAGCTAGTTCAGGAATTGTTTTATCCTTGTGAGGAAAGAGGATAACACCACTCCAGCTACTGTCCATCTGATACACCAATAAAACGGTTGTACCGTTATCTAACCGCCAAGAGTGGACTTTACCTTGTTGCCAATTGATGAGTAATTTTGGGTCTAAGGGTGGTAGAAAAATAGATTTGTAGTCGTTCACAACATAATTTTCTTCACACTGAAAGTTATCTGTGGTGAGAAAACTTTCTCTAATTACTGAACGTGCGCCATCTGCACCTATTAATAAGTCATAATCAACGGTGATTTCTACTTCAGAATCAAGTTTTTTAAACTTTACTTGCTTGGCGGCAAAATCTACTTGTGTACATTGATGGTTGAAGTGAAGATTGACTTGATTACCGCCTTTAATAGTCAACTGTTCTAATAATTTAATTACCAAGCTGGTGCGGTCAAGGCTCAATTGTGAGTATTTTCTACTAAATACCCGTGTTTTACCATTCTTTTGGTGCAGCACTGCGCCGTTGGTTTCTAAACTGACGGCTTTAACTGCCTCCTGTAGTCCTTCAATTTGCCGTAAAGCATTTATTCCCCGTTGACTAAGGACAATAGAAAAGGTGCGAGACTTGGAAAATGGAATAGTTTCCGGATCACTGCGAAAATCAAAAATATCGATTTGATATCTTTCCTGACGGCGTAGCAAGTAGTGAGCGAGTAGAACTCCGCTAGGGCCAGCACCAACGATCGCTACTTTTTTCACCATAATTCAACAACCTCATAATATATTCACTGGGTCAACATCTATAGTCAAGCTAACGCGATCGCAACATAAGTCTCTAATTTCTTCCCAATTGGGTAACTGAGGTAATTCATCTGGACTAAATTTCAACAAGATTTGCCAACGGTAACGGTTCGCTACCCGCATTACACTTGCTGGTGCTGGGCCAAGGATTTCAAATCCTGCGTTGCTACCCAAGTGTGTAGCAATGATTTGGGCAGTATTCTGCACTTGTATAGGGTCAAGGCTGCTGAGACGCAATAAAATTAACCTGCCGTAAGGAGGATAATCAAGGTCTTGGCGTTGTTCTAATTCAGCTTGGCAAAAAGATTGATAATCGTGGGTGCGAACTGCTTCAATTACCTGATGTTCTGGGGTGTAAGTTTGCACTATCACTCTCCCAGGATCATCGCCTCTCCCGGCGCGTCCGGCTACTTGGGTGAGGGTTTGAAATGCTCGTTCGCTGGCGCGATAGTCTGATAAATGCAGCAGTCCATCAGCGGCGACAACTCCCACTAGTGTGACTTGGGGTAAGTCTAAACCTTTGGTAAGCATTTGCGTCCCGACTAATAAATCTGCTTCACCGTTAGCAAACTGAGTTAGTAGGGTACGGTGTGCGCCTTTATTGCGGGTGGTATCACTATCAAACCGGATGAAACGCAATTGGGGAAACTGTTTAGCTAATTCTTGGGTGACGCGTTGCGTTCCACTACCAAAGAACTTTAAATAAGGCGAACTACAATCAGGGCAGAATTGAGGATGCGATCGCCCATAATTACAATAATGACACCGCAATAATTGGGGCGCTCCCTCTTCTGTATGGTGATAAGCTAACGACACATCACAATGGGGACACTCCAAAACATACCCACAATTGCGGCAAGAAACAAAGGTACTATATCCCCGGCGGTGAATAAATAAAATTCCCTGTTGTTTTTTTTCTTGCAGTTGTCCTAATGCTTCTTGCAAACTGCGACTAAATATTGAGCGATTTCCCTGCTGCAATTCCAGCCGCATATCTACCACCTCAACTGGTGGTAATGGGCGGGAGTTAATGCGTTCTGGTAGTGATAGGTAGTAAGTGGGGAGTTGGGAGTGGGGAGTAAGATATTCTTCCTTTGCTCCCCGGCCCCCCGGCCCCCCTGCTCCCCTGCTCCCCGAAACACTCACCCAACTTTCTAACGATGGAGTTGCCGAACCTAAAACTAAGGGACAATTTTCTAACTCAGCCCGCCATTGGGCGACAGTGCGGGCGTGGTAGGTGGGGATGGGAGAATCTTGTTTAAAACTGCTGTCGTGTTCTTCGTCTAAGATAATTAGACCAAGTTTGGGTAAGGGGGCGAAAATTGCACTACGCGTCCCAATCACAACTTGCGGTTCACCTGTGAGCATTTGTCGCCAGGTGTCGTAACGTTCGCCTTCGGAAAGGGCGCTGTGATATACGGCGACTTTGTTACCAAAGCGGGCGCGAAACCTATCGGTGAGTTGGGGTGTGAGTCCAATTTCTGGGACTAAGACTAAGGCTGATTTGCCTTGATGCAGTAGGGGGGCGATCGCTTGTAAATATACTTCTGTTTTGCCGGAACCTGTGATTCCATGTAACAAGACTTGAGCAAATCCATTGATACTATTGATAGTTGCTAAGGCGTTAGCTTGGGCAGCATTTAAGGTTTTTGCCTGATCTTGGGTTAATGTCGGACTTTGTTCTGCCCGCAAAACTTCCCGTTCTTCTATGACAACACAACCTTTCTGTTCCAACCCTCTGAGGGTTGAGGTAGTTGTCTTACATATCTGTAAAAACTCATTGAGCCACAACTCGCCATCACAATCACGTAGAACTTTCAATATTTCCCGTTGACGCTTGTTTAAGGCTACGTGCAAACCATCAGAGACTAATGTGACTACAAGCTTTGTTTGTGGCCGAGAATATTTCGGTAATTCTACATAGGTTTCTGCCCAACCACGATCAATTAACTGTTTTTTCCCTATATAAAACTGAGCTTTACTTTTGACTTGGCGTTTGAGAAATCTGTAACTATAGTCTCCATCCGGTTGAGATTGGAGAATCTCTAATATTTGTCGCGCTGCTGATAAACGCAGAAATTCTTCCGCACCATTGGGAATGCTCTCTCTTTTAAGACGAATGCGGTGTTGCGATCGCCCTAACAACCCAGGCGGTAAAGCAACCCGTATTACTTGTATTAAAGATGTATAGTAATATTTTGAAACTAGTTCTAGTAAGCTCCAATAGCTATCTCGAAAAAAATCTTTTTGGATGATATCTTCTACATCTTTGATGTTTTCAGACGGTATATTACTTGGAGGTTCTGCCAAAATCCGAATGGCGATCGCTCCTAATTGTTGTGCGCCAAATGGCACGCTTAAAATATCTCCTGGTCTAATCTCTAAATTAGGTGCTATTCGATATACGTATAGCTTTGCTTCTGTATCTGTAGCACCTGGACAGTCTACCAAAACTTCAATGTAGCGATTACCCAAATTTTGAGCTTGGTACGATTCTCCTGGCTCGGCAACTACTAAATTTTGTAAATTTAAGTCATTAATATACATATTTTTTGTTTTTTATTGACAGAAATTTATTATCCCTTCACTTAGCTCTCAAAAAGCAAAGTTTTTTCTCTATATAAGGTAAAATGTATTTCGCACTACTTTTATCCCTAATGATACTTGATAAGTTTCCTGTTATGTAACGTACTAGACAAATCAAACTTCGCTATACGTGCAATAAATATTTGAAGTCCACCCACGATAAAAACACAAATATATCTCTGACTATTTATGAAATCATTTGCCTATTTACGAAATATGGCATAGCCTTTTTCCGCCCATTGATAGATATTCAATTGTTGGTGTATATGAGATGCTTTTATACAAATAATTGATTTCAGTTAATTAAATTACTGAAATTTTGACCTTTAGAAACGTTTATGAAATTCTCATAACCCCAAAATCAAGACTTTAAATTTAGACATTAATTCCTACCCCTAAAACTAAAAATTTTATAAAAATATAGGAAATTTTAAGGAATGGAACTAATTACTGGGTTTCTTTTATATTTTTTGAGGTTGAGAATAGTTGAGGGAGTTTGACAGATTTAGGGATTAATCAAAAAATAAGAAGTATATCTGTTAGAACCTGAGACAATTAATTTTTAGGTGCAATAACCATTATTGATGAGAGGGTTCTATCTAGCAGGAACCAAAAAATGACAGCTAGAAAAGAATTTTTGGTTTTGCTAAGTAATTAGTAGAAACTTGTACTTTGCTATAGAGAGGGTGCATTTGTTTCTCAGGGGAAACTACCAAATTGCAAGCGAGTAGCTGTCAAGGAATTATGTACCAAACAAAGCAACCATCCCTAAAGGAAACTATGAATATTGCTGAATTGGGAACAATGGAAATACTAGAAACCGCTGTCGAGACAGAAGAGCAACTACTCGAAAGTTTAGAAATATTGGTAGAAGAAGAACCCCCAATTCCAGAAAATCTCGACTCAGAGGAACGTGATGGGGATGAGATGGCGGCAGCTCGACCTTCAGGATATAACAAAACCGAACATGATGATGCGGTAGGTGCATTTTTTAAAGAAATGGCACGTTATCCGTTGCTGAAAGCAGATGAAGAAGTAGAATTAGCGCGGCGAGTTCGATTTTTAGAAGAAGTCAGAGAAATTCAAGCCGCTTTACAAGAACAACTAGGGCAACAACCAACTAAAGTACAAGTAGCGGCTCAATTAGATTTAACAGAAAAGCAATTAGAAAGCCGCTTGTATCAAGGTCGAGTAGCGAAACGCAAAATGATTCGCTCGAATCTGAGACTAGTTGTATCAATTGCCAAGCGATATTTAAATCGCGGAGTGCCTTTTCTAGATTTAATTCAAGAAGGGGCGATGGGTTTAAATCGTGCGACAGAAAAATTTGACCCCGATAAAGGCTACAAGTTCTCCACTTATGCTTATTGGTGGATTAGACAAGCAATTACCAGAGCGATCGCTAATGATGCTCGCACAATTCGCCTACCAATTCATATTGTTGAAAAACTTAACAAACTCAAAAAAGCTCAACGCGAACTTAAACAAAAACTTGGTCACAACCCCTCAGAAGCAGAAATGGCCGCTTTTTTGGAAATGACCGTTCAACAATTACGCCAACTACAACAACTACGCCGCCAAGCACTTTCCCTCAACCACCGTGTCGGTAAAGAAGAAGACACCGAATTGATGGACTTATTAGAAGACGAGGACAACCTCTCTCCCGAAGCCAAAATGAATGAAAACATGATGCGCCAGGAGATTTGGGAAGTCTTAGGTGATGTGCTAACTCCTAGAGAGAAAGACGTAATATCTTTACGCTATGGACTTACAACCAGTGAACCATGCACTCTAGAAGAAGTTGGCAATATGTTTAATTTATCGCGTGAACGAGTGCGCCAAATTCAAAGCAAAGCTATGCGAAAATTACGCCGTCCGCACATTGCTAAACGCTTGAAGGGTTGGCTGATTTAAAAGTCAAAAGTTAACAGTCAAAAGTCAAAAGTGATAGCTACAGTGGTTCAGACATCTGAATCTCATAAACAACTCTATAACCTGTAACCTACTCTTGACTACAGGTCATCAACTGTGGACTAATAACTATGGACTAATGACTTATGACTAATGACCGATTTAATTTTGCGGTTTGCTGAACCTGCTGATAGCAACGTACTATTTCAATTAATCAAACAGTTGGCGGAGTATGAGAAATTATCTCATGCTGTTACAGGGAATGTTGCAGCACTCCAAGAGCATCTATTTGGTTCGCAAAAATATATCGAGGCCATCTTGGCAGAATATCAAGGCCAGGCTGTCGGTTTTGCCTTGTTCTTTCACAACTATTCTACCTTTCTTACCAAGCCCGGAATTTATCTCGAAGATTTATTTGTTTTACCAGAGTATCGCCGCCAAGGTATTGGTAAAGCACTTTTAACTAAACTAGCGCAAATTGCCGTCGAGCATAATTGTGGGCGCTTAGAGTGGAGTGTCTTAGATTGGAATGAGCCTGCACAAGCATTCTACCGCAGTATGGGAGCCACCATTTTAGATGATTGGCGAATTTGTCGCGTCACAGCAGAAAACCTGACAAATTTAGCAGCGAAGTAGCTAGAGGTAAGTGAATAGTGATTTTTGGTAGCATGTCTAGACTAAAATAGGGCATCAAATTTAGAATAAATTAACCGCCGATGAACGTGGATAAAACTAAGTTACATTGCAACATTTAAGGCTTAACAAGCCATTACTAGTTTTTTCATTTCATACTTTATACTTCAGATTTTTCACCCTAGAGAGGAATCTCAATTTGAAATTCAGTTCCTTGTCCTGGTGTTGATAGACAAGTAAGTTTCCCATGATGTTTTTCTACGACAATTTGATAGCTAATTGATAAACCTAGTCCTGTACCTACACCTACTGGCTTAGTTGTAAAGAAAGGATCAAACAAACGTTTGAGTAAATTCTCTGGTATACCTAGCCCATTATCAATAAATCGAATTATAACGTGTTGTTTATCTGATAAAAAAGTTTGAATTTGGATAGTACTTGGTGTTTGTTGTATTTCTTCAAGAGAACGTTGTTGATCTCGTTCTTCTAAAGCATCTAAAGCATTTACCAAAATGTTCATAAAAACTTGGTTCAATTGTCCTGGATAGCATTCTACTAGAGGTAAATTGCCATATTCTTTAATGAGTGCGATCGCCGGGCGGTTATGTTGCGCCTTGAGGCGATGTGCCAAAATAACTAAAGTGCTATCAATGCCAGAATGAATATCTACAGCTTTACACTCTGCTTCATCCATCCGCGAAAAATTGCGTAAGGAAAGAACAATTTGTGTAATTCGTTCTGCGCCGATTTTCATTGATGATAGTAAGCGAGGTAAATCTGCTATTAAAAATTCGAGGTCTATAGCTTTGATGTGGTCTTGAATAACTTTTGTCGGATGAGGATAATTTTGTTGATAAAGCTCAATTAAATCCATTAAATTGTTGATGTATTCGTTAGCAGGTTGAATATTACTGTAAATAAAACTTGTAGGATTATTGATTTCGTGAGCAACTCCTGCAACTAATTGACCAATAGATGACATTTTTTCGCTTTGGATCAGATGTGCTTGGGTGTGTTGGAGTTCTTTGAGAGTTTGCTCTAAATCTCGCGCTTTTTGTTGTAGAGCTTCTTCCGCAGCTTTTAATTCACTAATATCTCTAGCAACTGTTGATAAATATTCAATTTTTCCATCAGGTGATTTGTGAGCAATGATTAATTGAGAAAGAGGAATTTCCTGACCATCTGCTCCCAACAATGCTGTTTCTCCTACCCAATTACCACAGCGAATTGATTCTGGTATTCCCTGATTCATGATGATTTCATTTGTCCATTGGGGGTGATTTTGGGACAAATTTCTGCCTTGAAATGACTCTGTTTCTGATAGTCCTAACATTCTGCGAGCAGCTTGATTAAAGTAGAGAACTTTTCCAGTTAAATCAGCAGTGCTGATAAAATCTGGTGCGGCTTCGAGAATTGCTAATAACTTGGCTTTTTCTTTTTCTGCTTTTTGGCGATCGCTTTCATCACGAGATACGCCTACTGTCATCACCACTGCATTTTGTTCGTTACGGATAGCAGATTTGATGGTGTTAAATAAGCGTACTTCCCCATCATACTTTGTCACTGATTCTTGAATTTCTAGAGTTTTTCCAGTTTCAAATACATAAGCATCATCTTTAATATACTGGAGGGTATTTTTTGGTTCATTAAAAGGAGCATCAATCAAATCTTGCAGTTGTGCTTCTGTCATTCCGTAATAATCACGGAAGGCTTTGTTTGCCCAAATAATGCGCGATTTAGCTCCCTTTACTAACACCATATCTGTGATAGCATCTAAGACTGACTGATAAATTTTTTCGTTTTCCCGTAGGGCTGTTGTAAAACTTTTGATGTGCGTTACATCTTGTATCGTTGAAACAATACTAATTACCTGACCATTTAAATCAACTATACGAGTGTTAGACCACTCACAAAGAATCATTATTTGATTTTTTGTAATATTTCTATTGATACTAGTATTGTTAGCCACTAATGAATCTTGTAGTAATAACTTCATCATGTTGCTAACCTGTAGCCTTTCACTTTCTGGGACAATTAATTCTGTGAGATTGCAACCAAGAGCTTCACTTTTGCTGTATCCAAACAATTTTTCAGCAGCAGCATTCCATTCTGTGATCTCAAAGGCTGTATTCCACTCAATTATCGGTAAAAGATTGTGTTGTATTAATAACAACAGTTTGTTTTGTAGCTGTTTTAACTGTTGTTCTACTGGTTGAGATACAGTTTTAGTATAGGTACTAGCATTTTTATTACAATTCTTAATATTACTTTTTTGAATACTTTGCTTTCGGGATTTCATCCTAATTCGAGGGATTATATAGATTTTATTTGGCTGTTAAATATAGAATTCCCTTTTGTTGAAGCTATGTAACATTCTGCCTGATGAATATGAGGCTTAATCAGCTACCAATTACATACTGATTATGAGTATAGCAAGAGTGCGATCGCTGATTCTGATATGAGCTTTTCTTAACTGATTAGATATGGCTATTCGCCATCATTACAGCGAAGTTTGACAGCCTGTCTTTTGACGAAGAGAATTTAATCAACTGACAATTAGGGATGATATCGTCCGCAATTCACGTTGGTTTGAGAGAGAACACTCCATGAAGAAAATCATTTCAGTTATGCTGTTAGGTATTGCTATCTTTACATTTGCCTTCAGCAGCCCAGCTTTAGCAGCCGATACCGTCAATGGAGCTAAAGTATTTAGTGCTAATTGTGCTTCTTGTCACGCAGGTGGTAAGAATTTAGTTAATGCTCAAAAGACCTTGAAGAAAGAAGATTTAGAAAAGTATGGTATGAACTCAGCAGAGGCTATTATTGCCCAAGTAACAAAGGGTAAAAATGCTATGCCTGCTTTCACAGGTCGTCTAAAATCTAACCAAATTGAAGATGTAGCTGCTTACGTACTAGGACAAGCAGACAAAGCTTGGAAGTAGAGTTAGTATAGAGTTCTACAAACTGCGGGGCTAATTGTCCCGCCGATTTTGTTTTTGCCGAAATTGTCGCTAGTACTTATGGCTAATTTTGGGCGGTTTTTATTCAGTTTGCTAGTTGTGTTTCCTCTAACTTTTGCTATTCAGTTCTTACCTGCATCATCTAAATTGCTTACCCAAAAAATAGCAAGTGATTCGTTTCATTTAGGTGTAATGCAGATGCAGCATGGTCATTATGAGGAAGCGATAGAGTATTTTAACCAAGTAATTGAACAGCCAGGAAAAACTACTTCTGCTTACAGCAACCGCTGTCTTGCCTATCTTCATTTACAAGATTACCATCAAGCGATCGCAGATTGTACCGAAGCAATAAATTTTTCTCCAAATAATCTGGAAGCGTATCTAAATCGAGGTTTAGCACATTACAGACAAGGTAATTATCTCAGTGCTATTGACGATGATAACTTAGCGATCGCTCACAAACCTCATGATTTTCGCGCCTACTATAATCGAGGTGTAGCTCATAATACCCTAGGTGATCACACATCTGCAATTGCTGATTTTAATATGGCACTAACACAAATCCCTCAAGTAGCCAATATATTATTTGCAGATATTTACAACGATAGGGGTTTAGCTCATTTTCATCTGCATAATTTACCCGCAGCAATGCACGACTTTAATCTAGCGATTCGTTTCAACGCTCAGGATTATCGAGCTTATTTTAACATTGGTTGTGTGTGTGGTCGTAATGGCGACAACACAGGTGCAGTCAATAATTTTTCCGAAGTTATTCGGCTAGATCCCAGTAATGGACAAGCTTACTTGAATCGCGGCATTGCTCAGTATTATCTAGGGTATCAGCAAAGAGCGATCGCTGATTTGAACAAGGCATCTGAGTACTTTGAACACAAAAACCAAAAAGTTGCCTACGAGACAACTATAGATCTACTCAAGCGCTTGCAACACGAAATTCAACTTGCAGTTGAAGTAGCATAATCAAGCTAAGTAGCCTTTATCAGATTTATTTGTAGTGTCAAACCAAAATTTAAAATTATTTAGCTAGAAGAGTAAATATAATTTCTTCTGGTTTTTTCTTTAATTATATAACTTTTCAGACCAATAATTTATAACCATAATATTTGCTTGACTTATCAACAATTACTGACTGGAAATACGACAGTGTGTCGTTTGACAAGATTTTGCCATAACCGCAACAATACCTTTTGGTGACTATTTTTACTGGGTGTGAGACAAAACGTGAGAAAGAATTATTGGCTGCTAGTTGCGTTACCAAATTTATTCATAACTTTACCTGCTGAAGCTATTGAAACAGAAATTCAACAAACTGGCGCTGAATTAACTCCAGTAACTACAAGTATTCCTAACTTAAAAGAAATTGAGTTACCTATTATCAATGCTGAATTACTAACTCAAGAAACTGGTTCGGATGTAGAGTTTAAACAAGAAACTCAGCCAGAAGAAGAAACACAACCTGCCGAAGATGCAGATATTTCCACAGAAGTAATTGGAGAACAAGATACTTTATCTGGCTCTACACCTGTTTATGTGATTGAAAAAGAAGAAATTCAAAAGCAGGGTGCAACTAGCGTTGCTGATGTATTAAAAAGATTGCCTGGATTTGCAATTAATGATGTTGGTCATGGCGCAGATATTCACACAGGCACATATTATCGAGGTGCTGCAATTAATCAGTCTGTATTTTTGATTAATGGCAGACAGATTAATAATAATGTCAACACCTATCATGGCACAACTGATTTAAATAGCATTCCTGTAGAATCAATAGAACGCGTAGAATTATCTAGCGGTGTAGCTTCTACCTTATATGGTTCCTCAGCTTTTGGTGGAGTTGTTAATATCATCACCAAAGAAGGTTATGGCAAACCAAAGCTAACTGGTAGTGTAGAATATGGCTCATTCAGCTTAAATAATCAACAAACTAGTTTTGGTGGTTCAGTTGGTGTGGCGAGATACAATTTCAGTTTTGAAAGATTTTTTTCTGATAACCGTTATCGTGTTCCTGTAGGCGCAGCTAACCGTGATTCTCAAGGTTTTTTATCTAATGCAGATACAGCCACAAGTAGCTATTTTGGCAACATCGGTTTAGATTTAAATTCTCGAAATACTTTGAATTTAGATGTTACCGCCCTGAGTAGCCGTCGAGGGTTAATCTTTTTTGGTTTCCCTTTACAAAGAGACCGTTTAGACCATGATGGCTTGAATATTGGTTTATCTTGGAAAACTCGTTTAGGTAATGGCGATCGCTCTAATCTCACAACTACAATTGGTTACAATCAAGATTATTTCAGTACTTATGGCCCGACAGGTAACTTTTATCGTACAGGTGCTTTAGATACACAACAGTTATCAGCCAGGGTAGACCATGAGTGGAAATTAAGTCAGAGCAATAAATTACGTTGGGGATTGGATTTAAAAAATACTAACTTAAATGGTGATGTCTTAAGTACCAACCCAGATCGCATTGCTAATAATGAAACGGAAAACAGAGATTTATTAAACACAGCTTTATTTGCTGTCAATAGTTGGAATATCAGCAAAAATTTTCAACTCGATTTAGGACTCAGACAAAGCTTTGATACAGAGTTTGGTAATTATCTCAATCCTAGTGTGGGCTTACGTTATGCCCTGACACCAACACTAGCGATGCGCGGAAGTTGGGCTGGCGGACAACGCAACCCCGGACTAGACCAATTATATGTTTATGACACAGTTCATGGTTGGGAACCAAACCCAGATTTAGACCCAGAAACAGGTTCTACTTGGACTGCGGGATTAGATGTCAAATTTGCAGAAAATTTGACTGGACAGTTTACTTATTTCGGCAGCAGCATAGATAATCGTTTGGGCGTGATAGCCGGACGTTGGGCAAATATTGGGCTAGTAGATACCAATGGTTTAGAAGCAGCCTTACAACTAAAACTGAATTCTGGCTGGTCAACTTTTCTCAACTATACCTATACAGATGCTCAAATTAAAACAGGTACAGAAAGAGGCTTACAGTTAGGTTTGATTCCCTATTCTTTATTGCAAGCTGGTGTTGGGTATCAAAATTCTGGTTGGCAAGCTAACTTATACATGACATACAACAGTGGTGCGCGGCGAGCCTTATTTAATAGAGCCGGAGACCAAATTACAGACTTTGTACCATCCTACTTCAACTTAGATTTTAGTGGTCGTATCCCTGTAGCTGGCAATTTAGGACTCACCGTTTATTTAGAAAATTTACTAGGTGAGCAATACGAGCGAGTGAATCGCATTTATAGTCCTGGGTTTACTTTCCGTTTAGGCTTAAGCTCAAGTTTATAAATATAGCAGTAGTCAGATATATTAGGACAATTTGAAAGCTTGAATGCCAGAAACAATAAGACTTTTCCTTCTGCCTCCTGCCTCCTGCCTTCTGCCTTTTGCCTCCTGCCTCCTGCCTCCTGCCTCCTGCTATATGATATATTCCGTCTCAATCAATTAAAATGGCTGTTATGAAAGCCAGAATTGACAATCAAGTATTATTTCTTCACCACAAAGACTTGCCAGAGTTTAAGAAAGGCGGTTCAGTGGTGAGAAATTCTTATTTTTGGGCGCTACGTTCCATTGCCGGTCGGGCTTCGCGCTATGGTGATTGGGAATATGAGTCAGAAGTTTGGTTCGCACTCAAGCGAATGCTGTTGTCATTTGCTGAGTCTGGGTATTTAGGTTATAGAGAAACCTTGTTGGAATTTCCCCTAGAGATGGGAGAAATTCCTGATGTGCTGAGAGATGTGTCAACGTGGGAGTAATGCTTGTGATTTGACAGAATTTACCCATTGGCTTCCATTCTCATGATTTTTTCTGGACGAATGGATGGTAATATTTTGGCAAACCACATTAGCAATATACAAGTTGTGCTAACGAATACAAATGACAGTTTCTCAACTTGCTTTGTCATTGTTAGGTCTGAGAAACTCTAGATTGATAAAAGTTCTAGAATGCCAAGCTTTTGTATGTCTAAATCTGCAATCACAGTCACGGTAAAATTATTTGCTGCTTATCAAGAAGCCTTTGGAATTCCCGAATTAGCGCTGGAATTTCCTGAAGGTACACCTGTAAAAGCCGTGTGCGATCGCCTGATTGCAGAACGCCCAGAACTCGCTAAATGGCGGGACATCACTCGCTTTGGGATCAATTTGATTTTTGTTGAACCAGATACATTACTGCAAAATGGTGATGAAGTGGTGCTGATTCCGCCTGTGAGTGGAGGCTAATCAAAAAGTTAAAAGGCAAAGTGCAAAAGTTATTGAAACAGAATACATACGTCAGATGCCAGCATAAGCAGGTATATTCTGTTTCAATAGATCCGCTTATTTACCGAGGTACTGACTAGCCAAACGAATCGCATCAGCAATGTCAACATCGCCATCCCTGTCTGCATCCAAAAAGGCACTCAACAAGGAATTACTACCAGATTGAGGATTTTGAGCGTTGGCACCTGATTGGAGGAAGTTCAAAACTACCGGCACTATTGAAGGTAGTAATTGTTGAATAGTTCCAGCATCTAACCCAGTGCGCTGAGAAACTGTTTCAGCCACTTGCTGCTGCATACCCCCAGAAAACAGCGAATCTACAGCTTCTGGATTAGGAGAAGTACCAGCATATTGATTGACTAAAGCTTGAGCTTCGGCTTCGCCACTTGTAGCTTGCTTTTCTTGTAAAGAAGAGCGTACATAATTGCCTACAATCCCCAAAACCGTTTGGATAGTTGAGGAATCTGCACCAGTGCGATCGCTCAGTTGTTGTACGGTGTTGATAATACCGCCTAGTTGACCCAAGCTACCTTGTTGATTAGCATTAGTAACAGCACCGAGAATTTGGTCAAACAGTCCCATAAATTTTTCTCCCTGTTTAATATAATATTTATGCAGGTTAACTGAACTTTATCCTATTAACAACCTGTCTGAAGAATTACAGTTGTTTGTTGCTGCTTTAACTACAGGTCATCAAACCAGATTCTCATAAAACACAATCACATTAACAGAAAGCAAATAAAGTCAAGTGTTGGAATCTAGCTGAAAAACCGTACTTTAACCGAAGTTGTTTTTTTAGATGAATCCCCTAGACTAGAATAAAAATATAAGCATCACTATAAGCTGCTGAGTTTCATTACTCAGTTAAACATAAGCAACATGGGATTCTTTGATTCTGAAATAGTTCAGCAAGAAGCAAAAGAGCTTTTTGAAGATTACCAAGCCCTAATCAAACTTGGTAACAACTATGGCAAATTTGACCGCGAAGGCAAAAAACTGTTCATTGACCAAATGGAAGCCATGATGGATCGCTATCGCATCTTTATGAAGCGCTTCGAGCTATCAGAAGATTTTATGGCGCAAATGACAGTAGAACAGTTAAAAACCCAATTAGGTCAGTTTGGCATAACTCCACAACAGATGTTTGATCAAATGAACTTCACCCTAGAACGGATGAAAGCCGAACTGGAAAAACAGCCCTAGAGGTAATTAAGTATCTGTTATCAAAGACTTTCGCGCAGAAAAGCAAAGGCGCAGAGAAGAAATTTCCCCTCCGCGCCCGTCTACACCTGTCGTTGGCTTTGGAAAAATGCTTTTAATTTGATTTAGGGCGAGGAAACTGAGAAGGTGGTTTGAAATTTTCCACTGGTACACCTTTAAGTGCTTTGGTCATAAAATCCTTCCAGATGGGAGCTACCATAACACCACCAGTAGCACCGCTGGCTAATTGTCTGTTATCGTCTCGACCCACCCAAACAGCAGTTGTCAATTGGGGTACAGTACCAACAAACCAAATATCTTTTTCCGAAGATGTTGTTCCTGTCTTCCCAGCCGATGGGCGGCCGATTGCCGCATTTTTACCAGTACCTTCAGTAATTACAGATTGCATTGTATTAATAATTGCCGCTGATGCCCAAGGATCAAGCACCAATTGGGGCTTCGGGGTATTATCTAATAACACATTGCCGCTACTATCGGTTATCCGAGCAATAATTGTTGGTGGTGATTGCCACCCATAGTTGGCAAAAGTAGCATAAGCACTAGTCATTTCTAAAGGTGTCACACCGATCGCACCTAAAGGTAATGAAGTCACGGGTTCCATCGGACTCATAATTCCCAAAGTTCGGCAAGTTTCGATCACCTTTGACATCCCTACCGCCTTACCCAGTTTAATTACAGGAATGTTGCGAGATACAGATAGAGCTTTACGAATGGTCATTGCTCCACCAAAACTACCATCATAGTTCCTGGGATAATACCAACCATTACCATCGCGGTAACTTACTGGCGCATCAATTACCGTACTGTCTGGCCCATACTTACCAGTAGCAAAGGCAGTATAGTAAACAAATGGTTTAAAAGATGAGCCTGGTTGACGTAAAGCTTGAGTCGCTCGGTTAAACTCACTGACTTTAGGATCTACACCACCCACCAATGCTTTAATAAAATGTGTCCGTGGATCAATGGCAACCAAAGCAATTTGGTTCTTATATAACCCTTGTCCACTAAGTGTTTTATGCCATTTTTTGACAGTATCTTCTGCCATAGTTTGGAATTTAGCATCAACTGTAGTTTGAACTCGCATCCCACCTTTAAGTAGTGCGTCACGCCCAAACTTCTTCGCTAATTCCTGAGACACAGTGTTAGAAACGTAAGGTAAAGCACTACCTTGAAAAGACCTAATTCTGCCTAGTTTGATTTCTTGTTTTAAGGCATTATCATATTCTTGCTGGGTAATCCATTTCAATTCCAGCATCCGCCCCAGCACTTCTTTTTGCTTTTGTTTTGCCAGCTTCATACTCGCAAAGGGGCTGAATTCTTCTGGCGCTTGAATTAAACCCGCCATCATTGCCGATTCTCCCAAGGTTAGGGTTTCGGCTGACTTATCAAAGTAACTGCGTGCGGCTGTTTGCACACCGTAATTATTATGACCCCAATAAACTTGATTGAGGTACATTTCTAATATTTGGTCTTTGGTCAAAATTTGCTCTAAGCGAATGGCCAATACAGCCTCGGCTAATTTCCGAGTGATGGCGCGTTTTTGCGACAAGAACAAATTTTTAACCAACTGCATGGTGATGGTAGAACCACCTTCTTTCACACCACCTGCTACGGCGTTCACAACAATAGCACGCCCAATCCCTGTAGGATTAATTCCGTGGTGAGAGTAAAAATGTCCATCTTCACTGGCTAGTACCGCCCGTTTTAAATTGGGTGAAATTCTATCTAAAGGTACAACTTCACGGTTAGCTTCCCCGTGAACACTAGCGAGCAATTTACCTTTAATGTCATAAATATAAGTCGTTTCTGATGGCAAGAAGTTACGCAGTTGTCTGACATCTGGCAAATTGCGGAAACTAATCGCTAAACCAACTAGCCCTCCAGCTACAATAGAGCTTGTCAGCATGGTTATAGATAACAAAGTACCGCCAGTTATCTGACCTACGCCTTTCAAAAACTCAAAACCCGATGAAGGCCGACGTTGTGGCTGCTTATTTTCAAGAGTCCTAGACGACACGGTGATATCACTTCCTCACTTGTAAATTTAACTGTAATTCATCTAAATGCAGCAAGGTGGTTAATTTTTTGCAATTATATTAATTTGGCAGATGAAAAAACGGACAAATTGCCAGTGAATGTAACCAACCTAACTTCTCAAATAAAAAGTGTAGTTAATAGCGAATCTCCTATTATGGCGCAAGATTTTTCTTGGCTGCATCGTGGGATAGTAGAAGTATTCCCCCAACCGACTGATATTAATAGCGAAATTGAAAGTTTAGAGAAACGTTTAGCAAATAGTAACAGACCTCTGAGGGTCAAATTGGGAATTGATCCTACTGGTGCTGATATTCACTTTGGTCATAGCATACCAGTACGAAAACTGCGAGCGTTTCAAGATGCTGGTCATACGGCAGTTCTGATCATCGGTGATTTTACGGCTCGCATTGGTGATCCTACAGGTAAATCTGAGGTGCGTCGCCAGCTGACAGAAGCTGATGTGGCACAAAATGCTCAAACTTACTTAGACCAAGTGCGTCCTATTTTGGATTTTGACACACCAGGACTGTTAGAAGTGCGTTATAACTCCGAATGGCTTTCCCGGCTTGATTTAGGAAAGATTTTGGAGTTACTGTCTACCATGACAGTAGGGCAAATGTTAGCCAAGGAGGGGTTTGCTGAACGTTATAAAAAAGAGAATCCGATTTTCCTGCATGAGTTCCTTTATCCGTTAATGCAGGGCTATGATTCTGTGGCCGTTGAGGCAGATGTAGAACTAGGGGGAACTGACCAAAAGTTTAACATTGCTGTGGGACGGGATTTGCAACGTCATTTTGGGCAAACACCACAATTTGGTTTACTGTTACCAATTTTAATTGGTACAGATGGCGTACAGAAAATGTCGAAGTCTCTGGGCAATTATGTCGGTTTGTCGGAACATCCAGGACAAAAATATCAGAAGTTACAAGGGGTTCCTGATAATTTGCTGGGACAGTATTTTGAACTACTGACAGATTTACCTTTAGATACACTGCCAGAAAATCCGCGCGATCGCCAGATGCTGTTAGCTTGGGAAGTGGTTAAACAATACCACGGCGAACAAGCAGCGAATGAAGCCAAAGAAGCAGCGAAAAGTGGTGGTAAGGAAGGTGCTGTTCCCGAATTTTCTCTCGCAGAAATACCCCAATTTCCAGCAAAGTTGGCTTTTATACTTGGTGCTTGTGGCTTGTGTAAAAGTACAGGTGAAGGTCGGCGGAAAATTCAAGAAGGTGGTGTACGCTTAGATGGCGATCGCATTACCGATGTTGATACTACTTTCTCAGAAGCTAGTGAGTTGCACGGGCGTGTGCTACAAGTGGGTAAAAACAAGTTTATCCGACTTGTTATGCAGAAGAGTAACGAACAATTATTACAAGAGATACTTGACATTTTGTAAAGTTTGAGGGCTGTAAAGGAGACAAGCTAAAGTAACTAACCTGAGTTCGGGATAAGGTGAAAACCAGATTCTATCGTTAGCTAAAAATCTTATTATCTCGTCGAAAGAACAACAAAATAGCCTTAACCCGAACTGAAGTTAACTAATCATCAATGACTAATGACAAATGACAAATGACAAAATCATAGTGGCTTTGGATGTGCCGGATTTAGAAAGTGCGATCGCTTTGGTAGACAAACTCGAATCAGTCAGTTTTTGGAAGGTTGGGTTAGAGTTGTTTACTAGCACCGGGCCGAAAATTTTAGAAATCTTAAAATCTCGGCAAAAGCGCATCTTCCTTGATTTAAAGTTTCACGATATCCCCAATACAGTAGCTGGGGCTTGTCGCAATGCGGCGCGTTATGGCGTAGATTTACTAACAATTCATGCTACATCTGGGAAAGATGCCCTCAAAGCCGCCACAGAAGCAGCCCAAGTAGGTGCAGCCCAAGCAGGTGTTCAACCACCTAAATTAATTGCGATTACGCTGCTGACGAGTATTTCGGCGCGACAATTGGCGTTTGACTTGAAAATTCCCCTAGAGTTGCCTGAATTTGCCTTAGAAATGGCACTGATGGCCAAAGAATCAGGGTTAGATGGGGCTGTATGTTCGCCCCAAGAAGTCGTACAGTTGCGGCAAACCTGTGGGGATGACTTTTTACTAGTTTGTCCAGGGGTGCGTCCAACTTGGGCAGAAAAAGGAGATCAGATGCGATCGCTCACTCCTTCCCAAGCCATACTCGCTGGTGCAGACTACTTAGTAATTGGTCGTCCCATCACTGCTGCTGCTGACCCTGAGTTAGCCTGGAAGCGCATTTCTGAGGAATTGAACTAGAGGCTAGAGGCTAGTTTTTTTAATCAACAATGTCAGTTCACAATTAAAATTAGCCTCTGGAAAAACCACAAGCAAACATGAAAATCGTTTCTTCCCTACTCCCTACTCCCTACTCCCTACTCCATCTCATAGCTTCCATCTTCTGCCTCATAATTACCAAGACCGCTGATAACTCAGCATTTTCTCAAACCGCACACAGCAGTGTAAACTCTGCCTGCATAGAAAAAAATCTCGAAATATTAACTACTCATCTTTTGCGCGATTTACCTAGCTATGCTAATCGTGCCAGTCAACGCGCTCGTCGGCTTACAAGAAGTAGCGATTTGTTCAGCTATGTTCTAGTAGCAGGTAGACCAGAATTTCAACCTCTACCATTAAATCCTGCTGGCGATGATCTGAATGAGCAAAAAAGTGCAAACACAAAAGTTGAACAAGTGTTTTTTACTACTTTAGAACGCCAGTATATAAACAGTAAAGCTATTGAATTACAAGAATTTCATTGGTTGTTTTTGACCAAAAATCAAAGCGGCTGGTATTTGGTCACGATGTTGACGCAAACGGGTTCTTCTACTAATAAACAACCACCTACGCCACCGCGTGATAGTACTAATGGTACAGTTGCCCAAGGGGTAAAAGCTTGGCTGCGAGATTGTCAAGCGGGAAGTCTGCGAGAGACACCAAAAAATTAAAGCATTCATCATTGTGTATCAGCCAAAACTTCACTCTGGATAAATTTAAGGTGTGATACTTTTCAGAGTGGCGATCTCTACAGGATAAATTGAGACTATTCCTCTTTACCGTGAATATAAATATTTGTGAGAAAAACTGGCAAGGTATCTATTTGCTTTTCACTAAATGTACTCATACATTAGGTGGGTAATACCCACCTAATTTAGGTTATCTGTCTACAGATCCCATGATTACGTCAATACTACCGAGAATCACCACAACATCGGCAACTTTCATACCCCGCAATAAATGAGGCAGAATTTGCAGGTTGTTGAAATCTGCGGGGCGAATTTTCCAGCGCCAAGGGAAGACATTATCATCACCAACTAGATAAATGCCTAATTCACCTTTACCGCTTTCGACACGGGCATAAATTTCACCTTTAGGCATTTTAAAAGTGGGGGAAACTTTCTTGCCAATAAACTGGTAATCAAAAGCATCCCACTCAGATTTTTTGCCCGCAGCTAGGCGTTTGGCTTCTAGGTTTTCGTAGGGGCCGCCTGGTAGTCCTTTGATGGCTTGTTTGATAATCTTTACGGATTCGCGCATTTCTCGCATCCGCACCATGTAACGGGCTAAACAATCACCAGTCGTTTCCCACTGAACGTCCCAGTCAAAATCGTCATAGCACTCGTAATGGTCGACTTTGCGTAAATCCCACTTTACGCCAGAAGCTCGTAACATAGGGCCAGACAGCCCCCAGTTAATTGCTTCTTCGCGGGTAATTGTGCCAATACCTTCAATACGACGGCGGAAGATGGGGTTATTGGTAACTAACTTTTCGTATTCATCAACTACAGGTAAGAAGTAGTCGCAAAATTCTTCACATTTATCTACCCAACCATAAGGTAAATCGGCAGCTACACCACCAACGCGGAAGTAGTTGTTATTTACCATACGGTAGCCTGTAGCCGCTTCCCACAAATCGTAAATCATCTCCCGTTCTCGGAACTGATAAAAGAAGGGAGTTTGTGCGCCCACGTCAGCCAGGAACGGGCCGAACCACAGCAAGTGGTTGGCGATGCGATTTAGTTCCAGCATGATAACGCGGATGTAGCTGGCGCGTTTTGGTACAGCAACACCAGTCAACTTTTCTGGGGCGTTAACAGTGACAGCTTCGTTAAACATTCCCGCTGCATAGTCCCATCGACTAACGTAGGGGACGTACATAACAGTGGTGCGGTTCTCGGCAATTTTTTCCATACCTCGATGTAGGTAGCCGATTACCGGTTCACAATCAATGACATCCTCGCCATCCAATGTGACAATTAGCCTCAGAACCCCGTGCATTGAGGGGTGGTGTGGCCCCATATTCAGCACCATTGGTTCAGTACGGGTTTCTAGTCTTGCCATAAATTCCGTGTTCTCCCATGATCAAAAATTGAATGGAACCGCGTAGATGCCAACCAGACCGATAAAATCGTGTCTGCCAAAATCAAGTTTGTAGGGGCAATATCTTGAGGGTAAACCCTACATCCATTGCCAATACAGAAGTTTGTTGGAGAAGAGGTGGCAGCAGAGGGATTTTATGATGTTTCTTTTTGTTTCACTTCTTCAACTATTATATGGAGCTTGAGATGCCGGAAATTGAGGCATCGGAATTTTTTCAACTCTGTGTTGGTAAATCCGTTTTTCTCCTAAAGTGCGATCGCTAACTTTTTATTCTTTTAAGTACAAGCACAGTAGCTTTTAAAGCAAAATTGTACTTAGAATATCCCTAGGGGTCATCTTGTAGGTGAGCTTGGTAACTTGCTGAATTTAACTAATTTCCCATAATCCAAAATGTTCTGTTGTAAATCTGTCTCTGTATATTTCTATCAGTTTTAACTGCAAGTTTTGACTAAAAAAAACTGATATGAGGCATTAACTAAGATACATGATTGTGATAATTGCTGGATTAATGGGAATAATTAAATAAGAAGCTCTTCCATAACTAGCTAAGATTTTATTTAAAATTTTGTCCCTTTAAAATTAAAAACCAATGGCACATATTACAGAATATCCAATTAAAGCTACACTCTATGAAGGAATCCAAACTATTATCTATCGCACCGAAATACCAGAAACTAAACAGCAAGTTATTCTCAAATTGCTGAAAAACGAATATCCCACACTGGAAGCATTTACTCGCCTAAAAAATGAGTATTTAATTCAGCAAAATCTAGATTCTCCTTATATTATTAAGTCCCTCTTTTTAGAGAATTTTGATCATCGTGTAGGACTAATATTAGAAGATTTTGGTGGGCAGTCTCTAGCACAAATTATTAAAACTAATGAACTTGAATTAACTCAATCTTTAAAAATCGCTATTAACTTAACTAAAGCTTTAGAGTATCTTCATCAACACCAAATTATTCATAAAGATATTAAACCTAGTAACATCATCATTAATTCGCAAACAAATTTAGTTAAACTTGCCGACTTTGGTATAGCCTCTCGTTTAAATAAAGAAACTCCCCAATTTACTAATCCTAACTGTGTTGAAGGGACACTCGCTTATATGTCTCCTGAGCAAACAGGGAGAATGAACCGCATTCTTGACTATCGTAGCGATTTTTATTCCCTGGGTATAACTTTATATGAAATGCTTACTCAGCAAATACCCTTTTTCAGCCCAGATCCCCTAGAGGTTGTTTACCGACATATTGCAGTTCCCGCAATAAATCCTCGGTCATTAAATCCCGAAATTCCTAGTGCAGTTTCCGAAATTGTCATGAAACTGATGTCTAAAAATGCTGAAGATAGGTATCAAAGTGCAACAGGATTATTAGTTGATTTAGAAACATGTCTGGAAGAATTAGAAAGTAGAGGAGAGATTGCTAACTTTATTCCTGGCCGTTTAGATGTTTTAAGTCAGTTATTAATCCCACAAAAGTTATATGGACGAGAAGCACAAGTCAACGAGCTTTTAGCTGCGTTTGAGCGAGTTAATTCTGGAACTAGTGAAATTATGCTAGTTTCTGGATATTCTGGTATTGGCAAATCTGCATTAGTTAATGAAGTCAATAAGCCCATTACTCAACGCCAAGGTTACTTTATCTCCGGTAAATTTGACCAATTAAAGCGGAATATTCCCTACGCTTCATTAATTCAGGCTTTCACCTATTTAGTTCGCTGTTTATTGACTGAAAATCAGGAAAAAATAGCAACCTGGAAAACAAAAATATTAGCAGCATTAGGTAGCAATGGCAAGGTTATTACTGATGTTATTCCTGAAATAGAATTAATTATTGGTAAACAACCAGAAGTTCCAGAACTAGGAGCAACAGAATCCCAAAATCGCTTTCATCGTGTTTTTGAAGATTTTATCCAAGTTTTTACTCAAAAGGAACATCCATTAGTTATCTTTTTAGATGATTTACAATGGGCAGATTCTGCAACTTTAAACTTAATTAAGCTGCTCACGACTAACACTAAAAGCCAATATTTATTATTTATTGGTGCATATAGAGATAATGAAGTCAGCCCTACTCATCCTTTAATTCAAACAATTGAAGAAATTCAGTTGGCTGGCACAATTGTTAATAATGTTGTCTTACAGCCTTTAGATTTAAATCATGTTAATCAACTGATTGCTGAGACTCTACAAGCAAGTCGCCATAACCAAGAGAAAGATGTAAATTCTACAGCTTTTGAACAGCAAATTAGTCAATTAGCCGAATTAATTTTTAATAAAACAGGCGGTAATCCCTTCTTTTTAACCCAATTGCTACAAGTACTTTATCAAGAATACTTGTTGAGCTTTGATTTTAATAGTAAACAATGGCAGTGGAATTTAGAAAAAATCCAATCAATTGGCATTACTGATAAAAATGTAGTGGAACTTGTTGCCAGTCGTCTAGAAAAGCTACCTCAAGTCACCCAAGAAGTTTTGAAATTAGCAGCTTGTGTAGGTGATAGATTTAGTTTAGATGTGCTGACAATCATCAATGAAAAATCACCATCAATGACAGCCAATGAATTATATCCTGCTTTACAAGCAGGATTAATTCTGCCTTTAAACGAAAATTATCGTATTCCTTTAGTTTTTAATCAAGAAGAAGCGCTCAAGTTAAAATTTGAACCTGCCAAAATCAGTTATAAATTTTTACACGATAGAGTACAACAAGCAGCCTATTCATTAATTCCCCAATCGCAAAAGCAAGCTACTCATTTAAAAATAGGACAGTTGCTTGTTCAAAACACTCCTAAAGAGGAAATAGAAGCTAATATTTTTGATATAGTTAACCAATTAAATGTAGGTGTTAATGCGTTAACTGAGCAATCGCCAAAAACAGAATTAGCAAACTTAAATTTAATTGCTGGACGTAAGGCAAAAACCTCGACAGCTTATGAAGCAGCTTTAAAGTATTACAAAATTGGCATAGAACTTTTAAGTGTAGATGCTTGGCATACTGAATATAACTTAGCTCTAGGTTTATATGAAGGCGGCGCTGAAGTCGCTTATCTTGGGGGAAATTTTGTCCAGATGCAGCAATGGGCTGATGTAGTGCTGCTAGAGGCGCAAACTTTACTAGAGAAAGTGAAAGTCTATGAAGTACAAATTATTGCCTCGATTATCCAACGTCAACAATTAAGAGCCATTCAGACAGCATTATCAGTACTGCAACTACTGGGAATTAAAATTCCCGATAAACCAACAGCGGTTGAGTATGAACAAAGGATAGAGGAGATTACAGCTAATTTACAAGGCAGAGCGATCGCAGATTTAATTAACTTACCATTAATGACCGATCCGCAAAAAATAGCAGCCATGAGAATCCTCATGGGTGTTCTCCCCGCTGCTTTCCAAACTGCGCCTGAGTTAATGCCTCTGATTGCCTATGAAATGGTAATTTTATCTTTAAAATATGGCAATACATCTGTTTCTGCATACGGTTACAGTTTATATGGATTACTGCTTTGCGGAGTCCAAGGAAAAATTGATGTTGGCTATGGATTTGGTAAACTGGCATTAAATTTAGTCTCGCAATTTAATTCTTCAGAATTAAAAGCGAAAATTCTCACAGTTGTTAGCGCCCATGTGATGCACTGGCAAGACCATATTCAAGAGACATTTATCACAGCTAAACAAGGATATGCTAGTGGTTTAGAAACAGGGGATTTAGAATATGCCGGTTATTGTGGATATATCTATCCTTATCATTCATTTTGGTTGGGTAAAGAACTCTGGATTTTAGAAAAAGAACTGGCTGCTTATTGTGAATCACTGAAAAAAATTCAGCAACAAGTCGCCTTTACTTGGAATTCAATATATTTGCAAACAGTATTAAATTTGAAAGGCAGTCCAGAGAATGTTTGCTGTTTAATGGGTGAAGCTTACGATGAACGAGTGATGTTACCAGTGCATCAGCAGGTGAATGACTTGTACACCATGAATCACCTGTTTATTAATAAGCTGATGCTGGCTTATATATTTGGGGAATATCAGCAAGCTGTAGAATATGCAGCAATGGCGGAAAAATCTTTGGGTGGTGTTACAGGGTTATTTGTAGTTCCCTTATTTTATTTTTATGATTCTTTAGCACAACTGGCAAATTATCAGACAGCTTCAGAATCAACGCAGTCAGAAATTTTAGAAAAAGTCCGAAGTAATCAGCAGAAAATGGAACTCTGGGCAACTCATGCACCCATGAATCACCTGCATAAATTTTATTTGGTTGAGGCAGAAATATCTAGAGTTTTGCAGCGCCACTTAGAAGCGATGGATTACTATGAGCTTGCAATTCAAACATCACAAGCAAATGGTTATCTCTTGGATGAAGTTTTAGCATACCAGTTAGCAGGAGAATTTTATCAGTCTTTCGGGAAAGAATTAATCCAGCAAGCTTATATCACTAAAGCTTATTATGCCTGTATTCGTTGGGGTGCGATCGCTAAAGTTAAACACTTAGAAGTAAAATATCCTTTTCTCGTCAAACAAACTACAACTACCGAAACTTTTATCCTCAAACCAGATGTCACTCACATGACAACTACCACTACTACCAGTAGTAGTTTGAGTGATTTCTTGGATTTAAATACCTTTGTTAAAGTTTCTCAAGCAATCACCAATGAAATTGTTTTAGAAAATTTGTTGGGTAAGTTAATCAAAATTTTATTAGAAAATGCTGCTGCCCAAAAAGCCGTATTACTCCTAGTAAAAGAAAATCAGCTATATATCGAAGCTGCGGGTAATGCTGTAGATGATATAGCCATAGTTTTACATTCAATGCCTATTGAGAGTTATCAAGATTTACCTGTATCTGTGATTAATTATGTTTTCCGCACTCAGGAAAATCTTATCTTAAATGATGCGATCGCTACTGAACCTTTTAACTTCGATAAGTACATCCAAGCATCGAAATCAAAATCATTACTTTGTTTACCAATTATCTATCAATCAAAACTCACTGGGATTATTTATTTAGAAAATAAACTGTCAACTGGAGCATTTATTCCCGAAAGAGTGCAAGTATTAAAAGTCTTGATTTCTCAAATGGCTATTGCTATTGAAAATGCTCGCTTATATGCCAACGAACAAGATAAATCCCGACAATTATCACACTCTTTACAAGACCTACAGGCGGCACAATTACAAATTATCCAAAGTGAAAAGATGTCATCTTTAGGTAATTTAGTTGCCGGAGTAGCACACGAAATTAATAATCCATTGAGCTTTATTTCTGGCAACCTTGACTTAGCCAAAGATGCTGTTCATGATTTAATTGACTACCTGCAACTTTATCAGGCAACCTTTCCTAGCCCTGGAGATGAAATTGCAGATAAAGCGGAGGAAATAGATATAGATATCCTGTTGGATGAATTACCCAAAATGATTGATGGGATGACAACAGGTACAAAACGGATTAGGGAAATCAGTACTTCACTGCGTACCTTTTCACGCGCCGATACTAAATCTAAAGTATCAGCGAATATCCATGATGGTATTGATAGTACCTTGATGATTTTACAACATCGCTTAAAGGCCAACTATGACCATCCTGGTGTTAAAGTTATTAAAGAATATGGCAATATTCCCTCAGTAGAATGTTATCTTGGACAGCTTAATCAAGTCTTTATGAATATCTTGGCTAATGCCATTGATGCTTTAGAAGAAGCTTATTCTGTCCAGAAAGTGACTAATAATTCAGCAGACATTACTAACATAATTACTATTAAAACAGAGGTTGATAATCTTCGGAAACATGTAGTAATTAAAATTAAAGATAATGCACAAGGTATGCCAGAAGAAGTAGAAGTATGTATTTTCGACCATTTATTTACTACTAAAACTGTCGGTAAAGGAACAGGATTAGGTCTGTCTATAAGTCGGCAAATCATTGTCGATAATCATGGTGGTACTTTAAATTGTGAATCTGTTTTAGGAGTGGGTACAGAATTTATAATTTCTATTCCTATTTCTAGTTAATTCTCAATTAGAAATAGCACTTCAATTCAGATACCCGTTTTTTTTAAAGAACGGGTATTATTTTTTTATATTTGATTCATGAATTTTTTATCGATCAGAAGTGGTTATACTGACAAATCTTTAATGATAAAAAATATATTTTAAACTATTTTTATCATCATAAATTAGTTAGAATCCTCAGTTACATCTTATATATAAACTGTTATGAATATTTATATGCCCACAAGTTAATAAACACATCTTGAGGGATAAGTTTTCACTGGTGAAATAAATAAATTTTAGCTAGTTGTAATTTCAATTAGTTAAACAAGCTCATGTTTGCATTAATAAATCATAGCAAAACTCCCAAAATAAACTTAGGTATCAACAGTTAATTCCATGAAAAAGAGCAGAGAAATTAAGCAAGTAGCTTCAAATCTATTTTCATTACTTGTAAAGCGGTTAAGCTTGATTTTACTGGCTGGTGTGATGGTTCTGCTAGTGGGAAGTAAGTTTGATGCGGCAAGTGCATCACAACCGAATACAGAATCTGACATTCAAGACTTGGCAGTTTGTTACGCATTAGGAACTGATGCTATTGGTCGCGGAAATCTTCAAGAAGGAAAAAACATCTACCAAAATTGTTTTACTCCAGATGCTGAGATAACTGCTATTTTTCCCAATGGCGCTAGTGTTACACAGTATGGTACAAGTGCTTGGGCTGATTTTGTCTATTCAGTATTTCAAGGTAATGGATATACAGCTACTCAACATTTACTGGGTACGTTCAATATCCAAGTCCAAAATAATACAGCAACTATGTCTTCTTACCTTCATGCAACTCATAAGCTTTCAGATACAAGTATTGATGTTGCTAATGGTACCTACGTGGATACAGTTATCAAGAAAAATGGCAACTGGAAAATTAGTCGTCGTGTGCTGACACTTATCGATTTCTTAACCCTTGCTTCTCCTGGTTCTCCCGAAGCAGAGGTGTCTTCAGCAGCTAGTACTTCTGCTTCTAGTCGTTCTGCTTCTGATGTTTCTAATCAATCTAAAAAACCTCACAGACCTTACATTCCTAGCTCTAACTAAGAATGCTTTACACAATTTAACTTTGGATTAGTCAACATTTAGGACGGGGGCAATACCTGTCCTAAAAAATTTGAACTAAATTCAGGCAAATATATCGTTGAGGAGGATTATATCTTTACTTAGAATGAAATAAGAAATAAATGACTTCAGACTTCTGCATTTTTACGTAAGTCAAGCAGATATTATCTCAGTTATATTGCAAATTGAACAAGCTAGTATACATATATGGCTTTCGATCAACAACGTTTTGATAGGTTGATTCAGAGATTAGAAGCTTTTGCTAGTCAACAGCCGCCGATTTATAGATTGCACGTTGCATTTTTGGCTGTGTTGGGCTACGCCTATATATTACTGATTATAGCTGTAACAGTGGCATTACTGGTGGGTATTGTCTGGTTGATGCTCAATGCTAAATCATTTCATACTTCAGCGCTAAAAGCTGTGATTTTTTTACTAGCGATCGCTATTATACTGGTGCGATCGCTTTGGGTATCATTTCCCCCACCCACAGGGTTAATATTGCGGCGCAAAGATGTACCTAGCCTATTTTGCCTAGTTGACGATATCTCATCAAAACTCCAGGCTCCAAAGTTTCATCACATCTTACTGACAACAGATTTTAACGCCAGCGTTGTCCAAAGACCACGCTTAGGTTTATTTGGCTGGTATCAAAATTATCTGATTGTGGGTTTACCGCTGATGTTAGCATTACCGCCTGAACAATTTCGGGCTGTTCTGGCTCATGAAATGGGACATATTTCGGGAAATCACAGTCGTTTTAGTGCTTGGATTTATCGTCAACGTATAACTTGGTATCGTATTGAAGAAGGACTAGGAAAAGGTGGTAATGAATCATCATGGTTTATTTTTAACCGATTTTTAGAGTGGTACATTCCATTTTTTTATGCCTATTCTTTTGTGTTAGCACGCTTGAATGAATATGAAGCTGATAGATGTGCTGTTGAGATAGCAGGAGTAGAAAATTCTGCTAAAACCCTGATGAATGTCAAGGTAAAAGCTAGATTCTTAGAAAATTACTTTTGGTCTGATATTTATCAGCAAGTACAGACAGAGGTTGAACCACCAAAAACAAGTTATACAGCCATGCAAACAGCTTTAAATCAGGGGATACCTCTGAAAGAGGCGAGTATTTATTTAGCTCAAGCATTGGCTGAAAAAACTGATAATGCCGATACTCATCCTTGCTTAACAGATAGATTAAAAGCTTTAGGATTTACTCCCGGTGTTCAGGAAGAATTATCTGTATCTGCACCAATCAGACTCAGTGCGGCTCAAGAATATTTAGGTACTTCCTTAGAAAAATTTAGAGATGAGTTTAGTCACACTTGGTACGAAAAAATAGCAACTCCTTGGCGACAAAAATATGCTGAAGTTCAACAATCATTAGCCATATTAGATAAGTTGAATGCTAAAGCCGAGAGACAGCAATTATCATTAGGAGAAGCGACTACAAGAGCATTGCTCACATTTGAGTTGGAGGGTGAAGAAGCTGTAGTGCCATTACTCCAAGAAGTTATTAATTTAGATAGTAATCATGCTTCAGCTAATTATTTATTAGGACAAATCTTATTAAAACAAGAAGATGCCAGCGGAATTGAATATATTGAAAGAGCGATCGCTCAAGATATAGACATAGGAATTGACGGTTATCAGATAATTTTTTCTTTCCTGAAAAAACATGGGCAAAATGATAGAGCCGAATTATATCAAGAGCGTGCCGAAAAGCATTATGATTTGGTAATGCGCGGTCAAGAAGAACGTTCTAGTCTAAAAGCGAGTGATAATTTTAAATCTCATAATCTGTCCAATGCAGAGATAAATAAACTGCATCAGCAGTTATCTCGTTACCCACATATCACAACTGCTTACTTAGTTCAAAAAGTTGTGCAATATTTCCCAGAAAAACCGCTTTATGTTTTGGCTGTTATGCGAAAATTCAGCTTTTGGGAAAATAATCATGATGTTGATAACGCCCAACTTGTGGACGCTCTGTTAAAAGAAATTGAATTACCTGGGGGAGTATTTTGCTTTATTTTGAACAATAATCTCAATTTTGAGAAGACATTCAAACAAATACCAGACGCAGCAATTTACCAACAGAAAATCAAAAAATGATCACTATGATTATTTATACCTCTGCGTGAAGTAAATTTCTATCCAGATTAAAATAGATAATAAATCTGTGTGGTACTATTGTAGGGAAATTCTATTTTATTTGTGAAAATATTTTTAACGAACCGCAAAGGGCGCAGAGGGCGCTAAGAAAAGTTTCACAAATTATTTAGAACTACTACAGATTTTTTCTCTAATTCTAATGAATTCTGATTTTTCCCCATCGCTGATTATCGACGAACAGATATTTTCTCATTTACCTGTGTTACCGCAAGAAGTAATTACAGGTTTAGGGGTGTCTGCGGGAGGTTATTATCTGGATACAACTGTAGGCGGTGGTGGTCACAGTCGCTTGATTTTGCAAACTGCGCTGGACATACAGTTAACTGCTATTGACCAAGATGAGGATGCTTTAGCCGCAGCGAGGAAAGAATTAGCTGAGTTTGGTGAACGTGTAAAATTTATTAAAAGTAACTTTGCGTCTTATCCCTTTCCCACAGCAACTTTTAACGGTATTCTCGCCGATTTAGGAGTGAGTTCTTATCAGTTAGATACTCCAGAACGAGGTTTTAGCTTTCGCCATACTGCAAGTTTAGATATGCGGATGGATAAGCAAGGTTTACTCAATGCGGCTGATGTGATTAATGACTGGGATGAACGGGAACTTGCGGATATTTTCTTTAAATACGGTGAAGAACGACTATCCCGACGTATTGCTAGACGCATTGTCGAACGCCGTCCTTTTTCTACAACGACACAGTTAGCCGAAGCGATCGCATCTGCTGTTCCCCCCAAATACCGTTATGGTAGAATTCACCCAGCAACCCGCGCTTTTCAAGCCTTGCGAATTGTCGTCAATGATGAGTTAAAGTCTTTAGAAACTTTTTTAGAAAAAGCACCAAACGCCCTGGTTCCGGGTGGGAGAATTGCTGTTATCAGTTTTCATAGTTTAGAAGACCGCATAGTTAAACATAGTTTACGCAATTCTCCACTGTTGCGGGTGATTACGAAAAAGCCAATCACAGCCCAAGAATTGGAAATTGCCAATAACCCGCGATCGCGTTCTGCCAAACTCAGGATAGCAGAAAGAATCGACTGAAGTCTGAAGTCTGAAAGTTAATTTTTTGAAATCAAGAAATAAGCAAACTTGAACAGCAAAAGACTTTGAACTCTCTCACCTGTTACCTGTCACCTCTTCTTTCATAACAACGACGATATAGTAATTCTAACTGTCCGCCATACTCTTGAATCCGTGCAAGTTGGCGCTGATAAAGTCCACGGAAGATGTTTGCAAACAACAGTGTGAAAATAGCCATGACTAATCCTGATGCGACCAACTGTTGTTGTAACAACCCATAATATCACCAATATTTAAAAAAGCAAAGGATGCAATTAACCCTAAAATTGTAGCTAACAAACCTAATAATGGTGCAAGACCGATGATTGTGTCAAAAATGTTATTGTCATTAGTCATTAGTTATAACATTTCTTAATCTGCGAATTACTAAATACATTGCTAATAAAATTAGGCAACTCCACCGAAGTTTGCTTGGAGGGAAACCCTCCTGGCAACTTCTCTCTGGGTCGGCAGTCGCTCATGGGGGAAACCCCCAAGATCGCGCTGCCTCAACTTTGCGCTTGATTCTGCGCTCCTCTGCGTTCAAAAACATTAGTTTTGTACCTCAATTTACCAGAAATCGCTATATTTTCCCTCTGCACCCTGCACCTCGACTTAGTGCATTTTGGTTGCTACATCTACACCATCACTTTTGAGTATTCCATCTTCCATATAAATGATGCGATCAGCAATATCTAAAATCCGGTTGTCATGGGTAACTAGCAAAATTGTACAGCCTTGTTCTTTGGCAAGTTTCTGCATTAATTCCACAACATCGCGTCCAGATTTCTTATCGAGGGCGGCTGTGGGTTCGTCTGCTAAGACAATTTTAGGATGACTGACTAAAGCGCGAGCGATCGCAACTCGTTGTTTTTGTCCGCCAGAAAGTTTTTCTGGGTAATAATTTACACGTTCGCCTAAGCCAACTGTTTCCAGCATGGCGATCGCTTTGGCATCCATATTTTCATTAAGATATTCATCATGCAATTCTAAAGACATACGGACATTTTCTTTTACTGTCAGAAATGTCATCAAATTATGCGCCTGAAAAATATAGCCAATCTGACGGCGTAGTACTGTTAGTTTTCTTTTACTAGCGCCACAAATTTCCTGTCCCAAAATTTTTAAACTACCTTCTTGAGCAGAACGTAACCCACCTAATAAGGTCAACAAAGTAGTTTTACCCGAACCAGAGGGGCCGGTCATAATGACAATTTCACTTGCGTTAATCTTTAAATTAATATCAAATAAAACTTGTTTTTTTAGTCCGCCTTCCCCAAAGTAATGATTCAATTGATGGACGGTAATTACAGGTTCTAAATTAGCAGATGAGTTAAAGGAGTTGACTGGCAAAGATTCTTGTAACATAAAATTTTAATGGTTAGAAAATATCCGCAGGATCAGCAGAACTGAGTTTACGCATAGCGATCGCCCCAGACCCTGTACACATGATGACTGTTAAAATAAACACCGTGATTGCCCGTTGCGAATTCATGAAGATGGGCAACATAGTGGCAGTGTATGCGAGTTGATAGAGTCCGATAGAAAGGAAAAATGCCGGAATAAAACCTAAGAAAGCGAGAAATAATGCTTCTTGAAATAAGACTACCAACAGATAGCGATCGGTGTAGCCCATCGCTTTTAATGTGGCATATTCTGGCAAATGATCAGAAACATCAGAATAAAGAATTTGGTAAACAATAACGATACCAACAATAAAACCGACTCCCACACCTAAACCAAAAATAAAGCCAATCCCTGTACCGTTAGACCAGTAGGATTTTTCGATTTGGGCGAATTCTTCTGGGGTTAAAACTACAACATCTTTGGGTAATCCAGTAGCTAGTTGCGCTTGTATTTTCAAGGGATTAGCATCTGGTTTGAGAGTAATTAACCCAACCTCAATGCGGTCTGGTTTCCGGTCAGGAAAGATTTGTAAAAAAGTAGAGTCACTGGTGATGACATTACCATCCGCTGCAAAAGATGCACCATTACTAAAAACGCCTTTGACGCGGATATTTTTATTATTCAACTCCGTGTCAAACTGACCTGTTTTTTGAAAAATATCCCCCACCGCGCCGTATTCTGGACGACCTGCTTGGTCAAACAGAACTTGATTTAATTGTTTTATGGGGTCTAGATTTTGTTGAATTTCGGGAAAATTAAACGCAGATTTTGCCGGGTCGATACCCCAAACTAAAATGGCACGTTCTAATCTTGTTTCGGGATTGCGCCATTGTCCAGTGCTGATATAAACTGGATTCACTGACTTCACACCATCATAACCTAATGTTTGGTACAGTCGATCTCTCGAAAAACTTTTAACGGAAAATAGGGTTTGAAATTGGGGATTAATTAATACCAAATCTGCCTGTAAACTGCGATGTGGTTTAATAGCCGCATCAAATAATGCCCCTTCAAATCCCATCTGAATAAATATCAACATGTCAGCAAAGGTAATACCTGCGACTGCTATTAATAAACGAGTTCTTTCTTTTAATAATTGCCGCCATGCTAACGGCGTTTTCAGAAAAAGTTTCATATTTGGTCAATATCCCAAGAATGACGCTTCAGACTTTTTTAAATTTCAATTGCTGCTTGCACTTGTAAGTTAGTGAAACCTGCAACTTTTTTACTATCTTCAGGGTTGAGGCGAATTTTCACTTCCACAACTCGGCTATCTAAGTTTTCTCCGGGTTGGTTACTAAAGACGTTTTGGCGGTTGACTTGTAAACCAACGTAGAAAACTTCACCGCGCAGTTCGCCGTTAAATGCTTGGCTAGTAACTATTGCTGATTGTCCGAGTTTGACTTTGCCGATATCTGTTTGATAGACTTCGGCAACTGCAATCATCTGTTCGGTTTGTGCTAAGTCTGCAATACCGTTATCACTCATTTTTTCGCCAACTCTGGTATGAATCTTGAGTATTTGTCCGGTCATTGGCGATCTGATATAAGCTGCTTGTAAATCAGTTTGAGCGCGTTTGAGTGAGGCGATCGCATTTTCAACTTCCATTCTGGCGGCTTGCACATCCACGGGGCGGACTTCAGCAATACTGGTGAGTGTGGCTTTAGCTTCGCTGACTTGCTTGTTACCCGTAGTGTTAATTCGCGCCAGGGAAACTTTCGCTTCCGCTAGTTGTCTGCTTGCTGTGGAGTTAATTCGCGCCAAAATTGCATTGGCTTCGTCTAGTTGTTGTTTTGCTGTCTCAACAAGCAGGCGTTTACTGTCAAAGGCTGAGTTAGAAATTGCGCCTTCGGTATATAGCTTTTGATAACGTTGATATTCGGCTTGGGCGTTGTTTAATTCTGCTTCTAGCCTTCTAATTGCGGCTGCTTGGGCGATTCTATCACCTTCCCATTGGGCTTCGATACGAGCGATCGCTTCTCGTTGTCCAATGGAATCTCCTACAGATTGAGCTTGTAAGCGTTCGATGCTGGCTTGTTGTGCCAAAATTTCGCCAGTCTTCGCACCAGCTTTGACTTGATCAAGTTTGGCTTGAGCCACACGTACTTGTTTTTCGGCTTGCAGTACCGCAGTTTCTAAGCGATCGCGTGAATCTAAAATTGCCACTATCTGCCCAGTCTGAACAAGATCACCTTCTTGGACACGAATTTCTTGGACGCGATCGCCATCCAATACTAATGGTGCAGATAAGCTAATTACTTCTGCTTCTGGTTCTAGTCTGCCTAAAGCTGTGATTTTCGGTACTGATGTTGTGACAGTCTGCTCCTGAGAAGCAGTTCTACCAATTTGCCCAAACTGGGAAATGCCATAAACCACAATTCCACCAGTAATGGCGGTAGCTACAAGTACTAAACCCAGTAATTTTTTATTAGCAGGTTTCAATAGTAGATTTTGTCCCATATTCCCCTCTAAAAAATAAAATCTCTAATTAACAGAACTAGTAACGTTCTGTTGCAAATAAACAGTCAACATTTTTCCCAATAAAGCACATTGTTCAACAAAATCAATCGTTTCATTACCGCATAATTTCTCCAAAATTAACCCATTAATAAAGCTCAAGACAAAAGAGGCCAATACTTTATCTTGAACTCCCAAAAACTTACAAGCTGCTTGCTGATAACGCTGATTAGCACCTTTAAAAACACTCCCACGATGCAGCATTTTTTTTGCGTCTTGGTGCTGACAAAAATCAACCCAAACAAATGTCCATTTAATAAAATAATCTTCGTTTTTCACTAGATATCTTCCTAACGCTGCCATTGCTGCGGATAGAGTTTCTTTGCCTTCTAATTCCGCCAAAGCTGCACTCACATCCTGTTGCGAAATCTCTTCTACTAATTGTTCAAATAATGCTTCTTTACTAGAAAAGTAATGATATAAAGTTCCCGTAGAAACCCCCATACCTTGAGCAATCTGCCGCATAGTAATTGAGCCATAACCTTTTTGAGCAAATAAATCAAAGCATTTGCATAGAAGTTCTTTGCGGTATTGGTCATGGTCAACAATTTTGGGCATAAGTCAATTTTATTTATATCGAACGCTCGTTATTTATAACTTACTAGTGAAAGTTTGCCTAGTCAAGACATTTATAAAAACAAGCACTACTCCAACAAAATTTACGTTTTCCGATCTTATGTAGTGTTGTTTAACTATGAATGAGGTATTAATGCAGGCAAATTGCTGAGTTGAAGAAGTCTATTAGCTGTAACTGCTTAATTTATACTTGTATACACTTCTTAATTTATTCCTTAATATCAGCCCTGTCAAGGAGAAATCAAGGTGTAGTTAGACAAAAGTAATAGCAGCAATATTTTCCTCTAAATAAACACGGCGTTTTGTAGCAGGGATGGGAATAATCTCTTCACCTTGGACTAACAGCCAGACTGGTACAACAAGGCAAAAGTAAAAAGTGAGCCATTGCGGTAAAGCAGCCCCCATCTTGGCGGTTCCCGTCGTTCGCGTAGCGTCTCCGTCAGGAGATGGGGGACTGCTGAACCCGAAGGGTGGAAGGGTTTCCTGGCATAAAGGAGACAGTGCCGTGGGCGGGTCTCCCGACTTGAGGCAACTGTCGTCAAATGACGATCCGAAGGGCAAAAGGAAAAAGAAAGAATATTGATACCACAAGCCTTTTACCAATTCCTTATGGTCTGTTTATTTACGACGACCTGTACTAGGACAAGTTGGCTGGGTGTAACATCCGCTTCTTGTTCATCACGACCACTATAAAATTTGGAATTGGTTTACGAATTAAAGATAATATTCGTCGCCAAGGTAATATTTCACTTTTTTAAAGCTTATAGACAGTCAAACAATTTTGGATTTTAGATTTACTACAAATTCTGGAATATTACCGTAAATATTAGGGGTGCAGATTTTCTCTATATAAAAATATATTACGGTAATATTACTGGATAAGCAAAAAAAGTATGTTATATTATCTAAGCAGGATTACAGAAAATAAAAAACCTGCATGAGCAGGCTCTTAGATGTTTACTAGCGCTAAATAAAGCATAGCGCCTTTTAACATGTCTAAATAAGAGTAGGATACAACGTTAGTCTACTCTGCCCATTGTATGAACATTTTAGTCAGCCTTTAATTTTTGTATTTTTAGTCAACAAGTTTGCCTTTAGAAGTCAAAGCGATCGCTAACTACAACTTCTGCCCTGTGTAGATTGAGCGAACTTCTCCATTCCGGCGAATGATCGCTTCTCCATTGTTTACTTCTACTAATGTCCAGCCACTAGTACCAATGCTTTCTCCGATATTGATGCGGCGAGTCACACCGTCAACTTGAAATAAAGCCGCAGATTTATTACCTAACTCCAGCACACCTTCTAAAGTATGACTGGGGGTAGCTTGAGCGCTGGATCCCACATATACTTGTTGAGTAGTTTTTGGCGATGCAGCTAAACTAGCTACTGGCGGTTGTGCCGCACGCAATGGTGCAACTGGTAGGGACGGAATTGGACTAGCAGATTGCCGCACCGCAATTGGTGTGGTACGCACAGCCACAGGTTTGATATCTGTCCGCACAGCAGCCGCCAACATATTGACACTGACAGGTTTACCTGGTTGCTTAATAGTGTTTAAGGCAGTTTTGACCGCATTAGACTGATTTGTTTGTTTAGCATTGGCTATGGGCGGTAAAACTATAGGAGTCCCAGGAAGCCGTGGTAGCCCATAGCGCATAGGTGACGGCGCTTGATAAACAGGAATATAGATGCGTTCAACAACGTTGCTTGCAGAACGGTTAGCGGTAGGGGCTGTGTTGTTGGAAGTTAGGGGAGATGGTAAATTACCGATTGGTAAACTACTAGCAGATGCAACGGATGTACGACTAGAAGTTATCCTGTTGCTGGTTCCACTGCGAAAAGATGTTTGGTTTTGCTGATCGATGATGGCTAAAGAACCTAACAGATAGTCAGCTAAATCTGCCTCAATATCTGCGCGTGTAGGTATTTGCGCCCCTGACACTAAAATGTTTTGCTGGGTATATTTGCCAGTCACAAAAGAGAGAAATTCAGCGCGTAGTAAGTAAATCGTACCAGCGATCGCTATCCCAACGGCAGTTCCTAAAATCACCAGTTTGCGAAAAGCGAGTCTGATTTTTCTAGGTTTTCTGATCCCGGAAGCCGTCGCTGGCGTATCAACTACAACTGTACTAGGATGCTGGTTTCTAATTTGGGGAACGCTTTGGACAGTGCGGTTCAGCGTGTTTGGTAAGACAATCTGCGGTATACTCAGTGTTTGCAGAGGCTCGTAATCTGAGTAGTACCAATCGTTTACAGATGTTTCTTCTCTAGAACGCTGTGGTATGCGACCACCATACCTGACAGTATGGGAAGATAAAGTGCCACTCCCATCTAAAATATCGTCAATATCGGCAAACAGATCATCCATCAAGCCATCAGCATAAATTTCGATTGACCAAGGCTCGTTGGTAATTAATTCTTCTGATGGCTCCGGAAAGATGAGATGGGTGTTGAATTCTTGTAACATAGGCATGATTTTGGGTTTTATTTGCCAGGATTAAGAAATGCTCTTGATACCTGGAAATCAGGGTTTTGCAAAGATATCAAACTGCCAGCCTAAACTTGACGAGTTTATTTTTATGTGGTATTAATTTCAACTGTAGTCTGGAGATAGCTAGTGATGCCAGTTATGAATTCGTGTCATCTATCATACCAATCTCCTTCCTTCTACTATACTCACGCTTGTTAAAACTTTAAGTTACGTTAACGCCGGAAAGTCTTTCTGGTTCTTTGTTTTACGCAATTCCAAATATATTAACAGTGCGTTAATATCCGCAGGATTCACACCTCCTATACGGGCGGCTTGACCAATAGTCAGTGGTTTTACCTTAGTTAATTTCTCCCGTGCTTCTTTAGAAAGGGTATCAATTTTAGCATAATCTAAATCCGCAGGTAGCTGGCGGTGTGCTTGACGGGCAGTTTGTTCAATTTGGTTTTGTTGTCTGGCGAGATAGCCAGAGTATTTGATGTCAATTTCTGCGCCTTCTTTCTCCGCTGTTGTCAGGCTGGGATTGTTCAAACCGTATCTCTCCAGGTCAACATAATGAAATCCTGGTCGCCGCAGCAAGTCAGCGAGAGTAATAGAACCTTTGATTGCTTGTTGAGTATTAGCTGCGATCGCTTTTCCTATTTCATCATGTTCTTTGATGCGAGTGGCGTATAACCGTTCTTTTTCCGCAGTAATTTGGGCTTGTTTGCTGGTGAATAATTCCCAACGGCGATCGTCAATTAAGCCAATTTCTCGTCCCAAAGGAGTTAGGCGTTGGTCAGCATTATCAGAACGCAACAGCAAGCGATACTCAGACCGACTAGTCAGCATCCGGTAAGGTTCGCGCAAGTCTTTTGTACACAAATCATCCATCAGCGTACCGATGTAACTTTGCTCACGCGGAAACACAATCATTTCTTGACCACGCACAAGCCGCGCCGCATTAATTCCCGCCACAATTCCTTGGGCTGCTGCTTCCTCATAGCCTGTTGTCCCGTTAATTTGACCAGCACAAAATAGCCCAGCAATTTTTTTAGTCATCATCGTGGGATAACACTGTGTTGCTGGTAAATAATCATACTCCACAGCATACGCCGGACGCAGCATCACACAATTTTCTAACCCAGGAAGACTCCGCAGCATTTGTACCTGCAAATTTTCTGGCAACCCAGTGGAAAAACCTTGAATATATAGTTCGGGAATATCACGCCCTTCCGGTTCAATAAAGATTTGGTGACTTTCTTTATCAACAAAGCGGACAATCTTATCTTCAATACTGGGACAATAACGGGGGCCTTTCGCCTCTACCCAACCACCATAAACAGGCGATAAATGTAGATTTTCTTGAATTAAGCGATGGGTGGCGGCGGTGGTACGGGTCATGTAACAAGGCATTTGTTCCCGTTCTACCCACACATCTGGGTCAAAACTAAACCAGCGAACCTCTGCATCTCCCGGCTGGATTTCCATTTTACTGTAGTCAACCGATCGCTTATCTACCCGTGCGGGTGTCCCAGTTTTCAGTCTTCCTGTTTCAAAACCCAAGCGATTTAAGGTTTGTGTCAAACCCTCAGCAGCAAATTCTCCTGCGCGTCCCGCCGCCATTGATTTGTTACCGACCCAAATCTTGCCACCTAAAAAAGTACCAGTGGTTAAAATTACTGTTTTACATTCAAATCCCACACCGAAATAAGTTTCCACGCCAACAACTTCATCGTTAGCGCCCAAAACTAAATCTGTTACCATCCCTTCTCGGATGCTCAAGTTCTCTTGATTCTCGACAATAGCTTTCATCACAGCAGCATATTCACGCTTGTCTGTTTGGGCGCGTAATGCCCAAACAGCCGGCCCCCGTGAAGAGTTGAGGATACGCTTTTGTAAATATGTGCGGTCTGCCACTTTGCCAATTTCCCCGCCGAGGGCATCTATCTCATGGGTTAACTGAGATTTAGCTGGGCCACCCACCGCTGGGTTACAAGGTTGCCAAGCAATTTTATCTAAATTCAGCGTCAATAGCAGAGTCCGGCAACCAAGACGGGCAGCGGCCAGGGCGGCTTCGCAACCGGAGTGACCTGCACCGACGACAATGACATCATAAGCGTCTTGGAATTCAATGGAATTGTGCATGGTCATACTTATACAACAGAGAGCTAAGAGTCAAAAAATTTTGGATTTTAGATTGATGCGCCTATTAAGGTTAAGCATCTTGGGGATTTTAGGTTTATTCTATCCAGACAGGACAGGAGTTGTACCGAAAAACTAATCCAAAACTCAAAATTCAGTATGGTCATTGATATTTTAGCTGATCCAGTGCTTTCAAGGATGCGGCTTGTTAATAAAAAAGCTATCAAAAGAACTAGTTATCTAGTAGTAGTGAATTTCTAAAATTTAGGAATTATAATTATTAGCTGAGTTTAGATAAACAAATTTAGTTTATTTTAACCAAAATGTCTCAAATGTGACTAATTTTCTAGTATTTACGCATATCACAAGCAGAAAATATATCTATAATTTTAATAATTTAATGAAACATCTAATTAAAAAAGCGAAATTCATTTTTATTGCTATTTTCATTTGTATGTCATTGGTCGCTAGTAATAGTATCCAACGCTTTCAAATTGCAACAAATTCCCCATCAATAAATCAATGCTTAGTTACCGCTGTGACTGGCTGTAGTGCTAATGCCCAAGAACCAAGTATTCCTCCTAACCAGCCCGTAACTGAGGAAGAGCGTTTTGTTGCTGCAATTATGCCGAAATTAAAAGTAATGCCGACACCTGGAACTTTTGAATATACTTTATTACGTTCCTACGGTGCTGCATTTATCAATCCAGCCGATAATGTGAAATTGCCGCCAAAATTGATTTTTGACAATGAAGAAGATACACAAGAATTCCAATCTCAACTGACACTAGAGAAAGTTACTGGAACAAATGAATGTTATTTACAAAAATCAGCAGCAGATGCTTTAAATAAAGCCAGAGTACAGTTGAATATTCCCTTGAAATCAGGGTATGGTGCTAGTGATTGTATGCGTAGTTTTGCCACGAACTTAAGATTTTGGCATAAATATGCTAACAATAAAACTTTAGAAAAAGTCAAACAAGGTAGAGAAACTGCAATTCTAGGATTAGTTGCACCACCAGGAACATCGCAGCATATTTGGGGATTAGCGATTGATTTAGGTGTATCGAATCCAAAACAAAGACAAATTTTAAATCAAAATGGTTGGTTTCAAACTGTAGTTAAAGATGTACCCCACTGGACTTATCTTGGTGTGGCAGCAGAAGATTTGCCGAAGTTGGGTTTTAAAAATCAAGTTATTCAAGGAATTACTTATTGGTTAACACCTCTTTAAACAGGCAACAGGATTTTTAATCTTGATAAGTTTGTCGTAATACTTCTTCTATTGAACCTAATTTTTGAAACATTTCTATTAATTCATGTGATTTGCTATTGCGCTGCTCTAACATTACTTTCAATGGTGTTATTAACTTAAGATCAGGGTCATTATTCAAGGCGAATTCAGCAGATTGAATAACTTTTGTGGCATTAGCAAAAATATCTTCATTATCAAAGCCTTCTTTAGCGGAAATCTGGTGTAAAGCTGCATCGGGTGTAGTCACTCTACCCTGTAAAGTTTCATCTAATATCAAACCTTTTAATAATGCTAGTAATGCAGCATAAATATTAAAATCATCGCAACTATCAAAAGCTTTAAATTCAATGCGTCCAATTTCTGCGGGAATGCGGGCAACTTTTGTTAATGAAGGGATACTCAGAATTAATTCTTCTGATTTTTCGACAAAAACTAAAGCCGCTGAACGTTTACCTGTTCTGATAAAAGTCCTCACAGAAAGTCCTTCCCATAAACTCCCATTGTAAAAAGGAGAGCTATAAGTAAACGGGACAATATAGGGACTGTAATAAGTTAATTTTTTGCCAATATCAATTAAATGATCAGTAGACATATCTGCTACAGATATATTTAAATCTGGCCCGTAGCTAACCATATAAATATTAGCTGTTTGTTCGTCTGGATAAGCTTGTAGTTGTTTGATTTCGTAATCATTTAATGGGGGTTGAGGTGAAAAAACAGTTCTATAAGGGTTAAAACTAGCTAAAACTGGTATATATCCAAAACTCTCCGCTACATCCCGCAATAAATGAAAACTTTCGGATAATTCTTTGACTGCACCTTGAATAGTAGTATGTATAGTTGTTCTAATTTCGATACCTTTAGCTGAACAATCGATTGGTTGATCAGAATCAGCAAATCTTTCAAACCCTTCGATATACCATCTTTTCTTTTTAATCCCCGCATCGCCTACCCGCAGTTGAGGATAGTCGCTGGGATAGGTAGGCAATTTTTCTACAATTTGAGCAAAATCTGCAAACTTAGTGTGAGTAAAATCGGCAAACTTTCCTTCTTGGTTTAAGAATGCCACTTCATGTTCAATGCCAAAATAAAACATCGCTTATACGGGGATAAGTTTAATTAGAAAAAATTCTCAATTAAGAGTATTTTAACTTGCAGCGTCATCAGGAAGCGATCGCTCATAACTTGTAGTTAGGAAAATAGCAAATCTTAAAAGCCTGTTAGTTAAAGGCACAATCAGTTACCTTCAAGGGTAGCCTAGTATTCGCTGAGAGAAGTTTGAGGCTTAAGTGTATGACTAGTGTTGTGAAATCTCCATACAGTAGCGAACAAATTGCCGCTTGGTTACGTGGACTGCTAACAATTGCTTGGGCAGATGGTAACTTTGATGACCATGAACAGCAATTTATTGCCAGTTTCACTAAAGAAGAATTAGCACCTAGCCTAAAATGGGAGTCTTTAGAGGTAATTACCCCAGAGGACTTAGCGGCCGCCCTAGGTAAAGGTACACCAGCCGCCGAAAATTTTTTACGTACAGCTGTGATGGTAGCGATCGCTGATGGTACATATTCTTCTAGCGAAGATCAAGTTCTCCACCAATTTTGCCAAGCTTTAGGACAACCAGAAAACATCATCGAAGCCCTACGTCATACCCTGGAAATTCAAGACCATCTGGTTTCTGCACCAGGTCTATCTCAAATACCACCCCATTTACCACTCAACTCTCTGCGCGAATGGTTAGATGGGTTAGATGTACAAGACCCCAGAGTTGCCAGATTCTTATGTAAAATGATTCCCTCTCAGTGTCCCTTTGAGCGCGATGTTACTTTATTTGGACGCAAAATTGTTCACATCCCACCTTTGTGTAAGATTAATCCACTATACGAGCAACTCGTTGGTTTACGTTTCCGCGCCCTTTCCTATTTAGCAGATGACTGTGGCGAGGATGTCACGCCGTATATTTGAGTGCTGAGTCACTAAAAATTTGCCGAGATGTAAACCCTCTTTGCAACTTCTCGCTGAGTGGTGAGTTAAAAGTAGAGAATAAAGATAAAGCATTGATTAAAAAACTTATAATTTAAAACTCACTCCTCAGCGCTTTCAGAATATGAAATTCATTGATCAAGTAGAAATTCAAGTTGAAGCAGGTAAAGGTGGCGATGGTATTGTCGCCTTCCGCAGAGAAAAGTATGTACCTGCTGGCGGCCCGTCTGGCGGAAATGGTGGACGTGGTGGTTCTGTCATTTTCAAGGCTGTAGAAAGCCTCCAAACCCTATTGGACTTTAGATATAACCATCTTTTTAAGGCAGAAAACGGCGGTCGAGGCGGCCCGAATAACTGCACGGGTGCATCTGGCAAAGATTTAATCATCGAAGTTCCCTGCGGGACAACAATTTATGATGCTGAAACTGATGAAATTATTGGCGATTTAATTAAACCAGAACAAACTCTAGTCATTGCTGAAGGCGGTAAAGGTGGGCTAGGAAATCAGTATTTCTTAAGTAACCGCAACCGCGCCCCAGAATACGCCCTCCCAGGTTTAGAAGGGGAAAGAAAAATGCTCCGGCTGGAGTTGAAACTACTAGCAGAAGTGGGAATTATTGGTTTGCCAAATGCTGGTAAATCTACCTTAATTTCATCTTTATCAGCAGCACGTCCGAAAATTGCCGATTATCCTTTTACTACCCTGGTGCCAAATTTGGGTGTAGTACGGAAGCCTAGTGGTGATGGTACAGTTTTTGCCGACATTCCCGGATTAATTGAAGGCGCAGCCGACGGTGCAGGTTTGGGACATGATTTTTTACGTCATATTGAGCGCACACGAGTGCTATTACACTTGATTGATGCAACTAGTGATGATGTCATCAGAGATTACAATACAATTCAACAAGAATTGGAAGCTTATGGACGAGGTTTAGCAAATCGTCCGCAAATTTTAGCACTGAATAAAATTGACGCAGTTGATAGAGAAGAAGTTGATTTAGAAGCACTATCCACCCAATTAAATCATCTTGCTTATGCTCCGGTTTTTGTGATTTCTGCGGTTACTCGAACTGGCTTAGATCCAATGTTACAGGAACTTTGGGGAATTCTCGATCAAATGAATGCTGTTGAAGCAGAGCAGGTATTGAGTTGAGTTAACTTAAAATAAAACAACAGATATACTCAGATAAATTATCTGTGTCTATCTGCGGTTAATTACTAATTATTTTGGCTTTTGTTAAAAGTCTCATAGTTATGCAGTTACAAGAACAACGCTATTATTCGCCGGAAGAATACCTCGAACTAGAGGTAAATTCTGAGGAAAAACATGAATATATTGATGGGCAAATCATTCTAATGGCAGGTGGAACACCAGATCACAGTCAAATTGCGCTTAATTTAGGTGGTATAGTCAACTTCCTTCTCAAGCGTCAGCCTTATCGAGCCTTTGTTACAGATCAGCGTCTATGGATACCTAACAGGCGAATTCTCACTTACCCTGATGTGATGGTGATGAAAACTCCTTTGGAATTCCAAGAAGGAAGACGAGACACTTTAGTTAACCCAGTATTTATTGCTGAGGTGTTGTCAAAATCTACTAAAAGTTATGACCGCGATGAAAAGTTTGCTGCTTATCGGACAATTCCTAGCTTTCAAGAATATATTCTGATTGATCAGTATAAAATACACGTTGAGCAGTATTGCAAAACTGAAAATAATAAGTGGATATTTTCTGAATATGAAGATGCAGATGTGCTGTTAAGTTTAGCTGCTGTTCCTTGTCAGGTTTTGCTGGGGGATATTTACGATAAAGTGGATTTTAGTGTGGAGGAGTAATATAAATTCGATTAGACTTTGAGAAACCAGCGTTGGCGATACATTAATATCGCTACAGCCCACCATAATAAGACTGTGACTAAGGCAAATAGTAGTGAACCGTTAAAAGTGCCTGCCCAAGATGCAAAGATGTTTTGATAAATCCAGTTGTAGGTGCTGAGGACGGTTTCGCCTGTACCGATTTTGGTTTTGGCGAGGATTTTAATTAATAATACAGATGCGACGAAAAGAGCGATCGCATTTAAGCCCATAATTTCAAATGGTTTACTCCAGCGTTTGATTAATCGCACTTCAATCAGTTCGTAACAAGCAGCTAGTAAGAGTAATGCCCAACCACTGGTAAAAATAACGTAAGAACTTGTCCACAGTTTTTTGTTAATGGGGAATACCCAACCCCACGCCCAACCAATAATTAAGCAGCCCATACCAAATAAAATCAACCCTACACTTGTCCGTGTTTGCACTGGCTGTTTACGTATCCATTGCCCTGTGAAGTAGCCAGCAAGAACACTAACAACAGCAGGTATGGTGCTGAAAAGTCCTTCTGGGTCTCCCATGCTTTTGAAACCATCACCAGCATACAGATGCGTTTGAGGGATAATTAGGCGGTCAAAATATGCACCAAAGTTACCTTCCCGTGTCAGTACACCAGCACCATATTCGGGAACTGGTACATACATCATGGTTAACCAATAACCGATGAGTAAGACTGCGGCTAGTATCCATTGTCCTTTGCGTGGTAGGTTGAGAACTGCCAAGGAAGCTAACAGGTAACTTAAGCTGATGCGCTGCAACACTCCCATGATGCGGATGCTGCTGAAATCAAAAGTCCCAACGCCTTTGTTCCAAAATACATTTAACAATAAACCTAAAGCAAACAAGATGGCTGCACGGCGGAAGATTCGCAAATAAACAGTAGAAGTTGGTTTATTGTCTGCGGTGTATTTTGACAAAGAAAATGTCATTGCCACACCAACAATAAATAAAAAGAAGGGAAATACTAAATCAGTTGGTGTGCAACCATGCCAATCAGCGTGGGCTAAGAGAGGATACACATCATCTGCTACTCCCGCCATGTTGACGAGAATCATTGCAGCAATGGTGATGCCACGAAAAACATCCAGTGAAGTCAGGCGCATAGATGGAATGTTGTGTTCAGAGTCTAAACGGTTGCTTGTTATGATACTTCAGTGACAATGAACACTTGACAATATTTACTGAGTACTTTGCTATGTCACAAAAAGCGATCGCCTTTTTCTCACCTAAATGCTTTTTCGCATAACTATACACCAGTTAACTTTCTGGCTACAATCTTTAGAAAACAGTTAGTAAGGATGAGCGATCGCTCTCTTAACAAAATCTCAAGAGCTAATTATCAAAGGACGATGAGTTTTTATGTGTATTTAGTTTATATGTACTATAGCTATTTCCAGTTAAGTGAGGTACAGAACTAATGTTTTTGAACGCAGAGGGGCGCAGAGTCAAGCACAAAGTTGAGGCAGCGCGATCTTGGGGGGGTTTCCCACATGAGCGACTGCCGACCCAGAGAGAAGTTGCTTGGAGGGAAACCCTCCAAGCAAACTTCGGTGGGGTTGCCTAATTTTATTAGCAATGTATTTAGTACTTCAGCAAATTAGGAAATGCTATAAATAGCAGTATTGTGTCAGCAAACTCTAGTTTTTGGTGAGATGCAGCCATAAACCGACGCGCACGGTACTTAGTGAGATTTGAGCCTGAGTTTGAAGCGGTATAGCTCATTTAACAGAGCCAAGTCTAATATTCAGGTAAATGCACCTTATCTACTACTTATTTATGAATTAAATGATTTTTCAGATGATCTTTCAGACGATCTTTCAGATGATTTTTCAGATGATTTTTCCTGCTTGGCTTTTTTGACTAATTCCATATAAATATTAATCTCACTCACTTCTACATCATGTTCAATTTTAGTTACCTTCCAATTTTCTTTATTGATGTAAATTTCTTCGCCTATTCTGGGAATAAATGGTAAATCATAGAGTTTTTTTAGATAATCTTTTTGTTTTTCTTCCCATAATATTACTTTAACAATATCTCTACTCATAGTTAGCTTATCCTGTTTTGCGAGTAAACAAAAGTCACTGTTTAATGACATTCATTTCGCAAGTTTATCTTATTTATCCAATCCAATAGCGTAGTTTAAACCACATTATTTATAAGATTGCAGTTAAATTTTTGAGGATTTTTTTGGTGTTACCTTATGTTTACGCTCATATCACAGTAGTGTTGCTAACAGTTGAGCGATCGCATCTTGATAATTTATTGGCAAAATAGGTTCTTACCTCACACACAATAGAGATTAAACTCAATGACATACATTGTCTCCCAAATCACCAGTGTGCAGAGGTTTGGATTTAGGAGACATGTTTGTCATTTTTATCGCGCTCAATTTAAAGTGAAATATTCAATCCTGAATAATGAGAATTTTCTGCTTCAAATAATGCTGAAGTAATTTATCATTCTTAATAAAATCCCGAATTTCCGTTAGCTGTTCACTGCTAATTTCAGTTTCTCCAGGCACAAAACACATCCCTAAAATAAGTATATGAGGTGGAAGATATTTGCCTGTTTGTTTATATTTTACTATTGCCACACATTCACCATTTTTTATCTTTTATCAGGGCATTGCTATATATAAATAGACTATGCTAAGTTATGTAACTAATGCCCAAGAGCAAGATACGTATTAGATAGTCTTGTGATCAAACCAATTTACTCTTGTGGCACTATCCCTTTTCAGAGATTCTGATGTTTAGTTATTGTCACAATCTAACAATTTTATAAAAAAATTGCAGTTTTAACTAAATAAACAGAAAAAATGCTAAGTGTAGTCGATCACATAGCCGAAAATAATTCTCGCCCATCTAATCATAACATCCTCTACAAAGAAGGCTATGTGTAAATATTGTTTCAATAAACTCTATAATCCTGATGCAGAGGGAGTTTTAGTCGAAAATCACCCACAGTTATGAATTAACTATATAAGTCTTAATTCTTGAGCCAGGAACTTTTGTTGACTCTTCGAGCAGCTAATATCTTGATTTTAGTACACTTTTGTCGATTGATTAATTTTTAGACACAAATTACGCACAAACAAAGAAACTGTGCAAATATAAAGAAAAGCTTAAGAGGTTAGAGGCTCATGATCACCACTAAAATGATGCAACAGCTGTGGGCTGTAATAGAGTCTACTAATGTCAGCACCTTGCTCCAATTTGATGATGTGGCTTTAGTACAACTGCTTTTCCAGCAATTAAATACCCACCAGGAAGACGATATACAGGGAGATAGCCACCTTAATGCTTATATACAATCTAAACTGCCTCTAATTCGAGACACTGCTGAAGGCAGATTATCGTTTGGGACAGATAATCACTAATATTAAAAGTAATACAAAAGTTTACCAATCAAATATGATGAGTCACTGGCTCGGTATTGCGCTTGTAGCTTATCTAATTGGCGCGGCGATTGAAGGGATAAGTACAGCCAGTCAGCTATCTCATTCATTGCCAGAAATAACCAAAGATATGCAATCCCAGCCATCAGAATCGGCTAATCAACTTGAGGAAAAGTGGCGTGTTTTGGCGGCTATTTCCTCTGTAAGTATTTGTGGAGCTTGTATTTGGCCTTGCCGTCTGCTTCACCGTTTAATCAAAAAGAAAGTTTTATCTGAGAATTCATCTGATTGAAGTATCTCGATATAATACTGGACATAGTGACAAATTTCCCAATATTAAACTTGAAAATATTTATGGTATTCCCGCTTGTTGAAAAATTTGTGCGGGTGTAATTTGTAGGGCTTCAAATAAAGAATCTTCTAAACTATCTTCACCAGCTTTTGTTTGTGGGTGTGCATCAGGATAAAAAACAGTAACGGTTTTAGCTTTTGCATCCACAACCCAAACTCTCAAAACACCTGCTTCCAGATAATCTGTTGCTTTTGCACTCATTTCACCAAAAGTTTGGTCAGGCGAGATAATTTCTATTGCTAAGTCTGGCGGTATGGGACAAGCTTCATCTTCAATGACATCCCTAGTGAGGCGAGAGTATGAAACATAAAGTAAATCTGGTACAGGAACCCAGTCTCGACTTTGGCGTTTTAACGTAACTGCCCATTCAACACCAACTTCACCACGATTTTTCGCCCACGGCGTTAAAAGTTGAGTCAAAGCCAAAGTTAAACGTGAATGAAATCTTTTTGGTGCCATTTTGGGTTTTGCTTCTCCATTCACTAATTCGTAGGTGATATCGCCTTCCGGTAGGGCGAGAAATTCTTTGAGTGTGAGTTGAGATTTGATTTGAGTCATAAATATCGCATCTCCTTGAAGGTTTAGTTTATTATCTCTGATCGCTTAATGGTCGGCATTGCTGAAAACATCAAGCTAATTTTGATGCCGAGATAATGGAGATAAAACCGCTAAACCAAGAGTTTACACTGAGAAATATAAAAAAATAGAGAAGTTTTGGCACAATAGCAGCTAAATCAGCAAAAGAGAAAATAAAGTATTATGGGATACATTTAGAAGACCGGGATCGCGTCATTCTAACAAAACAGTGTGAGGAAGAAAGAACATGTCTCATTTATTGTGGAAAACACTAGTGTTATCTCCAGTATGCTTAGGCGTAGCTGTTTTATTTTCCGCGAAGGTAGTAGCAGCTGAGATTGAAACCGAGTCACCAACACCTCAACAACAGTTAATTTCTCAAGCCAAAACTGAAGAAAATCAAGTTTTAGAACAAGTCAACCAATATAGTCTTGACGGTAAAAACCAAAATTCTTTATCTCAAGTCACATCAGTTTCGCAGTTTTCCGATGTACAGCCCACAGATTGGGCATTTCAAGCATTGCAATCTTTAGTTGAACGCTACGGATGTATTGCTGGTTATCCTAACGGCACTTATCGCGGTAATCGTGCTTTGACACGTTATGAATTCGCCGCCGGGTTAAACGCTTGTTTAGATAGAGTTAATGAACTGATTGCGACAGCAACGGCTGACTTAGTAACAAAACAAGACTTAGCTACCCTTCAGCGTTTGCAAGAAGAATTTTCCGCAGAATTGGCAACTTTACGCGGCAGAGTAGATGCACTAGAAGCACGCACCGCCGAATTGGAGGCCAATCAATTTTCTACCACTACCAAACTTGTTGGTGAGGCTGTTTTTGCTGTCACCGATAGCTTTGGCGACAACGACAACAATAACACCGTTTTCCAAGATAGGGTGCGTCTCGATTTTCAAACCAGCTTTACTGGTAAAGATATCCTACATACCCGGATTGCCACTGGTAATGCCAGTGTTTTACCTTTAGCAAACGACACTTACGAAGGAACGCAAACATTTAACGTGTTCCTCGGTAGCAACAATAGCGCGTTTATCGATTGGTTAGCTTATTACTTCCCTGTCGGTAACTCGCAAATTTACGTTGCAGCTACTGGCGGTATTCATAGCGATTACGTTCCTACCGTTAACCCCTACTTTGAAGATTTTGACGGTGGTAATGGTGCTTTATCTACCTTTGCTTCGGAAAGTCCAATTTATCGCATCGGTGGCGGTGCAGGTGCGGCGCTAAACTTAGCTTTTGGTGGTAGTGGAACTTTTAAACCTTCTTTAACTTTGGGTTATTTGGCATCTGAACCAAATAATCCCAATTCGGGTTCAGGTTTATTTAATGGTAACTATGCAGCCTTAGCACAATTAAACTTGAATGTGGGCGATCGCCTGACCTTAGCTGCCACCTACGTTAACGGGTATCATGGTGCAGGTAGCGCCTTATTTGATTTCGGCTCAGTATCCACTGGTGTTGTTGGTACTCGACAAGCTAACCGCCAAGACTTTGATGGTAGCGGTAGCGCCTTTGTCAGTAATTCCTATGGTTTTGAAGCAGCTTTCAAACCTAGCGATAAACTTTCCATTAGTGGTTTTGTGCTGTACAGCCAAGTGACAGGCTTTGGCGCTAATGATGATGATGATATTTGGAGTTATGGATTAGGTGTAGCTCTACCTGATTTAGGTAAAAAAGGCAATGTTTTAGGTATTTTTGGCGGTGCTCAACCTTATGCTGGGAGTGGTAATAACAACACTCCATACCACATTGAAGGTTTCTATAAATACCGAGTTAGCGATAACATTTCCATTACACCTGGTGTGATTTGGTTAACTAATCCTGGTCAAACTTCTGATGATGCCATCATCGGTACTTTAAGAACCACCTTTGTTTTCTAAAGGTTTTCAGGTTTTCATCAATAAACGGTATTTCTCAATAAGAAATACCGTTTATTTTTGAGGATTTTGGTTAGTAGCATTTGTGAAAAACTAACAGGTGAATCAAGTTTATGCGCTGAGTGATTCTGGTTCTGTGGCAGCTATTTCTAAAACTCGATGTAACCAATCCTGTATTTGTTGGAATGCAAATTGCTTTTGTTCAGAATCAGACCAGATGTTGTCCCAATGGAATAGCCAACGAGTCAGAAGACGAACTAAGTCAACTAACTCTGCGGCTCGGTCAATATCATCTGCTTTTACCATATCTGGTACAGTCCATTCAATAAAGTATCGGATTTCATCAACCAAAACCAGTATTAAATCTGAGGATGATGCCTGAGTCCACAAAGATTGAATTTGTGACAAATGTGTAGCTACATGATGCAATCGAGTAGGAATATCATCTTGCATAAAAATTTGCTGTTTTGGGGTCACTTCGATCATAGATTTCCTAGGAATTCGACAATAATTTGAGCGACTCTTTCTCTAATATTAGGGTCTAAAATCTCCATTGAGCGATTTTGCCGAGGACGAAGATTAACCATAGAATCATAGATAATTTTTTGGGTTAAAGGCATAAAGCTGGCAGCCCAAATAACTTGCTGCCTACTACCATCATCTAGCAATTTTTCTTCACAATCAGCGTGCAGACCACCTCCACCAACCAGTACCCGCCATTCAATATCAACAGCAGTTTTGATATTGAATTTGTGCTGTTGCAGCATCTGTTCAAGTTGTTTAGGTGTGGCGCGTTCGTCCAAGACGTTGGCGCAGCCATCGCGTAACAACAGAATCATGGAAATGCTATTTTACTGTTAAGAATTATTCGTCGAGAATATAGCTAAATCCGTTTCTGGGTCAAAAAAGTGAATTTTTTCGGGATTTATTGATAACCATAATTGTTCACCAACACTTAGCTGTCTGTCTGTGGGAACTCTAACTTGCAAGTAAGGCGCACTAGAAGCTACTGGCGAGTCTGGTTCAGTTAGTCTGACACTCAAGAAAGCATCGTTACCCAGATTTTCTACCAAGTCTACTTTTACTGGCAGATTTTTAGTCGCAGGTAAACTCAGGTTTAAGTGTTCGGGACGAATGCCTAAAATTAAAGTTTGTTTATCATATTTTTGCAGTGCTTTTCCCCAAGTTTCTGGGAGTGTGAAACGAAATAGGGAATGGGTAATTAACAATGGTGCATGAAATTCTACAGGAATAAAATTCATCGGTGGTGAACCAATAAATTCAGCCACAAAGCGGTTAGCTGGACGGTTATAGAGTTCTAATGGAGAAGCAAGCTGTTGAATTTGCCCTTGATTCATGATGGCGATGCGATCGCCCATTGTCATTGCTTCTGTTTGGTCGTGAGTCACATAAATCGTTGTTGTGCCTAATTGTCGCTGCAATTTGACAATTTGAGCGCGAGTTTCCGCCCGCAATTTGGCATCTAAGTTAGATAATGGCTCATCCATTAAAAATACTTGAGGATCACGGGCGATCGCTCTTCCTAATGCAACCCGTTGTCTTTGTCCCCCAGAAAGTTGTTTGGGTAAGCGATTCAGCAGCATTTCAATTTGTAACAACTGCGCCACAGACCGCACCTGTGTCTCAATTAATCTTTCTTTTGGCGAAACATAACGCAGCCCTTTAGGTAATTTCTTCGTTCCCCCCACCAAAAGATTTTCCGCCCAATTAGGCATTTTCTCTCCCCGGCTTCCCTGTTCCCTCCGACGCAACCCAAAAGCAATGTTGTCATACACCGTCATGTGGGGATAGAGGGCGTAATTTTGAAACACCATTGCAATGTCTCGTTCTTTGGGTGGTAGATCATTGATTAAGCGATCGCCTACTAAAATATTGCCACCAGTCAGCGTTTCCAAGCCAGCAATTAACCGCAATAGGGTACTTTTACCACAGCCAGAAGGCCCCACCAGCACCATAAACTCACCATCGGCGATAGTCAGGTTAATGCGTCGCAAAACATTAAGATTATCTGCACGTTCTTGGGCTGCATTACTTTCGCCCTTACGAGGGGGGAAACTTTTATAAACGTTTTCTAAAATTACTTGTGCCACAGGTATTAGTTATTGTCATAAGTCATTAATCATAAGTCATTGATCATTACTAAAAAATAAACGACCAATGACCAAGGACATTTTAGCGATAATACATCTTCCCTATGACTACAAAAAGTTAAAAAAATCGCCGCCACTAGAAAAAGCCAACTACCCTTGATTTAGGGCTACCTAGAGGTGTTGTGATGACTAACCATCTACCGACAAATCCTATCCCAGACTCAAGTGTTAACCCAGCCCATGAGATTGTAGACTCACAAACCACCGATTGTTGCATTGTGGGTGGTGGCCCAGGCGGGGCTGTTTTAGCGTTGTTATTGGCGCGTCAAGGCATATCGGTGATGTTGCTAGAAGCGCATAAGGATTTTGACCGCGACTTTCGGGGAGACACAATTCATCCATCAGTCATGCAAATTATGGATGAATTGAGTTTAAGCGATCGCTTATTACAATTACCCCATACCAAAATACGCCAAATTAATGTCAAAACCCCAGAAGGTAGTTTTACTTTGGCAGATTTTAGCCACCTCAAAACACCTTATCCTTACATCACAATGTTGCCACAAGTGAAATTTCTGGAGTTTATCACCCAAGAAGCGCAACAATATCGTCATTTTCAGTTAGTTATGGGTGCGAATGTCCAAGAATTAATTGAGGAAGATGGCACAGTTAAAGGAGTCCGTTATCGCGGTGGGGGTGGTTGGCACGAAGTCCGCGCTATGCTCACAGTTGGTGCAGATGGTCGCCACTCACGGCTAAGACAGATGGGCGGATTTGAATCCATTGAAACTTCGCCACCGATGGATATACTTTGGTTTCGCTTACCCCGCCATCCCGAAGATTTTGAAGGCGGAATGGGGCGTTTTGCGCCTGGTCATATCGTAGCGATGCTTGACCGTGGTGATGAGTGGCAAATTGCTTATGTGATTCCCAAAGGAGGATATCATCAACTGCGGGCGGCGGGTTTGGAAGAGTTAAAAAAATCTGTAGTTGAAGTTATGCCAGAATTAAGCGATCGCCTATCTAGCGTTCAAGATTGGTCACAAGTCGCCTTTCTCTCAGTAGAATCAAGCCGTGTGAAGCGTTGGTATCGTTCGGGATTATTACTTATTGGTGATGCGGCTCATATTATGTCACCCGTTGGGGGAGTAGGGATTAACTACGCCATTCAAGATGCAGTCGTAGCCGCCAACGTTTTGAGTAAACCTCTACAACGCAAACACATAGAACTAAATGATTTAGCCAAAGTGCAGCGTCAACGAGGGTTACCCACACGCATCATCCAAGCATTTCAGACATTAATTCAAAAGCGAGTATTTGCCCCAGTACTATCTACTAATGGCACTTTTCAACCCCCAGGGTTTTTACGTTTGCCATTTTTGCGCGACTTACCCGCCAGATTGATTGCTTTGGGTGTGTTTCCTGTTCATGTTAAATAGTCAATAAACTCGTTATTCTCTCTGCGCCTCTGCGTGAGATATATCATCCCGCAATTATCCAACATTCTTGATTCTTTTTTTAGAATAAAAATGTAGGTTGGGTGGAACGAAGTGTAACCCAACAATATCAAAATATTTGAATTTTGGAAAAGAATAATTTTAAGTCTCACGCAAAGGCGCAAAGGCGCAAAGAATTAAATGCTAATAGAGTTTAGTGCAGGTTAAAACTCTTTTTTTAAACGAACCACAAAGGACGCAAAGGACACAAAGAGAATAATAAATGCTTCACTGAATTATATTGAATCCCTAATAGGGATTAGTTTGAATTGCAATACCAGTTTCAATGCAAGGTTGGCGACACTGTATATACCGGTTTCAATCCCTAATAGGGATTAGTTTGAATTGCAATTTAATGTGTTTACGCAATTTAGAAAATTCATCATTAGAAAGTTTCAATCCCTAATAGGGATTAGTTTGAATTGCAATGTCTGAGTTCGTGATAGTCTTCATAATTCGCATTGTTTCAATCCCTAATAGGGATTAGTTTGAATTGCAATCTTAGAACTATTCCCCGATGGCATGATTCCCATGCGTGTTTCAATCCCTAATAGGGATTAGTTTGAATTGCAATTACCTACCACAAAACGAATATTTAGATACGATATTAATTTTTGTTTCAATCCCTAATAGGGATTAGTTTGAATTGCAATCTTAGAAAAAACCTCCTTTAGTGTCTTGTACTTCAAAGAGTTTCAATCCCTAATAGGGATTAGTTTGAATTGCAATTTTAATCATCGGAAAGCTTTATAAGTACCTGTTTATGTTTCAATCCCTAATAGGGATTAGTTTGAATTGCAATTTCAGCGTCTATGTCATACGCGATATTTATAGCTGTTTCAATCCCTAATAGGGATTAGTTTGAATTGCAATCAGGCTTGTCTGTCAAAAGACAAGCAGAAATTGAGGTTTCAATCCCTAATAGGGATTAGTTTGAATTGCAATAACGATTAAAGCTCTCAAAGCCTATGAAGATTATAAATTTGTTTCAATCCCTAATAGGGATTAGTTTGAATTGCAATATGCAGGCCACTTGTGAATGCGATCGCAAATCAAGTTTCAATCCCTAATAGGGATTAGTTTGAATTGCAATAGAGTAGATACTGGAGGCATTACTAAATATGAAATGTTTCAATCCCTAATAGGGATTAGTTTGAATTGCAATAACTGGACAAGTTTACTTTCTCCAGCACAACCAGCCTCGTTTCAATCCCTAATAGGGATTAGTTTGAATTGCAATCACTATCAAAATACTTGCAAACTACAAACAAATGACTAGTTTCAATCCCTAATAGGGATTAGTTTGAATTGCAATATATTGAGGTGGCGATCGCCTGTTTGCTTGGTCAATGTTTCAATCCCTAATAGGGATTAGTTTGAATTGCAATTCTCTAATTTGCGAATACGCTCGTATCCGTAATTGTTTCAATCCCTAATAGGGATTAGTTTGAATTGCAATGACTTAGTAAGCAAGGAAGATGCTGAAACTAACCGTTTCAATCCCTAATAGGGATTAGTTTGAATTGCAATCTTAACGTCTAAAGAGTTAGATATGATAGTATCTGTTTCAATCCCTAATAGGGATTAGTTTGAATTGCAATGGTTAATTGGACGTAAGGGCTGGCAAACTGGAGATGTTTCAATCCCTAATAGGGATTAGTTTGAATTGCAATATGCTGCAAAAGTGTCTTATTTTCAAGGTGAAAAGTTTCAATCCCTAATAGGGATTAGTTTGAATTGCAATTTGTGTTGCACGCTATGGTATATTGTTTACGGTAGTTTCAATCCCTAATAGGGATTAGTTTGAATTGCAATGCTTGTCCTAAATATTTTACTTTTACAGGTAAGCGTTTCAATCCCTAATAGGGATTAGTTTGAATTGCAATATCAAATAAAAAGCCGCTTAGGTGCGGCTCAGGAAAGTTTCAATCCCTAATAGGGATTAGTTTGAATTGCAATCATTTTGACTGGTCGGGCAATGGTCGATATTCTCGTTTCAATCCCTAATAGGGATTAGTTTGAATTGCAATTTTCTCAATCCACCGGGGACGCTCATGTACTGGTAGTTTCAATCCCTAATAGGGATTAGTTTGAATTGCAATAAGTTTATTATAAATACAATGCCCAGCGATGCAGCAGTTTCAATCCCTAATAGGGATTAGTTTGAATTGCAATTTGGTACTTATGAACTGCAATGCTGTGCTATCCGAAGTTTCAATCCCTAATAGGGATTAGTTTGAATTGCAATTCTACTAGAGTTAGCCTCCTGATAGGCCTTGCATCTATGTTTCAATCCCTAATAGGGATTAGTTTGAATTGCAATTGGCGACCGCGGAGGCTACACCGCAGCTAAACCAACAGTTTCAATCCCTAATAGGGATTAGTTTGAATTGCAATTTATTTTGCTGCTTTTGCTGATAAGTAGATCCGATGTTTCAATCCCTAATAGGGATTAGTTTGAATTGCAATTAGTTATTGATGAAAAAAATGAAATCCTCAAAGGGCATAGTTTCAATCCCTAATAGGGATTAGTTTGAATTGCAATCTGGCAGAGAATTTGTTATTCATCTCTGCAACAGTTTCAATCCCTAATAGGGATTAGTTTGAATTGCAATTAGCTGGGTTGGGTTTAATACGGCGATGTTCCAAGTTTCAATCCCTAATAGGGATTAGTTTGAATTGCAATCTAATTTGATGCAAGTTAGCTGGGAAAGGCTTTGCTGTTTCAATCCCTAATAGGGATTAGTTTGAATTGCAATTTTTACGCCAGAAAAGTATGCTTCAGTAGAGACTTTAAGTTTCAATCCCTAATAGGGATTAGTTTGAATTGCAATTTTCACCACCGTTCGGTTTGGTGACTTTGCCCTCGTTTCAATCCCTAATAGGGATTAGTTTGAATTGCAATGTAATTTGTTTTGTTTGCTTCAATCCTTGTTGGGCTGCTACGTTTCAATCCCTAATAGGGATTAGTTTGAATTGCAATAGAAAGATGGGGTGCTTTAGTGCAAATCAAGGTTGAGGTTTCAATCCCTAATAGGGATTAGTTTGAATTGCAATATCAAAGGCTCAAACAAATACTTGAGCCAGCGTTAGTAAGTTTCAATCCCTAATAGGGATTAGTTTGAATTGCAATGCTAAAACTAGTTTTAATATTATTACTGTTAATAGTTTCAATCCCTAATAGGGATTAGTTTGAATTGCAATTTATTAGGTAAAACAATTCTGTTTCCTACTTCTGCATGTTTCAATCCCTAATAGGGATTAGTTTGAATTGCAATCTTTTGCTAATGGTAGCGGCGATTTAAATTCTGTTTCAATCCCTAATAGGGATTAGTTTGAATTGCAATCGCGGGAGCCAGAAAGGCGGTCTGTATTTGGTTTTCAAGGTTCGATTTCGCGGATGGGCTAATTATAACACCAGATAATGTCAATTGATTTGCGTGAAATCTCTGAAACCCAGGCAGAATAATCTGCGCGGACGATTTTAATTTATTTTTTCTGCAAAACCCTGCGCTGAAAGGAATACAGCCATTTTTGCGGAATGCTAATTTTCTACACCTACCCATCCGCGCTTTTGGTCAAAATCAACAATAAATTAACTAATCAAATTCTCCAATGCTGTCTGCAAATCTTGTGTCAAAGTACTGGCTGCTTGTCTGGCTGCATGACGGTTATTTTGCGCTTTTTTCCAGCGTTCGGTGACGGAAATTGGTTCACCTACACTAATTTGCACTTGTCGCAAACCTAAGCTTGGTCTTCCTGGTAATGTTGAGTCTTTGATTCGGGTCAGCATATCATACATAAGTAAGGCTGTCTCAGCAAACCTTTCGGATGTAGGTTGTTCTTGGAGATATGTTTCGGTGATGGCGACAAAACTTTCTACTATTCTCATGTGCTGCATTCGCAAATCTGCTTCTTCAGCAATCCAATCTGCCAGTCCGCGTTTCAAAGGTGGTAGTTTATGAATATCGGCAATGTCTTCTCGGTAAATATAATTCCAACCTGCATCTTCTAAACGGCGACAGCGGTCTATAAAGTTTCCCTGTGCTTGGATATTAAAATATTGTTCAGCAACTTTTAAGCTTGTATCTAATAAACGATGCAGTCGAGGAATTAATGTTTGATTAGGTATTTGGGGTAAGTCTTGATGATAAAAGTGCCGATAAAATTCTTCCATCTCGGTAATGAGATGTTCACCCAGCCGACAAATGCGCTGATGATAAATTTCGGCTGAGTTGTTAATTGCAGACTGAGAAATTGACTGCACTGCTAAACCGCTATCTGCTTCTAATTTACTTAATAACCAATTTAGTTTTGTCCAAGGTGGCTGAACATAACGATATTGAATGGCTACTGGTACTATAAATACTGTTTCAGTGCGATCGCTTTTTTGCAAGTCGTCTACACACCAAAAACCTAATTGCGCCACACCGGGTTCTAAGGGGCTAACTATGCCACTATGACCATTAGTACCACCTTCTGGGGCAACGGCGATCGGCATTTTCCCATTAGCAAATAAATCTCGTGCTGTTTGAATAGCCAACCTGTCAACTCGTCTCCCCCGGCGTACAGGAACACCGCCAACGCGGGAAAATAACCAACCCAGCCAGTTTCCCGCCCATAAAGTCATCCCTCGTTCATAAATAAAGTGGCTATGAATTGGTTCTTGTAACTTGATACCATGCTGACGGGCGGCTTTGGGGACAAGGCGCGACAGCAGATACAGCATACACAGTGGATCTTCTACCTCTGGGTGGCGAAATGCGATCAAAAAGCGGATTTTGCCTGCTTGGAATTTCTGATATAGTTCGGCTAATATCTCTGCGTTCTCGGCTTCTATTTTCACCACACCCGCAGTTAACCAAGGTCGTGTGCGAAACCGTAAGATAAATGGCAATAACCACCGCATCATCTGGAGCGCCAGGGGGTTAAAATTTTGGGGAATAAATTTTAATGGTGGTTGAGTGGAGTGTATCGTTTTAGGCAAGCGTCTCTCCAGATGATGTTTCTTGCGATTGTACAATATGAGCTTTAGGTTGTAGTGTGAGCGTTGACACGTTCGCCCAGCGTCTCGAAGAAAAGCGTCTTGTCGTGAGACATCGCGCCCATTTTTTCCCGCCAACTACAGTCTATAATCAACCATCCACAGCAGAAAATAAGCTAATGTCTAAGCAGTCTCCCAGTTTTCCGTTTAACTCCAATAATCCTCACTCCGATAAATGGCAGGAAAGAACATCACAAGTAGCTTATCGCTTCAACCGCCAATATCAAAACCAAACTTTTGAACTGCCACCAGAAGTTCAATCCATGCCAATATATCAAGAATGGAAAGCGGGGATATTGGCTGGGAGGGCTGTTTCTCCTTTCTGGGAAATTGCACAACCGCAGAAAAATCAACATTGCTTAGATATTGGTTGCGGTGTCAGCTTTTTGATTTATCCTTGGCGTGATTGGCAAGCATTTTTTTATGGGCAAGAAATTAGTAATATAGCGCGAGATACCCTTAATTCTCGTGGTTCTCAACTTAACTCCAAGCTATTCAAAGGTGTAGAGTTAGGCGGGGCGCATCATTTAAATTATGGTTTAGATCAGTTTGATTTGGCGATCGCAACCGGATTTAGTTGCTATTTTCCCTTGGAATACTGGAACACTGTTTTGGGAGAAGTTCAACGAGTTCTCAAATCTGGGGGACATTTCGTCTTTGATATCCTCAACCCACAACAGCCCCTATCCGAAGATTGGGCTGTGTTAGAAACTTATTTAGGTGCAGAAGTATTTTTAGAACCTCTAACTGAGTGGGAAAAAATGATCAAAGCTGCTGGTGCTAAAGTTGTTGCCCAGCAATCAGGCGAATTATTTGAATTATATAAAGTACGGTTTTAGTTCAGGGCGTTCCCATCTCATATTTAACAGGCTACATTTACTAGCTCTCATCAATCAATAGCCGCTGTATTTAATTATTCTAATTTGATAGTGCAAGGTGGGCATCGCCCACCACAAATATCTACACCTTAAACTTCTCAGTAATTCGTTTCATTGCTTCTTCTACATTTTCCCGATTGTTAAATGCAGAAATGCGGAAGTAGCCTTCACCCGCAGCGCCAAAGCCAGAACCAGGTGTACCGACAACATTGCAGGTATGCAGCAATTTATCAAAGAAATCCCAACTCGAAAGACTATTGGGAGTTTTCACCCACACGTAAGGCGCATTCACACCACCGTAAACAGCCAGTCCCGCGGCTATCAGTTTTTCTCGAATAATTTTGGCATTTTCTAAATAGAAACTCACCAAAGCCTTAGTTTGTGCTTGTCCATCTTCAAAATAAACTGCTTCCGCACCTCTTTGCACAATGTAGGACACACCGTTAAACTTGGTAGACTGGCGACGGTTCCAAAGTTTCCACAGTTCCACATCGGAACCGTCGGCGGCTTTGGCTTTTAAGGTTTTAGGTACAACAGTTAAGGCGCAACGCGTTCCCGTAAAACCTGCATTCTTAGAAAAGGAACGAAATTCGATCGCACAATCTCTTGCACCTTCAATTTCATAAATAGAATGGGGTAAGCTCGGATCTGTAATATATGCTTCGTAGGCTGCATCAAAGAAAATAATTGAACCGTTGGCTTTGGCGTAGTCTACCCACGCTTGAAGATATTCTTTGGTTGCAGTTGCACCAGTTGGGTTATTGGGAAAACACAGATAAATTAAATCGACCTTTTCCCTTGGAATTTCCGCTGTAAAGTTATTTTCTGCGGTAACAGGTAGATATACCAAACCTGCAAATTCACCTTTATCATTGGCTACACCTGTGTGTCCTGCCATCACATTGGTGTCTACATATACAGGATATACAGGGTCAGTTACAGCAATGATGTTGTTGTTACCAAAGATGTCGAGAATATTACCTGTGTCGCACTTGGAACCATCAGAAATAAAGATTTCGTCAGCATCTACTTCTGCGCCGCGTGCGTGGAAGTCGTGAGCCGCAATTTTTTCCCTTAACCAAGCATAGCCTTGTTCTGGCCCGTAGCCTTTAAAAGTTGTGCGATCGCCCATTTCTTCCACAGCTTTAATCATCGCTGTGCGACAAGCTTCTGGTAAAGGTTCAGTAACATCGCCAATTCCCAAACGAATTATTTTTGCATCAGGGTTAGCTTCGGCGAAAGCGTTTACCCGCCGCGCAATTTCCGGGAACAGATAACCAGCTTTGAGCTTCAGGTAGTTGTCGTTAATCGTTGCCATAGTCGATAGTGAAATACGCACTACAACAGCTTACAGCTAATTGCTCTTGACGATAGCACAGTTGCTTATGTCGAAGTTTCTTTATCTTTAACAATTGACATTTAGGTAAGATTTAATACATCAATCAAGATATAGCAAAATCGGTGTATTGGCGCAGTTTTGCGGGATGGAAACCCAAAACAATATCTTCGTGTGGGATACCTGCTGCTAACAATGCTTCTGCCACTGGCTCAGACGTACCATCATATTCAAATATCAATTGACGGATAATTTCCCGATAGCGAGTTAGTTTATTAATTTAATAATTCTCTCTAGTAGCCCGTCAGATAGCAAAAGACTTGTAATTCTGTTACCTGTCTCCTGTAACCTACTAAAAGTATAATTTTTGTAAAAAAGCGATCGCTCTTTTTCAAAAACAAGAGGCGATCGCTTTACAAAAATTTAGATAACAGACATCCACAGCAGCAATAAAAATACAGATTACTAGTCCCTAGTCTCTAGTCTCTGTTTCATGCTTGACTTCTAAACATCCTGCTCACTCAACTCGCGCGTGATATGGTCAAAAGGTTCATCCACAAAAGCAGTATTAGCTACACCTGCTGCTGCTACTTGTTCCTTAACCATATCCTTCATTAACTGGACACCACGAACTGTTGGGCCAATGGGTACACCTAGAGAATTGTAAGTTTCTCTCAAACCTTGGAGTACACGCTCATCCAAAACATTTGTGTTACCAGCAACCAGCGCATAAGTAGCGTAGCGGAGGTAATAGTCCATATCCCGCAGACAAGCCGCATAACGACGAGTTGTGTACGCATTTCCACCGGGACGAATCAATTCTGGTAGTTCTTCAAATAATTTAGAACCAGCCTGCTTGACAATTGAAGCAGCATTTGAATTGATAGCAGCCGCAGCTTGTACCCGTGCTGTACCACTATCAAAATAAGATTTCAGACTGTCGATCGCATTCCGGTCAAAATAACGTCCAGTTACGTCATAATTCTTAATTAAACTTGTGACTGCATCACGCATTCCTTTTTCTCCCAATCGTTGCTATCTATGGTTTGATATTTATTTGGCTGCACTTACGCACCAGTAAATTTTTGTGCTATTTAAAATAAGTTCTGCACAAAAACAATCTATCCGCTATTTAAGGATTCTATGCCAAAGTTGTCCCCGATGAAATGAACTTTCCAGTTTTGTACAGATGACGTGCGAAAGGTTAATATAACCTGTAATCCAGAGAATCTGTAACAAAAACTACATAATTCTCTAATCTCAAATCTTTACGATAATCCAGGTGTGTCACAACTTGGTGCGGATCAGTAGGGTTAGAATGCTTTGGCAGATTCTGGTTTTACAATAGGAAATTGGCAGAGAAGGAGTAACAATGACAACCCCACAAGAAGTCTTGAAGTTGATCCAAGACCAAAACATTCAGATGATTGATCTGAAATTCATCGATACACCAGGAACATGGCAGCACTTAACCGTGTACCAGAACCAAATCGATGAAAGTTCTTTCTCTGATGGCGTACCTTTCGACGGTTCCAGCATTCGGGGTTGGAAAGGTATCGAAGAATCAGACATGACAATGGTGTTAGATCCCAACACAGCTTGGATTGACCCATTCATGGCAGAGCCAACCCTAAGCATAATTTGTAGCATTAAGGAACCCCGCACAGGGGAATGGTACAACCGTTGCCCACGCGTTATTGCCCAAAAAGCTGTTGATTATCTAGTTTCTACGGGTATTGGTGATACTACTTTCTTTGGGCCAGAAGCTGAATTCTTCATTTTTGATGATGTCCGCTTTGACCAAACTGCTAACTCCGGCTACTACTACGTAGACTCTGTAGAAGGTCGTTGGAACTCTGGTAGACAAGAAGGCCCCAACCTGGGTTACAAACCACGCTTCAAAGAAGGTTATTTCCCAGTTTCGCCAACCGACAGTTTCCAAGACATTCGGACAGAAATGTTGCTCACAATGGCGAAATGCGGTGTCCCCATTGAAAAACAACACCACGAAGTTGCAACTGGTGGTCAGTGCGAACTCGGCTTCCGTTTCGGTAAGTTAATTGAAGCTGGTGACTGGCTGATGACTTACAAATATGTCATTAAGAACGTCGCCAAGAAATACGGCAAAACTGTTACCTTTATGCCAAAACCAATTTTTGGCGATAACGGTTCCGGTATGCACTGTCACCAGTCTATTTGGAAGGATGGCAAGCCTCTATTTGCTGGCGACAAGTATGCTGGTTTGAGTGAAATGGCATTACACTACATTGGTGGCATTCTTAAACACGCACCAGCATTGTTAGCTATCACTAACCCCACCACAAACTCTTACAAGCGTCTCGTACCAGGTTATGAAGCACCTGTTAACTTGGCTTACTCCCAAGGTAATCGTTCTGCTTCTGTGCGGATTCCGCTTTCAGGCACTAACCCCAAAGCAAAACGCCTAGAGTTCCGTTGTCCAGATGCTACTTCTAACCCTTACTTGGCATTTGCAGCTATGCTTTGTGCTGGCTTGGATGGCATCAAGAACAAAATTGATCCAGGTGAGCCTTTAGATAAGAATATTTATGAACTGTCTCCAGAAGAACTGGCGAAGGTTCCTTCTACTCCTGGTTCTCTGGATAAAGCATTAGCAGCCTTAGAGAATGATCACGCTTTCTTAACCGAAACAGGCGTGTTCACAGAAGACTTCATCCAAAATTGGATTGACTACAAACTGGCTAATGAAGTTGAGCAGATGCAGTTACGTCCTCATCCTTATGAGTTTTATCTCTATTACGACTGCTAATTGTATTCAGTAGTGATTTTTCAGAGCCACCTTTAGAGGTGGCTTTTTTTATGAATTAACGCTATTGACAACTCTTTCAACCTAGCTCATCGAAGCGTTGCTACTACCATAAATCGTGCGTGCAGTTTGGTCTATCTTGCCTTGAATGGGATTCCAATAGTGGGATGCTTCTTCAGGAAGACCGAGTTCTTGTGCAGCCCGCATCAACATTGATTGTTGACGGTTTTTAACTTGTTGATGTTGACGCACCATCAATGCACGAGATTTTTCTTGAATAGACATAATTCAGTCCCCCTTAAGGTTTTAGTTATATATTTTTAGCTGATAGTCCTTTCATTTGTTAATATAGCAAAAATTCTGTAGCTTAAGTTACCGTTTTGACTTTTATAGCCTAATTCAAATAAAACTTAATATTTTGGTGTCTGTAATGAGTATTATTGCGTGGATTGAAATCGTAAAAGTCAGGAATTGGTGATATTCTGACCTTTTATAAACAACAATCATGCTAGTTTCCGGCAAGGAAGAAAAAACTGAGATAGCATCAAAAATAACAGTTAATAAAACTTCATACTATGACAGTTACTTACCCACGGAAATTCCAAAATAGTCTAGGTGCAAGAGATATTTTAAAACGGGTAGTGAGCGATCGCGAACTACATCTCATGACCCTCAACCGCTACCGCTACAGTGAACAACGCAGTTGTAAAGACCTCACAGAGGTCATTGAAAAACTCAACGGACAGCCACGAGAACTAGTCCGAGATTTATCACATCACATTGCTGATGAAGCTCGTCACGCTATGTGGTTAACTGATTTATTAATCGAACTGGGAGCAACTGTAGGTAATCCCCCTGGAATGCCTTATATCGATGAATTTGAATGGCTACTGGATAAAAATACTCACGACCCAAAAACTAACTTGGACGACACCATAATTGCTGGTATGGCAGCAATTAACATCACCGAAAAACGCGGCTGTGAGTATTTCTCTGCTCACATTTATGCGTTAAAGCAAGCACCACAAACCGAAGAAAATATCAAAATCCGCGAAACTATAGAAAAAATTCTGCCAGAAGAAGCCGGACACGTCCGTTGGGGAAACCGTTGGTTAGGCAAAATAGCTGATAAAAGTCCAGAACACCGACAAAAAGTTGAGCAAGCCAAGCTTAAATATGCGGCAATTGAACAAGCCGCCTACGAATCAGGTATGGATATTACCCTAGGTGCAGAACTGCGCCGCGTTACAAGGCTGGTAGACGTTGCAAATACTATGCCATTGTGGGAACGTCCCCAATATCTGATGGAACGCCTACCACAAGCTTTACTAGCGCCTGAGTTGCAATTTACCAGAATTCAAGCAGCACAAAAAGCTTGGCAGCGTAACCCACAAGAGTTTATGGAAAAGTTTGTGCCAATGTTCATCAACGGCATCAAAAAGAGCGAGATAGAAAAAGAGAAAACTAGCATTTAAATAAGTAAAGGCGAACATCTGTTCGCCTTTACTGGCTATTCCAAGGGTGGTAAATTATTCGGGTCGATACCTTGAGATACTAAATAAGCCATCAATCCTTCTTTTTGCTGGCGTTCTTGTTCAATTTGTTCTACAGCCCACGGTAATAAATTACCTTGTGTATCCCACCAGCGCAACCAATAACCTGTTCGAGCTTCTTTAGTACCTTGCCAAGTACCCAAAAATAAATTCATTGACGCAACGAAATGACGACCGTTTTCGTCGGGTAGCTGCAACTCATAACGTTTATTTTCCAGTTGGTAAAATTCTAATAAACCACCATCTGGTTCAAAAATTATATAGATGGGAACTTGCAAAATTTGCTCGTAGAAAAACCACCTTCCTGGTGGATAGGTGCGCTTGACAGAATATTCCCCACCTTCCCTGTCGGATAAAAATTCCATGACGATCGCGGGTACTTCACCTTCTAAATTAGGAGTATAACTTTTGCGATCGCTTAAAACTTGATTAACCGCAGGAACATAAACCCAATCAGGTGCTTTTAAAATCAATTGTCCGTTGACAGTTGCACAAAGACCAAAATTTGAGGCTATCAACATTTGTGGTTGAATGAATCCACTAATTTCCAGGCTTTCACGCAAAGCCCCAGCCAAAAGTGGCTGATTAGTATTCTCCACAGGTTCATCCTCTAATTGATAATCATCGGGCAACGCTTGCCAAGAGATTACCATTTCAGCTGGCGATTTAGCTTCACTGAGTTGAGTTGCCATAAACACAGCATGAATATTGGTGTGTTCTTATGTTATCGCTCTCTGTAAAGGGACGAAGCGATCGCACTTATGATCTGGCTAGATGCAGATTTTTCCGCCAGTGTAAAAAATATTTGAATGAGATGCCCTTGATTTTGAAGTGTAAAATATCAAAAAATTATCTGATTCAAGGAATAGGTGATGTTATAAATTCAGTACGCTTGTTTGGTGTTGCTAATGAAAAGATGCAAACAAGTTCTAGAAAAAGAGTTTAAGGCTGGAATACTGAGATAATGTTAAATTTGTTTCGGGATTTGTGGGATTATTTCGCCACAAGCTTATTTTAGCCAGAACAAGTTCTAGGCAACAGGAAAAGCATTGTTGAGAGATTCAATTAAATCTCTGCGACCACTACCACGATGAGGAGTGGGATTTTCTGGCTCATTAGATTTAGGTTTAGGTTTAGGCTTTGCCGATAACAACATTTTTCCTCCTGCGTCACCAATCAGTGTATGTGAGCGATTGAACTTGTCTGAACCGTTAAAAACCAAAGAACCGAACACCAAACCAGAAACTAGAAGTGAAAATGTAACACGCATAGCAGATATTTATTGTGAACTCTCATATCCACTGCTACTCAGTTTCTGAATGTGTATCCGGAAAGTTTGGCAAATAGTATTCTGTTTTACAGAAAGAAATTTAGTTTAAGGTTAAGTTCACATTCCATCAGGAAGATCACAGAACTCTAACCAAGCCCTGTTTGCAACCATATTGGCTGATTTTCACCACCAGGAGTTGGCATACAAGTTTTGGTTGTGTGCAATATAAATAGGTATTTTGCTCGTTAAGTCAAAGATTTCAGTTTATTAACGCTCAAAGATGTACTACTCTGTAAATTATATACGTAAGTATAACTAGCTAGTTAGTTAAAATTTTATCTTATATAAAGTTTCTGTCAAAATCGCTCACTACTTATCGACAGTATATGTGAGTCTGTTTTACGCTGAAAAAACAAACTCACATATAGCGATAGTACGAGTATCAAATCTACTTTGCTCATCAAAATATGAGTAAACAGGAAGGCTGGGAAATTTATTAGGACTAGATTTTTGTACTAAGTAAAAAATTAACCCAAATTAAACAAGTGTAGATTACCCACTTGTCGATAATTAACGAATAATAGCTGCTTTTTGGAGAAATTATGCCACTTTTAAGCAAATCTAAAGATAATGGTCAATTATTGTTGACTTTAGGATTAGTTGCGCTGGGATTATTCATATTACCCAACTCAGCAAAAGCTGTAACACTTGTTCCTCTGACATCCCAAGATGCTGACGCAGATTTTGATGACACAGATTTTAACTTGCTTCTAGATAAAGGAGATTTCCAGGAATTGTTCGTTGCGGAAGGTCGAATTGGTAACAATGGATTTGGCGGCAACAATGAGCGAGAATTAGGAATTAATAGAGATGTAAGAGCCATCGTTAATGCTGGACAACCTGTTGCTAAAAGCGATTTAGTTTGGGGTAATGGCAAAATCTGGGATTTTAGTTTGGAATATACGGGTAGCAAAGTAACTTACAAAGTTTTTGATGCCAACCAAACTTACCAATTAATGACGCAAGAGTTCAACGGCGCTGTTACAGATATCTTTTTCCGCACCTTTGCTAATAAAGGTAGTGGTAATAACCTTCAAAACGCTGTTTCTTTAACTAATCTGACCTTTAATAATACAGCTTTAGGAAGCTTAGGATCAGCAAGTACAAATACTACTGCGGATCTAGATTATCTTCATCTTGCTGGTATTTCTACTCCCTTTACACTAACTGGTAAAACAGCATTTAGCTGGGTAGGTACTGCGCCTAGTCGTTCTAATCTCGCTTTTCAAATCAAAGTAGGTACTTCTCAATCTGTTCCAGAACCTAGTACCCTTGGCGCGATATTCTTAGCTACCATAACAGGTGCAGCAGTGTTCAAGAGACAAAAGATAGCTGCTGAAAAATCTTAAATCGATTGTGAAATTTGGGCTAATAAATCATAACGGGCAAGATTTTGGCGAACATAGAAGATACTGTGAAAAAGTTAGTGTCAACTATGTTCGTTTTTTCCTAGACTTTTAAGTGCTGTTGCCAAAAACTGATATTGCTCTAAAGTATTGTAAATCTGTGCTGAAATCCTGATGAGCATTCGCGGTGATTCCTGCCAAGGCACTACTTGTACTTGAATGCCAAATTGATCAAATAATTCGTCATGTAGCCAGATATGACCACGATTTGCCAAACTGACAGGTATGGGTACAACAGCCATAGAACCAATCATCTCTTCTGGACAAGGTGGTTGTACTTCTAACTCTGTACAAAGTAGCTGTCTTGCTTGTAAAACTAGTTGATGGTTTCGCTGCATTAATTCTAGCCAAGCACCAGGTAACAGAGAACTCATAAAAGCGATCGCTTCCGGTACGCACATATAAGCTGTAGGATCATCTGTACCTGTCCAGTCAAATTCCAATTGAAAGCGGCTTTTATCAGTACGTGGTGAATTAGCACCGTGGCTAATTGTTAATGGATGAATTTCTGGTTGTTTATCCCGCCGCACATACAAAAATGCTGCGCCTTTAGGTGCAGAAAGCCATTTATGGCAATTCCCGCTATAGTAAGTTGCACCAATCTCTTGGATATTAAGGGAAATCATTCCTGGTGCATGAGCGCCATCTATTAATGTGTCAACACCCCGCGCCTGCAACTCTTTCACTAGCTGCTGCATCGGAAAGATTAATCCTGTCTGGCTAGTTATGTGATCTAGTAGTGCTAATTTGGTGTTGGCTGAAACTTTCTCTAATACTGCGGCAATTATTTGCTGTGGCGACTCTAAAGGGAAAGGAATCTTGGCTACGACTACTTTTGCACCAGTGCTACTTGCAATAAAGTTTAAAGCATTACGGCAAGCGTTGTACTCATGGTTAGTTGTCAGAATTTCGTCATCAGGTGAAAAAGTCAGAGAACGCAACACTGAATTCACACCTGTTGTAGCATTCGGGACAAATACTAAATCCTGGATATCAGCATTAATAAAAGCTGCTAACTTACTTCTGGCGTTGTCTAACAGTGGTTCCCACTTTCTGCCAAAAAAGTTTACTGGGTCTTGTTCCAACTGCGATCGCAAAATCTGTTGCTCTTCTAATACAGCTTTCGGACACGCACCATAAGAACCATGATTAAGAAAAACTACATTGTCATCAAGTGACCATAGCTCTTGATAATATGAAGGCTGAAGTTTGAAACCCAATTTTTCATACTTCATACTTTGTCGTTCACACTTTTAAAAACTCCCCAGGCCGGATTCGAACCAGCGACCAATCGATTAACAGTCGATCGCTCTACCACTGAGCTACTGAGGAATGCTGTCTCTCACATTTTCTAATGTTAGCGTAGTCACTAAGAAATAGCAAGTACCTTCGCCAACTTTTTTCCCAACCCTAATGTTTTCGATGATTTTTCCCAATAACCCTTTCTAGAGGCAGATTAGAAAGTTTTGGATAGCAACAGTTACTGCAATCTCATTCGTAATGCAGCCAACTTTTGCCGCGCTTTATCATCAATAGCACTAGCTAAAAATCTACTATTTGATTTTTTGCGAGTTTGATATTTTTGACGTACTCGACAAACTGTCGTTTCCACAGCATTACACAGTTGTTGTGCTGATAACCATTCTGCCCCGTACCCTTGTACCACCAATTGTTGCGCTCTGTCTGAAGTAGCCACAATCATGCGTGAAACACGAGAAGCAGCAATTTGTGGACGCAAAGAGGCACAAAATTTTTCGATGTAAGTATCTGCTGTTTGCCCAAAATCAGTGTAATAAACTGAAACAAGTTCTGTAATTACTTCCCGATTACTAGAGGCGTTATGATATTGGGCATCGAAAACTATTTGCGTTTCATAACCTTGAAAAGAACTGTAACCGATCATTGCTTCGACCAGTTCTCCTCGTGCTGCCTCTAAGCCAGCGCTATCACGGGTGTTTTTCAGACAAGGCCAAGCGCCAATTATGTTGTAGCCGTCCACTAATAGAACGGCTGGGGCTGAAGAACGGGGCATGGTTTTTAATCACAATTTAAGAGAGTTAACACAATCCATTCATAACTTTTATAGTAATTGAAGCATTACCTGTAACACTATGTTACAAATCACAAAATAATGCGAAGAGATTACAAAATTAAACTAGAAAAAGCTGCCAATTTAAGAAGAAGAGTAGCAGAGGGGAAAATTTCATCAATTAATTGAGAGGCTGAAAACCCTTTTGTTACTGGCGTTTTTACTCCTCCCCATAACCTATTCTCTTGGATAAAAAATATAAACGCGCCTTTAATTAAGACGCGCTGTAAATGTTAATAATTATTGATGAATTAGCTTCAGCATTTAGGGTAATTCATCATTCACTGTCATTAATCGTTGTTTGAGGCGTTGAGGTTCACCCCAATCAACTAAAGAGCCTTGGTCTAGTAAGAAAGCACCATCGCAGTAATTCAACTCATCTAGGCGATGAGTCACCCATAAAGCTGTAATACCTCGACTTTTGACTAGGCGGTGGACACCAGCCACTAAATCTAGTTGGCTATCAGGATCGAGTAAAGCTGTGGGTTCATCTAATAATAAGATTTCACAGTGACGAGCGATCGCACCTGCAATTGCCACACGCTGTTTCTGTCCTCCACTCAAAGCATATATAGGGCGTAATTGCAGTTGCAGCAAATTCACCGCCCCTAAAGCTTCCTCAACCCTGGCTCTAACCATAGCAGGCGGCAATTTTTCTTCCACCAGACCAAAAGCCACATCTGCACCAACTGTTGGCATTACCAATTGATGATCAGGATTTTGGAACACAAAACCCACAGGAGGTAAAATACCAATTTCACCAGACTGAGGTGGTAACAGTCCCGCAAGTAGTCGGAGTAGAGTTGATTTGCCACTGCCATTCGTACCCAAAAGCATCCAAAATTCACCTTTGGGGACTTCTAGAGAGCAAGACTTAACGGCTATCTCACCATTTGGCCAACTGAAATTTAAGTTTTTGACTTGAATGCCCACTTCTGCCATTGCTACACCTTACTCCCCAGCCACGGCAAAAAAGCCAGGTGGTCTGCCACTACTAGTATTGACACCATCTTTCTGAATAATCTGTACCCCAGAAATTTCACTAGCACGGACAGCGATTTTCTTCTCTGTCTTACCTTCACACTTGAGTTCCACAATATCAGGATTGCCAGAGCGCATCGCTGCCAAAATTAGCTGATAGACAGCCTCAGCATCCTCTGTTGACTTACGCTGTACAGATATAGGGAAAGCGGTGTTTCTTACACTGATGTCAATGGTAAACATTTAGGATTAATCAAAAATAGCTGTAGCACCCATTTTAGCGTTCGAGGATTAAGGATTGGGGGTTAAAGCCTAGAACATAAAATTCAAATTAGAGAATTCTGGAACTAAGAAAATTTCCTCAAACCCAACTCCCGACTCCCGACTTTCCACTCCCTAACTTTCCCAAGATTAAATTTGATTCAGAATCCCCTGGAAAAATTAACGATTTTCACCTAGAATTATTAGAGTCAGTAAAAAATTGTAAACTGGATTGACAAACCAGTTAAAAACCTGCATTGAAGAGGCTGCTACAAAAGAGCCTGCAAGCAGAACTGTACTTATAAGAAAATATTTGGAGATTCACTCTCATGACCATCGCAGTAGGACGCGCCCCCAGTAGAAGAGGGTGGTTTGACGTACTAGACGACTGGTTAAAGCGCGATCGCTTCGTATTCGTAGGTTGGTCAGGAATATTATTATTCCCCTGCGCCTTCCTAGCACTAGGCGGTTGGTTAACCGGTACAACCTTCGTCACCTCGTGGTACACCCACGGATTAGCATCATCCTATCTCGAAGGCTGCAACTTCCTGACAGTAGCAGTATCAACACCAGCAGACAGCATGGGACACTCCCTATTGCTGTTGTGGGGGCCAGAAGCGCAAGGGGACTTCACCCGTTGGATTCAGTTAGGTGGATTATGGCCATTCGTAGCACTACACGGAGCCTTTGGCTTAATCGGCTTCATGTTGCGGCAATTTGAAATTGCGCGACTAGTAGGCATCCGTCCATACAACGCCTTAGCATTCTCAGCACCAATCGCGGTATTCGTCAGCGTCTTCCTGATGTACCCCTTGGGACAATCGTCTTGGTTCTTTGCACCCAGCTTTGGTGTTGCTGCCATCTTCCGGTTCTTGTTGTTCTTACAAGGGTTCCACAACTGGACACTCAACCCCTTCCACATGATGGGAGTAGCAGGTGTACTTGGTGGAGCGCTATTGTGTGCAATTCATGGTGCCACAGTCGAAAACACCTTGTTTGAAGACGGTGAAGCAGCTAACACCTTCCGCGCCTTCAACCCCACCCAATCAGAAGAAACCTATTCAATGGTGACAGCAAACCGATTCTGGTCACAGATTTTCGGGATTGCTTTCTCCAACAAACGCTGGTTGCACTTCTTCATGTTGTTTGTACCAGTCACAGGTTTGTGGATGAGTGCGGTTGGCATTGTCGGTTTAGCTCTCAACCTGCGGGCTTATGACTTCGTCTCCCAAGAATTGCGGGCAGCCGAAGATCCAGAATTTGAAACTTTCTATACCAAAAACATTTTGCTGAACGAGGGTATCCGCGCTTGGATGGCTCCTCAAGATCAGCCTCACGAACAATTTATATTCCCTGAGGAGGTATTGCCTCGTGGTAACGCTCTCTAATTTTCCTGAATTTTGGATGGAATCATTCGTTATTCAGTGATTTTTGATTTATCCTCCGCTCTTGGGCGGGGGATTTTTTATATGGCGTATATCTTTCTAAAATTAATGTGTTATATTGATTCCAGGTTAAAGCCCAGAGTGATTACTCTGCCTTATTGAAACTAAGTCCGTTTAGGCAACAAGGAGGTGATGCCCATGATAGAAAGTAGTAAACGCATGGGTCGTCAGGTTGCAGTTAGCCGGCTGTGCGCCGGGGCTGTTCTCTAAAGTTAGCTTTAGTTAGTTGAGAAACTTAAGTTATCTCAATTGACTAGGCAAGCCTGGGAGTTCCTCCCGGCAGTCTGGTTGCAACCTGAAGACCCGCTAGACCGCTCTGATATTAGGTCAACAGACCTAAATCAGAGCGGATAGTTTTTTATGGGTAATTTTGATCGCAAAGGCTCCTAAAATTATTTTGAATATGTCAACTCTAGATTTGAAACTTTAAATAAAGTCACGATTGGTTAAAAAGTAGCAACGTATGACTACCACTACTACACCCAACGTCCAAATCGCAATAAATGTAATTTTTGAGGTTCTGAGTGAACCGAGTAATGAATGGCAGTGTCAGGCATTAGAACAATATAAAAATGGTAATGTGCAGGAAGCAAAAAAAACTTCCGCCAGTCATCTAAGAGATTTTTACTGTAAATGCTTAGGATTTTTAGTCAATGCTACAAACACAAATCCTAACCTCAGTAAGGTTTTGTCTGCCGCAGCAAATGCAGCCGCTGATCATGCACAGGTGAAAGCTTTAGATGAAATGAGTCATGGTCATGCGATCGCTTTTGAATCCACTGATATAGTTGGGAGTGTCACCGAAAATATTCTCAGATTCCTCACGCCCATCACTGAATATCACCAATTAGCTCTAGCTGCCAGAAATAATTATGATGTACTCAAAGAGCTTGAGCAGAAAAATTCAGATGATCATTTAATCAAAGCTTTGCTCTATTTAACAAAAGCTCATTCAGATTCTCCTGCACTGTTCACAATTATTGCTGAAGCTAGTACAAACTCAGCACTTCATACAAGAAATGTAGGGCATCAAAAAATTACAGATGCGATCGCATCTGCATTCACATAAGATATACAATATAAATTAAGATTTTTGTGGTATGGCACAACTACTGACTGGAGCAGAAATTCAAGAACGTGCAGATGGTTTATCAGATTGGACTATAGAGAGTAGCAAGTTACAGACTCTACGTAAATTTAAAGATTTTGTTGCAGCAATTGCATTCGTGAATAAATTAGTGGAACCATCTGAATCAGCAGGACATCATCCAGACATAGAAATTTCTTATAATAAAGTCAAAATTACACTCACCACTCATGATGCAGGTGGGTTAACCAAAAAAGACTTTGACCTAGCAGCTATAATTTCTCAAATCGTTTAAAGCGATTGCTTTGCCCAGCTACAATTGGGTAATATAAACTTCTGTAGTGGAGGTGCATGGGAAATTTAAATGCTCTCAACCCTACTCTTGCCCAGAAAAGATAGAAGTTTGATTGTGACAGTTTAGGAGGCGATCGCACATAGCTTGTCATCTACGGCTAATGCTCTATAATAATAAGATATAAAGGTATGTTTTTGCATAAGTTAATTACATCAATTTTTAACATTAAGTTAAGCAGATGTTGCCTTTGCAAAAACTAAAATTGTAATAGTCTCACTGTAGCTCATTAACGAAATTCCAAAAAATATCGTATTTTTGAGAAAAGGTGTCACGAAACAATTGTCTATACAAGGTGTGAGGAGAAAAGTAAAAATGTCTAATCTCTTGTGGAAATCACTCGTGGTTAGCCCGGCAGTCTTAGGAGCAACCCTACTCGTTTCAGCAACAGCGATTGCAGCTCCTAATGCCAGTGCAGAAGTTTCAACAACTGAAAAAACCGTTGCAGTAGAAGTTACCCAGCCAGAAATTTTGGCACAAGCGGCTCCTACTAACAACGACAGCAAAGTTTTAGACCAAGTTAACCGTTACAGCAACGAAGGCAAAACCAGCAATTCGCTGTCTCAAGTAACTTCAGTCTCCCAGTTTTCTGACGTACAACCCACAGACTGGGCATTCCAAGCATTACAGTCCTTGGTAGAGCGTTACGGTTGTATTGCTGGTTATCCTAACGGTACTTACCGTGGTAATCGCGCTCTCACCCGTTATGAATTCGCTGCTGGTTTGAACGCTTGTTTGGATCGGGTAAACGAATTGATTGCAACAGCAACAGCTGATTTAGTAACCAAACAAGATTTAGCAACTTTACAGCGGTTACAAGAAGAATTTTCCGCTGAATTAGCAACCTTGCGTGGTCGTGTAGATGCTTTAGAAGCACGCACTGCTGAATTAGAAGCTAATCAATTCTCAACCACAACCAAACTCGTTGGTGAAGCAATTTTTGCTGTTAGCGATGTATTTGGCGATAACAGCGGGAATAACAATAACACTGTCTTCCAAGACAGAGTCCGCCTAGGCTTGCAAACTAGCTTCACCGGTAGAGACGTGTTGACTACTCGTTTGACAGCTAGTAACTCAAGTGCTTTTAATTTAACAGACCGCAATAATGCTGCTATCGGTAGTTCAGAAGCTACTCAAACCTTTAATGTAGGCGGTAACGAAGACCGTAACAACGGCGTAGAAGTAGACCGCCTAACTTACGAAGCTCCCCTTGGCCCGGTGCAAGTTTACTTAGCTGCTGCTGGTGGTAAACACAGCCACTACGCTGCTGTTAACAACCCCTACTTCTTTGACAAAACTGACGGTGGTAACGGTGCATTGTCCACCTTCTCCTCCGAAAACCCCATTTACCGCATTGGTGGTGGCGCAGGTATCGCCTTTAACATACCTTTTGGCCAAGGTGGCAGTATTATCAAGCCCAGTTCTATCACCGTAGGTTACTTAGCATCTGAAGCTGATAGTCCAACTTCTGGTGAAGGTCTGTTTAACGGTAACTACTCTGCTTTGGGACAATTGAACTTTGGGATTGGCGATCGCGTAGCTGTCGCTGCTACCTACGTTCACAGTTATAATGGTGCAGGTAGTGCGTTATTTGATAATGGTGAAGGTCTGACACTAGCTGGTGGAACAACCGGCGCAGGTGTTGTAGGCACTAGCTTCGCCAATAATCTGCCAAACGCATCTTCATCAAATTCCTTCGGTCTGTCAGCAGCATTTAGACCCAGCGAAAAACTCTCCATCAGTGGCTTTATCTCTTACAGCGATGTCACCGGCTTTGGTGTAGGTGATGACAAAGAAGTTTGGAGCTATGGTGCTGGTATAGCACTACCTGACTTTGGTAAGAGAGGAAACGTTCTCGGTATTTTTGGTGGCGTTCAACCTTATGCTATTGGTCGAACCTCAGTATCAGGCGGTAACAACGATCTACCATTTCAAGTTGAAGGCTTCTACAAATATCGCGTCTCTGATAACATTTCCATCACTCCTGGTGTAATCTGGTTGTCTTCTCCTGGCCAGAACGACAACAATGACGACGCATTCATCGGTACTCTCAGAACAACCTTCACATTCTAAGAAGTTGCAAATCTTGAGATAACTGTCAACAAAAAGCCCCGCTTCAATGCGGGGTTTTTTGTTGGTAATTTATCAAGTTTTAGCTTTCTTCACTATCAAAATTAGCTACAATATCTCGAATTTCATTTGCACCAATATCTTCTCGGTCAGATTTGGCATAAATTGTGAGTAACAAAATACTTGTAGGTGACTCAAGTTGATAAATTAAGCGATATCCAGCACTTTTACCTTTTTGAATATTACTATTGCGAACTCTCACCTTATAAACAACGTACTCCTCACCAATACGCCCAATTCCGTCTCCGACTATATTTCCTTGCTGTAGTTCCTCAATAATTGGTTGCACATCAGAACGAATATTGCGAAATCTTTTTGAGAGTTTGTAAAGTTGCTCCTCAAACTCATCTGAGAACCTCATTGACACCGGATTATTACTCTGCATCAATCCTGTCCCATAGCTCACTAATTGGTCTAGTTTGACCCGTTTTAGCTTGCTGTAAAGCCCTCCTTAAGCTGGCTTTAATTTCTTCAACGGGTGTATCATCAGGATCAATTTCTTCTGCTGCTGTGGGTTCTGGAACTAACACAATCACCCGCACTTGATAAGGATAAGTGATTTCCCGAATCGGCTGATCTAAAATTAAGTTTCCTTCAGAGTCAATTTTGCCAGTTACTTCGATCGCTTTCATTGCTATTCACCTTATTTGTTGGTGATCCTAACACGGGCAAATCCAAGCAGCGTAAGGGAATCGAAGTGTATTGTAACTTGAGTTAGGGAATAGGCAGCGATCGCAATAATCTTTCTACAATCGTTCTAGAATTACGTCCTCCTCTGGGAATGAGGCGATGGCAGAGAACGTAAGGCACAAGAAATTTTATATCATCGGGAATCGCATAATCACGCCCAGAAATAAATGCTAAAGCTTGAGTAGCTTTTTGTAATGCTACAGTTCCGCGCGGACTGACACCCAAAGTAATTTCTTCATCATGGCGCGTTGCGCGTACCAATTCTAAGATGTACTCTTGCAAAGAAGATTCTACCTTTACCTTGGAGCAGATTTGACGTAGTTGTTGTAATTCTGCCAAGCTAATACACGGCTGCAATTGGGTTACATTTGCCCTTTGTTGAAGATTTTGCAGCATTTGTAATTCTTCTTGTGCGGAAGGATAACCTAAACTCAAGGACAACATAAATCTATCCATCTGCGCTTCAGGTAACGGGAAAGTACCTTGATACTCAATTGGGTTCTGGGTAGCAATTACAAAAAATGGCTGAGGAACTGTACGAGAAACACCATCGACTGTCACCTGACTTTCTTCCATTACTTCCAGTAAAGCTGACTGGGTGCGGGGTGTAGCGCGGTTAATTTCATCAGCTAGAAGTACGTTGGCAAACACTGGCCCAGGAAGAAAGGTAAATTCACCAGTTTTTGGGTTCCAAATATTAGTCCCAGTAATATCTGTGGGTAGTAAATCAGGAGTGCATTGCAGTCGTTGAAACTTACCATCTAGGGAACGCGCCAAAGATTTAGCCAGTAGCGTCTTACCAACTCCAGGAACATCTTCCAATAACGCATGACCACCACTTAATAAGGCTACTAATACCAAACGAATTGCCTCGGTTTTGCCGACAATGGTATGAGCTAGATTTTGGGTTAAAGCTTCAATTTGTTCTCTCATGCACCACAGAATAATTGAGGAATGGGCGATTAGGAACTGGAATGGAGAATAACCTATGCCTTATTCCCCACTCCCTGATTTTCAGTATTCCCACTTCAACACCAGAAGTTAGCATTCTCCACTCAAAATTTTCCGAGCAATGGTAGAGTCTTGCTGAATCTGGGTTTTCAGGGCTTCTAAAGAGGCAAATTTCTGTTCTGGGCGTAAAAATTCGATGAGTTGTACAGCCAATTGCTGACCGTATAAATCCCCAGACCAATCAAACAGATGTACTTCCACAGATGAATTCGTACCGTTGACGGTAGGGCGATTACCGATGTTCATAACTCCCAAAATCAAATGTGGTGTAGTTGCATCTGGTATATCACGCAAAATAGATACCCTGACAGCGTAAACACCTTGGCGGGGTAAAAATTTATCGCCAGGTATTTGGAGATTAGCAGTAGGAAAACCAATTGTTCTACCTAGTTGTTGACCTTGAATAACAACACCGAAGAGAGTGTAAGGTCTTCCTAGGCATAAATTGGCGCTTTTAATATCGCCGCTTTCGAGACACTGGCGAATCAGGGAAGTGCTAATGGGAGGTAGGCTGACAAATCCACTGTCGGAGAGATTATCTGTATGAGTTTGTAATGGAACAATAGTAACGGGAATATTGTACTTGGCCGCGAGTAATCGTAAATCTTTAGCAGTACCTTGGCGTTGTTTGCCAAAACAAAAATCTTGCCCAACACTAATTCGCTGACATTGTAATTGTTGGACGAGAATTTTATCGACAAAATCTTCAGGAGATAAAGCTGATAATTCCTTATCGAAGGGTAATAGTACTAGCTGTTCAACCCCAAGCGATCGCAATTGTTGAACTTTTTCATCCAGTGGTGTCAACCAAGTACGGGGTGTCCCTGTAAAAAATTCCTGTGGATGGGGACGAAAAGTGACAACTGTTGAGTATGTCAGTTCTGGTGTTGGGGGTTGATTGGCATCATCTCCAAATCTTCCACTTCCCTCATCTTTGTTCGGTGATGGTTGTAGAATCGGCTGAATTACCTTTTGATGGCCAAGATGTACGCCATCAAATTTGCCCAGCGCAACATTAGTTGGCCTGAGAACCGATGCGGTTGAAGACGCAACCCACACAGAACATCCATTTTGAGACAAATTTAGCACGTAGATTCTGGAATTTGAGGTTTATTTAGCCATGAGTCACAAGCAACCTGATGAAACACCAATGAAAGAAAGACAAGCTGTATGCAGGTGTAGGTATGATCAGGGTATAAGGATTGTGAACACCTAATACTCCTGAACTACCCAAGCCTTTGATTTTGCGTTTTTATGGGTAAGTTCTTGATGTACAAGTTGTAACTTTAATGAACTTACACCTTTGTCCTCCAGTTTTACCAGTGTTCTCATGAGGTAAAATCTCGCGCTTATAGCTCTTGATCACCAATCTAATCTAAAATCTACAATTGCTTGACAGACAACTTCACCCAGACAATTTACTAACAGGAAAAGATTCTGATAATGGAACAGATGTAGAAACTTGCAGCACCATTCTTTCCCGTGCCATAATCGCGCCGGGAAATTCCTTAGCTGCTTCTTCTCCTACAGCATCCAAAAAGTCATCATCATGAGCCGGATCATGGTGGAAGATTACCAATGTCTTGACATTAGCCGCTTTAGCAATTTTCACTGCTTCTTGCCAGGTGGAATGTCCCCAGCCAATTTTCGGTGACTTTGGCGAATAATATTCCTCGTCAGTGTATGTACAATCGTAGATGAGGATGTCCGCATTGCGAGATAGCCAAAGAACGTTTTCATCCAGCCTGTCCGGAAAATGTTCCGTATCGGTGATATATACAGCAGCACCACCACGCCAGTTAACTCGATAGCCTACTGCTTCACCTGGATGATTCAGCGATGCCGTTTCTATGGTAATGTCATTAATGTGAATGGGTTGCCCTGGTTTGACATCATGAAAATGCAAGTTAGCTTGCATAATCTGCAACGGCACAGGGAAATTAGGGTGAAGCATCTGGTCGTTGAGGCGTTGCTCGATAGTTGAACCATCAGGAGCGATCGCACCATAAATATGAAAATTATTCCCTCTGACAAACCCAGGCACAAAAAAGGGAAACCCCTGCATGTGATCCCAGTGGGAATGAGTGAACAACAGATGAGCTTCTATGGGCATTTGGCGCAATAAAGATTGTCCCAAAACATGCAGCCCTGTACCACCATCGAAAATTAAGCGTTTACCGCCCGCTTGCATCTCAATGCAAGGGGTATTACCGCCATAGCGGACAGTGTGTGGCCCTGGACTGGGGATGCTGCCACGAACACCCCAAAATTGTACGGTAAATTGGTTCTCTATCCTAGACATGGGTGTTGTTTGCTGGACTGAGCGGGCGATCAAGAACAGAAATGTTACTTGTTTGGTTAAGTCTATGCTGTTTTACCACATTTGGTAGAGAATGTTTTTCTTGGTAAAACAGCATACCTTGTTTGGAGTAGATTTTGTAAATGTACAAGAAATACTGCAAAAGAGTTACCTTAATTGTTCCCACATTATATGTATCAGTAATATCAAAACGCTCCTACTTTATAACCTAAATTTTTCTGTGACGCATTTAACTGGTAAGAAAAATGCTAAAGGCAGGAAACTGGAGATAGTAAGCAGTAAGTTAAGATGCTCATACTTATTTTTCCCAGTTGCTGGATGAATCTCATTATGTAGTTATTTATAGATTGAATGTATATAATAATACTTATGTTAAAGGAATTTCCCAGTGGGACAATTTATCCAGTCCTGTTGCATAGGTGAGGTTGTATTGCAACGGCGTAATACTGATGTGGTTTTTCTTGATTACATGCACATCAATGGGGATATTTTGCGGTAAATTTACATCGATTGGGGGTTCTACATCTTCTAAAACTTCTCCGGTTAACCAGTAATAGGTTTTACCACGGGGATCGATGCGCTTATCAAATACATCAACATAGCGCCTAACTCCTTGTCTAGTAAAAGTGACTCCAGCAATTTCTGACCACTTCACCGCAGGCACATTAACATTCAGCAACATTAAATCTGGTAGAGGTTTGGCTGCTAGTTGCTCAACCAAAATTTTGGCAAACTTAGCGGCAGGTTGAAAGTCTTTGTAGAGATGACTAGTCAGGCTGAAAGCAATGCTGGAAATACCTTCTATCACACCTTCCATCGCTGCTGAAACAGTACCGGAATAGAGAATTTCCGTTCCTAAATTGGCACCTTGGTTAATACCAGAAAGCACCAAGTCTGGAGGCGAATCTAATAAAGCCCAGAGTGCTAATTTTACACAATCGGAAGGTGTGCCATCGCAAGCCCAAGCTTTAATTGCGGGATGAAACATGGATTCAACAATTTCAGCGCGAATTGGCTGGTGTAAGGTAAGTCCATGTCCGGTAGCCGATCGCTCTCGATCGGGACAAACTACAGTTACATCATGGCCGGCTTCTACCAAGCAATTGGCTAGGGTACGAACACCCAAAGCAAAAATACCGTCATCATTACTAATGAGTAATCTCATAGGTCATTAGTTAATAGTCAATAGTCAATAGTCAACAGTTAAGAGTCAATTGTCAATGTTTGACATCACAAATACAAAAGAAAAAATCCTCCCAAGCGCGATCGCCTCTAAACTGGTAGAAAGAAATCAATTTATTTGTCCTTTGTTCAAGCTGCTTGCTATTGACCATTGACTATTGACCATTGAATATTGACTATTAACTAATGACTAGCAATTTAGAGACTCAACTTTTAGCATTACAGCAGGAAGGAGAAAATGCGATCGCTGCTGCTGATACCCTAGAACGTCTGGAGGAACTCAGAGTGAATTATCTGGGTAAAAAAGGGCAACTAGGGGCGTTGTTACGCAGTATGGGGCAGATGAGTGCAGAGGAACGCCCTAAAATTGGCGCGATCGCCAATACAGTTAAAGAGTCCCTGCAAACTAGTCTAGATAAACAACGTGCTACTTTGGAAGCCGCGCAAATTCAGGCACTGCTTGAAGCCGAAACCCTTGATGTGACGATGCCAGGAATTTTCCGCCCTCAAGGTCGCATTCATCCCCTCAACGGCATTATCGACCGAGCGCTGGATATTTTTGTCGGTATGGGTTACACCGTAGCCCAAGGGCCGGAAATGGAAACCGACTATTACAATTTTGAAGCCCTGAATACTCCACCCGACCATCCCGCCCGTGATATGCAGGATACATTTTATTTGCCAGATGGTAATTTATTGCGGACTCACACCTCCTCAGTGCAAATCCGTTATATGGAAAAAGAGGAACCACCAATTAGAGTTGTGGCTCCAGGACGAGTTTATCGGCGCGATAATGTAGACGCAACGCACTCGGCAGTTTTCCATCAAATAGAACTTTTAGCCATTGATGAGGGGCTAACTTTTACCGATCTCAAAGGCACAATTAAAATGTTTTTGCAAGCGATGTTTGGTGACTTGCCAATTCGCTTCCGTGCTAGTTACTTCCCGTTTACCGAACCTTCGGCTGAAGTTGATTTACAGTGGAACGGACGTTGGTTGGAAGTAATGGGTTGCGGCATGGTTGATCCAAATGTCATGAAATCTGTAGGCTATGACCCAGAGGTTTACACGGGATTTGCTGCTGGTTTTGGTGTGGAACGCTTTGCAATGGTGTTACACCAAATCGATGATATCCGCCGTCTTTACGCCAGCGATTTGCGGTTTTTACGGCAGTTTTAGAAAGGCAGCAAAAATAATGGTTAGCCCAGACGATTTACTTGAACAAGTTACAGACAAGCAAACTTTCATTAAATTTGTCCAAGCATTAGTAAAGGAACGAGAACGAGCGCAAGAGATTGAAAATAAACACCCCAATGCCCATATTGTGGATGGCGCATTGGGATGGAAAAATGGTGACATACCCAGTTTCTTATCCGCTGCACTCGAATGCTTCACAGCACAACCAGGAACTTATGAAGAGCAGAATCCTAGTTGGAAGATGTTTGCAAGTTTCTTTATTTCGGTAAAATATACGAATGATTGCAACTAACGACTGTGAAAATCTATGAATTACCGAGATATCATCACAATTGAGCCTGAGAAACGCGGCGGTAAACCTTGTGTCCGTGGCTTGCGTATTACAGTCTATGAAGTGCTTGAGTATCTAGCCTCTGATATGACTGAAGCAGAAATTCTTGATGATTTCCCCGATCTGACGCGAGAAGATTTAAAGGCTTGCATTGCATATGCTGCTGATCGTGAGCGTCGGTTTATGGCTACGCCATTATCTGCATGAAACTACTTCTTGATGAAAACCTGTCGCCTAAATTACCAAACCGTTTGAGCGATCTTTTCCCAAACTCGCTTCACGTTCGAGATGTGGGCATGAAAGCAACAATCGATCCAATAGTTTGGGATTACGCAAAAGACAATGATTTGATGATTGTCTCAAAAGATGCTGATATGCACGATCTGAGCTTAGTATTTGGGAATCCACCAAAAGTCATTTGGTTTCGACTGGGAAACTGTTCGACATTAGAAATTGAGAATTTGCTGCGTCGGGAGTTCAGCGCGATCAAATTATTTTATGAAGATGAAAATTTATCGCTGCTTGCTCTATCATGATGCACCGAGTGTTAAATTAGTTTTGAATTACTTGGAATATTGGCTACAGATTCAAATATCTTACTTCAGCATTAAGCGTCATCAGATGAACTATTAACTACAATTATCGCAATGTCCACAACGCCAGTTACTAGCTTCTTGAGTGAAACCAAAGGCATTTAATAAAAACTGCCAACGACATTGTTTTGTTGTTAAATATTGTTGTATTTGTTTGACAGCTTGTAATTGTGTTGGTGGCTGTTTTTGCACTTTTGAATTAATAGAATAATGGAAAGGATCAAGCCAGTTTAGTTGTCCGCTGCTGTGGAGTAATGCAAGTGCGACAGCCGCATCGGGAAATTGGCGCGTAACTGCGTTGACTTCGCCTTGTTTTGGCAATTTTTTGACTAATTGTTGTGCTGTTTGGAGTTGCGATCGCATTTTATCAGCAAAAAACTGTTGTCTTTGTTTATCTCCGGAATCTAACCATCCTGTCGGTTCACTCACTAATGTTAGTGCTTCGGCTGGTTTACCATCTCGGCCAGCACGGCCAATTTCTTGCACATATTCAGATAGCAAATGTGGGGCGTGATAGTGGATAACCCAACGCACATCAGGCTTATTTATCCCCATCCCAAAGGCGCAGGTACAAACGACAAAGGGGATTTTACCACCTAACCAACTGGCTTCGACTGCACGGCGTTCACTTGCACCTAAGCCAGCATGATAACTGGCTGTAGCGTAACCTATCTGAGTTAACCATGCGGCTAAATCTTCACTATCTCGACGGGTGCGAACATAAATTAAGCCTGCTTGTGGCGATCGCTTTTCGATAAACTGGAGTAACTGTTGTTTTCTGCCTCGTGGTGTCCAAGCGATACTAACACTAGGATGTAAATTAGGACGATAAGGATTAAGACGAAAAATTTCCGGTTTGTGTAATTGTAAAACTGTTTGAATAATATTTTGGGCTAATGGGTCTGCGGTTGCAGTAAAAGCCGCAATACTGATTTTCGTTCCCGGTGGTTTTGATTTGAGTAAAGCTGGGCGCACCGCCCCTAATCTGCGGTAAGCTGGTCGAAATGTTTCTCCCCATTGCACTAAACAATGTGCCTCATCAAGAATTAAGGCGTTGATTTGCAATTGTGGCTGAGATAATCTTTCCCAAACCGGCGGACTTAATAAAGTCTCTGGTGATAGATAAAGTAAGCGCAATTTTTGTTTTTCTAGTGCTTGCAGCGTTGCACGGCGTTGAGATGAAGGTAATTCACTATGCAAAAGTGCTGCACTCAGATTGCGTTGACGTAGTTCTTCTACTTGGTTTTCCATCAGTGCTACCAAGGGAGAAACTACTAATGTTAATCCTGTTTGTAATAATGCTGGTAATTGAAAACAAATTGATTTACCTCCGCCTGTTGGCATGATAATCAGAGCATCTTTTTGTGTTAATAAAGTGCTGATTATTTCTCCCTGCGGTGAACGAAAATCATCGTAACCCCAGATTTTTTGGAAGGCTGCACGAACATCCTGCCAAGATGTTGTTACGGGTTGATTCATATTGAGAAATAGTAGATGCGCCCTGGTTTTTCCACATTGAATATGAGGTTATAATGAATATAACTGCTGCTATTTTGCATGGGCTTCAGTAATTTTACTATTATTTTATTGTGCAAAAATTTGAAGCCCATTTTAGTTACAGTAAATAAAATTTTTAGACTAATGTTGGAGAACAATATTTTTTGTTTCACGCAAAGGCGCAAAGAGTAAAAAAACTTGTTTAGTAGGATAATGTGATACATACAAGAATTGTAATTTTCTCAATTATTGCTGACAGTTTCTATTGTAAATATTTCTGCTGATAATTCTCCTTGGGCAACTTTCGTGACTGAACCTGTCATTGAGATATTAAAGTCGTCGTTAATTTGAATTAAAATTTTTCCGCCAGGCATTTGTACGGTAATTGTAGAATCACATAAACCAAGTTTATGGGCAACAGCCGCCGCAGCACTGCTACTACTACCTGAAGCTAATGTGTAGCCAGCACCTCTTTCCCAAATTTCAATTTTGATGGTGTTGCGATTGAGAACTTGCATGAATTGAACATTAGTGCGATTTGGGAAAAGGGGATGAATTTCTAATATTGGGCCATATTTTGTGGCGATCGCAGAATTAACCTCAGTTAAAGGAATAACACAGTGGGGATTGCCAATCGTCGCTGCACAGAAGGTAAAAGCTTCACCGTCAAGGCTGATTTGTTCTTGAATGACTTCTCGGCGATCGCCAACTACTGGGATATCATTACTCCAAAAGCTGACTTTTCCCATTTCTACCTGAACTGTTTTCTCTGCATCTTTGATCAGTGATTCCACTACTCCGCCTGGGGTTTCTATGGAAAATGCTACTTCGTTAACTAAACCTTCATCCCATAAGTAGCGTGAAAAAATCCGCAGTCCATTACCACTTTTTTCTGCTTCACTTCCGTCTGGATTGAAGATGCGTAATCCAAACTGTGCTTTTGTTGATGGTAATGGCCCCAACAAGATACCATCAGAACCAATGCCAAAATTTCGATGACAAATTATTTTGATTTGTTCAGGAGTTAAAGGAGACGATAAATCTTGGGGATTAATTACGAGATAGTCGTTACCCAGCGCATGATATTTATAAAATTTCATTTAAACTGATCTGTTTGATTGCATTACTTGGGCCAACTGCTGTACAAATGCTTGATGTTCAGTAGAGTTCAGCCCTGTCTGTAATAGAGTTAATACCTGTTGCATATCACTCGCGAGTAACGCAGAGGTAAGACCACATAAACAGTTCCTTCAATTAATTCAGCTTTGGCATGGCATTGTAACGCTTTTCAAATTCAAAGCGCGTTAAGCGATCGCCATTTTCCAAGGGAGGAACTGTCAAACGTGGAATCATCGCCTCAAAAGTTTACTTTTATCCTACAACAGAGTAAGGGTGTAAGGGTTTTGCTCACTTACACCCCACACTCTTTGGTGAAACTCTTCACCTTTTATGCAGTAACTTCTTCTTGCTTTTCTTTAGTTTGCAAGGATGCGTAAAGGCGGTTTAACGCATTAACATAAGCTTGCGCGGACGCAACTATGATGTCTGTGTTGGCTGCATGACCCGAAAACACTCTTGATTCATAGCGCAGACGAATCGTTACTTCCCCAATTGCATCAATCCCGCCAGTTACTGACTGCACAGAAAATTCAATTAACTGATTTGGTACGTTTACTACACGGTTAATCGCTTTATAAACTGCATCTACTGGCCCAGTACCAATGGCTGCATCGGTTAATTCTTCGCCATTGGGGGTGCGGAGGGTAACTGTAGCAGTGGGACGGGCGTTGCTACCGCAGGAAACTTGCACCAATTCCACACGGAATAAATCGGGTGCTTGTTGAATTTCATCATTGACAATTGCTTCCAAATCCCAATCAGAAATTTCTTTCTTTTTGTCAGCAACTTCTTTAAATCTAACGAAGGCTTTGTTTAATTCGGTTTCTGATAATTCAAAACCCAATTCTTTCAAGCGGGTGCGAAAAGCATTTCTACCGGAATGTTTGCCCAGAACAATTTGATTGTCTGTTAACCCAATCAATTGGGCATCCATAATTTCGTAGGTCAGCTTATTTTTTAATACCCCATCTTGGTGGATACCAGATTCATGAGCGAAGGCATTTGCGCCGACAATTGCTTTATTTGGTTGTACCAGCATTCCTGTCAAACTCGAAACTTGACGGGAGGTTTTATAAATTTGTCGGGTGTCAATATTAGTTAATGGTTCTTCAGATTCAACTGGTCTTCCGAGGAAGGGATTGAAATATTGACGGCGGACATGTAAGGCCATAACTAATTCTTCTAAGGCCGCATTTCCGGCACGTTCGCCAATACCATTGATGGTGCATTCTAATTGGCGTGCGCCATTTTTGACTGCTTCTAAAAAGTTAGCAACTGCCAAACCTAAATCGTTATGTCCGTGAACCGAGATAATTGCTTGATCAATGTTCGGGACATTTTCTTTAATGCCTTTAATTAGTCCGCCAAATTCGCTGGGAGTTGTGTAACCAACAGTATCAGGTATATTAACAGTAGTTGCGCCAGCGGCGATCGCTCGTTCTAATACTTGATACAAGAATTCTGGATCAGAACGTCCCGCATCTTCAGGAGAAAATTCCACATCATCGGTAAAACTTTTGGCATAGGCGACCATTTCTTCAGCGATCGCTATGACTTCTGACTTCGTTTTTTTCAGTTTGTATTGCAGGTGAATATCAGAAGTAGCAATAAATGTATGAATTCTGCCCCGTGCTGCACCTTTAATTGCTGCTGCTGCTGTTTTAATATCATCGTGTCTAGCTCTAGCCAAACTACAAATTACTGGGCCTTCTTCTGTACCCACAGTTTGGGCTATTTTGCTAACTGCTTCAAAATCTCCTGGACTCGCAAAAGCAAAACCAGCTTCAATTATATCCACACCTAAGCGGGCTAGTTGTTTGGCGATCGCCAGCTTTTCATCTATATTCAGTGTTGCGCCTGGACACTGTTCACCATCTCGGAGTGTAGTATCAAAAATGATAATTCGCTCTGGTTTATTCATCTTTTTGGTTTTTGGTATAGGTGTAGTTCTTTTATTTTAAATATTTGTAACCTTAGTTGTTTTACTCTTATTTTTGTAAATAATTATTGCTAAGGCACTTGACCATCTACTTTTTCTATTTGGTCTCTTATATCGTTCAAATCTATATATCTGTCCGTAGCATTACGCAGTTCTCTAGCGATCATCCCTTCTGTAGATACTACCGTAATATGTGTATTTTTAGATCGTAATAATTCAATAGCTCTTTCAAAATCCCCATCACCACTAAATAAAACTACTCGGTCGTACTGGTCTACAGTATTAAACATATCTACAACAATTTCTATATCTAAATTAGCTTTTTGTGAATAGCGACCGGAAGTGTCATCATAATATTCTTTAAGAATTTTCGTTCGGACTGTATATCCTAGACTGATAAGAGCATCTCGGAAACCTCGTTGATCTTGAGGGTCTTTTAAGCCAGTGTACCAGAAGGCATTTATCAAAGTTGTTTCTGATTGCTCATGTTTGAAATATTCTAATACTCGCCGTGGGTCAAAAAACCAGCCATTTTTTTGTTGAGCATAGAACATATTATTTCCGTCTACAAAAATAGACAGACGATTCATAGGGGAACCCATAAAAATTTACACCTAATATATAGCAATGAATTTAGATTGAACAATAGATTATAGCAACTCTTAAATCATAAATTAGCTAATAGCGGGGAACTAGTTCCTCATGTATAGCCTTTATCTTACCTCTTTCAAAGCATAAATTTGACGCAAACATAAACCCAAGCTGCTGGGTGTTCGATAGTTTAACCTCTAGCACTATACAAATAGCTCAGATGATCAAAATCTACCAATAAAGTTGACTGAGTAACAGCATTCTTAGTTATATAACTGTCAATTTTACTCCTAAAGAGGTAAGGTATATGTCTGAAAGGAGGATATTGGCTGATGCTCATATATGAATACAGTTGAGTTAAGTAAAGTTATCTGTTAAGGCAAATGTAGAAAGTAGAGGAAACAGGGAAGTGGAGGAGAGATTTCAAGTATATTAATCCACATATAGGTTTTACTTTTAACAACATGGTAGTCTTTTTCGCAAATGAGACCTTGACACAACAGGCTGAAGTCTTTTTCAACAAAGCTTCCTGGATAATAATTTTTAGGAGGCTCACATTGTGTCTCCAGACGTGAAAATCTCGCTGCAATCCAATGCAAAATGGGCATATCCTGACAACAGTTGATTTTTAACTCAGGAGTGGAAACCAAGAAACAAAAGCAAAATTTTCTATTTTCTCCACCTTTATACTCTTACACTCTCAAACCAAGTTTCAGCGACATATTTAAAAAAAATTGCCTCTGTGAGGTGAGAATTAACTCGGTTTCACTCTAGATAAGAAACAATCACTGCTAAAACTCACTCAGCAAATAAGTCAGCCTGTGACAGGTTGAAAGCCTGCCAAATTCAGGTTCGTTCAGTAAACTGTGCAGAGTCATAAAACATAGATTACAAATGTATAAGATTTTCATTTAAGTTTTATTTCAATATTTTTTACTAGGAAGGAGACTAAATACAACGAATTGCCAATGAGTGAAGTACACAATTTAGTTTTCAAAACTAGATAGATAGCCTATTTTTATTTTGAATTCTGAATTCTGACTTCTGCTGTAAATAAAATTGTACGTAAACCAATTATTAACACGATATGGCAGAAGAACCTACATCTACCGTCAGCAAAAAACATCTATCTACTGCCAATACAGCATCCGGCAAACCCACAAAAGTAACTCTAACAGCATCACAGTCTAAGCTGGTAGCTCGTGTGAGTTATTTTTTGGCGGCTGCGTCCACAATCGGAGCAACATTGCTGACTGCTTCTGGTGTGGGCTGGGTTAATTTGATGGAGAGTCAGATATTGTCGGCGTTTTTTCAACTGCGGGGGGTGAATGCACCACCAGCAGATATCGTGATTTTGGCAATCGATGACCAGTCAATCTCACTTCCCGAACAGTACTATAAATCAGATCCACACCAGTATGCCTACCTAGAACCACTGAAATCTTTTCCGTTTAAACGTGCTGCATACGCCCAGATTATCGAAAAGTTAATCCAAGCCGGAGCAAAATCTGTTGCGTTAGATGTAGTTTTCGACACACCCAGTAGTTATGGTAGTGAGGACGATCGCCAACTGCAAGCTGTATTAAAAAAATATGGCAGTAAAGTTACCTTAGCTGCACTTTACGAAAATTTTGCCAGCCATCAAGGTACATTTATCCAACTGACTCTACCCCAAGAGATGTTTCAAGTCGGTGGGGTTTCTATTGGTTCAGTCAATTTTCCGCTGGAAGCAGACGGTAAAGTTCACAAATTGGCCAGTGAGTTTCCCAAACTATTAGCCGCTAATGGGATGTTGATGGAGAAAGCGCCTTCCTTTGATGAAGCTGTTTTAGGCGCAGCGCAAATTAAATATCCTCAGCCAAAAGGCAATCGCATTTATTTTTGGGGTGCTGCGGAGACGTTTGAGCCGATTCCCTTGTGGTACGTTCTCGATTCACAAAACTGGAATAACTATTTGCAACAAGGTAGAATTTTTCAAGACAAGATAGTGATTATTGGCTCTACAGACAAGCTAAACAATGATTATCATCCAGTCGCGGCTGCTAATCCGCCTGAGAGAATGGCTGGTGTAGAAATTCACGCCAATGCGATCGCCACTTTAATGCAGAATAAAGCGATCGCTCCAGCAATTTCTAGTTCAGCTTTGCAAGGATTGTTTGTGCTGATTTTAGTTGGCGGTACAGTCTACATTGTCAACAGAATCAAGCACAATCTCCAACGCTTTTTAGTCAGTTTTGCCGTAGCGAGTATTTGGGGCGGAATTAGCTATGTGTGCTTTATACATGGTCAGTTAATTTTCCCGACGGCTATACCAATGATAGCGATCGCTTTTAATGGACTGTCTTATCTGGGAATAGAAGTGGCTAGAGAAAAGTTGAGAACACGCCAATTAGTCACAATTTTTCAAAAATATAAAACCTCTCCAGTTGTTCAAGAAATTATCAGCCAACAAAACGACTTACAAGATTTACTCCAGAAAAGGGATTTAGCCGTATCAGGCAAAATACTCGCCGGACGCTACAAAATTGTCAAAGTTCTCGGTTCAGGTGGATTTAGCGAAACTTACATTGCTGAAGATATGCACCGTCCTGGTTATCCAAATTGCGTTGTCAAGCAACTAAAACCCGCTAACCCTCAATCCAAAGGTTTAGAACTTGCTAGGCGTTTATTTAACTCAGAAGCAGCAACTCTAGAAAGATTGGGAACTCATCAGCAAATTCCGCAATTACTGGCTTATTTTGAACAAGATGATGAGTTTTATTTAGTTCAGGAATATGTAGTGGGTCATTCCTTGATTAAAGAACTACCATCAGGTCAAGGTTTAAGAGAAACTATAGTTATTGCAATTATCAAAGAACTATTACAAATCTTAGTCTTTGTTCATGAGAATAGTGTGATTCACCGAGATATTAAACCTAGCAATATTATTCGTCGTCATGCAGATAACAAGCTGGTATTAATTGACTTTGGTGCAGTAAAAGAAGTATCTGTACCACAAATTGAAAATTCCGCACAAGCCCCATTTACAATTGGCATTGGTACAAGAGGTTACGCACCGAGCGAACAATGTTTTGGTCGTCCACAATACAGTAGTGATATCTATGCGATTGGCATGATTGGTATTCGCGCCTTAACCGGAATTGCCCCCCATGAAATTAGAAATGAAGATGGCGAATGGCAATGGAAAAATCAAGCCATTGTCAGCGATGCCCTAGCTGAGATTTTGGAAAAAATGGTACTTGATGATTTTAAACAACGCTATCAATCAGCATCTGAAGTGTTAGCAATACTTGATGAGTTAGCTATTTATCAAGATATTGACACCTGGCCGCAAAATGATAATTCCGACTTACCTACTACACCTTGGTTAGGAGGTTCAGCAGAAACTTTGTAAACTTCAAGAAATTAATATTTTAGCTCATCGCATAATCAGTAAACTGACGCATGTAAGGTGAATAAAAAACCTAAAAAAATATCTTGCTTTGGTACACACAATTCTACTAAATTAGCAGCGATATCATCTTCTGTACCATTCCATTGCAGCAAATTTTTTTCATTATAAATGCAATTACTGATGAAGATTAATTCAGCAACAACTGAATTTCTTCAACATCTTTGATCATACCTAAATATTCAAAAGCATCTATCGCTTCTCTGGCAAATTTATCAGCTTGATCAGCACTACCCCATTTTTTCTCCCATTTCGCCTGAGAGCGTTGGTAACGGGCTAAACGCCGCTTATTTTTGCTTCTTTGAGCGATAGTTACACCTTTAGTTAATAACTGTTGAGCGCCATCGCGATCGCCTTGATCAATTGCGATATCCGCCAGCCAATTTTGAGCCGAATTAATAACTCGATACCAGTTAATTTTTTTAGCACATTCCATCACTTCATGGAACAGATTTTTCGCTTCGGAATATTTATTTTCTTTGTGTAAGATAACTGCCCGATGATAAAGTACAGGAATGTAATAACGGATATGTTTCTGCTCAGTTAAATTCGCTTGAGTTACTAACTTCTGTTCTATATCCAGCCATTTACGTGCTTCTACATAATTTTTTCGTCTGATTTTGAGCCTGGCGATATTTTCAGCTAAGTCAGCTTGATCGCATAAATCTGCATGGTCGCGTAACACCCATGCCCGTTGCAACATTTCTTCAGCTTCTTGAAGACTCTTCTGGGAACATTCCCGAATTAATAGCCAAGTTTTGCGGATGATGAATTTCACCAAAAATGACCATTCACCCCGTCTTTCTGATTGTTCCACAAGCCATTGCCACCAATCTAGGCGATCGTCCCAGTAAGCATAAAGATTCGCGTAATGATTCAACAATAAACCTAAATCTCTCACTTCTTCATAATGGTCTTCATCTCTACACCAATAAAGTACAGCCCGCAAATTTACCTCTTCTACTTCTAGCCTTTCGTAATGTTTCGACTTTTCCCAATCTTCGCCAGCGTAACTATTAGCAAAATCTAAATACCACCTTACCCAACACCGCCGCGCTTCTCTAGCAAAATCTGGGTTAGCTTTCAATTCTGCCAAAGCATACTCACGAGTCAGAGAAAGCATTTCATATCGCTTCGTCTCTGGATTTTGATTGACTAAAGAAAGTTGCTGCAAAAGTGCCAAGCCATCATTGATAGAATCAGGTGCATTTGTTAACCCAGCCACCTCAGCCACAGCCGCTTGAGTTGGAGAGTTAGGAAAAATAGCCAGTGACATCAGCAACTTGTGAGCTGGCTGTCCAGCAATTCCTTGCACAGATTGTTCAAAGCAAAAACGAGCCACATCACCACTAGCATTAGTTAGTTTTGCCAATACTGAACTCAGAGAATAACCACTCGATACTTGACCAAGGGCGTAGACAATTGCTAGAGGAATCCCACCAGTGCTTTTGTAGAGTAGCTGAGATTCTTGATCATTGATAGTTATACCTTTTTCTCCAGCTTGTTGCTGAATTAACTGCATCCCATCTTCTACGGTCAAATTTTGCAGGCTAATTGGTAGCAGTGCAATTCGCTCACGGGTAGTAATTACTACTTTGACACAAATCGGTAGATTATAAAGGAACTCAATCACTCCGCTTCTATCTTCTATCGTCTCCATATTGTCCACAATCAATAGTGTGCGCTGTCTAGAGAGAATTTGGCGTACACGGTCAGATTGATCATTGGGAGGAGATTGAATAATTGTCGGGTCGCCAAGCGCATTACCAATCTCTCGAAAAATTTCTCGCAGATTACGCTGTCCCTGCTGGCGTTGCAAAATTCCGTGGGGAATGAGTTCTTGTTGTTTTGCAGAAGTGAAAATAATCGCATTAAATTTAGGTGCAAGATTCAAATTTTCACGACTAGCTTTTAAACAGAGATAGGCTGCTGCTAAAACTAATGCTGTTTTACCTACGCCACCAATACCATGTACTGTAATCATGTGAGCGCCATGATCTGGCAAAAGGCGTTCTAGTAATATTCTCATATCTGCTTCGCGCCCAATAAATTCTGTGTAGGTTGGCGATGGCAGATTATTAATAATGGTGAGGCAATGTTTAGAAGATGATTCTACACCTTTGCGGTAGCCATGTTTTTGCAAAATGTAAACAAGATTACTAGCTTTAACAGTCTTATCAGATTCTTCTGTTAACGTTTCAATATCGCGATAGATATTGCTTAATCCGGCTCTGACAACAGCATGATTTTTATGTAAATATTTACCAATCTCTTTTAAGCTATGTCCACAAAGTAATCCTAACAGCAAGTCTTTCTTAGTATTCTGCCTGTATCGGTTTTTGGTTATAGCTTCTAAGTCAGTCAGTATACGGTCTATTTCCCATTCTTTTGCCAGCTTTCGATGCCATGTTTTAGACAGATTTTGATTCTCTAGCTGACCTGACATAAATTTCATCCTGTAACTTTGACAACAATGTCTTAATAGCCACATTCTACCGAATAAATTTCGGATGAATTAGCTATACGAGTTTTTAGCAACATTGTTCATTACAAAAATATAACAAATCACTAACAAATTTTTAACTGTGTAACTTGCTGAAACTGGTATTTAGTAGGGTAATTAATAAGTTATCAATGTTGCTTAATTAACAAAGTGGGAATATTCAGATATATTCTCATACACCAAAAAACTGTCTTGACAATTCTTGTTACATCTTAATCAAGGGGAATTTTGCATGAAGAAAATATTGGAATCCTTAAGTCTTTTGCTTGGTATGAGACAAGATAGACTTTATTTTCCTCAAGAAAAACAAGTCTGTGTCTTTAATAAACGTCCCATACTTTACCGAGACTTTAGCCCCAAGTCTGTACAGGAATCAATCAACGAACTGCAAGAACTGTTAAAAGCTCAAGGTTTAGAGATAGAGATTACTGGTAAATTTGATTTACAAACAGATGCAACAGTCAAAGATTTCCAAAAAAGCAATCATCTTGTGTCAGATGGAGTAGTTGGGCCTCTGACATGGGCTTGCTTGTTGTATCCCAAGCTTTATCGCGGCCAAAAAAAGAATTTATCCGAACTTAAGGATGCAGTTAAAGAACTACAAAATATTCTCTATGAAGAAGAATTTCTGAAAAAAGTACCCAATGGACATTTTGACTGGGAAACCGAAAGGGCTGTTAAACGCTTTCAAAGAGTTTATGGATTAAAAAGTGATGGTATTGTTGGAGCGGCGACTTGGGCAGTTTTATTAGGAATGCGACAAAAAATTGACAAAAGCTTTCCCCAGTTAGTTTATTTTCTGTCGCCTCAGTCTTGGTTTGTCTGGCAACAGTTTTTGATGATCTGCTTTATTTTGCTAGGGATTTACTATAACCCTATACCAGGAGAGCCACCGCAATTGAGTACAGCCTTAGCCACAGCTTACGGATTGACTTGTATTGTGCCGTTTCTGATCGAGTGTTTACCGCTAAAGCAGCCAAAACCAAAAAAACTGCCACTGTTGGAATATGCACCTTATGTTTTAACTGGATTTTTTTGGAAACCAATTGTTAATTTTTTAGGGACGTTGTTTAATTAATAATTTTCTAGACTGGTTGCAAAAGTCTCAGAACCTTTACATGATGCAAAAAATATTTATGCAAGAAGTCTGCTGAGATGATTGGCGATCGCCAAAAACTAAACCCGCCAAGACGGGTTTTTTAATTAAATTATGGGCGTTGCATAAATGCGGGATGAAATCATAAATTCTAATTTTCAAACTCTTGCTCTTTGCGCCTTTGCGGCTTTGCGTGAAACAAAAATCATCCCCTCAATCAGCAACGCCAAATTATGTGAATGAATAAAGGCGGGTGCGGGAATTGAACCCGCTAGTCCCCGGAGATGGTAGAGACGTTAACCGATAACCCTACATTCTTCGTCCCCGAAAGGGCAAGTTGCGAATAAGGGATAACCCGCCATGAATTATGAAGTGTGAAGTCTGAAGTGTGAAAATTCACACTTCAAGCTTCAATTTTTTTACAATTCACCTGTCGCTAACATTTGGATGATGCGAGGTGTACCAGGGTCAAATCCTGCCAAATCCCAAGACAGTGGATCTTGTGGATCTACCAAGGTGATGCGGTATGGTGTCAGAGTGACGTATACAGCCTTAACATCTGGATTGACTTTTTTGCGGTACTCCTGCAACGCTTGAGAGGGATGTTGATAACCCGCCCAGCTTTCTGAGTCAGTCCAGAAGCAGACTAAATCAGCTTTGAACTTATTTTTAATCATCCAGTCGTAAGCGACAGAGGCATCTGTACCACCGAAGTTTTGATTGCTGGCTTTACGCACCGCTGAACTAAAACTATCTTTGGCTGTGATATTTAAGTCCCGGAACTCGGTAGCAAAGCCGCGAATCATGTAGTTTTTCTCGGCTTTGGCTGTAACTAGTGCCATTGTCGTGGCAATTTCACAGCAACTTAGTCCCATGTCTGCAACTAAGCTACCCATCGAACCGGAAACATCTACAGCGTGCATGAAAACTTTGCCCGTGGTTTCTACCACATCAAAAGACAACTCAACAGCTTTTTCTAAGATGTCTACGATGCGAGGAACTGGGTTCCAAGTTTTCTTACTGCGTCCAAGTCTACCGCCAGACTCGTAGGTTTTGAGGGCTTTCAAAACATCAATGGGGTGAATGCGACCTTTACGCAGATGTTCTTTGTTGTTGAGAACTCCTTCAACACGCTGCAAGTTGGTGCTTTCGTCAGCACGTAACACACCCAGTTCCGTGAGTGAACCCAGGTTACGCAGCATTGCACCGATTGGCATTTCTTGAAATAGCAACTGCCAAGCAGCTTTGTCCATATTGCCCACGGGTGCAGCCATTTCGTGGGTTAAGCGTCCTTGCAAAATGGCTTCGTGAGTTTGCCCAGGGTTGCGCTTGAGCCATTCATACCACCAAATCTGCGCCAAAGCTTGTGAGGGTATCTCTGTTGGTAATTCCTCCCAACCTCTGACAACCCATTCAAATAATTGACGGTGATTTTCTGTAGGTGGTTTGACGTGGAACAACCGCAAAGCATCGCGGTGGGTGAAGCCTTGGCGTTGTTGATATTTCAACAGTTGGTAAGCTAAACCTTTGACATCTTCCCGTGATAGCCAAGTTTTCCCAGCTTCCCGCACAACTTTACCAAAACCCCGCAAAGATTTGGTGTAGTTCAACCATTCGTAAAAGTGGCTACCTGTACGAATCACTTGAGGGAAGATTTCACCAAAAGCTTGTTTTGCTTCTGGTCGTTCACCCATCGACAGCAACACTAAAGCAAGGATAGGTGCGCTGTTGTTGATAGCGCGTCCATCGCTGGCATAGATAATTTCTTCTGCAACACGGCGGGGATTTTCGGCAACAGCTTGGTTGACAACCGCTACAAAATCTTCAGTTAATTCTTGTTTACCAGCGTAGTAGGTGCTTTGGGCTGTCCCAACTAACAGACAACGCCGCAGCATTTTCCATAAACCAGCATCAAACATCCAGCCACCGGAACGTCCTTGAATCATCTCGGCTTCTCGTCCAGGGATGGGCTGATTTTGTGGGGTGGTTGTCTTGTTTTTGGTAAAGAACTTATAGTTCATGGTTTCATCTCCCGGCCCTTGCGGGCAAAAATGAAAGGTGGCAGGGCAGGAATCGAACCTGCGACATCCCGCGTGGAAGGCGATAACCCTCATTCTTCGGACTTTTCAGGCAAGGGGTGAATAAGGATGTTTAGGCGCTCTACCGACTGAGCTACCTGCCACATAAAAATTTTGGATTTTGGATTTGAGATTTTGGATTAAATCTCAAATTAGGTTTGGCTGGTGGGATAGGATTTGAACCTACAACTCATGAATTAACGATAATCCTCGATTCTTCAGCCTTTTCAGGCAAGCTTGTGAACTAAGGATGTTCATTGCTCTACCAGATTGAGCTACCCACCAGATTAAAATTATTTTTAACTCAGCACTTTGTTGGGGTGTAGCGGAGCAGGATTTACACCTGCACCTCCAGAATTTTTTCTCAAGGATGTTTAAGTTATTTGCGATAACCCTCGATATGTCGGCCTTTACAGGCAAGGTGGGCGCTCTGTTATTTGAGCTATCCGCTACGGAGGCTAACTCCTTTGGGAAAATCAGCTTGTAGTATTAATGTAGTATATGTAGTTGTGAATGTCAAGAGGAAGAGAGGGATTATTTTTAAACGCAAAGGGGCGCTGAGGTTTACGCGGAGTGGCGCGGAGGTTGAAGGAATTTGAGTAGGGAAATGTTTCTTAATGTTTATGTAAAAATTTTGTTTTTGCTGAGGAGAGTTTGGGAGGGAAAATATTTTTGCCTATTTTTGCCGAAAATCTAGATTGGTTGGGTGTTAAGTGGCTCAGATGAGCGATCGCACTTAAAGATTTTTCCGTAATTTTGCCAAAGGATACAAAAACACGTCCCAATTTTTGCCAATATAATAAATTATTTCCCAAAAAATTCGCTTGGCAAAAATCGGCATGAGTGAAAAAACAATGGAAAGTAGCGGGAAGGGTTTTCTCGTTCTACTTTTGCCAATATCGTTTTTAATAATTTTCCTGGTTTCTACCTGGAGATTTTTGCTGGCGCTGGTTGTTTTGATTATTGGTTTCAATATCTGGCAACAATATCAATGGCAACAATGGTGTCAGCGAGTTAACCCGGTTTTCCATCAATTAGTTCGGGAAAACCAGGGCAAAATTACACCAATGGATTTGGCAATTCGGGGAAGTTTTCCTGGCCCAACAGCAAAACGCTACCTCGATGGCAAAGCTTCAGAGTTTGGTGCAAGTATAGTCAATGCTGGCTCTGGTAGTGAAGTTTATTACTTTATCACAGCCAGTATTTTGGGTAATATCCTTGACAGTAGCGAGCCTGTCAAAACTTTGTCGGCTCAACCTGTAACAACATCTGCGCGATCGCTTTTAGCGCCGCCAGCAAATCATGCAGTAGTAGCAGAATTAGAACCAGAGATTGAATTAGCACCGCCAGCAAATCATGCAGAAGCAAAACCAAATTTAGCAAAACAGTTAATTTTTGGCTCTCTGATTCAATCGGAATTAGCGAAACGATTGAATGTTTATTCCAGCACTGTATACAAACGGCGCAATGATCCAGACTTTCCTGAATGGACACGCAACCGCGATCCTGATGGTATAGCTTGGAGTTTCTCGGAAAAAACTAAGGAGTTCTTTCCCGTAGAAGAGTTATGAAGTATGTAGACGCGCAGCGGCTTGCCGCAAGCTACTACGCATCTATACTTTTCAGACTTCATACTTTTAATCCAACTGCTTCGGTGATGGAATTTAATTTGTTCTGCTCTAACTTGGATAGTAAACCATTCAGGATTCGGCTTACCATCATTGGGCCTTCATAAATCCAGCCTGTATAAACTTGAATTAGGCTGGCTCCCGCAGTAATTTTTTCCCAAGCATCTTCTGGGGAAAATATGCCACCAACCCCGATAATGGGAATTTGCCCTTGGGTTTGCTGCCAAATAAACTTAATTACTTCTGTGGAGCGATCGCGTAATGGCGCACCACTAATTCCGCCAGCCTCATCTTGCGGTGGTTTCCCCGTTTGATCAATTAGCTGGGTTTTCAGTCCATCACGGCTAATTGTGGTGTTTGTGGCAATGATTCCTGCTAGTTGGTAGGTTTTAGCCAAGCCAATAATATCGGCGATCGCTTCCCATTCTAAATCAGGTGCTATCTTGACAAATACTGGTTTATGTGTAGTGTTTTCTGTTTGTAGTACGTCCAAGATTGAACTGAGCATAGCGGCATCTTGGAGCGATCGCAATCCTGGTGTATTGGGTGAAGATACATTCACCACAAAATAATCGCCTAATTCTTTCAGCAAGCGAAAACTATTGAGATAATCTTCGGCGGCGGCTTCTAACGGGGTAATTTTCGATTTGCCTAGATTTATGCCGATGGGTATTGTATGAATCAAATCCTTTTGTGTTGCTAACCTAGCGGCCATAACTGCTGCACCTTGATTATTAAAACCCATCCGGTTAAGAACAGCTTGATCTAAAGGCAAACGAAATAACCGAGGTTGAGGATTTCCCGGTTGGGGGTGAAAAGTCACAGTCCCCAACTCAGCAAAGCCAAAACCAAAGTTAGACCAAATTTTTGCGCCTACCCCATCCTTATCAAAACCGGCTGCTAAACCCAGGGGGTTAGGGAAATTTAGCCCAAATAAATTTTGTTCCAGACGGCGATCACACAAACACAAAGACTGCTGTAAGCTTTGATTGACCAAGCCAGCAGGAGTGTTATTTGCTTGTGATAACCAACTTAAACTGCGAATAGCTTGATGATGTAGCCACTCTGCATCCGTTTTCAGCACGTTGAACAGCAGTGGACGAAGAGCAATTTGATAAATATCCATGTGAAAAAGAGTATAGGGAATTGGAAGTAGGAATAAGCTATGACAAATTGCTTTACCCATAACTTTAATTTTGCCTAACCACATATAACTCAGGAGGCTTTTCTGGGCATCTTATATATAAAAAGCGATGTCAACGAAAAATCCAATGGGGCCGCAACAAAGACCGATAGCCGCCGAACAAACAATCATTGCTTTGGGACGCGTCCTCCAAACGCTCAGGGAAGAGGATAATGTTGATGTTTTGATTGATATTACTATTTCTTATATTAGAGAACAGTTTGACTACAATCTGGTGTGGATTGCTTTATATGACCTGCCAAAACATACATTAATTGGTAAAGGCGGTGTTGCACCTGATGGTGATACCAAATTTTTACGCAAACAGGTGACATTAAATCCTGGCGGCCTTTTAGAACAGGTAGTCATTGAACAGCGACCCTTGGGTGTTGCCGATTTGCGCCTGGAACCTCGTGCAGCAGAATGGCAAGAAATTGGCAAAAAATTTAATATTCAGGGAACGATTATTTTACCTATTCGCTACAGAGACCGTTTTTTAGGTTTATTATTATTTGGTTCAGAACGTTGGGGATATTTGTTACCAGGTGATGGCAAAGCTCGTTTATTAATGGTCTTAGGCGAACTGGGGGCAGTACTTTATCAAAACGAACTGAATTTGCAGCAACAGCAAACAAAGCATCTTGATCAGCCAATATTACATTTATTAGAAAATTTACGTACTTTCAGTAACTTAGACCAAAAGCTGAAAGCAGTTGTCCAAACAACACATCAATTTGTCTCCCCTAGCAAGACAAACATTTACTGGTTTGAGCGCCAAGGGCGTTATTTTTGGTGTCGGATGAGCAATCAACTAGCCAACATCAATCGCCAGAATAGCCAACAGCAAATATCTGCGGGGATGACGGTACAAGATTTAAGCGAATTTTATTATGCTTTGTCAGTTAATCAAATTGTTTGGATTGGTGATGAGCGTAGTTCCTTGAAAAGTCATTTTACTGCCAAAGTGTTGCAACGTTTACAAGTGCGATCGCTATTAGCAGCACCTATTCTCTGGCAAAAGGAACTATTGGGTTTTTTAGCGGTGGAGGCCAATGAACCGCGCATCTGGACAGAAGCAGACAAAAATTTTGTCCAAAGTGCAGCAGGGCTAATTTCTTTAGTTGCACCTACCGAAACGATGGATACTACCATCAAGCAAATTCAAGATGATGCTCAATTAACTAGCCAAGTTGCTCAAGCTATTTATCACGAAGATGACCTGCAAGCAACTTTACGCAACTGTGCAACTAAAGTTTTAACCCGCTTCGCCGCCACTCGCTTTTTCCTATTACAGTACAACCCTGATCTGCATAGTTATCAAATTATTTTTCAAAGCCAACTACAAAATCGTCGTCCGTTGACAGTTACCTTCAATGCGCTCAAAGACATGGATGAGCAGATGTTGAAGTCAGCCAAAACGGCAGTAGAGGTGCAGAATATAGAAGAAGATTTGCGTTTTTTTAATTGGCGACCTTTGTTATTAGAACATGGAACGCGATCGCTATTGGTTTGTAACTGCACTCAAGGTCATGCACCCAGCGGACTTTTAGTAATTACCCATGAAACTAATCGTAGTTGGGCCAGCTTAGAAAAAGAATTATTATGGGCTGTCGGTCAACAAATTGGTGTAATTATCCGCCAGTGGCAATTACAAACAGATACTAAACAACAGCAGCAAATTCTCTCTAGTATTCAAAAATGCTTACGTATTCTTGAAAAAGCCCAAAGTGACATAACTGAGTCTGGGGCAAAATATCTAGAACGCACAGCCATAGAACAAATCGCCACTGTTCTCCATTCTCCTTTAGTGGTGCTGTTATCGTGGTCGCCTGGGGATAATTTTGCAGAAATTATTCCTAGCGTCATTCACGATAGTCGATTTGGGCTGGTGACAGATCATCCCATCCCCATCCAGACTGAAGCTATAATTCAGTGGGCATTAACCAAAGATGATTATGTGTGTGTGTATGCCGATGATTTACCAGCAGAAACCAGAAAATGGTTAAATGGTCAAGGTATTGGTCAAGTTTTAGCGATCGCACTCCGCACTAGCACTGATTATGTCCCCACAGGTGTAGTATTAGTTGCAGATCGGCGAGAACGATATTGGACAGAACAAAGCCTGAATGCAACAGAAACACTAGTCACTCAATTAGCTTGGTCGCGTCGTCAACAACAAATCACCAAATTATTAGAGTCCACAAATCAAGAATTGCGACAACTCAATTGGTACAAACATCGTCGCCTAGAGGAAATCCAAAGAACAGCAACACAGTTATTAAGCCAGATTGAAGACTTGGGGATTCCCAGCAATGAACTGACACAGACGCGCTATAAACTCTTACTCCGGCAATTAGACCACTCAACAGCGGCCATGACAGCCCTAGTTAAACTTGAGCAATGGCAATTGCATCATAGTTCTGAAACCATGCCCATAGCCACTTTAATGAAGCGATCGCTAGAACGAGTCGAAAATATCCTCAAACAACGTCAATTGTGGGCGGGGGTACATGGTTTAGGACAATCGGCTACAGATACAGATTCTGGTAACAGTGGAATCTTTCTCAAAGGATTGCAACCTTCGAGTTATCCATCATCGTTAGCGATCGCAGGCGATATCGTCAAATTTGAATTAGTCCTGTATGAATTATTAGTTGTAGCTTGTAACCGTTCTCTAAGTGGCGGCAGAATAGACATCTGGTGTCGCCGTTTAGAGGAAAGATTGCTAGAACTATCAATTACAGATCATGGCATGATTGAACCGCACCTGTTGGCAGCACTGCAAAATCAAATACCTAAAGATGTACTAGCCTCTACTTACCTCAACCAGCCACCGATTTTACACTTGCTAATTTGTCAACAACTCATGCAGCAGTTGGGTGGCGAGTTACATTTTTATCAGTTACCTGATCATCGGGTTGTTAGTCGTTTGGTGTTACCTTTAGCTGAGTGAAGAAGGTAGGAGTTGAATGTTCCAAACCCTTACACCCGTTCTTCACAAACAACCTTTGTGCGTCAGTCTTGTCTTATTCCAGCTACATTAAATTCAAATGGATTCAATGTGGATGGATCAAGATGAAAACGAAGCATCAATTTTTATTTGAGTGGAATCAAAAGCGTTATGCGATCGCTTACGATACGATAGGTCAAGGTAAACCTGTCTTGCTCCTACCTCCATTTAGTACGGTTTCCAGCCGTTCCGAAATGCAAGGAATTGCCGAGGGAATTGCCCATCGCTACCAAGCCGTTACACTCGATTGGTTAGGATTTGGTGAATCTGATCGCCCGGCTGTAAATTATCAACCTGAACTGTTACAGCAGCTGCTTCAGGCCTTTGTCCAACAGACTTTCTCAGAACCCGTGGCGGTAATTGCGGCTGGTCATACAGCGGGTTATGTCTTGCGAATGGCTCAACAACAACCCCAGGCTTGCTCTTGCATTGTTTTAGTCGCTCCTACCTGGCGCGGCCCTTTACCCACAATGGGCGTACCCAAACCACTAGCAGCAGCCGTCAGACAACTAGTCAGATTCCCGATTGTGGGTCAAGCGCTCTATCAAGCAAATACAACCAAGGGCTTTCTACGTTTCATGTATGGGCGACATGTTTACGCAGATCAGTTACGCCTCACACCAGAGTTTATTGAGCAGAAGCAGCAGATTACTCGACAGTCTGGGGCGCGATTTGCCCCTGCGGCCTTTGTCACCGGTGGACTTGATCCAGTGAGCGATCGCCAGGAATTCATCACACTACTGCGATCGTCACCTGTGCCTGTACTGGTCATCTTAGCAGAACAAGCTCCGCCCTATTCCAAACAAGAAATGGCCGCGATGGCAGCAATACCCGATATTCAATCACTGATACTTCCTGGCACATTGGGAATGTATGAAGAGTATGCCGCTGAAGTGACAGAAGCAACATTACCATTTTTAGATGCCAAGACAAGTAAAAAAGTTGTGTCCTAGACGTAGTACTAGTTGATAAGACTGACGCAAAAAACGGAAAATTCAGGTTTTAGAGCAGGGTGTAGGTATTCAAAAGCCTTATACCCCTACATTCACATCTTGCACCTAGCCCCAGCAAATGGAATTCGCGGCTATACAACCGAAGTCCGCCTATCGCGCTTGCGCTGCGCTTGGCGCACCACGCGGAATAACGTAAAATCAAGGGTTTTGTCTGTGTAGCCGTGACTTTAGTCCCTTGGTGCAAGATATGTGTACACCCAATCTTTGTGCCTAAGTTTTGACAAATTTACTACTAGAGAAAAAGTTTTACTGTTAACAATACTTAAACTACGGGAATAATAGATGTATTAATTTCGCACTAAAAATTCTGTTCTGAGGTATGTACAATGATTATTCCTGTGGATGCAATGGCAGTCATTCCCGGTTACAACCTAACAGAACAACTCTATGCAGGTTCTAGAACTGTAGTCTACCGAGGTATTCGAGCAGCAGATCAAAAATCTGTCGTCATTAAATTACTCAACCGCGAATATCCCACCTTTAGCGAACTCTTACAATTTCACAATCAGTACACAATTACGAAAGATTTAGATTTTTCTGGGATTGTTTGTCCTTTAAGTTTAGAAATATATCGCAATGCCTATGCTTTAGTCATGCCCGATTTTGGTGGTCTCTCATTACGAGAATATCTGAGAAATCAAAAGTTAGGCTTGCAGGAATTTTTGATCATTGCGCTGCAAATGTGCGATATCCTGCACTATCTTTATCAAAACCGGGTCATTCACAAAGATATCAAACCCGCAAATATTTTAATTAACCCAAAAACTCACGAAATTAAGCTCATAGATTTTAGTATTGCTTCGCTTCTACCTAAAGAAACTCAAACTCTCATTAACCCCAACATTTTAGAAGGAACCCTGGCTTATTTATCCCCCGAACAAACTGGAAGGATGAATCGTGGGATTGATTATCGCAGTGATTTTTATTCCTTGGGGGTGACATTTTTTGAACTGTTAACAGGAGAATTACCTTTCAAATCTGAAGACTTGATGGAGTTGGTGCATTGTCACATTGCGAAAATGCCTCCTTCAGTAAACAGTGAGCAGATTCCTCAAGTGCTGAATCATATTATCCAGAAACTGATGGCGAAGAATGCTGAAGACCGCTATCAGAGTGCTTTAGGATTAAAACATGATTTAGAAATCTGCCTTTCGCATTTAACAAAAACCGGAAAAATTGTCAACTTTGATATTAGTGAATGGGATATTTGCGATCGCTTTATTATCCCCGAAAAATTATACGGCAGAGAAACTGAAGTTGAGCAAATTCTGGCAGCATTTGAGCGCATTGCTACTGTTCAAGAATCATCCAACTCCTGTAGCGAATTCATTCTGGTTGCTGGTTTTTCGGGAATTGGCAAAACTGCGGTTGTTAACGAAGTCCATAAACCGATTGTCAGACAACGCAGTTATTTTATTAAAGGGAAATTTGACCAATTCAACCGGAATATTCCCTTTTCGGCTTTTGTCCAAGTCCTCAGCGATTTAATCGGGCAGTTATTAACCGAAACTGACCAAAAATTAAAAGAATGGCAATATAAAATTCTCCAAGCTTTAGGAGACAATGCCCAGGTAATTATTGACGTTATTCCCCACTTAGAAAAAATTATCGGTCAACAACCACCCGTACAAGAATTATCAGGAACAACAGCGCAACATCGCTTTAATTTATTACTCCAAAGTTTTATTCAAATATTTGCGACTAAAGAACATCCTTTAGTCATATTTTTAGATGATTTGCAATGGGCTGATTCAGCTTCGCTCCAATTAATTAAATTATTAATGAGTGAAGTTAATAGTGGGTATCTGCTATTAATTGGAGCTTATCGAAATAATGAAGTATTTCCGGGACATCCTTTGATGTTGACATTAGAGGAAATTAATCAGATTAATGCCAGAGTTAAGACAATTAACTTACAAACTCTGAGTGAATCAAATTTAAATCAGTTAGTTGCTGACACTTTAGTTTGTACAGCAGAAGCCTCTTTGCCATTGGCTAATCTGATATATCAAAAAACTCAAGGCAATCCATTTTTTAGCACACAATTTCTCAAATCATTACAACAAGATGGGCTAATTGAATTTAATTTTTCTCAAGGCTTTTGGCAATGTGATATTGCTCAAATCAACCAGCGATCGCTCACTGATGATGTGGTAGAATTTATGGCGTTACAGTTGCAAAAATTGCCATCATCTACTCAAAATGTATTACAATTGGCAGCTTGTATAGGTAATCAATTTGATTTAAAAACTTTAGGAGTTGTTAGCCAACAATCAGTTAAATTAATTGCGGCTAATTTGTGGCAAGCATTACAAGCAGGATTAATCTTACCACAAAGTGAAGTTTACAAATTTTATGTAGGACAAGAAAATCAAAGTTTAACTGATCAAAATGCTGAATTTGTTACCTATAAGTTTCTCCATGATCGTGTTCAGCAAGCTGCATATTCATTAATACCCGATGAGGAAAAGCAAGCCACTCATCTCCAAATTGGCAGACTCTTACTGCAAGAAATTTCTGAGCAGAAACAAGAAGAACACATTTTTGAAATTGTCAGTCAACTGAACTTAGGGCAAAGCTTAATTACCGACATAGCCGAAAAAGTTTTACTGGCAGAATGTAACCTCAAAGCCAGTCAAAAGGCACTGGTAGCCACTGCTTATACTAGTGCTTTTGACTATGCCACTAGTGGATTAGAGTTATTAGGTGAATCTGCATGGGATGAGTACTATTCGCTCACACTGCATCTGCACAACTTAGCAGCAGAAGCGGCTTATTTAAAAGGTAATCTGGATGAGATGGAGCGTTATGCTAAAGAAATTCAGCAACAAGCTCAAACCCTGATTGATATCGTCAAAATTGCGGAAGTGAAGCTAGAAGCTTACACCAACCAAGGTAAATTTACTTTTGCCATTGAGATGGCCTTAGACGTACTGAGTCAGTTAGGTATTCATCTACCAAAACAGCCTGTACCAGAGGAAATTCCCGCAGCATTTCCCGCGATCGCACTACAACTAAATGGGCGATCGGCGGCTGAGTTACTCCATCTCCCGCCGATGACTGATCCAACGGTTTTGGCTGCTATGCGTATTTTGATCAAGGTTGGGGCTGCTACATATGCTTGTAATCCAGTATTATTTCCCCTAGTGACTTTGAAACAAGTAGAATTGTCACTCCAGTACGGTAATGCCAACACTTCTGTTGTTGGTTATGTTGGTTATGGGTTATTGCTGTGTAGCATCTTAGAAGACTTCTCAACAGGGTATGAGTTTGGACAACTAGCCCTCCAACTCTGCGAAAAATTGAATGAAAAAGAGTTTTACGGACGCACACTAGTTCTCAACAATTATTTCATTACATTCTGCACACACCATACTCAAGAAACCCTAGCGCCCTTGCAGCAAGCCTACAGGAGTGGCTTAGAAGCCGGGGACTTGGTATTTGCTGGTTTTGCCGGGTTTACTTATTGCTTACATTTATATTTGACTGGACAGCCTTTAAATGATTTGATTCAGAACATCAATATATATAGCCACGGCATCCAGCAAATTGGTCAGCAGACAGCTTTGAACTTTATAAAACCCTGTCAACAGTCCGTTCTAAATTTGCTGGGACAAACAACTAATCCGATTATCCTCACTGGGGAAACAATGGATGAAACCATTATGCTGGAGACGCTACATCAAAGTGGCGATCAATCAGGCTTATGGTTGTTGTTCATAAACAAACTTTGTTTGTGTTTCTTGTTTGGGGAATATTCCCAGGCTTTAGACGTAGCACAACAGGCTAAACAATACTTGGGAGGTGGGGCTGGTACATTAAGTGTAACTATCCTGTATTTTTATGAATCACTGGCACTGTTAGCAACATCAGGTGATGCAGAAATCATTGCAGCTAATCAGGAAATTCTTCAGAAAAAGGCGCTGGCTGCACCTATGAATTTTCAACATAAGTATGACCTAATTAAAGCCGAACAGTATCGAGTTTTAGATCAAAAACTGGAGGCAATAGAATTATACGATCGCGCTATTGCTGGCGCGAAAGCAAATGGCTACATTCAAGAAGAAGCCCTCGCTAACGAATTGGCGGCGAAGTTTTATTTGGAGTGGGGTAAAGAAACAGTCGCCCAAACATATATGCAGCAAGCGTATTACTGCTATGCTCATTGGGGTGCAAAAGCCAAAACAGATGATTTAGAAAAGAAGTATCCCCAAATTTTGCCACACATTCTCCAACAGCGAAGACTTAATCTGAATCTGCAAGAAACCATCAGCAACCCTACTATTGTCACCTACACCACTCAAACTTCTAGCACTGGCTTTTCTCACAATCTAGACTTCGGCGCTATTCTCAAAGCTTCAAGGGCATTATTGAGTGCAATTCAGCTAGAAGAGTTGATTACAAATTTAATGCAAGTGCTATTACAAAATTCCGGGGCGCAGAAAATAGCACTCATATTACCAGATCAGGCGGATTGGATTGTAGTATCTGTGACTACTATTGAGGATTTAGAAGAGTCTGTCTTTTCACCTCATCCGCTTGATAGTAGTCATGATGTCCCCATCAAGATGATTTATGCCGTGAAACATACCTTGCAATCAATCATTATTCACGACATCACAAAAGAAAATACTTGGGTAGCAGATAGTTACATCCAGGAATATTTACCCAAGAGTGTTGTTTGCACTCCCATTGTCAATCAAGGTAAATTAATTGGTCTGTTATATTTAGAAAATAGTGTAGCAACAGAAGCATTTACTAGCGATCGCCTCGAAATTCTGGAATTACTCTGCGCTCAAGCTGCGATTTCTCTAGAAAATGCCCGTTTGTATCGAGATGCTCAAAATTATGCTCAACAGTTAGAAGCATCTTTGGCGCAACAACAAGCCAGCCAAGTTCAGTTCCGCAATCTCGCAGATAATATTCCTGGTGTAGTTTACCAGTTTCGTCTCGCCTCTGATGGGGCAATTTCTGTGCCTTATATGAGTTCTGGTTGTTATGAACTGTATGGGGTAGATCCAGAAGATGTTATGGCTGGTAGACAAACCCTGTATACTCTACACCACCCAGAAGATGACCCAATTGTAGCCAAAGCAATTGCTGAATCTGCCCAAAATATGACTCCGTTTGAGCAAGAATGGCGAATTATTCTGCCTTCTGGAACTGTAAAATGGATTCAATCTAAAGCCCGACCCGAACGGCAAGCAGATGGTGCAATTATCTGGGACGGGGTAGTGATTGATATCAGCGATGTCTACGACGAGCTACGCTTACGCAAACTTGCAGAAGCCGTAATCAAACAAAAATCTCAGGAATTAGAACAAGCACTCTCCAATTTGCAACAAGCTCAATTACAAATGGTGCAAAATGAAAAAATGTCTGCGTTGGGTAACTTAGTCGCAGGGGTAGCCCATGAAATGAATAATCCTCTGGGTTTTATTGTTGCCAGCCTCAAACAAGTTAAACCAACCCTTGCAGATATATTTGCACACTTGCAGTTATATCAAGATATGTTTCCTGAAGCTCATACAGAAATTCTTGATCATGCCGCAGAAATAGACTTGGAATATAACTTAGAAGACTTACCTAAAATCATTGAGGCAATGGTTATAGCGTGCGATAGATTAAAGAACATTAGCACAAGCCTGCGTACATTTTCCCGCGCCGATAAAGACTACAAAGTAAAATTTAATGTACATGAAGGCATTGATAGCACAATTTTAATTCTCAAGCATCGCCTCAAAGCTAATGCCCAACGTCCAGCCATTGAAGTCATAACTAATTATGGTGATTTACCTCAAGTCAACTGTTTCCCTGGGCAATTAAATCAGGTGTTTATGAATATCCTGGCCAATGCTATTGATGCTTTAGAAGAAGTAAGTATTGGCAAAAAATTTGCAGAAATTCAAGCTCATCCTAACTACATCACAATTACAACTGCAATAGTAAATAAATCAGTAAAAATATCAATTGCGGATAATGGTAAAGGGATGAGTGAAGAAATCAAACAAAAGATTTTTGACCATTTATTTACTACCAAATCTGTAGGGAAAGGTACTGGTTTAGGACTAGCGATCGCCCGTCAAATTGTCGAAGAAATCCACGGCGGAAAATTAAGTTGTAACTCGACTTTGGGTGTAGGAACAGAATTTATCATCCAAATTCCATTGTAAATTTTTGCTCAAATTATAAAAAATTTAATAAACTGGGAAAACTAAAACTGTCAATCATCAGGATGTAGCCGTATGGTTAGCACAATACTCAGTATTCCTGGATATCAGATCATTGAAGAACTCTACAACGGTTCTAGAACCCAGGTTTACCGAGGGTATCGACAAACTGACTCATTACCTGTAGTGATTAAACTGCTGAAAAATCCTTACCCAAGTTTTAGTGAACTGGTACAATTTCGCAACCAATATACCATTGCCAAAAATCTCAACTCTCCTTTAATTATCCAAACCTATAGCTTGGAACCTTACCAAAATGGCTATGTGTTAGTCATGGAAGACTTTGGAGGGATTTCTCTCAAGGAATGGGGAATAGAGAATCGGGAGTCGGGAATGGGGGGAAGCTTACAATCTCTAGAGGAATTTTTAGAAATAGCGATCGCTTTATGCAGCACCTTGGAAATACTCTATCGTGATTGCATTATTCATAAAGATATTAAACCCAACAATATTTTAATTAATCCCGAAACTAAACAAGTTAAATTAATTGACTTTAGTATTGCATCTTTACTGCCACGAGAAACCCAAACCCAGGTTAATCCCAACGTTTTAGAAGGAACACTAGCTTATATTTCTCCTGAACAAACCGGGAGAATGAATCGGGGAATTGATTATCGGACTGACTTTTATTCTTTAGGGGTGACTTTTTATGAGTTACTCACAGGAGAATTACCCTTTAAATCGCATGATGCGATGGAGTTAGTACATTGTCATATTGCGAAAATGCCTGTGGGATTGGGGAACAGTGAAGAAATTCCCCAGGTGATTTCCGAGATTGTGATGAAATTGATGGCGAAAAATGCTGAAGACCGCTATCAGAGCGCGTTGGGATTGAAATATGATTTAAGTAAATGTTTGGTTCAACTCAAAGAACATGGCAAAATTGAGAATTTCCCCATTGCCCAGAGAGATGTGTGCGATCGCTTCATTATTCCTGATAAACTTTATGGACGAGAAAGCGAAGTAGAAAAACTACTGCAAGCATTTGAGCGTGTTAGCATTGGCGCATCGGAAATAATGTTAGTTGCTGGCTTTTCGGGTATTGGGAAAACAGCAGTTGTCAACGAAGTGCATAAACCAATTGTTAGACAACATGGTTATTTTATTAAGGGCAAATTTGATCAGTTTAATCGGAATATTCCTTTTAGTGCATTTGTGCAAACATTCCGGGATTTAATTGGTCAATTGTTAACCGAAAGTGAGGCACAAATTCAGCAATGGAAAAACAAGATATTAGATGCTGTTGGCGAAAATGGACAGATAATTATTGATGTAATTCCCGAATTAGAACGGATTATTGGTAGGCAAGCAAGCATACCAGAATTATCAGGAACAACAGCCGAAAATAGATTTTATTTAATATTTCAAAAATTTACTAAAGTCTTTACCAGTGCAGAACATCCTTTAGTAATATTTTTAGATGACTTGCAATGGGCAGATTCAGCCTCATTAAAGTTAATGCAATTATTAATGAATGATAGCGAGCATCTTTTATTAATTGGGGCTTATCGTGATCATGAAGTCACTCCCATACATCCATTGATGTTAATTTTGGGTGAAATTGCGAAAACACAAACAGCAATTAATACGATTAATTTATTACCACTAAGTCAAGAACAAGTGAATCTATTAGTTGCTGAAACACTTAGATGTCCAGAAAAGTTAGCTTGGAATCTTTCACAGCTTGTATGTCAAAAAACTCAAGGTAATCCATTTTTTGCCACTCAATTTCTCAAAGCACTGCATCAAGATAAATTCATTAAATTTAACTTTGATTTAGGCTGCTGGGAATGTGACATTACACAAGTAAGTCAGCAAGCAGTGACAAATGATGTTGTGAATTTTATGGCATTTCAATTACAAAGACTGCCTTTAGCAACTCAAAATATATTACAGTTAGCAGCTTACATTGGTAATCAATTTGATTTAGCAACTTTAGCAATTGTTGCAGAAACATCAGAAATTGAGGCGGCGGCTGATTTATGGAAAGCCTTGCAGTCAGGGTTAATTTTACCAATTAATAACATTTATAAATTTTATCAAAGAGATATTTATGATGAAGTAGTTAGAGAAGATGTGAATTATCAACCATTAGTCCAATACAGATTTTTACACGATCGCATCCAACAAGCGGCTTATTCATTAATTCCCGCAGCACTCAAACAAAAAACTCACTACCGCATCGGACAACTACTCTTACACAAAATTTCTCCCGCAGCCAGGGAAGAACGTATTTTTGAATTGGTCAATCAATTAAATCACGGCACTAGTTTAATTGCCCAAGCAACAGAACGAGAGGAACTTACACAACTGAACCTCACAGCTTGTCGTAAAGCGAAAGCCGCTACCGCTTATTCCGCAGCGCGGGAATATGCCACAGTGGGATTGTCACTATTGGGAGAAAAAGCTTGGCAAGAACAGTATGAAATCACGATTGCCTTCCATGAATTAGCAGCGGAATTGGCAATGCTGTGCGGTGATTTTGCGATGATGGAACAGTTAATTAATCTCGTCATCGAGCAAGTACAATCCTTACTCGCACAGGTGAATGTTTACCGAATTAAAATTCAATCTCTAGTTTCCCAGAATAAATTTAGTGAAGCCATTGCGATCGCCCAAACAATTTTGCAACAGCTTGGCGTAATCTTTCCGACAACACCCACACCAGCAGATATTCAACAAGAAATCCAAGAAATTAACCAACTAATTGGCGACAGAAAGGTTGAAGATTTAGTTCATCTCCCCTTGATGACAGATGCCACAAAACTGGCAATTGTACAAATCGCTAGTAGTATCATGTCTGTGGCTTACCTTGCTGGTTCTCCCTTGTTTCCCTTACTGGTTTCCTTATCAGTCAAAACATCTATTCAGTATGGCAACACCCCCGCTACAAGTTATATTTATTGCTCTTATAGTGTGCTTTGTAATTTTTTGCAAGATGTCGATACAGCAATAGAGTTTGAGCAGTTAGCACTTCAACTCACCACCAAATTAGATGCAAAAATTGTCAAACCGCAAGTATGCCTCCTTTTGGGACTGTATATTCGTCCACTCAAATCTCACCTCAAAGAAACCCTCCCACTGTTGCAAGAAGGCTATAGCGTGGGGCTAGAAGTCGGTGACTTAGAGTTTGCTGGACACAACGCCCACAATTTTTGTTTTTATGCTTTTTGTTGCGGTAAGTCTCTAATGACCTTAGAACAAGAGACTCGCGCTTACTACAAAGGGTTAATGCAGCTTAACCAATTGACCACAGCAAATTATTGCCGCATCTATTGGCAAGCTGTGTTAAATCTGCTGAGTTTGACAGAGAACCCGACTATTTTATCTGGGGAAGCCTTACAAGAAAGTGAATTTGTTTCCCTGCTGCAATCCGCCAATGACGGTTATGGGTTGTACAGTTTCTCTTTGCATAAGCTGATGCTTTGTTTCTTGTTCGCAGAAATAGAAGCAGCCGAAAATTATGCCATTGAAGTCAGACACTATTTTATGGCTGGTACAGGACTAGTCAGTGAACCAGTTTTTTATTTTTATGATTCTCTCTTGGCTTTGGCACAACTAGATGAAACATCAGCCGCTTTAGAACGTGTAGCCGGAAATCAAACCAAACTCCAGCATTGGGCGCACTATGCCCCGATGAATCACCAGCATAAAATTGATTTGGTAGAAGCAGAAAAACATCGTGTTTTAGAAAAATTCTATGAAGCTGGGGATTTTTATGATCGCGCTATTTATGGAGCCAAAGAAAACGCATACATCCAAGAAGAAGCCCTAGCAAACGAACTTGCAGCTAAATTTTACCTCAACTGGGGCAAAGAAAAAATTGCCGCAGGTTATATGCAGGAAGCATACTATTGTTATGCTCACTGGGGAGCAAAAGCAAAAGTTAATCACCTAGAAAAAACCTATCCTCAATTACTCCAACCGATACTGCAACAACAACGCCTCAACCTCAATCCCTGGGAAACCATAGCTTTGCATGGGACTGTTTCATCAACGCGCACTTCTAGTAGCGACTCTACTAATTATGCGGAAACTCTCGATTTTACTTCTGTTATCAAAGCGGCTCAAGCAATTTCTAGTTCTTTAAAATTAGACGAACTTATGGCTAATTTGATCCAGATTATCCTCGAAAACTCTGGTGCGAAAAAAGCTATATTGCTGTTGTCTCAAAATCAGACTTGGCAAGTTCAAGCAATTGGTTTAGTTGAGTATGGAAAATTACAAACTATTCTGGAGCCTCAATTAATCAATATTTGCCCAGATATTCCCAAAAAAATTATCAATTATGTCAGAAATACCCAAGAAACAATAATTATAGACAATTGTCAAACAGATATACCAGGATTAATTGGGGAATACATGTTACGACATCAACCCCAAAGTTTACTTTGTACTCCGATAGTTAATCAAGGAAATTTAGTAGGTATACTCTACCTAGAAAATAAGTTAACTGCTGGGGTATTTACTCGCGATCGCCTCAACATAATTAATCTCTTGTCTGCTCAAGCTGCCATTTCTTTAGAAAATGCCCGACTTTATCAACAAGCCGGACAAGCATTACAAGACTTAAAACAAGCTCAATTACAAATGGTGCAAAATGAAAAAATGTCTGCATTGGGTAATTTAGTTGCAGGCGTAGCCCATGAAATGAATAATCCCTTGGGCTTTATTGCTGCTAGTCTCAAACAAGCTCAACCAACAATTGCCGATATTTTTGAACATTTGAAGCTTTATCAATCAAGCTTGCCTAATCCTAGTGAAGAAATTCAAGATCATGCCGCAGAAATTGATTTGGATTACAGTTTAGAGGACTTGCCCAAGGTGATTGATACGATGATTTTAGCTTGTAATCGCCTAAAAAATATTAGCACTAGTCTCCGTACCTTTTCCCGCGCTGATCAAGATTATAAAGTAAGTTTTAACATTCATGAAGGTATCGATAGCACAATTTTGATTTTGAGACATCGCCTCAAAGCTAATGAAAAACGTCCTGCCATAGAAGTTATCACTGACTATGGCAATATTCCCTCAATTGAATGTTTCCCTGGGCAATTAAATCAGGTATTTATGAATATTCTAGCTAATGCTATTGATGCTTTAGAAGAAATCAAAATTCCTAAAAATTCAACAATTAAACATCACATCATTGTTCAAACATCTTGGCAAAATCAACACGTCGAAATTAAAATTGCTGATAATGGTATTGGGATGAATCAAGAAGTCCAGCCAAAAATATTTGACAATTTATTTACGACAAAATCCGTGGGCAAGGGAACAGGTTTAGGATTAGCAATCGCCCGTCAAATTATTGTCGAAAAACACGGCGGTTCCATCCAATGCAAATCCTCTCCAGGAGAAGGTACAGAATTTGTTATCTTAATTCCCCTGCGATAATAAATCAGATAAAAATTTATGAATAATGCAGTGCTTGAAAAAGAAATCGCTTTGCTGCGCCAACAAAACGCCCAGTTGCAGCAACAGTTGGCAAAATCTACAAGTGATTCCAGTGCCAGAATTGCCCAACTAGAACAGGAATTGCGAGAAGCTCAACAACTCTTACAAAGTTATTCTCAAACAGAACTCGCTCTCAAAACTTCTGAAGCAGAATTACTCTCATTGTTTAACGCTATCCAAGATGTAATTATCGTTGTTGATGCCGAGGGAAAATATCTGAAAATTGCGCCTAGTTGTGCGCCTTCACTATACAAACCGCCTACAGAAATATTAGGTAAAACCGCCCATGAAGTTTTACCTACTGACCTTGCAGACTATTTTGTGGCATGTATTCAACAGGTACTTAAAACTCAGAAAACTGCCAAAATCGAATATAGCTTGCCTATTAACAATCAAGAAGTTTGGTTTGAAGGTAGTGTTTCCACGATGAGTGAGAACAGTGTGGTTTGGGTAGCAAGAGATATTAGCGATCGCAAAGCAACTGAAGCGGCTTTATTGGAAAATGAAACGAAGTATCGCAACTTGGTAGAAAATATCAGCGATCTCATATTTTCTATTTCTTTGGGAGGTACTTTTACTTATGCCTCACCCCAGTACAAAAATATTTTAGGATGGGAACCCTCGGAACTACTAGGTAAACCTTTTGCACCACTACTACATCCTGATGATTTACTTTTGGCGCGAAAAAACATTGAAGAAATGGTAGCCACAAAGGGCCAACGAACCCCACTAGAATTTCGTCATCAATGCAAAGATGGTAGCTGGCGCTGGATGAGGTCGATAACATCTCTGATGTTAAATTCAGAAGGAGAAATCACTGGTTTTCATGGTGTTCTCAGCGATATTAGCGATCGCAAAGCAACTGAAGCAGCATTACGTCAACAAGAAATCCAGTATCGCAGTATTTTCGAGACTGTCAATGATGGCATCAGTGTTGTTGATCTAAATACTGGTAAGCTTGTTGCTGCCAATCCGGCTTTTTGTCAAATGCACGGCTACTCTCAAGCAGAACTCTTCCAATTAAGTCCTCAAGACTATATTCATCCTGATTGTTTTCAGCTATTTGGGGAACTTATCAATTCCATTAAGGCAGGCAGTGAATTTCACACTCAAGGTGTGGATATTCGCAAAGATGGTACTTACTTTGATATCGAAGTCACTGGCAAAGTCTTAAACTACAATGGCGAACCTCATGCACTTTCGGTATTGCGTGATATTAGCGATCGTAAACAAGCAGAACAAGAACAACGCCGACTACTAGCAATTTTAGAAGCAACCACAGACATCATTGGTATAGCTGATGTGAATGGAAATAATCGCTATCTTAACCAAGCAGGTCAGAAGATTTTAGGCATTCCCCCCTCAGAAACCGATAAGTTTCATATTAGCGAGCTTGTAGAACCCTCAATGTTAGAAAAATTCCAAACAGAGAACCTACCTACTTTACTTGAGAAGGGTATCTGGTCTGGAGAATCTACGCTACGCAGCCGCAATGGAGAAGAACTTCCCATTTCTCAGGTGATGATTGCCCATAAAAATGAACAGGGAGAAATAGAATTTTTATCAATGATTGCTCGTGATATCCGCGATCGCCAACAAATCGAAGTCCAACTTCGACAACAAGCTGAAGATTTAGCCCAAACTCTACAAGAACTGCAACGCACCCAAGCACAAATGATTCAAGCCGAAAAAATGTCCAGTCTTGGTCAACTAGTTGCGGGAGTTGCTCATGAAATCAACAACCCTGTTAATTTTATTCATGGTAATCTTACCTATTTAGAAGAACATACCCAAGATTTATTGGAAGTCATTAACTTATGTCAACCTATGAATCTGCCGGAATTTCAAAATTTGTCGGAGGAAATTGACTTAGATTACATTCAGCAAGATTTACCTAAAATCTTGCATTCTATGAAAATTGGGACTCAACGCATCCGTCAAATTGTGTTATCACTACGTACCTTCTCACGTATGGATGAAGCCGAATTTAAAGAAGTAGATATTCATGAAGGTATAGATAGTACTTTAATGATTTTGCAACATCGACTTAAAGAAAAACCCGAATTTCCCGAAATTCAAGTCATTAGAGACTATGCCTCTTTACCTTTGGTAGAATGCTACGCCGGACAACTCAATCAGGTATTGATGAATATTCTCACCAATGCCATTGATGCTTTAGAAATGGGAATGGGGAAAGATGAACCACCAACAATTACGATTCGGACTTCGGTAATTGATGCTGGTTGGGTAAAAATTGCGATCGCCGACAATGGGATGGGAATGTCAGAACAAATTCAAACACAAATTTTCAATCCCTTCTTTACCACCAAGCCTGTTGGTAAGGGAACAGGTATGGGAATGTCCATCAGTTATCAAATCATTACTGAAAAACATGGTGGCAAGTTGGAGTGTTACTCCCAACCAGGAAAGGGAACAGAGTTTGTCATTACAATTCCCATTCGGCAGTGATCAGTCTTTCACCAGATAACAAACAACGACTCAATTGATTTTTTGTATCAAAAATAACTATATTATCTGGCTATTTGTGGAGACATCACTTTAAAAATCAATCTAATTGCTATTTATGAGCTAAAGTCTCCCGCCTTCCTAGCAAACTGGCTATAATTATTTTCCGTTTCTCTCATAACTGAACCTTATATCTTCACAGTGTTTATATGGGACGCTATCGTTCTAAATCTGACCTGCCCACAAAAATCTGCTCAGTATGTCAACGTCCCTTTGCTTGGCGCAAGAAGTGGCAAGATTGCTGGGATGAGGTGAAATACTGCTCAGAACGTTGCCGCCGTCGCCGTTCTGACGCGAAAACAGAGTAAGGGATGAAATTATGAATTATGAACTATGAAGTGTAAAATCAACTTGAATTCAGACGCAAATAGCGCAAACAATTTATAGATGCAGATAAAGGTGCAACCCAAATTAATTATTCATGGAGGGGCTGGTAGTTCTCTCCACGGCAAAGGAGGATTAGAGGCAGTACGCCGATCGCTCCATGCAGTTATCGAAGAAGTTTATGCTTTGTTATTGTCAGGGGCAAACGCTTCCGCAGCAGTGCTGCGGGGTTGCCAACTGTTGGAAGATGACCCCAGATTTAATGCTGGTACTGGTTCAGTACTACAATCTGATGGTCAAATTCGCATGAGTGCTGCCTTAATGGATGGCATCTCAGGGCGTTTTAGCGGTGTGATTAATGTCTCGCGGGTAAAAAATCCGATTGAATTAGCATATTTCTTACAAAATTCCCCTGACCGCGTATTGTCAGATTATGGTTGCGCTGAATTAGCGCGAGAGTTACAAGTACCCAGCTACAACGCTTTAACTGATTTGCGATTACAAGAATGGATTCAGGAACGTCAAGATAATTTTAAAAGCACAATGGCTGGGGTAGTAGCAGAACCAGAGTTATTAGAAACTACCAGCAATGCCGGACGTGGCACAATTGGCGTAGTGGCTTTAGATGCTCATGGTGGCATCGCCGCAGGTACATCCACAGGCGGTAAAGGCTTTGAGAGGATTGGTCGGGTAAGTGATTCGGCAATGCCAGCTGGTAATTACGCTACTAGTTATGCGGCTGTTAGCTGTACTGGAATTGGCGAAGATATTATCGATGAGTGTTTAGCACCAAGGATTGTCGTGCGGGTGACTGATGGAATGACTCTCAAAGATGCCATGCAACGCTCGTTTACAGAAGCCCACGAACATCAAAGAGATTTAGGCGCGATCGCCCTAGATGCCAGTGGGGCGATCGCTTGGGGTAAAACTAGCCAAGTTTTACTCGCCGCCTATCACGATGGTGAAAAAGTTGGCGACACTTTAGAAATGGCTGTTGGTACGCAAGTCGGCTGTATTGAAGTGTGAAGTGTAAAGTATGAAGTATGAAAATAAATTTCAGCCTTCATACTTTCCTCCGCCATCCTTGCTTGACTACCTGACGGCTACGGGCAATGACTAAACTATCGTTGGGGACATCTTCGGTGATTGTGGAACCTGCTGCTACATAGACATCATCACCTAAATTAACTGGTGCTACTAACACGCTATTAGAACCGGTTTTGGTGCGATCGCCAATTTTAGTACGGTGTTTTTTAACACCATCATAATTGGCGGTAATTGTGCCTGCTCCAATGTTTACTTGAGTCCCCGCTGTAGCATCACCCAAATAAGATAGATGGGCTACGTTGGTTTTATCGCCTAACTGAGTATTTTTTAACTCTACAAAATTACCAACACGGCAACTTACACCCACTTCAGTATGACCACGTAAATGAGCGTAAGGGCCAATCCGAGTTCCGGCTTGCACAATACTATCTGTGACTACAGAATATTGCACTGTAACGTTTTCGCCCAATTGGCTATTTTCAATTAAACTTCCCGGCCCGATGCGGCTACCAGTTTTAATAGTGGTATTTCCCCGCAGGTGAGTTTGTGGTTCAATAATCACATCTGGTTGTAACTCTACAGTCTCGTCAATTGTAATGCTGTGGGGATCGATGAGGGTGACACCTGCAAGCAGCCATTTTTCTTTGATGCGCCTTTGCAAAATCTCGTAGGCTGTGGCTAATTGTAGGCGATCGTTAATGCCCAAAATTTCTTGATAATCTGCTACATCCACAGCCATAACTTTTCCCACTTGGGTAACAGCATCGGTGAGGTAATATTCTTTTTGGGCATTGTTGGCTTCTAAATGTGGCAAGACTTTGGCTAAGTCCGGCCAACGAAAGCAATAAATCCCGGCGTTAATCCGGCGATTCTCTCTTTGATCCGGGGTACAATCTTTATCTTCAACCATTTGTTGGACTATGTTTTCCTCATCGCAGAAAACTCGCCCGTAGCCTTTGGGGTCAGTTAACTGAGCAGTCAGAATGGTTGCAGCGTTTTGATTTTGTTGGTGATTCAGCAATAACTGTTTCAAGGTTTCGGTGCGTAACAGTGGGACATCACCATTCAGCACTAATAAATCTCCAGTGTAGCCCTCAAGATAAGGTAGTAATTGCTGGATGGCGTGACCTGTTCCCAGTTGCACTGTCTGTTCTACAAACTCTAAGTTGAAGCTTGATTGTATGGCGGCTTTTACTTCTTGGGCTTGATACCCGACAATCACCATTCGTCGTGATGGTGAAAGCGGTTCTACACTGTCTAAAACTTTTTCTACTAGCGATCGCCCACCCAAAGAATGTAAAACTTTGGGTAAGCTTGATTTCATCCTGGTGCCGCGTCCCGCCGCTAGAATTGCTACAACTACCATAATCAAAAGTCTGAAGTATCTTCGCCCGTGGAGTTCCCAAAGGGTAGTATAGCAGGAGGCAGAAGACAGGAGGTGAGACTGTGCGGTCTTGTGGATTGGTAGAGCCACCCAATGAGTGACTACACCCAAAGGTAAAACATTACTTCAATTTGTAAGTATGAATAAAATCAGTAAACCGCTGCATTAGTTCAGGATTACGCCACCCTGCTTGAGTTTCTTCCCACATCACAGATAAAGCTTCTGCTGGGCTAAAAGCTCTTTTATAAGGTCGCTCGCTAGTCAGCGCATCATAAATATCAATTAATTGGAAAACTTGCGCTAGGAAAGGAATTTCATTACCTTTTAGTCCATCAGGATAGCCTGAACCATTCCAGCGCTCGTGGTGATGGCGAATAATGGGAATTACGCCCCGCATACTACGTAAAGGCTGGCAAATTTTTTCTCCAATTAAAACATGCTGCTGCATCATCTCCCAATCTTCCAAGGTAAGTTGCTCATTTTTGAGTAGCACTGCATCTGGAATGCCAACTTTACCAATGTCGTGAAGATAACCACCCCACATTAAATCTCGCAGTTGAGAGCGAGAAAGATTCAAGTATTCTCCAAAAGTTTGTCCTAGTGTGACTAACCGTTCACAGTGATCTCCCGTATTTGGATCTCGACTTTCAATTGCTCTGGCAATGGAAAATAGCACTTGTTCTGCGTGGTCTAAGTCTTCGTTTAAACGCTTTTGCCTGACTAAGGATTTCACACGCGCTGCTAGTTCCACACGATCAAAGGGTTTGGTCAAGAAATCATCGGCTCCAACTTCTATTCCGCGAATGCGCGATCGCCGATCATTTAATGCTGTAATAAAAATGACTGGAATTAACCTCGTATGTTCATCCTGCTTGAGTAATTGACATACCTCAAACCCATCCATCCCAGGCATCATCACATCCAGCAAAATTAAATCTGGGTGTTTTTGTGTCACCAACACCACAGCAGCCGCACCACTGTCTGCTTCAATCACTTCATAACCTTCCATTGCCAACAATGCCGCAGCTGTCATCCGACTAGCAGCATGGTCGTCAACTACTAAAATTTTTGGGGCTTCAGTATCAAAGAAGCAATTCACTTTGGAGCCTTTGACTTGTAGAGTTCTAGATAATAATGAATTGTAGCCAGAATTAATCTCCGATTTGCCCCAAGAAGACCCGGCTTTGCCCTCTTCAATCATTACTTCTTGCTGGGATAAGTTTAGTGGATAGTCCTCTAAGTCCCGCCATTCTAGCTCATTGTTTGCATTTCCACTATGCACTTTCTTTTTGGGATTTGACCCACTCAGACTTTGTTGATTAGAGTTTGTGGAATTAGCACTCCAGTAAATCACAAAGGCACCCCATTCTTTTTAAATTAACAGTTTCTGTCTGCAAAAATCAAGTTCAGTTCTGTAACCACACTCCACTTTGCATTTTTACAAGCTTGCTGTCTTAATTCTTAGCCTGCTTGTTTTTATCATGCCGAGGATATTTTTCTTTATAAAAATAAAATCTTACTAAGAGAAATTTGCCGCAAATATCCTAAATATCCATTCTAGTATCATAAATTCACCCAAATGTTAAATCAGGTTTTTTACGGAGATTTTTAATCTTCCAGTATAGCAAGAGTGTTTTGCTCCTGTAATTTGGCTGAAAAATTATATTTTCATTCTGAGTTTTTATATTAGTTTCAAAAAAACATATATTTGCTGCTAAACCCTTTTTATCCTCATCATATTCAATGAACATTTTATTTGATGATGATTTACTTACTTTATACACAAAAAAGAATAGTTTTAATATCATCTCGGATAGCCCAGTGTTGATTTTAATATTCATTAACTTACCACTTACTGTTTAAATGATTTAAGTTTTTATGCAAATCTACCTTGAATTGAAACATCTATATATATATTTTTAGTTGTTACTTTGCCCAATGGGTATGATTTGAATTCTCAATATATTAGGACTTAAGCACTGTATATTAGGACTTATGCACTGTACAAAATGACTTTTTTGTGCATAACGAAAATCTGTCATTTTAGACTATTAGCTAAGAGTCATGGCTCATCTGCGATCGCTGACTAATGAAAAAAAGCAAATCTCAATACCAAAAAATCTATACGCATATTGCATTGCTGCGGTCAGTACTTCAATCCTATTAATGTCTGATGTGAATTAAAAATACCCAAGCTATCACAAGGGTTTCAGGCTTTGATTTAGTCAAGATGTTTAACAATGTTGACGTATTTACACTTTTGCCGACTCTAAATCACATAAGCCATATCTTTAAAAAAGATTAAAAATTAAATCTATATTTACAGCAAAATTCCTTTTGCGTTCTTCATGAGCAGTCTTTCACTGAACACAATATTATTCCTGGTTGAAAATCTAGTCTATGTGTTGCAGCAACTGGAAATTCATTGCTTCCATTACTGGAGAAAATCTAGCGGTGTTTTTGCTGTATTTTACCAACATAATTGTCAAATCAAGTCAGAACCAACTTCAATAGAGTCAGCTGTTTTGTTTTTCAGTAACCAACGTTTTCGCCAACGAGAAGTAGGTTCTAATGAACAAGTTTGTTGTTCTTGTTTTCGCCGCATCATGATCACATCAGGCGGATCATTCAATTGTGGATCACGGTAAGGAATTGCAGCACAAGTTAACAAATGTTCTTGTTCTTCTAAAGAGAGGGGAGGCAGTGATAAGTTGCTAAAACACTCGACATTTTGAGAATAGGTTGCAACTGTACCAGGCGATCGCCTTCCAACTGGTGGGGTAGAACCTATCTTTAACCCAGCCAATATCAGTGCTGTACGTACAGATGCGGCACAAGAATAAGTTGCCAGCCAGCCTTGTTTACGTAAACAAACGGAGACTTGTTGAAGAAATTCCACAGTCCATAAGTGAGGACACTGAGGTGGTGAAAAGGGATCTAGAAAAATCGCATCTGCACTAAAACCAGATTGATTTACCTCTTGAATCGAAACTCTAGCATCACCAATGAGTAACTTTGCTTGCAGGCGTTCGGTTTTTGCTTGCTGTTCAAAAGCGAGTCGGGACAAAATTGGCGTGTATTCGTAATTCCATTGCTCAAATAAATGATTAGCGATCGCAGCTTGTGGTACAACCGGATTCAGTTCTAAACCAATTAATTCCACATAACAATTAGGGTTTACTGCCCAGATTGTCTGTAAAGCTGCCGCAGTGTTGTATCCTAGACCATAACAAATATCTAATAGTCGGATAACTGGTTTAAGTGCCACTTGGGCCAGTTGAGTTGGTTCCACAAACTTAAAATAACTTTCTTGTTTAGCACCAAAATGACTATGAAATAATTCATTAAACTCTTGAGAGAAAAAGGTAAAAGAACCATCTGCTGTTGCTTGTGGTCGAAAGTGATCAAATTCTGGCATTAGGCTTGGTTCACTGAAGTTCATGGTCAATATTTTAAAAAACTTTGACTAGTTATCAGGACTTACGCACAAGTTACGGAATAACGAACCACAGAGACGCAGAGGACACAGAGGAATGAGAGTTTGAGAGGTTTTTTGCGTAAGTCCTAGTTATGACTGAGAAGGAATCCAGTATTATTAGTAAATTGATTAGTCAAATATTATTCTGATTCTTTAATTATTCTGAATTTTTATATTTATGGTTAACACTCAACTTTTTGTTTCACCGACGTGGGTTGTCGATCACCTCAACGATTCCCAGATTGTGATTGTAGATTGTCGTTTTTCTTTGGCTGATCCACAATTAGGGCAAACACAATATCAAACAAGTCATATTCCAGGGTCATATTATCTGGATTTAAATCAGGATCTTTCTAGTCCTGTGGGTAAGCATGGTGGTAGACATCCTTTACCTGATACTAACAATCTAGCTAAGAAGTTATCCGCAATGGGGGTTAATTCCCAAAAAAATTTGGTTGTAGCTTATGATGATTCCCGCTTGGCCTTTGCGTCTCGTTTATGGTGGTTACTCCGCTATCTGGGACATGAACAAGTAGTAGTTATGGATGGTGGCTATACTGCATGGCAACAAGCAGGATACCCGGTTACAGATATTATCCCAGAATCCCAGACGGGGAATTTCATTCCTCAAATTCAACCCGAATTGGTAGTAGATATGGAAGTTGTTAAAAGTCGTAAAGATTTACCAGAGGTAGCTTTAGTAGATTCCAGAGAAAGCGATCGCTACCGTGGTGAAAGAGAACCAATTGATAAAATTGCTGGGCATATTCCCGGTGCAGTTAACTATCCTTGGCAAGAAGTTACAAACTCATCAGGTTATCTAATTTCCCAACTACAGCAACGTCAAAGATGGGAACCCATCGAAACAGCTAAAGAAATTTTAGTTTACTGTGGTTCTGGTGTAACTGCTTGTGTCAATTTACTTTCTTTAGAATTAGCTGGCATTCATACAGGTAAGCTTTATGCAGGTAGTTGGAGTGATTGGATTAGTTATGAGTCAACGGTCAATAGTCAATAGTCAAAAAAGTTAACTACACCATAGACTTTGGACTAATTTTAAAATTCCCCAATTTTAAAATTATAATAAACGCTCAAGAACCAGCTATCAAAATTAATATTTCTATCTGTAGAATCTCCGAAGCTAAAACCACTTTGTAAATTTAAACTGCTGGAGTCAGAGACTCGGTAAATCACCTGTCCAAATAGACGGTGATACTGGTCATTACGTTGTCTTTGCGTAAAATCAGAGAGATTTAATTGATAGTTAATCCCAATTTGTAGTGGTTCTTGCAAGTAATAACTTAAAGAAACCCAAAAAGAATTAATTAGCCGACTGCGGTTGTTTGGTTCAGAAAAATTGGCACTAAATTCGTAGAAGCTATCCAGGGATAATCTAGAATTAAGTGGGTCTCTTCTTCCCACCGATAGCCGCACTGAATTTTCATCTAAAAAGCGATCGCCTGCTTGAAAGCGACCAACACTATTAGCATAGAAAAACTGCTGATTATTAAAATCAAGTTCTGCATACATACGTGGCGAAAGTTGTTGATAAATCCCCACGTTAAAACTTATTTGGTTATAGTTAAATCTTGATTGCTCCACATAGCGAATCAAATTACCATTAATTGAACCATTAATATAAGTTTTAGAACCTAACGGAAAGTATGCAGAAGCAAGACTAAGTCCATAAAAAATTAAGCCATCTTCTCTGGGAAAAAACTCAGAAGCAAAAATATTATTTGTATGAAAGTAGCCTAAATTAGCCTGTAGGAAACCTATCGGTTTAAACTTAGATACTGGCAATAGTGGTTTTTTTTGTGGTAAAAGTCGTGGTCTCACCCTTAGCTCAAGTTCCTGAACACCATTAGCCTCAGATGTTGGCTTTTGTTGAGGTAAAGGTTGTTGTCTGACTCGTAGTTCTAATTCCCGCAGAGTATTAGTTTCAGAGTCTGGCTTTTTTCTTTGTTGCAATATCCGCCTGAGCCTCTCTAGCTTCTCATTTCTATCCACTGAGGGTTTATCCAACAATTCTTCTATAATCATGGGTGAAGGCTGAGGAAAATCTCTTGGCTGTACTTCTAGTTGTGGCGGATTATTTAAGAGTTGAGGATTGCTAGGAGGATTTGGCGGTTGGGAATTAGGTTCAGTATTAGGTTTTGTTTCAGGAGTAGTTTGGACTATGATTAAGTTTGTCCCTGCTAAATTAAAATTAGATAGCTGAGGCTGCTGTAAATCAAAATTACTTGCCTGAAACTGGCTCTTCTGGTAAGACTTATAACTTTCCTGGTTATATGCAAAATATTTTAGGTTTGCCTTATTTTGATTACTAGAGTCATCTAAGTTATCAGCCCAAGCTACATCTACGCCAATACAACATTTATTTGCACCAATCAAAGCTAATAAAGTTGCAAATAAAGGTTTTGTCCAGCCTGTGGGTTGCATCAGCATTTATGTTTTATCAACAAAAGAATATAACCATTTAGCCTGATCATTAAAAAACAAAAATGTTAACTTTGAGAAAGAAATTATTTAATTTTAATATTTTTTGATAATTTTGATTACATTGATTTATACCAGAATTTCGCTAAAATTTTCAATAAATCCACCGAAAATTTAGTTAGAAAACTAAAAAACTGATAAGCAAACCTAATATTTCAGAGTCTATCTTCACTTGGTGTGGTCTTAGTTAAACTATTAAGCGTTTAAGCTATGTCTTGGAAATTTATTCCTTTGTTGATGATGGGTGTATGGGGAGTGATCACAATGCCTTTACCGAAGGCGATCGCAGTCACTCCTTTGACTAGTGCAGAAATTCAAAATCTGCAAAATATTGTGCAACTGCTTCCTCGGAATAACAAAAAGCGACCAGCACGCAAATTAGATCCGATAATTCCTGGTGATGGGTTGTCTACTGGCAGATCATCTTTGGCAGATTTGCGTTTTAACGATGGTTCTTTAGCACGGGTTGGAGAACGAGCAATATTTCAATTTCTACCCAAGACTCGGAATTTCTATCTGTCAAACGGGACAGTACTTTTACTGATTCCACCAGGAAAAGGACAGACCCGTATACAAACACCGAGTGCCGCTGCGGCGATTCGTGGTTCAGCATTATTTGTCCGTTACGACAAGCAAACAGACACTACAATTGTTGGGGCGCTGACAAATAGCGGCATTGAGGTTTTGAATCGGGAAGCTTCCCAAAATCAGGTTTTACAAGCTGGACAACTGATGGTCATCGTCAAAGGTGAATTTCAGGGCTTATATGATTTTGATCTGAAAACTTTTTATGAAACGAGTGATTTAGTCCAAGGATTAGATTTAACCAAGAAAAATAATACATCTAACCCAGATTTGGCGATCGCCAGCGTTCAATCTGAAATTATTGCAGCTTTAGCAGCACAAACACCCGTCGTCGGACAAGGAGTCATAGATAACCCATCTTTTATGGAGTTATCTATTAATTCTTCTCACTCAGCTGACCAAGGTGGTGTCTTAGAAAATTCTCCTGTAGATTCTTTCTTACAAACAGGAGAAGTAATCTCAGATACTACTCGTAACTCTATTAATAATGATAACCAAAACACTAACACCATCAACATAAATCAGCCAATTAATAGTAGTAATCCTGCCAATCCTGGTGGGAACGGCAATCCTGGTGGGAACGGCAATCCTGGCGGTAACGGCAACCCTGGTGGGAACGGCAATCCTGGTGGCAATGGCAATCCTGGTGGGAACGGCAACCCTGGTGAGAATCCTGGTGGTAATGGCAATCCTGGCGGTAAAGGCAACCCTGGTGAGAATCCTGGTGGAAACGGCAACCCTGGTGAGAATCCTGGTGGAAACGGCAATCCTGGCGGTAATGGCAACCCTGGTGAGAATCCTGGTGGTAATGGCAATCCGGGCGGTAACGGCAACCCTGGTGAGAATCCTGGTGGTAATGGCAATCCGGGCGGTAACGGCAACCCTGGTGAGAATCCTGGTGGTAAACCTTTAGAAGGGGACTACCCTGCACCATAAACCTCTTCAGGTGTAACAATATGAAGTTAAGAATTATCTATTTCTTAACTTGAGATTTCATCACCCTCAATAATTACAGCCTTGCAATACATTTATCTTCATGGGTTTGCTTCTAGTCCTAAATCTGCTAAAGCGTTGGCTATGGGCGATCGCTTTACTAAAATTCCGATACAACTTAACATTCCTGATCTCAATGCTGGTGATTTTTCTCACTTGACAATCACGCGTCAACTAAATCAAGTAGCAGCAGCATTTCCTCATAATTATGAACCCGTTACATTAATAGGCTCTAGTTTAGGTGGTTTGGTATCTGCTCATTTGGGACAGCAATCTCAACAAGTAGAACGCTTGATTTTGTTAGCACCCGCTTTTGAATTTTTATCTCATTGGTTGCCTAAACTAGAGGATGATGCGATTAAGCGCTGGCAACAAGAAAAATATCTCATGGTTTATCACTATGGGGAAGGACGATCTCTCCCTCTAAGTTACGATTTCATCACAGATGCAGAGCAATACCAAGAGGATATATTGCAACGTCCAGTGCCAACGCTAATTTTGCATGGCAGACAAGATGAGGTCATTCCAATTAGAGCTAGTCGCCACTTTGCACACTCTCGTCCTTGGGTAAAGTTAGTAGAACTCGATAGCGATCATGCCTTAGCCAATGTCACAACAGAAATTTGGCAAGCAATTCACCTCTTCTGTCAGTTACCGCAAAGCAGTAAAATATGAGACCAACCAACAAGCAATTCTCTTAGTTATTTGTTTTATTGGCCAATGACTATTAACTAAAAATTATGCTTCCTTTTATTCGGTCAGATTTAGCCCAATTTACGGCTTACAAGCCTCACCCTAGCAGCAATACAGCAGAACCAGTCGCCATAAAGTTTGATCGGCTGGATACAAATGAAAGTCCTGAAGATTTACCACCTGAATTAAAAGAAAAATTGGCCTGGACATATCAGCAAGTTATCGAAACAAATCGATATCCCGATGGCGGACATGAGCAGCTAAGAGATGCGATCGCTGAGTATGTAAATGAATCGGCTAATCTTTCTTCATCCTTGTTTACCGCTGCTAATATTTCTGTTGGGAATGGTTCCGATGAACTAATTCGCTCTTTATTAATTGCTACCTGTCTGGGAGGCGAAGGTTCAATTCTAGTAGCTAATCCCACTTTTTCGATGTACGGGATTTTAGCTCAAACCTTGGGTATAGGAGTGGTGACAGTCGGCAGAAATCAAACCAATTTTGAAATAGACATAAAAGCTGCACAAACAGCCATCACCCAAACTCAAAATCCGCCAATTCGGGTAGTTTTTGTTGTACATCCAAACTCTCCCACCGCTAATCTACTCACTGTGGCAGAATTAGCATGGCTCAGAAGTTTACCAGAAGAAATTTTAGTAGTAATTGATGAAGCTTACTTTGAATTTAGCCAAAATACTTTAGTGGATGAATTGGCACAGCGTCCCAATTGGATCATTTTACGAACTTTTTCTAAGGCTTTCCGTTTAGCAGCATTGCGTGTGGGTTATTGTATTGCTCATCCAGAAGCGATCGCCATTTTAGAGAAAGTCCGCTTGCCTTACAATCTTCCTAGCTTTTCACTGGCAGCAGCACTAGTGGCTTTACAAAACCGTCAACTTTTACTTAGTTCAATTTTACAAACACAGAATGAGCGCGACAAGCTTATCGCAAATTTGGCGCAACATCCAGCCTTGCAAGTAGCCGAAAGTGCCGCTAACTTTGTTTATCTACGTCTCCAGGCAAATAATTCTGATTCAAAAAATACTACTTTACCAATTCTTCATCAACAACTCAGAAGTGCTGGAACTCTTGTCAGAATACTGAATGAAGGATTACGAATCACTATTGGGACTCCAGAAGAAAATTCGCGTACCTTGGAAAGACTACAAGCAGCTATGGCAAATTTTGAATACTTAAATATCTAGCAGATTATGATAGCTAGTAATTAAATTTGCCATCAATTTCACTGCCCAAACGACGCACTATCCCTACAGTTTGGGGAAAAACACCCACTAAAAGTGCAAAGGCTTCATCAGGTAAATCAGCCACCATTTCTGATGGGAAATATTGGTCAAACTGATCTAAAATCTTCTGTACTCGCTGTTGCGGAACTGGATTTTCGGTAATTTGCTTTATCAACCGAATCCATTGTCGTCGAATCAAGTAGGCTTTCTGGCGTTCCTCATAAGATTCTGGACTCAATAAAGATAAATTGCCGATACGCACAACCATCTGACAATCGCTGTCGTAATCACCACCAACCGCTGCTCCCGGGCCAGCAAATTCTGCATGGTAGCGTTTAAAAAGTATTAACCCATTCCGCTTCCGACTATTGACAATAAAAACCTTTCCACTTTGTAGAAGTGTCAAAATATCTGAGCCGTATGATTGCTCAGTTCCATCTGGCATAACAAAATGGTCAAGAAAACTGGTGTCGGGGTAATAAGTTGATACCATAGAGGTTTGATAGCGTATTTGCTTTTCGCTATCCATGTTTTTTATAACTTCTGAATAATTTGGTAGTGTGATGCACGTCAAGCAGTAACTTGGTGTTAAATCAAATTAGTTTTTTGCTTATCTTACTATCAAGAACTTTTTGTTCAATTTAATAATAGAGATTAATGAGATGTAGCTCATTAATTATGTAATCATATTTTATGAGATATGGCTGAATTTGTCTTTAAACTAAACTATAAAAAAATTAAAGTTTCTATAAAGATGAATAAATTAAATACAAAGTTATTATGAGGGAATTTTTATTTAGCGTAATTTTACTGATTGCTTCATCATAGTAGATATTATATATTGAGGGATTTTGATTATTTTCTTATTAGATAAAGTATAAGTAATTATTTTAAATGTAAAACACCAATACAATGGTAGTCTGTGCAGTATTGACCAATAAATTTACGCTTTACTTTCTTTTACCTTGCTCTACAGATATTTTACAAACCCACTTGGATTGCCATACTAGATATATTGTATGGCTATTTATGCAAAAATATCTTTAGCTAGAGTTTAAAAATCAATCTAATTTAGATCAATTTGTTTTGAGGCAGTTTGGACAATAAAAACTAACTTAGACTTAAAATATAGACTAAATATCTTGGGTGTTTTATCCTAAACAGACTAGAATTTAGTGGCATAAATTTGAGTAAAAAATGCGATCACCATATTTGTATCCCATCGCACAACATAAAATTTAGTCAGAAGAATCGAAATTTAAGTGTTTGTGTAAGAATATTTGACGAGAACGTTGGAGAAAGAATAAACTCCAGTTAGATTCTACTTTATACATTTTGTAACCTAATTTGAAATACAACTGTCGTGCTTGATGGTTATCTTCTAAAACATGGAGATATAAGTCTTTAAAACCCCATTCCTGACAAAGCTTTTCGCAACTCAATAATAACCGTGAAGCCACACCATTCCGGCGATATTTTTGATCAACAGCTAAATTAGATAGATAAAGGAAACTTCTGCCATTTTGTTTCCATGAATCATGGAAACGCAAGCCCAGTTCTACAGTTCCCACTAAGTTATTAGACCCAGTAATAGTAGTGTCAACAGCAACTAAACAAATATGATGGGGTGCTGGTGATGATAAACGATTTCTGAAGTCTTCATAAATCCCCAGACGTAACAATGGAAAAGCCCATCCCCAAAAACCAGTTTGAGAGTGAAAGCTTTCGGCAATAATCTGGGAAATAGCAGTCAAATCGTTAGTCGTAGCCGCACGAATTTGGAATTGTTGAGAAGCTTGATGCGCGGCTGATGTCAGTGGTTGTTCGTGAGATGAGTCAAAAAACCAGGATGTCAAGGTTAGTTTATTATTAATTGCATTGTACAAAAATTTTCTCAGACATTCTAAAACACCGTTTGCTACTGTAAATACAATTGTTTTTTGTAGTTTAATACAAATAAATTATTTGGGTGTTCTAGGTTCTTCTGTAAGTTAATAACACACTCAGCATCCTTTTGGGTAATTCACAACATCAATTGTCACAACCAATAACATAATCTCAGAAATTATGATCTATCGCTGCTAAATGCTCTGGATTGGCTGTGGGGAATACTATCTGAATCTAGATTGAGTCAGGTCTTTGACTGGTTCTAGGGGAGATTTAGTCCTTATCGCTGACTTATGTAGCTGCTTAGTTATACAAATAAGTAAAGTTAAAATAATCTATTTACCGTATTTATACTGAAAAATCAGGCAAAATATTTTTGAAATATATATTGTACTTATTTGGCGATCGCCTAGATGAACTAAGTACATGCTGTAATAGTTAAAGCAGCATTAATCTGTGACAGCCCCATGCCACTTGTCTAACTGCTGGTTATGATTGCTAAATTAGAATAAATAGTTAGTCTAATAGTATACTTTGCCTTTAATACTTATAGTTGTGACCTAGCTCACTCTCCCATGACCAACATAAATAAAATTTACCTGCAAATGTTATTACAACTGCAACAAAGGGCAAACTTAATATGCAGCTTCAGTTAGCTTTTTCCACCAGACCTGAACGCTGTGTGTAGTCATCAAAAGTTTTCACGGGAGGTGAAACAACACTTGAAAAGCAAGCATCTACTCTTTAGTACCAAAATTGACCATTCCATTAAATCCGCTGTATCAGAGCAAGTGGCAAACATTACCCGCTATTGAGGCTAATTACTGTGAGTAGATACTCTTACACCCAGCATTTATATAGCCATACAACCCAATTGGGCAAAATGCTCTGCTCTTACCCGAGTCAGAAAAATTACCTCCTGAGCAGATTATTCTTTATTCAACTGCTGTTGCAGCAGGAAAGCGGTGCATGAAATCTCAAGTAAACAGTAAGCCGAAAATTTTGGTTGTTGATGACGAACCAGACAACCTTGATTTGCTTTACCGTACTTTCTATCGTGATTATAAAGTGTTGCGGGCAACCTCTGGCCCTGCGGCATTAGATCTGTTGGCAGAAGAAGGAGAGGTCGCAGTGATCATCTCTGATCAGCGAATGCCAATTATGAGTGGTACGGAATTTTTGAGCCTGACAGCAACTCAATATCCAGATATTATTCGGATTATTTTGACTGGCTACACTGATGTTGAAGACTTAGTGGAAGCTATTAACGCTGGTAAGGTATTTAAATATGTCACCAAACCGTGGGAAGCAGAAGAACTCAAAGCTGTGGTACGCCAAGCCTTGGATACCCACAATGTTCTCAAAGCTCGTACCCGCGAACTAACCCGTACACTCCGACAAGAATCACTGCTGAATACTGTTACTAACACAATTCGCAGTGCTTTAGACTATCGGCAAATTTTGCAAGCAATTGTCGATACAGTCGGTCACATGTTAGAGGTAGATGTTTGCCTGTTACGTCCTTTTCAAGATGAGCAATTAGTAGACGAAGGGTTTATTTACCAAAAACCGCCCCAAGCAGAAGTGGAGCAAGTATCAGGAATTGCAGGAGATGTGTCAGCCGCATCTTTCTTACCTTCGGCTGCTTTGTTAGCCCAAACTGTTTGGGAAACTCGTGAAGTTCAGGTAATTTACGATGTCGCTACAGATGAGCGAATTCAAGGAGAAAATTCCGAACCACAACAAAGAGGAACAGCTTTTGCTACTGCTAATATTTACTCCAGCTTAGTTGTACCGCTAATTTGTCAACAAGAATTGTTAGCAGTGTTAGCACTACATCAGTGTCACCAATCTCGCCTCTGGGGAACTGAGGAAATCCAGCTAGTGACAATGGTGGCAGATCAAGCCGCTTTAGCTTTATCTCAAGCTTATGCTTATGAACAGGTACGTGCTTTAGCAAAGAGAGAAGCGCTAATTAATACAATTACAACAGCAATTCGCTCTAGCTTAGACCCACAAGATATTTTTGCTGCTATTACCCACAAATTAGGACAAGCCTTACAAGTCGATGGTTGTGCGCTGTCTTTATGGACAGAAGAAGAAGATTCTGTCCAGTGTGTTGGTTTATATGATAGCGCTCAACATTCTGACCATTCGCTCAAGCCAGTCCAAAATTTTAATTTAAATACTAATCTTGATTTAATATCTCAAAATTTTCCTTACTCGACGCAAGCTCCTATTAAAGATAACCCTCTGTTACAAGAAATTTTGCGGACACAGGAGCCGATAGTAATTGCCGATATGAGTGTCTGTCCCTTGGAACTGAAGGGATTTGATTTGCCTTTGAAAAAGCCAGCACGATCGCTCATGGTTGTGCCTTTATTAGCTGATGGCAAATGTATTGGGAGTATTACCTTGCGGGAAGGGCGAAAAGTTCGTCGATGGGTATCATCAGATATTGAACTTGCCAGAGCAGTGGCCGCACAAGCAGCGATCGCTGTACAGCAGTCACGTCTCTATCAGAAAACCCGTGAACAAGCCGAGCGTTTATTGGAACTAGATAAACAAAAAACTGAATTTTTCCAAAATATCTCCCACGAATTCCGTACTCCCATTACCTTGATTCAAGGGCCATTAGAATCTGCGGTAGCTGCTGGGGAAGGTCTATCTCATGCTCAAAGTGCGATCGCTTTACGTAACTCTCGCCGTCTATTGCGATTAGTCAACCAATTACTCGACTTACAACGCCTAGATGCGGGACGAATGCAGCCTAGCTTTCGTCCCTGTGATTTAGTGGAATTTGTCAGCCAAATTGTTGAGTCATTTCGACCTTATTGTGAGAAAAAACAACTGCATCTAGCAACTGATTTCACTGCATGTCCCAAGGTTTACTTAGATATGGAAAAATTTGACAAAGTGGTTTATAACCTCTTATCAAATGCCATGAAGTTTACACCTGAAGATGGCACAATCAGGGTTACAGTGCAAAATCAAGACGAATACTGCATCCTCCAAGTAAAAGATACAGGAATTGGTATTATTCAAGAACAAATTCCGATGTTATTTGAGCGATTCCGCCAAGCTGAAGGCTCAGAAAACCGTTCCTATGAAGGTAGCGGACTGGGTTTGGCTTTAGTCAAAGAATTAGTGGAACTGCATGGCGGTAAAATCATTGTAGACTCAGTTTATGGTGAAGGAACGACTTTCACATTATGGCTGCTCACTGGCCATGATCACTTACCAATCAACCAAGTATTAGAAACACCTGCTGAATTAAATACTAGCCGTGCCACTGTTGAATTAGCTGATTTAGAACTCATCGAATCAACTACGGAAAAGTGGGAACATACTACAAAAGATTTATCAGATGTTTTTCCTACTCCCAATTCCGCAAGCAAAGCGAGTTCGCGCACTTCAACAGAGCAACCCACCCAGCAAACTTCTAAGCACTCCATCTTAGTTGTAGATGACAACCCAGATTTACGAACTTACGTATCCGATATCATCCGCCGCAGTGGCTATCAAGTCCACACGGCTCGTAATGGTTATGAAGGGTTTGGTGTAGTTCAAGAAATTTTACCCAGCTTGATCGTTACAGATTTGATGATGCCTTTAGTAACTGGGCTGGAAATGATTCGGATGATTCGCTCTGATGAGAAATTAAAAGGAATTCCGATCATTTTGCTCACAGCCAAAGTAGATGAAGAAACCCGCATTGAAAGCACAGAACATGGTGCAGATGCCTATTTAGCCAAACCATTTAACGACAGAGAACTTCTAGCAGAAGTCAGGAATCTCTTAGCTTTGAAGGAAAATGAAAGACGGGTTGTAGAATTAAATACTTATCTAACAGAATCAGTTCTCAAGCGTTTTTTGCCAACTGTATTAGTACAGAAAGCCGCAGCAGGAGATTTAACTTTAGACTTACGCCCAGAACCGCGTTTGATTACAGTTTTGTTTAGTGACATTGTGGGGTTTACCCAATTAGCAAATACTCTTAGATCTCGACGGGTAGCAGAATTGCTGAATGAGTATTTAGAATGTATGACCAAAGTTGTGTTTGACAACGGCGGTACCGTAGATAAATTCATGGGGGATGCGATTTTGGCTTTATATGGAGCGCCAGAAGAACTGACTCCTAATGAACAGGTACGTCGAGCTATCAATACAGCTAGAGCAATGCATCGCTCACTCTCGCAGTTAAACCAACGCTGGCAAGAGCAAGGTGTATTTGAAAGCGATGGACGCTCTAGTGTCCAGTTTCGCTGTGGTATTCACCAAGGTACAGCGGTTGTGGGGATGTTTGGTAGTGCAGAACGCGCCGACTATACTGCTATTGGCCCAAGTGTGAATATTGCTGCTCGATTGCAAGCTGCGGCTGTTCCCGGTACGATTTTGGTTTCGGCTGCTGTAGCAGATTATTTGCAGGATGAAGAAATTACCAAAGGTAGTCCACTAAAACTTAAAGGAGTTGATGAAACTGTCCTGACTTTTGCTGTTTCGCCAGATCTAGTAGTTAATCGCTAAGATCCAAACGGAGTCTTTAGCAAAGCTTAAGGACTCTGAATTATCTTTGGCCTCGGTGATATGACAACGCCTGTTGCAGACAAAACTCCTGTTCCACCCAAGATTTGGAAACGACATAGTGATCCTCCAAGTTTGTGGATTTTTGTCACTATTAGTTCAGTTTCCCTGCATTTGTTGATTTTTTGGTTGATGCGATCGTCCAATGTGTTTGGATTATGGTTTCCCCAGCAAAGTCAAGCTATTGTTCCTATTGAGTTGGTGGAAATTTATCCAACAGCAAAATCAAAATTACCTACGACAACAGTTTCACCCAAACCAAATATCTCATCCCAACAGAATATAGCCGGAACTTTGCCAGAAACAGCAAACAATATAGCTAGAAATCAGGATTCTGAAACCAGCATTCTGAATCAGAAGAAAGTTGTTTCTCAAAAAAATACCAAACCATTAGTCAAAAAACCTGTTTCACAACCCAAACCCAAAGCACAAACGACCCCAAAACCAAGTTTTACAACTGACTTTACTAAACCTACGCCAACTCCCAAACCTACACCGACAATTCCTATTGGTAATCTTCCGTGGAATCGCCGACAAGGAATTATCCTCGGAAAAGGAAAACCATTACCAAGCAGTCTTCCTTCAGAACCATCAACAAATTCAACCACGGGAGCAGATAATAATCCCCGCACTCCAACAGGAAATTCGTCTCCAAGTTCCACCGATAATACTTCTAACACGCCGCCTCAAAAAAATCCTACTACTTCTCCAAGTCCTACCAATAAAACTTCACCCATTCCCACAAGAAATACCCCTCAAACTCCTACAGACAAAAATCCCACTACTTCTGAGCAAGCTGGCTCGACAGTCACAATAGTGCCTTTTGCTGATCAGGAAATGCGTCAACTAAGTAAAGATTTACCTGATGTTTTAGCTACATACCAGGGAAGTGGTATGAAAACATTAGCAGCAAATTCTCTCAATGGCGAAAATGGACTTGCACCTGCACAACTTGTAGCCAGCTTTGTAATTGCACACAATGGGAACTTTCAACAGGCTATAGTCTTAGAAATAAAACCTTCCAACCTCCAAAGCGAAAAAAATCTCTACCAACAAGCAATCAACGAACTGTTTAGGAACGAGAAGTTTACCCCCGCCTACAATCAAGATGGCAGTAAACCAGACTTGAGTAATCTCTTTGTCAAAATTACAATTCAACCTGTCAATTCTAATTAGATGTTTGAATTTTCTGTAAAATAGTGTTACTATGTTTAAGTTGGAAATTTGCGGGCGTAGTTTAGTGGTAAAACTATAGCCTTCCAAGCTATTAATGCGGGTTCGATTCCCGCCGCCCGCTTAAAAGCTAAAACTATTTTGAGCTATGGCTTACAATAGTTTTTTTGTTTATGGGGCAGTTCATTCTATAGTATTTCTGTACTAAAAATATACAATGATTTGGGGTAGTTTAGGGTACTTTGGGTATGATTTGGGTGTAAATTTAGTGTACAAAAGTACTACTAATTATATGTACACCAAAACATTTTTACGTCCTCCTCCAGATGCTATTAACCTAATTTTTATTTTTTCAATTTCTGCTTGTTTCTCTAGATGCTTTTTTCTGCTAATGCGACTAATGTAATAAAATCTGCATATTTAATCCCAATTAATCGCTTTGATTCCTGTGGGTATGATTCTATTATTTTGTGGACAAGTCTAATCATCTCTTCATCACCGCTACTTGCAATAAACTGACCATTGGAAAGACAACTGAAGGGTAAATTTTGGAGCGTTAAGCTTTTTAACGCAAAGTTACGGGGAAAAATTCTCAAGCTCCTCATTATCTCTGCTGCGCTGCGTGAGACAAATCACATTACCAATCATGATATAGCTTTTGAGAATGAAACATAATTTCCTCGTTCGGTAGGCGAATTTTGGGTGTTTGGCGAGGATAAGAAGTTTCAATGGCGCGTGTATCTTGCTCGACGACTGTTGTCACCGCACTTAACATTGAACGTCTTAATAAGGGTACGAGAATTGGATGTTTGGGTTTGGTGAAGACTAACACAAAAGTTTTAGTTTGAGTTTCCGTTTCTGGATATAAGATATGCACCTGCAAAATTTCTCCTAACAAGAATGAGGTATGAAAAGTTGTTAGTGCGGGGAAAGCATACTCTAAAGTCCCTGTGTAGGTTTTAGGTGCAGTTAAAATAACAGGATTGCGGAGAATATCATTCCAAGTACTATGCTCCCGTTCTAGTTCTTGGACAACCTTAGCCCAATATCCTTGATGCTCAAACACCGGAACGCGATTAGCTTTAATACCAAATAAATCCCGGTGTGTACCGCTTTGATGGTTGTAGTCGTAGTTGATTAACAAGTTATCTAAAAAAGTCCCGCGAATACTTTTTTCGCCAGCCACACCAACAAAACTCATACCTTCGCTAACTTTGGCGATGAGGTCTGGTACGGGAATTTTGGGAACGTGACCAGCGTATGTCCAAATACAATCATCTTTGATAATCAGTTTTAGCGTATTTACCAGCGGTTGGCTTCCTACTTGACCAGACTGATGCAACCTTCCTTGTCCATCAAATTCCAACGCGTGGAAAGGACAGGTAATTGTACCCCGTTCTTGGCAAATCCAGCCATCAGATAGAGGTGCTTGCAGATGTGGACAAACGTTATCTAAGGCAAGAACTTCACCTTGTTGATTTTGCCAAAGGACATAATCTCGACCATTCAGCGCAACTTTATAAGGCTTGCTAACACCCAGCATAGAACGATGAGCAATTAACCACGGTGCGCCAGGGAGAATTACTACCATAGGAGCCTCCTAGGGATTTGTTTAGGGTATTTGGTATGATGCGATCGCTCTAATTTCGACCGCGTTAGAGTAGAATTATGACAAAACTTTCATGTTTGATTTAAAAATACGACAGATTTTTCATGTTTGTCAAGAACTATGGCTATAAGTAAATCTGATTCGCTGCTGATGCGCCGTCAACCCAAGCAAAAGCGCAGTCAGCAACGGGTTAAGAAAATTCTCCAAGCAGCAGCCGAAGTCTTTGCGGAAGTGGGATATGAGGCTGCGACTACCCATCAAATTGCAGCGAAAGCCGACACAGCTATAGGTTCTCTATATCAGTTTTTTCCTGATAAACTCGCCATATTTCATGCACTCGAAGCGATACACATGGAACGGGTGACAGCAATTCTTACCAAACTTATGCAGTCAGCCAACGAGCATAAGTCATTACCAGATTTTATAGGTCATACAGTGGATATTTACGCGAAATATTTTGCAGATCCCATCCCTCGTGTTGTGTACATTCAGTATTTTGTTGCACCAGAATTGTTTCAGCTATTTGACGAAACCTTTAATCAGCAGCTAATTCAACAATTCGCCGCCTTTTTTCGTCACTGGAACCCAGAGTTAGCTGTAGAAAAAAGTGAACTCATTGCTGAAACAGTGCATCGAACCTACAACGCCTTACTTTTGAATGCTTTGAAACAGGATGAAAGCAAACGTCAAGTTCTTTATGCAGAACTCAAAGCAATGCTAGTAGCATATTTAACACCATACACACTGCCCCAAGAAGTAATGAAAGTAATGATATGTCCTTACTGTCATTCATCCCGTTTATCTAAAAATGGTCATCGTCATGGGAAGCAGCGTTATCTCTGCAAAGATTGTGGTAAACAGTTTTTGGAAAGGCTTAATTAGTAATGTTTTTAAACGCGGAGTATCGCTAAGGTAAACGCAAAGTTACGCGGAGTTTTTGCTGTGACTTTATGCAATTATTAGTAAATTTCGTTAAATTGATATTAGAATCCAGGTACAAAACAGATGGTAAACAGCTTGATTCTTCCGCCAGAAACAATTGCCAAATTTCAAAAAAGTATAGAAATCCTGGAAAAATGCCTGAATGATGCTAACCCGCAAGATGAACTAGTTGCGGAAATAATTGAGTTGGAAAATAGCGGAATGATAACTCTTAGTCAGCTTCTAGATAAGCTAACAGAGTTAAAATATAAACTTGATAAATTTAATAAGCTGGTTGATAAACTTGAAAAAAAATCCCAACCGGATCAATTATCAATTCTACTTTTTGTGAGATACAGTTTTTTACTTCAAGAAATTTTAGAAAAATGCTCTGAACTTAATTTTATAAAACACGAGAACACCAGACAGGTTTTTATAAAGTATATTCGGGTTGTTCTAAATACATATCTGATTATTATAAATGAAGCTTCTTCTTTAACTTATCCACATGATGAAGAATATATTCTTGTAGAAACTGGAAAGTACGTAATACAATCAATCATTAAAGCTTGTTTACAATTTAACTTACTCACTGAAGAATTTACTAAGTTATTAGAACAAAAAGATGATATCATCCCTAAAGAATCAGAAGCTATGCTAATTTCTTTGGCATCTACAAAAAAATGGGATTGGGTGTACAGTAATCTTGCCTAGTCCTAAATTCATTGAAAAACAAGATGTGTTAAGTATACATAGTAAGCAGATTCGCATATATGGTGGCTCACTTGGTATACGCGATGAAGGCTTGCTAGATTCAGCTATTTATCAACCCCAAGCAACTTTCGGTGGTAAACTTTTACATTCTACAATTATTGAACAAGCCGCAGCTTATTTGTTTCATATTACTAATAACCATGCTTTTGTAGATGGAAATAAGCGGACTGCTTTTGATGTGATAGTGACATTTTTGAACATGAATGATTATGAACTGAATATGTCACCAGAACAAGCTTATGAATTAACAATGCAAGTTGCTGATAATAAAGTAAGTAAAGAAGAGCTAATTGAACTCCTGAAAAATTATATTACAGAACTCATTTAGCCTCTTGATAGATTGGGAATTTTTTAAACAGTCACTCCTTCCAATTCTTCATCAGTCAACTCATATAACTGACGCAATTTATCTAACTTATCTTGATCAGCTTCCCAGAAACCGCGTCCAGATGCTTCTAACATTCTGCTAATAATATTGCGGAAAGCTTCAGGGTTGGCTTGGCGTAATTTCTCTGCCATTTCTGGGTCTAAAGCGTAGGTATCAGCCGCTTGGTCATAAACCCAATCATCTTGAAAATCGGCAGTACCACCCCAACCAATTAAGGCTGTCATCCGTTGCGAGATTTCATAAGCACCGCCAGAACCTTGATTTGCCATTGATTGCGCCCATTTGGGATTGAGTAATTTGGTACGATATTCCATCCGCAGCAAATCTTCTAAATTGCGGGGGGTGGTGTCTTTTGAGAAACTTTCGACAAAGCTGGTAGTTACCTTTTTACCGCTTTGTTTTTCGGCGGCTTTTTTCAAGCCGCCAGTGTTGGCGTAATATTCCTGAATATCAGTTAAACCATATTCTACCGAATCGATTTCTTGGACAATGCGATCGCTCGTTTTCAATAACTGATTCAACACCTCTGGTCTAGCTTGGCCTTTATCTTGTCTCCCATAGCTAAACACATTGCGGCTTTGCCAAGTATTACCTAACTCTTCCCCAGATTCCCAGTTCCCATCCACCACCCTATCATTTACTAAAGAACCAAAATCACCCGCAGGATTAGAAAACAATCTCGCGGAAACATTTTCTACACCTTGCGCTTTTAAAGCCAAAGCGTGTTTCCGAATAAAATTCTGTTCTTCCGACTCATCCGCCTCAGCCGCGCGTAAAAACAAATCATCCAATAATTCGATGATATTCACAAAACTATCTCGGAAAATTCCCGACAAATTACCCAACACATCAATGCGGGGATGTCCCACCTCAGCCAAGGGTTTCAATTCATAACGAACAATTCGGCCAGTCCCTTCCTTCACAGGTTCAGCACCAACCAACTCCAGCAAAATTCCTAAAGATTCACCCTTAGTTTTAATCGCATCTAAACCCCACAACAAAACTGCGACAGTTTCAGGATACTTCCCATGTTCCTGTAAATGCTGGGCGATAATTTTCTGGGCAATTTCCCTACCTCTTTCATACGCCGCAGGTGAAGGCATTCTATAAGGATCTAACGCATGAATATTCCTTCCCGTCGGCAAAACCCCCGCCCCATCACGCAACAAATCACCACCAGGCGCAGGCGGAATATACTCCCCATTCAACCCCCGCAATAAATTTGTTAACTCATCTGTAGTTTGTTCTAATAAATCTCTTATCTGTATCTCTTCCTCTCCGCGTCTTTGCGGTTCGTTTCCAAAATAAGCCTCCAAATAAGCCGCCATCTCTTCCTCATTTGGCGCTTCACCCAAAGTATGTAACCCAGAGGAAAACAAACGATTCTCCAAAACCTGCAAATATTCGTACAACTTCACCAGATAATCATCAAAAGCATGGGCGCTAAACATTCTGATATTTTCTGGCGTAAAAGGAATGCCCAACTTTTTCGCATCCTCAAACGGACAATCAACATCTAAACCCGTATCAACAATCTTTTTACAAATCCCTTCCTTCAGCACATAATTCTTTTTCGGGTCTTCTCTATACTCCGCAATTAAATCGCGCAACGCCACCAATTCCTTATACAAACCTGCACGACCATAAGGCGGGACATTGTGCGAAATTAACACCCCATAACCGCGACGCTTTGCCAAAATTGACTCCGAAGGATTATTCGCCGCATATATATATAGATTGGGCAAATCACCTAACAAAATATCCGACCAAGAATAACCCGTATTTCCTAAAGGCGAACCCGGCAACCATTCCACTGTGCCGTGCATTCCAAAGTGAACCACAGCATCAGCTTGCAACTCGTTTTGTAACCATTTATAAAAAGCAGCATATTGGGGATGTGGTGTTAAATCGCGTTCAAACATTAATCGCATCGGGTCGCCTTGAATGCCTAACGGTGGTTGTAAACCTATCCAGACATTTCCTAACTGCACACCACCAATGTGCAGTTCCTCACCATAAGTTTTAATCCCACTACTTGTTAAAGATTTCCATTGTTTTTCAACGCGAGATGTGCGGAGATATCCCAACCATTTTTCTAATTGACGGGCATTTACAGTATTGGGGAGTGGGGAGGAATTTGTTTCTATTCTCTCGTCGGCTTCTTTCACCTGACGAATTAATTCTTCCCCATCTTCGGGGATGTCGCCAACGTTATAACCTTGGTCTTTGAGTGCGTGAAGGAATTTAATTAAACTGCGAGGTACATTCAACAATGCAGCTGTGCCGGCTGCACCATAACCAGGGGGGAAACCATATAAAATAATGGCAATTTTACGTTCTGATGCTGGTGTTTGCCGTAAAGCAACCCAGCTTTTGACTCTACCAATTAATCGCTGTACCCGTTCAGGAACAAGATAAATATTTTCGCCTACCAAACCACCGAGGGGAACGGTATCAATAGCCCCATCAAGTTCGGGTAACGCATATAAAACTACACTTTGTAATCCGCCGACACCTTGGCGTGTCCAAGAATGGATATCTTGAATTAATAAGGGTGCGGCGACAATATAAGGGACATTTTTTGCAGTCAGGATGCGCTTTGCTACTTCTACTTGGCGACCGGCTTCCATTGAACCAGCCGGGCCACCGACAAGGGGAAAGCCAATGGTGGAAACTATGGCATCAACTTTAACTGCATCTGGGGAAAGTGAGGGAGTTTCAATATTATTAAGTTGGCGTTGTTGTTGTTCGTAGTCAGTCGTCATCCAGTCCCGAACTGCTACGTGTCCCTCTACACCGTTGATGAATATAGGTAAGGGAATTAAACCGGCTTCTTCAAAGCGGCGAATGAGTTGGGGAATATAGGGTTGCTTGGTGATTACGTGTTTGCGGTAAAGTAATATCCCCACAATGGGGGGCTGAAAAGCATTCCTTCTGCCTCCTGCCTCCTGCCTCCTGCCTCTCTGCTGATACCAGTCTAGGTAGGCTTTTGGCGATGCAAAAAACCCTTGATAGTCGGGATGCAATAATCCCATTTTGGGGGTTTCGACTGGTGGGGGAATGTCGCCAATTTTTAAGCCGAGGTATTTTTCTGCTAGTGTCCAGAATAAAGAAGCGACGTTTTCGGGGCCGCCAGCATTCCAGTAACCATAGATAATTAACCAGTTGCGTAAGTCTTGGACTTTCTGGACTGGGACGAATTTGAGAAGTTTCGGGCCGATTTTTAAGAAGCTGATGTAACCTGCGAGTTTGTCTTCTTCCCGTCCATTACTGAATTTGTCGAGGATGAATTTAACTGGTTTGGGCATTCCTTTGGGTTTGTCCCCAATGGCAAAGTCTCCCAACTTGGTTAAACTCATCAATTCTAAAGCTGACTCAAACACAAGCCGGATGGGAACTTGGGCAAGGCGATCGCGCAGCCACACAACTTGGTCATAATCAAATAATAAGCTGCCAAAAAATACGTCAGCGTCATGCAGTGCTGTTTCTACTTCCCCACGTTTACTGATAATATCGCGATCGCTAAACACCCGAATATCTAAATCAGGACAGCGAGATTCAGCCACAGCAGCCGCTTTTCTGTATAAGTCAGCGTTGAACGATTCAAACCCAGCAATTAAGACGATCCGTTTCATGCCCGTAAGCTACGCAATATTTCTTTACTTAAATTCTAATCGTGGTTGCAGGTTGATTGTGAAACATCTGTCTTGAGTTCGCCACAAAGAACCGAAAATTGCATAATTTGGCATTTTGGCAGATTTCCTCAAGTCTAAGTTGGTATGGTGATATCCGCGAATGTCTTTGTGCGACAATTACCGACTTGCAGAATCCCTCGGCTAACTACCGGGGGGCTTTTTTTTGGTAAAGTGCAAAATTTTTAGGCAACTGCTACTAACAAAATGTAAATGTTATGGTTCAATATTTTTATACAAATTGTTTGATAAAAATAAAGAGCGATCGCTTGAAATTCTAGAGGAAATTATGTTGACTATTTATCATCAAATCATTTCATGCTACCAGTGAATGTAAAAAATAATAACCAACCATTAACTTGATTTAATCTTTTGATAACCAAGTTCACCGCATCCCAAGCAAATATAATATTCCTATGCCCTCCCGTCACCACTAGTTGAGAAATCAAATTGATATTTCTAGATTGTAATTAGATAATGCAAATAGCTTTGACAAATCAATTTTTCATCATTTTTGATTCTTCACTAATTAATGCAAGTTGAATTTAATCATTATTTAGCGACTATGGCAAACCGTAGAGGTAACGCCTAAATTTTCACGGACAGAATTAGCGCCCTGAGCAACAAGTGTAACTTCGCCTTTGTTGTTAAAGACCCAACCAGATGCAGGAACTAGAAAAAGACTATTAAGTGTTTTGGATACTTGCACAGCAGGAATTTTTGATTGATATTGTGGCTTTGCGGCTACAGTGCGGCGCGTATCTGACCATACTGCATCACTATCGAGTTGGTCATTGGGACTTGGAGGTAAGCCACCACGTCCAGCTACGGTGAATTGGTTGGCTACTTGTTCTGTTTGTGTGCCACAACCTTGAGCGATTAATTGGGAAACATCTACTACAGTTTGAGGTAAAGTAGTTAGACCTTGAGTCGGGTCAACATCGGGGTTGTTGATGTTAATAACTCCATTCACACCAAAAGTCGAACTGGCGGTAATGTCACTTTCGGGTGTTGGAAATTGTCGGGGTTGAATACCAAAGATGCCTTGGGTAGTAATATTAACTTGACCACCATTACCTGTAAAAGCATTAGCTTTGATGTCGCTATTTTCTGAGGAGATAGCCACAATAAATGGAGCTTTGATATTAATGATGCCACCATTACCACCAGCAGGTAGAGTTCCTGCTGTGGTGGAGATTAAACTCTGGCGGCGTAGTAGGAGTACCTCATCTAAGGTGAGTGTGATATTACCACCATCACCAGAAGCAGTTTCAGCAATTAACTTGGCTTGATTATCTAATTGGACAATCCGCGCCGTGATATCCAAATTACCGGCTTGTCCAGAGCCTTCACTACTTACTGATAATTCTGCGCCATCTCGTACCGACAAGTGATCGCTATTAATAATTAAATTACCAGCTTTCCCAGAGGCTTGAGCATCGGTAAACAAAGTACTTATGACACTTTCACCACCAATATTAGCTGCACCCACAACCTCTACAGAATCAGTAGCGTTGATATTCAAGGTTCCACCAGCCCCTTCCCCAAAAGAAGCAGAACGAATTTCTCCGCCATTCTGCACTACCAACTGTCTCAGAGTGAAAGTAGCATTACCACCTACTTGACTAGAACCAAAATTAGCAGCGGAGATTCTGGCTCCATTTTCCACAGTCAGCAATCCAGTTGTAATATCCAAATTGCCGACATCGCCTGTAGCACCTGGATCAGAACCGACAAAAATTCCACTTCTATAACTATCGAAGGATGAACCAGTAGCTTGAGAAGACGCTCCACTAACCAGAATTTTATCTGTAGCGTGAATCGTGATATTGCCGCCATTACCGCTATTGCGAGCAGTTGTGGCTATTTGTGCGCCACCCGTAATCGTAAGTTTTTGAGTTTCAATGGTTAAAGCTCCCGCATTACCAGGGTTTTCTACGGCATCTTGAACAACTTGAGTAACAATACCACTAGCAATTTGACCATCTTGGCTACCTCCACGCAGTTCTATAAAATCTGAGGCTTTGACATTGATGTTTCCTGCGTTACCTAACCCAAAAGTAGAAGAATCTACAGTTGCACCATCTCGAATTAGTAATTGTTTAGTTTCAATTTTTATGTTGCCAGCGTTACCTGTAGCTAATTCTATGACTTGAGAACCTATACCACTAGGAATAAAACCGTCTGGGGTTGTACCTGCTAATTCCACCAACTCTGAAGCCTTTACCAATATATTCCCAGCATTCCCGTCACCCAGAGCAAAAGTTCCGAGAAATGCTCCACTATCTATAGTTAAATTTTTGGCATTGATTGACAAATTATCTTGTCTGCCTCGCTCAAAGCTATTAATAAATACTAAAGAACTATCGGTCAAGTTAACATTTCTACCTTGGAAATGGATATCGCTACCATCATTACCACTGCCATAAATAATCGCAAATTGAGAAACTTGAATATCTCGAAAATCTTGTACACCGGAATAATCAAAGGCATAACCTTTCTCAATTTCTGTTAGTTTGACTAAACCTGTACCAACGCTACCCAGTTCAATTCGGCCTGCTGTTGTTGTCAGATTTCCCCCTTCTATCCCTACATCACCTCCTATCAATGCCAAGGTTTTACCAATAGGAGCTTTTAAACCAATAGGGTTAGAAGGATCAGCATCAGTCATTTCTCCGTTTGGGCTGGCTTGGGACTGATTAACTATTCTACCAACAGTAGAACTAAAGTTTAAACCTATAGGAATGCTGACTGTTAATAATGGGTCAGGAGTATGGTTTGTAGCACTAAATTCTTTACCATCAGCAAACTTAATACTATTGGCAGTACTGGCAATAAAGGAACCACCAACATTTAAGCTGGCATTGGGGCCAAAAACAATTCCACTAGGATTAATTAAAAATAGATTAGCCGTGCCGTTAGCTCTAATGATGCCATCTATATTAGAAATTGAACCACCTGTTACCCGTGCAAAGATGTTTATGACTGCCGAATTATTGTTGAAAAAGGCAGTATCGCCTGTAGTCGCCGCTGTATTGACAGAGAAGGAAAATTCTTGAAAGCTGTGGAATAGGTTTGTATCTCTAAGCGTACCGCCCTCAATCATTCTGATATTACCAGAGTTGCTGACAGTGGTATTTACAGGGAGGGTGTTATCGGGAATGATGTCTGCAACGGCTTGGTTACAAGCTAACAACCACAATATTGCCGTGCAATTCCATCTCCAGAATCGCATCAGATAGTTTACCTTTACCACGGCGATCGCACCTTAATTACATAAAAATTGAGAGGCTCAGATACCCGACTTTTTGAAGAAGTCGGGTATCTAGTTGTTGATGAATAGTTAAAAGTTAGGACACTTTTTTCAAGCGTTTGCGGTGTTGCAGTAGCGATCGCATCCCCAAAGCGCCTACACTCAGTAAACTAGCTGCAACAGTAGATGGTTCAGGAACTGGTTGACTACTGTTTTGCAGGTCAAAAGAAAATGTTCCCCCGCTACTAGCCTGACTAGGAAAGAATCCGATAATTCTATTAACTTCACCTAAACCTGTTAAATTATTAATCAGCCTAGAATCGTCAGACTGAATAAACCAAACTACGTCAGGCTGATTACTAGTTGCTCCTCCCAAAAAGCTAAGATCATACCTCAATACATTGCCCAAAAAATTGATTCCACCATCAAAGAAGAAATTCTGTAAGCTATTTAATGTAACTGTTGAGCCACCATCAATATTGAGATTACTGACAGTAGTACCGTCAGCTTCAGTAGTCAATCTGCTAATAGTTAAATCTCCTAATGGGCAAGTATCTTGACCACAAATAGCTAAATTACTTATATCAGAACTAGGCAATGCAATATTAAAATCTTGAATTGCTCCTGGAAAATATCCTAAATTGTCATTACCTAAACCAGGCGATTGTTCAGTAACTGTGGTGTTTATATCAAAATCAATGACTTGTCCGTTAATGGAACGTCCAGAATAACGAAATCTTTGTGCTTGTGCAGCATCTGGCATCATAGTAACTGCAAGAGTAATTAATGTTGCTGCTCCTACAACTTTCTTAAAAGCATTGTTCATCATAGAATAACTCGTCTTATTGCTTAACTAATCTTTGCAATTGATTGCAAAGATAAAACTTTGAAAAACCCGTAATTTAAAGATGCTTACCGAACTTAATGCGATTCAGTATTAACCCTGTTGTTGCTGCATGGAAACAACATTTAATTATTCTGATTTAAGCAGAAATAACTAAATTTAGTATATATTTTGATATTTCTTTGTATTTTATTTATGAAATCTACATACTTAATATAAGTAAATAGACGTAAATCTTGACCGTCGTAACTAAAACTAGGGTTTACCTAAACTGTTATAAATCTACTGATAACCTGCTGCTTGCAACAAAAACAACTTGGCATAAATTCCCCTAATTTCTAGCAACTCTTCATGAGTTCCTTGTTCCTTGACTTCCCCATTGTCAATCACAACAATGTTGTCAGCCATTCTCACAGTAGAAAAACGGTGAGAAATCAAAAACACCATCTGATTTTGAGTAAGAGTGCGAAAATGATTAAAAATTTCAAATTCAGCTTGAGCATCAATCGCAGAGGTTGGCTCATCAAGAACTAAAATATCTGCTTGCGTACGCATAAAAGCACGGGCAAGGGCTATTTTTTGCCACTGTCCGCCAGATAATTCTTGTCCACCTTTGAACCAGCGACCGAGTTGAGTTTGAAAGCTTTGCGGCAATTTTTCAATAAAAGATTGAGCTAAACCTTTTTGGGCTGCAATTTGCCAGCGATGTTTATCTTCAAGATTTTTCACATCACCAACGCCAATATTTTCACCCACTGTGAATTGGTAACGTACAAAGTTTTGAAAAATTACACCAATGCGTCGCCGCAATATATCAACATCCCATTCTTGTAAGTCCAAACCATCTAATAAAATCCGCCCGGAGTCGGGTGTATAAAGTCGAGTCAGGAGTTTAATTAAAGTAGTTTTACCAGAACCATTTTCACCAACAATTGCTAGTTTTTCCCCAGGTTTTAAATGTAGGGAGATATTTTTTAAAGCTAGTTTATTACTACCTGGATAAATAAAGGATACATTCTCAAAACGAATGCCATCTTGGGGAGATAAACCTTGAGTCGCATAACCCCAAGGCTTGGTGACTTTTTCTTCTAAGAAGTCGTAGAGATTAGATAAATATAAGTTATCTTCGTACATCCCACCAATGGAAGTCAGGGCGTTAGAAAAAGTCGCCTGTCCTTGACGAAACACGGTGAGATACATTGTCATATCGCCTAAAGAAATTTTACCCACAACTGCTTCTATGACAATCCAAGCGTAGGCAATATAAAAAGCAATGGTACTGACTAAACTTAAAAGATATCCCCAAAGTCCGCGCCGCAAAGTTAAATCTCGGTCTTCGCCGTAGAGTTGGCGAAAAACCTCACGGTAACGTTCTAACAGCATCTCTCCTAGCTGGTAGAGTTTGATTTCTGTTGCAAAATCTTCCCGTGCTAAGAGATTTTCAATATAGTGTTGTTGACGAGTTTCTGGCGCACGCCAACTAAATAAGCGAAAGGCTTCACCTGCAAATCTAGTTTCAGCAATGAATGCAGGCATGGCTGCTACGATTAAAACTATCACCGCCCAAATGGAAAATTTGACTAACAATACACCGTAGGTAATAAGAGACAAGGCGTTCTGGACTAAGCCAAATGTGCGGTTGACGAGAGAAAGGGGACGGACTGAGGCTTCGCGCCTAGCATTGGTTAATTTGTCGTAAAATTCTGAGTCTTCAAACTGTTGCAGTTCTAAGGTGAGGGCTTTTTCGAGAATGAGAATATTTACCCGTTGACCAAGTAAAACTCGCAGTAAAGATTGACAAACAAGCAAACCGCGCTGACTACCGGCTAATAAAATAACTGCGATCGCTTCTAAGCCAACATACCATAAAGGGTGATAACCAGTGACTACATTACCTTGCGCCGCCAATAACACAGCATCTACAATCAGTTTACCAATGTAGGCGATCGCAGCTGGTAAAAGTCCCGCCACTAAAGTTAACGTCGCCAAAATAATCGTCAAACCACGGCTGGTCGTCCACACTAAATTTATCGCCCGTCCACTGTAGCGAAAGACAGACAGAGATTGTTGCAGAGTGTTTCTTACTTTCTTAGTCCCCATTACTTTTATTTATAGCGTAGAAACACCGAGTTGGGGTGATAAGTCAATAAAGAGAAGAACTCTTCACTCAACACAACGTATACTACGGATACATTCTGCCTGTAGCTTGATATGAGCCTGTGCATCAACCCCTTTTGCCCTAATCCAGAAAACCCGGAGAATGATAATCACCGCTTCTGTCAAAGTTGTGGTTCCCAACTACTTCTAGAAGAACGCTATCGGGTCATGCGCCTGTTAAGTGATAAAACCAGCTTTGGTAAAATCTATGAAGTCTACACCAGGAGTACGCCCAAAATTCTCAAAGTACTGAAAGAACAACTCAACAACCACCCCAAGGCGGTGGAACTCTTTCAGAAAGAAGCAAATGTCTTGAGTCAATTAAATCATCCGGGAATTCCCCAAGTTGACGGTTATTTTCAATATCAAACTAGCAATGGATTCAAGCTGCATTGTTTAGTTATGGAGAAAATTGATGGTGTCAATTTAGAAGAATGGCTACAACAACAAAGCCATCAGCCGATTTCTGAAAAACAAGCGATCTCTTGGTTAAAGCAATTAGCAGAAATCTTGAACATAGTCCATAGCCAAGGATGGTTTCATCGTGATATTAAACCAGCTAATATCATGTTGCGAAATAATGGGCAGTTAGTGTTAATTGATTTTGGCACCGCGAGAGATGCCACTCATACTTATTTAGCTAAACTAGGAGCAGGGAACCAAATTACAGCCGTATTTTCAGCCGGGTATACCGCAACAGAACAAGCTTGCGGTCAAGCTGTACCGCAATCAGATTTTTTCTCCCTAGGACGGACTTTTGTTTATTTATTAACAGCACAATATCCACTACGATTTTACAATGCTCGTGATGATGTTTTAAACTGGCGATCGGCAGCAAATGTCTCCCCAAAATTTGCTGATTTTTTAGATAATTTGATGGCAAGAAAAGCCGCAGATAGACCACAAACTCCTGAAATACTTTTGCAACAACTGCAACAACTAGAACAGACAACAACACTCAAACCCACCCACATTTCTTCTAAATTTCCGAGAGTAATAACTGCTGGTACTCTACTTATTACGGCAGTAGTATTAAGTTATGGGTTATATCAATTGCCTAGACTGCCATTTCCATTTATCCATAAAAATCAATTAGAACATCTGCAAATAGACAACACTCTAAAATCTCACTCACATTACGTTAAAACTCTTTCCATAAGTCAAAATGGTAAAACTTTAGTCAGTGGTAGTAGTGACAAAACCATTATAATTTGGAACTTAGCAGATGGCAGTTTAATTCGGACAATATCTGGTCATGATAGTGGAGTGATTGCAGTGGCTATTAGCCCAGATAATCAGATTTTGGTTAGTAGTAGTAATGACCAAACCATCAAAATTTGGAATTTAAAAACTGGGACATTAATTCATACTCTGAAGAGACATGAAGGTGCAGTTTGGTCAATTGCTATTAGCCCAAATGGACAAACTTTAGCAAGTGGTAGTGGCGATAAAACCATCAAAATTTGGAATTTAAAAACAGGACAGTTAGTTAAAACACTCACCAGCCATTTAAGTTCTGTAATGTCATTAGCAATTAGTCCTGATAGTCAAACATTAGTCAGCGGTAGTAATGATAAAACAATTAAAATCTGGAATTTGGCAACAGGTGAATTAATTCGGACAATCAAAGCTCATGATGATGCGGTTATTGCTCTGGCTATTAATCCTGATAGAGAGACTTTAGTAAGTAGTAGTAATGATAAAACAATTAAAATTTGGAATTTAGCAACAGGCGAATTAATTAGAACACTGACAGGTCACAACGCAGAGGTATTTTCTGTAGCAATTAGTCCTGATGGCAAGACTTTAGCTAGTGGTAGCGGTGACACTACAATTAAACTCTGGAATTTAAATGATGGTGGCTTAATTCGGACACTTACAGGTCACACTACTACTGTTTATTCTGTAGTTTTTAGTCCAGATTCGCAAACTTTAGTCAGTGGTAGTAGTGATAGAAGTATCAAAATCTGGCGAATTCAGCAGTGAGATAGTAGTTACAAAAACTCACAAAGAAAGAAATCATTAAGTTAAGTTGTACTGGAGAAAATTTATCAAATACATATCTCCACTCATATTTTAGTTAAGATATTCTATAAAGTTTTTGAATATCGTGTTAAAGTAGAAGATAAGAGTATAACTAATTCATGATTTTTTTAGTATTAACAGGATTTCACCTTAAATCCAAACTAATTGTTAGTTAATTATGTGATGTCATATATTTATGGAATCTAATAAGTACAAAATTGAGTACAAATTTCATTCAATCTGTATTGAAGAGGAATCATTAAGTAAAAAAGCTTACTACTACAAAATTTCTGGCGAACTATGCCATAACAGTGGATTTGTCAATTCGATTTCTGAAGCCGAGAAAGAAGCTAAAGAGAAAATTGATGAAAAGTTTAATCTGATAGATAAAAAAGCTGCGTTACACAGGTATTGCGTAATGCGTGATTTTGAAAGCTTTGTCGAATTGTTAAATCAACAACAAGAAATCCCTAAAGAACTGGCGTATCAAGTAGCTTCTCAATTAGCTTTAGCTTCAACTTTGAAGTACTTTACCAAAGAAGCATTAAGAATTGATGTGAATAGTTCAGGAACTGTAGATGTTAATGAAGAACTCAACACAGATAACTTACGGTAATTAAGTCAGTTTTTGACATATTATTCTAGAGCTTGTTCTGCCTTATCTATTTTCAGGTTAGTAATTAATTTGAGGCTTAACCACAACCACAGCTAATAAATATGGCAAAAGATAAAGAACTAGCGATAAGTCACCTTAGTCTTGAAGTCAGAGAGTTGATCAAGATGTATGCTGCTGTTAACGAATGTACACAAATTGAGATGTTAGAGCGCATCGTTTTGGAGTGGAATGCCCAACAAAGTCGTAGTGAAAGACCTCCAGGAGATGAAGATGAGTAGTCGCGGCTCAAGGCTAAAATAGTTCATGAATATCATTCTTCTGGTGTAGGCATCTTGCCTACACCAGAAGAGCTAGAAGTCTATCACCGCAAAAAACCATAACTTAAATATTCTAAGCTTACTATGTCAATAGTTTAATTTGTTTATAAACTATAAATAAACTCTGAAGAAATATTAACCATACGCTTGAACAAGAGACATAAGTTAAGTTATTGAGAATAAACCTAACTATGTAACAAAATGTAAAATCGGACTAATCCTTGCGAAGTCTCTTCGCGTCTACATTCCACATAGTTTCATCCCTTTTGGGCAAGCTAACTCCTACGCAATGACATAGCGTGAATTATTTAAGCCTTCTACTTAATTGACTGCAAAATCCTTTTTGTATAAGGATTTTAACCCCGTTTTCCGTTCCCTGCTATGGTCATTAAAAATTAATAAATAACGCTTCGATCTACACAATTTCGAGATTAAAATTAGAATATATTGAACAGTACTCAAAATAATGAGAGTACTTTCAGCATTTCAGGTTAGGTAACAAAAACTCAAAATTTTCTGCCAGAGGGCTGAAGAAGGAGAGATAGTACTGTGTTACCTTAGTAATACTTGCAATGCAAAGTGTTGAATAATTGAGAGGAAAAAATTATCGTAGTCCAAAAGCAGCTAATTAACTCGCAAATCAAGTCACCTCAAGTCTTCTTGATTGACCATGAAAATAATAATCGTGGTTTGATAGACACCTACGAAGCTCTAAACATAGCTCAGAGCGTTGAGCTTGACTTGGTTGTAGTCTCCCAAAACGAAGACATTCCAGTAGCAAAGATTCTCAATTATGGCAAGCTTCAGTATCAAAAGAAGAAACGCCAGGGTTCAAGTGCTAGACCTACTGTAAAAGAAGTTCGGTTCCGTCCTAATGTCGGTGCGGGTGACTATAATTTGCGTATTAATCAAGCACTTCAGTGGTTGAGTAAAGGCGATTCAGTCAAATTCGCTATTCGTTTACGGGGTCGAGAAAATCAATATCGCCAGCAGGCTGGAGATATGCTAGATCGCATTGTCACTGATCTGGGTGAAGTTGGCAAAGTCCAGTCGCTGGATAAACGCTCATTGATTGTGCAAATCATGCCTGCATAAAACTATAAACAGCGCTCTATATGCAGCAAGCATAGAGCGCTGTTACTTACTTATGAATGGAAATTGCCATTATTTGGCAACAGTTATCATAATCTCTTTAATGCTATTTAAACAAAAATCAATATGAGAGCGAATAGCCCGCTCATAAACTACGGTTTGCTGTGTGCGTACTCCTACAGCCTGATATATCAACTTAACTTCTGGGAATTCACTCCAGTACATCAAAAAAATGTCTTTAGCAGGAGTAATAATTTCATAATTATTCTCTTGCCTTTTTTTTCTCAGCTTACAATTATTTAGTTGTAATTTTTGTCTAAATAATTTTTCAAATTCAGGAATTATATTTGCAGTAGTTTCCATACTTGATACACCTTGCAATTACTTGTTAGGGAGAACATGATTCTGTAATGCTACTGAGTATGACATTAAGCTATCTAATATTAAAGCTAGTCATATCAAAATTGTTAATTACATAGCACTTTCAGCAGTTGAATAAGACTACATATTTATCAGGAATACCTGCGGAAATTTAATCAATAAAAGGCTTCTATATTCTGGCGAAAAGCAATTAAAGCGTGCTTACCTTGTTCTTCTTTGAGTGCAGACAGAATGGCATTTGATGCTTCTAATGAAACTATTGTCTTGATTTCAATATTAGTGTTGTAGCCGGCTAGGTCTGCCAAGCGTCTTCCGTGACCGCCTTCACCCTGCACTTGATTAATTGTATAGCCGCTGACATTATGGTTTTTTAGCAGCTTAACAATCCGGTCTTTGAGTACTGTTTCACCAATAATGGTGATTAAAATAGCAGGCTCAACGGGAGGGGTTGAGTTTGACATAGAGAACTCCAGAAATTCGATTTTAACTGATTGTCCAGTCCTGATTTTGTATTAAAAAGGCTCAAGCATTTCTGCCTAAGCCGATAATAAATGCAATTCGTGTTCTGGATTAATGGGTTAGCTTCAAGAGCTAAATCTATAAAACTTAGTAGCGGTTCCGTGCGCCGTAGCTTCCACGATTACCACCAAATGAACCTCTATCTTCTTTTGGTTTAGCCTTATTCACTTTGAGATCACGTCCCATCCATTCAGCACCATCAAGAGCTTCAATGGCAGATGTTTCTTCAGCATCTGTACCCATTTCCACAAATCCAAAACCACGCATCCGACCTGTTTCACGGTCAGTAGGTAACTGAATGCGTTTTACTGAACCATATTCTGCAAAAACTGCACTCAGACTATCTTCTGTAACTTCATAAGAAAGATTGCCTACATAAACTGACATAGATTGTCTCCGAAATCATAAGTGTGTGGAGATTTAGGTTTCGGAGAAAAGTCTGTAGATACCAAAAGGAAAAAGCCTGTCAATAATAAAAACAAACGCGGTCGCCGAATTAACTCTCACTTTCTATTATGACATAGCAAGCAATTATCAGTGGTAAGTTGTAAAAAACGTTATATAAAGTTATACAAGCAATTTATCACTCCGTGTAGATGATAAAGTTTGATGCTTGCAACGAGCATAGTTTACGCAACCATCAATAATTACCCTTGGTAGATAAAGGCTTTCGGGCGTTGCTGATTGAGGGGATGATTTTTGTCTCACGCAAAGCCGCAAAGGCGCAAAGAGCAAGAGTTTGAAAATTAGAATTTTATAATTTCATCCCACATTTATGCAACGCCGGCTTTCGCAGTACGATATAAGCGCAAAGCCATCTTCTCCAAAGTTACATAGAAATGATCCCGATACGGCAAACCTTAGTTAAATCTGATATTCAACTTTCGTATTTAGAGTGGAATCAAGGTCAAGAACCTTTGCTGTTATTACATGGACTAGGCGACCATGCGCTGGTTTGGTCTAGCTTGGGAACATATTTAGCAGCAGATTACCATATAGTTGCGCCAGATATGCGGGGTCATGGTGAAAGCAGCAAACCAGAGAAAGATTATAGCTTTGAAAGTGCGATCGCCGACCTCGAAACTCTCATGGATAAATTAGGATGGTCTTCTGCCCATGTTGTGAGTCATTCCTGGACTGGTAAATTAGCTGTTATCTGGGCTAAGAAAAATCCCCAACGGGTGCGAAGTATGGTGCTTGTTGACCCGATTTTCATCTGGAAAATGCCCCAATTCTTCAAGGCGACATTTCCTGTGTTGTACCGCTTTTTATCTTTTCTCAAAGGTATGGGGCCATTTGCTAGTTATGCAGAAGCTGAACAACTAGCCCAACAATTAAACCAATATCAAGGCTGGAATGAACTGCAACAGCAAGTATTTCAAGCAGGAATAGAACAAAAACCTGATGGTAGCTGGGGTAGTAAGTTCACCATAGCCGCCCGTGATGGAATTTTTGAAGATGTGATGCGCGTACCGGGCTTTATTAGCCCCATCGATACACCCGCCTTATTTATCAAGTCAGATAAAGGTCTCAACCGCCAAGAATGGCAATTAAAACCCTACAAAACCAATCTGAAAAACTTACGCTTGTGTCAAGTTCCAGGAAATCATTGGCCTTTTCTGACTGAACCTGACTCATTTAACCGGACTGTGGCGGCTTTTTTAGCAGAGTGTAAATGAGTAATTCGTCATTTGTCATTAGTCATTTGTCAAAAATTTCTGGACTTTTGACTTTTGACTTTTGACTTTTGACTTTTGCCGTTTGCCTTACCATGAGCCTTTGTATAAATCCAGTTTGTCCCAAACCGAACAATCAAGATAACGATAAACACCGCTTCTGTCAAAGTTGTGGTTCTCCGTTGGAATTACCGGGGCGTTACCGCGTCATTCGCTTGTTGAGTGACAAAACTGGCTTTAGCAAAGTATATGAAGCATACACAAAAGATATGCCTAAAATCCTCAAGGTGCTGGGAGAGGATTTGTCTACTGATGCAGCTGCGATCAAAATTTTTCAACAAGAAGCTACTGTTTTAGGAGAATTACATCATCCAGGTATCCCCAAGGTTGATGGTTATTTTCAATATCAAACGCGCAATGGTTTGATATTACACTGTGCCGCCAAAGAAAAAATCGATGGCTTAGATTTAGAACAATGGATGAATAAACAGCAATATCGTCCAATTTCTCAAACACAAGCTATTGCCTGGTTACAACAATTAGTAGAAATTTTAAACTTGGTACATAACAAGCAATATCTGCATCAAAATATTCGACCAGCAAATATTAAACTTCGTAGTAATGGGCAATTGGTATTAGTTGATTTTGGCACATCTATAGAAGTAGCCAAGCAGTACCTTAATCAATTTAGTCATAGTGGTGAAATAACATCAATTATTTCATCCGGCTACAGTGCATTGGAACAAATGAAAGGTCAATCTGTACCGCAATCAGATTTTTTTGCCTTGGGACGCACTTTTGTATTTTTATTGACCGGACGGCATCCTTTAGATATGTATGATGCCCGAAAAAATTGGCTACAATGGCGTAATTTTGCGTCTCATGTCTCACCTGCACTCTTAGATTTAGTTGATTTGTTGATGGCAACGGATGTAGATAAAAGACCAAAAAATGCTCAGGAAATATTGCGGCAGTTAGGAGAAATTGAACAACAGAAAGTTAGTTCAAACATCATCAATAATCTTCAAAAAAGACAATTTCTGCCAACTATTGCTAAAACAGAAATGCAAGAACAATTGCCTTTACTAGCATTATTAGCCGCATTAATGGTGTCATTGAGCTTAATTGGTTTCATGGCTTTGGGAATGCGATCGCCTAAAGTTTCTGCCTTGATTACTCAAAGCCAAGCTCCTGATAGAAAAGGGAAAATAGACTTCTTTGCATATCAAGAAGGCAGAGATAGTCAAGGTAAAACAGCCGAATTTAGTATTGCAATTTTATCAACAGAATATAAATGGCTATTAAATAGCCATTTTCAAATTAAACATAATGATCAAATTGTCAGTGTTGATTTTTTAAAATTAAACCTAGAACAAGATGGCATCCAAAAAATTATGGAATATCCTACAGAAATTATTTCTGTGGGTACAGCAACTTGTGAAGGCAATTTGGCAGTTGCACAACGTCACTCTCTAGAACGTGCCAAGCAAGTACAAATGTTGGCTCAGAAATTATTTAAAAATACATCTAGTGTTAAAGGTTATCGCTTATTGAATCTTGGACAATTTCAGGATGTTAAATGTCCATATAAGCAAGATATAACCGCATATCAAAGAAGTATCATGATTATTGGCGTGAGGAAAAAATCCAAGGGTGTAGTTTTAGATGAAGCGTTGCGAGATAGGCTCATAAAGCAGCCATTTGCAGATTTTAAATTAGATGATTATTCCTTGGGTTCAATGGATAAATTCGCAACAATTCCTCAACCGATTGTAATACCTGGAAAAAGGTAAATAGTCCTAGCTTAATTGTCAACTTAGGACTATTTAATTGAATATAGGTAATGGGTGTAGATCTAGTTTTACTAACTAATTAACAATTCCCGTCTAAATCTCTATTTTACAGGTTTAGCAACGTCACCAACTTTCATACCTGTACCAGAAATAATCTTAGCTACGCTGGATTGAGGATCGGCTTCTGTAATTTCAATTGTGCCAACATCTTGGGTAATTTGACGAATGACTTTACCTGTGGTTGGGTCTTTGATTGCTCTAGTGACTCTTTGAATTGATAGTTTCAATCCTTGACGATAGCCATCAGTTGTACCTTTATTTAAAATAATTGTACCACCAGTAACATCAGCGACTACTGCATTTATTGTTGGTACTGTTGCTAGTCCGGTAGCTATGTTTAGGGAGTTACTGCTAATTTTTTGTACTACCTGGTCGATAGCAGCAACTGTCGCATTAGTTAATAATTTGGCTTCTTTTCGTGAACTTGTATCTACACTAACTCCACGTATACTAACAGCACCTTCACCATCACTAGACTTACCATTTCCTTCTGCTACTGCCATAATTTCGGCACTAGAGGTATTTACTAAACGAACATTTAGTTTGACATTAGCGCTAGTTTTTCCACCACCTACAGCCACTCCAAATATACTTACACCTCCGCCACCACGTTCTATATTAAATTCAGTAATTGAACCAATCAAAATTGTATCAACACCTAAAATTTTTCCTATTTTAGCTGCGGTACTAGCATCAATTCTGCCAGACGCACCTAAATTTTGTTCGGCAAGAATAGCCTCTAGTTTACTGCGTTCAATAACCCGAAAATTACCACTTTCAAATAGTTTATTCACTAAAATATCACTGACACCTTTAGCACTTGTATTCCACCACCAAATCCAATTATCGGAAACATTGCTATAGTCAAAGTCTAGGACGGCGATGCGGGGCTTTTCTTTATTGTTATCTTTGAGGTTGAAAGTTGAACTGTTGGCAAAATAAACTGGTGATACGGGTTGATTTGCAGTTGCCGGTTGAAGATGATAAAAATTTATACTAACCAACAAAGCGGACGAAAATATGGACGGAACAAGTTTCTTCATAGAAAAGCGATCGCCTCCTAAATGATTTAGATTTTTGAATAGATTAAAATATTTAACTTGGTGTAATCATAATCACATTCTTGGTAACAATGAAGCGCAAACACAGAAACTATATAAAATATTTATAAAAACTCTAAGTAAAAACTAGTAAACTTCGCTGTCTTGATCTTAAAATACCGTTCTTATTGCACAAAAACAGCCAAGAATCTACTGAAAACTTTACTAAAACTTTAAATTCCTGAAAAGATTTAGCAGGCATATAACTGTATTGACTGGAACAACGATAATTAACTGTTAAATAATTTATTTGCCAGCAGCTTACAACAATTATCATTTACATGAGGTATTAAGCCTTTTTTCCTCATCAAAATTTACTCTAGTCAACTCAGAGATACTTGATTTTATGTATCCCAGCAGGAATTCCCAAGATTGGTCATGGCCGTTCTGGCCTGTTGTTCCCCTTTATCCCTACAACAAACGGCGAACACTTTGCCAAGAAATTGTTAAAGATACAATCTGGACATTTGAGCAGTTTCACGGCATTCTCTATACTATTGTGCCGATACGGATGACTGTAATTAAGCTGACAGGTGGTGGTTTGCTGGTTTATGCGCCTGTTGCACCAACTATTGAATGTGTGCGTATGGTGCAGGAGTTGGTAGGCAAACATGGTGCGGTGAAGTACATTATTCTGCCAACGAGTTCTGGTTTAGAACATAAGGTTTTCGTCGGCCCTTTTGCGAGATGTTTTCCCCAAGCACAGGTTTTTGTTGCACCCCATCAATGGAGTTTTCCGTTCAATTTGCCTTTGAGTTGGCTAGGTTTTCCGCAACAACGGACTTCTGTATTACCTGAAGATGCTAGTCTTGCGCCGTTTGCGGATGATTTTGAGTATGAGGTGTTAGATATCAATTTGGGGCGGGGTTCTTTTGTGGAAGTGGCATTTTTGCATAAGCGATCGCACACACTCCTCCTCGCCGATACAATCATATCTGTACCTGAAAACCCGCCAGCTATCTTTCAATTAGACCCATACCCTTTGTTATTTCACGCCAGGGAAAACGCCCTCCAACCCATTGAAGATAACGCCGCAAACCGCCGTCAAGGATGGCAGCGTATTTCCTTGTTTGCGATTTATTTCCGTCCTAGTGCGTTGGAAGTAACTAAACTAGGTGAAAGTTTCCGTGATGCAGTTAAAGCCCCAGACCATTCTCGTAAAGCCTACTTTGGTTTATATCCATTTCGTTGGCAAACAAATTGGCAGCAGTCATTTCACGCCCTGAGTGCTAATGGTCGTCCATTTGTCGCCCCCATTTTGCAAACCCTCATTCTGCCCCAAGCACCACAACAAGTTCTCGACTGGGCAAACAAAGTTGCAACTTGGGATTTTCAACAGATTATTTCTTGTCATTTTGATGCGCCTATAACTGTAAGTCCCCGTCAATTTCGCCAAGCATTCAGTTTCTTAGAAAAGCAGCCATTAGTAAGTGCAGAAAGTCAGCCTTTGTTAGAGGAAGACTGTAAATTTATCAAAGAACTAGAAGCAAACCTACTCAAACAGGGTATTGCTACTCCTCCCAAGGAGAAGGTGTAATAGCAATTCTCTGAGAAGCTACACTCGATAAATTCTGTAGAGATGTTGTATACAATATCTCTGCAACAGTTCAATCAAATCCCGCCGCCTAGAACCAAATTTCCAGGCTTATAGCCGAAGTCCACTTAAGTGGACTGGAAGAAATTTTTGGTTGAGTCATCTTGAGATGACTGGCGCTATGAGACTATGAATTCAGTCCGAGGGGTGACTAAGAGTCATATTTTTTCAGCGATTAGAAATCGCGGCTATGCAGGCAAAACCCGCCTACGCGGGTTATTTTATTAAGTCCACACAGGTGGACTTTGTTTGTGTAGTAGCGAATTCTATTCGCTTATCGCAATGCGCGTGAACTATTTCAGTCAATGGGAATCAATGCTAATGTGAAACTCTGCAACGATGCAATTGAGCGTCTTTCTCAACCACAAATGCCTGTAGTTACTCGCCGTGGTTGTTGGGCGTGGTTGCGTCAGTTGTGGCGTTGGCTTCGCTCTTGGTTACGGCAGTAAACAAAATCCATTCACTTATAATTAATATAAGCTGTTAATTTCCAACTTCTTAATTACCTATGCAAAAACTAGAAATAGAACTCGATCAAGAAACATTTACCAAAATCAACCAATTGGCACAAACCTATAATTGCGAAATTTCTGACATAATCAAAGCAATGATTGATCAATTAACACAACCAGAAATTCTTAATGATACATTTATCGGTAAATGGGCTGATGAAGCCGAATTAGTTGATAAAATGGTTGCAGATATTTTAAGAGATAGGAATTATAGAGACTAAATTTAGGTGTGAGAAAATCTTTAATTGATACGGATATTTTATCAGAAATTCGCAAATTAAAAAATCCTAAAATAAATGCTAAAGCCATTGGTTATAAAGGTATATGGCAACAGTACACAATTTCTGTGATTACTGTTTCAGAAATTATCAAGGGATGGAGGAAAATAAATCGTAATGACCGGATTCAAGAGTTTTTAACAGATTTATCTCAACTGGAAATCTTGCCTTTAGACCAAAGCTGTGAAGAACTTTCAGGTTTGATTCAAGCAGATTTAGAAACATCAGGACAACCAATCGGATTAGCAGATGTCTTAATAGCTGCTACAGCGATCGCAAATAACTTAGTTTTAGTAACAGGTAATACTAGACATTATCAGAACATTCAAGCATTAAGATACCCTTTAGTCATCGATAATTGGCGAGAATGAGTTTTTCTTCAATTGATAGTCTATTCAACAAAGTGGGATGCTCCCTAATTTCATACTTTATACTTCACACTTCATATTTGTAATATTCTATAAGTAGAAATCAGGAGCAAATTCCTGTGATGCAGCGTCATATTCAGTAAATATCACTCAAGATTAGGTTTCAGCCGATGTCCAACAGTCTGAGCGGTAAGCTGCCACTTTTGCTGACATTCTGCTTATTTACTAGCTTGTTACCTGCATCTAGTTCTGTATTATGTCCAGTGATCGCTAATAACAACTACCTCGCTAATCGAGATTATGGCAGAGATGGGAGTGTGGGGACAAGTGGGCGATCGGGTAGAGATGGCCGCGACGGTCAAAATCAAACCATCTTTGTCGATGGTTCAGCAGCCAACTTAGACTTATCAGGTCAAGATGGAGAGGATGGCGAAGACGGTGGACATGGTTATCGCCCTGACTGCGGTTATCAACCAGAGAAGGGAAATCGTGATATTCATGCAGCTAATGGCGGTGCAGGTGGCAATGGTGGTAAAGGCGGAGATGGCGGAAATGGCGGTTCTGTCACGGCTTACTACAACAATTTAGCCGATTTACGCAAAATTCTTGTTCGTGCTACCCCAGGCGAAGGCGGACGCGGTGGACGTGGGGGGAATGGTACATCTGGTTGCAATTGTCGCAGGCGCAGTTGGGAAGTGGAAACCTGCAAAGGTACTCCTGGTAGTTCTGATTACAAATGTACTAAGAAGCGTTATAGATGTTACAACGGACGGGATGGAAGCAACGGTAGCGATGGTAGGGATGGTAGTAACGGGCGTTTAGGAGTGTTGAGTATTGTGAATGGTAAAGAACCCTTGGCAACTGACACTCCTAGCATTAAATTATTCATTGCAGAATTAACTGGTCAAAAGTTCATCCTCTCGAAAAATAAATGGAACCTGCGTACAGGTGCAACTTCGTTACTTGCGCCTGGTTCGATGATTGCTGATGAGTACCGCGAATTTGAACAACGTTTGGAAGAGTCTTTTCAAATTGTTTGGCAGGAAAAACAACCAAGTGAAAGTTTTGGCAATCAATCTATCACAGTCACTTTAAATGATAGTAAGCAAGTAGAAGTTACTTTCCCTGATGATTTGTGGGTTGATGCTAACAGTAAAAGTGAGAATAATTTGACAACCTATAACGTTAACCACGCAATTCTCAAACAAGATGTTACCCGGTTAGCGGTAGCCGAATTTGCGGATGCGGGAGAAAACCTCAACTTAAAAATAGTCGATTTAGCAGCCAAATCTGATGTGCTTCAGACTAAATTTCGCGTGAAATTCCGGGCGCGGGATAACTTTGGCGGTTTCTCTGACTATAAAACTGTTTATGAAGGTGATGTTCCATCTGATTTTGTCACCCGTGACTATAATCGGTTTATTTTGGCGTTAGGCAAGCTAAAAATCCCAGAAGATGCCTTACGTCCTGGTACAAATGTTGATATTGAAGTGATAGCAACGCGCTTATTAGGAGAACGTTCGGCAAAGCAAACTATTAACTGGCAAAGTGCAATTCGTAAACCCAAATAAAAAGTTAAGTAGATTTTTTACTCTCAGAAATCATCTGTGCCAATAGAGACCCCATAAAATCTAAAAATTGATCCAACAAAGTGCCGATAATACCAATGTAGAGTAAAAACTGAATGATGTTATTAGTATTACCAGCTTTGTAGGCTTCCCAGAGAAGAAAGCCTAAGCCTCTAGGGCCAATTAACATTTCTATGGCAATAACTGTAAACCACGCTACCCAAATGCCAACTTTCAGGGCATGAAATACATGAAATATAGCAGCCCGAAAGTTATTATTTTGCCTACGAAAATGTTGTAAACCTATTGCCACATTAATGATAATTGTCCAGAGAGTGGCAATAAATATCACCGTTACCGCAGCAGGTTCACTATCTTGAAATAAGACAAGAGCAATTGGGAGTAGGGCTAAAGGTGGAATGCTATTGGGTATCTGAAATATTCTTCTAAAAATCTGATACACTGTAACATTTATGCCAATGAAATATCCAATAAAGCTACCGAAAACAGCAGCCGGAATGTAACCTACGAACAGTTTTTGTAGGCTGGCTAAAAAATCTAAAAATATAGTTTGTTCCATGCCTCAGTTTTTATTTGGAACGTCTACATATTACTGTGGCAATCAACAAAAAACAGTTAATAGATAACTCAAGGGAATATATGATAGTTTTCTGAAATTAAATTTATCAGAAAATTGAAGCTGAATCACAAAAATAAATAAAATCTCAGTAATTCATGAATAAAAGATCCCCGATTTCTCAAAGAAATCGGGGATCTAATCTTTACTGATTTTCAACAGTAAATCATCATCCCATCATGTCTCAAATATTATAGGCAATGGATGGTGTTGCTACCTCTGGAACTTGTGCCTGATCATCTGCCGATTGATTAACACGATCCAGCCATCTTTGGGCTTTTGAGTAGTTATCTTTCTGCACTTGTTTGATGGCTTGTTTGTAGTTGAGTGTGATTCCCCAAACATCGGCAGTGAAGCGTTTTTCCTGTTTCATTTTGTCAAAGAACTGGACAGCTTCTAGGTGTGATAAACCACCTTCAGTATTGGCGATCGCTAACATGACTTCATAAACATCATCGGCCATTTTGGCATCACCACAAACATAATAGTGGCATTTTGGATGACTCAACAGTTGCCAGATTTCTTGGGGTTTGCGCTGCATCAAATGTTGAACGTAGACTTTTTCTCCGCCTTGGCGAGAAAAAGCCACGTTTAATTCTGATAGCACGCCCTGGTTGTACCATGTCTGCAATTGCTCTTGATAGAGGAAGTCCTGGTGATTACGACAACCAAAGAATAAAGCTGCGTCTGCTAAGGGTTGTCCTTGTTGCCACAGGGCTTGTCGGTATTGCAAGAAGCCAATTAACGGTGAAACCCCAGTACCTGGGCCTACCATCAACATCATTGCTTCTGGATCACTGGGTGGACGGAAGGTGGAGGTACGAACGTCAATTCTTACTGTTGTGCCTACTTCCAATCCAGCTAGGTAGTTGGAACACAGCCCTTGACGGACTTTGCCTGCATCGGTGGTAATTTGCAATACCCCCACTGTGATTTGAATTTCTTGGGGATGTAGCAAGGGACAGGAGGAAATGGAGTACAGACGGGGTTTCTGTCTGGGGAGTAACTCTAGTAAGGCGGCGAGGGTAATTTTGGCGGCGGGGAATTCATCGAATAAGTCAGCCACGCTCATGTAATTGTCGGTGATATTTTTGGTGAGCGCGATGCTGTCGGGATGGTCTTCACCTTGGCGGAGAATTTCTAACCAAGTTTCTAGGCGTTGTTTTTCTGTGAGGTTTGATGTGGCGGAGTGTAAATATGCCAATAAATCATTGAATGGTTCCCGCAAGGCTAAATCTAGCTCTTCATGTAGCACATGACCGACAGTTGTAGGTACGGCAACTGGGGGTTTGTCTTCGGTTTCCTGACCATCAGCGGTAACGTAACTAGCACTGAAGTAGGTGTCTTGAGTGACATTCAGGCGATCGCAAATTCGCTGCACCAATGCTGATGAGTTGCAAGGATACACTGCCACATGATCGCCTGTTTCATACGTCAGGTTGGTATTAGCAATATCGAAGCTGATAAATCGGGTGGAACGGCTACCGGGAATTACTTCTTGCAGCAATTCTTGATTTGCAACTACAGGAACGGCTATACCGCGATCGCCACTGCCGATAATACAAGAAAGATTGAGAACTTCGGCGACATTCAACACTTTCACCTGCAATTGAGGCGCATGAGCCGTAGTCCCATCGGCGGCTGTGGCATCTTCACCTAAAACACGACTAATTAATCTCACCCACTGTTTAAAGGTGTCGGCTTGTCCTTTGATTTCGTCAGCTTTATGTAAGGGAGCGATAGAGTTTGCCCCTGAGCGAGCTAAGGCTTTATCAACCGCAATTCCTGCCGCACAGAAGTGTTCGTATACGGTACTACCCAGCCCCAACACAGAATAATTTAAACTCATCAGGGAACCAGGCGGTTGCTTTTTCAACCAATGCAAGAATTTTTTGCCGTTCCCTGGCATTTCCCCATTACCAAAGGTGGAGGTGACAATTAGTAGTAGTTTCTCCGAAGCTAAAAGGTCGGGGTTGTACTCATCCAGTTCCATCACCTTGGGACGATAACGATTTAATTGCCGTGCTACAGTCCGGGCAAAACCTTCGGCTGTGCCAGTTTCTGAGGCATATAAAATCAAAATGCGGTCTTGCTTATTGTCGTCTTCAGAAGCAAAAGTCGTGATTTTTTCCAGGTCAATCCCATCTTCTACTGCCCAGCGATCGGCTGCATGGTGATAGGCTGGTTCTAAATAAAAGTCCCGTGTTTGATGATGCCAAACCGGACAAGCGCTACCGCCGGCTGGTGGCATCACCCAACCCCATTCCGCCGGACACTCTCTACCTGCTTTCTTTTCGCGCAAATCGTGGGCGAGGTACTGGCGCGAGGCAGATTGATGATCTACCATTGTTACCTTCGCTTTTTGGAAGGAGTACAGGACAGCAATATTCAATTCTAAGGCGACGCGATCGCGCCACAAGGTCTGCTCGGAACTAATATCTAATTGCAGTACTTTGGCGATGTCTTCGAGTTTGTCGTAACGTCCTTCTTCCATGAAATCACGCATGATTTCTGTACCCATGTACCAGCCATTAAAGGGGACGCAAGCGTAAGTAATGCCACCAATATCCATACGGAAATTACTGATGGCAGGGATGGCATACCAGCGCAACCCTAAAGATTTGAATTCGCTAATGCTGGGATGTTCAATGTCTATTTCTAAAATTTCGTCTTGGGGGAATTCATAAAGCTTTGGCTCCATTCCCGGCACTTCAATCACTATCGGTAAAATATCGTAAGGGGTGCGGGGTGATGGTGGTTGCCAACCTAGTTTGATCACTGCTTTAGTTAAATCTAAGTTAGCGCGATCGCCTATCACACTGCCATCTGGTTGTTCGTAGGCGGCGTAACGCAGTAATTGGGGATTCCACAGGCGAGGCCCCCAACGTTCTTTCGGTTGTTTGGGACGAAATGCGGTCATGATCACTTGAATATTGCCGCCATTTGTCCCTAAACGCAAATGTTCGACTAATTCTTTGAACATTTCATCAGGGTCGGTAACATGACGGCAATCACGCACCACCATATTATTCCACTGAATCCGACCAATACATTTGGAAGCATTCCGCCAAGCTAACTGTGCGCCATAGGCGAGTTCTTCGTAGGTATGACTGTAAGCACCTGTGGCTTGAACTTCTGCTTGAATTTCTGCCCAACGTAGTTTTTGATGTTCTGGTTCCCAACCTTGTTCAGTCGCAATCACTTCGAGAAATTGCTTGGCTTTTTTTAATAACCTTTCTTCATTCAGCTTAGGCAACTTCATCACATTGGTGACGCGATTAAACAATGTCTGCCATGCCCGCCGTAATTCTGGGGTAAAATTCGGCACATACTTTTCAAATAAGACAAACATGGTGTCCGAAATGGCAGGGTATGCACAAGATGGTACTCCCACATTGCCGTGAATTTGTCCTAATAATCGCAGTTCCAGCAACAGTTCATCAGTGGTTTCGCTTTTCAAGCAACGCATGAGAAAATCCAATGATTGAAACAGGTGCAAAGATAGGTAATCAATATCTGCCCTGCCAAAAATCGGCAACACAAAGGGATATTTTTCAAATAAGGTCTGATAAAATACCATCCCCATTTCTTGCTTGTTTTGGCTAAATATCTGCCAAGTGTCTGTCATCTCCTGGAGTAATTCTTGTGGTAAAGCGTCTTCATAACAACGGACTGCTTCTACCATTGGGACAATGATATGGGTATTGAAAAACTTGTAAAGCGCAGAATTAACACCTTTAGCTAAATCTTGGCGATCGTATTCTTCCAGATAAGGAATCGAGGGTAACATCCACATCCACACTTGTCGCGCTTTTACCCAGTGGTGGGGACGCATCCCAATATCCGCAAACAAAGCCCCGTAGTCTTCTACTGTATCGAAGTCATCGCCTTTTTCGTAAGGCACACCTGTGAGAGGTTCAGAAATAATGTTTTGGGTGTGGGGCTGGAGTTGGTGAATACAGTAATCAAATAACTCATAAAAGTAATCTGTTATGCTGTCGATCGCTTCACCAAAGATATGTTCTAGTTCTGGTTCTTCTAGCAACAGCCGTTTAAAGAACTTTTCCATTTGCAGTTCTTTCCAAGCCCGTAGCTTATTCCAGACATCCTTGACGATGACTTCTTCATTGGCTGTCAGGGGAATAGCTGCGGGAATTTCTACTTCTTTGTCGGTTGTTGAGGTTGGTTTCAGTTGAACACGCGTATGGCTTTGCTGATTGGCTAATAAGTTGACGGTGCTGCTATTTGCTTCACCAATAGTCTGGGTGATCCGTGTTTTCAGGGTTAAGTAGGGTGCCAGACTCCAGGTGGTGATGGGAAATTCTAGTTCAATTGAGTTGTGACCATGCAGAAAATCTTGCGCCGCAAAGGTAACTGTCCCGGCATCTTGCCAAGGTTGCGTCATATCGCCTTGGCGATAACACAGTGTAATGGTGATCGCGCAGTCTTTGTAGTTAGTTAAATTCAACAACCAGCTGGGCTGCATCCGCGAAAACAGATCCTTGGATAAAACAGATTGTCCTTGCTCAGAAAGTATCTGTACACGACATTTATATTTAAAATCTCCTCCAGATGGAACATCTGTAGCTGAGATTTCTGTTAAATTAATCAGTTGTTGATCGTAATCCATGTGTAAAAAATTATTGGGATGACTAGCAAGTTCAAGTTGATACCAAAATTCGCTGCAACACCAGAGTTAATCTCATTTCTGCGGGAATGAAATCTTCAAACAAGACATCAAAAGTTTGGGTAGTTAAGGTTTCAAATCCTCATCCCCTACAAAGCGAAGCATCTTGTTGTGTAATTCCTATTTTTGTATCGTATCGGTTACAAAATGCTCATTCAAAAATCGGCAAAATCAAATTGATCAAAACAGCCTAGAAGAGTCAGCCACCATAATTGATCATTGACTGGAGTTAGAACGATGATTCAGTGGTGTTGAAAGTTTCTAATAATTGATTCTGATACCTGAACTATCCGTTCTGTATACGTTTTCAACGGGTATTTACACATATATACTGACTCACAAATCCTTAAAGGGGCATTAACTAAGTTTGCGTGTTAGATGATACTTAACGTTGTATTATACAGGTTTTTAAGTGTAAATCACTACAATCTTGCCGCTAAATTTTACTTTTTGTTTCAAAAACTAGTAAGTTCACCTTGTAATATGGTAATTGCTTGACCAGAAAGGAGTACGCGATCGCCGCCATCATAATACAACTTGACGACACCGCCCCGACTAGATGCTTGATAAGCCAAGAAAGTATTTTTATGCAAGCGATCGCGCCAAAATGGTGCTAAACAACAATGGGCGGCTCCTGTCACTGGATCTTCATCAATGCCGAGGGCTGGAGCAAAAAAGCGCGAAACAAAATCATATTCTGAGCCTGGATGAACTTTACTAGTAACGATTACCCCATGTACAGGCAATGTTTTGAGAAGTTGAAAATTTGGCTGCATTTGCCGTACTACATCCTCAGATTCTACTTCTACGAGATAACCGAGGGAATTTTGGTAAACCGCATTGTAATTTACACCTAAAGCTGTACTAAGTTCCGGTTGTGCTTTCGCCACTTGTGAGTTATTTACCGGAAAATCTAGCTCAATCCATTCATTTTGTAACTTGGCAATCAATAACCCACTTTTGGTATGAAATCGAGCCACTTCATCCTTTGATAAATGTCCTTCAGACCACAGTACGTGGGCGCTGGCTAAAGTTGCATGACCACAAAGCGGGACTTCTACCGCTGGCGTAAACCAACGCAGACTAAAGCCATCATCCTGTTTCACCAAAAAAGCCGTTTCCGACAAATTCATCTCCTGTGCTACCTGCTGCATCCAGCGATCGCTTTTTGGTGCAGGCAAAACACACACAGCCGCAGGATTCCCCGCAAAAGGTTTATTGGTAAAAGCATCAACCTGAGTAATGATTTGTCTCATAGAGTTATTTGGGAAGTTGATTGAGTAAGTAAGTCAGCGATCGCTCTTTCTCGACTCACTACTTTATCACTCTGTCAGTCATATAGAACGTTGCTCAGTACGCATAAAAAGAGACACAATTACTCCCAATGCGATCGCTCCCCAACCCAACCAATTCATCGTTTTAGAGGAATAATCTAATTGAATTGGTGAAGTATTTGGATTCTGGATTAAAAAATTAATCTTTTCAGCAACGGCTTCAGCTTCAGCGGGATCTTTTCCATCTTGACCAATTTGGTAACTAACACCCTTTCTCGTAACCACCAACACTCGAAAAAACTGTATATCCTGAGCAGTACCATCTACATCTGAGCGTGTAGCATTAATGATGGCAACTTTTCCCTGAGCAATATTATCAATAGTTTTCTCTTCGATTATCTCTTGACTAAATGCTAAACGTTCAGTTGTTGTACAAGATGCTGTTTTCGACTGAGTGGCTTGACAATTAACAATTGAACCTCCAGAGCCATACTGTAGAATAGCTATACCAAGTGCAAACAAAGCACCACCAAAAAATAAGCGCAGTAGTACATCTGGTAAGTTTTTCATATTTATGTATCTATCTTGAATAAAATATGACCCTTATATAACCTTTCTTATAATTCCCAAATATTTGCCATAAATAAAGCTAAAATTAACTCCCTGGTGTAAATATGATCCAAATTACATAAATGTATAATATATGTTTTAAACCTACGTAAAATTGTGATTTAATCTAGGATTAAATATCCAAAATCATTCACCTCTCTCTTCGTGGTTAGAACATTCTGAATTCTGATTTATTTTTATTTTTATGCTTCTACACAATATCTCCAACAACCTCAGCGATACCCTACGCCACAGAAGAGAAAAACTCGCGCAGTTAATTGATTTCCCGGTAATTCTTTGGTCAGGCAGCAACAGCCCCCGCAACTTTAGAGCTAATACCTATCCATTTCGCGCCAGCAGCCATTTCCTGTACTTTGCTGGATTACCCTTACACAATGCCGCCATCCATCTAGACGCAGGCAAGCTAGAGTTATTCATGGATGATCCCGAACCAGGTAGCGCCTTATGGCATGGGGAAACACCCAAACGCGAAGAAATTGCTGCCAAAATCGGCGCAGATGTAGCCAGAACCCTATCCGAGTTGAAACATCGGGGGAGTGGTGCAGCCTCAATTCCGGTGCAGAATTATCGCACCAGCCTTGTGCAGGCTCAAATTCTGCACAGAGAGATTGCTTCACCATCTAACTTGGCAGGGTTAGATTTAGAACTAGCCAAGGCAATTGTGACTTTACGCCTCACCCACGATGCAGAAGCCTTAGCAGAATTACGTCAAGCTGCGGCGGTGAGTGTTGCTGCACACAAAGCGGGTATGGCCGCCACCCCCAAAGCGAAACGAGAAGCAGAAGTCAGGGCGGTAATGGAAGGGGTAATTATTGCCCAGAACATGACCACTTCTTACAACAGTATTGTCACTGTTCACGGCGAAGTTTTGCATAACGAAGCATATCATCACCCACTACAACCCGGTGATTTACTGCTTGCTGATGTAGGTGCAGAAACAGAAATGGGGTGGGCGGCTGATATTACACGAACTTGGCCTGTTTCCGGTAAGTTTTCCCCCACACAACGAGATATTTATGATGTTGTTTTAGCGGCTCATGATGCTTGCATTGCTCAGATTCGCCCTGGTGTAGAGTATCGGGATATTCATTTATTAGCTGCGACTACTATCACCGAAGGTTTAGTGGATTTAGGCATATTACAAGGTAAACCGGAAGATTTAGTCGAAATAGATGCTCATGCCTTATTTTTTCCCCACGGAATTGGGCATTTACTCGGTTTAGATGTGCATGATATGGAAGACTTGGGAGATTTAGCCGGATATGAAAATGGTAGGACAAGAAGCGATCGCTTTGGCTTAAGTTATCTGCGTCTCAATCGTCCCCTAGATTCGGGAATGTTAGTCACAATTGAACCGGGATTTTATCAAGTCCCAGCGATTTTAAATTATGCTGACAATCGCGCTAAATATCAAAATGTCCTGAATTGGGAGCGTTTATCTCAGTTTGCTGATGTCCGAGGTATCCGCATTGAAGATGATGTTTTAGTGACCGCTGAGGGTAGCGAAGTTTTAACAGCCGCATTACCAAATGATGCTGAGACAGTAGAAAATTTAATGGCACATATCTCCAATTAAGAGTTTTTATTTTATGTTCTTCCGAAAAGATTTTTTGGCGCTCGTTCAATACGCACACACTTCAACAAACCACTAAAATCAGACTTTACACACAAAAGACGGTTGACCACCCTAACATCAGTAGGTATCCAGTTGTTCAAGTCGGAGTGAAAACTACTAAGCTGGTAGATAGCACGTTCAAATTCTACCGGAAATTCTGCATCGCTGTTTGGCGATTCAGGCTTCCCTATTGGCTAACTACTTGTAACTAAGATATGTTTGACGCATTAGCAGACCGTTTAGAATCCGCCTGGAAAAAACTACGGGGTCAAGATAAAATTTCGGAATCCAACATTCAAGACGCTTTGCGAGAAGTCCGCCGCGCTTTGTTGGAAGCAGATGTCAACCTCCAGGTAGTCAAAGATTTTATTAGCGAAGTTGAAGCCAAGGCGCAGGGAGCCGAGGTAATTTCTGGCGTGCGCCCTGACCAGCAGTTCATCAAAATTGTCTACGATGAACTAGTACAAGTGATGGGGGAAGAAAACATTCCCCTGGCGGAAGCTGAACAAAAGCCTACCGTTGTGCTGATGGCTGGGTTGCAAGGTACTGGTAAAACCACCGCCACCGCCAAGTTAGCTTTACATCTGCGTAAATTAGATCGTAGCTGTTTATTAGTCGCCACAGACATATATCGCCCAGCCGCTATTGATCAGTTGATCACCTTGGGTAAACAAATTGACGTACCCGTATTCGATTTAGGCAGTGACGCTGACCCAGTAGAAATCGCCCGCCAAGGTTTAGAACGCGCCAAAGCCGAAGGTGTCAACACCGTCATCATCGATACCGCTGGTCGTCTGCAAATCGACGAAGACATGATGGCGGAATTAGCCCGCATCAAAGCCACAGTCCAACCCCACGAAACTTTGTTAGTGGTGGATGCAATGACTGGTCAAGAAGCCGCCAACCTCACCCGCACCTTCCACGAGCAAATCGGGATTACTGGGGCAATTCTCACCAAATTAGACGGTGATAGCCGTGGTGGTGCGGCGTTATCAGTCCGGCAGATTTCCGGCGCACCCATCAAATTTGTTGGTATTGGGGAAAAAGTCGAAGCCCTACAACCTTTCTACCCCGAACGCATGGCATCACGGATTTTGGGGATGGGCGATGTGCTGACCTTGGTAGAAAAAGCCCAAGAAGAAATTGACTTGGCAGATGCCGAGCAAATGCAGGAGAAAATTCTATCAGCGAAGTTTGACTTTACTGACTTTCTCAAACAGCTGCGTTTGTTGAAAAATATGGGTTCCTTGGGAGGCATTCTCAAGATGATCCCCGGTATGGGTAAGCTTTCCGATGATCAACTGAAGCAGGGAGAAACTCAGCTAAAACGCTGCGAAGCGATGATTAATTCCATGACCAAGCAAGAACGCCAAGACCCAGATTTATTGGCAAGTTCTCCCAGTCGGCGACGACGGGTAGCCAGTGGTTCTGGTTACAAAGAAGCAGATATCAGCAAGCTGGTGTCAGACTTCCAAAAAATGCGATCGCTCATGCAGCAAATGGGCAAAGGTAACTTCCCCGGTATGCCTGGAGGTATGTTTGGCGGTGGTGGTATGGGCAGCGCCTTTGCCGGAGCAGGCAACCGTCCCTCCGCCCCTGGATGGCGCGGTTACACTGGTGGCGGTGGCGGCAGCGGCAGCAAAAAGAAAAAACCTAAAGATAAAAAGAAAAAAGGTTTTGGAAATCTTTAATTATTGGTCATTAGTCCTTTGCTCATAACCAATGACTAATGACTCTTGACCAATAGCCGTAAACACTAATCAAGTGTTAAAATAGGCATTTCAGTATGGGAATTTATTAACAAAGGCACTTTCGCTCAGTTATTTCCCTGATGTATCCGCTGCAAAAAATCCATATAAACAGGAGAACGATTCTTCAACATGATCAAACTGCGCTTGAAGCGATACGGAAAAAAGCGGGAAGCGAGCTACCGCATTGTCGCCATGAATAACCTCTCTCGCCGAGATGGTCGTCCTTTAGAAGAACTGGGCTTTTACAACCCCAGAACCGATGAAGTAAGACTAGACGTTCCCAGCATCGTCAAGCGACTACAACAAGGCGCACAACCCACTGACACAGTACGTCGCATCCTAGTAAAAGCTAATGTTCTTGAACAGGTCAGTGCAAAACCCGTATCATAACGAAAACACACAATTTCTTCTGACAACTAATCCCAACTACGTTGGACTAGTTAAATTTTTGATGCAGCCGTTTTTAGAATCTCCAAAGACTTTAAGCGTTGATTGTGAAATTTCTCACACCCTGAAAAAGGCTTGGATTCGCATTGCCTTTGACAGTGAAGATAAAGGCAAAGTATTTGGTCGAGGCGGACGCAATATTCAGGCGATTCGGACAGTAATGGCCGCCGCTGCGGAACTTGCTGGACAATCAGTCTACCTGGATATCTATGGCAGCAGTGCTATGGGGCGAGATGGTATCTCTTTTGATGAAGACCGCGAAGAGCGCCCGCCACTGCCAAAAACTAGGGAAAGAGGCGGGGACAATGGGCCTAGACCTATTGCTAAACCTCGTTTTCGCTAGGTTTAAACTAAAAAGAAAGGAAGATGAGGGAGAAAAAGTATGAAGTATGAAAGATGAAGTCTGAAACTTAATCTTTCTGCATTGTGCCTCCTCTCATTGACCTAATTTCTAAATGCTATTTTTGAATGCAACTTCTAAATATCTCTGTCAGGGGGTGAAAATAGGGAGTGGCTGAAGTTCGTCTAGGTGAAAATGAAACAATTGACTCGGCACTAAGACGTTTTAAAAAGAAAATTCAAAGAGCCGGGATATTATCTGAAGTTAAACGCCGGGAAAGATACGAAAAACCCAGTTTGCGCCGCAAGCGGAAAGCAGAAGCTGCACGTAAAGGTGTTCGTTAATAAGGGTTTGAAAGCTTAATTAATTTCAACCTCAACCTAGTAGAGACGCGATCGCGTCTCTACTTTAACTAGAAAAAACAGCAAAAATAACTATGTGAAATAGTCATTAGCCAGTAAAAATGACGAATCACCAGAAAATAATGTAAAAATAAAGTTAATTAAAAATCCGAAAGATACTGAGACCGTTGTTAAAAATAACTCATCACACATTTAAGAAATAACTATGGCAGATGCTTTAAAGATTCAGCTGCCAAATATTCCCAGTGCGATCGCTCTTGCAGGTGATGGTGAAGAAAATCTCAAAATCCTGTCTCGGCAAACAGGCGCGGTGTTAGTACTACGGGGACAGGAATTACAGATTACTGGCACAGATGCACAAATTAATTTAGCATCGCGGTTAGTGCGATCACTAGAAGACTTGTGGATTAAAGGCAACAATATTTCCAGTGCCGATATTCTAACAGCCCGTCAAGCCCTAGATAGCGATCGGGAAGACGAATTACAAGAATTACGTCGAGATGTTCTGGCTAAAACCCGTCGCGGTGATGAAGTCCGCGCCAAAACATTTCGTCAGCGACAGTACATTGAAACCATCCGCAAACGTGATGTTACCTTCTGCACCGGGCCAGCGGGTACAGGTAAAACTTATCTGGCTGTTGTTGTCGCAGTTCAAGCACTCCTCGCCAACCAAGTAGAAAAACTGATTTTGACTCGTCCCGCAGTAGAAGCCGGTGAAAGATTGGGCTTTTTACCAGGAGACTTACAGCAAAAAATTAACCCTTATTTGCGTCCACTTTACGATGCAATTTACGAATTTATTGATGCTGAAAAAGTCCCCAATTTAATGGAACGCGGCATTATTGAAGTTGCACCACTCGCATACATGCGCGGACGCACCCTAAATCATGCTTTCATAATAGTGGATGAAGCTCAAAATACCACACCTGCACAAATCAAAATGGTTTTGACGCGATTGGGTTTTCGTTCGCGGATGGTGATTACAGGCGATACCACACAAACAGATTTGCCTCATAATCAACAATCAGGTCTATCAGTCGCTTTAGACATTTTAAAGCACGTCGAAGGCATTGGTTTTTGCGAATTCACCCAAAAAGATGTAGTGCGTCATCCCCTAGTTCAGCGAATTGTCGCTGCTTACGAAAGATATGAAAAATAGGCAACAAATGAGTCATGACAAATGACAAAGGATTATTAATTATGAGCGCAAATTTAAAAGAATTTTTAGAAGCTTGTGAAACTTTGGGAACTTTGCGTTTAATTGTTACCAGCAGTGCTGCTGTATTAGAAGCACGCGGCAACATAGAAAAACTATTTTATGCCGAATTGCCTAAAGGTAAATATGCCAATATGCACACCGAAGGCTTTGAATTTCACCTCAATATGGACAAAATTACTCAGGTAAAGTTTGAAACAGGTGAAGCAAAAAGAGGTAACTTTACAACTTATGCAATTCGCTTTTTAGATGATAAACAAGAACCTGCTTTAAGCCTATTTTTGCAATGGGGAAAACCAGGAGAATATGAACCCGGCCAAGTAGAAGCTTGGCATGATTTAAAAGAGAAATATGGCGAAATTTGGCAGCCTTTACCAGTAGAGCTATAAGTCATATCAAGTCCGCTTAATCACTTACGATATGTCATTGCGAGTTGTAGGTTGGGTGAAGCGACAGCGAAACCCAACATTGATATTGGCGTAAGTAGCCGTCATGAACTGCGTACAGCAGAACGCATGAAAAAGGGATAATAAAAGGAGCATGGTGTTCTACAGAGTTCGTTCGTTCTTGGTGCGTAAAAGCCTGTTAAATAGCCAGAACCAGATACCCGCAAGAACCGGTAACTGTTGCGCCTGTTAAAGAGGAAAGCACGTAAGTCAGATTATGACTCATGGGTATCAACAGGACACTGTGCCTTGTCGCCAAGATCAGGTGAGGTAGTTATGGAAATAGTATATTCCCGTTGTGCAGGTCTGGATGTCCATAAAAAGACAGTAGTGGCTTGTGCAATCACACCCAAATCGAGTGGTGGTTGTCACAAAGAAATTCAAACATTTGGAACAATGACCAGGGATTGACTACATTTGTCAGATTGGTTGATGGCAAGGGAATGTACTCACGTAGCGATGGAAAGCACGGGAGAGTATTGGCGGCCAGTATTTAATATCTTGGAGGCAAATTTTCAAGTATTACTGGTGAATGGTCACCACATCAAAAACGTACCTGGACGGAAAACTGATACCAAGGATGCTCAATGGATTGGAGAATTACTGATGCACGGACTGTTGCGTGCTAGTTTTATTCCACCGATAGAGCAAAGGGATTTGCGTGACTTGATTCGCCATCGGACAAATTTCATTCGTGAGCGAGCAACGTTAGTCAATCGAGTCCAAAAGGTGTTAGAAGGGGCGAATATCAAACTAGCGGCAGTGGTATCAGATGTCATGGGAGTATCAGCAAGAATGATACTGGATGCTATTGTCAAGGGAGAAACTAACCCACAACTGATGGCTGAACTGGCATCCAAGCGTTTAAAAGACAAACGCGAGCAACTCATACAAGCCCTGGATGGAAAAGTGCGATAATCGCTGTTGCACATTCGATTTGAAAAATCGCCTACTACTTAATTTTGCGTCAGGAGACTTATCAAGATTTAGGAGGTGATTATTTCGATAAACAAAAGCCAGAGGCGACAAAAAAACGTTTAGTTAAACGTTTGCAAAAACTAGGATATGAAGTTTCACTGACTCAGCTAGAAACTGCGTCGCCAACGCTTGCCTGATTGAAATAACCTGTCTTTACTTGAGTTCGGATTGTCAAACACAGTCTGTACCGTCATTTTTTCTGCTTAATTTCAGCGCAAAGTATTTTCAAGTCAGAACTGTGCAAATAAACCGAACTATATAACGAAAAGTAAAATTATCTAAAACCCTCTTCCCTTCTGCCTCCTGCCTTGTCATGACGACAATTTTTAACATCGACCTACTTAACAGCAATTAGAGTGAACATTCTTATTCCAATTTTTAAGGAACTAGTACCGCTACGCGGAAGTAAAAAGGCAAAAGTAAAAAGTAAAAAGTAAAAAAGCTTATATCACAAGCTTTTCACTAACTTGAAATGGTATCTTTATTTCCGCCGTGTTGTACTAGTATCTTCTAGCAATAGGTTTGATTAACCTTTACACTCAATTATTTCTGCACTGCATCAACATAATCTAAATAAATTTTTGTGGGAGTCATCTCTAAAACTTTTACTTTTGCTCCGTAGGTAGCTCCGCTATTTTTTACTAAAGTGTCTTGGCAGTTTGACCCTTCATAATGCACTCCTCCACTCTGAGGAGAAGTTTTAGAACTCACAGAAATAGTGCAGATGTCTTTCCCCTCCCGGAAAAGTGTTGCATTAACACTGCCAATTTTATCGCCATTACTTGCAGCCTCAACGTAAAATTTGAAGGTTAAAACTCTATTTACAGGAGAGGGTTCAACAGTCCAGGTTGCCTCATTTATTAAAGAAGCGTTCCTAACAACACGACCAATATCACCAGGTTGAGGAGTAGAAATAGGTTCTGTCTCAGGTGTTGGAGTAGTACCATTGGTAGAGGTTAGAGCAGTAATAGGAGGCGCTGTTGGAGTTGCAATAACTTCAGGTTGACCAGATTTAGACAACCGAATAATCCTAACTGTCTCTTGCTAGACTGCCAAGTTAATATTAAAATTTTGAGGTGGATAGCCAGTTTTATTTAAGTTGACACGAACCTTACCTTTAGTGGGAATGTTAACCCTAGCATAACCATTACTATCGGTATAATCGTTCTCAGGGGAACCTTTGGCAATAACCTGAAGCTTAACGTCTGCTAAAGGTTCTCCTATTTCTGTTTGTGTAATAAGCTCAACTTCTTGCTGTGATATTGTGCAGGTATCTGCCAACAAGCCTATGCTACATCTAATTTCTGGAACAGTAGCAACTGTAGCCACAGTTCCGATTAACGCTACAACAAAACCCCACTTAACATAGTTGAATGTTTTAGTATTCATAAAAGCTATTTTTTAACAAGTATTAACACCACTAATTTTCAGATCCTATCGATATGTCTGAAGTTGCTTTCTGTTAAACAACTCAATAAAACAAACCTGAAGGGGTGACAAAAAAGTTATAAAGCAGACTGGATAAGAGTCATAGCCCGTAGACCTTGTTGAAAATATGGCAGTTTACTGGGCTTGAGGCGCATCAATTCATGAGCTAAATCAGCCCAAAATTCCATTGCCCCTACCCATAACTGACCATACAAACCAATCCAAAAAGCACTATGTCGGCGGTGCAATCGTTGTAACTCCTTCAGACGACCAACATATTTTTGTAGTCCAGAGGAGCGAGAATTACGACCAACTAAAATAGCACAAGTATAGGCAATAGCAATTAATAAAATCAGTGCTATCAAACGTTGACCATCAGCATAAGTAGATTCGAGATTATACCCTCCAGTTTTACAATCTTTAAACATGGCTTCGATACCACTCCGCAACTTAAATGCTTTAATGGCATCTTTGAGACTATCAAGGTTAGTTAATAAAAACCAGCCAGCAGGCTCAACAACTCCACGATATTTGCGCTTGTAATATCCGGCGAGATTAAAATTGGCAAACCCTTTCTGTTTAGTTGCTTGAATCCCTGTCAAAAAAAACGAGATGCCAGGAGTTAATCCCAAAGATTGTAAGCGTTGGTGTGATTGGTTTTCTTGCCGAATATAAATACCTTGTTTCTGACGCAATACAAAGTCAATGCCCTTGCTATGTAACCAATTTGCTAGTTTTATACTGTGGAATTCTCTATCTCCCAGTACCAGCATTTGATATCCCTTAAATAACTGCAATAGTGGACGAATTAATTTTTTCTGCTCTCCCAAATTGCTACATCCTTTTTTAGGTAACAATAGCCAGTACACAGGTATTGCTCTTTTTTGTTCTATTAAACTAATTACAAATACATTTTGTGAACGCCATTGTGTTCTATCAATCGCAAATATTAGCCGTTTCTCTCCTCTTTTCAGACTATTTTTCACCCATCGTTTGAGCAGGGGAAACCACAGATATGGAATCGACAACTGAGGTAGTAGTAAAAATCTTTGTATACTCCGCCTCCGACTTTCAAATTTTATCGGTTGTGGAAATACTGTTGCTAGTTTCTCAATTGTCACAGTTTTATGAAATTGCAATAGCATTAGTAAGATTTCTAGCATCTTGTACTGTGCGGGTGTCAGTACATTTTGAAAGCAGTTTTGGTAGAATTTAGGTAACATTATCATTTGATAGGTCTTGTTGAGAATACCTGACCTATCTTTTTTTACCCCAAAACGGTCACGCTCCTCTATTTTCTTGGCTTCAGCCGCTTTGTCACCCCTTCAGAAAACAAACATTGATTAGATAGGATTTAAGCGGTTAATTACCGCATTTGGATATTTATGCGGGATTTAGATGCCCAGATATCTTTTTTTCGACATTGTACAGAATTTTAAATCTAATTACTTAGTTTTGGATATTTATACAGATTTTTTTTTATCTAATTTTCTTGTGTGTAAATTTAATCTTTATCTTAGGCAAACATGCAGGTAAACTTTTTGTGAGCAATTGCCTACTTTCATAAGATTAGTGTAAATTTTTGGTTCTTGCGTTAGTTTTATGGTAAATGATCAAAACCCCAGTTTTATAGAAAGTCTCACAACCTGAAAACCTATCTACTGCAATAAATACAGGTTAAATTTATATTTTATTTATTATTTTGTTCCAGAAAATGAACTGAATAACCAATTTTTTAATTACGAATAACAAATTATGAAGATAATTTACCGTTTTTGCTTAATTGTTTTATTTTTGCTGGGATGGTATGGAAGTGCAGATGCAGGTGAGTTATCAGAACGCTTGACTAACTTTCCCCAGTGGGAAAATTTAACTTCTATGCAACCAGCTGAAGGTGATTTAGCTTATCCTGAATGGATGGCTGGGACTTGGAAAGTTACAAGTACATTGGTCGATTTAGTTGCACCTTTAGCGCCAGATATTGTTACACCTGGGTTTGAAAGTAACCGTCAACAACTTAACCAACCTGTAAGTTTTATTGTTAGGTTTATTAAACAAAAACCATCAGTCACAGTTGGTTTAAAATTGATTCCTAAAATCAATAATTTTTCAACGATTTTAGTAGCGGATAGAGCATTTAATAGCTTGAATTTAGCTAAAGCTTATTTAGGTGAGCAAGCAGTATTATCTGTCAAAGTAGATCCAGAATCTCCGAATCGGCAAATCACATTATTACGTGGAGAACGGCAATTAGTCTCTATTGTGACAGCACGCGCTACAGAAAATAGTTCTGAGCATAGATACATCACGGCGGAAGTATTTCAACAACTCTTTAAAGGTGGTTCTGTCCCTTATTTTAATTCTGTAGAGTCTACAACTGCTTACCATAAATTGCCAACAAATAATCCTACAATTGAGGCAGATCAAGTTACTGCGGTCTATCTTTCACCCCAAGATCCAGATTACTTTCAGGCCGCTTCTCGACCTGTTGCGCTGTATCGCTATCGCCTGGAATTCTTTCCTGTAGAACTTTTACCTCATCCAGAAGAATGATTTGTTGTATTAGCTCTTGACTATTTTGTATTACATTATGTAGTATATTGTTCCAAGCTTAGGATCGCACTCTTGGAGAGAATAGATCATGGCAAAATTTCGAGATATTCTCAATTATTATCGTCCCCATTGGAAACTTAGTGTTCTCAGTATTACTGCATCTAGCATTTACGAAATTATTGATTTGGTTGTTCCCTATGCAATTGGTCAAATATTAAATGTTTTGTCTAGCCAACCGCTAGATAAACCTTTACAAAGTGCGATCGCATCTATTTCTGAAGTTACCAATTACCCAGTTGGTAAAACACTATCTTTAGTGGTTTTACTAGGTCTCATTTTTATAGCGACCGTAGTGAGAGCGCCAACACAACCTTGGTTAACGGTGTGGTTTCACTGGGATATTGCTTTGAGGTCGCGCCGAGATAAAGCTCAACTAGCTATAGAAAAAATCCTCTCTTTGCCCCTAGAATTTTATGATGTAAATAACCCCGGACGAATTGCCGGCAGAGTAGCTAGAGGTGTTTCTAACCATACTTGGACATATCCAGAAATTGCCGGACAGTTAATTCCTAAAGTACTACGTTTGATAGGGATTTTTGTATTTATTGTAGTGATTGAATGGCGAATTGCAATTTTATACATGATTTCCTTTGTAATTATCCTTGCCTTTAGTTTGAAAGAATTACGGCGAATAATTTGGCACGAAGGTCGCTTGGATAAATATATGGAAGATACCGAAAGTCGGACTTCCGAAATCATCACCAACATTAAAACGGTGAAAGCATTTGCTACAGAATCGAAGGAATTAAAACGACAACAACAACGTTTAAATCGGGAGCTAACAGTAGTTGATTACCGCATCCACAAAAATTATACAAAACTGATAGCTTGGCAAAAAACAGTAATCCAGTTTTGTGTATTTACAATTTTAGGTTTAACTTTAGCAGCAACAGTAGATGGTCGAATTTCTCTTGGTCAATTTGTGATGATCTTGACACTTTCGAGTATGGCATATTCTGAACTAGAGCCGATTAGCACTGTGGCAGAAGTTTTTGCTCGACGCTATTCTTCTATGTTGCGGTTTCACGAATTTTTGGAAGAGCCAACAGGTTCTGATACATCCAGTCTTTTTGTAGAAAATGCAGATGAATCACCTTATAAATTTACTGGCAAAGTTGAATTTTCTCAGGTGAGTTTTGAGTATCTTGCTAACCGTCCAGTTTTGCAAGATATCAATTTATTGATTGAACCTTATCAAACAGTCGCCTTAGTTGGGCGTTCTGGTTCTGGTAAATCAACTTTAGTAAAACTGCTATTGCGGTATTTTGAACCTCAAGATGGTCAAATTCTAATTGATGGCTATGATATTCGCACTTTGGATGTGGGTAAGTATAGACGCAGATTAGCTATCGTTCACCAAGAAGTAGACGTTTTTAACGGTACAATTTTGGATAATCTCACCTACGGTAGACCAAAAGCTACTTTAGAAGAAGTGCAAGAAGCTTGTAAGATTGCCAGAGTTGACGAGGTAGTACAGATGCTACCCCAAGGCTATTACACCGTTGTCGGGGAACGTGGAGTCAGACTATCTGGCGGACAAAGACAGCGCCTGGGAATTGCAAGGGCGTTATTAGTCAAACCAGACGTACTGATTTTTGATGAAGCTACTTCCAGCTTAGATTATGAGTCAGAACGTTCCATTCAATTGGCGATGCGATCGCTTCAGGGAACTTGTACCACAATTGTAATTGCTCACCGTCTGAGTACAGTCCGCGAAGCTGACAAAATTGTCGTGTTGGAACAAGGCAAAATTGTCGAAGTTGGTAGCCACGAAGAACTGTTGCGCCACGAAGGTATTTATCAACGCTTACACTCTTTGCAAGAAACTGGTGAACTCTTGAGCTAATCTCAAGTTGCAGTTTTAGAGACGTTGCATACAACGTCTCTAAAATTGGGTAACTTTTCCACTTCTTTTTGTAAGAGACTTGCGCTTTCCGAAATTTGCTGCTAAGATTGTGAATCGTGGGACATACGGGTCGGTGTCCGAGTGGTTAATGGAGACGGACTGTAAATCCGTTGGTTTACGCCTACGCTGGTTCAAATCCAGCCCGGCCCACCTTCAATTTTAGATTTTGAGTTTAGTCAAATTCAAAATCTAGAATTTGACTAAATTTCGCCCGTGTGGCTCAGTGGTAGAGCACACCCTTGGTAAGGGTGAGGTCACGAGTTCAATCCTCGTCACGGGCTTTTTAAATTAAGCTGCCTAAAAGCTAATAGCTGTAAATTATTAATAATTTGTCAGTGTTAACAAATTATTGCCATTTCTCAGGAATTTGCATAAGTCATCTGTACTCTATCATTATCAGCCTACGAATCTTAATTGCATAGAAGTTGAATAGTAGTATAACTTATAAACTTGATTTTTCGTCTCATAGCGTAAGTCCTAAATATATAGCACTAGAATTTTGAAATGATACAAGTTGGATAACTCGCCTTTCGGTTTCTTGTATAGTATATTTGTACTATCTAGATGGATGAGGAGGTTCAAGCAATACGCCGAAACCCTGGACAAAATTAGGTTTACGCTAACTTTCAAGATAATCTGACAATCTTTACAAATAGATTAAAACTCTTATCCGATTAAGATTTAAAATTAAAATATCAGCGATTCACCCCAAGGCTGAATTTAAGCGTAGTATAATGCAGCATCCGCTACATTCAACTTGGGGGGAGCTTTGCGTTTTGAATTTAAGACAAAGAAACTCGAAGCACTTTACACAGAAGAAAAAGATGCTCATAAATACCCAGGTGTGGTTGATGACTTTTTTGAAGTCATGACAATTATTGATGCTGCTGTAGACGAGCGAGAGTTATATGCTCTAAAAGGCTTGAGATTTGAGAAACTCAAAGGGAAACGAGGAAAACAAGGACAACGTTCCTTACGTTTAAATGACCAGTGGCGTTTAATCGTGACAGTGGATGAGGATGAACAGGGACATTACCTCACAATAATCGATATCGAAGATTACCACTAATCAGAGCAGCAGGGGAGACAGCAGTATGAGCCAGAAGCTAACACCAGCAAGAGTACCAACACCAGGAAAAATTTTAAGTAGAGAACTAGAAGCGCGTGGCTGGACACAGAAAGATTTAGCCGAAATTATGGATCGTCCAGTTCAAACCATTAACGAAATTATCCGGGGAACTAAGCAAATTACCCCAGAAACAGCTATCGAACTCTCCCAAGCCTTGGGAACTTCCCCTGAGTTCTGGACAAACCTAGAAGCAAAATATCGTCTTCACCTAGCGGGAAAAGAAAACAAGGAGCAAGATATAACTCGTAAAGGTCGATTATATACAATAGCTCCTATCTCCGAACTAATCAAAAATAGATGGATTCAAGCAACAGATTCCATTGATGAATTAGAACAACAAGTCTGTAATTATCTCGGAATTTCGTCCTTAAATGAAACACCGCAGTTAGCAGTTAACTTTCGTTGCTCTGAGCATAGAGAACCAGAGGAAACATCTCGGATAGCTTGGGTAAAACGAGTTGAGTATCTAGCCAAACAACAAACAGTTGCTAATTTTGATCGCAAGCAACTAGAAACTGCTATACCTGAAATTATTGCTTGTTCTGAACAAGTAGAAACTATTGTGCAGATTCCTGAATTACTAGCAGATTTAGGTGTACATTTTGTAATCGTGCCTCATCTCAAAAAAACCTATCTCGATGGCGCAGCCCATTACTTGAACGATAAACCAATTATTGCCTTGACATTGAGATATGACCGTATTGACTCATTTTGGTTTACTCTTATGCACGAGTTAGCACATATTGTATTAGGGCATCAAGGAATTTATTTAGATAACTTAGATGCTTTAGAAAACAATGATAAGGAGAAAGAAGCCAATCAAAAAGCTGCCAACTGGTTGATAGAACCTCAAGCCTTTACAGTTTTTGTTTCCGGGGTGAAAAAATACTTCTCTCGTCAAGCAATTGAAGAATTTGCTTACACTCATCATAGACATCCAGGTATTATTCTTGGGCGTTTGCACCATGACAAGTTAGTTGATTATAAAAACTTGAAAGCCTTACAGGTGAAAGTCAGCCCCATATTGGAAGATTATATTGATAACTAGGTTGACCTAGTAGGTGAACTTACCCCAAAATATTACACGATACACCAAAGCGATCGCCTTGGTGAATGAATAAAGCGATCGCCAGCGCAAACTATAGAGCCAATTGGTATTACTTCACTTCTGCCTCAAACACACCTATAGGACAAGCAACGTTTGTTCCACCTAAACCACAATAGCCGTTGGGGTTTTTGGCGAGGTATTGCTGATGATAAGCTTCGGCGTAGTAAAATGCTGGCGCATCTAATATTTCTGTGGTGATTTCGCCATAACGCGCTTTGGTTAATTCTTGTTGGTAAGCTTCGCGGGACGCTTCAGCTTGCTGTTTTTGACTTTCAGAATAGACGTAAATTCCCGAACGGTATTGTGTACCAGCGTCGTTACCTTGGCGCATTCCTTGGGTGGGGTTGTGGCTTTCCCAAAAGACTTTGAGTATTTGCGCGTAACTAATAACTTGAGGGTCAAATACAACTAAGACCACTTCATTATGACCAGTCATACCTGTACATACTTCTTCGTAGGTAGGATTGGGTGTAATTCCCGCCGCATAACCAACAGCAGTGGTATAAACTCCTGGAAGTTGCCAAAATTTACGTTCTGCACCCCAAAAACAGCCCAGTCCAAACACTGCTTGTTCCATACCTGCGGGGAAAGGTGGTTTGAGGGGATTGTTATTTACATAGTGATGAGCAGGGACTGGCATTTCCTTTGCTCGTCCTGGTAAAGCTTCTTCAGCAGTAGGGAGAGCCAGCTTTTTTTTACCGAATCCAAACAGTACCATAGGTTCTAACTCTAAAGTTTGATATACATTTTGAGTGTAGTTAATATTCTAACGATTCTGGCGATCGCTACGGATATTCAGCAAAACCCTGCGATCGCACTTTGACTAGAAGCTGATACCGTTAGAAATAGACCTCTTGCATAAATACTTTGGTGTTGCTGAGAATATTATTTAAAAGCTCACGCAAAGGCGCAAAGATGCAAAGAAGAACGCGGAAAATTATATATTGCGATTGTTCAATTATTCGTGCAAGAGTTCTAATGAATTATTGAAACACAGAGAACACGAACAAAAAAATCTCCAACTTTCCTTCAAAAGTTGGGGATCTGAGCCGCTTGACTTTCAAAAATCAAATAGATTGCTATGTTGCCTATTTATGCACCTTTATTTGCAGAATGCGATCGCATTCTATATAACTTTCTACCAAATCCAAGGGCTATCAATGAACCAAGGATAGTGGCTGGTTCTGGTACTGGTGCAGGTGTAGTATTTTGACTAATTGCAATTTGACGAAGTTGCACTCGACCAGCATCGGTAAAGGTTAATCCAGTAACAAATGCCGTAATGTCATTAGGATCAAGCCCTGCACTCGGTTCAATACCTAATATACGGAACCTATCTACACCGCCATCACCAAAATTAAAGGCAAAACCCCCAGCAATATCTATTCCAGAATCAACAAAATCATTGTCTGTGCTGTTAAAAGTGAACAAATCGTAGAGGTCATCCCCAATACCAGTGGGCAGAATCACAGAAGCAATGTTTGGCCCTGAATCTACAATGTAGTCGTAACCAATTGCAACTGGAGGATCGATGAACACTGGTTGAGTTGGATTAACAATATTAAAGTCAAAGTTAAACTCATCGTCTATCACCACTGGCAATAAAGGATTATCTGGGGTTGCTCCTGGTAATACACCATTACGGACAGCAAAAGACCAAATACCTGGAACAGGATCAGGAAGATTACTTGTATTTTGGATGTTTAGAACCTCAGCAGTGCGTGAGCCAGGTAGAGTAAAGAAATTAACATTATCACCTGCATCAAAGCCTGCTTGGGCTGGAATTCCACCCAAACCATTCACACCACCACTAGCATTTCCTGTAGTCCACTCTAAGGTTTCATAACGAAATTCAATGTCAAAGTTACCTGCACCTGTGTCGTTACGATTGCGGAGAACTGTCTGAAAATTGTTCAGTTTATCAGATCTGTTGGAGAAGTAGCCAACGTTGTTCCAAGTAACAACAACTGTGTCTGAATTAGGAGAAGCAACATAAACCTCACCACATGTTGCACACCGAGTATCAACATCTGACCAATATGGCGCGATGATTGGTTGGTTAGCAATAGGAAAAGGATTGGGTGTAAATTGACCTAACCGACTTCTAAAGGTGAGGTTCCCATTGTTGTTAACAAAGAAGTTATTGAAAGTGTTCCCGAAAAAGTTTATTTGAAACGGGAGGTTAAGTTGGTTTGATGAACCATCATCATTCCTGGGAAGGGCTAATTCTCCAAAACCCGCATTACCACCAAATCCATTTAGCAAAAGACCAGCTGCTTGAGCGTTATTAGCTGTACCTATAATTACAAAAGCTGCACTTAAGGCAGTCATCGATAGCCTATTCAAAACTTTGGAGATGCTCATCAGGATGATTTCCTAAACTAACGTGATTTTACTGAGTCATTACTCCCGCTTCATATCTGCTGTCTCTGTCACAGAATGGCAGATTGAAATTGAAGAGTTTGGGAATTTTAAAAACTGAAACTCAGTAAAAGTTTAATATTCTACTTAAAGAGGTAAAATGTATTATGTAAATTTTTCATGAATTATTCAGTATTTATACGTAAATTTTCAGTAAAGCCCAGTAGGTTAGCTATTCAAGTCTAGTTAACTATGAAGCAACAGAAATACAAGTATGTACCAAGGGTAACAAAGGCCCTAATTGTTCTTGTCCGTTGACGGCTAAATCGCTGTGACATAAATAAACTTTCTCAGATGCACGGGAGAGTAAATCAGTCAAAATTCTGCGTAATCTTTCTTGTTCTGTGTTTTTTTCATCTTCGGCTGTCCAAGCTTCGCCTAATCTATCTCGCAAGAATAACGGCGCACCAAATAAAGTAGCTGCACCACCTTTTGCCCATAATGGTGAACCCGCATCTAGCCAAAAATGCCAACGGTGCGATCGCCTGCTCGAACGATATTGGAAAATAGTTGCTAAGGTGACGGCTTTTCTTGACAAGCCAATCGGACGCAGTGGGTAAGGATTCGCAGTAATCGTACCCCGCCGCAACAGTTGAATAAATTCAGCCAAGGGAGTGCTTAGTGCTAAGTTCTGAGTTAAAGATTCGATTCCTCCTGCCTCCTGCCTCAACCTTGTATCAATTTCCCAATAATGTTGGGCAGTTTCCAGCAGTTCTCGCAATGCGGCCATTTGGTCGTAGGGGGGGTTATTGTCTTTACACAGAAAGTCTTGAATTGCCAGATACAACAGAGAAATGGGGCTAGGAATCAAACGCTGTTCTTGTTGCGATCGCTGTTTTTCAATCCACTGTAATATCTGAGTATAAGCTGTGGTTGCGGCATAGCCAATTCTATCCCAGCGTTCAAAAGATGTGACAGGTAATAAGTTAGGTCTGTCAGGATGAGGTACAAAGCAATAATCAGCGATTAAACCAGCACGTACTGGGTCGATGTGAGTGCTGAGTACTGTTAGCGGTAGCGAGAGTTGAGCAGCGTGCTGAGTATTTAATACTTCTTCTGCCTCCTGCCCCCTGCCTCCTGCCTCCTGCCTCCTACTCAACACTACTAACATCTCAGCAACTGCATCTCGGTCTACTAAGCGTCCTAAACCGGGATAAACTAGTGCCAGCATGGTTAACAATGCCCGAATCATTGGTGAACTAATTAAGGGGCGTTGGTCGTTGAGTGATTCAACAGGGATGTTTTGCTTGGTGAGAATTTCGATGATAGTATAACGAGCGATCGCATCTAAACCGGGTGCTATGATGACAATCTCTTCTGGTTGTATTCGTCCTGATTTGATAGCTTTGCCAATGACCTCGGCTGTGGTTCGCAGTAGTTCAGCACGGGAGGTCGTCTGAATTGACTGCACTGTTGCGGGTAACTCTAACATTACCAGTGGTTGTGTAATAAATTCTACTATTGGTGTAGCTAGTTGCTCTGCCAAGGATTCTTCTACAGGTGCAAACAAAGTTTCTAAGCGACAATGCCTTGCTAAACCTTCCAAATAGTTAGGATCAGCGCCTAATCCCCAGCGGATAGCGCCATCAGGATTGTAAGTAAAAGCGCCAACTGCGCCACGTTCTAACAGTGTTTCACATAACTGACGGGCTACGGCTGGATAATCATCAACATCATCAGCTAGTATGGCTTGATACCTTTGGGTTAGACGCTTTTGGTAATGGCGATCGCTTAACAAATGCTGAGAGTAGAGTTCAGTTATAATCCCATAAGTGAGTAAGCCTCGCTCTAAACACCAGTTACGCCAATCTAGCAGCAAAGATGCCAGAAATTCCGGCTCTAGATTTATGCCATTTTCCTCTAAACCTTTTTGCAAAACCTCTGCTATTCCTCCACAGGGTGTGCCACTATAAGCAGCTAGTTGCAATAAATCCAAAATCCGTCGCACTAAACGATACTCATTCACTCCCGCCCGACGCAAGATTTCTGCATCTAATTGCTCACGCCAGAGTTTTGTTGCTAATTCCTGTTCAGTTTCTGGGCGTAATCTTACCGGAAATTGTGCCTTGAGATGTAACAACTCAATTAGTAAAGGCCAAAATAAAATAACTTCATCCTGAAGAAAACCTAATGGAGTTTTGGCACGAATCGGATATTTTCCTAAAGTTTTTGTAACAATTTTGTCAGATAATTCTCGACGATTGTCGTCATTAGCAGCTAAGACCAAAATTCCCGGTTCTGTTTGTTTTAAAACTAAGGGTTTGAAGATGGAATTGTCTAATTTTTTTCCGCCTTTTTTAGTATAAAATAATTCAAAGTTATGATTTTCTATTTGCAGCCAACGACAAAAATGCTCTACTAAACGAGTTGTCTTACCACTCCGGCTATTGCCGACAATCCAAACAGAATGCGAAATCACAAACTTTCTCCTTCTAGATTTGGTTAGTATATCTTGTGCGTTAACTTAGGGTTAAGAATCACTAAAAAAGGCTGGATAATTGCCTAAAATGAACAATTTTGTTTTTACCCAAAAAATTTACTCTTACTTACTAGCTGCTTACCGTTGGTACTTATTAACGCCACAGCGTTCTCTTGATGAGGCTTATCAAGCCGCATTACAAATTAAATCCATAGAAGATGAGCATTTCAACGGACGGAAGATAGACGCTGATTCAAGCATCTACAGCAGCAGTATGATGGATTATTTTGAGTTAGATCTAAAAAAACAATTAAAAATTGCCCGGATGCGCTTGACGGAATTTCGAGCCAGCCGTTGGTTTTCTAACGAATCTAATCAAAAAGCAGCACGAAAAACCGGGATAGAATATCCCAGTGCTGAAATAATTTTAGGAAAGTTAAGATTTATTGATGAAGTCATATCAAAATATACCGTAGCTGATATTGAGATTAATTCTGCAATAGTTACCCAACCACAAAGAGTCAAAGTTGATGAGGTCACTACACAAAAATTACCTGCATCATTGACAACAGCATCCCCTAATAAAAATATAGAACCAAAAATAAAACCACGCAGAAAAGCTGACACAACAGGTGTATTGCCTCGCTCAATTTTAGGTACAATTAGTCGTTTGCAAGTTGAATTAGACCCTAATTCCGAGGAAGATGTTGTTAAAAGCTTTCGCCAGGCTCAAAGAAGAACCATTATATCTATTAGATTTATATTATTACTAATAATTGTACCTCTTTTAGCACATCAACTATCAAAAACTTTGATTGTTGGGCCATTAATTAGCAATTTTAGACAAGATGAAACAGCAAATGTCTTCATCAATTTTGAAATGGAAGAAGAAGCTCTGGCAGAATTACAAAAATTTGAAGAAAGGCTTAAATTTGAAAATTTGATTGGCATTACACCAACGCGGAATGCAGAAGCAATAGAAGATAAACTGAAAGAAAAAGCGGCGGAAATTGCTGAGGAATTTCGAGGTGAAAGTGCCAATGCGATTAAAAATGTTTTCGCAGATATTTTCTCGGTAGTTGCTTTTGTCTGGCTGCTGCTGGTTAGTAAGCAATCTATTTCAGTACTAAAAGATTTTTTTGATAATCTTGTTTATGGCTTGAGTGATAGTGCCAAGGCATTTATTATTATTTTGTTTACCGATGTCTTTGTGGGATTTCACTCTCCCCACGGCTGGGAAGTAATTTTAGAAGGCATATCTCGTCATTGGGGTTTACCTGCTAATCGAGATTTTATCTTTTTGTTTATTGCAACATTTCCCGTAATTTTAGATACGATTTTTAAATACTGGATCTTCCGTTACCTCAACCGCATTTCGCCTTCGGCTGTTGCAACTTACCGCAATATGAATGAGTAGGTGGGGAGTTAGACGTTGGGACAAAGAAACAGGGAAATTATTGAATACTCAGCACTTTGTCATCAATGAAATATAGATTAGAAACTATCCTCAGCCTACCAATCATTATGTTGAGTTTTCTGGTGGGGATGCAGCCATTGGGATATCGAGAACTGAGTTCACCAGGATGTCGAGTGAAGAAATGGGATATCCCAGAGTCTTTTCAAAACACCCAGCCAGTTCTGATTCAACGATCGCCTGTGGGTTGTTGTCAAGATGATCTCTCTTGTTTAGATGAATTAGCCGATAAAAAAGCTCTAATTACTTCTATCGACCGCAGTTTACAATATTTGCAAACATCACGAGCGATCGCAGCTTATCAAAAATATCCGGTAACGGGAATTACCCGCGATCGCATCATTAAAAGTTTAAACCGATTCCGCGAACTCCTGCTCAAATCTCAATCGGCTCCAGAATTACATCAAGCCATCGAACGCGAGTTTGTTTATTACCAGTCTGTTGGTAAAGACCAAAAAGGCACAGTTTTATTTACCGCCTATTATGAACCACTTTATCAGGCTAGTCGCTCTCCCACAGACGAATTTCGCTATCCAGTTTATCGCTTACCTCCCGATATCAACTCCTGGACACAGCCCCATCCTACCCGCTTAGAATTAGAAGGTGCTGATGGTTTACAAGGATCACAAGGAAAATTACGCGGATTAGAGTTATTTTGGTTCCGCGATCGCCTAGAACCATATATGATGCAAATTCAAGGTTCGGCACGGCTACAATTAACTGATGGAACTAAAACAACTATAGGTTACGCAGGTAATACAGCTTATAACTATAAAAGTATTGGCAGAGAACTAGCCAATGATGGCAAATTGCCTTTACAGGGGATGACAATGCCCATTATCCTCAACTATTTTCAACAGCATCCCCCAGAATTAAATATATATATCCCCCGTGATCCCAGTTTTGTGTTTTTTCAAGAAAACCACGGCGCACCAGCCCAAGGTTCAATTAATGTAGCACTCACACCAGAACGTTCAATCGCTACAGATAAGTCTCTCATGCCTCCTGGTGCTTTAGCTTTGATTCGCGCACCTTTTCCTTTTGTCAAGGCTAATGGCGAGATAGAACATCAAATTGTTAGCCGTTATGTGCTTGATCAAGATACAGGTGGAGCCATTAAAGGCGCAGGTAGAGTAGATTATTTTTTGGGTACTGGGAAAGTAGCAGGCGATCGCGCTGGTGTTACTGTTAGCAATGGACAATTGTATTACTTGTTACTCAAGCCTTAAACAAGTAACAACAACATAGCAAAAAAATTTTCAACCTGGAACTCATAGAATCATCTGCCGTCATTCTTGCTAATAGTCAGTACTAAACAGAGCGATGTTAAAGCATACTTTTGTTTTTTACCTAGTTTAAATTAATTGTGATGTGAAATGGGAATTTTCTCTCATCTTATAGTTTTATAACAGATAAGTCACTTATCTTAATATTTTGCAAAAAAAAGTGGCACATCAAATCTGAAATAATCATTAACTCCCTTGTATTTGATGATGTAATTTTAAATTCTCATTACTACGACTAATGCTCGTTTACATTAGCATCACTTTTATGCTCAATTTTAGCGATCGCGGGTTAACTACAAAAACTCAGTGCTGACTACGCTTCATTGTCAGAGGCACATATTAAATGGTTACTTACCACTTATTAGCTGCATTTATTCAGTCTATCATTGGGAGTTGAAAGTGTTCAGGATTTTAGTTGATGCCGATTTAATCTTAGATGCTTTGATAAATCGCCACAAATTAACAGAAGATGTCAGAGAATTACTCGATGGAGTGCATCCATCAATCAAATTGTATTTAACAGATATTGGTTGGCAAAAAATAGCCGCTTATACAAGTCGCTTGCAAAACAGTCAAATTGCGGAGATCGTTATTGATTGGTTGCGAGAAAAAATTCACATTTGCATTGTTGATCAGCAAATTTTGCAACTAGCACGCGCATTACCCTTAAGAGATTTTGAATCTGCGGTAGAGTTCGTTTGCGTTGGCGACCAAGTACTAGATGCAATCATTACCCACAAACCGGAAGATTTTGTAGAAGCACCAAATCAGCTATGGGTTTGGTCAGTTAGTGACTTGTGGTTGCGAGCCAATTTAGAAAGACAGTTACAAAAATGTCTTTGAATTTAGTCAATGGTGCTGATAAACCAAAGCATTAGGGAGATCGTGTTGAGTGGCATGATAATGTATTATTTACTACACGATTACCTGTTTTAGTGCCAATTTTTAAGAAGATGGTTCAAAATAAAGATTTTTTAGGGATTTTCTAGGCGCAGGTTTTTTTTGGTGCTAGGATCTAGCACTATATATCAAGATAAAAGTGCTGTAGCTGTGAAACAAAAGCCAAAACCGAGGATCGCTTTGCTTCGTGAGAAAGCAGGGCTGACCCAGCTTGAACTGTCACGTCTTGTTGGCGTAACTGAAAGCACTATTCAAAACTGGGAAAGCGGCAGAACTGGGACAGACCACATTGAAAGAATCATTAGGTTCTGCAAGGCCTTAGATTGCAAAGTAGAAGACCTAATAGAATATGTGAGTGAACCATTAGAAGAACCTGTAGCGAAACCAAGTTCTATAAACGAAATACATCAGATATTGGGAACTGAGGCCACAGCCTCAACTATCAATTCTGAAAGTGAAGTTACTCAAAAGCGTCAAGCTACGAGTAGCTAACATAGCTCTTATGTAAATTCCCTGGACTAACCGATAGATAATCTCTCAAAAGTATTTGGACAGAGATAATCTATCGGTAATTTTCAATTATTCAATTTTAATTAGTTTGATTGTATTTCCATAAATTATCTACTGTGACAAACTTATAGCCTTGTTGTATTAATTGAGGAATCAAGACTTCTATCGTTGCAGTTACGTCTTGTCCGCCACACACACCATCATGTAAGACAATGAGTGAACCATTTTGTACTTGTTGGTTGACTCGCTGGACTACAGTAGTAATTCCCGGCCTCACCCAATCTTCTGGTACAACACTCCACATGACCGGACGGTAATTCCATTGACGGAATAAATTTAAAGTTTTTGGTGTAAATAAACCATTGGGAGGCCGAACATCGCGTACTTGTTCAGGTAGGAGGTTACAACTATCGTAGATAGCCGCTTGGGTTTTTACTAAACTTTCCTTGAGTTCATTGGGGGTAAGTAAAGGAAAAGAACGATGATCGTAACCATGTAAGCCAATCCAATGGCCGCTGTCGCAGACTGCTTTAGCAACCTCTGGTGAACGGTTGACACAAGCACCCAACCAAAAAAAACTGGCTTTAATATTGTAGCGGTCTAAAACTTGCAACACTTGGTGAGTGTATTGTGGATGAGGTCCATCGTCAAAAGTTAGGGAGATCGCCTGAGAATTGCGATCGCCACACCAAAGACAATCAGGAAAACTCGGTTGAAGAATCCGATAAATCAAAGGAAAAAAGGGAGCAAACTGCATTACTAATGTTTTCGTAGCTTTCCCTAGTCTAACTCTAGAATTCTTGTCAAGATTTGCTAATAATATTCATTTTTTAACAGGGCTTAAACATAAAGATTATCTGTTAAGACTGGGTGTAGAGGCGTAAAATTTTTGAACTCTTAAAAGAAATAAGAGTCTTGTATTTAAATGAAGGTGTCATCACTTACACCATAAATTAGCAACAAGACACTATTGTACTACGCCAGGTAAACAAATTGTAGTTTGCAATATTGACTCATTTTTAAGAAACATGGGGAGTAGAGAGTATTTGCGTAATTCCTATGATATTAAAGCTTGCTAGGGCGGGTAAAATGCCCACCCTACAAGAATTATCTCTATTCCGCAATGCCCAAAAGTTAACTGGTATTAAACCCAGTCCAAAGTCTTACTTAATCTAAGAAATTTGGCCGGGGAGTAGTAATACCATTACTACCAACAGCAGGTACTTCCACTAGCTGATCTGTAGCAGTAGGAGTTCCATTAGTATTACCGCTGGAAGTCACTGAAAATTGATTACCTGGATGTCCATTGGGAATGAACAATTGTGGATGGTCAAAGGGTGCTTTTTCGAGAAGGACTCGCTGATCAGTCAGTCCGGTTCTCATAAAAGTGACCAAATCAGCTTTTTGCTGTGAGTTTAAGTTCAATGGCGCTACACCTGCTCCCCCATCGTCACCTCGACCACGATTGTAAAAGTCAACAACTTGCTCTAGAGTTGCCATACCACCGTTGTGCATATATGGTGCTGTCAAGGCGATGTTACGGAGACCAGGGATTTTGAATCTTGATGTAGTAGAGTTTCCGGCTCCTGGGTCTTCGGAAGCTGGTCTAACACCGTAGTTAGGAATGAAGCCATTAGCAAAATTATTAATCAGTGGATTGCCGGAATCAGTTGAAGCTATTCCTGTGGTTCTTCTTACCGAACCCATAGTGAATTCGGGAATCGCATGGCAAACGTTACAATTTGCACCACCATTAGCCGTACTATTAACAAACAAAGCTAGACCGCTTTTTTCTTGAGTGGTGAGAGCATTGGTATCTCCCGCCTGGAATTTATCAAAGGGTGTCTGGCTAGATACAAGAGTAGACATATACTTTTGCATTGCTAATCCAGCAAATAAGGAGAAATTCCAGTCTCTGAGCGTAAACTGATTTGCAGGTAAAGTCACTCTTTCTTCACTATCAGCAGTGGTAGCCAAAGCGTTAATACTGAAAGACGCATCAGTAGTGATAGCTTCATCAGTAGTGATAGCCTCATCAGTACTAGTCAAAGAACTAGTAGTTGTAGCCAAAGCTTCGGGGAGGATTGTGATTGTTCCATCACTATTAACTTGAATGAGAGACCTTGATCTCCACCATTGCGGCTTAAAGGCTTTGATAATCAACCGATCATAAGCTACGATTGACAGACCTTTATTGGGGAAGCGACTAAAAGCTCCTAAAACACTGTCTTGCGGATGTACAACTTGTTTACCTAACGGTCTAAGACTTTTGAGCTTCTGACCTCTTCTTCGCAGAAACTTAGCACCGACTTCAGGTAAAGTACGACCATCAGCAGACATCTCAAATGGACTCAATGGTGGGCCAGTTACTAGGGAAGCTATTGAGGAATTGTTGAGTGAAATGGAAACTGGAGTTATTTGGGTTAGCCCTGAAGCTATGAAAACTTTAGCATTCAGGTCTGCTGCTCCATTTCCATTCACCCCATTGAAAGTTTCTTTGGCACGACCATCCCAAAACTGGATTTTATTGAAGATGGCATCAATTACTGTTGGGGCATTACGTGGTTCAACTCGGCGTACATTGATACCATTAATTTGAAAACCGTCTGGATCTGGCGTAGATATAACATTATCAACTGCTTGACCTGGGACGGTTGCTACGAGAACGCTATGAAATACGCCTTGGGAAGAGGCGACATCGTTAACATCAGAAAGAACTGTACTGGTTCGATTATTCGGATCTGCAAGTTTGTGGAATGGAAAATCTGCTGCTGTGAGTTGATAGTTTGGACTACCACCAACCTGGAAAGTTATATCTTTGAGTGATAGTAAAAGACCAGGACTGATTTGATTTTTTGATCTATTGTCTGCTCCGGCATGAAAGTGACAACTAGCACAGGACTGAATGCCGTCACTACCAACCTGCATATCCCAGAATAGGGCTTTTCCTAGCTGGAGTAGGGCTGTGTTGTCCCGAACAAAGTCTCCAAGATTACTTGGTTCAGCCACTGCTGTCAGGAGTGGTGGGTTTGTTGGGGTAGGGTCTCCCACTGTAGCTGGTGGAAGACTAGTTATGGCATTTAAGGGAGCAGGGTTTAGGGTTAATTGTGCCGATACGACACCTCCACTAGCGATCGCTAGTGAAACTATGAGGAAAATTGTCAGAGGGCGTGAATATCTTGATAATTTTCTGGATTTAAACGCTAAATAAATCCAAAAAAGCATCACAAATATCATCAGCAAGATTGCTAATGTACCACTTGAATGTATCATAAGACCTCGTTGTACCTGTAGATACAGTGGGATTGATGTTAATTAAGAGGATGTTTGAAAAGTGGTTGGTTGTAACTTTAGGTACTCACTGATCCCCCTAAGTTTCGCTTAAAAAGCAAGGTATTTTCATACATTCAGATAAAAACATAACTGTATTTCAAAGCCTCTCCCCTTCGTGGGAAATAGGTTTGGAGAGGGGTCATAATCTCTGCCACAAAATGAGAAATCAGGACTTATGGATTTTTCTTTTTTCGTATGAAACCACCCTGCCTAAGTCTCCCTTAAAAAGGGCGACTTAGAGAGATATGAAAGTATTTGATACATCACTAAGGACTTTTCAAACAACCTCTAAGGAAGACTGCGTACTAAAGTGTTCAATTACTAGGTTCTTAATGCCGACATTTCCCAGGGAAGAAAGGATATGAGTGGTATTTTGGATGAAAGATACCATCACTGTCAGAAATAAGATTACAAGATAGTGACCACTACTGGATAGTGGCAGATATTATATTATTAAGCCAATTATGTTTTGTAGAATGTAGATATTATTATCATTTAATAACTATTATTGATAATACCTAACCTATCTTTTTTGATCTAAAAACGGTCACACTCCTCTACTGACTTTTCTTCAGATGCTTTGTCACCCCACCAGACAAATTATTTTCTCTCTGAATTCAACTCGCCAAATTTAGGACTCCACCAACCTTTGGCTGTACTAAAATAAGCCACATCTTTATGCTTTTTATCTTGACGAGACGCAGCAGAACAACGCAGCATGGTTTTGCTCTGTCCGTCTTTGGTATAGCTATACTCTTCTAGAGGTTTTTTGCAGACTGGACAGGGATACGAGCTTAATTTCGCAGGTGATTGGGAGCGATTTTCTGGCTTGGTTTCTTGGGCGCGTGGTGGTTGCCAAGATTTGTTAAAGTCACTCCAAAATAGGACTATATTTGCACAGCCACTGTTGCATTTGAGGAAATATTTTTTCTTGACTTTGCTGCTGGGAATTTTAGCGAGAAAATTATTACACTCAGGACAGCGAGTTTTAGAAGTATCATATTTGCTTTCAGATACTGAGGTTTTCGTATTTGAAGGTATGATAACAACAGTTTTGGCTTTTGCTAAGGCTGGAACGAAGTAATTTTTATTCCAAGTTGTTAAGTATTGCTGCCAGCCTTGTTTGCCTGCGGCGATCGCATCGAGGGCGCTTTCCATTTTGGCGGTGAACTCTGCTTCTAGTAAATCTGGCAAAGCTTTCTGCAAAAAATCATCAACTTCTAGCCCTAACGTTGTGGGTTGAAGATTTCCCTTGATTAACTGCACATAACTTCGTTTCTTGAGGGTAGCAACCGTGGGCGCGAATGTACTCGGACGACCGATACCTTTACGCTCCATGAGTTGGACTAATTTCGGTTCACTGTAACGAGGTGGCGGCTGAGTCTGTTTTTTCTCTGAATTAGCATTGTCTAGAGTTAAGGCTTGTCCCTGTTGCACCACAGTTAACACACTATCTTTGCTGAGGTTATTCCAATAGCGAGCGTAACCGTAAAATTCGATTACTTGGCCTCTAGCTTGCCACAACAAAGAACCCGACTGAGTGATAATCTGAGTTTTGCGGAGTTGAGCAGCCCGACATTGAGAGGCGATCGCTCTTTTCCAAATCATCACATACAAGTCAAATTCATCAGCAGGTAATTCTTGCCGTAGCTGGACTGATGGACGAAATACATCGGTAGGGCGAATCGCTTCATGTGCTTCTTGGGCTGTTTTCGCACTGCGATGTTTGGCAACTTGCTGTGGTACATTCTGCGGATCATGTTCTTCCAACCATTGACGAGCCGCAGTGCAGAATTCAGGGCTTAACATTACTGAATCTGTCCGCATATATGTAATTAACCCAGCTTCATACAGCTTTTGGGCTAAAACCATTGTTTTGTCTGGGGCTAATTTTAGCTTGGAACCGGCGGCTTGTTGCAGTGTGGAAGTAATAAATGGTGGCGGTGGTTGACGATATACAGTTTTACCTTCAACTTGTATCACTTGATGGGGATGCTGACGAGCTTCTTCGACTAAACGTATGGCTTCTGCTTCCGAAAGAACCCGTTTTGACTCTGGCGCTTTTGTGCTATTATCTGCTGCATCGTCATGGGCTTCTGTTTCTGATTCTGGCGCATCTGTGGGAGAATTGGCTGTGCCTTTATAAAAAGCCCGGAATCCTTCGGCGTAGTCTACCCACACACTCCAATAGTCTTGGGGTACAAAGGTGACAATTTCTCGTTCTCGCTGACATATTAGGTGCAAAGTCGCACTTTGTACTCGACCGACACTCTTCGCACCATTATTTAACGCCCAAACTAAGGGACTACCTTTGTAGCCTACAAGCTTATCGAGACAATCGCGGCAAAGTCCAGCACCAACCAAGTTAGAATCGAGTTTGCGAGGATTTGCGATCGCACTTTGCACCGCAGAGGCGGTAATTTCACTGTAGATAACTCGTTTCGGTTCCCGTAATCCCAGCACTTCTTTGAGATGCCAAGCAATTGTTTCCCCTTCTCTATCTGGGTCTGTGGCGAGAACAACTTCATCAACCTGCTTGCTAACTGCCTTTAGCTGCTGGATAGTTTCTTTAGAGCGTTGGTCACGCGGTACATAGTTGCATTTGACATGATCATCATCAATGACAAAACCCAACGAATCTTCGCCTGTATCGCTGAGTTCGCGGATGTGACCGCAACTAGCTCGGACAATCCAATCAGCACCCAAAATCTGACTGAGCTTTTTGACTTTCCCAGGAGATTCAACAACTAGAAGGCGTTTCGGCATAGATGCTTTTGATCACAGAGATTCTAGTCTTTGATATTTAGCAGAAGGCAGGAGGCAGGAGGCAGAAGGCAGGAGGAAAAGTCTTACTATTCCTAGCGTTCAAGATTTCAAATTATCCCAACATATCTGACTACCGCTATAGTAATACGATTTGATTGCTGAACTATCAATCAGCACGCCCTACTTAAAAAAATGCAATAAAATTAAACTCCTTCTCCTCTCCGCGCCTCTGCGCTACGCCAGTTGCTACAACGCGGGGAACCCGCGCAACGCACTGGCTCCTCTGCGTGAAACAAATTCATTCCGTATTTTTACTTTCTTATTGAATTAAAATAATCGCCTCTTGAACTTTCGTAGAAAGGGCTTTTTGCAATCCTTGTTCAACTTTTTGTGTGAGTTGTTCAAAAGCTACTTGATTATTAGTTAATTGTTCTCGAAAGACGTTTTCTAATTCTGGTTTGATTTGAATGCACATATCTGCAATTTTCTGATCGTTCATTAAATTAGGACGAATCCAACTGGGGATATCGAAATTTTTCTTGATTGTTTCTTGGACGGTTTTACGATTAAGTTCCATACCTGCTGCCATCACAGACGCACCGTAGACTAATGCGATCGGCCAAGTCAAATGTCCTGTGAGAATGAGAGTAATCAGACTCGCTACAGTACCGCCACCAATGACGACATTCACAATAAACGCCACAGTATCAGCTAAAATTGCATCACCAATTCGTAATTCTGGGTTAACAAAAGCTGGTTCAATGCTATCTTCAAACCTTAAACTACTTCTGGGTATTTGAAATTTGCGGCAAATTGGGTCGGTTTCTGCGGCTAAGTCTGGTTGAATTTTGTTGTTGAACCAAAGAATACATTGATTGTTAATTATCTGTTGGGCGATATTACCTTTCAACCACTCTTCTGCGCGATTTCTCATTGATGTTTCCAAATCAGCCAGAGTGCGAATTTTATTTTTTTGCCATTCTTTTACTCCTGGTCTGACGGCGTGATCAATCAAATTTTCGGCTAATGGTTGAGTTAACAATTCAATTAAATCTGGAATATGTCTCTCAATTAATTGTTTGAGTTTTTGGGAATCTAATAGTTGATTAACTTCTTGTTGAAAAGCCGTCGCCCGTAAATCCCATCTTCCGACTCGCGCTAAACCCAGCGCAATGCAGCGTTCCGGTTCGGGATCGGGGCGCAGTTGGCTTTCTGGTTCGGGAAACATTTGCTGACAAATTTGGTGGGTAAATTTCATTCGGGATGCACCACCAGTCATCAGCACTAATTTTGGGACTGTATCAAGTTGTTGTAGTTTGGCTTTGGCTTCGCTGACAGCATCATGAAAAGCCTGAAGCCAACTTTTATTTCCTAGTTCGGGTAAAGGTTGGTGCAGAATTTCCTCCATCATCAATTTGTTGACTTGGGGAATAAAATAAATCTGTTCGTTGATTGACTCAAATCCACGGGCGAAAGATTGCGGGTCATTATATAGCTGTTCGTTAGAAAAATAATCTTCTTTGGCTTTGCGACAGGCTAATTCACAACGGGCTTGGTGATGAGGATATTCTTGAAATACTTTTTCGAGTAAGGTTTTTTGCTCATGTTTAGCCAGAGTTCGGGCAAAAATCGCTTTGTCTATTAAGGATGCACCTAAAGTATTACTACCGAAATCTAAGGGGATTTCATGTAAGCTTTTTACTAGTGTAAAATCTGTAGTGGAAGAGCCAATATCGACAATTAGCACTGATGCGAGGAGTTTCTCATACTCCAATTTTCCGGCTTCTTTGGCCTGCATAAAAGCCGCACGGGATTCAGGGATGACATTCAGGTGGGGAATACCAGCCTCTTGCAGTAGTTTTTGATATGCTTGGCGATCGCTCACTGACCATCCCGAAGGGCAACCAATGTAAAAATAACTACTTTCACCGCCTTCTATTTGTTTGCTTTCTTGCAGTTTGTGATAATAAGTAGCGAGAAAAGTTGATATTGTTTTTCTGTAATTGGCATCATGGTTGGGTTTTTGCTTGAATGAGATTGTCAGTTGAGTAACACCAGCTTGAATTAAAGCTTGTTCTCCTACCAAATAACCAAGTTTGGGATGCCAACCTAAAGCAGTAATTTGATTTTTTTTATTATTAATTTCCAACATTTGGGGCGGTTCGATGCTTTCAACTATCGCTTTGGCTACGGCTGTCTCACCATGTCCCAAATCAAAACCAATTGTTTCTGAAATTTTCATACTTTTATTGTCTGCTATTCTTTCACCTCAGAGTACGCTGGTTCAATCACTCGACCACGCCGAAGTAAGCGATCGCCTTTTAACAAGGCAGGTGTGATGGTAACGTAATCTTTGGTATTTGGGTCAATACTGGGTTCAAAGTCGAAATATTCTCGCTCATTTTGCGGTGCTTGCTGGTGGTAAAGTTGAGCGCGAATTCCTTGAGACATTAAAATTTGGGGGAGGAGTTTTGTTAAAGCGATCGCCATTTGCGGCTGTTCGAGAAATGACGCACCCATCAGCTTTTGGAGGAAATTTAATAACTCTGGTAATTCTTCTAAAGTGCGATCGTCTTCTAATTTGTTTCCTTCGACAAACCTAGCCACTGCTATATCAATAGTATTCAGCGCATCAGCGAAGTTATCTAAAAGCAGTTTGCTATCCACTCGCAGCACTGGTTGGGGTATCTCTAACAATTCTGTGGAGGTAACATTACTTTTATCCAGTTGCAACACAACTTCTAAACCGAGAAGCAATGAAGTTAGCAAGATACCCATCCAAGCACTCAGGGTAATTTTAGTTAAGGAAAATAAAGAACCTAAAATGCCGACATAAATCAGCGCCTTAAGCAGTTTTAGGATTAATCTTTTAGGGGAAACATTTGTAGTTAAAATACTAATTTGCTTTTGCTCTTGTGACTCAACTAGAGACTGATTAACCACAGTCAAATTACCGACTGACTGTCGTAGCATCTCCACAAAAAAGGATGCTAAACGTACTTGAGTTAAATTTAGCTCGCTAATATAAATTCTTTCTAAATTATCAAGCCGATTTTGAACGAGCTTAACTATTTGTTCAATACTAGTTATATTATCAATCTCTATCTGTAGTTGATTACGTTCTGCGTTAAACAGTGTAGTTATAGTTTTCATTGGTTAAGTTTACTAATCGCACTTCACCCTTTATAAATTTAGCTTATAGTGATTCCCTGATTGCCAGAAAAATTAACTCCCGATGAATAGATATAGAAAGGATATATCCGTGAACAGCTAAAAGCTAAAAGTAAGGAGTTATTGCTACTCCTTACTTTTAGCCTTTTAACTATTTATAGATTATCAGAACTTATGTTTCAAGGTTAACAACTAAGACAAAGTGTAAAAATCATATTCAACCAAACCATTGAGAAGGTTCACAACCAGGCTCAACTGTACCACTTAAATGATGATTAATCCAAGCTGATTTATCTTGCATAATTGCAAAAATGCCTTGATGAATTAAGTTTTGTAAATGTAGTTTATGCTCTAATGGACTACGGGGAAATTTTTGCTCTATTGGACAATCTTTGATGATATTTTGTAGCGGAAATTCTCGGTCAAATTCCTCATTATAAAAACAGGGAATGCGGCTAATCACGAAATTAATCAGTTCTTGACGTAATTCAGGAATTAAAAAGGTTTCTTGATAAGGATGATATGAGTATGTGTCTAATACACTGCCAATTTCTCTGACTACTGATTCGCGTGTTAAATTGACTACTGTTTTCATAAGTTTTTATCTCCTTTTAAATACGGTTGAGTCTTCTTTGAAAGAATTGATTCTTGAATGACTCACTGAATTTTGCTTATCAGCCAAAACTACTTAGCCTAAATTGGTTTTTATACCCGAATTTTTGCTTTTATATCGGTACAAAATTTGACATTTAGTTAGAGTCATTTAAGTTAAATTTTATACTTTTAAGCTCTGACCTATGTCGATAAATTCCCACTAAATAGTACAGTACCGAAACTTTATATCCACAATGCTAATTATTTCAAATTTCTATTTTTTGGCGAAAATCTACACAAAACGCATCATAATCATTAGGGGATCAATTTTAATTTTTTATTAACAACATCCTTGAGACGGAAATATTCAAGGAAGTAAAACTTGCTAAGTAATTTACATTACTTATTGATTGATTACCTATTGTCTCTAAATAATTTTTTATTTAACTCTATGTATTAAAAAAACAAATTACTGAGGTAGAAGTGTAGCAAATCCTGAAAAAAAGACCTGGCTACGCAGAGCAACCAGTCTAACGATAGATGTAATTAAAAGGTAAAAATTTTGAAAAAGTTCACACTAGTGAGAGTTAATTGATGCAGATGATGATTAATTGCAACGGACGCGGCCAGTCCAGAAAGCATTGCACCTTCAACAAGATTACCGCCGCACCAATCACCACAACAAACCAAAGGTAGGGAAGTATTGGCAGATAAAACAGTTTCTGGGCAAGGATGACTGGGAAAGGCATAACGCCAACGATGTACTTGCAGCCATTCCGGTGTCTCTAACCAAGGAAGCGCCAGAGTTTGGGCGGCTTGCTGCAACATTTCTTGTCCTACAGGTTGTAAATCTGTAGTTTCTAGATGCAGTTGGGCAAATTTGCCACTGCTTTGGACAACAAATACAGGTTGTTTTGGTTGGGGACGCTTGCTACTATCTAAACCAATCCATCCCAAAACAGGATCATCGGCAAAACTTTGAGATTGCCAATTGGGTAAAAGTTGGGAATCAGCCGGATAACCTGCGATCGCACTGATACAGGGCGTAAATTCCACCGCCCGCAGGTTATTTAAAAAGTCTGTTCCGAGTAACTCTTCTCCCAATGGTTCTAATAACATTACAGCTTGGGGTGCAGGAATCGCCAGCACAATCGCCTTGGCTGTGATTTCTTCATTGCTAGATTCGAGAATTAACCGCCAAGTGTTTTCGGGAGTGGGATAAATCGCAATCACCCGTTGATTCAGTAACACATCCAAACCTTGAGCCAGAAATTTAGCGATCGCACTCATCCCCGCAGGTGCAATATAACGCGGTGCAGCGTTTGGCAGTTCGTCACGATTCCAAACTGTGATAATTTGGCGATCGCACAATAAATCGACAAACTCTCGGAAAAATTCACCTTTGGGTTTGAGGTAACAAGTGCCATGATCTGCCCAAGTGTCATGTAAACGGCGTGTCGCCATTCTTCCTCCCAAACCACGGGACTTTTCCACAACTAACACCGCATATCCTACTTGCTTTAACTGCTGGGCGCAAACTAAGCCCGCTATGCCAGCACCAATCACTGCAACATCTATCATTAGTTAATAGTCCTAAATCTTGAGTCTTTGGTTATTATCCAATGACAAAATACAGATGGCGAAAGATAAAAAGACTACTCAAGACCGCCAAAAGCTAATAGTAGAATAAAGTACAGACAAGCTGCACGGAAGGGAGGAAAGAACATTGGATGAACTCAGGGCGGCCTTAGAACTAGCAACAGATGATGAATTGCAAGATTTAACTGCAATTTTATTTAGTCGAAAGTTCAATCCCCTAGATTATGTTCAGACACCTGAACCTATCGAAATTCAAAGCCAGAGCCGCCAAGCTTGGTTAGACTCATTAGAAGAGCGTTTTCGGTTTTTGGCAGCAGATGGAGTAACAGTCTTACGGGGACGTACAAACCAAGTAACTTACCGCCAAGCGCTAATTCAAGTTTGTAAATACTTAAAAATTCCTTACTCTGATCAGTTAACAACTGTCGATTTAGAAGCAGAAGTATTTTTACATCTGCTAGGGCAGGTATGGAAAAAACTCCCGGAAAAAGAAAAACAAAAATTGACTGTCAAAGTACAGCGTCATCTGGTAAAAACAGAACTTAAAGAACCCCTACCAATCATGTTGCAGCGTGACCCTTTGGGATTAATTTTTAAGGGTGGTAGTGCTTTAGCTGTGACTTCTGTTATTCAACCATTTATTCTCAAACAAATTGCTCAACAATTTGCTCTGCACTTTGCTACCTATCAAGTAGCGAAACAAGCTGCAATTACAGGTTCAACAGTAGCAAAAACCCAGTTTGAAACATATTTCGCCCTGCAAATGGCGCGGCGAGGTATGACGTTGAGTGCAGCACGTTATGGCGCAGTTCGCACAATGTTTGCCTTTGTCGGCCCAGCTATGTGGACTTGGTTTTTGGCAGATTTAGGTTGGAGAGCGATCGCCACTAATTATGGTCGCATTATCCCGACTATTTTTGCCTTAGCACAAATTCGCCTCACTCGCACAGAATGTTGGGAGCCAGCTTGAAACTCGCTTTTGATCATCCCAACCCGCAAAGCCAATTTGCTTGGAATTCTTGCCAAATTGGGCTATTGATTTTTCCCCTAGCGCCGTTTTTAGGGTTTGTGGCGATGGCTTTGGCAGCTTTAATCACTTGGCTGCAAGAATACCGCACAATTATTCGCCGCCCGATTAATCGGGGATTTGCCCTTTTTACTTTATTCCTGGTAATTACGTCAGGATTTGCGACAAATAAAACTGATGCTTTTTTAGGTCTATTTAATTTAGTACCTTACTTTTTTGTTTTTGCTGGCTTAAATACTTTAATTCAGACAATTGCCCAATTGCGCCACCTAGCTTGGATTTTGGTAATTGGTGCTGTACCAGTGATCATTATGGGCTTTGGACAATTGTTTTTAGCTTGGGCTTTAAAATTACAGTTTTTGTGGATTGTTTTAGATTGGGCGATCGCACCTGGAGGAGAACCACCAGGGCGGATGGCCGCTTTATTTATGCACGCTAACCTGTTGGCTGCTTATCTAGCGATCGTCTTTACTGTAGGGTTGGGGCTATTGCTAGAACAATGGCAATCAAGAAAGAAAAAAAATTCCCAACTGTATTTTCTCACCCTGACTGTAATTGCCAGTTTTTCCGCCTTAATTTTAACTAACTCGCGCAACGGATGGGCGATCGCCATAACTGCCTGTTTAGCTTACGCACTTTATCAAGGTTGGCGCATCTTGGTTGGTAGCGTGGTTGCGGTTGTAACTACTATTCTTTTGGCAGCTTTTGCCCCTTCCCCCATTGCCCAAATTTTTCGCCGAGTTGTCCCGGCTTTCTTTTGGGCGCGGTTAAATGATGAAATGTACCCAGATCGACCAGTTGCTTTAATGCGAAAAACTCAATGGGAGTTTGCTTGGTCTTTGGCACAACAGCATCCTTTCACTGGTTGGGGTTTACGTAGTTTTTCTGCACTCTACAAAGCCAATATGCACATTGATTTAGGCCATCCCCATAACTTGTTTTTGATGCTATCTGCGGAAACGGGATTTCCTACTACTCTTGTGTTTTGTGGTTTACTGGCTTGGATATTAATTGCAGGCATTCAATTTTTGCGCCAATCTAATTATTTACCTAAAACCGATAAGTTAATCTTCTTTAGTTATCTTTTGGTATTTGGGCAATGGATACTATTCAATACAGTGGATGTCACTTTATTTGATTTTCGAGTGAATACGCTCTCCTGGTTATTTTTATCAGCTATTTGTGGAGTTGTATTTCACTCTTATCAAAATCACAAGCTTTCGGCAAATGAAAAATAGTACAAAAAGGTTGAAGTTTGAAGGGTGAAATGAATGCACTTGTCTAGCCTATTTATAATGGATGCTTCATTTACGCCTTACTTTACTATCTACATAAGCAATTTTGCTCAAAAATAGCATTTAATTGCTTGATTTATTTTCCGTGGTTACACTGTCGGCATTAGTAATTATTAGTTAATAAAATTACAGGTAAGTGTGGTTAATTTGTGAATCACTCACAGATAAACCACTGTTGCTGATAGTTGGGAAGGTGTAAGGACAACCCTTTTGGGGGTTTCCTACATGACGGGCATCTAATCTTTAGATGCCCTTTTGTATGTTTTATTTTCTATAAGTTAAGCATTATTTTTTAAGATAGAAAATATTATATGAAATTACCTTTTCGGGGATTTGCATTATTAACGATCGCATCAAGTTTACTGACTATTAATTTTGGTATTTCATTACCTGCTCAAGCGGCAATTTCATGTGAGCCAGGTACCGTTATTTATCATCCAAATAATTCCTTGGCAACTTGTTTACTTGCTCAGGATATGAATGTTCAAGTTTCCAGTCCTGTTGCGGGAACATCTAATTTTCCTTGCAAAGCCAAAAGTTATATTCTGTTTGATGAAAAAGGACAGTTTACTAGCTGTGAACTTTCAGAAAAAATTCAAATTAGAAACGGTAATTTAGTCGAGACTTGTCCGGCAGAATATAGGGTAAAATTAGCAGTCTCAGATAAGGGTGTTGTCTCCATTACTTGTACACCCTCCTAAGATTCTGCCGAATAGAGTTGCAGAATAACTAGAGAAGAAATAACAGCACGAGTGTAAGTACTCGGTAAAATAGGTGTGTCTGTAAATAATGTCAAGAAACCCAACTAGCCAATCTGTATGTTCTCAACAGCTGATTTTCTTCAATATACTCAATGGTCGGGTATTGCCACATTAGTATTTGCTGTCTTAGCAGTACTGTCTTTTGTTTTTAAGTGGGGCATTCGCTTTCGGCTGGTAGGTACAACTGGCTTTATGCTGGTGCTAACAGGCGGGTTATTTGCACTTTCTGTTGTACCGTTAAGTCGGACAGTGATTCCCGGAGCCGGAAAATTTACGCTGGTTTATGATAATGGTGCGACACAAGCTGTCATTGCCATTTCACCAACAATTTCGCCATCTGCGTTAGAGGCTACCTTACGTCAAGCTGCTAGTAATTTATATACCTATGGGCGTTTGGGTAAGCGAAGTGACAATTATCTGACTGTTCGCGCCCGTACTCTTATACACCCAGAACCTGGGCTTTCTGTACCACTTTATCTTGGTCAACTCAAACAATCTCTAGATTCACGGGAAGATGCGGAGATAGCAGTTGAAATTTATACAGATAAATTTGCTCAATTGCCAAAACCTACTGCTTAACCAAGCTCAAGAGTTACGCAGATGTAGAAAGGTGTAGGGGTTATGGATAATGTGTTAACTAGCTCGGATATTGATAATACTTGTTAGTTTTTTCACTTACACCCTTACACCCAAAAGTATTACATCTTTTAGATTGTTGCTGTTTTAGTCTAATTTATAAGTATATTCTCTATCAGCAAATTCATAATTTTGTGTTTAAAAAGACATTAATTTTTTTTGTATTTGACTATACAATAAGGATTATTTTTAGATTAAGATAATACTTACCAATTCCATCAATGGAAAAATTTTTAGTAGGTGCTGGTCGTAAATGATGGTGAGTTTTGTTGATAGGCGGCAGCCTTCTGGAAATATTATGTAATCCTACTAGCATCAATACAAATTCAGGTTTTGCCTAACTAGTTATATGCCCCATCAATCAACTACTACCTTGTCTACTCAAACATCTAATTCACTACCGGCACTGGCGATCGCTCCGGCAAAAGTCATCCGAGGATCTGGAGTATTGCCAGCAGCATTAGCAGAGATTGCGCTTTTAGGCAGTCGTCCTTTAATAGTTGCAGGCAATCAAACTATAGCCCTCACTCAAGATGCTTTACAACCAATTTTAGAACAACAGCAGCTGCATACTGCTCAAGCATCCTATGGTGCCGATTGTTCGGAAGCCAGTTTGAAATCATTAAAGAAGGCAGCAAAGGAACACAAAGCTGATTTAATTATTGGTGTTGGTGGCGGTAAAGCCTTGGATACAGCTAAATTAGTTGCCCATCAGTTGCAGTTACCAGTGGTGACAATTCCCACTTCCGCAGCTACCTGTGCAGCTTGGACAGCCCTTTCTAATGTGTATTCTGAGACAGGGGCTTTTTTATATGATGTGGCGTTGTCTCGCTGTCCCGATTTATTAATTCTGGACTACGACTTGATTCAAACAGCACCACAACACACATTAGTCGCCGGGATTGGTGATGCGATCGCTAAATGGTACGAAGCTTCTGTGAGTAGTGGACATTTGCAGCAGACTTTAATTATTGCCGCAGTCCAACAAGCCAGAGTTTTACGCGATATTTTATTCCAAAAATCAGCCGCTGCGCTACAAAAACCAGGCAGTGAAGTTTGGCAAGAAGTTGTCGATGCTACCGTTTTATTAGCGGGAGTCATTGGCGGACTGGGTGGGGCGCAGTGTCGCACTGTGGCTGCCCATGCTGTACACAACGGCTTAACTCACATTGCCGGACACAGCAGCATTCACGGCGAAAAAGTTGCATTCGGCATCTTGGTGCAACTACGTTTAGAAGAAATGATTTTGGGTAATCAGTTAGCCACCACTGCACGCCAACAGTTGTTGAAGTTTTACGCAGAGATTGGCTTGCCCCAAAAATTAGATGATTTGGGCTTAGGCAATGTCAAATTAAGCGAGTTAAAAACAGCGGCGGAAATTTCTCTCGCACCTAATTCGGACATTCATCGCTTACCTTTCAAGGTGGGGATAGAACAACTGATGGCCGCAATGGTTTCTACCACTGCACCAACCGACAGTAGAGAATGTAGCAATCGGGTTGCTGCTAGGGCAATTGAAGAGCAAATTCAGGAGTAAATAATTTCCAGCAGCTTGCAGGATGAAATTTTATGCTTGATTTTTTGCCAAATATATTACCCAGACCAAAAATTTTTATCAAAGTCAGATTTTGCTAACTCATAATTTTCTCAAATTTATCCACAGCCACCAACTGTAATATCTGAGAGAAATTTCACTCACAAATCAACTGTATCAAGAAGTGGTACATCAATGACACTGAATTGGATTGCCCCAGCAGAACGCATACAGAAACTGCCTCCTTATGTATTTGCTCGTTTAGATGAACTGAAAGCAAAAGCACGGGAACAAGGACTGGATTTAATTGATTTAGGTATGGGGAACCCAGATGGCCCCACACCACAACCTGTAGTAGAAGCCGCGATCGCGGCTTTGCAAAATCCGGCAAATCACGGTTATCCGCCCTTTGAAGGTACTGCTAGTTTTCGTCGCGCCATCACCAATTGGTACAATCGTCGCTATGGTGTAGTACTTGATCCCGATAGCGAAGCCTTACCGCTACTCGGTTCTAAAGAGGGATTAGGACATTTGGCAATGGCCTATATCAACCCAGGTGATGTAGTTTTAGTGCCTTCTCCGGCTTATCCGGCTCATTTTCGTGGGCCTGTAATTGCTGGGGCGCAAGTCCATAATTTGATTCTCAAACCAGAGAACGACTGGTTGATCGATTTAGCCGCAATTCCCGAAGAAGTAGCCCAAAAAGCCAAGATTCTTTATTTCAATTATCCCAGTAATCCCACCGCAGCCACTGCACCGCGGGAATTTTTTGAGGAAATTGTCGCCTTTGCCCGTAAATACGAAATTATGCTGGTGCATGACTTGTGTTATGCCGAGTTAGCTTTTGATGGCTATCAACCCACCAGTTTGTTAGAAATTCCGGGTGCAAAAGAAATTAGTGTGGAGTTTCATACTTTATCTAAAACTTACAACATGGCTGGTTGGCGAGTAGGTTTTGTCGTCGGCAACAGTCAAATTATCCAAGGTTTGCGGACGTTAAAAACTAATTTGGATTACGGGATTTTTGCAGCATTGCAAACAGCTGCTGAGACGGCTTTGCAACTGCCAGATGTATATTTGCACGAAGTCCAACAGCGTTACCGCACCCGTCGCGACTTTTTGATCAAAGGGTTAGGTGAGTTGGGTTGGGACATTCCCAAAACCAAGGCTACTATGTATCTCTGGGTAAAATGCCCTGTGGGTAATAGTTCCACAGATTTTGCCTTGAATGTATTACAACAAACAGGCGTTGTGGTGACTCCCGGTAACGCTTTTGGGGTAGCGGGTGAAGGGTATGTGCGGATTAGTTTGATTGCAGATTGCGATCGCTTGGGTGAAGCCTTGCATCGGTTTAAGCAAGCTGGAATCTCATATCAATCTGAAACATTAGTTTCTGTGCCACTTTAATAAGTGACCTCAGATTTTAATTATCAAAACCCCTAATACACTATAGTGTATTAGGGGTTTTGGCGTAAAAAGATTCAAAAAATATTGATAGCAAAATTCATAACTCTGATTTTTGAATAAGAGCAAGCTATCTACCTAGTTTTGAGATTTAAATCGTGTACTTCAATCATTTAAAATATGCTGTAAGTACCAATTATCTTGAAGTTAGGGAGTTCGTTGAAAGTATTTTCCTCTATCTAGTCAGATTCATCTTCTAAATTTGATTTGAAGATTTTTTGTCTAGTAACAATATTGCATTTCGCAAAGCTATTTGGTCGGTAGTTAAAGTGTAAGTATTCAGAATACAGAATACAGAATACAGAAATCACAAGTGATCACAGTTTGATGACTCATAGTTTGGAACTATGAGAATCTCAGTCTAGCAAAACATTGATGTACCAGTCATTCTGTATTCTGACTTCTGACTCCTGAATTTTTACATTAAAGTTTTCCGGCAGTTTACAGTCAGCTATTTATTGACATCTACAGGCATACGCATTTTTTGAGAGATTTTATTCTGTTTTTTAGAATATTTCTACAATGCAGAAATCTGATCTAGCATTGCTATGATGTCTTCAGACTGGGGGCATCTGCTCGTATCAATTGGCGCATCGCTACGGAACAACTAAATTATATAATTTGCCGAATTTTAGCATAGTTGTTTATATTTACAGCAAAAAATTATGCTTGCTCAATATATCAAATCACACAGAACAAATTTCAGTAACCAAAGTCCTATATACTAGACATGAATTTAATAGGTTTGAATTTTTCGTTAATTATGATACAAAGACTATTAATCTTTAGATGAAATACTAACGCATCTCAAGATTTTCAGATTGAGTAAAAAGTATATCCCGGATCATCAAACAACTTTCAACTGCATGTGGTGTAAAAACTCAGAGGGGAGTGACAACATGGATTTACGTGGTGATGCCTTGCAAATCCTTAAAGAAACTAGTCGAACTTTTTATATTCCAATTAGTATTTTACCGTCAGGATTGCAAGAAGCCGTTGCATCAGCATATTTGTGTATGCGTGCCATTGATGAAATTGAAGATCATCCAGAACTGGATAATTCTACAAAGGCACAACTGTTACACAAGATTAGTTTGACATTACAAGCAGGAGTTGATGGCTTTGCAGTTGATGCTTTCTCAGTAGGATTTAGTGGCTACGAGGATGTTTTAGCAGAAGTAACTCTGAGAGTCAGGGAATGGTCATTATTAGCCCCTGAGACTATTGCACCACGAATTTGGGATGCAACCGCAGCAATGGCCGATCGGATGGCTTATTGGGCAGACAGAAACTGGAAAATTGAAACAGAGTCTGATTTAGATCGTTACACCTTTGGGGTTGCAGGCGCAGTTGGATTATTACTTTCTGATTTATGGACTTGGTACGATGGTACACAAACCAACCGCACTCTAGCAATTGGCTTTGGTCGTGGCTTACAATCTGTGAACATTCTCCGCAACCATATTGAAGATATGGGACGTGGTGTAGACTTCTTTCCAGAAGGTTGGACAGTAACAGAAATGCAAGAGTATGCCCTACGCAACTTAGCGTTAGCAGATGCTTATACTAAAGCTTTGCCTACTGGCCCTGCTTTAAACTTTTGTCAAATTCCCTTAACTTTGGCACATGGTACGATTGATGCTCTAGCCAATGGTAAAGAAAAACTCAGCCGCAGCGATGTCATTGCCTTGCTTGAGCAATTAAATGCTGTAAATGTCAAAGCCAGTTAATAACTTTGATTCAGTACGATTGATTCAGTTTAATAGTACTGATTTTAGATTGTGGTGTATTTTATTTGTTAACCCAAATTTTTAATTACGTCGTAAATCTAAAAAGCAAGTAACCAGAAAATACAGATGTGCTTAATGCACGTCTGTATTTCAAAATCAATTACAGCATGGTGAAAATTTAGTAATTCCGCAGTTATAACAGCTATATAATTCATCGAAAACTTGCCGTTTTAGGACGCAGAAAGAGCGTATTTTTTTAAATCTACTAACGAACAGGCTTCCACGGCTCTAGCGTGAGTGGCTTCCAGAGCTACAGGTGGTGCAACACCAGCATCCATTGCTTCTTGCCAACGTGCGGCACACAAACACCAGCGATCGCCAGGCCGTAATCCGGGAAAATTATATTGTGGCATTGGTGTACTCAAATCATTACCCCGTGATTTGGTAAACTCCAAAAATTCTGCTGTTACTTGGGCGCAGACAACGTGCATCCCCAAATCTTGCCCACCTGTACTACAGTAACCATCACGGTAATAACCAGTCATCGGTGAAGTACAACAGACTTCTAAATCTGTGCCGAGTACATTTTTAGCTTCTGCCATTTTCTATTCCTTATATTTCAATAAAAGTAAAAATTAATGCTTGGAAGCAAATAAATATTTAAGGGTATAAGAGTTAAGGTGTTCCAACCCACCTTCAACCCCTACACCCTTACAACCTTACACCCTTTTCTTCTTAACCTAACTCTTACCAAACACCGTACTCAGGGAACGGGCGATGTTTTGCGGTTGCATCGCATCCATCGCGGCAGTTGGTTCGTAACCGCAGTGAACCATACAATCAGCGCATTGGGGATTACCACTGGCGCGGCCGTATTTACTCCAGTCTGTTTTGTCTAGCAATTCTTTAAAACTGGTGTAATGCCCTTCGTTCAACAAATAACAGGGTTTTTGCCAACCAAGAACACTATAACTGGGACTTCCCCAAGGTGTACATTCGTAGTCTTTTTCCCCAATCAAAAAGTCTAGGAACAAAGGATTATGGTTGAAGTTCCAGTTTTTCTTACCTGATGTGTAGGGAGTGAGAATTTCCCGGAAGAGGGCGCGGGTTTGTTCGCGCTGGAGGAAATGATCTTGATCTGGGGCCCATTCATAGCTATAGCCAGGGGAAATCATCATCCCATCAATGTTCAGGCTATCGAGAAAATCAAAGAATTCTTGCATTTCTTTGATATCTGCACCTTCAAAGATTGTTGTATTGGTGGTGACGCGAAAACCTTTGGCTTTGGCTGCACGAATGGCTTGTACGGCAGTATCAAACACGCCTTTGCGATCGACACATTTATCATGCCATTCACGCATTCCATCTAGGTGGACGCTGAAAGTAAAGTAAGGAGAAGGTTGAAATTTATCGAGGCTTTTTTCTAGTAACAACCCATTGGTACACAAGTAAACATATTTCTTGCGTTCTACTAACCCGCGCACAATTTCATCAATTTGGGGATGGAGTAGCGGTTCTCCTCCAGGAATGGAAACTACAGGTGCGCCACACTCTTCCACAGCTGTAAAGCATTCTTCAGGAGTCAAATTACGTTTGAGAACTTCCACGGGATGCTGAATTTTACCACAACCAGAACAAGCCAGATTACAGCGAAATAGAGGTTCTAACATCAATATCAAAGGGAAGCGTTTGCGTCCTAAGAAGCGCTGAGTCACCAGATACTTCCCAATATCCATAGCTTGTTGTAGATTAATTCCCACTTTTTTATTACTCCTCTCTTATAAGTACATAAAAGTCTGAAGTATGAAATTTACGTTTCATACTTCATAATTCATACTTCACACTTCATTTGACATAACCCTCAGCGATGAACCAATCCACAGCATCTTTTAGGGCTGCTTTTAAGGGAGACTGGGGTAGCCCCAACTCTCGGACAGCTTTACTAGCGTCATAATACATGTGTTGTTGAGCCATACGGACACCATCGATGGGGACTGAAGGCGTTTTTCCTAGCGGTGCGAGAATTGTCTCATCAATCCAAGCGACACTCAAGGGTATCCAAGGGGGGATAGTGCGCTGAGGGGCGGGTAGATTAGTGATTTCGGCAAGTTGTTCTAGTAGTTGCTTGAGGCTGAGGTTTTGGTGTCCTAAGATATAGCGATCGCCTGCTTTACCTTTTTGCAACGCGAGTAAATGTCCCCAAGCCACATCCCGCACATCGATAAAATTCAACCCAGTGTCTAGATAAAAGGGCATTTCTCGCCGCAAAAACCGCAGGATAATATCTCCGGTGGGTGTGGGTTTGATATCTAAAGAACCAATTGGGCTACTAGGGTTGACAATTACGACATCTTGCCCTCTAGCGGCAGCTTGTTTAGCTTCTTGTTCGGCGAGAAATTTTGACTGTTTGTAACTACCAATCAGTTTTTCTACTGGACTTTGATAAGTTTCATCGACAGGTTTACCTCCTAAGCCAACTCCTATAGCTGATACTGAACTGGTATAAACAGTGCGTTCAATGTCGGCTTTGCGGGCGGCTTCGAGGACATTGCGTGTACCGATGACGTTGTAACGATACAGTAGTTGTCTATCTACTTGCCACAGAGAATAATGGGCGGCGACATGAAACAAGTATTGACAACCCTGCATTTGTTGCCAAATATCAGGATCAGTCAAATCGCCTTTGACAAGTTCCACATCCAAGCCGCGCAAATTGTCAAGATTGCTGCTAGGACGCACCAACGCCGTGACTTTGTATCCTTGTTGCAGTAACAACCGCACCAAATGAGAACCGACAAAACCGGTTCCCCCTGTGACAAAGGCCTGCATTAATTTTTTGCCTCCTGACGAAACCGCGGAAACCAGTCATCTAAGATGGCGTAAACTACGGGTACAACAATTAAGCTGAGGATTGTGGAACTGATCAAGCCTCCAGCAATAGCCACAGCCATAGGCGATCGCAATTCTGAACCAGCACCAAGTCCCAAAGCAATGGGTAACATGCCTAACAGTGTGGAAACAGTGGTCATCATAATTGGTCTAAGGCGCACTGGCCCAGCCTTTAAGATGGCTTCTTTGCGGCTCAAACCAGCTTGACGCAGTTGATTGATGTAATCCACCAAAACGATCGCATTTTTGTTTGCTAGCCCCAACAAAAATACAAAGCCAATTAAGGAAATCATGCCAAAATCACTCTTTGTCAAGAGTAAAGCCATCATGGCTCCGATAATTGATAAAGGCAATGAAACACCAATAACTACGGGGTCTATCCAACTTCGGAACAACAAAATCAGTACGACAATGATGCAAAGTGCCGATAGCACCAAAGTAGAAGCAAAACTGCTAAATACTTCGTTTTGGCGGGCAGAGTCACCCCCTAAGTCTAAAGTTACACCAGCGGGTAACACTTCTTTGGCTTCGGCGACGATTTTGTCTGTAGCATTACCCAAAGATAAATCCTGCCCTAGATTGGCACTGATATAAGCTACTCGTTGATTATTCAGTCGCTCAATTTGAAAAATTCCCCCCTGGTTCTTCGTGTCACCTGTTACCGTCACATCAGCGAATCCCGGTATTTTGGCGATGCGTTCTTTAATCGCTTGGGCTGCTTTATTCAGTTCTTGCAGATTCTCTCCCTGCAATGATACCTGTAGAGGTTTTTGTCCACCAGTATCGATAAATTGAATGTCTTCCACACTGGTAGTTACACCGGGCAAATTAGGCAACTGAGCGCGTATCTGGTCTTGTACTTCCGCCGTCTTCAGGTCTCGCTCTTCCTTTAGCTTGACGTAAAGCGTACCTTTATTTGGTTCGCCTTCGCGGGAACCCACAGTAGTAAATACTGTTTCCACTGCTGGCGATTTTCTCACCACCGCTTCTAGTTTCTTGGCAACTTCCAGAGATTCATTTAGCGGGTTAGGCAGGGAAATAGGGGGTTGAGATGACAAGGGAATTCCCGCTTGTGCTGCCTGTGCCGCCTGTTTTTGTAAAGCGGCTAAATCAGGTATTTGTGGCAAGGGAGCAGTATAAGTAATATTAAATTCGCCCCGGTCTAGTTTTGGGATAAATCCTTTGGGAATGAATGGCACTAGGGCAATACCGACTACAAAGCTGATAACAGCTAATAAAACTACTGTTTTGCGGTGATTTAACGACCAATACAGCAGGTTACGGTAGACTTGGGCAAAACCTGACCACAGCTTTCCTTCCTTTGGAGGAGCATTGGTAGAGATTGGTTTAAGCCAGTAAGTAGCTAACACTGGTGACAGTGTACGGGCTACTAAGGTAGAAGCAATATAAGAAGCAGAAACTGTAATCCCAAAGGGCTTGAAGAACTGCCCAACAACACCACCCATCAAACCAATCGGTAAAAACACCGCCACTGCTGTAGCTGTGGTGGCGACAACGGTTAACCCGATTTCACGAGTGGCGGAGAAAGCGGCTTGACGAGGGCTTTCTCCTTCCTCAATATGCCGCATAATATTTTCGACATCGATGATGGCATCATCAATCACGCTACCAATGACTAATGCCAAAGCTAACAATGTAATTGTTTCTAAGTTGAAGCCGAAAATTGCCATGACGATAAACGTCGCCAACAAAGAAGTCGGAATCGCCAATGCGGAAATTAAGGTGGCTCGCCAGTTCCACAAGAAAGGAAAGATCACGACAATAGCCAACACGATTGCTTCAATCAGCGCGTCAATGGTTGATTTGGTGGCATGACGAATATACTCGGCTTGGGTAGCAGCTAGGGTGAGCTTGACATCCTTGAGGTTAGTTGTGAGCTTTTGAACTTCTTTTTCTACGCGACTCACCACTTCTAAGGTGTTGGCTTTACCCCGTTTGATGACTTGAAAAGCCAGCGCATCTTGCCCATTAAACCGCACTAATGTGGCTCCACCTTGGGTTAATGCGGCTGCATTTTGGGCTGTGGGCAATGCTGGCTTAGGGCTGGGCGCTCCCAACAAATTGACTTTCAAGACTCCCGGCACTTTGGCAATGACTGGGATAATTTGGTCTTCTGCTACCTTAGTCAATTCTGTGAGATTCTGCGAGGAACTCTCTAGGGTGTAGCTAACGGCTGCTGATTCGTTCAGGTTCAGGGGAATAATTTTGTAATTTGCGCCCTGGGGCAGACTTAATTGCTTAAGCGCAGTTTCTACATTGCTGGTGGATTTTTCTAAATCAGTACCGACTGCAAAAGCTAAACTAACGGCAGTTTGACCAGGATAGGCAGATGAACGCAGAACATCTAGTCCTTCCACAGAGCGTAGGCGCTCTTCGATTGGTTTAGTGAGCTTGGCTTCTGTATCAATTGCTGTTGTCAGTGGTGCTGTGGCGCTGACTACCACCACAGGGAAAGTAATATCTGGAAACAAAGCATATTTGAGGGAACTGAAAGCCAAAAGCCCAGCTACCGTTACAGCAATCCAGAAACTCACTGTTAACCACGAGAAGTCAATTGCCAATTTGGAAATATTGAAGCGTTCTCGTGCAGATTTTGCGCTACTAAGCTTTACCATCTTGGAAAATTGTGCTGGTGTCCCAATTAATTGTCATGCTACATTAATCGTCTCAAGTTTGGGTGGTTTAGTTTCTTTAGGTGGGCAATTTTACTTAATGGGTTTCTTAAAAAAGCATAAAGGATAAACGGTAAAAAAATTTCTCCTACTTAAACACTTAATAATTAATACTTAGCACGCAGCACTAGTACAACAAGGCAAAAGTAAAAAGTCAAAAGGAAAAAGAAAGAATAGTGATACTAAGCCTTTTCGCAATTCCAGATGGTCTGTTTATTTACGCCGAACTGCACTAGGTAATCAGTAATGTATTACTCTATGCTGAAAACCAACTTGTGTTACTTACTACATCATCCTGGATCTGACTGCAATTTTAAACACACATAACTTTACTTATGAAAATTGGTTCTGTTGATCATAAGGAATTATTCTGTCGTAGTTTTATGGAGAGCTACAGGGGATATGAGCCTGAGCATCTCCCTTGGCCTGATCTAGATGGTGCAGCCTTGGAAATTTTGCGCGGCATACCTTTCTGGGGTCAGGCTTTGAATAAAGAGCGTCAAGCTGGAGTTATCGTCAGTCAATACGCCAAGACTTTAGATAATGGCATTTTACAAGAGGCGATCGCTCTCCAAGGTGAAGAAGAATCTCGTCACGCTCGGTTACTGAAAGTGTTTATTGAGCGTTATGACATCCCGATGCCTGCCTGTCCACCTATAGAAATTCCCGCTAACCTTGAGCAGACATTCATTGAATTTGGTTTTGAAGAATGTCTCGATTCTTTTTTTGCCTTTGGCTTATTTGAAATTGCCCGTGAAGCTAGAGTTTTTCCTGAGCAAATCTTCACAATCTTTGACTCAATTGTTGATGAAGAGGTGCGGCATATTGTATTTTTTGTCAACTGGTTCACTGATTTGCAAATTCAACGTGGTCATGGGTTTTTACCACTGCGAAGTGTCAAAACTTTCTGGTACTACGGCAGAGCTTTGAGCAGCGTCATTAAAGCTTTTGGTGACGCTGACCCCAATGGCGCTGGGTTCACCGCCAGCGGAGCCAGTGTGTTTAGGCAAGATTTAACACTTGAAAAATTCCTTAAAGTGTGCATTCAAGAAAACCAACGGCGAATGAGTAAGTTTGACTCGCAGATATTGCAACCGCAACTGCTACCTCGACTCGCCAGCATAGCTTTGAGTACTCTCCAGTTACTACCAAAACGTAAAACTTTTGGGGAGGGTGTAAGGGTTTAAGGGTGTGGGGGTATGGGGGTGTAGGTATGTAAGAGTATGAGGTTGTAAGGTATGGGGTGTGGGAGGCTCAATTATCATATTTGAATTTCTCTACCCTATACCCTTTTCATTCTTCATACTCAACACAAAGATAATGATTAACACAGTGATTTTAGTACCGCAGGGTGCGGAGTATCAAGCTGTATGCCGAGGCTTGCGTAAAAATACAGGGACAGTATCAACGGTTTTATCGATACCAGTGGGGATGCAGCCTTTGACTACATACTTGCAACAATGGGATAAACAGCAGGTGTCGCCATCAAAAGTGTTGGTGATGGGTTTGTGTGGGAGCTTGCGCCAGCGCTATGCTGTTGGGGATGTAGTGCTGTATCAACATTGTACTTATCAAGGACAGGTGCAAGAATGCGATCGCACTTTCACTACTCAGTTGTATTCTCCTTTACATCAACAACTATCTCTGGTGAAAGGCTTGACAAGCGATCGCGTCATCTGGTCTGCTACAGAAAAATCTCATTTAGGTCGAACATCCGATAGTGATGTTGTCGATATGGAAAGTTTCGCTGCTTTGCAATTTTTTCAGCAAATGGGGGTAGCTGTTACTGTATTACGTGTGGTTAGTGATGACTGTCAACACGATATTCCTGACCTGACAGAGGCTATTAGTGCTGATGGTTCACTGCAAACTTTACCCTTAGCATGGGGCTTAATTCGTCAACCTATAGCCGCTACTCGGTTAATTCGTGGCTCTTTACAAGGGTTAAAAGTATTAGAAAAGGTTACTCAATCACTCTTCATCAACAGATAATCTGTTTTATCGTCAGTCTACAGGTTTTGTGGTAAAACACAGTATCGATAAAACAACTGTCACCACTTCTTACCAATAAGCTCAGTATTGATACGGAGTTTATGCTACCCCATAAATACTTAAAATTTTTAACCAATAATTTACGATTTTTATATATAAGGTTGTGATATTTTATATTTTATAAAAACACTACCTTCTTTAGCATAGTTAGCAATTTTATTATTTATTGCCGAGAGAATATAAATTAAGATGAACCCCCAATTTCAAATAAGCAAGTCAGAGCATCAAGGAGTTAGAGGTATAGCTAATTCCTAGCTAATATAGCTATTTAACCTAACCATAATATAAATTAATTTTTTTTTGATTATCTTGATGAAGGTCAAAATTTAAGCAGTTCTTACTATCAATAAAGATGAGAATAAATCAAATTTAAAGTATGACATATATTAAAAGTGCCTTTCAAGAATTTATTGCCACTTTAGAAGGATTCGACCAATTACCGTTAGAAGTAATTGTGAGTATTTCTGAAAAACTAGAAGCTTGGCGCTATCGTATTGGACAGAAAGTTATTGGTAACGAAAGCCTAGTACAAAAAGTCATCTTTCTTTATGAAGGGCAAGTACGTCTATTGGGATACGAACCCCAAACACAAACAGCAATTACTTTAAAATTGCTCAAACCAGGCGCAATTATTGGGGAAATTAGTTTCTTGCGTCAAGTTCCTTGTGAAATTGCGATCGCCTCAACAGAAGTGATATGTTTAGCGTTAAACCTGGAAGAATATTCCCGCCTGTTATCAGAATATCCAGAATTTGCTAACGCTCGCCAAAATCGCAGCAACATCTCAGAAGTTTTCAGTGTTTTGGGAGTACAAGTAGCCAAGCAAGCTAATAATGTGGCGAATTTTCAAGAGGTATCCCAACAAGCTTTATTCAGCGCTAAAATACATTACTTATCCCCTGGTAAAACTGCATATCACAAACTAGATAGCAACAATATTTGGTTTGTTAGTGGCGGCGAAATTAAAAATTTTCTTCCGGGCGATCGCGTCGAATTAATTGATGATTCAATTGAAGTTTCTGGTAGAATTCCCGCAAGGTTAATTGGTTTTGATCCAGAAGATTTATCATTTCTTGATAACTATAGTCAGTCTGAAGAACTTGCTATTAATGATACGCAACTAACGATTACAGACGAGTTAGATATTCCCTACGCACCCGACGAAATTACTCCAGCAGACTATCCAACATCAAAGAAACAAAAGCATTTAAAATATCCCTTCGTTCGCGGTAACGGAGAAGTAAATGCGACCTTTGCTTGTTTTCAAATGTTGTCCCAGCATTTACAAATTCCCTTGCGGAAAGAAGTAGTACGTCGCATTTTATCTGAGCAAATTAAACGTCAAGGTAGTATCTCTTTTCCAGCTTGTGCTTATTTAGCAGAATTAATTGGATTAAAAGCGCAGTTAGTAGATTTACCAATTAACACCCTTGAACGTCTTCCTACACCAGCACTCATTCGTTACCGCAACAATTTTGCTGTGTTATATGCAGCAGACTCACATCATGTTGTTGTTGGTGTACCATCCCAAGGTATAGTACGCTGTAAGCCAAAAGAATTGCTGGCACATTTAGAACTTGAAGAAAGTAACTATCAGCCACAAATGCGGGTATTACTGCTGAGTGCTACCAAGGAAACACCACAAGAAAGATTTGGTGTATCGTGGTTTTTACCTTATTTATCGCGCTACCGTCGAGTTCTGATTGAAGTCTTTATTGCTTCCTTCTTTGTCCAATTAGCACAACTGGCTAACCCCCTTGTCATTCAGTTGATTATCGACAAAGTAATTGTTCAAAATAGTATTAGTACTCTGAATGTTTTAGGCGTATTACTGTTAGTCGTGGGATTATTTGAAGCAGTAATTAGTACTTTGCGAACTTACCTATTTGTTGATACGACTAATCGCATTGATATGGGTTTAGGTTCGCAAATTATTGACCATTTATTACGGCTACCACTACGCTATTTTGAACGGCGGCCAGTGGGGGAATTATCAACTAGAATTAACGAGTTAGAAAATATTCGGCAATTTCTCACAGGGACAGCGTTAACTGTCGGTTTAGATGCGTTATTTTCTGTGGTTTATATTGTTGTTATGCTGTTTTACAGTTGGCAACTTACTTTAGTCGGTTTAGGGACAATTCCGATATTTGTTGTGATTACTTTAATTGCCTCCCCCACCATCAGTAAACAGTTACGCAACAAAGCCGAACGCAACGCCGAAACTCAATCTTATTTAGTTGAGGTGATGTCTGGTATTCAAACAGTGAAAGCCCAAAATATCGAATTGCGATCGCGCTTTTCTTGGCAAGAGCGCTATGCTCGTTATGTGGGGGCTGGATTTAAAACTGTTGTCACTTCTACCTTAGCTAATTCTACTAGTAGCTTTCTCAATAAACTCAGTAGTTTACTCGTTTTATGGGTGGGTGCTTATTTAGTTTTACAAGGCGAACTGACATTAGGGGAATTAATCGCTTTTAGGATTATCTCAGGTTATGTGACTGGCCCAATCTTACGGTTAGCGCAACTCTGGCAAAACTTCCAAGAAACTGCCTTATCTTTAGAACGCTTGAGTGATATTGTTGATACGCCAGAAGAAGGGGAAGCTGACAGAGGTAATATTCCCTTACCAGCAATTGACGGTGCAGTTAAATTTGATAACGTTTCCTTTCGATTTACCCCTAGCGGCCCGTTGCAACTTTCTAATATCAGCATTGAATTTACTGCCGGACAATTTGTCGGTATTGTTGGGCAGAGTGGCTCAGGTAAAAGTACGATGATGAAATTACTGCTGCGGCTTTATGATGTGGAGTCAGGCAGAATTTTAATTGATGGTTATGATATTGCCAAAGTCGAACTTTACTCTTTAAGAAGACAGATAGGTGTAGTCCCTCAAGAAACACTGTTATTTGATGGGACAGTGCAAGAAAATATTGCTTTAACTAACCCCGAAGCAAGTACCGAAGAAATTATTGAAGCAGCGCGTGTGGCTTGCGCCCATGAGTTTATTATGGGCTTACCCAACGGTTACAATACCCGCGTTGGCGAAAGAGGCGCTGCACTTTCTGGGGGACAACGCCAAAGAATTGCGATCGCTCGTTCTGTACTCCAACGACCAAAACTGTTAGTCTTAGATGAGGCCACCAGTGCCTTAGATTACCCCACAGAACGCCAAGTTTGTCTCAACTTAGCCAAAGCCTTTCAAGGTAGCACAGTATTTTTCATTACCCATCGTTTGAATACTGTCAGCCATGCAGATACTATCGTTGTCATGGACGCAAGCCGAGTCATAGAACAAGGAAGTCATCAAGAATTAATGGCTGCTAAAGGCCATTATTATTACCTTTATCAACAGCAAGAAGTTAATTTGTAATTGCTCAAGGTTTAATCACTCATTATTCATTAAGGGTAAAACTACTATGACTCAAGTAAATGGTAATCGTCTCAATGGCAATAATGGTAACGGTAAACATCATTCAGAAACGACAACAGAATCACCTTTATTAACATCGGCAGATAAAGTTTCGCCACAGCCTTTAATTAATCAAAAATTTGATAACTTTGAGCAATCTGTTGTATTGCGTCAATCTCCAATTTGGTCACGTACAATTATGTTGACCTTAATAGTATTAGCTTGTTTTGGCATTGTTTGGGCTTATTTTGCCAAGATTGAACAAGTTGTACCTGCTACAGGTCAATTAAAACCCCAAGGAACCGTCAAAGATGTGCAAGCGCCAGTCAATGGCGTAGTCAAAGAAATCTATGTCAAAGACGGACAAACAGTTAACAAAGGAGAGTTACTACTGACCTTTGAAACTGTGGCAACTTTAGCAGAATTTAATTCATTAATTCAAGTTCGTAATAGCCTGATTAGGGAAAACCAAATTTATCGCCGTTTAATGACTTCTAGCTATACTGTCGGCTCAGAACTGGAATTTTTAAGGAGTAGATTACCCACAGATGCAGTCTTTTTATTGAAAAGTCGCGCAGCATTAGTCGGCGAAAATGAATTGTTGCGGAAAGAATTAAGAAATTCCACAAACACTCAAGGACTGGGAGTCGATGAACAACAACGTTTGCGAGTATCTAAATTAGAATTAGCGACTCGTGCGAATGCAGCCCAATTAGAAGTTGAAAAAACTAAAAAACAACTTACCCAAAATCAAGTTAAAATCGCAGATACACAATCTAGTTTAGCTATTCAACAGCAGATTTTCGCTAAACTAAAAACCCTAGCTGAACAAGGTGGTATTTCTCAGCTACAATATCTCAATCAACAACAACAAGTCCAAACACTGCAAGCAGAAGTCGCCCAATTACAAGAAGAAGAAAAACGTCTCAAATATGACATAGAAAAAGGGCGGCAAGAATTAACTAATACTGTTGCTGTTTCTGGTAAAAATGTTTTAGAAAAAATTTCAGAAAATAAACAAAGAATCGCAGATATCGATAGCCAGTTTATCAAAATTGTCCTGGAAAATGAACAGCGTTTGGCCGATATTAGCAGCAAACTTTCGCAAGCTCAACTCAATCTCAGATATCAGGAACTACGCGCCCCAGTCAGCGGTGTAGTTTTCGATTCGCAAGTTAAAAACCCTGGCTTTGTAGCTAACGCTACACAAAAACTTCTGCAAATAGTCCCGAACGATAACTATATTGCTGAGGTATTCATTACTAATCAAGATATTGGTTTTGTGCGGGAAGGAATGAAGGCTGATGTGAGAATTGATTCCTTTCCTTTCAGCGAATTTGGTGATATCAAAGGAGAGTTAATTTCGATTGGTTCTGATGCTTTACCACCGGATGAAACGCATAAATTTTATCGTTTTCCAGCCAAAATATCTTTAGATAAACAAGCACTAAATTTCAACGGTAAACAACTACCATTGCAATCAGGGATGTCAATCACAGCCAATGTGAAGGTGCGGGAAGAAAGAACAGTGATGAGTCTGTTTACGGAGATGTTTACCAAACAAATTGACAGTTTGAAAGAAGTCCGCTAAATCTACCATTTTTGAGTGTTGGGTGATAGGCGATCGCATTTACGTTAAAGTGGAGGCGATCGCATATTTATTTTTACCTATTTGTATGTTTTCCCCTCAACGCATCGAACCTGCGCCCGGACAAGAATCAGTATGGGATTATCCCCGTCCGCCTCGCTTAGAACCTACCAACAAACATATCCAGATAATTTTTAATGGCGTAACCATTGCAGATACCCACAACGCCAAACGTGTTTTAGAAACCAGCCATCCGCCTTCTTACTACATCCCCCCTGAAGATATCAAAATGGAATATTTGGTATCAGTACCCCAATCGAGTTTTTGCGAGTGGAAAGGACGCGCAGGTTATTACACCATCCGTGTTGAGGATAAAGAAGCCCAAAACGCTGCTTGGTATTACCCCAGCCCGACATCAGCTTTTGCATCCATTCAAGATCATGTCGCTTTCTATTGTCATCTCATGGATGCTTGCTATGTAGATGGTGAAAAAGTTCAACCACAACCAGGAAACTTTTATGGTGGTTGGGTTACAAGTGATATTGTCGGGCCATTTAAAGGCGGGCCAGGTACTTGGGGATGGTGAGTTTCTGAGTGCTGTACACTGAGCGAACTTGTACTGAGCGCAGCCGAAGTAGTCGAAGTGTGAGTGCTGAGTTGAAATAATCAAAATGCTGTCACCTGTCACCTATCACCTTCTTCCTACTATCAATACTTAAAACAACAACACCCAAGCATCTACTCACTTAGCGATTTCCTCACATTCATCACTTACTTTAGGCTGTTACTGATATATCTTCAATCATCAGTTACAACGCCTCAGTTTACCAAGCAGAGGAAATATTAGTGTTCGAGTTGGGTGTTGTTGTTAGGACGAGACAGATTGAAATCAAACAGCGTTTTTACCTCTTAACTAATTTGCACATTGGCTGTTAATCTGCCAGGGAAGCTTTTCAACTTCAATTATTAATTTATCACAGCTAAATAAACAGAATAGGCTTTGATACTAAACTTTACTTTTGCCTAGATACCCGATTTTTTGAGCAGTCGGGGATCTGGATGCAGATGAATATCAGATTTCTGACGTTAGTCAACTGCTGATTGTTTCATGAGACTTTTCTCACACTATCTTAATTATCTTCTCATCAAGGTCTAATTAAATTTAGATTAAGTCCAAGTTAAACACAAATCATAGAGGCTGTACTTACAGTCAGGAGGCACATCCATAATCAAGCTTGGCTGAGTAAAGGAAAGTAAAAACAAACCAATGAAACTATCTGTAGATAAATACAAGGATATTTCTATAAATACATTGATAAAAAGATTAGGGGCATTTTTTCAGACTTCAACCCGTTGGCAGTTCAGATCCCTTCTAGCATTATTTTTAACTTCTCTCTCTGGAGTCGTAGTATTTTTACTGAATGGTTTATCTCCACAGGGACGGTTGACAATATTTGTATTTCTCCTCGCAGTAATTTTGTGGTCAACCACCTCAATTAATGCTGGTTATGTGGCGATGGTTTCGGTGCTGTTGCTGCTGTTGACTGGAAGCATTTCTCAAGAACAATTTTTTGAGTCTTTGGGTTCGGATGTTGTCTGGTTAATGATAGGTGCATTTATTTTAGGTGGCGCAGTTAAGCAAACTGGTTTAGCCACACGGCTGACTCAAATAGTTGCGGCGAAGGCGCACAATGTCAGCAGTTTATTTTGGCTGTTAACTACAGTTTTAATTCCTCTGTCATTTTTAATTCCCTCTACTTCTGGACGCGCTGCTGTTACCCATCCAATTTTTCGTAGCGTCGCCCACGCTACGGAAGATGAACGGACTCGTCGCGCTCTAGCATTGTTAATGCCAACTATTATTCTTGTATCTACGATTGTTTCATTAACTGGAGCCGGTTCACATTTAGTCGCCCAAGATTTATTACAAGAAATTTCCGGTAGAAGTATTTCTTTTAGTCAGTGGTTACTTTACGGCTTACCTTTTGGAGTTGTTGCTAGTTACGCCTCTTGCTGGGTAATTATGCGGCTATTTTTAGATAAAAAACGCTTGCAACAAAAACTAAATGTGGAATATTTGCAATCAGCGCCTTTATCTGCACCAGAACGCAAAACATTGTTGATTGTTTTGTTAATGTTGGCACTTTGGATAACTGAACAATGGCATGGTTTAGAAATTGCTACCGTCACAGTCATTGGTGCAATGATTCTCACCGCGCCTAATTTTGGCGTTATTAAATGGAAAGATGCAGTCAAGGCTGTTTCTTGGAATCTGATTATTTTTGTTGGTGCAACTTTAGTGTTAGGACGGGCGTTAATCAGTTCTGGCGCTTCGGGATGGTTGATTAATAATATTTTTCAATTTAGTAACATCAACAGCGCCAAATCCCATTTTTTGATTCTCCTACTCATTACAATTATTTCTCTAACTTCCCACATATATATGACTTCTCACACCGCTAGAGCCGCGGCTTTAGTTCCGCCGCTGCTTTACCTTGCTAGTAGTTTAAATATCAATCCTGTCGCTGTGTTGTTTCTCAGCACTTTAGGTATGGACTATTGTCTCACCTTGCCTGTCAGTTCTAAAGCACTGATGGTTTACCAAGATGCAGACGAAGGCTTTAAGCCAACAGATTTACTCCGCCTAAGTTCAGTGATGATTGTGATTCACTTTGCTTTAATTCTGTTGTTTTACTTTACCTGGTGGCGTTGGGTAGGGTTATCTCTGTAATTTTTACCCATCTGTGCATTTTCCAATTTAACGACAAAAAAAGCGGCTGGATTGCCGCAGGAAATTAATAATGACACTAAACATTTTAATCGCTCCTTCTGGATTTAAAGAAAGTCTTGACGCGGAACAAGTAGCTGATTGTATTGCTACAGGTATCACCAGGGTTTTATCTGATGTAAATATTTGCAAAGCACCTTTAGTAGATGGTGGTGAAGGCTTTACCAAAACTCTAGTAGCAGCCACAGGTGGTACTTTGCATCACTTGGAAGTAACTGGCCCCGTGGGACAAAAGGTACAATCTCACTTTGGCTTTTTGGGTGGAACTACTAAAAAGACAGCTGTGTTGGAAATGGCGGCGGCGGCTGGTTTGCGGCTTGTACCTACGAATATGCGAAATCCGATGATTACTACAACCTACGGGGTAGGTGAGTTAATTAAAGCGGCTTTAGATGCGGGTGCTGAACGTATTTTAGTGGGTTGCGGTGATTCTGGCACTAACGATGGTGGTGCGGGAATGGCGCAAGCTTTGGGTGTGAAGTTGCTAGATGAAAATGGCAATGAGTTAGGTTTAGGTTGCAGTGAATTAATTAAACTTAAACGCCTTGATTTCTCACAAAAAGACTCTCGTTTAAATCAAGTTCAGATTGATGTAGCTTGCAATTGGCATAATCTTTTGTGTGGTGAGAAGGGTGTGGCGAGAGTTTTCGGCCCGCAAAAAGGCGCATCCCCAGAAACAGTAGAAAAAATGGCTTTAGCATTAGAACACTACGCCGCGGTTATCCAAGCAGATTTAGGTATTGATATGCGAGAAATGCCGGGTAGTGGTGCTTCTGGTGGTTTGGGTACTGGTTTACAAGCGTTAATTGGCGCTAAATTACACCCACGCTACGATATTGTCATGGACTATTTAGAATTAGATAGTTTGATTCCTCAAGCTGATTTAGTCATTACGGCGGAAGGTTGCATTGATTTTCAAACCTCACGGGGGAAAATTCCGGCTGAAGTTGCTAAACGTGCCAAGCGTTATCAATTACCAGTGATTGCATTGGTGGGTACGATTGGCGAGGGTGCAGAAATTAATTTTCAGCAAGGGATTGATTATTTCAATAGTATTTTGACCCATCCCTGTCAATTGCATGAGGCGATTTCGCAAACTGCAACTTTGTTAACTAATGCGGCTGAACAAGTTGCGCGGTTGTTGTTAGTTGGTAAGCAAATTAGGCGCTATCAAGATTTACGTCAAGGTAAGGAAAAATCGAACCAGAGAGGGCGAAGAGAAAGAAGCGTTGCAGAAAGTTATTTAGTCAGTTCTGGCTATAAAAATAGAGGTTAGTAATTTAACGTGAGTTCGACGGATCTAAACAACTCCTCTCGAAACTTCTACGTTAGTTTATAGCTAGAGTTAATTAAAATTTTCCCCAAAATCTACTATTTATCAGGTTGTTTTGGGGATTTTTGAATGTCTAGATTTTAGGAATAGTTATGCAGAATATTTTGATTGTTGATGATGAAATTCGCATTGCGGCTTTTATTGAGAAAGGCTTGCGTAAAAATGGCTTTAATACTGCGATCGCTAATAATGGAGAACAAGCTTTAGAAATGTTGACTACAGCTAAGTTTGACTTGTTGCTGTTAGATGTTAACTTACCTGTGAAGGATGGTTTAACTGTATTAACTGAACTTCGCGCTCACAATATGCTAATTCCGACAATTATAGTTAGCGCCAATCATGATGTACTAAAACAAATCCCGCAATCGGCAAATAAAACTTTTCCTTATATCAGCAAACCATTTAAATTTACTGATTTATTAAACAGCATCCGCACTCACTTATCTAAAAATAATTAAAATTTCCAGGTGGTGCGGATAGTACCTACAAAAAGACCTTCGTTATTGGTGTTATGTTCCGGATTTGTAATGAGAAAAACTCCCGGTGTAATGGAAATATTGTCTGTCACCCGCAAGCGATAAAACCCTTCTATATGTAAGGAAGTATCCCTATCAGCAACTAAACTACTACTTATAACTTTTGGTGGCATTCCGATAACTAAACCAGCTAAATTACCTTCACTTCCCAAATCAGGAAATGCTAAACTCACCGCATAATTTAAAATATCAGCATCATCACTGGTGACTGGTGACTCTGCTTTTGTATAACCAACCCAACCAGAAACAATAAATTTTGGATTGATTCGCCAGCTAGTTTCTAAACCAAAGGAATTTGCTGTAGTTGCAACATTACCAAAAGGACTACGTGCTGTTAAACTACCCGTACTACCTGTCAAATTTACGCCGCTTTCTCCACCGCCTGCATAGTAAGCATGAATATAGGTAAAAGCAATGCCTAAATTTGCAACTGGTTGATAATTCAAATGTCCTAATGCAGCAAAGTTACCATTAAATAAATTATTTTTTGCTGTTGCTAATGCTGCATCATTAGTCATGTAAGCAAAGCCAAGATTAGTGTTTTGATTGAGTTGATAGTTTAGCCCTAATCCTGTTCCATCCATACCGCGGACAATCGGGTTATATCTACCAAAGCGCGAAACTGCGCCACTCCCACTACTGGCTAAAGGATTGATTGGTTCTGCAATATCGTTTAATTCCAGTTCGGCGATCGCTAGTGTGGTTTTAATTCTATCACCGATGGGAAAAGCATAATATACTTCATCTAGACCAACATTGTTACCTGTATCTTCATCAAATCCTAAACGAGTCATTCCTGTTCCAGTAATATTTTCATCAAATTCTGGAATATTCCCTGACTCTAAGCGGAGGTTTAATTCATCTTTTCCCGTAAAGCTAGTGACAAAATTTAAGCGCACCCGTTGAGCAAATGCAAGATTATTATCAGCAATATTTTCACCAAAAACACTAGCAACAGTCATGATTGCTTCCGCTTCTAGTTTTATTGTAGTAGCAAATTGATTTGCTGCTAACTCAGCAGTTTGATTTTCTACAGCATCTACCCGATTGCTGATAGTTGCTAATTCTATGGAAAATTCTGATTGGATTTTTTGAATTAAATCTAAATCTTGTTTAGTTATTAAGCTATCTTTTGTTGTAGTAGTTAGTTCTTGAAGTTTTGCCAAACAAGTATTTAAACTCGCTGCAAACTCATGGCGTGACATAGCGCGATTCCCACGAAATGTACCATTAGAATAACCAGCAATACAACCGTATCTTTCTATCAGTGATTGTAAAGCTAGAAATGCCCAATCTGTAGGTTGAATGTCAGAAAGTTGAGAAACTGATGTTAATTGTGAAATGTCTGATGGAAGATTCTCTGGCTGATTTTCTAAGGCAAATGTTGGTATAGCAACTAGTGATGTAGCGAATATAAAGTTCGATGTAAAAATGATATTTTGATACAAACTAGGCATTTTCAATGCAATGATTAATTATAAATATGTAGTGGAGTATACATAATAAATTAGCATCAAAATATGTAGCAAAATATGAGAAAGTTCTCATGATTAAATATTAGTCTTCATATAAATCTAATTGCCTATTACCGTCTCCATCAAAATATAACTCATATTCAATTTCTCCATCAGTAATATCCACCTCATAGAAGTTACCTTCAGGTGTAATTTCAATTTCATATTTTGTAATTTTAAAGTTAGGATATTCTTCTTGGATGCGTTTTAATACAATATCAGGAAATTCTTTTGAGGTGACATAGTATTCAGTTTCCAACCATTCACCTGTATCGGAAAACTCAGCTTCATATTTGATATTATTTTGAATATAAGTCGCCTCATAACCGTAGTGAGTCTTTTCCCAAACACGAGGAATATGAGAATATTTTTCTGTAAATGCTGCGTCTACAATCTCAGGTACTTTTATCAGGTTGTTTTGAGTTTGTGAACCATTGCAGGCCGGGAGAAATAAAATGAGCCAAGTACTAAAAGTGCCAAATATAATTTTTTGTATGTACATAAAATCATGTCAAGCTAAATGCTGTTAATTGCCGTAGCTTTTAACGCAGTTTAACCCAACTCAGACATTCAGAGAAATCTTATTTTTGCTTTATTAATAGGTCTTTTAAAGATTTTTATCTTGAGGTGTTTCTAAAGGTAATGTAATTGTGAATGTGGCTCCTGTTCCCAATTTACTTTCAAGAGTAACTTGTCCACCGTGAGCCTCTACAATGACTTGAACTATCGATAATCCTAACCCGGCTCCTTCGGAACGACGACGACTATTTGCAGCACGCGCAAAACGCTGGAAAATTCTTTGTTGATCAACTTGTGCAATACCTTCGCCAGTGTCACTTACCCAAAACCTAAGTTTACCTCGATTAATAGCTGAACCCAGGGTGATTGTATCAGTAGTTTTTGTATGCTGAGTAGCATTTTGCACTAAATTCATTACAGCCTGAGTCAAACGCTGGCGATCTGCAACAATTCTACCTTTAGCAGTAGTCTTCAGTTGCCAGTTGCGATCGCCTAAAGCTTGAACTTTCACAAATAATTCTTCGGTGAGGGCGCTAATATCGACTGTTTCTAAATACAAAAAATCAGGACGTTCCGCCTTTGCTAGTAAACTTAAGTCATTCACAAATCGGTTCATCCGTTCTAGCTCATCCATTACTAACGCTAGAGTTTCTTGGATTTCTTGCGGGTCATCACCCATCAATTCTAAATGACCACGAATAATTGTAATAGGCGTGCGTAATTCATGGCCAGCATCGTTAATGAAGTCTCGCTGGCTGATGAAAGCAGCTTGTAGCCTATCCATCATTTCATTAAAAGTAGCTGCTAGTTCTGCAAGTTCACCCTCCCCAGGGATAGAGAGGCGCTGATTTAAATCTGATTCGCTAATATTACGCACAGTTTGAGTTAGCAAGCGTAAAGGTGCAAGAATTTTGCCTGAAGCGAACCAAGCTAAAACTAAAGCTAAAACTAAAATTCCTGCACTCACAGGGATAATAACTCTGATAGCTTCTACTACTTCTCCGTGTTCCCCAGCCGTAGTATGTGCAATTACAAACACCCCTATAATTTCACCCTGAATTTTTACAGGTTGAGCAAGATAAATAATATTTTCCACACTACTACCAGGAAGCCTCCTTTCTCCTTCCTCTGGTTGAGTTAATTTTGACCAATATCGCATGAGTGATGAGTCTCTGCTCAGTTCTTTTGGTCTACCTCTAGGGCTGGATTTGTAAAATTTTTCTTCTGTTAAAGCAATTAAAAATGTGTCGTCTTCGGGAATTTGATTTACCAAAAAAGCATCAAAAAAATCTTTTAACTCTTCTAACGATTTTGGCGGTTTAATTAAGCGATTATCTGCCTCCTTAAGTAGATTAATTGTATCGTCTTGTTCGCCATTTTCCAGATAATCAAATAATTTAGGATTCCCGTTAACTAATTCGAGAAAAATATCCATTTTTTCGTTAATTTCTTTATGAACACGCCTCTCAACTTGGGCATATAAAAAATAACGAAATACTGGCACAAAAAAAATAAAAATAAAGCATAAAATGAGAAAATACCAAAAAAAAATCTGGGTGCGTGTAGCCCAAAACAAACTTTTAATGTACTTTAAGCAGCTTTCTTTTGCTTGTTGATTTTGATTTCTCCGCATTTTTAGGAAAAAATAAATTTTTCATGTTTATAGGACTTACGCAGACTCTACGATTTCTTGGTATTATTCTCTATGAGACTCTGCACAAAAGCGACTTGGCGGTTTAATAAATTAAACTTCTTGGGAATTTTTGCGTAAGTTCTGGTTTAAAATACTTCACATCTGTTTAGAATATCTACTCTATACATTATTGCAGTATTTTTGATGATTTCTAGTTATGTATTTTCTAGATATAGGTTAATTTTCTCTAATAAATCACTAAATCGAAATGGCTTATTTACATAAGCATTAGCACCTAAATTAAACGCAATTGTACAATGACGCTCATCATTCATTGCAGTTAAGAGAATGATTGGTAATACTTTATCTTGGCTACGCAGTTCTTGTAAAACAGACCACCCATCTTTTATTGGTAGGCCTAAGTCAAGCAATAATAATGTAAACTCTTTATTGGAAGCCATTTGTAATGCCTGTTTTCCATCCGATGCAACTGCCGTTAAAAAACCATTTTTACGTAGACCTTTTTCTATAAAAGTAGCTATACGTACTTCATCTTCTGCTATTAATATTTTATTCATTGATAAAAATTCTGTTTGGTTTATCAACTACTCATAAAGTCAGGGAATAAAAACCAGACTTGTTTATCTATTAATTTTTACTAATCAAAAAAGAATGCGACAGATGAACTACTAGTAGAAATGTTGCCTGTCGCATTCTGACCATCATTAGCTGATTACTATAAATATCAAACTTGCAAGTTCATAATTCACCTTTTGATTATCGTATTTCTCTAAGATAAGAAAAAGATGAAAATTTGATGAGAAAATTCTCATGTTCGCAAACGATAACCCATACCTCGAACAGTTTCAATCAGGTTATTGCCTAATTTTTTACGCAAGTAACCAACATAAACATCAACAATATTAGAACCTGGATCATAGTCGTAACCCCATACCCTATCTAACAATTGTTCACGACTCAAAACTTGGCCAGGATGGCGAAAGAAGGTTTCGGCGAGGGTAAATTCCCGTGCTGGTAGTTCTAGTGTTTTGTTACCAACTTTTACTTTACGCGATCGCAAATCCAAAATTATATTGCCAATCTTCAGTACCATCTCATCACTAGCTTGGCTGCTAACACTGTTACGCAATCTCGCCTTTACCCGTACTAACAATTCTTCAAATCGAAAAGGCTTAGTAATATAGTCATCTGCACCTGCTTCAAATCCTGCAACTTTATCTTGAATGTCATCACGCGCAGTCAAAATAATTACAGGAAAATTTTCACCTTGTCCGCGTAATTCTTCCAAAACATCTAAGCCGTCTTTACCTGGAAGCCCTAAATCTAAAATCATCAAGTCAAAAGCACTACCTAACGCCATTTCCGTAGCTGAGTGTGCATCAACCGCTACAGAGGTTGTAAAACCGTGAGAACGCAATCCTTTCTCAATAAACGCCGCTATTCTGGGTTCATCCTCAGCAATAAGAATTCGATTCATCCGATGCACCTATTTTTTGGGTTCTAAAGGTAAGACATCTGTAAATGTACTACCTGTTCCCAATGGTATTTTTTGGTAAACATTGCTGAATTTCCTATTCTTTTAGAAGATACTCTATATTCTGGGCATTTCAAATAGCTATGAAGGTAGAAGTTGTACCCCATAATCCTAACTGGCGTAGTCAATTTGAAAATGAATCTAAGCAGATTGCGCTGGCGTTTGGCGAGAATGTAGTTACTATTCATCATATTGGTAGTACGTCAATTCCCAATATCTATGCCAAACCAATTATTGATTTTTTGATAGAAGTCAAAGATATCACCAAGGTAGATGAGCAAAGTTCAGTGATGGAAGCATTAGGCTATGAAGTCATGGGTGAGTTTGGCATCCCAGGCCGTCGTTACTTTCGCAAAGAGAAGGAAAATATCAGAACACATAATGTTCACACTTTTGGGGTGAATTCGCCGGAAATAATTAGACATTTGGCATTTCGTGATTACATGATTGCTCATCCTGAAGCGGCACAAAAATATAGTGAATTGAAGCGTCAATTAGCCAAGCAGTACCCTAACGATATAAATGGCTACATGGATGGCAAAGATAGTTTTATCAAAGAGATGGAACAAAAAGCTTTGATCTGGCGAGAATTGCAGCAAAATAAACATGGTTAGCAGATATAAATCTTTACCAAGGTGGCAATTTGATGGAATATAGACCCAATTTTTTTAAACATCAATCCACTTTTTACCTAAACTCAAATTTTGCTTCAAAAGCCCTAAGCTATGATGGAAAAATATTAGTAACTTATCAAAGTGAAGATTTCAAAATTCAAGTTTGGGATATCCAAACTTGACTTATCATAAACTCTTGGCTAACTGAATCTTCCAAACCTATTATTTTGACAAAAAGTCTTGATGCTGTAGCAATCACTCCAAATGGAAAAACTCTATTGACTGGTGGACATATTCTCCAAACTTGGGATTTAGCAACTGGAAAACGAATCCGTATATTTAGAAGTAGCGGTTGGACATTCTATATAAACATTAGTTCTGACAGTGAAATTTTACTTACTCAAGGAAGTGCTGGTAAGATAATTTGGAATTTACAAAGTGGTAAGAAAATTCGCAGATATCTTGGAACATATACTGTAATGTGGGTTATTAGCCCAAATAGTAAAACCGTGGTTGGCGAAGATGGCTTTGATGGCAAAATCAAGGTCTGGGATTTAATTACAGGAAAAGAACTACTTGTATTAGATAATCAAGGTGCGATCGCAGTACGCAAACTTTCTTTTAGTCAAGATGGAAAATTAGTAGCGGGAAGTGGCGATGATGGTATTAAAATTTGGAATTTTGAGACAGGAGAACAAATTCAAAGAGTTGATAAATTTAAAAATGTTCAGTTCCATAAGCATCTTAATCATGTCGGGAATGTGATATTCAACTTTGATAATCAAACCTTATTTAGTTCAGGTAGCGATGGCTTAATTCAAATTTGGGATGTGAAGACTGGCAAAAATGTAGGAACACTTAAGGAAAAAAATCACATTATTGATCTAGCAATGAGTAATGATAGTCAAATATTAGTAGGTTTTGCTAGAAATGCTCAAAATCAGCAAACTATCGAGGTATGGAAACCGGACTAATAGTTATGCTGAAATGCTGATACCAAAACACATAAACCAGCAACTTATTAAATCCTACTAATTACTAGTTTTTGGTTGAAATATTAAATAAGTTCCTCCTAAACCTTCTACAATTGTACGGGTATTTGCCTCCAACATTTTTTGATAACTATTAGCATCACTATTGGTATCTCCAAGACTATCAGTATAAAGCCCTCGTTCAGAAACTTTGACTTCTGCTGCTTGTGCTACTGATTTAATTAATTTAGGATTAATATATGTTTCAGCAAAAATAGTTGGTACTTTAGCTTGCTGGATTTCATTAACTAAATTGTTGATCTGTCCATCTGTTGGTTTGTCATTTGGGTTAATACCAGCTAAAACTCCTGCTAATGGAATATTATATGCTTTAGTATAATAAGCCAGTGCATTATGGGTTGTAACTAATTTACGTTTCTCACGAGGAATAGTAGCTATTTTGGTTTTTATCCAACTATCTAACTGAGTTAGTTCACTTTTAATCCGTTTGGTATTACTGTTATAAATTCCTGCATTATCAGGCTCTAATTTCTTCAGATTATTGCTGATTACTTCCACCATTTTGATACCATATTTAGCATTGTGCCAAATATGGGGGTCTATAACTCTTTGTCTATCTTCAATAAATCTTTGTGGTTTAGGAACTGCTAACTGACTTACAGCTATTTTGGGTGCAGTATTGCTAGTTGATTTAATAATTCTGATCAAACTCGGTTCAAAATTGTAGCCATTGTAAAAAATCAAATTCGCTTGGTCAATAGTTTCACGGTCTGCTGTGTTTGGTTGATAGTTATGGGGGTCAGTACCTGGAGGAATTAAACAGGCGATATTCACTGTATTTTCTGCAACTTGTTTAATTAAGTCACATAATATGCTGGTTGTAGCGACAACTTTAGGAAGATTTTCATCTACTGTTGTGGTTTGAGTAAATGAAGTATTAGTGGCTTGTCTTGAACAACCAGCCAATCCAATCAATAAGGTAATAAAAGCAATGCGTAAGGAATGACTAAATAGTAATTTGTTTAGCATAATTAGAGACTATTTATAAAGTAAATCTTTAGACGACAAGACGACGCAACATAATCCGAGTCATAACAGCATATATAGCAGCTTCACTCATTTCGGGTAGGCGCTCATAATCTTTGCTGAGACGATGATATTGGTTAAACCACCCAAATGTTCTTTCGACTACCCAACGTTTCGGTAAAACCTGAAATTCTGACTCGGTACGCCGTATGACTTCAACATGAGCTTGGATCATCAACCAAACACAAAGAGCAAACTTATCACCGTCATAACCGGAATCAACCCATAAAACTTCAACTTTCTCAAGTAATTCAGGACGCTCCTCTAACAATTCCATCAAAGCATAGGCAGCAAGCACTCGCTCTGGGGCATTTGCTTCACTTACAACCACTTTCAACAATAATCCCAGGCTATCAACCAAAGTCTGTCGCTTTCGCCCTTTTACCTTTTTACCGCCATCAAAACCGTACACATCCCCCTTTTTTGGTCAGTTTTAACTGACTGACTGTCTGCGGCGAGGGCGCTGGGTTGTGTTGATTTACCTAATTTTAAGCGAACCTGACCGCGTAATGAATGGTTTAATTTTTCCCATACCCCTTTGCGCTGCCATTTGCGGTAGTAGTTGTATACAGTTGAGCTGGGCGGGAAGTCTCCCGGAAGCATATTCCATTGGCATCCTGTCTTCAGGTGATAGTAGATAGCGTTGCATACCTCCCGCATATCAGTTGTGCGCGGGTGTCCTCCTTCTTTCGCTGGTGGAATCAAGGGGGCTAGGATTTCCCACTCCATATCTGTTAAGTCTGTGGGGTAAGACTTTCGCGCCATACCTAACTATGTAAATACACTACGTTTAATGTATCTTATCGTTGTCATAACTCTTTTCTTTTCGCTTTTAGATTTACTTTATAAATAGCCTCTTAATTCCTAGTAACTAGACTGAATATAACGATCATCATTATTAATCAATAACAGTGAAATGTTAGATATTCAGGACTAAGTATCAGATTGCATAAGTTCATAGCAAAACAGATACACAAACTCTGTGTACCCTGCGTTTACCTCAGCGCTACTTTGCGTTTAAAAAAGGATCAATTAAAAATTGTTCAACAAAAAGATGAGGGAATTTTATACATCTTTTGACCAGATAATTAACTCGCCTTGTTCACCACCTGCGGCGAGAAATTGACATTGGGGATGCCAAGCTAAGGTGGAGAACCCGGCGCTAACACCCGTGAGAATTTGTGATACTTGTGCTGCTGCTGACCACAAACACAATAAACCATCAGCGCCGGCGGAGGCTAATAAAAAGCTGTGGGGTGCAAAAGCGATCGCATTAATCACATCTACATGATTAGTTAACACTCGCGCTTCCCAACCCAGAGATTCATCCTCTAACTTTTCCCAGACGACAATGCCTTCAACACTGGAAGAAGCCAGTATGGGCGCACCTAGTTCTGTAGTAGCTTCCGACCAAGCCAACTGACGAATCTTACCAGGAAAGCCTCGCATAATCCAAGGGTCAGGGTTGTTCCAGTCCAACACAGTGACGCTGCGATCCATATTACCCGAAGCCAAATATTTGCTATCTGGCGACCAACCCATAGCTACACTTACAGTTGGCATAGTCAGAAAGAATGGTTCTTCATCCCAGTTTTGACTCTCCCAAATCTTGACTCCTTGATAACCAGCAATGGCTAAATACTTTCCATCGCTGCGCCAATCTATACCTAAAACCGAGGAGTTATCAAAATTTAAGGTGACGACTATCTCGCGCTGATCTGCATCCCACACTTGCACGTAACGCCCCAAACTAAAAGCTAGTTGGTTACTAGTATGATTCCAAGCCAACTTGTCAACCCAGGCGGGTGTATTTTCTAACGTGGCGATGAGTTCATTTTCTTGCCAAATTTTAACTTGTCCATCTTGTCCGCCAACAGCTAAAAATTTGCCATCAGCCGAAAAAGCCACACAGTCTACTGATTTACCATTACTACTTTTTAGTTCTACTACATTGCCATCATTCCATAGCACCACCTCGCCAGCCGCAGAAGTAGCAGCGAGAATTTCACCTTCAGGAGACCAAGCTAATGCTGTGACATAATCTGACAGCATCCCTGAATCATATATGGCAAATTCTGAGGATTGGTTAGTTGTCAAGTTCATTTTTATCTGCGTACCCTCCGGGAAGCCGCTATCGCGTATACATCTGCGGTTAATTTTATCCAAATCTCAACTCAGCGAGAAGTTGCGAGGAGAAGTCATTGCGTTGGACGGGTTGCCCGGCTTCTCGCAGAGTAGCAAGTGGCGTGGTTTCCCTCCGGGCAAACCTCGGTGACTCAGCAATTTTAAGAGAAATGGGGCAATTCTTTTTCAGAACTACCCCAAATACAGATTTTAGATTATTACCGCTGTTGATTAAGCAAAGGCGGCTGTTTTTACATCATTATTGGCCAATATTTCTTGCAATTCTTCGGCATCTACTGTTTCTTTATCAACCAGCATTTGTGCTATTTGATCTAAAACGTGGCGGTTGTTGACTAACACTTCTTTAGCGCGGATGTAGGCTGTATCCACTAGTTTACGGACTTCTTCGTCAATGGCCGCAGCGGTTTCTTCTGAGAAGTCGCGCTCTGACATGATATCGCGTCCGAGGAACATATTACCTTGTTGACGACCCAGCGCAACAGGCCCCAAGCGATCGCTCATCCCAAATCGGGTGATCATCTGACGGGCTACACGTGCTACTTGCTGTAGGTCGTTAGAAGCACCTGTGGTAACTTCTTCTTCACCAAAGATGATTTCTTCAGCTAAACGACCACCTAATGCCACAGCCATCTGATTTTCTAGATAGGCGCGGCTGTATAAACCAGTATCCATCCGGTCTTCGCTGGGGGTGAACCAAGTTAAACCACCTGCACGACCGCGAGGAATGATACTAATCTTTTGTACTGGGTCATAGTCGGGCATCAATGCACCAACTAAGGCGTGACCAGCTTCGTGATAAGCTACCAAGGTCTTGCGTTTTTCGCTCATTACTCGGTCTTTCTTTTCTGGGCCAGCTAACACGCGATCGATGGCATCATTAATTTCGTCCATCGAAATTTCGGTTAAGTTGCGACGGGCTGCCAAAATTGCCGCTTCATTCAACAGGTTAGATAAATCTGCGCCCGTGAAACCAGGGGTACGACGGGCGATTTTATCCAAGTCCACATCTTTGGCTAAGGTTTTACCACGGGCGTGAACTTTGAGAATTTCGCTACGTCCGGCGTAGTCGGGACGGTCTACAACAACTTGACGGTCAAAGCGACCAGGACGTAATAGCGCTGCGTCTAATACGTCGGGACGGTTGGTAGCAGCGATAATAATAATCCCAGTGTTACCTTCAAAACCATCCATTTCGGTGAGTAACTGGTTGAGGGTTTGTTCCCGTTCATCGTTACCACCGCCTAAACCAGCACCCCGTTGACGACCAACTGCATCAATTTCATCGATGAAGACAATACAGGGAGCGTTAGATTTAGCTTGTTCAAATAAATCACGGACACGGGAAGCACCCACACCCACAAACATTTCCACAAATTCTGAACCAGAGATTGAGAAGAAAGGTACACCAGCTTCCCCAGCTACAGCACGAGCCAGTAAGGTTTTACCCGTACCTGGAGGCCCAACTAATAATACTCCTTTAGGAATTTTTGCACCGACTGCGGTAAAGCGATCGGCGTTTTTCAGAAAGTCTACAACTTCGTTTAATTCGAGCTTGGCTTGGTCAATCCCAGCAACATCACCAAATGTTACCTGGGTTTGGGGTTCCATTTGCACTCTGGCTTTGGATTTACCAAAGTTCATGGCTTGGCTACCGGGTCCACTTTGAGCGCGGCGGAGTAAGAAAAATAAACCAACTAAAAGTAGTACAGGGAAAAATAAGCTGCTCAGTGCTTTAAACCAAAAGCCTTCGTCGGTTTGAGGTAAAACGGAAAAATCAACGTTTTTTGAGGTGAGAGTGTTGATCAAGTCGGGGTCGTTAACTAACGTCACCTTAATCTGAGTTCCATCCTTAGACTTGACAAGGGCTGTGGAACGATCTGCACTCAGCCTAACTTGTGCAACTCCACCGTTGTTCACTTCTTGAATAAATTGACTGTAACGCCATGTTTGTGTATTTTGTGGTTGTTTGTCAAAGAATGCTGTTCCCAGAGCAATGACAACAATAAACAGTAGCGTGTACAGCCCCGCATTTCTCCATCTTTTATTCACTAAGGTCTATCTCCTGTATATTCTGTGCTTTCGCGGAGCGTCTCTGTATGAGAGGGCATTATTAAGAATTATGTTAACTTATTTTAAGGTATACCAGAATGGTACGGTTGTCATGCTAAAAAGCCTCCTGATTTGCTGAAAATTGAGATGGTGGGGATTATATTGTAGCGACCCTGAAGCTTGCTCAACGGTATGAATAGGGATAATTTCTACCACACTATTAGTGTAGGCGATCGCTTCAAATTCGGTGACTAACTCAGGTGTCCAAGCCTCCTGTCGCACTTGTATCTGTTGATTTTCCAGCCATTGGATAATTTGCGATCGCCTAATTCCGGGTAAAATCCCTACATATTCGGGCGGTGTCCACCAATCACCATCTCGCCATCCCCAAAGGTTACCAGTACTCGTTTCTAGCCAATTCCCCAACCCATCAACTAAAATCGCTTCCTCGGCGGCTAAAGCTTGTACACTATTTTTCGCTAACCACGCACTTAAATAATTACCTGTTTTATGAGAAGGCAAGTTGCGAGAAAATTCTGGTTGTGCAGTGGCGCATTTCACCCCATTTTGTTGTTTTTCTAATAAATCTGCTGGTAAATTTCTGCCAATTATCCATTCCCTACCATCAGGAAATAAGGTAATTCTGAGAACAGGGAAATGTTGGATGAGAATTTCTGCACCTTGATATATTTGCTGCCAATCTGGTTGTTGCCAAGCAAAAACTTGTAAACTCAACTTCAGGCGATCGCAGTGAGCTTGCCAGTTAGTTAAACTACTGTCGAGGGAATTCTCATAAACCCGCAGCGTAGTAAATACCGTCGCACCATAAAGCAACCCCGGATCATTAATATCTAATTCCAGGGTTTGAGCTTCAATCAATTTGCCGTTGTACCAATAAATAGGTTTACCCACTCTAGTCAACCCAATTTACTACTTGTACACCAGGAATCTGTCTAAAATGGCGAAGGTTTCTTGTTACTAACGTAGCTTGATTAGAGAGGGCAATACTAGCAATCAATAAATCGGCTCGTCCTATTTTTCGGAATTTCGGGATGATACGTAAACGCTCAAACTGTTCTGATGCGGCTTGACTTACGGGTACAATCAAAAGTTGGCTGAGTAGTTCTTCTGTACGAAATAGAAGAGATTGCGCCTTGAGTAAATCTAATCCTGAATTGGCTTTTAAAAGATATTCAATCCTGCCACGCAAAACTTCTGCTTTCGTAATAATGGTAATGCCAACTTCGGGATCATTTACAGACCTTAATCGCTCAACCACATTAGCATTTCCAGCATAAAGATATGTGAGTGTGTCAGTATCAAGCAAATACATCAACTTTCAGACTCCGCATCAACTTCTGAGCGTCCCCTTGCTTGATAAATAGTGTTTCTCAATTCTGCTATTGAATCATCATCTGCTAAACTTCCTGCTTGTTGCAGAAGAATCGCTCGACTACTTTGATAACGTAACCAGTCATCAATCGCCACCTTTAAAAATCTCCAGTCATCTTCAATTTTACGCCCTGGAATATTACCCAAAGTAGCTTGATGCACAACTGTTTCAATGGGTAGTCGTAGATATGCAGAGGTTTCTTCAAGGGTGAGAATATCCGGTAGTGTTAATTGTTCCATAACCTTATTCTCCAATTTCCGGCGAGTTGAGCCAATGACCAAATTCTTCCAGAAAGGAATCGTTCAATATTGCTTGACGAATCTTTTGGGTGAACCGAATCAGTTCAGTGATATTGTGAATACTGAGTAAGGTGTAAGCTAAAATTTCTTGCGATCGCACTAAATGAGAAATATACGCCCGACTAAAATTTTGACACGCATAACAAGGGCAAGTTTCATCTAGTGAGGTAAAGTCTTCACGAAATTTAGCATTTTTTAAATTCCAGCGTTCACCTTGCACCACTGCTGTACCATGTCTCGCCCAACGAGTCGGAATGACGCAATCAAATAAATCTATACCAGAAGCGATCGCGATCGCCATTTCTCGGTAAGTCCCCACACCCATCAAATAACGGGGCTTTTCTGGTGGTAACAGTGGTGCGGTGGCTTGGACAATCTGCGCCATCAATTCTGCGGGTTCTCCCACACTCACACCGCCAATAGCATATCCAGGCAAATCTAATTTAGCTAACGCCACAGCCGCCTGAGAACGCAAATCTAAATACACTCCCCCTTGGACAATTCCAAATAATGCCTGATCTTGGCGTTGATGTGCTGCTATACAGCGTTCTAGCCAACGGTAAGTTCGCTCAGTAGCCGTTTCGACTTCTTGGCGAGTTGCGGGGTAAGGAGGACATTCATCAAAAGCCATGATCACATCCGCCCCTAAAGTATTCTGAATCTCTATGGAACGCTCTGGTGTCAAATTGATAATCTGCCCATCATGAGGCGACCTAAAAGTTACACCCTCTTCCGTAATTTTTCGCATCTCACTTAAGCTGAACACTTGAAACCCACCAGAATCAGTGAGCATCGGCCCGTCCCAGCCCATAAATTTATGTAACCCACCACCACCAGCTACAATTGCTTCTCCTGGTTGCAAATGTAAGTGGTAAGTATTAGATAATACCATCTGTGCGCCAGTATCTTTTAACTGGGCAGGTGTGACTGTTTTGACATTAGCTAATGTCCCCACAGGCATAAATCTTGGGGTTTCCACAGCACCGTGAGGCGTGAAGAATATCCCGGCTCTCGCTTTTGTCTGGCTACAACGAGCTAAGGATTGAAAAGAGAAATTATCGCTCAAAGTAAAAATTAAATAATTATACTAAATGTTTGTCATTTGTCCTTGGTTATAGCAATCTTTCATCGTTGTGCTGCATCACCATTGACTATTGACCATTCTATTTAAAACGAATCAGAGCAGTCATCATCAATTTCTGCATCCCATTTCGCTGAAAGAACTTGTTCCATCATCGCTTCAATTGCACTGACGTTGAAGGTTTTTTCTCGCCGTTCTTGGATGGGGGTTGTGAGGGGAACTAGCCGTAAGCACATTCCTTCTTGCATCAAATCGAAACAGGTTTTTTGTGGCGATGACTGTTTCAGTTCTATGTAGTCAAAACTATAAACGTTTAAATAAAGCGCACTGTTAGCCACTAAAGTAGAACGTTGCGGATTAGCAAATACTTCTATGACATCTCCTTCACCCTCGCTCACTACCTTGTCTCCGTGGGTGTATATGTAGTGAACTCGACCTAAATCAGAAAGTAATCGCCGCATGTCGAGCTTATTCACAATCACGCCCGTGTCAACAATGCACGGAGCAGGTATCCTGGTGTCGGGTAGATGATGACTCATAGGAAAATTAAAGAGTGAGAAAAGGCGAGAACACAGCTAAAAGCATTGAATGAATAGCTTAATTAGTTCCCTACATTTAAAAAATATCAATTTTGTGGTGCGATCGCTTCAATACTCTCGATCTAATTTACTAGCTAATGAATACACAAAATCTTGTACTAGTGTTACTTGTGGAACTTATTTTTTTATGTTATCATTGCAAGCTAAAAACTTAGCTTTACGAGTCCAGCATAGCAAAATTTTTCCGGAGAGTCTGTAAACTAATAGCTATCTTATCCAAAGCTTTAAACTTTCTTACTAGTGGTTGTACACAGTAATCACTATTATCCCGGAAATAGCTGCTCAATAAATGTAACTAAAATGACTAATTTTTCTCGGTGGTGGAAATCACCCCTGGATAATCTGATAGCTAGTGTAATATTTTACAGTGTTCTTCCTTTGCCTTATATCAATGGCTTAGATTTTCGGGAAGTTTCTCTCTTTGCTCCAATAGTTGGGTTAGTCATTGGGGGAATTTTAGGGCTATGTGACACTGGTATGATTTATCTAAATATACCAGTATTAACTCGCAGTACTTTAATTGTGTGTGCTTGGATAGCTTTGACAGGCGGATTACACTTAGATGGCGCAATGGATACAGCTGATGGTTTAGCTGTAGGGAATCCAGAAAAACGATTAGAAGTCATGGCAGATAGTGCCACAGGAGCATTTGGAGCAATGGCAGCGATCGCCATAGTATTATTAAAAACAGCAGCCTTGACAGAAATTGAAGCTCATCGTTGGTTAATAATCATGGCTGCTTGCGGTTGGGGGCGCTGGGGACAACAACTAGCCATATTGCGATATCCTTACCTGAAACCGACTGGTAAAGGTGCATTTCACAAAGAAGCCATTCGTTCCTACAAAGATGTCATTCCCGGACTACTGTTGTTGTTAAGTTTGAGTGGTTTGCTGTGGCTATTTAGTAGCCACAGACTATTTTTCGCACTAACAATGATATTTGCTGGCAGTGCGATCGCTTGGCTCACAGGCTTATGGTTTAATCACAAATTAGGGGGACACACAGGTGACACATACGGCGCAGTCGTCGAGTGGACAGAAGCCTTATTTCTCTGTGTGTTAACTGTCTTTTAGTGAGAGAAAGAGGCAATCTAACTACTCAGCACTTTACTTAATTGGTTGCAGTTTTGTCACCTTCAGTTTAAAGTTACCCACTCCAGTTTCCCCAAAAGACCGAACACGAATAATATATATTCCTGTTTCGTTGATGCGGGTAAATAGTAGAGAGTTACTAGTACCATCGGGGCCATCATCATTTTCTGCCACAGTTGAGCCATCTGGTGCTAACAGGGTAATGATACAGTCAAAGTTTTCGGAAGATAAATCAACTGCCAGATTATCACCTTTATTCAACTTAACTGTGTAGTCACGGGCGAATCCACCCTGCCCTGTGGGGATATCTTTTTCTGAAAGTGTATCAGAAAGTTCAGTGAGATTAGTTAAAGGAATTGGACTGTACAACTTACTTTGAGCTAATGCTGCTGTTGTACTGATACCAATTGCCAAAAAAGTAGTAGGAACAATGATGAATCTTCTTAAACCTGCTGCAAAAGCTTTACTCATAATCTCCGGCAGTGTTGCCACACACAAGGTATTCGCTTAATTATAGATTTGTCAGAGATGACTCGCCTATGAAATAGTACAGATCAGCGTAAATAAACAGACCATCGGGAATTGCTAAAAGGCTTGTGGTATAACTATTTTTTCTTTTTCCTTTTGACTTTTTACTTTTGCTTTGTTGTACTAGTATGTTGGTCTTTGATGGCGATCGCAACTGCGGCTAACCCCAAAACTTTAATTCCCGACTGATGAAGTGTTTGTACGGCAGATTTGGTGGTAGCACCAGTAGTGTAAATATCATCTACTAACAAGACTGAAGTACTTGTACAGCGATCGCGGAATTCTTTGCCAACCACAAAAGCTTCAGCTAAGTTTTTTTCGCGTTCAGACATCGATAACCCAAATTGCGCTTGAGTTTCCCGCACTCTTTCTAAACCGTTAAGGTTTAATTTTAACTTAGTTGTTTGACAGAAGCTTTCGGCAATTAACGCCGCTTGATTGTAACCACGTTGCTTTTGCTTTTGCTGGTGCATAGGTATGGGGACAACTAAAATTTGAGTATGAGGCTGAGGTGAGTGTAATAACCATGCTTCGCCTAACCATGCACCTAATATCCGGGCAATATTTGGCTGATTTTCATACTTCATCACCGCGATCGCTCGTTTTAGGCTACCACCATATACACCCCAACCAAAAATCGGTACTGCACCTTGCCATGATGCACAAGGATTTTTCTGACCACAGTTTTGTAATTGTCTAGCACAGTATTGACACAAAATATCGGATGTACTTCGCTGACACAACGGACAATGAGATTGTAAAAATAGGTTGAGCAAACCTTGTAGATTATGAGTCCAACTGGGCATAAAGAATTAGCCTAGATATTTAACATACACGCGATCGCACCGTGCAGTTTCCACACCTATTTCTGGTTGATAACCACTGCTTTCGTATAACTTGACTGCTTCTACCAAGATGCTGGCGGTTTCAATCCAAATTTGCTGAAAACCACGGGTAGCAATTGCTGCTTCTAGTTGTTGTAACAAATATTTGCCCAATCCGATACCTCTGACACTTGGTAAAAGATACATTTTGCGGATTTCCACAGCTTTTTCCCCACGACTGATTGGGTAATAAGCCCCAGTACCTACTATTTGGCTTTGGTGTTCAATTACCCAAAACTCGCCACCTGTTGCTAAGTAACATTCTTCTACTTGCAACACATCTCGGTCAGCACCTTTGGGTTCCCAACCCAAACCGTATTCTGATAATACATAACTGATGACTGCGGCCGCTCTGGTGCGATCGCCCTTCTCCCAGTTACGAATTAAGAAATCTCGATAATGTTCTCTCATTCCGATGTGTGGGTTAGGTTTAAACAGAAAAATTTTCTGGATATATATCCCAATTTACCCACTAGATCGCTATTCTGGCAGAAACAATATCACAACAGTGAACAGTGAACAGTAAACAGTTATCAGTTAAATCCTTTGGTCTAATTCCCCCAGCAATTGGTGGAAAGCGTTGGTGGCTGGTCAAAATCCCCCACCTGTGACTGAGCTTATCGAAGTATATGCCGTCTGGACTGATAACTGATTTAATTTTTTATCTCTAAGGCAGAAGCATGTTTTTTTTGCAGAACTTCTGTAGCTTTTTCCGCAGGAAGCGGTTTATAGAACAAATAACCTTGGATATCTTCACAGTGAATAGATTTCAAAAAATCTAGTTCTTCTTGCTTTTCTACACCTTCAGCCGTTAGTCTTAGCCCTAAGTTACGTCCCAAGGTGACAATTGCCTTCACAATATGAGCTACTCGCACATCTGTGGTTAACTCTTGAATAAAAGAGCGATCAATTTTCAAGTTATGTAGTGGGAGAAGTTGCAGGCGTGAAAGCGAAGAATGGCCTGTCCCAAAGTCATCTATGGAAAGGTGAACACCCATTTGTTCTAAGTTATGTAAAACATTTCTGGTAAATTCTAAGTCGGCGATCACTGTTGATTCCGTAATTTCCAACTCTAAAAACCTGGCATCTAATTCTGTCTCTGCCAGAATTCTGGCTACATCTTCTACCAATGTAGATTGACGAAATTGTTTAGGTGAAAGATTCACAGCTACAGTTAAAGAGGGTAATCCTGCTTGTTGCCAAGCTTTATTTTGCAGACAAGCTGCCCTTAATACCCATTCACCAATCGGAATAATCAATCCACTTTCTTCAGCTAGGGGAATAAACACATTTGGCGCTATTAGTCCCATCTCTGGGTTTTGCCAGCGTACCAGAGCCTCCATCCCAGTGATTTCTCCGGTCAAGATATTTACACGGGGCTGGTAATATACGATTAATTCTTCCCGTTCTACAGCATGGCGCAAACTTTTCTCTAAATTTAGCAGTTCTGGAGTTTTGGAACTGAGGGTAGTTGTATAAAACTGATAATTATTTCTGCCTAAATCTTTGGCGTGATATAAAGCTGCATCTGCATGTTGAATCAGAACTTCCGCATCATGGCTGTGTTCATCAAATAAAGCAATGCCAATGCTGGCACTGATATAAAGTTCATGTCCATCAAAACAAAACATCTTTTGTAAGGCTTGCAAGATTCTTTGGGCTACTTGGTCTACCTCATCTAGATAATTAACTCGTGGAAGCAAGATTGTAAATTCATCTCCTCCCCAACGTGCCACAGTATCTCCTTCTCGAAGAGATTCTTTCAGCCTTTGCGCCACAATTTGTAATAATTCGTCTCCCAATGTATGACCTAACGTATCATTAATCACTTTGAAGCGATCTAAATCGAGAAACATCACTGCTAAACTTTCACGATTGCGTGTTGCGTTTGGTAGAGCTTTAGCCAACAGTTCATTAAATAGTAAACGGTTGGGTAATCCAGTCAGCATATCGTGGAGTGCTTGATAGCGAATTTTTTCTTCTACTTGTTGACGTTGCCATGCACCGCTAATACTAGCCGCCATTGTCAATAAAGTTGATTCTTCATGTCTTGACCATAGACGCTCTTGAGAACAGTCTGCTAAACCAAGGCAACCCCAAAACTCATCTTCTAGTCGTAAGGGGACTAAAAGTAAAGATTTAATTCCATCTCTGTTCAGTAGCTTTTGTTCAGCTGTGGGAAATTCTTGGATAGTACCACTAATAGATTGTCCGCAGGAGAGAGTCGCATACCAACGCGCCAGTTCCGAAGATTGATAAAGCTGATTTTGCCAGTTGTGTCGAGAAGATGTAAATTTAGTTTGTGTCCATTCAAATTGCAAGCTGAGAGCCATTTCTCCTGTATCTAAGTGGAGATGGTTTTTAAATAAATAGGCGCGATCAGCCTTAGCTGCTTCTCCTAAAACAGATAGAGCCTTATCTATGCCAGTTTCGTAATTCATTTCCACTAGCAAATAATTTGCGGCTTCGGCTACTGCTTGTAATAGGCGATCGCGTTGGCGTAATTCAGCTTCGGCTTGCTTTTGCGCTGTAATATCCCTCACAATAAAAGTTCTAATTAAGTCACTTTCAGGTAAGTAATGGATACATTGCTCAAAAACTTCCTGATCAACTGTGATTTCGCGGGAAAAAGAATTTATCTTTCGATCCTCTACCGCATTGAATAATCCTGTCAGTACAGGATGTTTGTTACCAATTTCTCGAATCTTCGGAAATTTCACTGATGCGGCTGGATTGAGATATGTGATTGTTCCCTCTAAATCCATCTCGATAATTGGGTTGGGGATGAGTTCAGGGAAAGATGCTAGGCGTGCTAAAGCCGTTTCACTGGCCGCCTCAAAGTTAGGATCAACAATCAAAGTTTGAAAAGGGTTGGCTACATTTGCCTGCTCTAACAAAAAATCAGAGATGTTTTCAATATCCCCACTTTCTGAAAAAGCCTTTTCGGAAATATAGGAAACTGCATAGTATTTAGCCTGGACTTGATTATTCCCAAACTCAACTAAATCTCCATGCTGAAGATTATGGGAGACGCATTTCATCCCATTTACATATAAGCCATTGGTACTGGATTTACCCTTGAAGTTACCATCAATAATCCGAAAGCTATACTGGTCGGTTTCTGGAAGCGTGACCCGTAGCAAGATCGCATGTTGTCTAGATACTGAACGAGAACGCAGCACGATCGCATTTCTCGAATCTCGACCAATGGAATAAGTGGTTTCTTGAAGTGGGATAGTTCTTTGTCCTTGCAAGTCTTGGACAACTAACAGGTGACGTATTTTTTCCCACTCATTTCCTGGCATTGCTCTTCCTCAAAATCTCATATCCTGGATTGAATGCTGAAAAATCCTACTTGTAGTCACTTGCTCTCAGTTTAATCCTTTCTCAAATATCTAGGATAAATTTAAACGTATAGTATTTTACACAGTGTAAATACTTATTTTATGAAGTAAGGCGAACTTTACTTACTTCAAGATGCTTTTTTATCACATTATTAAAATAAACTTATAATAAAAAAAACTTAGTGAAACCACTGAACTATAAATTAATATTTGACTGTAATCTTAACCTAATTTTTTAGTAACATCTTTGAGAGAGGTTTACCAATCTCAGTTGTTTTTTCTTGAAAATCACCAGCATAGTTAATTACGCAGATAGTTTTGTAAGTTTTATGACTTCCATAAGCAACACCACTAACTTTAAATGCAGAGTTAAAGATATTTGTTCGATGTCCGCGTGATGGGATTCCATCATCAATAATTAATTGCATGACTATATCTTGTGCTGTATTTGGGCCATAGCTAATATTTTCAGCCGCAGTTATCTGCCATTTTCCATAGCGATTAATGCGATCAAAAGGATTGCTACTATCACTACCATAATGACCTGTATTTCCTTTACTACCTTGGTCTTTCACATGAGCTTTTGCGGCTAAAGACATCCCTCTAGATACACTTAATGCTCCGACAGGAGGTGCTGTTTTGAGAAATTTGATCGCCTCATCAACAGCTTTACTTCCTTCTTGAGTAATTAAGAAGGAATTTTGTGACAGTCTCACATTTTTACCCTGAAACCGTTTTTTATAACTTTCTAAAATTGCAATATATGCCTTGGGATTTTGTCTAACTTTATTAGTTTCCTTAATTACTTCTTGTTCTATAAATGAAAGATAATTTATTTTTGCTACTAAATATAAACTAGATTTTTCATCCAAAATTAGAATAGGCTTGGCTAAAAATGAACTATATTGAAAAATTTGTTGATAACAAATAGTAACTAATATGCTGATGATCAATACTGCTAAATTCATGTGTTTCACAATTACTGCATAGCTTCTATATATATTGTATTTTTTACAACGTGTCACCCTGATAGATATGCAATAAGTCAAGTATAATAAATTATTTGTATTACTGAGATGCGTCGGACATAGCGAAAGTAAATTTGTTCTCCCTGCCCCCCTACAACCTATTTGGATCAAACTTAAATTAACCCGGTATTACACCAATTCTGAGGATATGGGAAAATTCGGAAATTACGCCAAAATTGCATCTGAGTTTGGCCGCCGTCTAATTGGTAAATCAGGTAAAGTAAAGATAAGTAAAGAAAGCGCGTTAATCATAAATGGCAGCTCTACCCTTACAGGAAATTTCTGCTCAGTTAGAAAGTTCAAATTTACGCGATCGCATGGTTGCACTGGCCAGTCTGCGCGATGTCCCGCCTGAAGATGCAGTACCTTTAATTAAAAAGGTGTTGGATGATGATTCTTTGCAACTGCGCTCTATGGCCATCTTTGCCTTGGGAATCAAGCAAACTGATGAATGTTATGCAATCTTAGTCAGAATTTTGCAAACAGACCCCGACTATGGTATTCGTGCAGATGCTGCTGGTGCATTGGGATATTTAGGTGATATCAGAGCTTTTGAGGCACTAGCTAGAGCATTTTATGAAGATACTGATTGGTTAGTCCGATTTAGTGCTGCTGTGGCTTTAGGTAATCTTAAAGACCCACGCGCTAGTGAAATTCTCTTACAGGCTTTGGATAGTAAGGAAGCGGTTTTACAAGAAGCTGCAATTTCTGCACTAGGGGAAATTGGTGACTTAGCAGCAGTTGATAGTATTCTCAAATTTGCTCAATCGGATGATTGGCTAGTCAGACAAAGGCTGGTAGAAGCCCTGGGAAATCTGCCTACACCTAAGAGTATCTCGGCTTTAAAATATTTAGAGAAAGATAGCCATCCCAACGTTTCTGAAGCTGCAAGAATCTGCCTCAAGCGAATTGAGGAAAAAGGCAAGCAAGCATAAAATTTCCTTCTCCTGCTACCTTTTAATAATAAGAGGGACTTTTAGTATTTTGATGCAGGGTAATTTCATTTATGAATATTGAAGAGTTTTTTGAGTTAAGTGCTGGTAAATGGTTTTCTCACCGTACTAGCCACCATTTAGCATTTAAACAGTCTGAAGATGGTAAGTCAGACATTGTCATTGAGATGTTGGCAGCAGATCATCCCGAAGTGATCCAACTATGTCAACAGTACGAAGTTAACCCCAGTGAAGCTTCTTGTGGTGCAAGAGTCACCTGGAACGGCACAATGGAATGGGATGAAGAGAAACACACAGGTTCGACTGTGTTAGTTACTGTACCGGATGCTGATAATCCCAGTGAAGGTAAGTTACTACGAGAAATGGGTTATGCGGAAAAAGCCCCTGTTGCTGGGCGCTATAAGATGGGTAGCGATGACGCATTGACCTTAACCACAGAGTACGAAACCATGTGGTCAGAAGAACGCTTGTGGTTTGCTAGTCCCAATTTAAGAATGCGTGTTAGTATTCTCAAGCGCTTTGGCGGTTTTAGTATGGCTTCCTTTACTTCAGAAATTCGTATGGGTGGTAGTTCTGCGGCCGCTAAAGCCGCTGAAGTTAGTAATTCAGCTTCATAGAAAAGTAGAGACGTGCAATATCGCACGTCTCTACTTTTCTAACTGGAATCTCCATAAGTGCCATGTTTGTGATAAATTCCTAATTTTAAAGCTATAGTTTTTACTTTCCGATCGCTCCCAACACTTTGAGTTTGGCTTTTTATCCTTCGGAAATCCCTGTCAATCAAGTAATATTTATGCCTTTCCAGGAAAGATGCCTACTTAAAGTTTGCACAGTTTCACCGATTTGCAGCTCCCAAATTTGCATCAGTTGTTCCAGAAATGCGATCGCCGCCCATTTTTGATTCTTGAGAATTACCAGACAGCAATGGGTTTGCAGCCAGTACAGCAACCGTTCTGGTTTTGCTGGAAGGATAAGACGGATTTTTTATTGCAACATTTTAACCTTGCCACGCCACTAGGTGTATTTCAAACATCAAATATTAGTCCTATAGATATTTCTTATTTATTCAATAAATTAGGCTCCTAATTGCTAAATAGGGAACAAAAAAACATAGTTTAACCTGTTAAAAACCTAATATGTTTACTTTTCATGAAAGTAGGGCAAAGTATGATTGCTTGGAAATATTTTGCATTCTTTGTACTACTATTAGCATCACTATTATCAGCAATTAAGCAAATGAGTCTTGCTTTAGATGAAGGAAATCTTGAGCGCTTTACTCTTTGGACAAGTATTGCTTCTTTGATTGCAGGATTACCAATTATATTGTGGTAAATCTGGTAAATCTTTGACTCCGTAAGTAGGTCGTTGAAAATATTTGTAGTTTGGGAAAAGTAGAAAGCATAAAGTATGAAAGATAAAACTTTATACTTCACACTTCCAACGGTTCCATTTCATGCTGATACCATTGTTGGTCAACGCGTTCAGCGACTAAAGGTCGAACAATAAACTTAAGTGGATAACCATCTTGGACATCAACTCGCACGCAGGAATAAGGTAAGCGTGTTTGAGAACCGTAACCATAGCGACCGACATAAAGTAGGGAGTCTGCAACTTTACGAATCGGACTACCAGAAAGTTCAGTAAAACTCTCTAACAATTCCGTTCCCTCGCTGCGCTGACGGCGAGGACGGCGACCACTACCACCGGAGACAATACAAGGAATATGGGAATCGGCATATCCTGTATTGGCTATGCGGAGATACTCTAAACAGTGAGCATGACCGTTAAATATTAAATCAACTATGGGTCGGCCTTGTGTGAGGGAACCAAGATTTTCTTTGACTTGTTCCAACACCCAACGTAACCGATGACGCACAGCTAAAGTTTGTGCTTGACTCCATTTTGTGGCTTCGGTGACGTAGGGAGGATGGTGAAAAAAGAGAATCCGACCGCGAACTTCTGAAGTATGCCAAGATTCAATAAGTCTGTCGCGCAACCATTCTAGTTGTTCAAAATCAATTGCTGGCGACTGGTGAGATGATAATTGTTTCTCAATGTCGATTTTGACTTCGTTAATTTGGTCTAATTTGGCACTGAGGTCGTCGAGTTGTTCCGCATCATTTGGGTTATCGGGATTGAGGCGATCGCTCATTGCCAAAATCTGTTCTTCTTCTTTGTCTATTTCCTGGCGGCGCTTTTGCAATTCCCGGCGGTAAATTTCTCCGGCTTGAGTTGTCGGTAAAGGCGATGGCATATTAAATGTATTAGAATCCAAGGCAAAAAAATCTATACCACCATACCTAAATGTGTAATAACGATTGGGTATACGGGTAAATTCTCCTGGTATGTAACGCAAACAACGACCAGTGTCTGTTTTCCCTGTATAATTTTGGTCTAAATGGTGGTGTAATTCTTCCGCAGAAGTTAAAGCGGCTAGATAATCTAAAAAGGCGCGTGAATAAGCATCTCCTTGATTAGAACCATGCCAACCAATTTCAAAATCTTTGTAACGCAGCATCCGCCGCAACCTGAGTGTGCTACCCGTTAACCAACGGTAGACAAAAGGGACATCATAATAATCGTGGTTGCCGAGAACTGGTAAAAACGGTAAGTTAAAGGTCATGCGATCGTAGGCAATGTTGTTGGGGTTCTCGCCACCCACTAAAAATTCTCGGTAAGGTTCAATAAAGTTGGCTGGGTAATATTCATGGGAACCTACCACATAAATCACATCACCAGTGTGTAGCACAAAACGGCAATCATCTTTATGCGTCAGCATTAATTTAGCTACTTCGCGTTGCGGGTGGTGTCCGTAATGAGATTTTGTACCACTATCTCCAATTACCAAAAACGAAAATTCGGGGTTCTCATCTTTGCCATCGTCAATTAACATACTGGTTTGATCGATGCCTCGCTGGAGCATAGTGCTATGTCTCCACCGTACCCTCTCCTTCATTTTTTGAATTTTTACAGGAATTGGTGGTTCAGAAATCAATCTCATACTTTAACAATGCTTTCCTAACGCATCCCAATTGTAGCGAGTTGTTTTCGTAATTACTCACTGTTGCTCACTACGGTTAATTGGGTGCATAGCTGATTAATTGGATGAAATTTGTTTTGCGTCTACTCTGCGAGAACGCCTGACGGCGAATGCGCCCTGGCGCGAAGAATCAATCTTTAATTATGGTTAATCTGAATTCATCCCACATTGATGCAACTCCTAATTGGGCTATTAGCCAGCTTTTAATTTTATATGAGTATTTACAGAAAAATTTAGGTGCTTTAAGCACAGGACTTACGCACAGGCTACGGAAAATCGAACCACAAAGACGCAGAGGTCACGGAGAAATGAGAGTTTGAGAGGTGTTTTGCGTAAGTCCTAAAGCAGCTAAGTCAACCCTAATCAACTGGGCTGTAAAGTTAACAAAAAGTTAGGATAAATATCTTACGTATTTGTTACTAATCTTGAAAATGAAAATATGTACAAGCAAGTTGCCACTAGATTATAGTAGTTTTACGGAAGAAAACACTACTAGAAATTTCTACGTAAAATTAACGTCTAACATCTGTAGTTGATTATTGACAAGATATTTTATTTATAGGCTTTCGCAGCAGGAGACACATAATTAACTAATTCAATTAACTGGAGAGTTTCACAGATAACACTGAAAATTGTCAACAAAACTAGATAAAATTTTGCATATATCTGCGAAATCCAACCTATCTATGATGTATGAACATACAGTAAAGCCCAAGTGAAGGGATTGACTATGAAACCGTTTTTCCTGATGAGATGCGTCTGTGTAACTTTAATGCTTGGCTCTCTCTTACCTGTTAGCGCAGATAAAGTTGTAGCCCTGCCTGCTTACTTAGCTCAAGCTCAGTCGAACTACAATCAATATATGCAGATGGGTTACAGTGCTACCCGTCAGCGGAATTACTCAGATGCTTTGAACTATTTTAAACAAGCACTTCAGGAAAGACCAGGCGATCGCTACGCTACTACAGCAGTGAACAACATCCAAATTTATGTATCACGCGATCGCCGCAATGGTAACAAGCGTCAAACCTACGTTACCTATATTCCCACCAACTTGGGCAAACCCGTGCGGCAAGTACAGGGAGGAACTCGTAGTGTCCCACGTCTGAGCGAAACTGGTGTAGCCTGCATTCCAGGGAAAAAGCGCTTAATGGCGCTAATACCAACTTTAGATTTAATGCAAAGAACCACAGCCTCTAATCCCAGTTTCTTCTTTTATGTACCGCAAACATCTGCACCAGTCATGGAACTGGTTTTGTCAGATGAAGAAGACAATATTGTGTATCAGAAAACCTTGCCAACACCAACTAAAGCTGGTATTGTCAGCCTGAACTTGCCAGAAAATTCAGATGTGCCAAGTTTAAAAGTTGGGAAAACGTATCACTGGGATTTTTCGATAATTTGCGATCGCAGCGATAGACAGCTAGATTACGTAGTTTCCGGCTCCATTCAACGGATTGCGCCAGATGCTGCACTGATGACCCAATTAGAGAAAGTCAAACCAGAAGAACAAGCAGCCATTTATGCCTTGTCTGGATTTTGGGAAGATTCTTTAGCAATTCTCAGTGAATTGCGTAAATCTAGCCCTAACGATCTGACAATTAAAAATGATTGGGAAGATTTATTACGCTCTGGAGGTTTAGAAGAAATTGCTCAAGAACCTCTAGTATCTTGCTGCACAATACAGTAGTCCTCTACTGGTAAAAATTAACTCATCAAATATGAGCAGAAACTTTACCGTGGTGAAACAATGATTAAGAAAAACTTTTAATTTCCTGCGCCTAAAACCTTATAACATCATACGTACGTATAACAGGAGCATTAATAGTAAACAAACTTCACCAAGCACAACTGTCATCAATTTGTATAATCACTAGACTTCACACAAAATTACAAGCAATCAAATATCAAGTTGCTTGTGCAGCTACATTCCCTTGTGTTTCAGACAAATTGTTTATTTGTTAGCTATCAAGGCAGTAGTAGCTGATAGTTTTTTTATGAACTTTTACTTCAGTCTAGGGAATTTTATCCACTAAAACATACTAGAACTCTAACGTTATAGCAACTGCAAACAATGATTAGTCAAGTCTCAGAAAAACAGATGCACATAGTCAGGTGGCTGCTTGCTATCGGCTGGCTGACATTAATTTTTTCTTTATTTTATGATCCCCTTTCGGTTTGGTTAACCGACCCCAGTAATACAGCAAGTCCCTTTCATCTCCATCCAGAGAGATATCTCGATCCTGATGATTGCGTAGCAGTTCAGGGTTTATGTTTACCAGAACAACCCTATCCTATGGGAGCGCGGATATTCTGGGCAATGGTACTGCCCATCGGGATCATGGTTTTGCTGTTATTTGGGCATGAATTTTGGCGGCGGATTTGTCCGTTATATTTCTTCTCCCAAATTCCCCGCGCCTTGGGGATTCAGCGCAAGCGTAAAGTCGTTAACCCAGATACAGGGAATATTCGGTACGAATTAGCAGGGGTGGAAAAGGAATCTTGGTTGGGGCGCAATTACCTATACCTGCAAATGTTCCTGTTCTATTTGGGATTGAACATCCGCATTTTGTTTGTGAATAGCGATCGTACAGCAATGGCTGCGTTCTTGTTGTTCACCATCGCGTCTTCCATTGGCGTAGGCTTTCTCTTCAAAGGTAGAAGTTGGTGTCAATACTTCTGCCCAATGGCTCCCATACAAATGTTTTACACAGGCCCCAGAGGATTGTTAGGGAGTGATGCCCACCTCAAACCGCCCCAAAGCATCACTCAATCCATGTGCCGCAGTGTCGATACTAGTGGTAACGAAAAAAGTGCTTGCGTTAGCTGTCAATCCCCTTGTATTGACATTGACTCAGAACGTTCTTATTGGGAAGGAATTACCAGACCAGACCAAAAGCTAGTCTTTTACACCTATTTTGGCTTGATGTTTGGTTTCTACTTTTACTACTTCTTGTACGCAGGTAACTGGGACTACTACTACTCAGGAGCTTGGACACATGAAGAAGGACAGTTAAGCACGCTGTTCAACCCAGGTTTTTACATCTTTGAACAAGCTATACCCATTCCCAAAATCATTGCAGCCCCGATAACCATCGGTGTGTGTGCAGCCCTGAGCTACTTGATTTGTTCCAGCCTAGAAAAAGCTTATCGGGCATTCCTCAAAGGCAAAGGCAGAAATATTAGTGACGAAGATATTATGCACACTTGCTTTGTCTTGTGTACATTTATCTCTTTTAACGTCTTCTTCTCCTTCGGTGGTCGCCCCAACATTAGTTTATTTCCCACTTGGGGAGTTTTGGTACTGAATGCCTTTGTCGTATTGGTCAGTAGTTTATGGCTACATAGAAGTTTAGGTAGGAGCAAAGACAATTATTCTCGTGAGAGTTTGGCTAGTAGTTTGCGTCGTCAGTTAAACAAACTAGCAGTTGATTGGAGCAAATTCCTCGAAGGGCGATCGCTCCAAGACCTCCTACCCAACGAAGTCTATGTTCTGGCTAAAGTATTACCCGGTTTTAGTCGTGCTGACAGACTGCGCGTTTATAAAGGCGTATTGCAAGAATCCTTACAAGAAGGTAACGTCCAATCTGCCGACAGCTTAGAAGTCCTCAAAGATGTCCGCAAAGAATTGAACGTCAGCGATGAAGAACACTACTCCGTCCTTTCTGAACTGGGTGTCGAAGACCCAGGCCTACTCGATCCGCAAAGACAACTCAGCCGCGAAAACCAACTGCGGATTGATAGCTATCGCCGCGCACTCGAATTAGTTATCCAAGAACTAGTAGAAACAGGTACACCCTTATCAGATGCCTTTGAGCGCAAGCAAAAGCAAATCATGAGCTTGCGTCAAGAATATGCCATCACATCTGCCGAACAAGAACAAGTCTTGGCAGAAATGTTTAACCAAGATGGCGCACTACTGAGGACAGCCGAAACTTTATTATCTCAATTGCAAGACTTAGCAGTTCGCTATCAAGCGCTGCAAAACTTAGTTTCCAATCCCCACGCACCTGTTTACGTCCTATTGCGACAAGCAGTCCAAGAAAAACAAAAACTGATTGTCACCCAATTACTCAGCATCCTGGAAATTTTAGGAGATACCCCAGAAGCCTTCGACATTGCTCGTTCCATCGGTGTACTGGCAGCAAATATCTTGGGAGATATTCTGCGGTCAAATGAAGAACAGTCGAAATGGATATCTCGTCTCAGCATGAGAGTCATCGCCTCCTTACGCCAAGCCAAAGATCTAGTAACTCAGTCAGTTGGTGCAGCCACAGACATTAATCCAGGAATGGCTGATACGCAAATCGACGCTCCCAATTCCATTCGGAATTCCATTCCCACCAATACCTCTACATGGAGTTCCATCGTAGCGCCCACCCAAATCCCCGAACCGGCATTACGTTCTGATGTGATTATTGATGTCTTAATGCAAATGTTGCAAGATATCGATCCCTTAGTCCAAGCAGCCAGCCTCTATGCACTACATCAGATCGATCCTAGCCTTGGTTTCCAACAAGCTCGTCAGTTGTTAGATACAAAGTCTACTAAAGATCCACTGGTGATCGAAACCGCTGAACGCATTCTGGGACAAGGACAAACCCACGCCAAAAGCACTGTACCGACAATGATTGCTCAAATCAAAATCATGGGACGTGTGGAAAGACGAGTCTTTCAACAATCCACAGTTCGCGTCGGACGGGAAGTTGGCAACGACATCATCATTTCCGATAACCGCGTTTCGCGTCAGCACGCCATCTTCTACCTAGATGAAAAAGGCGTGAGCGTCAAAGATTTAGGTAGTAGTAATGGTCTGCGGATTGGCAAGACACAAATTCTTGATCAGCAAGCACAACTCAAACAAGGTGATGTTGTCCGCTTCAGCAGTGGCGACGATATTGTGATTCTGGTGCAGTGGGAAATGCAAGCACAACAAGGAGATACCCTTGCTGAAGCTTTAGGAACCTTAGAAAAGTTGTTATGGCTGTATAAGAGCAGCTTCTTCTCAGGACTCAAGGCAAATGTCTTAATTGATTTAGCCAAAAATAGCCACATCCGGGTTTATCGACCAGAAGAAGAAATTTGTCGAATGGGTACCGTTGCTCATGATCTAATCGTCTTAATCGATGGTGAGGCCAGAGTCAGCCAAAGCATGGGTAATCAAGATTTATCAGGAATTATCTTGCCTGGGCAAACTATTGGTGAATTAGAAGTATTAAACCACACCAACTATGCTGCCACCGTAGTAGCATCTAGTACCAGAACTAAGACATTAAGAATCAATGCTGAGAATTTTGAGGCAGTGCTGTCCCAAGACACATTACTAGCCAGAAATATCTTGGAGCTTTTGAGCAATCGTCTGCAAGCAAGTCTAGGACAAGCTTGTTCCATAACGCAACTCTAGCAATTTAACTGGGATGGCAGTACCATCCCAGTTAAAGCAATCAACGCCAGTTTTGTGGCACTCCTCATTACCTGTATTGAGTTTAGGTAATGATTACAACATAAAGTGTGAACAATTTCCCTGATTTTGGCAGTAGAAACACATAGGAATTGACATATTAGGTAATTAATATGCTTAAACTCAGAATCATTGACCCACAGCAACCCAACGAACTCAAAGAACTAGACCTCAACTTAGACACAATGCTCAATCATGAGTGTCTCATTGGGCGATATCCTAACTGTAATGTGGTTTTAGATAGTGCCGAAGTCAGTCGGATGCACGGCAAAATTTCTCTCAAAAATGGCAATTATTATTACACTGATTTGGCAAGTCGTGCTGGTTCGCGGTTAAATGCGGAACAAATCCAAATAAATCAGGATTATCCCTTGAAAATGGGAGACATGATGCAGATTGGGCGGTTTTTCTTGATGGTAATTGGCGTACTATCCAGCAACGAACCGACCATGATTGATCTGAATATTAACGTTAATACTAACGTAGTCAGTACAAGCAACGGTCAGGGTATACAGCAAGAAATAGCGATCGCCTCTGTCGCCCCACCATCAATTCCTGAACCACAAATAATTCCAGCCGCTGTCGTCAAAGCTCCAGAAGAGTACATGCCACTAGCGACGGTAGATCACAGCCAAATTGAGCGTTGGATGAAGGGAGATTTAACCGTTAAATGTATCCAGATCATTGATGAGACCAACGATGTCAAAACCTTTCGCTTCGTGGTAGACCCACCAAAGCTCTTCACTTATAAACCAGGTCAGTTTGTCACCCTCGACTTAGAAATCAACGGCGAACAGGTGTTACGTTCCTACTCCATCTCATCCACACCTTCTCGTCCCCATACCCTAGAAATTACCGTTAAACGTGTCCCCGCACCTAATGATGTTGGGCCAGATGTCCCACGAGGTTTAGTTTCCAACTGGCTACACGATAACCTCAAGGTTGGTAGCACACTGAAACTGAATGGCCCAACAGGTAAATTTACCTGCTTTGCCAATCCCTCACCAAAACTGTTGCTGATCTCCGCAGGTAGTGGCATCACACCAATGATGTCTATGTCCCGCTGGTTGTATGACACAGCCTCTAACGTTGATGTTGTCTTTTTCCACTGCGCTCGTAGTCCCAGAGATATCATTTATCGGCAGGAACTAGACTGGATGGCAGCAAATCATCCCAGTTTTAATCTGGCAATTAGCATTACCCGTCGTGAACCCGGTCAAAGTTGGATGAGTTTCACCGGCAGACTTGATCCGGCAATGTTAAAACTAATTGCGCCAGACTATAAAGAACGCACAGTTTATGTATGTGGGCCGAACCCATTTATGGAATCGGTCAATGACTTGCTTGAAAGCATCGACTTCCCGATGCAGAACTACTATGAAGAAAGCTTTGGCCCACCTCGGAAAAAAACCAAAAAAGCCCCAGCGCCTGCGGCTAAGGTAGAAGTTCCGCCTACTCCTGCGGGTAATTTAGGGCTACGCCAAATGCTAGGCAAAATCTCTACAGAAGCAGCGTCAGTTCAAGATGTAGTAGCACGTGTGGCGACAACTCCATTCGCCGCTACACCAACTCCAGTCTCTCCCACCCCAGCATCTTCTAGTCAAACACTGATAGTTTTCTCAAAATCGGGTAAAGACGTACCTTGTGACGGCGAAGAAAGCATCCTGGATATGGCCGATCAAGAAGGAGTAAAAATCCGCAGCAGTTGCCGTTCTGGGGTTTGTGGTACTTGCAAAAAACGTAAATTAGAAGGAACCGTCAAAATGGAAGGCTATGATCCCGAAGCCTTGGAAGAAAGTGAAATTAAAGAAGGCTATATCTTAACTTGTGTGGCTTATCCTGTCGGTAGAGTCGTGATTGATGCTTAGTTATCCAATCCAGAAGCATTAAAAATCGTCGGGGAGTTGGGACTGCTGGGTATCGAAGAAATTGTCGTCCTGACCAGAGTTGTCTGGTTGAAAGACTTCAATATTTTGGCTAAATGGACTTAAACCTAGCTGCATCCGTAAAGCCTCGTCATATCTGGCATGTTCCCAATTCCGCGCTAATTTAATTTGCTCTGGATTCAAGTTTTGGGCATCTCTGAGATCAGCATTTTGCAAGTCTGCACCTTGAAAGTTGGCTTTCTCAAGATTGGTCGGACTGAGGTCAGCACCTTGAAAATTGGCATATTTGAGATTAGCCCCTTGCAGATTGGCATAACTTAAATCAGCTTCTTGAAGATTGGCATAACTTAAATCAGCACTTTGAAGATTAGCACTCCAAAGGTAGGCTAATTGGAAATTGGCATGACTTAAGTAAGCATTCTGGAAATTTGTGTAGCTGAGGTTAGTACTTTGTCCTTGAAGATTAGCATTTCTTAAATTTGCTCCCTCAAGGTTGGCATATCGCAAATCAGCTTGTTGAAGATTGGCATTTCGCAAATCAATTTCTTGTAAACAAGCATTTTTCAGGTTAGTCCCTTCCAGGTTTGCATCTCGCAAGTCGGCTCCTTTTAAGTTAATCCCAGCTAAATAAGCTTTATCAGCCGTGAGTCCGGCCAAGCTCACACCATCATTGTTCAAGTCTTGTAATGCTTGCAGTCTACCGCCACTAGCCCGTTGTCCATAAGCTGAGTTAATCACACGCCATGCTTCATAATGTGCCTGTTTTTTTCGGGAAGGAGTTTCTCGGAAGTAAAGAATGACAACAGCCAAAATACTCAAGTCTTGCAGAGTACCAATAAACTGAGAACTAGTTAATGACTGCACAATACTTTTAAATGGGGGTTTATCCTCAAAAACGCGAATCACTACTATTGACAATACAAAGATCAAAGCGAAAATAATCCACTCTTGAAACTGCTGCATCCATTTATGTAAACGTTCGCGCATTTTTACTTCCTCTTGTGGCAATGATATTGAATAACAAAACCAGTGTTGATTGAGTTTTGAGAATCTGAATTATGAAATTTATCTCTTACATCGTTATTGCTTGTCTACTACTACTAACAGCTTGTGTTTCTCCTTCCAATGGTGCTGGGTCACAATTAAAAGCTCAAGCCCAAATTACTGGACCTGGGATTACAGGGACACTGAAAGCTGTACAAAATACCGAGCTTCAGTCTGTTTGGGTGGCTGTGGAACTCAAAGGTGATCCGAAAATCTTGACTCCGGGATTACATGGTGTTCATATCCATGAAAAAGGTGCTTGTGAAACAGGTACAGAAAAGCCTTTTAGTTCCGCTGGTGGACATTTTGACCCCGGGCCCTTCGGTTCATCTACTCCTGTGGAAAAGAACCATCCTTATCATTTAGGTGATTTACCCAATATTAAAATTAATCCTTTAGGTCAAGGTCGTTTAGAAGCATTTATTAGCAGTGTGACTCTTGGCGATAGTCCCATCAGCTTATTTGATGGTGATGGTAGTGCTTTGATTGTGCATAAACTCCAAGATCAAAAGAAAGCTGGAGGTACAGCAGATGAAGCTGGCGGTGGTCGTCTAGCTTGCGGTGCGATCGCCAAAGCTAACTAATATAAATTGGAGTAGGGAGAATCAAAGATGATTTTTCCTACTTCTAGAGATTTAATTACTTTTGTTCCAGTTCTGATACATAGGATCGAAAGTTTAAGTGATCAACCTACAATTACTTTTAATATGTATGGTTAAACTAACGCCAAAGTCGTCTACTTTAACGTAGTTGACCTACCATAAAGATCCAACTTTCGTAAGACTATGTTTGCAGGGGCGAAAAAATTATTCACACAGCCAGTCATAGTTACTAGCGTGCTAGTTACAATCATGTTGGCTGGGGTTCAAAGGCTCAGACTATTCGAGTACTTTGAACTGAAGGTTTTTGACCAGATGATGCAAAGGCGTGCAGATTTACCTCCTGACCCTCGCCTTTTGATTGTGGGATTCACAGAGCAAGATATCCAAGAACTCAAGCACAGCACACCCACTGATGAAGAACTAGACAGACTCTTAGACAAATTACAAAGTAATCAGTCGCGGGTCATTGCTTTAGACTTCTTTCGAGATATACCCCAAGAACCTGGTCATGCCAAACTGCTGAACCGCTTGCAAACAAACAAGAAAATTATTCCAATTTGCAGCACAACAACGTCCCCTCCACCAGGATTAGATGCAAATAATGTTGGATTTGCCGATCTTCCAGAAGACCCGGATGCAGTTATTCGCCGCGCCCTACTATTTGTCAATCCTGAACCAAAAGCGCCATGTCAAAGTCAGCAGTCTTTGGCCGTTGCAGTAGCATTGAAATATCTAGCAGACACAGCCAAAATCCAACCACAAATTACCCAAACAGGTGACGCATTACAATTAAAGCTGGGTAAAACTGTGTTTCAACGTTTACCACAAGATGCTGGCGGTTATGTGGAAGCAGATAACGGTGGTTTTCAAATATTGCTCAACTACCGTTCTTTTCATAATGTTGCCCGAACAGTCAGTTTTACAGACGTACTTAACAATAAAGTCAATCCTGATTGGGTTAAGGACAAAATCGTTTTAATTGGCGCTACAGCACCCAGTAAGCAAGATATCCGCAATACTCCTTATGCTACTGGGAGACAAGATAATGCTGGAAAGATGCCAGGAATTGTCATTCATGCTCACATTGTCAGCGAGATTCTCAGTGGAGTTCTTGACCAAAGACCAATATTTTGGTACATCCCCGAATGGGGAGAAATAACTTGGCTTTGGGGTTGGACTTTAATAGGTGCGTTAATCGGATGGAAAATTAAGCATCCACTAGTTTTAGGATTAGCAGGTGGAGGAGCTTTGGTTTTCTTGATAGGTGGCAGCTTTATTATCTTTAACCAAGCCGGATGGGTACCACTAGCACAGCCTGTAATTGGGTTAATTGCAGCAGCTGGTAGCGTAGTTGTCTACACAGCCTACTCGGAAAAGCTACAGCGAGACAAAATTGCTAATCAGATTCAAGAACAAGAAAAAACCATAGACTTATTGAAATCGCTGTTGCGAGAAGGTGGTGCTACTAGTAACGAAGCCAAGTCACCTGTTGATAGTCAACCCCAAAGCGGTCAATTGCTGAACAATCGCTATAAGGTGTCACAAGTACTAGGTTCTGGGGGTTTTGGTTATACTTACTTAGCCGACGATACCAAACGCCCTGGTTCACCAAAGTGTGTTGTGAAGCATTTACAACCAGCGCAGAAAGACCCTAGATTTCTGGAAGTTGCTAGGCGTTTATTTCGTGTAGAGGCAGAAATTCTGGAGATTTTGGGACATCACAAGCGAATTCCTCAACTACTAGCTTACTTTGAAGAAAATCAGCAATTTTATTTAGTGCAGGAGTATATCAAAGGGCATTGCCTACAAGATGAATTGATTGTGGGTAAGCGTCTTGAGGAAGCTGAGGTAATAAAAATATTAAGGGATGTTTTGAAGGTATTAGTATTTGTCCATGATCATAATGTGATCCATCGAGATATCAAACCCAGTAATTTGATGCGTCGAGAAACAGACAATAGGATCGTACTGATTGACTTTGGTGCAGTCAAACAAATTCAACCGCATCAAGAAGAAGAAAGCTTGACAGTGGCGGTGGGGACGCTTGGCTATGCTTCGCCTGAACAACTTATGGGTCAGCCAAGGTTGAATAGTGATATTCATGCTCTGGGAATGATTGGAGTTCAAGCTTTAACTGGAAAAAATGCTAAAGAAATTGAGCGTGATCCGCAGACAACTGTGCTAATTTGGCGAGATAAGGCGCAAGTTTCCGATGGGTTAGCAGCAATTTTAGAACGGATGACTTCTTTTGATTATCTGAGAAGATATCAAACTGCTAAAGAAATTCTGGAGGAGCTAGATAAGCTCTAACGCTAGATATAAGCCTTGAGCAAATGAGTAAATTTCTACCATGAGTAGTGATGTTGCGGCATTTTTGCATGAGCGACGCACCGACTCAACTTTTTGTATTAATTTTAAATTTTGCTGCCTTGTATCGAAAAATATCTAAACTTGTACTTCATATAAACGAAAACAGCTTTATCTAATATTTACTTTTGATGGCTCTATTGATATAAACTAAGACATGGCTGATTATTCAAAGCTTTGATACAACTGGTTTTATACTTGGTACTTTCAACTCAGTACTAGCTACACGCCCTGCTATTGCTAACGGCTCTTTGCTCTTTTACTTTTGTCCCATAGCCAATTTCTTCGGGGCGTTTTGTCGATGAGATAATAAAAATTGATCATAAAATGCGATCGCTTCATCCGCATTTTTTTCTTACTTCTGAAATAGGCGATCCCCACAGCTATCCGCTGTATTATATTAATCTTGAATATTGTAAAATTTGTTAATAGATATTACTGTACTACCTAAAGGATGATTGTATGCAAAAAGCTAATATCTACTGCAAAATAGATATTTTTAGCGATAAGGATTGCTACCATACTCGGTAAGTACTAACACAGAAGTCAAGAATGAATAACTTTGGGACAATTAGAAGCAATAAAAGTGTCTAATTTAAATCCCTGGATAAGATCAAAAAATTAATCTGGCTGGCAATGATCTCAGCAAGGTCAATCAATTCTTATTTAGTTAATGACTAGCATCAATGTTTGGCTGTAAACCCTCCTGAAGTCGAATCGAGCTAATTTATGAAGCACAGACTACTTACTGTTACAGCACTAATGACAATAACATGGTTTACATCTTTAGGTAAAATCAAACCTGCAACAGCTAATCAAACCTACGGAAGTAATCTCAATCAGTTGACCGCCATTAGTTCTAGTTCTAATCAAAATGGTATTGGACAACAATTGTCGCTAATGCTTGTAATCGCTGGTAGTGGAATATTTGGCTGGCTGGCAGTGAAAAATAACAAGTTGGTCTTGAGCAAATTTTCTGGGCAAAAAACAAATTTAGCCGCAACTGTACCCGGAGAACAATCTATCTCTCAAGATACAGATATTCAAGAAGAATTGCATAACACTACTGAATTTACAGATATTACAACTTATATTAAAAGAGCTTATAGTCATTTCAAGCAAGGAGATAGTCAAAGAGCTATTGATGAATTCAATCAGGCCATTGGAATAAATCCCCAGAATGCTTATCTGTATGGTGAGAGAGCTAATTTTCGGCGGAAGAATCTTGGGGACAAACAAGGAGCGATTGATGATTATAGCAAAGCAATTGGCATCCATCCGCAAAACGCTCTATTCTATCTTTGGCGTAGTCAGACTTACAATGATTTAGGCGAACAAACAAAAGCTATGGAAGACTACAATACAGCGTTGCGTCTCGCCCCAGAAAATACGATGTATCACTCTTTTCATGGTGCTTCCAACTTCAGAGAATAATTATTTGGATAATTGCTGAATAAATACCATCAAACCGCTGCATCAATTAGCGATCGCGCTGCAAGTAGAATTTAATTAATTATTAATACTCATATTAATCGTAATCAAAAATACTTAAAATATTTTAGGGTAAATTATTCTGGGCTGTAATATCAGTGGAACTATCCTGATTTTTCAAGATTAGTCATCACTTCGCTAATCGGGAAAACTTAGCAAACAGAAATATTACCTACGCAAATATACTGGTAGAATCAGTTGATAAATTCATCTGGAATAATTTTTGGGTGTGTATATCTATCTTTATCTACCATGTCTGCTGAATATTTTTTGAGTCCGAAATATCAGATGCGATCGCTCAACCTGTTAATCTTCGCAACCTTGTTTCTCGGTAATTTATCTCTTAGTTCTGCAAAAGCGCAGACGGTGAATATTCATTTAGTAGCTCAAACCAGGCCAAATCTGCCACCACCGGAAAATTTGCCCAGGCCACAGCTACCTCAACCTACTCCACCAGAGACTCCCACCCTACCACCTCCAGAAGATTTATTCCGAACGCCTAGGGAAACTACTCCCACTCCAGAAACAGCACCCAGTGGTGTAAGAGACACCATTTTAGTAACCCGCTTTGAAGTAATTGGTAGTACTGTATTTAGCCCTGAAGAATTAGCAACAGTTACCCAAGAATTTACTGGTAAACCCATTACCTTTGCAGAACTGCTGAGAGTCAGTGATGCAGTGACAAAACTCTATACAGACAAAGGTTACATTTCTTCTGGGGCATTTATTCCAGCTGATCAAACTTTCAAAAGTAGAGGTGGTGTCGTCAAAATTCAAGTAATTGAAGGTAGGGTTGAAAGTATAGAAATTAGAGGACTCAAACGGCTCAACCCAGATTATGTGCGTAGTCGCATCGCCGTAGCTACAGGCAAACCCCTCAACGTGAATAAGTTACTGCAAGCCCTGCAACTATTGCAACTTAATCCCTTAATTCAAAATATTTCGGCGGAATTGGCGGCGGGTTCTCGCCCTGGGAGTAGCGTGATTGATGTCAAGGTATCAGAAGCCAAAACCTTCAGCGCCCAAGTCAGCTTAAATAATAATCGAGTCCCTAGTATTGGCAGTTTTCAAAGACAAATTCAACTTACCCAAGCCAACTTATTAGGTTTAGGTGATGGACTTTCCATTGCTTATGCCAACACTGATGGTAGCAACGATGTTGATGTCAGCTACACATTACCAGTCAATCCCTACAATGGGACTGTGCAGTTTCAATATAACTACACCTCTAGTAATGTAGTAGAAGAACCCTTTGATATTTTAGATATTGAAGGTAGATCCCAAGACTTTGCTGTGACATTTCGTCAACCACTGATTCAAACTCCCACCACAGAATTTGCTTTGGGAATTACAGCCAATCGGCGCAACAGTGATATTGGTTATTTAGAGTCTCTGGCTGGTGAACGTATTCCGTTTCCTTCACCGGGATCTGTTGATGGACAAACGCGCCTTTCAGTGCTGCGATTTTTTCAAGATTGGACACAACGCAATAGTAGAGAAGTATTTGCTGCGCGATCGCAATTTAGTTTTGGTCTAGATGCCTTTGATGCTACCAACAGCGGCGCACCACCAGATAGTAGGTTTTTCTCGTGGCGGGGACAAGCGCAATGGGTACGCCTCCTTGCACCCGATACCTTAGTCTTACTGCGTGCTGATGCTCAATTAGCCGATAGAGCATTAGTACCCCTAGAACAGTTTGGTTTAGGTGGTCAACAAACCGTACGGGGCTATCGTCAAGATTTACTATTGACAGATAATGCTTTTTTTGTATCTGCCGAGTTACGCTATCCCATCCTTCGCGCTCCCCAATTAGGAGGTGTATTACAACTAACACCATTTATTGATTATGGAACTACTTACAACAGTTCTAATCGCGCCGACCCCGACCCCAATAGCCTCGCCTCTGTGGGATTGGGATTATTGTGGCAAAGCGATCGCATCAATGCCCGTTTTGATTGGGGTATTCCCCTAATTGATGCGAATTCTCGCAATAACACCTTGCAAGAAAGTGGGCTGTATTTTTCCTTAGTTTATACTCAACCATTTTAAAAGTCTGAAGTTTGAAACTCTGCGTGAGACAGTTCATCACGCATTTATGCAACGCCAAATAAATCACTTTTATCCAATCTTTTTTGTTAATCCAAATTACGAACTACAAATTAAATCAATATGTCTGCAATTCTTTTTTTAGCCACATTATCACAAATTAATCACCCAGTTGCCCTGATTCCCAACTCTTACCAAATTGCTATTCAAAATATCACTGCACCTATCGCCAATACTCTGCTATCGAGAAGTCCACAACAAATTTTAGAACAAGGTATTCAAATTTACCAATCAGAAGAGTTTACAGAAGCCGCGAGGTTATTTCAACAGGCAGCGGGAAGCTTTCAGGCTCAAGGAGATCATCTGAATCAATCCCTAGCATTAAACTATCTGGCATTAGCTCATCAGCAAGTAGGACAATTACCCCAGGCTCAGAAAGCGATCACTGACAGTTTAGCATTACTCAAAATTGCTCGGCAAAGAGACGCTCATGAGTATTTATCGATACTTGCCCAAGCACTGAACACCCAAGGACAAATACAACTAGCATCAGGACATTCCCAAGAAGCATTAACCAGTTGGGAGCAAGCCACAGCTATATATAGCAAAATGGGTGATGATGCCGGGAAGATAGGTAGCCAACTCAATCAAACTCAGGCATTGCAAGCATTAGGGCTGTATCGTCGCGCCAAAATTACCTTAATTCAAGTAAATCAAATCCTGCAAAAACAACCAGCTTCTCCCCTAAAAGTCACAGGACTGCTAAATTTAGGTAATACCTTGCGGTTAGTGGGTGATTTAAGTCAAGAAGATATTACGGTCAAAGATATAGACAAACTTGGCTCTGTACAAGTGTTAGAGCAAAGTTTATCCATTGCCGAACAAGTATATCCCCAATTAATTCCCGAAATTCATTTGAGTCTAGGAAACACAGCCCAAGCATTGAGTTTAGGTAAAAGTCCTGAAGAGAAAAGTCGCAGAATTACTCAAGCTTTAGATTATTACCAAAAAGCTGCTGTGACTAAATCACCCTTAACTAGGGTACAGGCACAACTAAATCAAATACACCTGTTCATAGCGCAGCAAAAATGGCATCAAGTACAAAGTTTGTGGCCGGAAATTCAGCAACAACTGAATGCTGCACCCACAAGTCGCAAAACCATTTATGCACGGATTAACTTTGCTCAGAGTTTGACTTGTTTTAAACAGCTAACAGAACCTTCCCGGATGGGAATAAATGCTAGTTGTCCCAAAAATGAGCTAGTAGCAGATGCTAGTTTGAGTAATATAAAAAGCTTGGATGGGGCGAATGTGGAATGGAAAGCGATCGCCCAAATTATTGCTACCGCTGTTGACCAAGCCAAAACCCTCAAGGATATGCGGGCGGAAGCTTATGCTTTAGGGACATTAGGTAATTTGTATGAGCAAACTCACCAGTGGACAGAAGCGCAACAACTGACCCAACAGGCATTAAAATTAGCTGAAGGTATTGGTGCAACTGATATTGCCTATCGTTGGCATTGGCAATTAGGCCGAATTCTCAAGGCGCAAGATAACCCCCAACGCAACGAACAAGGGGCGATCGCATCCTACACCAAAGCTGTGAATATTCTCAAGTTATTGCGGAGTGATTTAGTCGCCATTAACCGCGAAGTGCAGTTTTCCTTTCAAGAGGGAGTTGAGCCTGTTTATCGAGAACTAGTGAGTTTACTGCTGCAAAATTCGCCCTATCAAGACAATTCCGAAGCCAGCCAAAAAAATCTCAAAACTGCCAGAGATGTGATTGAGTCACTACAATTAGCAGAGTTAGACAACTTCTTTCGCAAAGCTTGTTTAGATGCTAAACCTGTGCAGATTGATGAAATTGATCGTACAGCCGCAGTGATTTATCCGATTATTTTGAGTGATCGCTTAGAAGTGATTGTTTCTTTACCCAACAAGCTAAAGAGCCAAAAACAAAACTTGTTATTACGCCCCAAACCGGTTCTAGTTTCTCAAACAGAAGTAGAAAAGACAATCCAAGAACTCCGGGCAAAATTGGTCACGCGCTCAACTCGTGAATTTTTGCCAGTTTCCCAAAAAGTTTATAACTGGTTAATTAGAGATATTGAACCTCAATTACAAGCATACAAAGTGCAGAACTTGGTGTTTGTCTTAGATGGAACACTGCGGAGTGTACCGATGGCCGCACTGCATGATGGCAAACAATATCTCATTGAAAAGGGGTATAACATTGCGCTGACACCAGGGTTACACCTGTTACCGAACCGTTCCTTAACCAGACAAAAACCGCGCACCATTGCGGCGGGAATTACAGAAGCCCTAGGAACCTTTGAGGGACTACCCAGTGTCAAAAACGAAATTAATAGCATTCAACAAGAAGTTCCAACACGAACACTACTCGACAGTCAATTTACGAAAATCGCTTTAGAAAAAGCCATCAAGTCATTTTCTGCACCTGTAGTTCACCTTGCAACCCACGGTCAGTTTGCTTCTAACGCTGAAGACACCTACATTTTGACTTGGAAAGATTCTGATGAGAAAGACCCAGCTTTATCGAGCGATCGCGTTAACGTCAACGAATTGAGTTCCATATTACAAAGCCGAGAGACAAGTCAAAGAAATGCGATCGAGTTATTAGTTTTGAGCGCTTGTCAAACCGCTAGTGGTGATAAACGTGCTGGCTTAGGAATTGCGGGATTTGCTCTGCGTTCTGGAGCGCGTAGTACATTAGCAACATTGTGGAGTGTAGACGATCAAGCCACTGCAACCATTATGGGTGAGTTTTATAAACAGTTTGCTAATACTAAAGAGAGTAAAGCCGAAGCTTTAAAACGCGCTCAAATGTTTCTTTTGACAGATCCTAACTATAAGCATCCTTATTATTGGGCTCCTTATGTTTTAGTCGGTAACTGGTTATAAATCCAATTGATTATTCTCGTAATTCATCTTCAATATTCTCTTTGATTTAGCTACATCTGTCTTTAGTAGGGTTAAACTCCAAATCTGTGTTTGATAAGGTGACTAATGGCAACATAAATCACAAATGAATTCATTATGACCTATACTCAAACCAGCGATCCCACCATTCGTAAATTTGTTGAATCTTGGCGACAATTGGATGTAGATCAACAACTAGCTTTATTCTGGTTCATCTATAAAGAAATGGGTGGATCTGTAACTCCTGCGGCTCCTGCGGCTAGTACTGTTTCTCCAGAAATTGCCGAAGGATTATTTAATCAAGTCAAAGAATTAAGTCACGAAGAACAACTACAAGTTCAGCGAGACTTGATTAATAAAGCAGACACTCAAATTAGCCGGGAATATGGTTCTTTAGGCGATACTACTAAGTTACTATTTTGGTACCGTCTATCTCAAGGAATGGATAGCAATGTAATTATTCCTGTACCTGCTGGTTATCGCCTTTCTTCAGAAGCAGAAACCTTGCTAAACCAAGTTAAAGAATTACCTTTTGAACAGCAGATTAACCTTTTTCGTGATTATGTTTCTCCAATGGGTGCTGAACCTAAAGGTGGTGCGGAAATTTAATCACTAGCATTGAGAACTACCACTTTGTTAGCTTTTTATAGAGACTAATACCAAATTGAAAACCGATTGCGACAGATGGATGGCCTAAAAGTTTACCAATCAACTCTTACCCAATCCAAAATCTAAAATCTAAAATCCAAAATGGTATAACATCTAGACTCACAGATAAACACAGAGTAAATATAATTTTTACTCTGTGTAATTTTTTGGTTGCTCATTAGGATAGTTGCACCCTAAATTCGTAACGCCCTTTGTTTTGTATCTCATACTTTAAATTGTCTCTTTACGAATTTCATCTATCTGACGAATGGGTGAAAAATTTTGTTTTTTATTAATAACTGGCTAATATTTTAATATTCTCATCACAGATGTGAAATATCTCAATAAAAAAGTAAAACCCTAGGACTGGGAAACCCTAGGGCTTGTAACCTGACCACCTTTACTTTATTTATAATTTATAAAAAATATTAGTGTTGGTTTACGATGGACTTAAATATGTGTTTTATGTCTGAAAAAATAAATCAAAAACATTATTTTAATGCTGGTTAATACATCAAAAAACATTGAGTATATATAATGCCAATGAAATATGGGATAAAAAAGGATAACATTTAATCTTCAAGTCTTTAATGTATGAGAAATCAAAGATAAAATCCCTGAGTTTATGTCCAAAGATATAATTATAAAAGCTTGATTACTGGCAATGAATAAGGAAAAATAAAAGCATCAGGATACATGATTGTAGCCAATTACAGTGACAGAAAGCCTAACAAAAGTCCACACGTGTGGACTTTTTATTTTGTCTTTGTTAAATATAGGAAGCTGCTTCACAACACATCGAATGGAAATATAATAAAAAATTATTGCTAAATTATATAAATATTCAGTGAAACTTTGAAAATCTGGAATTACATATTAATCATTTATATTTTGCATGTATTTTAATATAGTAAATTTTAATCAATGTCTTAAGTATATTTTTAGATAAGTTAATTTAAAATAAACGTAAGAACGTAAATTCACTGGGTTTATTGTATTTTTGACAAGTGTGTTGAGTAGGAAAAAAATAAAGATTTTTTATACTAAAACATAATTCACCTTAAATCTATTAAGATTGCTGGATTCTTGGCAGAAAATTGCATCTATTAAGTACAGTATCTCTAAATATCGAACATCCCTTTCAAGGTTAATTAAATCATTTGCTTGATGTGTCCTTATACATAAGCAGAGTTATGAGCTTTGTTTTCGTGAAAAATAACTACTTTATTACCCTGAAAGGGCTGGTCGCATTGACTAGGCCTATTACACCAGAGAATCTATCCCTTAATAGGAAAAATCATGACTGCTACTTTTTCTTTAGAGCCAAAGACCAAGTTTTATCAGAAACTACACCAAATTTTATCTGAGATTACACATGCTCAGGATTTATCTCAGCATCCTTTTGTGCAAAGGTTTTCTAGAGGAGAGTTTTCACAAGATGCTATTCGACAGTTTGCTATGAAAATGCTGCCTGGATCAAATCGGTTCAATATGGCTTTTCTCAAAGTAGCATCAAAAATGGATAGTTATCATGCTAGAACAATTATGCTAGAAAATGCGTTTACTGAACATGGAGAACTCAATCCAAATAAAGCTCATGTAGCACTATTTATTCGGTTTATGGAAGGGATTAATTGTCCTAAAATTGATATTAATGCTGATGATGGAGCATTTCGCATACCAGAATTACGCTTTAAAAAGTTTGAAGTTTGTGATGATGAGCCTGTAGTACTTTCTTTGGGTAGATTTGCTGCAATTGAACAAGTTTTACCAGGAGTATTTACCAAATATATAGAAGGGATTAGAAAAATTTTTCCAGGTCTTGACGACCATACTATTGAATATTTCCATATTCACTGCCATTTAGACCCGGAACATACAGATGAGTTAATCCAGGTAGCAGAAATGTGTGTTAAGTCGGAGTCAGATTTGGAATTATTCCGCCAGGGTGTTCAGGATATGGTGAATTCAATTGCTGATATGTTTTCTTGGATGAATGCAAACTTAGAAACAGAGGCTTTAAAGTTACAAGACTAATACTAGAGTAATTTCAACAATGTGATTTCGGCAAAATTTATCCCAAATTTACTTTTTAAAAAGTAAATTTAGGGATTTTTCCTTTATGGATAGCCAATTGCAGACCGCTAATGGTAGAAAGCTATTAGCGATTTGCAAGTAATTTTTATGACAAATTTTCTCCAGCCGCCAAGATTACGCATTGGCGAAGAAGATAGTGCAGAAGAAAGACGCGCCACTTGGCTAGAACTTTTTTATGATTTGGTGTTTGTGGTTGCAGTCTCGCAAGTAGCGCACAATCTGAAAGAAGATATTTCGCTGTCGGGATTGCTGGGATTTGTTGTTTTGTTTATCCCGATTTGGTGGTCATGGATTGGGACGACATTTTACGCTAACCGCTTTGATAGTGATGATGTTGTACATCGGTTGCTGGTTGGGGTGCAAATGTTAACTGCGGCGGGGATGGCGGTGAATATTCACCACGGTTTAGGAGAAAGTTCTTCGGGTTTTGCTTTGGCTTATGCACTTGGTCGGGCTGTGCTGGTAGTGGAATATGTGCGGGCGGGGATACATATTCCGTCGGCGCGTCCTTTGACAACTCGTTATGCGATTGGTTTTGCGATCGCATCTTTGATTTGGTTAGGTTCCGCATTTTTCCCGATTCCCTGGCGATTCGGACTTTGGGGTGTGGGAATCGTGATTGATTTTGGCACACCCTTAACCGCCCGCAAACATCAGATTGGCTTACTTCCGCACGCCTCTCATTTACCAGAACGTTTTGGATTGTTCACAATTATTGTGTTGGGAGAAGCGATTATTGCCGTGGTCAACGGTGTTTCAGCGCAGAAATGGCAGGTGTTAACTGTAATTTCTGCGATTTTTGGTCTGATGATTGCGTTTAGTTGGTGGTGGGTTTATTTTGATAATTTAGGGGGAACACCAATTGAAACTGCACGCACAAAAGGAAAAGTTGGTACTGTTAATATTTGGCTTTATACCCATTTACCATTAGTGATTGGGATTGCGGCTACTGGAGTTGGTGTAGAAGAAATTTTGGTCAGTCAACCAAATTTAGCTTTAGCAGATCCGCAAAGATGGTTGATTTGTGGTGCAGTTGCATTATGTTCGTTAGCGGTGGGCATTCTCCACAGATACGGCGTGATTAGATATTGTAAGATTCGTGCTGTGTATCGCTTAGGTGGCACAGTTGTGCTGTTGGCGATCGCATTTTTTGGCAAAGGTTTATTACCTGTTGCAGTTATCGCCTTAGTCGCGTTAGTTTCTGCTGTACAAGTGATTCAAGATGTGTATCAGAGTCGCCCGAATAATCGCTTGGCTGATCCTGAAATTTAAGCCCCGATGAATGGAATTCACGGCTATAAAAACAAAGTCCGCCTAGCCTGCGGCAAACAGCAAAGCGGAACGCGGACTAATGCAAAACAGAAGTTTTATCCTTGTAGCTGCAACTTCAGTGGCTTGCTGCAAGATATGTATATACAGGTCTCTTAATTAATTTCAGACTTCAGAGTTCATACTTCATACTTGTTTCCTAATCTGCGATCGCCCACCGTACATAAGGACGAGAAGTTGTTACAGTTTTGTAACTAATGAGAGTTTCTGGTACTGGAATTTTCCGCAAGTCTACACGGAAATATGCCTGTTTGTTTTTGAATTGCACACTATAAAAAGGATATTCCTGACCTTGGGTTTGACCCACACAAGATGCGTAGTTATTGCGTAAAGGTGAAACGAACTCTACAAAATTTTGATTCTTTGATGGAACTAATTTAGTTGTATCGGCAAAAGCTCTAGTGTCGGCAATTACAGTATGTTCAGCACCACCTTCATAGGGTAGCGTTAACCACCACAAACCAACTATCTGCGGACAACTTCCGCTTGTACGTTGCACTTTTAATTGCACATTGGGTTCAGCGAGTGGACTCTGTGAAGGTTGTGCTTGCGCTGTAGAAGCGATCGCTCCTGCTGCAACTAGTGGGCATAAAATACGAGTAAAAATTGTCAATTTTGCCAACTTATTCATAATTCAAAATGTTCATTATACTAACTATTACTCATAAATTGACTCAGCAAATGTCGCAAAAATGCCTAATTAATTTGATTTATCACTAAGGTGTTTCCAGTTACAGTTACACCCTAAGAAACAACGCCACAATATTGTTAATGACGACAAATTACGCATTCCTACTATCAGCTGTCTCATGAAACCTCGAATTATTGTTTGCGGCTTAGGACGTACTGGATATAAAATCTTTCGTCTGCTGAGACAGCAGGGCGCATCGGTTGTGGGTATCCATCACAAACCAATCCCCAGCGAATGTTCATCAGATGTAATTATTGGTAACTTACACGCGGCGGCAACTCTCACAGCTGCGGGAATTCACCAAGCACATACTTTGGTTATAGCTGGTTCTGAAGATACGTTGAATTTGTCAATTCTGATGCAGGCGCGGGTATTAAATCCGCGAATTCGCATTATTAACCGCTTTTATAATACAAATTTGGGTGAGCGTTTAGATCAAACTCTACCAGATCATTTGAGTATGAGTGTTGTGGGATTAGCCGCACCATTATTTACATTTGCGGCTTTAGGCAATCAAGCCATAGGACAAATCAAATTATTTGATCAAACTTGGCCTGTCCAAGAAGAATATATTGATGAGAACCATCCTTGGTTAGGGTGGAATTTGAGCGATTTGTGGGAAGAACCCGCACGAATGCCGATTTATTATTTGCCCATGCAAGGGGAGATGAATTTAATACATGGGGTGTTGTCTGGGCAAGAATTACAAGTAGGCGATCGCTTAATTGTAGCGATTCAACCCCGGATTCGTTCTATTCGCAGGTCGTTAATTAAAAAAGTATTGAAGGTTTGTACCAGTCTGCGCCAGTTTCAACAACATGGCAAATCGGTGGTGATTGGTGCGGTTGTGTTGATGGTAATTATTGCGATCGCTACACTCACTTATCGGTCTACAGAACTGAGTTTATCTGTGATCGATGCTTTGTATTTTTCTGTTGGCATGATTACTGGCGCAGGCGGTAACGATAAAATTGTTGAAAACGCGCCTAATAGTATCAAGTTATTCACCATTATAATTATGCTAATTGGCGCAGTGGTGATTGGGATTTGGTACGCCATGCTAACGGATTTTGTTTTGGGAAACCGTTTCAAGCAGTTTTGGGATGCAGCTAGAATTCCTCAACGCCATCATTATATTGTCTGCGGCTTAAGCGGTATCGGCAGCAAAATTGTCCAGCAGCTTCATACCAGTGGGTATGAAGTCATCGCTATTGAAACTGACTCTAATAATAAGTATGTTAACTCAGTGCGCGGGTTGGGGATTCCTGTAATTCAAGGTGATGCTAGTTTCCGTACTATTTTGCAAACCATTAATATTACCTCTGCGGCGGCGGTGTTAGCTGTAACTAGCAATGATGCGACTAACCTAGAAATTGCTTTAAAAGCCAAAGGTATAGCCCCAAAAATTCCCGTAATTGTCCATTATGCTGACCCCGATTTTGCGAGGATGGCGCAACAAGTTTTTGATTTTGAAGCCGTCCTCAGTCCCGCAGAACTAGCAGCGCCAGCCTTTGCGGCGGCGGCTTTAGGGGGACGCATTCTTGGTAATGGCATTACCGCCGATAAACTTTGGGTAGCCTTTGCCACATTGATTACACCATCACATCCCTTTTGCGGTCTACTGGTCAAAGAAATAGCCATGTCTGCTGACTTTGTACCGTTATATCTGGAAACTAACTCTCAACGTGTCCAAGGTTGGGAATTACTGACAACACAACTGGTGGACGGAGATATTTTATATTTAACAATGCCAGCAAATCGTTTATATCAATTGTGGCGGGAAGAACGAGTATCGCATAAAGGGTAATAGAAGAAAGGGTGTAGGAGTGTCAGAGTGTAAGTTTTGCGATCACTCACATTATGATTGTGATGGTTGAAAGATAAATTGCGATCGCTCACATTATGATTGTGATGGTTGAAAGATAAATTGCGATCGCTCCCATTGTGATTGTGATAGTGGAAATAATAAATGCGATCGCTCACATTGTGATTGTGATGGTTGAAAGATGAATTGCGATTGTTCACATTGTAATTGCCAACTTAAATTCCTCGGCGGAGAATTTTTTCAGCTATCTGGGGAAACCAGCGGTTGAGAAAAAACAGCAGTTTAGTTTTACCGATTTGCATTTCATAGCGATCGCGGGTAAAATTACGCCAAAATTCATCCACCAGTGTATCAGGTGATATTTTTCCTTTACCCCGTCCTTGAGTCATTGGTGTATCAACTAAAGGCGCAATAATTTCAAACACTTTAATAGATGTAGTTTCCAGTTGCCACCGTAAAGCTTTAGTTGCAATATGTAGTCCTGCTTTACTACCGCAATAAACAGGCGCACTTTGTTTAGGAACTAACCCCAAACCAGAAGAAACATTAATAATAGCAGCCTTTGGTTGTTGCTGGAGATGAGGTAACATTAGTTTAATCAATTGCAGTGGGGCAATTAAATTAGTGCGTAATTCTGCGTCGATTAATTCTGGTGTTATTTCTGGATTGAGAAATTCATAGTTGTATTGAATCCCGGCATTGTTAATCAGAATATTCACATTTGGGTAGCGATTGACTAGTTGTTGTAGGGCATTTAAATCTCTTAAATCAGCAACTTCAGTGATGATATCAGGTAAGATTTGTTTAACATCAGCTAACTTCTGTGAATCCCGCCCAGTAATAATCACTGTATTTTGTCCTTGCAGAAATTTTCGAGCTAGTGCTAAACCAATTCCTGATGAACCGCCAGTAATCAACACTATGTTACTGTGGGTTGACATTGTGGCTTTTGTTCTTGACAATTTGATACTTGGATTGCGGACACCGCAGCCCAAAAACGCCAGAAAGCTTGTGTATAGCATGAAAGGACGTAATCTTGTTTTCAGCATTGCTTTATAAAAGCGATCGCATTCATAACATCTTCTTCAGATGTAATCTAGAATTATGGCGCAGTCATTAACCTATGTTAATTAACCGGAAGATTTTTGCGAATGCGACTGAGAGACACAGGCGAAATCCCCAAATAAGATGCAATGTGATATTGTTTAACTCGCTGTTCTAAATCGGGATACTCTCTCAAAAAATTTTGGTATCTTGTTGTTGCGTCATCTAGAAGCAACTCTGCCTCACGTTTCTCTTTCTTGAGAAACAATGCCTCAACTAATTTATGATTTATTGTCTGTAAACAAGAATTTTCTGTACATAATTGGACGTACTGACTATAATCTGCAACTAGTAATAATGAATCTTCTAAAGCTTCAATAAAAAATTGGGCAGGTTGTTTTAAAATTAGCGCCCTATAAGCAGTCACAAAATGATTTTCTGGACAAAATGATTTTGTGAATTCACCACCTGCTGAGTTTACATAGTAAAGCCGTAAAATGCCTGAAGCCACAAATCCAATTTCAGCAGGAATTTCACCCGCGCGAATCAGGAAATCTCCCGTTTTTAAAGTTTTGGGTTGAAAAACGTGAGTTAATTGTGCGAGTTCATCTGCTGAGATGTCAACTAAGTTCTGGAGAACATTGCCAAGTTTTTTAACTGATTCATCAAAAATATCTTTTGCAGACACTGTAAATCCTTTAGATAAATCAATTATATTTTAAGCGATCGCATCTGCAATACTTGTAAAAAAGTGATATTGCCTAATTTTCTTCTCTTGACTCTTCTTGAGAGACATCTGCTAATTTTATCTGTAATTCTTGTACTTGCTCTACTGTTAACCCAGTAATTCGCGCTACCGTTTCCACTGATAAACCTTCACGTAGAGAGTTAACGGCTACTTTCTCTAATGCTTTTTTTTCCCAGCTTGTGATAATTTCCATATATTCCTCCTTTTCATCTAATCCCATTGTAGTAAGTAGCTAGGCGCAATTAAATATAAAACGCTCAAGAGCATATCCATCCTTAAGGCTTCTGGCTTCAATGCCATCAATAATAGCCATCGCTAAATCATAATTATTATCAAACATCTGTCCAGCAATTTCATGAGTCTTCAATTGATGCCACTCCTCCTCAATTCGATTCATTTGAGAACAATAGGGTGGTAAGAAAAACAAGTATAGTCCTTGTTCTTGCCATTGTTGCCATCGTTGTTTTGCTTTGTTACTCCGATGCAAGGAGCCATTGTCTTGAACAACCACAGTGATTTGACCAGTTTCATCTAAAGTTTGTTGTGCTTTAGCTGCAACCAAATCCATCACTTCAATGTAACGCGGTGTTTTGAACCCACCTTGAACTAAGGCATACTCAAAACTGGTTTGAGGTTCCCATAAACCCAAAATGCTAATACGACCACCACGACTACCTACTTGTGGCATGAGTTTTTGGCTACCAATACGGCTGTAACTATAGCTGACAGGACTCCAACGACAACATCCAGATTCGTCAAGGTATTTCAGTTCAACATAACCATCTGCTGCCGCTTGCTTCAAGATATCTAGGTCTGCTTGTTTAAGTTCTCGTTTGTCTGGATCTTGTTTCCCTTTATGGCTATGACGCGTGCGTTTCCATCTCCAGCCTTTTTTTTGAGCAAACGTCGCAGACGGTCTGGACTGAGCTGTACATTTCTCTGTTGAGCCAACTTTTGTGATAACTGCAAACTGTTATAGGTACGGGGTTCTACCTCTAAACAATGCTCTAAGTATGCTAAGTCCGCTTCCAGCCATTTACGCTTTGCTCCTCGTCCTGCTCTTTCCCACAATCCCCCCAATCCCAAGCTCTGCCATCGCCGCAGTGTTGCTCTTACCGTATGTTCGTGACATTCAAAAATCTGGGCAATTGCTGGTACATTCCATCCTTGAGCATTTAATCGAATCATGTGGGCGCGATCTCGTGTGCGTTGAGGAACGGTTGTCGCTTCTCGCAACTGAGCCAGTGTCAAATCTTCTAAATCTGTTAATGTCACTCGTAATGGAGCAGGCATCTAGTCGCATCTGTTTTTGAACTCACTTTATCTTATATTTAATTGCAACCAGCTACTTAATTACCGCCTTAAAAGTTTGTTCTTCGGCTTCATTTAAATTTAAATAAGTATCAACAAAGCCGGAAATCAATTGCATTCTTGCAGGATCTAATTTTAAAGTAGTTAATAGCCGCAAACATTCGGCTTTCACCTGCGGACATTCTGCTGGTGAAATATTCATTTTGGACATTAGTGCTGCTGCAACTGGGTTTTGTTGATTTAAATAATCTCGCCAACTAATTCTATTTAATTGAATTGCAGCAAATTCAAATTTGAGTACGTCTAAATCAGGAAAGGTAATGCTATGCGTTTGTGGTTCTTGTCTTAGTGGTTCATCAAAAGAGAAAATTACGACGGGGTAGATTGGTAAATCATATTTTTCGTAAAGTCTTGCAAAATATTTAAACATTCGTTTTGCAAAATCTTGCTGTGTATAAGATTGAGCTTCAACATGAATTAGGAAGAAAGTATCTTGTTCTCGATATTTTACTTTTGCAAGTAAATCTATGATTTTTTTATCTCCCGCAGTCACATCGACAAGTAATTGTTCTGGTAAAAATTGAATCGAGTCCTTATTTATATCACCAGCAACAGCAGGAAGAAATAAGTCGATAAATTCAGTAAAAAATGTAGAGATTAATTCTTTAAATAAACGATCATGATCGATGAACATAATTTGGTAGTACTAATTTTCTTCTTCTAGCAATTGTTCAATATATTTCTGCACTAAAGGCACTTGAAAAGCATTACCTTCTTGAGTCAAAATTTCCTTACGGGTGAGCCTTCGTACTGTTCCTTTATCTTGTGGTGTGGGAGTTTCACCTTGAATTATTCGCTGAAGTAAATTGCGGTCATTCTCTGTTAAATTATTCCAGATTTCCCGAAAATATTGATCGCCTCGCTCTAGCACAATGGGAATAATTTCTTGTATATCTTGCGCGGTGGCTTTGATTTTTTCTAGTTCTCGGCGATTTGCTCTAATATCTTTGTTTAAAAATTCTACTAACTCATAACACATCAACTGCACAAGATAAGGTTGACAGCACGTTAGTTGAATAATTAAATCTACAGCACTTGATTCATAAATATTAGAAAAATCTTCTATAGGCTGGGTAATTAATTCACGGGCTTCTGACTCTTGCAAATAACTCATTCGCAAAGCGCGGGTGTTAATTAAATAATCAGTCCAGTAAGGTTCAAGTTCAGATAATTGATGGGAACCACTAAATAGTAAAATCCATTGTTTTTGATGTTGCAGCAAATTGCGAATAAAGTTGAGTGGCGCACGGCTTTTTGTAGCTGCAACTACTTCACTCAAGCGTTCATATTCGTCTAAACATAAAAGAAATCGCTTACCAGAATTGCTGCGTTCTATTTCTGCTAACCAAGTTTGCAATGCCGGAAATGGATCTTCCGCTAGTTTATTGGCATCTGGATTTGGTAAGAAGATTTTGCGCGGTAAGCGGCGTGCAGTATTGATAATTTGTTGTGATAGATTTTCGGCGAATCCTTTAAGTGTTGTGGCTGATGCTGCTCCTTGTAAATCTACCAACAAAGGAACGATATTAGGAACAACTTTGTCTGGTAAATATTTGAGTGCAGAGGTTTTGCCAGTTCTGCGTCTACCGTAGAGTAATAAAATTGGTGGCTGGTCGGAAAGTGTTAGAGTTTCAATTTCTCGAAATATATCAATTCGCCCTTTAAAGCGATTTGTAGCTGTAACGGGGTCTAAAGAATTACCAGCGATGTAAACTTGGCGAATTTCTTGTGATTGTTTTGCTGTTTCTGCTAAAGTGCGTTGTGCTATTTTTAATATTGTTAGCCAACGGTTTGCAATGCTGCCAAATTGAGTAGCTAATGCAGGATTTTTGGCAAAAGTCAGAGTGTTTTTTAGTTTCTGTAAGGCATTAATCGGAGGTTCTAATAACTCGTATTGTCGATATGGTGTGGTTGCTTCTTGTGATGCTTTTACACCTTGGCTAATATCTAACAATTGGGGCATAATTGTCCCAAGTTCTGTTGGTGGTGGTGATGGAATCCATGTTAGTTGATAGGAAATATCGGCAATATCTCCTAATCTTCGGCATTGATTGAAAATATCTATAGCAATTTTAATGATTGCTTGTGCTGCAACTTTTTGTTTGTTTGTCGATGTAATTAAATAATCAATAGTTTTACGAGCAGTGACTGGGTTTTCTGCGTAAGCCTCTACAATCATCACATCCATGAAAGGCAGAGGTAAAATAATCAATTCATCAAACCAAAGAGGGAGATATTGTAAATAACTTCCTGAACTTTTCCACCGAGAAATAAAAAAAGTAATGAACATCCAAACCAATTCCGGCAACCAAAAGTAAACTCTGAGTACACCAAAAACCCACGCCACGCCGAACGCCACACCCATCGCCACGTCTCTCGCCACGCCTAGCGCCACGCCTAGCGCCACGCCGAACGCCACGCCGAACGCCACACCCATCGCCACGTCTCTCATCATGCCTACCGTTACGCTTAACGCTATGCTGAAGATCACGCCTAGCGCCACGCCTACCGTTACGCTGAACCCTATACTGAACATCACGCCTGGCACCACGCCTAGCGCCACGCTGAACGCCACACCCATCGCCACGCTGAACGCCACGCCAGATAAAAATGTAGCAGCCAAAAACATAGTAAGGACGGCAACAAATAAAATAACTAATCTATTTTTATTGCTACTACGGTCTAAAACTTTTCCTATTAGCCAGCCCAACAAAAAAATTAAGCTTAGAAACCAGTTAAATGATTCCCTACTAAGCAGTATGTAAACTGGTGCAAAGAGCAATACAGTAAAGATTGGTACTAATGCAGTTAACCACCAAACTTGCCCAGCGTAGCGACGTAAACGGGGATTTGAAAGAAACTTAGAGCGCCTATCAAAAGGGTTGTCTGTAGGTTTTAATTCTGGATGGATATCACGCAGCCAGCGTTCAAAGGTAAAAGGCTTGAAGTAAATCCAATATAAAAGGCGCAGACATTCAACTACATAATTCCACAAGGCTGATGTTGGTGAGTGTTGACTCATATCATGTTCTGTAAATAATTTTTCTTACGTCATTGCGAGGCGTAGTAAAGTGTGGCTTGGGTTAAGAAACAAAAACTCAACTATAGTTAAGACTTCGTTGGGTTTCGCTATCGCTCCACCCAACCTACTTTTTTATTTAATCCCTAATTGGTCACGCACAAAATCCCAAACTTCATTCAAATTGATGACGCGTGTAAACACCAAAATAACCATTACTAAAATTGCCATTCCTTTAATCCAGCTACTCACATCATCTACAGTTCCGCCAAGAAATTTAACTACGCGCCCTAGACGTACTGGTAAATTCCAAACTAACCAACGCAGTCCACGCCACCATCGGCGCGAATCTAACCGAGACTTTGGTAAGCGCCGAGATTCTTGAACAAAATGAGTTTTTACCCAGTTTTCATCGTGTCCTTGCTGACGTGCTTCACACACCAAACCTCCTGCTATTTGCAGTAAAAATGGATGACTCCCAGCTAACTGCTGAGTTAAACGCTGTTCATCCATACTTAAAGCAGGTGCAGCATTATTCACTGTACTAGCTGGTAGACGGAGCAAATCTTTGACTTCATCTTCTTGCAATTCTCCCAATTTAATCACATGACCTAAGTTGAAAAAAGAAGAAGTTAATTGATGTTTTTTGCTGTAAAAATCTAATTGATATTGTGAAGCGATTACCAACATCACAGAGTTGTGATTCATCAAAGAACGCAAGTTGTTGTAAAATTCATTATTAAATTCGCTCTTGTTATCAAATAAAGTTTTAAAATCATCCAAACATAAAACTGGTAATACACCTTGCCTTTTCTATTCTCTGATCGCATCAGAAAAAGCTGCACGGTCAAGGGGTCTAATTCTTAACGGGTCACTTAAAGCTGGGTTGGTCGCTACACTAGAAAAATTGAGTAACTCTTGCGCCGCCGCTAAATAAAAATTTTCCTCTCGTTGACAATGTACACTTTGCAAGGAAAGGTAAATTACAACGTAGCGGCTAGAGTTCTGCACTCGCTGTTCCCAAGTTAGAAAAAAGTGATACAGCAGCGAAGATTTACCAATGCGCTTTTCACCCACAATGTTAATACTTGTCGGCTGTGGGCCACTCATCCGAGATGCGATCGCGTGTAATTCATCCTTCCGACCAACAAACAATCTAGAATCTTCAATCATCCCCGCAGCCACAAACGGGTTAGCAGGCAGCGATGCAAAAGTCATGTATAATTTTATATTAATTTAATTTATTTCAGTGTAATTGCTTAAAAGCATAGCATTATATTTTGTTCGGTAAAAGACTCATCATCAAAGGCGCAAAAGTTGCCAGGAAGGCAAACATTACAATTGTGACGCTTGAAAGATAAAATGCGATCGCTCACATTGTGATTGTGACGGTAAAAAGATGAAATGCGATCGCTCTCATTGTGATTGTGACAGTGGAAAGACGAAATGCGATCGCTCTCATTGTGATTGTGACGGTGGAAATATAAATTGCAGTTGCATTTGATATGCTACTGGGGAAAAACAAATTCAAAATCACCTGTGACTGTAGATAAAATACCAGACGAAGCAATAGTTATTCGGGGTGGACGTAATCGGCCAGAAGATATTGAGCGTGGTTTTGGGACTCATCCTAGTGGAGTAACTGGAATATCTGTAGAGAGTGCGATAGGATTATCGATAGAACAGTTAGCTGCAAAAATACCTCACGGACAAATTGGAGTAACATCAGTAGGCGCAGTTAGAGCTTCAGGAGGAGATGTAATTCGTACTTCTGGTAGAAGTCCCTCTCATGCGACGTTAACAGGCTTAACCCCACAGCAAATTAGCAGCTTGCTTACTCCTACAATTGCTAATCCAGCTAAAGCAAACTAGAAATTTTCTCACCATTTATAAAGCTATGGATAAACCAAGAGTCTTTGCTGATTTTCATAATGCTGATTCTCAAGGTCGCCTGCGACTTAATTGTACTGGTACTATTGAAGATTTAGCTCGTCAAAAAATTTGGTTGCAAGATAATCTAAACTTAGTCTTGTATAGCGAAGATTTAGAAGTTGATGGAATTGTTCAATATTCTCATGAAGAAAATGTTTGGGTTGCGGTAATTGATTGGGATAATATCAGAGAGCAAGATAATATTTCAATCCCAGATATTAATCTCATATAGCAATAGTTCAGTGTTCAGCAAATAGTTAAGTTTATAATTATAATTTTTGTCGATGCTCCAAAATATGAATGAAACTGCCGAAAAACTTAAACTCGAACTTTCTCGGCTATCCGCAAAAGAACGTGCTGAAATTGCCTACTTTTTAATTCATTCTCTCAATGAAGATAGGGATGATGATATAGAAACTGATGGGGATACGGAATTAAACCAACGGTTGGAGGATATTAATCGTAAAACATCTATTGGAGAACCATCATCTCAAGTTTTTTCTGAGTTACGAAAAAAGTATTCGTGAAGAAGTGATTTAGTTTATTGCGATCGCGCATGGTAAGCGCAAACCGAATTACTGGAAACAAAGAAATATTGAAAGTTAATCAAAAATTGCAGAAATAAGCCAAATATACCGTGCTTTGACATCACGAATTTGAATTAGTAAATATAAGAGCGATCGCTCCATCAAAGTACTACTGATTCTCTGCCCAATTTTACCTAATCTAGCCATAAGAAAGCAACATTCCATAACTGTTATTTACGGCATCTTGACAATAAGCCAATATTGTTTCAAAGTGCTGCCAAAATTCTGTTTCTGCTTTTTTAGTTTGCTTAGGTTCAGAAGACTGGGGATACAAAATTTTATGCACCTCTAAAAAATTAAGTTGCCGAAATTCTTTTAGTTTCTGTGTCATTATTTTGACTTGGGCTGGCGTAAAATATGACATTGCACCGTAACCATCATCCTTGCCAATCTCATAACCGATAAGCCCTTCATCATCTAGCCAATCAAAAAAGTCATAACTACCAACCCAGAACTGATCAACTAATCCTGCTGCAACAATTTCGGGAATATATGATTTAAGCTTCTCGTAAATCTCACGAGAAATTCGTTCTTGTTCTCCTAAATCATTCCATATTTCTTTTTGTAACTCTTCAATACCGCGCCAATAATTATCAGAATACTCCTCTAAAGCATAAGCTTCTCGAAAAATATCAAATAAACTGGGATGACACTGCAATTTTTCTATAATCTGTGGCGATACCTGTTGAAAATAGCAATGTGTAGACATAAGCCATTGAGTATCTCAGACGGATAAGATATTGCAGTGTAACATCGCTTCTAGAAAAATCTACAACCGATAGCCGACACTGAAGTAAAAACCATCATCTTGGGCATTTGTCCCTCGGTCATCTAAGTCTATCAGGGGATAACCATAATCAAGTTTGATGTCAAGCTGTGGTATGGGTTGAAATAATACACCAACTCCGATACCTGCAATAAATTTCTGACGTTGTAAGGTATTTGGATTATCATCCACATTCCAGACGTAAGCCATATCAAAGAATGGCGCAATTTGCAGTGTTGAGTTACCAGATGCGTCTCGTTGTACTGTTAAACGGTCTTCGATAGTCAAGCGTACACCGTTATCGCCAGCGCGGACATTTTGGCGATAACCTCGGACTGATTGACCGCCACCCACAACAAACTGCTGGGCTGGTAACAAAGCATTGGGTGTAATTTGTAACTCAGCTTGGGCAACTAATATATTATCTGTACTTAGGCGTTGCACTCGCTGGGCTTGTACTAACCAACTAAAAAATTGCCCATCGGGAATTGGGCTGGGATTGCTAGTAGCATCAAATATACCAAGACCGAAACTAAATAGCGATCGCAACGCCCAAGCACCATTAACATCCCGTACTACATAATCTTGACCAAACTTAATTACACGGGTGCGACTATTCCCTTCATCATCCGGGCCAAAACCAAAAGGTGTCGGCCCTGCAAAGGTAAAAGTTTGACCATTCTGCACCGCAAAACCTAGAGATAAAGCAAATTCTTCACGGGGTGTTCTAATTAATGGTTGTCTAAAACTAATTTCGTATAGTTGCGATTCTCCACTAATATCAAAAGCTGCAAATGGTTCTTCCACAACATTTGTATCGTTAAATGAGGTTCGCAGTTGTAAAGTCCCATCCATCGGGTTGAGTGGGAGGCGATAATTAAAATCAAAAATATTTGCGCCCCCTCTGGTTGTTAAATAATAGGCAGCACTAAATTCATCACCCAAACCAGACAGGTTGCGATAACTAGCATTCACCCCCAATCTTTCCGAACCAATGCTAGGGGGAGAGTAGTTATCAACAGTCAACGCTGCATTAAAGGGTTGTGCTTCGGTAACGCGCACAATCAAAATACTTTGACCAACACCACTACCAGCACGTAAACTAGCTTCCACGTTAGAAAATAAAGGGTCAGCCCGGAGTAATCTTAATTGGTCTTCTAATGCAGCAGTCAAAAGTGGCTTACCTGCGCCTAAAGCGATACGACTACGCACATATTCAGGATTTAACCGTCTTGTACCTTGAACTTCAATTTTTTCGATTGTCCCTTCAATTACTCGAATTTCCACCACCCCATTGTTAACGGTTTGGTCTACAACAATTGCCCTAGAAGTAATGTAGCCTTGGTCAAGGTAAATTTGAGTGATAGCATCAGCGGCTTTGCGGAGTTCTTCAACAGTGACTTCACGCCCTTCTACCTTCTGAGTTATCGACTGAAATCTATCGGGGCGAAAAACGGTACTTCCTGTGACGTTGATTTTCTCTACTTTAATAGTTTGAGAAGTTTCTGTAGGCTGAGTTTCAGGAGTTGGTGTTGGTGTTGGTTGTATGGGAGGTTGTGATTCTGGCGGTAAAGGCGCTGGTGTAGTTCCTGGCTGGGGAAAGCGGTCTTGATTAGGATTTCCTTCAGGATTTGGTGCTTGTGCGAACGATGGCAAAGTTAAAATTACACAAACACAACTAAAAATCAAGCTAGTAGATAGACAATATAGATATTTTTTGAATGAACCAAAATAAATTGCAGATTGTAAATTCGACATTTTAAATTTTGTCTATAAAAATCATTTCTATGTAAGTTTTATTGTTTCTGGTTTTGCTATATTATGTGACTTTTTTATTATTTTTTAATGTATTTCTCCAATTAAATTAAATCCTGACCAATATTTAGGATTCGGATACTGTTTCATTGTGGCTAACATCGCTTTTTGTAATGCTTGTGCTTTGTTAGGTTTCTGCTTTAACTGGCGATAAAATTCCGTAGTTAACACAGATGTTGGTGTATCCGTTGCTGCCCATTGCGAGACAATTACACTAGGAACACCAGATGTCATCAATGCTAAAGATAAACTCAGTACACCATTGCCCATGCTACCTTGTCCAGTTTCCCCAGCACTGATAAAGGCTAACTTAGCACGCAAACGCTTACCTTTTGGTTGATTGTACAAGTTGAGAATTTCGCTGGCGGTGAGTAGTCCGTTATTTTCTCCAGCTAAGGCGATACCTCCTGGTATACCTTGTCTTTTGATATCATCTAAAATACTATATGTTGCCAGATGAATGATTTTTGCTTTGGGTAATAAAGGGAGTATTGCTGCTTTTGTTGCTTGACTACCAATTAAAGCTTTGGTTTTGAAGAAATCAGCAACAGCTAAAGCTTCTTGTTCTGAATTTATAAGTTGTGGTAAAGGTTGCGGTGCTTGATTAATTGCGTGAGCAATTTTCGGCATGGTAGGATTACCCACTACAACAAATTTACTCCCACCTGTTCTACCTCGTTGTTCTTTAGCTAATTTGAGTATTTGAATTGCTGGTACAGTTGAAATCGGATGTTTTTCAATTAAATATTTACCAGAAATATCTACTAAAGCCGGGAAGGGAACAAACCATAACTCATCTTGGGGAATAAATATGACTTGGGCTGTGGGACTTTCGGGTAATAAATCAGCAATTGGCTTGATTAATAATTGATGTAGCTGTAATAAAGGATTAACAAGTTTTTTACCTTGATTATCTTGACTATTCACACCTAGATAATTAGGAATACTGGCAACTATTTCGGGGATAGAATTAACTGAATTAAATGTATTTTCTGGTGTTAGTTTGACTTTGCGGAATGTAATCTTACCTGTAGACTGAATTACCCAAATGTATAAGCCATCATCAGGAATGATAGAATATTTAACCAGAGTTGCTTTTTGCTCTTTAGCTATTTTTTGAATATCGGTAACTGTAGGTAAGTTAATTGCTTTAGGTGCGATTTTGAGATTATTATCTTTTGGTTCAGAAACTAACCGCATTCCCAATAATTGTAAGAATGCCATAATACTGCTTTGTTCAGAGACTTCTAACGCGGCTTCTGGCTGATTTTGGGTAATTAAAACTTGTTGTAGTAAGCGATATGTATTGCTTTGTTCCACTGCATAATCAATGGTGTTGCCTAACTCCAAGCGTAGAGATGTCCAATTTTTAATACTTGTTTCTAGGATAGCTTTAGCATCATCTAATTTATTAGAGTTTAAATAAACAAAAGCTAAGTTATTTAAAGCTGTGCCTTGAGTATAATTATCTTTATTAGCTTTAGCAGAGTTTAATTGTTCTTCATATAATTCTATGGCTTTATCGTACTCTTTTGCAAAAGTGTAAGCCCGTCCTAGTTGTTTAATTACCTCAGTTTTTTGGGTTTTATCTGTGAGTTTTAGCTGTTGTTGATAAAACGCGATCGCAGCTTTAAAATCTCCTTGAGTTTTATAGGTTTCTGCTATTTGTTTAAATGTGAGAATTACTAAGGAATTATTGCTTAATTCCTGAGCTAATTTTAGCTGTTGCTGATACGCTGTGATCGCCTGGGAATATTGCCCTGACTTACGATAAGTTGCAGCTATATTTTGTAATGAATCAATTTGCAGTTGATAGTTATTATTTGCTTTTGCAGTTGTTAGTTGTTGGGAATAAAAAGCAATCGCTTGCTTATACTCAGTCGCCGCATCATGGTCTAAACCAACGTTACCTAAAAATGCAGCTTCTCTATCGGGATTACCAATTTCTTTTTTGAGTGCGGTGGCTTGTTCTTGATATTTTTTGGCTAATTTTTCATCACCAAGATTAATATATGTATTACTGAGATGTTCTAAAATTTGTACTCTAATTGATTGATTAGCAAAATCTTGGCTTAGTTGTAGACTTTGTTTGTAAAAATTAATCGCAGTTCTATATCTACCGAGGGTAAAGTAAGCGTCGCCAAGGCGAAATAATGCGGTGGCTTCTCCAGTGCGATCGCCTATTATTTGATATAGTCTGAGTGATTCTTGTAATGATGCTAAGGCTGATTGAATTTGTCCGTTGGTTAGTTGTCTATTGCTGAGGTTTAAGAGTAAGTTAGCACGGTATTGTTGTGCGTCTATTGGTTGGTTGGAGTTGGCGGTAAGGGGGAAGAGGAGGAGGAAGGTTATTGTTAATAATAGATGGGGTTTCATGGTTTTTTGTCTCACGCAAAGGCGCAAAGGCGCAAAGAAGAAAAATTTGCTTTTAATCAAATCCTGGGGGAAGTTCTAAGGGTGAGAGTTTATCTGGTTGGGATGGTGTGGGAGAGTTAGGATTAGGCGTGGTGTTGTTGGTTGGGGATGGGGAAGTACTGGGGGGTTGTGTGGGTTGTGTTGCTGGTGGTGGGGGTATAGCTGGAATTTGGGGTTTTGCACCTTCTAGTTGTGGTAGTTGTTGTTGATTTGTTGTTGAATTAGGTGGTAAAAAAGTTTCGAGGGTGACGGAACGAGTTACTTTTTCGCCAGCAGTATTAGTGACTTGTAAAGTAATTGTTTCGCTACCGGGTTGTTGGTTAACTGGATAAGGTATTGTACCGTTACGGGGGATATCTCCTGGTGCGGGAAGAAGTTCTACTTTAATATTATTGGTACCTTCTACTTTCCAAGATATGTTTAAAGGTTTGTTAGGTTTAAGTGGATTAATTAATATGGGATATTTGGGCAGTGGATTATTCCCATCAATTTTGAATTCAACAATTTTACTGGGTAGAGATTGGACTTTTATTAAGTCTGTTTTTGGTGAGATGCTTGGTTTATCGGTGTCGGTTTTGGTAAATACTTGCAGTTCAAATATATAGTCACCTGCACCGCGATTATTAGCAGGAACATTGCGACAGTTTAGTTGATTGTTTTGCTGGTTGCAGAAGGTTTTTAGTGTATCGGGAATGCCTTGGCTAACATCATAAATTTGTTGTGGGCTATTAACTAAATTTTCTGGCGATCGCCCAATAATTCGCAATTCTTTTAATCTATCTAAATCATTAATTTTCCAATTGAGGCGAATGGTATCTGGGCTGATTTTGGTAGAACTAGTTTTGACTTCTTGATAAACAGATTGTGCAGGAGAAAATTGGAGAAGTTGTGGGGGGGGAACTGGGACAATTTTGATGGTATTAGTTTTAATTGTGTCCGAGGGCAAGTCTGGATTATCATTAGCAAATGCCTGCATTTGAAAAGTATAATCTCCTGTTTTACGCGCATCGGTAGGGACGTTAGAACAAGTTAATACTGCACCTATTTGGCAAAATGGTTGCAGTTCTGCGGGAATCTTGCCGTTGAAGGTATAAACTATTGGTTGTACCGCCGCTGTACCATCAGCAAATAAGCCAGTTAAAGATACAGTTTGCAATTTTTTGGGGTGGCGAATTTGCCAACTTAAGCGAATAAAATCACCGTTCGATGCTTGATAAGTCGCATCAGAGGACAGAAATTGCAGAATTTTAGGGGTTGCGAGGGGACGGAAAAACCATAACCAAATCAAAAATGCGATCGCTGCTACACTACCTATAACTGTCAACAATACGAGTAAAAATTGCCACCAAGGGCGCGGTTCCCAAATTAAACTTCCTGGTAACGCTGGGTTGGGTAAAGGGATTTGTTGCTGATCTGTTAATTCAATGCGAAAATTCAGTAATCGTCCCGCGCCGAACATCGGACGATACCACCATTTCACGGGTACTACTGTCACTTTCGTCGAAACTTTTTCTCCAGGTAATACGCGCAACATCGCCGGAGAAGTTGTGTAACTACACACTTTATCTTCATCAATAGGAACCGCTTCAAAAGCGATTTCTCTGACAGTGTTACCCGCATTTGTCAACTTGACTTCAAAAGTTCCGCCTTTGCGTCTCACCCGATTTACCACTATTAGCATCTCTGCGTTTAGTAGGTAAGAAGGTAAAATTTCCCAATATATAACATCCAATAGCATCAAATCAGGATTGTTGGCAGAATACAAGCGGATGCTGGGGTAATAAAGTTCGGCGTTTGCGTCTAGCGGTGGTTGAAACTGAAGTAAGATTTCTCCCTTCTCGCCTGGGTTGAGATTTAAACCCATATTGGGGATAACCAGTCCCGCAGTTTCCAAACCTTCGGGATAACGGATACTCACCCACTCCTGGGGTAAATCAAGACAACTGAGGCGAAATCTATCTACCCTATCAGAACGGTTGTGGACATTGACATTAACTTGTAAGATTGCGCCGGGGAGAATTTTGGCAGGCGATCGCGAACTTGTTAAAGGTAGTAAGCTAAAAGTCGGGTCACTAACTCTAACAACCGTTTCAATCGCAGGTAAAACTTGAATCCGCGCCCCATGTCGAATTGGCGTATCTTCAGGATAATGTAGCGGTGCATCAACAACAATTGCATAGTTATAAGTGCTAGGAATTGCTGTGACAGGTACTTGAAATTCAAATAACACCTCACCCACAGAATTAGAACTCAGTGCTAACCTCTGTTTAGGCGCATCACACCATTGAATTAATTGGGTTGATAATTCATCAATATAAATATCAATTAACGCACTTTCCACCCCTTTATTTGTAACAGTTACATTTAGGTCAAATTTTCCCCCAGCCTGAACTGCGTAATCACCAGAAGGATTAAAAATAATCGCCAGAGGATTTCCAGGGGCGAGAGTTTGTTGTAGATTTTGTTGTTGAATGCCGCGTTTAGCCGCCAGATTAACCTTGTATTGTACCTCCCCAGAAGTTAATACTTGCTGAACAAAACCTTCATCAACTAATTCATCTAATAAAGCTAAAGTAGCTTGTTGATTTAAATCTAAATGAAGTGATACTTGGGTAAGAGAAGCACTATCAGGACGCTTAATTAACCACTGCACAATTTTGCGCTGTTGTGGTGGCAGAGTCAACACATCTGCCATACTCAAACCGAGTTGGGAATCTGTATTTCTCGAATTTGTGGCAGTCATGCTTACCCCCAAGCAAGTTAAAAGTAAAAAGGTAAAAGTAAAAAAGGATTTTAACTAAGTCTATTAGAGCGAGTCATTATTGTTTACAACCAACATTTTTATTCAAATCTCTAATGTCTAACCTGACTTTATGATCATCATTACCACTAATAATCAAAATTTTATTTTTCACAACTTTCACATCTATACTATTAAATCTTTGTTTTTCCTTACGTATTACTTGACCAACAGGAGAAATTCTTCTACCTGCTTGAGTTAAAGGCCAAAGCATAACGCGATTATCATCACCACCACTAGCTAAATAACAACCATCTCGACTCAAAGCAACCGATCGCACTGCTTTACCACCATGACCATCAGACCATTTATCTATAACTTGACACTGACCATTATTTTTACTCAGACATTGTTGCATATTCCATAAAGTAATTTGCCCCATATTATCTGCTGTTGCTAATAAACTTGGTTTATATTCCGTACTATCTACACTGACAATATAATCATTTTGACTACCGGGAGGATTATATGGAACTTTCCATAGTTTATTTTGGGAAAAATTCCATATAGCTAAGTTATTGTATCTACCACCGATTACTAAATTTTGTTTATCATTGCCAGCTAAAGTTAAACTATAAATAGGAAAGTTCACATCTTTGCAATCAACAAGAAATTTAACATCTTTGCAACTATCATTTTTTGTTAAACTTTGATGATCATCTAACAGAGCGCTATCTACATCCCATTGCAAAACTAAACCACTACCATGACCACTGAATAAATAGTGTGAATCTTGACTAAATTCTAAACCTAGAACACGGTCTGCTTTATCATTTGAAAAAGTAACTTTTGGCTTTTTCGTACCGCCAAGCACATCCCAAATTTGGATTTCACCATTTTCTAAACCTGCTGCTACCACGTCATTATCCACAGGTTTATAGCGCACAACCCGAACAGATTTACCTATATTTTTAGCCATCCTCCCATCATCTTGATTAACGAAAGGATTAGTAAAACCAGCAATCTTCCATCTGATAATACTTTGGTCTTGAGAACTGCTAACAGCGTGATCGCCTACACCATTAAACTGCACAAATGTCACAGAACGACGATGGCCAAAGAAAGGATTATTAGGATTAAGCCATGATAAAAACCAAAGTAAAAACAACAGCAAAACTCCTACGCTCATCTGTAGCCAAGGATGTAAAATAGGATGAATAATTAATTGTAAATCTTGATTTATATACTTAACATTTACTCTCTGGTCTGGTACAATAACCTTGACTTTATATGAAAGTTTTTGCTTTAAGCCAAACCATTGCCGCCGCTTACTTACTAATAGTTGTAAATTGTTATTTTCTCCTGGGTGTAATTCTACAAATTCAGGCTCAACTTGCCAAAAAGATTTAGGCTGTCCCTCCTCACCTTCTTTCACTTCAATACTGACTTTCTTGCTTAAATTACTGTGATTTTGGCACTCAAGTTGATAAGTTGTAGAATTAACTCGTAATTGCGGTAGCCAAGGACGAGATGCAGGTATTTGTTGCTTTTCTAGAGTACATCGAAAATCAATAGATCCTGCTGGGTTGACGTTAATTATTCCCTCCCGACTACGAGAAGGAACTCCATGAGAATATGTCGCTTCAATCGTAAAAGGATATGCTTGACTTGGGACTGCTTCAAGACTTGGTAACTGACATAAAAATGATGTTTCTTTTTTAGCACCAGGAGAAACTTCTAACAACCTTTCATCACCATTAATAAACCATTGAGGTTGGAGTCCAATGGGCTTAAGAGAAACACTTGCAGGTATTTGACTAGGATTAAAAACACGCACTGGAATCTCAATTAACCCCTGTGGTTGAGGTGTAAATTCGCGTGTAATTAACTCAACTTGCATAGCCACAGCGCCAACGCCTGCTTCAACTATCAACCGCAATATTTGTCTGTCTTCATCCCCCAATTCTAGCGAAAAAATCCGTACTATTAAGTTCATCTTGCCGATAAAACCAGCAACAGGAGTATTAGTAATAGTTACTTCAAATTTCGTACTATCTCCCGGCGGATTTTTAGCACTAACAGATGGCGTAATTTTGTACCAATTAGACCCCAAACTCTCGCCACCACCAGCCGCAATAATTTCGATTTGTAAAGATGCAAACTGATTACTTTCATTAACTACAGTTACATCAAAAGAAGCTGGCGAACCACCCGGTTGAAAATTCAATACTTGAGTAGAAATTTTAGTATTAATTCGATTAACTGCCATATAAAAAAGTAAAAAGTAAAAAGTAAAAAATTATTCCAACTTATTGAAAATGCTTTTTAATGGGTCTGGCTTAGTTGATATAGGTGTAGCAGTTTGTTGTCTTAATTGCGTCATTCGCTTACGCTTCCAGGCAAAATTAAGAATATTAATGCCTAACTCTTGGGCAGTGCGAATTGTTTCTCGTGATAAAGTTAATTTTTCATCTAATCCCCAAGCTAGTGATAAATCACCAATAACTAAAACAATGCCACCTGCAACTAAAATTTGCAGAGGCTTTTGATTTATAACTGGTAAAGCAGCAAATAAAAATGGCTGTGTCCGTAATGGATGGGATCTATTAAGTTCGCGTATAAAATCTTCTAAAGGTGTGCCTAAATTTTCAGTAATCTCTAAAATACTTTCTAATCGGTCAACAGCATCGGTAGGCGATTCTACTAACAAAACTCCCCCACTATCTAGATAACTTTCAAGATTAGCTAATTCTTGCACATTTAAAATTAATGGTTCACTTCCCGTAATAAATAGCAAATCATAATTAATTGCTATTGTTGGGTCTAAAAGTGGAAAACTTAACCGAGCAATTTGCTCATCTCCTTGGAAAGTACAGGTAAGACTTTCGGTATATTTTAATAAAGAAGATAAATTTGCAAAGCTATTACCTTCTTTAGTTTCCTGCGTATCAAGATGCGCCACCTGCACCACCGCAGTAGGACGCGATCGCGCAATTTTTCGATAGCGAAAATCTAAACTATTCAAACTTGGATAAAATACATCTTGGGGATTTTTTAAAGTTACTAATCCCGGCTGTAATAAAATTCTGCATAATTCCACTTCAAACGCATCAGGTGGTGAAGTTTTTTCATCAATCCGAAAAGTTTCGGCTTCAAATTTACTTTCACTTACTTGTTTGCGTTGTAAAGTTTCTGGATCTACATAACGCACAACTAAATAAATTAGCCTAGGTTTTTCTTCTGTAATATCAGCCGAGATATGAAAATCTATCTGTTGCGGAACCACAATCGGATTCCCATTCACATCAATGGCAATTCCTGGCTGAATTTGTAACCATCGCGCATCATTATATTGTGAGGGTACATCCTTTGGCGCAAGAATCAAACTCACACCCAAACCCTGAACTATTCCCGGTTCATTCAACGACTGATAATGAATATTTTGCCGCTGACGGTGATAATCATGCGATCGCTTCCATCGTTCAGCGTTAATCAATAAACCATCTTGAATTTGTAGTCGTTCTAGGGGGTGAATTTCCATAATATGAAGTATGAAGTATGAAAGTTTATTCTTTATCCTTTTGACTATTAACTATTGGTTATTAACGCATCTATATAAATTTCATAAGTACAAAAAGCGGGTTTCTCTTGCTCAATAATGTGTCGGACTAATTGTTCATCTACCTGATTTGGACGTTGCGGACGGAGGCGCACGATAAAATGATACGGACGACCGCCGCCAATCATTGCATCTTCACCTAGGCGCGTATTACCTAAAACAAAACCTTCGCCGCGAATTTCTTCAATACAAATATGCTTATCAACTTCTCTTGTAATATGTTCATCTAAAGGTAAATCTGTATAAAGATGTATATATAAACGTAAACCTCTACGTGTTCCCCGCCAGCGATACAGTTCAACCGCCGAACGAATTAAATAACGTTGTCGTTCTAAAGTCCAACGACGGTCAATCGGCCAGGCTACCCAGTGCGCGAGAAAAGGTAACAATGTCTGCGGTGCAGTCATTGGGTCTAAATAAGCCCACAACACATCTAGCGTTTGCACTGAGGGTTCAAAAGCCTGTTCAAAAATCTTCAAGAAGCGCCCAATAAAATCAACTTCTCGATAAACCGCAGGTAAAAACTTAGGATAGAGACTGCGAGGGCGGACATATAAATTTAAACCAGCCGTTTCAACTAACTGTCTACCAGTCCCCTCCTCAGTGTAGTTAACATGAATGCGACTGTGATAATCCAAGATTAAAGATTGACCAGTCCCTAGTTCGGGAGTTTCAAAGAAATCCGCCGGAAGTTGGAAGTATAACACCACATCCATCCGCGATCGCGGTGCAAGTTCATACCCCTCCATCCCAATACGACACCACTCAGCCGGGAAATTCCCCTCCACCCGCACATTCAACCGCAGCATCCGACTACCCAAATTTTCCAGATGCAAAACTATCTCACTCGGTTCCGGAGGATGAACCACCACATCACACCCAGCACGTACAGTCGTTTGACTACTAAGTGCTATTTGTGAAAAATCATCTGCACCCTTCCCTACCGCCGATGTTTGAATCGCGTTAGGTAATTGCATTGAAGTTAATTGCAGGTGCAGAATTTGACTACTCATAATTATTTCTTGTTTGTTATTCTTTTCTCTGTGTCCTCTGTGTCTCTGTGGTTCGTAATTTTTCTAACCACAGAGGCGCAGAGTTCACAGAGTATTAAAACGTAATTTATTGGATGAGATTAACAACATGGCCAGAACGCAATCGCGTATTTTGCCAAGAACAAATTAAACCCAACGCCCCCGGATCAATCACCGGATTTTGGGGAAGCGATCGCACCCAAGTTGAACCCACATAGCGCAATTCAAACAACTGCACTACCCCCAAGTACCGCACCGCCGGAAATTGCTGAAACAAATTGACAATATCCGAAGGATAAACAGGTCGCCCAAACGGCCAGCCTCTCCCATCCTGACCCCCCGTAATCGGATTCAAAAACCGATACAACGCCACCCGTAATTTACTTAAAATCTCTTGCTGGGCGGCAGGATGGTTGTATTCTGGTTCCAGCGCAACTTCTGTTTGCACCGCTACACCCACATATTCCGGCGCTTGCAATTTAACCTGTATTCCTAATAACCTCCGTTCATCCAAATAAGCAATAATTTGGTCACGTAACTGCGGACTCAAACTAAATAATTCCGGTTCGATACCTTCACCACGAATAATTGCATCTGTATTCGCCGCCGGGACAACTAATAATTTGACAGTTCCAGCTTCTTGTGTAGTTGTCGGTGGTAAGCAGCGTACCCGCGCCACCGCACCACCGCCAGCTTGTAGGGTCAGCACTTCAAAATCTTCGGGAGTCACAGCGCGATCGCGGGTTCGCAGCATCGCCGGAACGCGAATCACCGCATCTTCCAAAGATTCCGCATCGGAACCGTTACGCGCGGGTGTATGGTTAATCAACCTCGCAATATATGGAACCGCCGTTTTCGCTACGGTAATCGTCCCCCGTTGCACATTCCCCTTCCGCCCACCACCAGTCCGGTATGCAACCATCCGAATCACCGAACCGCGCGGCGGAACAGCCCCATATTGTCGTTCTAATTCCTGAATATTAGAAATATTCCCCACTCCCCGCCTAAATTCCGTTTGCTGCTGGAGTTGGGCTGGTTCCCGAATCACCGGGCCAAACTGCACTGTCCCGGTGCGCGAATCAATTGTATAGTGCAAATCTTGGGGGAGAGAATTAGCAAAATCGCTGACCTCATACCACCGTTGAGGGATTCCCCCTGGCGGCGAAACCAGCAAATATTCATCTTCCCGACGGTTCAACAAGGGAACGCCTTGTAACTGGAAAGTTTGTCCCGGTGTACCGTCGCTTTCCCCTAAAATTTCATTGCGAATCAGTTCACTTTGACTAGCACCCACCGTCCCACCAATGGATCTCACCGCCAAACCAACCATCCGCGGCGCACTGCTATATCCTGGTTGATTGGGTTGGGGCGAAGTGTAAACGCAACGCAACCAACGTCCTTGGTACGCGGTGAAGGTACTCACAGGCCAGAATTGGGGTAAATGCAGGACGATATCTGCACCTTGTAGGGGGTTAATTCCTTGGGTCGCCAATTCGCTAAAACTAAAACCCTTGGTGCTATCGTCCGCTTCTTGTAGTAACACCACTTCCCATTCCACACCATTCCAAGCTTCCCAACGCCGCGGCGGAATATCGGGATTAATCCCCGTGGCGGTGGCTGCTTCTCCTTTTAATTGCAACGCCAGAACGTTCCCCTCACACTGGGATTCCCCATCAATAACTAAATAAAAGCTGTTTCCCGGTTGGGGTTGTTCGTCAAAAAGTGCCAACTCTCTACCATACCACTCACCATCAGAGCGCATCGTCCATAAATTAGTAAAGCGATCGCGCAAAATTTCTGGTTTTTGATCAGCGGTGGGACAGGTGAGAAAGTGGCGAATTTGCGGTTTATCAATAATTAAAGGCCGATCTGTGGTGAAAGATATGGCCTCTTCTGTTTCCGTGCGAATTGTCGCCACCTCCACCCCAGCCGGAATGGTGTAAGTATCAGGTAAAGCCGCACTCAAATAAAAAGTAATATCCGCCACCGCAGGCGCAGGCGCTTGCAACCTGACACCCAATAACTCTAAAAAAGTAATGTAATTGCGCTTGGGTACTTCATTGAACCGCAGCAACATTTGGTCAGTTAACCAAGCAAATAGCTCAATGAGCGTAATGCCTGGGTCACTGGGGTTATAATTCGTCCATTCTGGACAATAGCGGGGAATCCGCAGAATACACTCATCAACTAAATCTTTAAAAGTGCGATCGTCTAGATTAGACTTGGGTAACTTTGGTAAAAAATCAAATTCCACAATATTAATAAAAGTGCTGAGTAATATTAAGACAACATGGTTCAGTTAAAGTTTTGATCCCCCCTAGCCCTCCTTCAAAAGGGGGGAATCACACTCTTAAAGTCCCCCTTTTGAAGGAGGATTTAGGGGGATCTTCATTGAGATATAAAAACTGATGACTATTGACCATTTAAATAAAACGGAAATACTAAACTCCGCGAATCATGGGTATCTTTGGGATGATATTCAATCACAATATCTACACGACCTCGCAGTGGATCAGGGTCAGCACGCACCGCATCTAAAACGATTCGTGGTTCCCACATCTCCAACGCTTCTTGGACGTGTAGACGCAAAAGTAATAAAGTTTGAGTATTCATCGGTGCAAAAGTCAACTCCGACAACCGCGAACCAAAGTTAGGACGATACACCCGTTCACCCAAATCGGTACGCAAAATCAGCATCATCGACTCTTCAATATTGCGATCGGCCTTACTAAGTTGCAGACCCCCTTGGACATTCACCCGTAACGGAAACGACCAGCCCGCACCCAGGTGTTGATTTTGATTGAGTTCCGGCATGGTAGGTACACAGTGATGAGCAGTCTACGCTACTTTATGCTGATCAACAAAACAAAAACCATTCGCCAAAAGTCGAGTTAACTTTCAGTTTGGTAGCGTTGTATGTGATTAACCTCTACACATATCTTGCAACTGGCTCGGCTATACAAACAAAGTCCGCCTACGCGGACTGAAGAAAAATCAATGGTTTGAAACCCGCGCAGGCGGGTTTTGCCTGTGTAGCCGCGACTTCAGTCGCCCGGTGCTTCAGTCGCTCCTGCATCTCTTAAAACAGATTCCATTTCACAAATGGCTAAGTGAATTTCCTCGCCAAGAATTTCCTCTCTGTCAAAGTCATGAAGTAAATACAAAGCAGTTTCCCCATGTTTTCCTGCAAAGTTGACATTTGCTCCTGCTTCCAGAAGGAGACGAACAATATTTACTTGCTGACTTTCAGCTGTTCCCGAAATACTTTTAGTACCACATAGCCAGGGAATATGAGCATCAACAGCTATCATTAACGGAGTCCAACCATCTGTCTGGTTAGGAATATCAGGAGTCGCACCTAATTGCAGCAAGGCTTGAACTGCTTCAAGATATCCATTATTTGATGCTGTCCACAAAAGAGTACATCCATTATCACTAATCCTATCAATATTCAATCCTTGCGAAATTTGCTCTTGACATCTTTCGATAAATTTTAATGATACAGATCGTATTGTTTCGTTTAGACTTAGCTCTGTAATTGTTGACTGAGCTAAATCATGAAGCCATTGACCAAAAGTGTCAGGATTATCTGTACTTGGTTTAGAGTTGATCAGCTGTTGAAAAGTAGTTTTATCTTCAGAATAAAAAATTGAATTACTTTTGAGACCATCAACTAGATGTAACATTGCTTGCCTACGTTGGCTGATTGAAGCAAGTGGCGCTAAGAACTCAAATATTTCTTGCTTTCCTGTCGCAGCAGCACTCAGTAAGGGATCTCCAGTAAATCTTTCATCATCATCATCAAAACCAAAAACTTCAAATTCAGGATATAGATTTTCTGATTTTGGACGAATCTCTAATGGTTCTAGAGACGCACCTTGCTGCACTAATAGCTTTACAACATCTAATCTGTCGTTAACCACCGCCAAGTGAATTAGGCTATCTGGTTCCTCTCCTTGCAAAACATAGTTATAGTTACTAATTTTCTTCAGCAAAGATGTGAACTTTTCTAAAGAAGCGCCTTGAGTAAGGGTTTGTTCAAATTCTTGTGAAAAATTCATATAAGTCACTAATGACGATGACTATGAGAAGCGTTTAAACAATGTCAACTTAATGCCGTGATATTTCTGTTCAGTGTATCACTTTATATAGAGTACATATAGTATAGTACTTTGTCTAAGTATATTTACTGAACATACAAAAATCAATGAATCTACGGTGAATTGTCTTAAATTATTCATTTATAATCGAGTTGCATCAAATATTATTTAAAATTTTAATCTTCCAAAATCAAAGCTGATACCTAACAATATGGCAGTTATCTGATGATGGATTTACTAACAATTAGTGACAAATGACCATCAATTAGGTATAAAAAACTGATGCTTTAGCAAAATCAGCAATAAAATCAGGATGAGAGCAAATGATTAAAAGCAATTTCAGCAGTCTGATTGTTAAAAAGGATGTCTTAGCTCTTTTAAATGATTTTGCTAAAGCAATAGATAGTCAGTTCAGAATAGAAGATATCGAAGGTCAAATCTTCTTTGGTACGGCAGTAGATATTTCGGCGATCGCCCACCCAATAGAATTTACTGGTGAATTGATTGGTTGGGTACGTGGTTCACAACAGGCATCTGGTGTTGCTTCATTCCTTGTCTATGCACTCAAACAAGAATCTGAGAAGAAAAATCTCGCCCATGAATTACTAGAAAGATATCAGGAAATTGATTTACTTCATGATATTTCAATTCAAGTAACTGCTAGTCTCAATCTCAGACAAGTTTCTCGATTGCTCATACAAGAAGCTGGCCAATTAATTCCCTCAACTGGTGGAGCTATTTTATTGTTAAACAAAAAAACAAATATTTTTGAGACTCTGGCAGAAATTGGTGCTAATAGTTATCTCCAGCATCCGATAAAATTAGGCGAAGGAATTATCGGTGATGTAGTCCAAATGGGCAGAGGAGAGATTATCAATAATATTGTATCTTATCCTCGATTTATTGGTGAACCAAAACAATTTAATTCGTTTATTTGTGTCCCGTTAAATGTCGAAGAACGGGTAGTTGGAGCAATTATTATTGGTAGCGAAACTGCGGTTAATTATACTAACAGAGACTTAAAACTATTAAGTATATTGGCAATGCAGGCGGGAGTAGCGATCGAAAAAGCCCTACTTTATGAGCAAAGTTGTGAAGCTGCTAAAATTGCCCAAATCCAAGCGCAACAACTGCAAACTACACTGCATGAATTACAACAAACACAAGCACAGTTAATTCAAAGTGAAAAAATGTCTAGCTTGGGGCAGTTAGTAGCGGGAATTGCCCATGAGATTAATAATCCAGTCAACTTTATCAGCGGTAATATTAGTCATGCTCAACAGTATGTTGATGATTTATTGCGTCTAGTGCATATTTACCAAGATAATTGCGATTACCTACCACAAATTCAAGACCTCACCGAAGAAATTGATCTAGACTTTCTCTCTGAAGATTTGCCAAAACTGATAGGTTCAATGAGTTTAGGAATCAAGCGTGTCCGTGAGATTGTTGTATCTTTACGCAACTTTTCGCGGACAGAACAAGCACAGATGACGGTAGCAGATATTCATGAAGGCATTGATAGTACACTGCTGATTTTGAACAATCGCTTAAAGACCAGCTGTGGAAAATTAGGAATTGAAATCGTTAAAGATTATGATGTACTGCCTTTAGTTGAGTGCTATCCCAGTCAACTAAATCAGGTATTTATGAATATTATTGCAAATGCAATTGATGCCTTAGAAGGTCAAGAAAAAGAAGGGATTATTACTATTAGCACTTCATTAGAAAATGGCAAAACATGGACAAATTATCCATGTATAGTCGTTCGGATTCAAGATAATGGTTCGGGAATGAGTCAAGATGTGCGCGATCGCCTCTTTGAACCTTTCTTCACGACAAAACCCATCGGTAAAGGCACAGGCTTAGGAATGCCCATCTGTCGCAAAATTATCGAAAAGCATAACGGTACAATTGAATGCTTCTCAGAACCGGGACAAGGCACTACATTCTGCATTCAAATTCCTATCACTGCTCGCAAAAATGCTGATTTACCAAAAAAAATGCTCAGTAAAGGCTCTTTTACCTTTCAACCACCAATTAACACCGTTGGCGCACCTATACCCACAACAGTAGTTAATGGTACACCTGTTACAGTATTAACACCAGCTACCTGAGATGTGACTCGCGCCGCAGGTCTACCTCCAATCAATACGGTAAAAGAACCCATCACAATACTTCCAGTAACCACAGGCCCCGCCACTAAATCGCCAACACAAGCTGCGGGTAAACCTGCAATTAAAACATTAGGCACACCAGGGGCAGTAATCGGATCGCCTGTGACAGTTAAATCAGTTAATCGTGCTGCTGGAAACATAATTTTTTAGGGATTTTTAGAAGGTAGATAAAGGTGATAACTCACAAAAAAGAATTAAATCAGGGCTTAAGCAAAAGTATGAAAAAACGAACCGCATAGACGCGGTAGCGGCTACTCTTACGAGTTCTCCGAAGGAGTACCCGCAGGGTAGGACGCAAAGTTATAATAGTTTGAGAGAGTTATTGCGTAAGTCCTATAAATTTCAGACTTCATACTTCACACTTCATTAGTTAACAATTCAATCGAATTATCCCGCCTAAAATACCTACCGAAGCTGCACCGTTGATGCTCACCGCAGCGCCAGCATTTACACTAACCGAACTACCAGAATTAGCGGAAATTGCGCCACCAGCGTTAGCACTCAAAGAACCTCCAGCTTGCACACTGATGGAACTACCAGATTGGATACTCACAGTTCCAGTCGTTCTCATTGTGATACCGCTGGGTGTAAGTTCGATACTTGTACCCCCTACAGTTAAGGTAATTTTTTGCGTTGCAGTTACAGCTATTTCACCACCGTTGACACTAATCTTCTTGGCTGTCCCGGTTGTCCCAGATTTAACTGTAATGTCACCTGTGGAAGTCAAGCTAATCGTTTTATTACTATCATCACAGCGAAATTTGTGACCGCCTGTAGTTTCTAATTCGGCAAATTTCTCGCTGTCATTCATTCGCAAATTGTGACCATCTACTGTTTGCAGATATGCGCCTTTTTTAGTATTGCTTTTGTCTTCTTCGACAAATTGGAGTTTATGTCCAACACGAGTTTTAAAAGTTCGGAGGCGCACTTTGCCAGTAACAACAGTGTCATCTACTTTTTCTGGTGGTGCATCTGTGCCATTCCAGACACCGCCAATGACATAAGGACGGTGAATATCGCCGTGTTCAAAGGCTACTAAAACTTCGTCGTTGACTTCTGGTAAACAGTCAAAACCTCGTCCTGGGCCTGCGCCTACACTGACAACTCTTGCCCAATTACTCTCATGTTCCTCAGTTAAAGTAGGAAACTTCACCCGTACACGACCCCAGCCTTTCGGGTCTTTGTTATTACTAACCACACCCACTAACATAGTTTGTCCTGGTTGCAGATGTGTTTGGGGTGATATGGTAGCTAACAAGTCTCCAGAACGCAAACCACGAACACTAAACTCTGTGACAAATTTTCGTTCTTGGAACAGATGACGAGTTTCAGTCACGTAGTAACTACCACTGTAGCTACCCATATCTGTCAATTTAATTACTTTCCCCGGTCTAATTTCGGGATTCCCTTCACCTTTAGCATCAGCAGCCACAAACTCACCGCCTAGTTCATTACACAAAGCTTGAGCGATTTTTGCTGCTTCATTCACACTAAATACAGGCTGGTCTACCACAATCATTTTCGGACTGATGCTGAATTTAGTACTACTTGAACTGCCTTTACCGTTATCTGTGGTGGTAATTACTTGTTCTGTAGAGGCTGTAGAAACAATTGGCTTTTTGGTAGTGTAATCCCAGCCCCGCACTTCTACAGAACTTACTTGTTCTGCACTACTAACACGAACCCGAAAGCTATGGATATCTTCTAACCATTTGAGTGATAAAGATTGGTCTTGTGCGGGTTGGCGGAAGTTTAATTTGCTATCTTGCACATACAACTCAAAGCCAAGGCGGGCTGCTCTTTCCCGCAGAAATTCCATATTGGTTTGATTTTCTTGAAAGACGTAATCATGAACAATAGTGGTAGAAGTAACTGTACCTGATATAATCCCTGCTTCGCCAATAATCTGAGTCACAACATCGCTATCGGTGACATTTTGAAAGGAGCGATTATAACGTCCCCGATGCAAGCGATGGGAAACATCATAACCACGAATCACAATGGGAGCTTGAGAACCACTGGTGAACTCAGTTTCTATGGCTGTAATTTCCCCTTCTAATACGTAACCTTGCTCCGCTGTTTCAAAATCTACGTTTTGCGTGGTGCTGGCAACAAACCCAATTTTAATCTTTTTACCAATAGCAAATAAACTTTGATGTTTCCAAGTTTCTTCTGTTGTCAGCCCTGGAAAGTAATCATTACGAATTACTAAAGTAAACATTCCTGGTAAATGCAAACTTTCCTCCACTGTGATTTGCAAAATATCGTTCAGCAAATCAGCAGACGCAGGAGTGCCATCAATTTGCAATAGCGGCTCAGGTATGTAAAGAACAGCAGGCATACGTGTAGGCAAGAGGTGATTGCCAATAGTCTAAGGAAGATAGTGCATTACGGGCTATTCCCCAAAGGTCGAATTAACTCCGACTAGATCTGCTGTCACCACTGCGATCTACACTGCTAGATGTACCCATACCCGGTTGAGAAATTGATTCATCAACTTCTTCTAAGGAGAGGTTAACTTTGGCGCGGACTGGTGTACCGTCAGGTAGAAACAGGGTGAGGCTGTAGTTGAGAGATTGGACAAAACAGCGTAAATATTGCTGGTCGCCCCAGGTAAATATATAGACTGGTGGACGTTTTTCTTTACCTGCGCCAGCTTCAGCAAAGTTAACGGCTTTTTCAAATTTTTTCAGGTGCGTGAGGACGCTAGTACCGCTTTCGTAGGTGTCAAATATGATGTTACTAATACTGAGTCTGCATGGTTCAGGGTAAGCAAAACTAACTTTTGGTAAACCTCTTCCGGTACGCGCACCGCTGCTTTTAGTCAAGTTAATTTGCTGTGAGAAGTCTAACTGACTAGGGTTAAACATGAACTCGATATCTGGCGCGGCTTGTTCTGTGGCTATAAGTTTTGCTTTTACTAAACGAGTGGTCATAGTTGGGGATGGAATTGATAAAGTGAAAAATAAAAAGGCAAAAGTAAAAAGGAACTAATCTTCTACCTTTTTACTTTATTACTTTTGTCTTAGTAGCCCCGTTCCCTATTATTTTTGCTGAACTGTCAAAGTATACTTATGCTTGGCATCAGAGTTAAATGTACCGACCCAAATCTGATAAATACCTTTTTTCCAGTTGCGATCGCTAATACTAGCATCTTTACTTCTACCCGTGTCATCGCCGCAACGAATTGTGTCATCGTTTGGCCCTTTGATCAGTAAAGTTGTATCGGTATTACCTGTATTCACCAATATTGTTAGTTGGTCAAAGTCTTTTTCTAAAACCATTGTGTAATCTGGTTTGGGGTCTGCAAAACCAAGACAGGCTTTTTTATCGCGATCGCGGTTACTAATGGCAGGTAATGAGAAAGAGCCACCAGTATAACCCGAAAATTTACCTTGGGCAGGTTCAAATCCCGGTAGCAGACTGAATTTACCAAAATTTGCTGTTTCGGCGATCGCTGGTGCAGCAGTTACAGCGGCTAGGATAGCTAACACCCAGCCGATTCGCTTATAAAGTCGGGGGCGACAGTCTTTCATAGTAGCCCTCCAACAGGCTTGACTAAATGTAGTTATATATACATATTGTAATTAATTCATTCCTGAATAATTTGACTCGTCTGTGCCACATTCGGATGTGACACACTTCATACTTTTTCTTACTCTTGCAATTGTAAGAAAACACCACCTTTAAGTGCGTTGGTTTCGCTACCGTAACTACTAATTGTGAGCGATCGCAAACTGTTAAAAAATGGTTTTCCTAATACTTCTATGAGTTTGAGAACTGGGATTTGTCTTTCTAAAATTCTTTGACTTTTTGCCCAATCAATGTATACATATCCTTGGTTTGGTTGGGGAATTGCTGCGACACTATTTTGGAAATTGCGATCACCTATTAAAGATTTCTCTTGATTGGTGAGAACTTCGTCCATTGTTGCCAAATCGGAGGTAAAAATTTCGTAATTGTCTAGGGTGGTGTGTATCCCTTGGGCTTGGGCTTCAATGGTGAATAATGGTCGGTCTTTGGCTGGTGTTTGTTTAGCGGTTAACTGCGTCCAAGCGGAAATTTTCTGTTTATCTAAACTCAAGTTACTACTACTAAGTCCACTTGAGGAAGCGATCGCATCTAATTTCGCAATCCCTTCTGGAACACTCTCTACTTTCTCCACCACAAAAACCCAATCGGGGAGAATTTGTCCTGTACGCGGTAACAGTGCGATCGCATATTCTCCTTTCACCCAGCTAAAAATATCTTGACTAAAGTTAATTCCCCAGGTTTTTCGTACCTCGGTTAATGGTTGTACCAATCTAGAAATCACATCTGTTCCTGAACCAGAAATGGCGATTTTCATTTGTGTCCAGAATTTTGCTAAATCGCTATCACCCAAGTTGCTTAAATTTGCGCCGGAAATTGCCAAACCCGCCGATGCTGGGATATATTTCAACGCGCCTACTGGTTTTGCTAATGGTGATGATGGCGGTGTGAGTTCCAACCCAGATAAAAAGCTGGTTTCTGCTAATAAACCTTTGGAATTCAAGCCTAGAGAAATAATTTCACTGTCGTAGGTTGGTTCTGGTAATTCTAAACCTTGCCATTGGGCAATGATAGGAAAATTCAAGAAAGCCACAGCTAAGGAAGCTGTAGGTAATTGCTGGGTGGCTTTTTGATATTGGGGAGAACTAGTTAAATTGAGGTCTGGCGCTTGGACGTTGTTAATTGCATCTTTTACCACACTAGGATCGTTGGCGAATAACACAAAGCCATCACCAACCACCGCTGCTGCAAGTTGGCTATCATAAAGCACCTTCACCCCTTGATATTCTTCGGTATCTAAGTTAGCACCAGCTAATACCCGCTTAGAAAATAGCAACTCGACAAACTCGCGGCTTTTGTCTTGTTTATTGGTAGCTACAGCCATGAGATATCCTGGCTGCTGTCCGTTGACGGAATCTCGGTCGATATCTGTGGTGGTGACGGCTAGGGTAATTTCGTTATCTAGCCAAGGCTGAATATCTTTTTGATAATCAATACCACTCTTAGCCAATAAACTAGTTTTAATTTGAGAAATTTCCCCGTTTCGTTCTAAGGCTTGCAATCGGTCGGGATTGGTGAGTAAAGATACCATCACCGGAGATAGTTTAGACACGAAAATAGCTGCACCAGGCTGGGAGGTAGAGGCGACTAGGTTCACGGGACTTTTGGTCAAGAACCAAAAAGCGGCGATCGCAATCAATATCAGTGCGATCGCACCAGCCGCTATCAAACCAAAAAATGAGCTTTGCCGATTCACCATAAATCTATTAAATAATCAGTTTCACAGCCATTTAACCAGAATTGGTGATACCAATTACAAACTCATTAGGAAAGATGAATTGGCAGAGAGCAGACACAGCAAGTAATCCTCAATCTAAAATCCAAAATCCAAAATTGTATGAGAATGGATGCTCATGCGAAGGGAAAGGTTTTCTGTCAACATAAATGTATAGGATCGTTTACAAAAACTTCATGACAGATAAATCCTTTGATCAACCCATGACTCAGATTAGTGTTGAGGAATTAGCAGAACGTTTAGCTGCTGGTGATGCAAATATTCAGTTCGTAGATGTGCGTGAACCCCAAGAATCAGCGATCGCTAGTATTGAAAACTTTATTAACTTACCCTTGAGTGAGTTCACCGACTGGAACCAAAAAATTTTCGCTATGTTGAATCCTGAAGCGGAAACGCTGGTACTTTGCCATCATGGTATTCGTTCTGCTCAGATGTGTCAGTGGTTAGTGGCTCAAGGATTTACAAATGTTAAAAATATTTCAGGTGGTATTGCTGCCTATTCCCAACTAGTTGACCCAACAATTCCGCAATATTAGAAGGATCATTGGTCAATAGTTATTATTCCTTGCACCTCTATTCCCACACGATTACACAATCAGCATTTACCCTGACGACATTTATCTTAAAGAGTGAGAAAAATAAGTATCTAACAATACAGCTTATTCGTGTAATTTGTGGGAAGATACTTAATATTTAAAAAATTTTAAATCGTTAAAAAACTTTTGCTGGGAAATATTTATTGGTTCAGAATTAGCAATCTAAGAATGTTGCTATAAGTAACTATAATAGAAATAAACATTTTGCTATCTTAATTAATTAATATTTAGTCTTTTTTTGCATTAGCTAAAAAAAATTTCAAATTTCGCTTAAATTTGCTTTCAGTAGTAAATACCTTATGGAAGTCCAGTTGACAAATCGACAACAGCACATACTTTGGGCAACAGTACGTCACTACATTGCTACAGCAGAACCTGTTGGATCAAAGGTTTTAGTTGAAGAATATGACCTAGGCGTTAGCTCGGCCACCATTAGGAATGTGATGGGTGTATTAGAAAAATCTGGGTTACTTTATCAACCACACACATCAGCCGGAAGAATCCCTTCTGACTCAGGTTATCGCATCTATGTTGACCAGTTAATTGCACCTTCTCTGCGAGACACTACACGAACAGAAACTTTAGCCAAAGAAGTAGAACTGTCACTCCAACAACGGCTGCAATGGGAAGATTGGAGTTTAGAAGCTCTCATCCACGGAGCCGCGCAGATTTTGGCTACATTGAGTGGTTGTATTAGCTTGATTACTATGCCACAAACTTCGACGGCCTTAGTCAGGCATTTGCAATTACTGCAAATTGAAGCTGGTAGAATCATGCTAATTCTAGTCACAGATGGCTATGAAACTCATTCTAAAGTGATGGATTTGCCCCCTGTAAAAGAAGATTCTCAAGTTGATTCCGAAGTAATAGATCGTGGGTTGCAGATTGTTTCTAACTTTTTAAATAGCCAGCTACGAGGGCGGAGTTTATTAGAAATAGCTAACCTAGACTGGAGTCAATTAGATCAAGAATTTCAACGTTATGGAGAATTTTTGAAAAGTGCAATTGCGGAATTAAGTCGTCGCACTCAAACACCAAATACTACACAAATTATGGTGCGGGGTGTAGCAGAAGTTCTGCGTCAACCCGAATTTTCTCAATTGCAGCAAGTCAAAACAATCATGCAATTGTTAGAAGAAGAACAAGATAAACTATGGCAATTAATCTGTGATGAACCGGAAATAGAAGACACCAGTAAATCTAGAGTGACGGTGCGAATTGGTGCGGAAAATCCACTAGAGCCGATACGTACTTGTAGTTTAATTTCTTCTACCTATCGTCGAGGTTCCGTACCTATAGGTAGCGTAGGGGTTTTAGGGCCAACACGCCTAGATTACGAAAGTGCGATCGCAGTTGTCACAGCCGCAGCCGATTATCTCTCAGAAGCTTTTAGCTAACAGCTTTTTTAGTAAGAATACTTACTAAATTTGTATATGTAATCACCCTTGATGATTTAGCTTTATCTAGGTTTTAATGGAATTTCCTAGATCATACGTTTCTGCTTTACATAAATTACAGAGTATCATCCCAAAAAGTGAAACGTATTTTCTGAGAAGGAATTAAACATTAAGCTCGGCTGGGAATTCAGTCAATGATCAAAGCTGTAGGATTATTAATGACCGGATTTTGGTTATTCATGGTTTATGACTGTATTCGCAACGAACCAGAAAAGCGATTATGGCTATGGATTTTGATTGTTGTGAACTTTCCGGGTGCGATCGCTTACTTTTCCACGCGCTGGATAGCACGAAAAAATATCCCACTTCCTAATTATTCAAGTCACTGTACACATAGCCATAAAATATGGACAGCAGAATCACAAGTAAGAAGTATTAGGGAAATTCATATTGATGATTTTGGAAGTTTTGATCAAGCAGAAGCCGCCGATAATCTGCAAACGCTTTGGAATGAAGTATTTATTGACATTAAAAATCAACAATATGCTTCTGCTAAACAGTATTTACAAAGTCTATTAAAAATAGATCCAGATTATCAATATGGTGATGCTTCTTTAATTTATGGCGAAATATTGTTTGCATTAGAAGAATTTACAGCAGCTAAACAGCATTTAGAGAACCACATCCAACATTGGAATCATCCACAAGCTTATATAACCTTGGCTCAAATTCTCTCTCAGCAAGGAGATATAGAAACTGCACGTCATTATCTAGAAATAATTATTGTTAAAATTAAAGAATCTTCTTATTATCACTACAAACGTAGACAGACTATAAGTAAGGCAGAGAAACTATTACGAACTCTAAAATGTTAAAATAAGCTTATTTTTAAGTTTATGTTGAGGCAAGTATCTCTGTTTTCCCTTTGGGTGGTATTTGTGGTTTATGCTTTTTTCCTCGCACCACCAGATCAACCAGATACATTTGAGTTAATCAAGAAACTGTCTATTGGACAATGGCAAGAGATTAATCCGCTAATTATTTCGTTATTTAATCTCATGGGGGTTTGGCCTCTCGCTTACAGCGCATTAGCATTTACTGACGGGAGAAATCAAAAAATTCCCGCTTGGCCATTTGCGACAGGTTCTTTTGGTGTCGGTGCGTTTGCTTTGTTGCCTTATTTATTTCTCCGCACACCAAATCAAGAATTTGTTGGCAAAAAGAGTATTTTCATCAAGTTTCTGGATTCCCGCGTGACTGGTATTATCCTCACAGTAATTGCCAGCATACTAGTTGCTTATGGTGTACGAGGTGGAGATTGGCAAGATTTTATCCAACAGTGGCAAACTAGCCGCTTTATCCATGTGATGAGTTTAGATTTTTGCCTCCTGAGTTTATTATTCCCGGTGTTACTAAGAGATGATATGGCACGTCGAGGCTGGAAAAATCCACAACTATTTTGGTTAATCAGTCTGATTCCATTATTTGGCCCGTTAATTTATTTGTGTGTCCGTCCAGCTTTACCGGAAGCCGATACAATAGGCGTAACTAAATAACAAGCGACAGTTAATTAACAATTTGCCGACTGAAAAAATTCACGTATGAGGAAATTTTCTTACTTGATATTCGGCTGACTCTATTAGCTGATAAGTATCTCCTAATGCCTGAGCAAATTTACTATCAATAACTGCTAAATCTGCTTCAAAAATAGCTTTCCACTGTTCTCTTGTTGCCCAACGAATAATAAAAGTGACTTCTGAAAGATTGTGTGGGTTAATCCAGACTTCTTTACTGAGGAAACCGGGATACTTAGCTAAGGCTGTTGTCCAAATTTCTGCATCTTGTTGGATAAAACTTTCTCGCCGATTTGGGTCAACCTGAAATTTCAGCAGTTCTATAACCACACTCATTCATTCCTTCTGTTTGCTAATTTGCCAAAATAGAGATGTAGGCTAGAATTAACTCCGCTTCCAGCATAGCTTGATTGCATACACTCAAGAGCAAGGAGGCTGGTTTGAAATAAATAACAGGAAGGACGTATGGATAGCAACAACTGGTTGCAACAGCTAATGATGGTAGGAATTGGTACAACGTCTTTGGTCGCAGAAAAGTTGCGAGAAGTCAGTGATGAATTAGTCAAAGACGGCAAGCTAAATCCTGAGCAAGCTAAGGCGGTAATGGATGATATTGTAGAGCAGTTAAAGTCAGAGCAAGGAAACTGGGATGTCCAAATGCAAAGACAAATGCGGAATATGATGCAGGACTTAGGGGTGGCGCGTCAGTCTGAGGTTGATGAACTACGGGGAAGAATTGACCGTTTGGAACGTCAAGTTCGTGATTTAGAAAATAAGCTTTGGCGTTAAATCTGTCCTTTGTGATTTAAACTAAATGTGTTCTGTTAGTATTGCTTTTTCCAAACGACCTCAGTAGGGAGGAATAATTTTGAAAGCAATTTTACTCAGCGTGGGTGTCATGCTGGTTTGTGTTGTGGTTTTAGTGTTAGGGCAATTAGGCAATAAACAAGATACTGCCATTGCTGCTAATTTGACCCAATCGCAATCATCGCCCACTACCATTACAAAAAACGATACTCTAATAGCGAACAACACTATGTCTGATAAAAATGTTGTCACTACTTCCTCTGGGCTAAAATACGTTGAAATCAAAGAGGGAACAGGGACAACTCCTCAGTCTGGCCAAACAGTTGTAGTTCACTACACTGGCACTTTAGAAGATGGTACTCAGTTTGATAGTTCCCGCGATCGCGGCCGTCCTTTTAGCTTTCAAATCGGCGTAGGACAAGTGATCAAAGGTTGGGACGAAGGACTCAGCACAATGAAGGTTGGGGGTCAGCGTGAGTTGATTATCCCCGCAGATTTAGGCTATGGTTCCCGTGGCGCTGGTGGCGTAATTCCACCTAACGCTACCCTAATTTTTGATGTGGAATTGCTTGATGTTAAATAAAGTGTGAAGTATGAAGTATGAAGTCTGAAATTTTAGACTTCATACTTCACACTTTAATAATTTGGTCTTGCTAGATTTTTAAACTTGGTATATTGCGGGTCGAATAATAGTTTTACTGTGCCTGTTGGGCCGTTGCGGTGCTTTGCTACTATGACTTCAGCAATGCCGCGATCAGGGGTATCTGGTGAATAATATTCATCGCGGTATAGCATAATAACTAAATCTGCGTCTTGTTCGATAGAGTTGTGAACAATAATATTATTGGCTACAAAGTTGTGTAAACCAGGAACAGTTAGGTCAAAAACTTCTTCCTCTCCACTCAATTCAATTGAAACTATTTCATCCCAATAAACATCGCTATTAGCCAAGGACAAAAGTTCATTTGATTGAACAAGCTTGGCTACTTTTAATGCTCTTTCTCTACTTAAATTCGCTTTGTAAAGCGTAGAGCCACAATAAGATGTTCCTAAAGAAGAATGTAATAGCCTTGTGGTTAAACTAACACTTGGCATTGCGGGTATAACTAGTGTTTTCCAAACATCTTTGGGAATGACATCTCTGTTAGGGTTATGAATTGAGTTTTCCAAGTGTTGAGCAATTTGTTGCAATGAACCTAGCTTATATTCTCCTACTGCTCTAACTTTTTGAATAAATAACTCAAGATCAGGCTTACCAGTAATGGTCACATGATATTGGTTTCTACCTTTGCCAATTTGAGGAATTATCTTGAGCTTGGCATTAATTCCAAGCCTTAACAAAAGGGTTTGTACATCAAAGGCTAGTCTCTCGCTACTGCTGGCATAATACGCAATAGGTCTTGGTCTTTTACCAGCAACTAATTTAATACAGCCATCTGTACTCCAAAGGTGTCTTAAAAAGCAGGCTATTAACTCCTGTGGTTGTGAGAATAATTCTTGAGGTACAAATTTTTCGTAAGACCTTAAACCAAAAATACCGAGGGAATCTAGCCATTTAGCAATAGGATTTCTCACACTATGAGTGAGACGTTTTGTTGCGGATAAATATACTTGATACCAGTCTCGCTCAGGCGAGATTCTAGGAATGATTGAATCTCCAAAAACTTCTCTGGCTAAGAAAGCAACATTCTCTGCTAAATCTATCTCTCTGGTTGTGTACTGTATCGCATGACGTGGTAGTGTACAGCCGTCCCCAATTAAATGTCCTAATAATGCAACCTCGGTATAGGTCATTGTTGGTTTACCAGAACTGGGAATATGTCTTGGTAAACATAGATGTTGTTTAAGATTTAATTCATCCAGTCTTTTCCAGCCATTAATTGTTAGAAACTTGTGATTAACTGTAGCACGAATTTTTCGTCCTAATCGAGTTGTTAGGGTAAATACAGGCTTGATTCCTGTAGAAAAGGTATGGCTAACATTTGCCTTTTCTAATTGCATTGTGGATTCGTTCAATGCCCAAATGGCAAAACCAGATTTACCAACTAATTCTTTAATTGGTACTTGTAATCCACTATCTGCCAATGTAATTAAAGTATCACCTGTTAAACAACCTGATTCTCTCAAATCAGAAAGCATGGGACGCTTGTTTGTACGTGCTTCTACGCCGCGGCTTAACTGGGATAAAGCAATTACAGGCACAGATAATTCACGGGCTAAACCTTTGAGACTGCGCGTAATCCGAGATAATTCTTGTACGCGGTTATCGCCTGCGCCTTCCATTAATTGCAGGTAATCTATGACAATCAACCCTAAGTCTGCGCCTTGTTCGGCTTGCAGTCGCCTAGCTTGACTCCGCATTTCGTTAACGGTCATATTTGGCGTATCATCAATGTAAATCGGCATTTCGGAAAGCATACCAATCGCCCGACTTAAGGGTTCCCACTGGGTTTGACTGATGCGTCCACTCCGCAGATAACCCGATTCAATTCCCGCTTCACTCGCTAAAAGTCGCTGTACTAGCTGTTCTTTGGACATTTCTAAGCTAAAAACCGCGACTGGTAATTTATAACCAGCAGCAATATTATGAGCTAGGTTCAAGCAAAAGGCTGTATTGTGAACACAGATATCATTAGCCACAAAATTGTGTGTTTTAGAAATTGTTAAGTCATAGACTTGCTTGAAACCTACTAGCTCAATTGCTACAATTTCATCCCAGTAGATATCACTAGTCGCTAACTGTTGTAGTTGTAAATTTTCTAAAGCAGTGGCTAAATTCCACAGCCGTTCTCTTTTTAAAGCACGTTTACCGACGCGCATATTTGTATAGTTTTGAATACCAGCACGTTTGGCTAAACTTGCCCAAGATTCGTTACCTTTAGCGATCGCTATCTGTTCCCAAATTTCAACGGGAATGAGGTCACAATTAGTTTGATATCGCTTTTGTGATATTGCTTCTGCGACTTTTTCTAAGGCTGCTTCTTTACCAACAATCCCAATTTCAGAGATAAATGTTTTGATACTTTGGGCATCAGTGATATCTAATTGCCAAGCTTGTCTGCGAGTGTCTTGATATTTCACTAAACGTTTTTTCAGTCTGGCAATAATGCCAAATCGCAATAATAAATGTTGTATTTGTCTTGCTAATTTTTCGCTGACAGAACAGTAACCTAATTGTGATTGACCGCTTGTAAGTAAAGTTGCCCATCCATCTGTAGCAAACAGACGATTGAGAAACATAGCTATTTGCGATCGCTCTAACTGAAAAACAATTGTTGGTACTGTTTTGGTATGAGCATCTTTACCCCATAACCCTAATTTTTCTAACCAAACTGTGAGGGAATTGCGGCTAGTCTTGCTGATGCTAGTAAATCCATAAGGTGCAAATTCTTCTGCTTCAGTTTTGAGCAGTGTACACAGTTTTTTAAACTTATTAGCATTTGGTACACATTGCCCTTGCTGCCAAATAGTTAACAAAGATGGACTAACATCTAACTCACAACTCAATTGTCTAGCAGTTAAACTTTGAGACTGAACTAAAGTTTTTAAGCGTTGAGCAAACAATTGTCTTTGACTAGCAATAAATTCTAAATCACCTCGAACACAAAGTGATGGTGTGCATTGTTCTTGGGAAGTCTCCCAGCGCACAGCCAAACCGCCAAAATCAGCCACAGCTTGGGAAAATTCTGTTTGGAGTAACGGATTACTATTTGTAAATCGTGGATTGCTATTAGTCAAACCACCATCACCGATTAAATAGGCTAGTAATTTCACCTCACATTCACGCAGGGTTTTTGTCCCAAATACATCTATTTTGCGCGGTACAGCAATTCGCTCTCCAACTTGAAGATTTTCTAATCTTTGCCAGCCTTTAATAGTTAAATATGGATGGGTGATTGTGGTTTCAATAGTTCTCCCCAAGCGAGTTGTTACTCGAAAAACGGGTTTTATCCCATCATCTACAAATGCTGATGGTTGGGTGAAGCTAAATTTCCAATTATCATTTAACGTCAATAACGAGCCTTGACGCTGTTTGTACAATTGTTCAATAGTGGTAATTTTTCCATCTGCCAAGACGATTTCTGAATCAAAGCTGAGGCATTTCCCCATTGACGGCCTGCCAGCGACGATAATTAAATCAGAACGCTGGAAACCGCTAGTCATAGCATCTAAATCATAAAACCCACAAGGAATCCCAGGTAAAGCAATACCTTGATGGCGTGTTTCAATATCTTGAAAGGTATTGACTAAAGTATCAGAAATATGTACTAAACCCGATTGAGGCCGTTCTTGGGTGACACCAAAAACTTTCTGTTCTGCTTTGTCTAAAACTAGTGGTAATTCGGTTTCTGTTTCATAACCAAGATGGACAATTTCGTTGCCAGCTTTAATTAACTGTCGCCGCAGGTATTTTTCCATGACTAAGCCTGCTAAAGCGTCAATGTTAACCGCTGAGACTGTGCGGTCTACGAGGGTGGCTAATTTATTTCTACCGCCAATCCGCGCTAGTAAATCATTATCTGTTAACCAGCTGGTAATTGAAAGTAAATCTGTAGGTTTACCTTGGGCGTGGAGGCGCAGGGCGGCTTGATAGATTTCTCTGTGGGCGCTAATATAAAATGCTTCGGCCACTAGGCGATCGCTAACTCGGCCAATCGCTTCTGGATCTAATAAAATTCCCCCCAAAATCGCTTCTTCTGCTTCAATATTTTGGGGTGGTAGGCGATCGCTACCATCGCCTTGAAAATTTAATTCTTCCGCCATATATAATTTTGGATGAGTAATTTAGGATATCACTTAAGTTAACCTTAGCTAAAACATAGCTAATTGCCTTTGTATCCTATTTCTTTTCATCTTTGGTGCCTGGCAAAATCTAAATCAGTCGACTCAAGATATCATAAAATGCGATCGCCAAAATCACATCTAAAATTTTGTATCAAAAGTTTGACACATAACCACTTCAAATAACATAATTTAAGCGCATTCAAAATCATCTGCACCATGACAATTAAATAGCTAAAAATAAATGTAAAGTTTTGTGATCTGAGGGGGTCGGGCGATCGCTCAAAACCTGATTCTTTCGTTGACCCCCTCAGATAGCTGACTGTGTAAGCTTTTGAGTATGGTCTAATGACCTTCTATTCTCAATAGTCTGAGCTTATTGACAGGTAAATTAGACCCCCTCAGAAATTGGTATTTCTAACCCTCTCTGGATAAGGCTTCTAAAAGAGTAGGGTTTTCAATTAATTACCCCTCACGGGGATGGAAACGCTCCCCCCTGGGAGGGGGTGTGGTCTGGGCAGCAACACCGGGTTTTCAATTAATTACCCCTCACGGGGATGGAAACGTGCTGAGGATCAATGTTGACCCCACTTTTCCGAATTGTTTTCAATTAATTACCCCTCACGGGGATGGAAACTTTTCTTGAGGAATATTTAGTTGAAGTGAGTATTCTGTTTTCAATTAATTACCCCTCACGGGGATGGAAACTAGCGCCTCCTCAAACTGCTCCAGAATACGAAGTGAAGCGTTTTCAATTAATTACCCCTCACGGGGATGGAAACAATATGCCCTGATAGTAATTTACTGCTATCAACTACTTCGTTTTCAATTAATTACCCCTCACGGGGATGGAAACACTGGAACTTCTTCGGGAAGCGCGGGGGCTTCCGCGAGGGTTTTCAATTAATTACCCCTCACGGGGATGGAAACGGTAGAGTATTAGACGAGCCAGTTGAGCTTTCACCCAAGTTTTCAATTAATTACCCCTCACGGGGATGGAAACCATTATCCTCTTATTGTCACAAAAGAAAGCGACATGGAGTTTTCAATTAATTACCCCTCACGGGGATGGAAACGGTAATTTTTTGTCTATCTCCACTTCGGAAACGCAATAGTTTTCAATTAATTACCCCTCACGGGGATGGAAACGCGGTGTTAAAGTTCGTGGACATTTTATCAGCATAACCGTTTTCAATTAATTACCCCTCACGGGGATGGAAACAGTATCAACTGCTTCAACAACATGTTGTTGAGAATGTTCGTTTTCAATTAATTACCCCTCACGGGGATGGAAACACGAGCATTGATTTCTCTAACCCGTTCTGAATCTAAAACGTTTTCAATTAATTACCCCTCACGGGGATGGAAACGCTAAACCGCCAGGGAAAACACTTTGGTGTATTTTGAGTTTTCAATTAATTACCCCTCACGGGGATGAAAACTCTGTTCGTCTGTTTGTGGCAGATGAACTTCATACGGTTTTCAATTAATTACCCCTCACGGGGATGGAAACACCGCTTAGGCGATGTAAAATATCTAAGTACGATCGCCTGATCTTGTAGATCTTGTAGGTTGGGTGGAACGAAGTGGAACCCAACAAATGCTATGAAGAAAAAGGCAAAATTTTCAACTACCAAAATATCTTAATTCAAACGCTAAAATCCACGCTGCAATTATTTTATCTGTGGCAATATTCTCTCAAAATTATGATGATTTGGTGTTGGGTTACGGCGCAATATAAATTTGCTGTGTGTTTTCAATATTTTTTGTGCGCCTGCACCCAACCTACGAATATTATTCATTTCCTATGTCTTGTGGAAATTCTATATCTTCTTCTGCACCCCAATCAATATGATATATTCCTCGCTGTACATACAACATAAAACTGGAATATTGCCAATCTTTAGGTGCTTTGACATATCCATGTTTAACGGGGTTGTAATGGATGTAATCACAATGGCGAATAAAATCAACTTCATCTTTAATTTGATGTTCCCAAAATCGGCGTTGCCAAACTGCTAATTCGCCTTTATTGTGACGCGATGCTGATATTTTTCCATGATATTTAACATCGCAACGATGACTAAAATAGTTTTTAATTAATCGCCAACGATTGGAAAAATCACTATCTCCTGGTGGTAAACTCCAAAGACAATGGATATGGTTTGGTAAAATAGCGATCGCATCTACAATCAATGGATATTGTGCAATCACTTTTTTGAATGCTTGTCGTAACAAAATAATGTTCTCTAGTTCGCAGAGAAATTCCCGGCGATTATGAGTAACAACAGTGAAGAAAAAAGTACCTCCTTCTACTTTTACTCTGCGGTATTCCATGCAATAATTTCTAGCGAGTAAGTTTGATAGCAATGCGATCGCCCCTTGCATAGTTTCTTCCATAGATTGGGTGGCTTAATGTAGGGTAGTGGAACCCAACAATTGCTATGAAAAAAACCGCAAAATTTTGTAATTATTTTACTTATTGAAATATTCTTTCAAAATATGATGATTTGGTGTTGGGTTACGGCGCAACATAGATTTAGTGTGTCTCTACAAATACCCTTGTGCGCCTGTACCCAACCTACAATAACTACAATAACTTTGAGCTACTTAGGTCAAAACCTCAAAACACACTAACTAGCAACGACTTCAACGTCAATTTGCGCTGTTACGTCTGAGAACAACTTAATTTCTGCTTTGTAAGTACCCAGTTTGCCAATATCGGGGATGGTGATTCCACGACGGTCAACTTCTTGGTTGGTAGCTGCTTGAATTGCATCTGCGACATCTTGGCTGGTAACAGTACCGAAGATTGCTTCGTTTTCACCAACTTGCTTGGCAATTTTCAAGCTGCCAACTTTTTCTAAAGCAGCTTTTTGTTCTAAGGCTTGTTGCTTGAGTTCTAATTGCCGTTGACGCTCTTGTTCCCGACGGCGTTCTACTTGCTTGAGAATACCAGGAGTAGCACGGGTTGCCAAACTCTTGGGAACGAGGTAATTTCGAGCATAGCCAGGAGCTACTTCTACTAAGTCGCCTAATTTGCCTAACTTGCTGACATCTTGAGTCAAAACTAACTGTACGCGTTTCGCCATTTTTTTCTGTTTTTCCTGTAAAATCTCAATAACTTGGGTTGCAGCAGGACAGCCTACATGAGTGTAACTGTATCCCAAGCAGCTTTGTCTATACCCTAAAGCTTACAGATCCTAGCGAAAGGTGGGGGGCGATCGCAACTGTTTAGTAAGTCAAAAGTCAAAAGTCAAAAGTCAAAAGAATAAAAATTGAGATTAGCAAGGGTTTTTGACTTTGTTGGTTTAAGTGAAGATTTTGCGAACTTGTTTTTTGACTGTCTTAAATGTTGTTTCCCATTGACTCTGTTTTGGCAGGGCGGGAATTGCGGCTGGTGGGATAGCTAGATTCAAATTGCGGTAATGTTCCCAAATTTCCCAATAAGGACAGCCTGGTTGAATGTGAATCCCAGCCCAGTGCAGAAATTGTAGAGGTTGATTAACTGTTGGGTCAATGAGAATTTGACCTTGTTGTTGGAACTGGGGGCTACCAGCCCAATTTCCTGGGGCTTTCTCAGGGCGACGTACAATGTTAAAGCGACGCGGAATTCTTCTCAGCAGGAGATAGTTGAGAATTGGTTGATCAGAAACTTTTTCGCTAAAGTCAAAATATTCTGGATGGGCGGCACACTCTGCAAAGGTGTCGTATAAATCTTGTTCAGAAAAAATATTTTTCTTGGAACCCCAAAAACCACTATTAAAAATATCTTTGGTTTCAGCTTGAGTAAATATTTGTGCTTCTACCACATGAGGACTAAACACATTTTTTATTCCGCCCAAATGTTGATAATCGCAACAAATAAAGTCGTATTCTGCTAAATAATTAAAGTTATTACTGAGTTTTTCAAAAACTACAACATCGGTATCAATGTACAAAAATTCATCAAAAGGCCCAAACCAACAAGCTGGTTTACGGAGTTTATTCGGACTGGCAAAAAATTGTCCGCCAAAAATGTCAAATAACTTTTGGGAAAGATGATTAATGAACTCTAAATCTTCATATAGCTGCACGCCATAATGTTGATTAAGTATTGCAGCTATATTGTGATAGTTTTCATTATATGGAATCATGACAATAGGGATATCCGGATCTGTTAAGCGGATACTATTCAACAGAGCGATCGCATGATCTGTAACTTTATCATTCGCAAAAATATAAATTCCCTGACTCATCTTATTTACCTCCTACTGCCAAGCCTAATTTTTTGAGAATTCGTTTACCTAAACTCGGAGGAGCATTATAAGCTTTGGGTTTAGTGGTAAATTTTGGTCGCTGTTCTGGTGCTTTTAGATAACGATAGTGCAAGAAAATATCTCTATAGGGAAAATCAACATTTTCTCCAGCACAAAGGCGATTAAATAGTTTAGAAGATAAGCCAATATAATGCAGAAATGTTAATTTATTCCCTTTATCATAGAGAACATCAGCTTGATTGACGAAATGCGGTGAATTAGCACAACAACCAGTTAATTTATTTTCTGGTAAATTCAGAGCAAAGTTGTAATAAGATACATTACTCTTCATTCGCATATAATTCAGTACAGACTGGTTAGGAGCGCCCATATATAAAATTTCTGAGTCGCCGTTATTTAATTGCGTGAGTAACCATTCTCTTTGTTCTGGGGGAAATACACCTCGTTTAGAAGCATAAAAACCAGAGCAGAAAATTTCTGATTCAATCCGCTCTTGGCTAAATACTTCATACAGCTTTGGCGATGACACTTTAAAGATATGAGCAGGGTCTTTATATTGAAAATCGTAGGCGACAAAATCATATTCATCTAACTTGTCAAAGACAAAATCTAAGGGCTGCATGACTAATGTATCAGCATCCAAATAGATGAATTTTTCAAAATAACTCCCTGGATCAAATGCACAGTAACGACGATTTTCACCAACTCGATAAAATTTTTGAATGCCTTTAGCTTGCCAAGTTTCAATCGCTGTGGGATGAGATTGCCAAACACGATGAGAAAATTCTTCCCATCGCGCGAAAATTTCTGGATCTTCTAAAAGCGTGACATTTTTTCGGGATGCAACTTCGGCACGGACTAAATCTATTTGATCGTTATAAGCAATCACGCATACCGGCACATCGCCGGCATTAACTTCGATGCTATTGAGTAAGGCTACAAGTTGGTTGTAGACATAATCATTAGCCAAAGTATAGATGCCATTTGTCATACAGTTTTATCCATTATTTTTCACAAAATTTGCCAACCAATTAAGCAGATTTAATTTGTGCAGAATTATTTGACGAGCTTCCGCGATCGCATCTTTAGCTGCATACCAAGCATCAGGAGTAGCAGTTACTTCTTGAATATAAGCGATGCCTTTTTCATCCAAGCTGGGTAATCTTAAAAAGCTCCCAGGTGGTAATAATTTATCCGCAGCTGGTCCACCATAGTATATTGGCAAACACCACGCTAGTAGAGCATCCCAAAGTTTTTCACTCACATACCAATTATTATCTGCATAGTTTTCAATTGCCAGATTGTAATAATACGGAGCCATGCCATACCATTTATTACCAAGCTCACCCTGGGATTTTGCTGATGCAGGTAAGTCCCGCCCATACAAATCAAATTTAATGTTGCTTGATTGCATCGATTGCAAAAAACTTAACCGTTGGCGATGATTGGCGGTACGATTAATTCCTGAAGTAATCCAACTACAGGGAGCAACTTTTTCTGGAGGCGGCATTTCGTTTAAATCTTTAAATGAGTTGCTGTGATACCAAATAGCTGGCATATATTCAGGAATTGGTGCAAAATCATCGGGGCCAGAAACATAGCCACAATATTCTTGTGCTGTTTGATAAACTTTTTTATGTTTTCCTACTACCTCATCTAAAGGCGGTTCTCGCATGAGGTAAATGATTTTTTCTTTGCTAACTCCCCGGAGTAAAGAGTTAATATCTACTTCTGGCGATCGCTGTTTTTTTTGTAAACGACTTAACCAGGTTTCTTTGGGCTTTTTCAGTATGTGGGGAAAATCAAACTGATACATTAATAAAAACTCAGGCTTACTAGCTAATGCCTGAATTTGGATGTTTTGCCAAACTCCAAAAGGATGAGGTGTTTGTTGCCACAGCCAATCGCCTTGAGTCTTTAAGGCTTTATAGCTGCTAATCATACCAACTTTTGTGATTTGCATTTGATTTCTTAATTTTGGGTGATTTATTACAATTGCTGGATTAAGCTACAAGTTGAGGGCGATAAGATTCATCAACATAACTAAGAATTTTGGCAGCGCGATTCTCCCAAGAAAATTGTTTGACAAATTCTATTGTTTCGGGATAACCATCAATTTTTTTGGGATGAGTTGCTAAAACTTGTTGGAGGGCTGCGGCAAATTTAACAGGGTTATCTGGTTCACACCAAGCTGCGATCGCTACAGTATCTTTAAAGTCTATTAATGAGGGAATTTCTGTTGCCACAATTGGATTTCCCGAAGCTAAATAATCAAATAGTTTTAAGGGTGAAGTAAAAGTAGCAGCTTGTCCCGAACAATGGGGATGAGCCAAAATATCGGCTGCTTGTAATAAAGGTGCTAATTCATCATGTAAAACATGACCCAAGAAACAAATATTATCAGTTTGTTTGGCTTGGGCTAATTTTTGATAATGTGCGACTTCCGTTTGTTTACCACCAGCACAGGCAAACTGCACATGGGGCATTTGTTGGGCGACATCAATTAATATATCAATGCCTTTAAATTGTTGTAATGCTCCGGCATAAACTACTAAATGCGATCGTTGATTTTGTAAAAGTTTTTCTCGCCATGCTGCTGCTTGTTCGGGCTGTCTCTGCATAAATAAGCGATTGAAGCCATTGTGGATTTTAATTAGTTTTTCAGGTGGCATTCCATGTTTAATCATGCTTTCGCGGACGGTATCTGCCACTGTCACAGCCACTTGAAATAATGGATGATTGACTATTGCTGGTTCAAATTGCTTATCTTCATGGTGGTGATGCTCATAAATTGCGGGTACACCATTTTGAATTGCTGCTTTGATAAAATTCCAATTCCAGGCATGGACAATTTTGGTAGTTGACCGAATATAAAAGGGAAAATAATACTTTGTAGCGATGGTTTTAGAATTAGTAAATTTATTTTTAAAATAATCAATAGGCCAAGGCATTGGTAGCCGAGCGACTTGTAATTTATCTTGGAGGTTGTAATATTTAATAACGCTTTCTGGCGGCTTTTCTGGTTGAAAAGGCTGTAATAAATGAATTGGGTTCATTGCTTCCCAACCTTTTTGGGGGTAAATCAAAACTGTAGGACAACCTAAGTTTGCGGCTCCATTGGCAGCGTTAGCCGCCTGGACGTAATAAGCGTCTGGTTTGGGTAATTCTTCGGTGAGAAAGAAGCTATAGTTTTTTTGTAAACTAGGGTTTTTCATAAAAATTATATTTTGTCTTCAAATTTTTCTAATTTATCGATCAGTTCAATGGCAGAATTATAAGCATTTGTAATCAATTGATGTTGTTCTTCAGGAGTGTAAATGGCAGTTTCTGAAAGGGAACGCAGATTGTTCAAGCTAATGTTTAAACAGTCACGAAACTCAGAAAACATCAAATTAAAGCGTTGATATCGATGATTGAGGTTTTGATTGGCTTCTGTGGAAGAGAGAAATCGCTCTTGAATTTGCATTTTCAAAATGTCTTGAAAAATATCAATTGTGGTGATAATTCTCAAAGCAGATTTATAAGATTCTTCGATTAATTCTTGCTGTTCTTGGGAATTATCGATTAAATCATCTATGAGTAACCCCAACACACCAATCATTGAGTTGAGACGGGTGCGAATTTCGTGGGAAATGCGAGTTAAACTTTGATGTTGTTGAGCGCTATCATCTGGGCGATCGCCAAACTGCATCGTATACAGGCGAGAATAATAACCACCTTTTTGTAACAGTTCTACGTGGGTTCCAACTTCCACCACTCGTCCTTGATCGAGGACGGCGATTTGATCGGCTTTTTGGACTGTGGAAAGACGGTGGGCGATGACTAGGGTGGTGCGATCGCGGCTTAAATCATCCAATGCTTCTTGGACTAAACGTTCGGAAACCGTATCTAAGGCGCTGGTTGCTTCATCTAAAATCAGAATTTCGGGATTTTGCAGCAAGGCGCGGGCGATCGCTAATCTTTGTCTTTGTCCCCCCGATAACATTACGCCGCGATCGCCAATTAAGGTTTCAAATCCTTGAGGTAATTTGCTGATAAACTCGTAGGCATTCGCCCGCTTGGCGGCGCTAATGATTTCATCTTCCGTTGCTTCTGGTCGTCCGTAGGCGATGTTATTCTTAACAGAATTATTAAAGAGAAAGGTATCTTGACTAACAATTCCCATTCTCTTACGTACAGATGTGATATCAAATTTCCGCAAATCTGTACCATCTAGGTGAATACTGCCGGCGATGGGGTCATAAAATCGCGGTAAAAGGTCAGCAACAGTTGATTTACCCGCGCCAGAACCACCAACTAGCGCTAAAGTCGTACCACGGGGTAAAAATAAATCCACATCTCTGAGAACTAATTTTTCATGGCCAGGATAAGCAAAGGAAATGCAATTAAAATGCACTCCTTCTTTTAATTGGGTATAGATAATTTCACCTTTGGACATAAAAGGCTTATCATCTAACCTTAAAAAATCTGTGACTGCTTCGACACTAGCGCTGGTACTGGCAAAACTACTCCGTAGTCCATTTAACTGGGAAATTAATGGTAGCAGTCGCAACAAAATTAATAAATATGTGAGTAATACTGCCGAAAGAGAAGCAATTTGATTTGCAAAGAAAGTTTTACTTAAAAATACAATCACAATTAAAGCGCTAATTCCCATAATCTCACTCAAAGGTGCGATGATTTCTGAATTAGCCTGAGATTGGAAATCGGCTTTTTCCCGTTCCCGAATTAATTTTTGAATTCTGTGATATTCTGTGCCTTCATTACCTGTTGATTTAACTAACCGAATACCATTGAGCGTCTCTAACATAGAAATCGAATAAGCTTTCGACATTTCGGTTAGCTGCTTACCAAATTTTTTGGCACGGGCAATGGCATACTGATTTACCAATGTCACTAAAGATAATAAAGCGGTAGAAGCCAGGGTTAACTGCCAAGAAATTGATAGCAATAAACCAATAAAGACTAAAATTGTAATCCCTAAAATAGCTAATTTAAATGTGTTACCAATCGCTGTAGCGGAGCGCCCAATTTCTCCTCCAAGACGGTTGATTAAATCACCAACTTTCATCTTGGCGTAATAATCTATGTCAATTTCTAGTAATAATTTTAATCCGGCTTCGCGCATATCTGACATCAACATACGCGTCAAAGAATTAGATACTAATGAGCTAGAATAGGTAGCTAAATTCTTTAAAATAATTACTAATATAATTACCCCAGCCATGACTAATATGCGGTAATTATCTGGTACCCCATCAAAGGGAGTCATGATTTTTTTGAGAATTGCTGGAGCTTTAGTTAAATCAACATCTTGCCCGACAATTTTTAAAATAACCGGCACAATTAAAGCTGTGCTGACACCATTAAACAAGGCTCCAGAAAATCCCAAGACTATAGTCAGCAGAATTAAACCTGGATAGGGTTTGGCAAATCTTACTAGTAGCTGCTTGGTAGACATTGCGGATTTATCAAATTTTCTATATGCTCAATACAATATTATTCACCAATTAATTACCAAACCAGCTAATCCTCAAACAAATATTTTTAAATTGGCTTTTTTTCATGAAAAATTATCATGAGACGGGCATTAGCCTATCATTTAAAAATCCAGTTTACAACCGCGCAATTACTGACTTGAGAGTGGCTGCCATCGCTTCGATACTATATTTTTCCACACACCTTTCTCTTGATTTTCTGCCGCGTTCATTGGCAGCATCTAAATCTTGAAAAATGAGTTGAATTTGCTCGGCAATTTGCTCAGGACAACTAGGTTCAACTAAATAACCTGTGTCACCTAAAATTTCAGGAATATCACCAACTTTTGTGGATAATACAGGTTTAGCCATTGACATACCATCTGTCAGTTTCAGCGGGAATTGCGCCCGCGTTTCGGGAGTGTCTCGCTGGGGAACAACTATAACATGAGCCGCAGCCACCACATCAGGCATCACATCAGCGGGATAGTTGGGCAATTTGATAATCCACTGTCCCCATTTTTGCCGGAGTTCTTCATCATAATTATCGTAGGGACTGCCACCGACAATTACGAGTTTTAGGTCTGGTTGATTCAGTTTATCTAAAGCAATCAAAACATCTTCTAGCCCTTTATAAGGTCTAGGTGCGCCAGGAAACATTAAGATGCGATATTCAGATAAACCATAACGATTTCTACTTTCTTCAGGCTGATATTTAGCTGGATCAAATAAAGCGGTATCTTTGCCGTTAGGCACAGAAATTCCCCCAAACCGCTTTTGCAAAAAGCTAGTATGTGTTGTGATAGCATCGGCATGTTTAATCAAATTTTCCATCCATTTAATATATAAAGGATGGTGGGGAATTCTTAAAACACCGTCTTTTTTGAGTATGTCTTTGGCTAATTGCTTAAGTGATGGTTTATATTGCCAAGCATCGCCACCATACCAGCTAAGTTCCCAATCATCTATGTCTACAATTACTGGTTTTTTATTAGATAATTTCTTGATTAGTGCAATTCCAAAGCTGGCTACTTGTGGCTTAATTGCGTAAATGATATCGCCATCAATTAATTTTAAAATTTTGTTGATGGATTTAAAAAATCCAGGATAGTTACCACCTTCAACAGTTTTTAATTGAGCCTCTGAAGGAATCGCTCGATATAATTCTTTGTCAAATAAAAAACCGATAATTTCTACTTCACAATCTAATTTATGTAAGGCTTTTTCTAAAAGTGAAGCTCGAATAAAACCATCATTAGTTGATAAGTTCCAAACCAGTATGGATATTTTGGGTTTATCTTTCATTATTAATCATATTCCTTGAAGATAAATTATTTCTGTCGCCAGGGATTTGTTACTTGATCAGGCAAAAAGAAATGAGCGAGTTTATCAAATATTCTCGTGTACAAGGAACGAGTAATATTTTTAGCATACTGAGGTCGGTAAGGATAGGTACAGTGTAATACTTTAATTTCTTGATCAATTTTGTAAGTATCTTTCCACTTACTCAAAAAATTATACGTAGGTGGTAAGACTTTCATTTTAGGTTTAACTGTGGCGATCGCAGTAGCAAAAGCTCCTTGATCTCGTAATAATAATTTATCTTGATGTTCAGTGATAATTTCAAAATATCTTTGAAATTCACTAAATAATTTCTTGGTTTCTTCAGTTTTCCGAAAGGCAATTAAACCGCTATTATATTGAATATCGTTTTCTTGGAGTGGGAAGCCTACAGATTGAAGCGTTTGTAAAACTTTATCTAAGTTTTCTTGTTGACTACCACGCAGTAAATTAGTAGCTTTTGATATATCTGGTTGGACATCTTCAGTTAACAATAAGTCAAATTCATCTAAAGATTCAAAGACATCATTAATATTGGTTAATAAGCAAATATCTGAATCTAAAAAAATTGTTTTATCAAATTCTGACGCATTATATAAAGAGACTTTAGCCAGTCTTGAAGCTAATACTGGATTTTCCTGCTTTGGTGCTGGCTTGAGAATCACATTTTTAAATGCTTTTAAAAAAGGATATAAAATTGGCGGAACCTGATCAATTAAAACAATTATTGGTTCGTGATGAAATTTGCGGATTGCTGCTAAAAAATGAATGCAGTCTTGAAAAGAATACAATCCAGTTAAGATGGTAATAAATCCTCTAGTTTCTTTCATAAAATAATTATTAGTATATATTCATAAACATTGTTAATCGGCTGTTCGCGGCGATCAAAAGCCTTGAAGATTGGTTGAAATTTACAAAATATTGTCAAGTTAAACTTTTATTCATATTTTTGAATATCTATAAAATGCTTCTTTGACATGAATTATATAGATTATGCCAGATAGATGTTTGGGCAATATTATATGGGTGTACTTGATGTTATTGTAGAGGTTCTATTTTTTTGAAAAAACATAGATACGCTTATAGATGATGAATCTTGCTATCTAGATCATCATAATACACAAGATAGGAATGAGTGATACTATTGATGATAAATTAAATAGGAAATCACGCCTTACCAGTCGATTAATTTTAACTGCCCGGTTTGAATCTGATCGAGGATGCGGTTAAGCTGGCGACGAACTCTATCGTTGATGAGATCATCAGCAAATACTTGAGAAAGTAGTAACGCATGGTCTTGACGACTCAGCTTTCCTGATGAAATTATTTTATCTACTATTTTTTTAATAGCAATTTCTGATTGACTATCAACACTGATGTAGATAGACGGGCGATCGCTCATTATCTCTCCTGAAGAATGTAACAAATCACAGTAATATTTGCTTACTAAAGTTATAGATAAATGCACCCAAGCTCAAGATAAGTTTTGGTAGCTACCAGCAAATATTTACACCCGTTGTAACAGTTTTTTTAGCTATTTTTAGAACTAAAAAGAACACAATAAATCTAACTGCGGATTTATATATACTCCCAGAGGATTTTTACTGATAAAAATAACTGTTTTTGATGAATTTTTATGTTGCTTTCAGTATTAACACGGTTGTAGATTAACATGCTTGATGCAGTTTACCCGCTAGAATAAATAAAACCAAAAGTTTACGGTATCTCAAAAATACCAAGAATTCATTAATATAAGGGAGTTAAGGGGAAATGCGGGTACTCCGTCTTGAGGCACTCTCAGATAACTACATATTCTTACTACACAATACGCAACAAAATATTGCCGCCGTTGTCGATCCAGCAGAAGCAGACCCAGTGTTCAGCAAACTTGCAGAACTCAATGCCGTGTTAGTAGCGATTTTCAACACTCACCATCATCATGACCATGTAGGTGGTAATCAGCAGTTAATGCAACGCTTTCCTAAACTGACTGTGTATGGTGGTGCTGAAGATAAAGGGAGAATTCCCGGACAGCAGGTGTTTCTGCAACAAGGCGATCGCATTTCTTTTGGCGATCGCCCGGCTGAGGTCATCTTCGTTCCCGGCCATACCCGCGCCCATATTGCTTACTACTTCCCACCCCACACAGCAGACGAACCAGGAGAATTATTTTGTGGCGATACTTTATTCGCAGGTGGTTGTGGTCGCTTATTTGAAGGTACACCTACACAAATGGTGTCATCTTTAGAAAAACTTCGTTCCCTGCCAGATAATACCCATGTCTGGTGCGCCCACGAATATACCTTAAAGAATTTACAATTTGCCCTCACTGTTGATGGTGAGAATACTGACTTACAACAGCGCTATGCAGAAGTCAAGACTTTTCGCACTCAGGGAAAAGCCACCGTCCCTTCTTTATTGGGAGTGGAAAAGCGTACCAATCCATTTTTGCGTTGGGAACAACCATCCCTACAATTAGCCGCCAACAGTAATGATGCAGTGCAAACATTCGCCCGCATTCGGGGAATGAAAGACAGGTTTTAATGACCATTGATCATTAGTTATTCACCTCGCTGCCCCTATTTCCCATGTCTTACGCTTCTGGCTTCAGTCCAAACTACGCTACTGCAAGATACCGTTTCTGTGCAGCAGCACAAGCATTGGGTTGCCAATTAGAAACATATTCTATTGACCAAACAGGCCCCGATGAAGAGGATTTAACTATTGATGTGGCAATATTAGGAACCTCCCAACCTGAGCAAATTTTGGTTGTTTCTAGTGGCTTGCATGGGGTTGAGGGTTTTTTTGGTTCTGCTGTTCAATGTGCGTTGTTAGAAGAACGTTTGATTGGTTGGAGTCCCAGCCCAAGAACAGCTTTGGTGTTGTTACACGCTTTAAATCCCTATGGTTTTGCCTGGGGAAGGCGTGGGAATGAGGAAAATATTGATCTTAACCGTAATTTCCTACTACCCCATGAGGAATATACAGGTAGTCCTGAAAAGTACGGGGACTTGGATACGTTCTTTAACCCTACTTCACCGCCATCGCCTTTTGAACCGTTTTTGATGAAAGCGATCGCTACTATTTTCCGTCACGGCATTAATTCTTTAATCAATACCTTACCTGTAGGTCAATACGACTTTCCTCAAGGGCTATTTTTTGGTGGAAACAGACCATCAAAAACATATCAAATATTAGCGGCTCATCTTCCTCGATGGATTGGTAATGCCAAAAATGTTCTGCATATTGATTTACACACTGGTTTAGGTAAAAAAGCGACTTATAAACTGTTTATTAATGACCTTTCAGATTCAGCATCAGCCCAATGGTTAATCGAAAAGTTTGGTGCTGATGTCGTCGAACCTTATCAACCAGACGGGAAGATGTATAAATTTCGTGGGGGTTTAGGAACTTGGTGTCAGGCGATGTTTCCCCAATGTAATTACAAGTTTCTCACGGCTGAGTTTGGTACTTACCCAGTTATTCAAGTAGTAGAAGCCTTACGGGCAGAAAATCGCGCCCATTTCTATTCTTTGCCAGAACACCCTTCTAAAAAATGGACGCGCCAAAGATTGGCAGAAGTGTTTGCACCAGCAGATATGACTTGGCGGAATATGGTGGTGTGTAGAGGTCTTGATTTAGTCGAAAAAGCGATCGAGGTTTGCTTTCCTACAGAAGTTATTTAAAACTCTGTTTACCTTTGCATTGAAAAATGTTTCAGGTTCACGCAGAGTCGCAGAAGCACAGAGAGAATTGATAAGTTAGCCCCAAAGTTATATTTTTGATGCGTTCAGGAAACAAATAATGGCAGATATTGGCTTTACTCATATTGCGCTGGGAGTCACCGACATCGATAAAAGCATCGCTTTTTATCAGAAGTATGCTGGAATGAAAGTGGTACATCGTCGCACCGATGAAACTAATCAATTTGAAGTTGCTTGGATTAGCGATTTAACTCGACCATTTGTGATTGTGTTACTGCAATTAGATCAATCACAATGTCAACCTTCATCTGGGTTTCATCTTGGTGTAGCCTGTCAAAGCCGTGAGGAAGTAGATTATCTTTGTAATGAGGCGAAATCAGAAGGTTTATTGCAAGAAGGCCCGCATGATTGGGGTTCTCCCGTTGGTTACTGGGCTTTTATCCGTGATCCTGATGGTTATCAACTTGAGGTTGCCTATGGTCAGGAAGTTAGTTTGACTTTGACGATCGCCCAAGCACAACAATAAGCGTAAAGCTACAATCTTAAAATAGGTAAAAGCTTAATCAACTAAATATTATTCCTTTTGCCTTATTCTACTAGTGTGGGTATGCTAATTAAAAACTCAGTTCCTGCTCCTATTGTGGAAATACAATGTAATTCCCCACGGTGCTTTTTAACGATAATTTGATAGCTAATTGATAATCCCATACCTGTACCTTTACCTACAGCTTTAGTGGTAAAGAAGGGGTCAAAGATGCGATCGCGGATTTTTTCATTGATTCCTGGCCCGTTGTCAGTAATACTAATAGTGATGCGATCGTCTACTTGCAAGTAGGTGCGAATCTGAATTTGTGGATTGGAAATGGTGACTTCTTCTAGAGCATCAATGGCATTTGTTAACAAGCTCATAAATACCTGATTTATCTGTCCAGGATTGCACATCACCTGTGGTAAATCACCATACTCTTTAATCACCTCAATTTCTGGAGATTGTGGTTGAAATTTCAGGCGATTTTGCAATAGTAGCAGCGCATTATCTATACCTTCGTGGATATTCGCTAGTTTCATGCCCTCTTCATCAACCCGTGAGAAATTGCGTAAAGACAAAACAATCTGACGAATGCGTTCTGCTCCACTATTCATTGAATCTAAGACTTTAGGCAAATCTTGGCGGATAAAATCTAAATCAACTGCATAAATTTGCTGGTGAATTTCTGGTGCTGGCGGGTAAAAGTATTGCTGATAAAGTTCAATTAAATGTAATAAATCTTGGACATAATCGTTGGCATATTTCACATTGCCATAAATGAAATTTACAGGGTTATTGATTTCGTGAGCAATACCTGCTACCAATTGTCCCAAACTGGACATTTTTTCTGACTGAATCAGTTGAGCCTGAGTTTGTTGCAATTGTCGCAGCGCTTCTTCTAGTTGTTGAGTTTTAGCGCGAAACTTGGCTTCTGATTTTCTTAAAGCTTTTTCTGTACGCTGTCGCCGTAGTTCTTCTTGTTTGCGAACTGTAATATCGTGGCAAATACCAACAAAGTAAATAATATTACCAGTGGCATCTTTGATGGCTGATAAGTAGCAACTATGCCATTGCCAATTACCATTTTTATGTTTCACACGATATTCAATTGCGTCTTGCTGTTGACCTGTGGTGAAAACTGTGGTGAAATAATCTACACAAGTTGATAAATGTTCTGGATGTACAAAGCCCGCAAAAGGCTGACCTTCAACTTCTGCTACTTCATGGCCTAAAATCTCAGTCCAGTTGGAAGATACATAAGAAAAGCAACCATCAGGGGTGAGCGAAAAAATAATATTGTTGGCATTTTCAACAATAGTCCGAAAATTATCACCACACTCAATAAAAGCTGCTTGTACTGTTTGGGTGATATCACGCACAAGTACGATAATTTCTTGTGATTCTGAGGGTAATAATCGGGCTTCAAAATGTGCCTTACTTTCTCCTAAATCTAAACTATATGTAAAACTGACTACAGCTTGAGTTTGCAAAACTTGATTGATTGCTTGATGAAAGCGGATGACAAGAGATTTTGGTAAACACTCTAGTAATTGCTTACCAGGAACTATGCTTGATGGGTTAATTAAATTATATGTTTTGCTTGATTGATATTCTAAAATAATACCTTGGGGATCAATCCGAAAGTATATATCTGCAAGCATCTGCCAAATTGCTTGCATTTGAGAAGTTTTCGGAAATGAGTTTGATTCTGTTGCTACCTGGGAATCAACTTTTGTTTCTAGTTCGTGATTAGCATCTGCTAATGCTATGTTTATTAACTTGCGATCGCTTGGATTTTTTTTACTGCGTTTCTGCACTATTTTTGTGCTTTTATCAATTTTATGATTTAAGTTTTGCACCCTTTCAGAGAACACTTTTACCTACCTACTTCTAAGGAGAAGAATATGATATAAAATCTGAAAAACTAACTTAAATTTTAAAAACTATTTATTTTTCATCTTGCGAAATTACACCAACAAATAAATAGTTACTATTGTGATTTTAATACTATCACTGTAGTAAGACATCTATCTTAAGAGTGGGTCGGATTAATGGGTAAATAATGTTTCGCGTAAATAGAAATGTAACATAAATTTGCAGCTACAAAATCAATTATGCTTAAATTTTTAAGTACTAATATTGAATTTTTTGTAAATTAAAATATTTTAAAATACTACAAAATTGGTATTGATATAGCGTAAACTTTGACTTGATTAAGTTATTTTAATATTTCGACTTAAGATTTAGCCGTCATCTTAAAATGGTAGATTTTATCCAAAAAAAAGCTGCGGAATGGGATTAGCAACGATAAATTACAGCTTTATTTCTGCCATAATTCTTTATATTAAATTTTACATCAGCAACTGGATTGCCATAGCAGTCCTAAATCATTTGTAAATTTTTTATATCTTTTCCTTCTTTCTTACCTTTGCGTCCTTCTCTACGAGACGCTACGCGAAGGTGTTCTTGGCGGTTCGTTTCCATATCTATGTTTTTCACGACTCATTTAGGATTGCTATATTAAGTTCAGGTGGGTAATGTTAAAAATTAGCTTAAATCCTAATTTTTAAGCTGTAGACATTGCTCACAGGAGAGTTTTTCAAACATAAAAATTATCAAAAAATAATTGTACAGCAGTGCAGATTTGTGCATCTATACTCATCGCTATGAGATTCTGGGTAATAAAGTTAAATTTTGGTTAAAAATGACTGTTATTCAGTTTTCGTACAGAATAAATAGCTATTTGCTTGAGAACAGATATACCCAGATGCTAACCAATTCCCAATAAATAGATATCACAGTTCACCATTACATCAGGGACATTGTAGTCTTTGATACCAGCAAGATGTACCTCACTTAAATGCGGAACACCATCACATCTGCTGGCAACTTTTATGTTATAAAACTCACATAAATTTTATTTTTAACGGTAACTATTGTATGGAATCTGAAAAGTTAGCAAATTTTAAAGAGTATGGCGAATTTATACTCCAGAAAATTAACTCTGTACCACAGTATCCTTCTAAACAAGAAGACTGGGTTCCAGCCAGTTTGGATGAATGTCTGGAACGTTTGCGAGAAACTGCTGAGAAAACCGTAGAACTTGCGACTTCGCCTGTGAAAATCGGTGTGATGGGAGAATTTAGTAGTGGCAAAACTCTATTATTAGGTAGCTTAATCGGATATGCAGATGCGTTACCAGTCAATGAAAACCCCACGACAGGGAACGTTACAGCGATTCACTTAATCCCACAAGATGAATTTGTTACTACCCAAGTGGGAAATTTTACTGTTGAGTATCTTTCTCATGAAGGGGTGAAAGAGTGCCTGCGGTATATGTTAGCAGAAGCCAGCCGCAGGTCAGCAGCAGCGGGACTTGTGCCTATACAACTATCGCAGTTAAACTCTGGCAAAGATATTCTGGCTTGGTGTGAGCAAGCATGGAATCAGAGTAATAATTTAGAGTTACGCTATTTGCTGCGAGAGTTGGTGTTATTTGTGCGTGCTTATAGTTCCTATGGCGAGGCGATGTGTAGCGGGCGCTATCAGATTGATCATGCCACAGCACGGGAGGGTTTACAGCTGGCAGAACAACCAATGGCTATCCAAACTCTCAGGTTTGCAGACTTACCGCCAGCGCATATCCGTTTACCCAGTCCACCCCAAAAGTTAGCCACAAAGTTATTACAAAACAGCTTCCCCTTAATTCGGCGAGTTGATATTGAAGTGAAAATCTCGCGGGAAATTTGGGATGTAACAGATGCTTCTGAATTTATTTTGTTAGATTTTCCGGGGTTGGGTGCGGCGAATTCCGGCGCGCGAGATACGTTTTTATCGCTGCGAGAATTGGCGGAAGTTCAGACAATTTTAATCTTGCTCAATGGTAAATCGCCAGGGAGCGATCGCGCCAATAAAATTTTCACCATGATGCAGCAACAGCGACCAGGACAAGACCTGAAAGATTTAATTCTTGTCGGTGTCGGTCGTTTTGACCAGCTACCCCTAGAAAGTGAAGGCGGCGAAAGAGAACTCGACCAACTCATCCAAGACAGCACAGCCAACACTCCTTTATATGAGGACAAAGTTGTCCAAAAACTCAAAGTTCTGCAAACAACTATTGATGGTGCAAGTGCATTCACCACTCAAAAAGACCGCATTGTGTTGTTATCACCCCTGCTAGGACTAGCGGAATTATCTAAACGTTCCAGTAGTGTTAAAGCAGGTTCAGCAGAATTTTTAAGTAACTTAGATTATCCTAATTACCTTGAACGCTCAAAACGATTACAACAAAAATGGTCAAGTTTAAGCGAAAGGTTGCTAGAATCTGATGCACGCAGCCAACTTGGTAGAAAACTAGGTTACTTTGCTCAAGATGGCGGTATTGCCAAACTGCGCGAATTAATTCAAAGTCACGTTGCGGCGCACGGACTCAAGCAACTATATGAAGATACTCGCCGCGCTGCTGAAAGTGTGCGTCAACAACAAGAAAACCTGAAAAATATTATTGAAGAAATTCACGAACAAGGTATCCCAACTCTCGATAGTCCCACATTAGTTGACTTGCGGAGTGCCATTGATAGTTTAGATAAAACTTACCGCAACTTCCAAAAAGAATTAGGTAAAGAACCACTCAAAGACCGCCGAGGAATAGGTGTTAGTGAGGTAGTAAAAGACGAAATTACGTTTCAAATTCTCAACTGGAACCAGTGGACTTTATTATTTAACAAAGCCAACAATGGCGCTATTACCATTGCCGAAACCAAAGGCGCAGCCGGGAAGTTATTCGACAGAGGAAGTAAAGTCAATAATACCTTGCCGACAAAGAGTGATGATTTTTATCCCACCTTTGAAAAAACTGTGCAAGAAGTCGAAATATTTGCCCGCGATCGCATTCGCCAAGCAGTGGTAGATTTATTAAGTAAACTATCCAATCAAATAGCCGAATCCAGGGACTATCTCAAAACAATTCTTACTCCCGAAATGGAACAAGAAATCGAACTGGGATTTGGTGGTGAAGAAGCAGATTTATTTTATAAATTACTGTTAGGTTGTGACCCTAATCAATGGAAAGAAGCTATTCTCGCAGAAATTAATAGCAAAGATAAAGAAATTGCCCCTGAAATTATGTTTCCGTTAGCACGTCAAGACGAAAAACACAACATTGGTCAAATATTTGATTGGTCGCCCGAAAGAAACCAAAATTCACCCAGAGCCAGCCATCATCAAATGTTAGTCTTGCGTTTGCGAGATGAAATTACTGCTAGTGCCAGTTTACATCTGGTGCAGTATGTCAGCGAAGTTAATCAACAAGTCAACTCAGAAATAGAAGGTATCTTAGACCAAATTATTCCCACACTACAAAATATTTCCAAAAAAGAAGCATTGCTGAGATACCTAGCCGCTGGCGATTCACCACCGAAACTTGCGATTCCCACTTGGTTAAATATTCTCTCAGAAATCGCCACTAATTCTTATTTAGATATTGTTTAAATTGAACCACAGAGACACAGAGAACACAGAGAGAAGAGAAATGTAAAACATCTGTGTTCATCTGCGGTTTATTCAGAAATTCAAGGAACTAAAAAATGCCAGTAGAAATTCGCCTTCCACCACGCTTCCAAATCCAAATTAACGACAACGAATATTTAGAACTTCCCACCATTCAACTAGTAGCTATAGGGAACAACGTCCCCCACATTGCACGGATTAATTTCTCTGTCAAAGGTACTCCTCACGAATTACCATCACAAATTCAAAAAGCATATAAACCATTTGATGCTGTCACACCAAAAATTTCCCAAATCGGGCAATTAGAACAATATCCTTGTAAACTCGAAAAACCTTTAACAGAGCCAATTAACTGTACATTACAGGTAATTGTTGAGTATTTTGATTCCGATTTTTCAGGAGAACCAGTATTATCTGAACCAAAGCAAATTAAAGCAGCTTGCTATTTATGGACACCAACAAATCCTGAAGAGCAAATAATCAAACCAGATATTTCTATGAATCCTTTTCAACTACCAAATCCGCCTGAAAAAGAACTGCATAGCCAACCCCAAAAAAGATTTCCCGGATGGTTTGCTTTAGATTTTGGTACGTCGAATTCTACCGTCACTCTGTTCGACCCGATAGAAATCCCCATCGCTGAAATTTTACCACGAGAACAGGAATTAAGATTGCGCGATCGCCTAGCCCAATGGCTCAATTCTCCCGCTTCCGAAGCATTACCCGATATCAGCGAAATTGAGTGGCAGAAATTTATTATTGATATTAGTAAAAACTTAGAAATTGAACCCAGCCGATTAAATGAAATTTTTGAAAGTGATAACAAAGAAAAATTCTTAGAAGCAATCCGTCAAATCGAATTATGTTTAGGTAATAGCGAAAAATTTCAACGGGCAGCCAGCAAAAAACTATATCAAATATATCATGAAGTCTTTCGCGTTCCCACATTAGAATCCCAAAATTTAATTCCCGTCGTTCTTGATATTGACCGCCGTGATACTGAAATTCCCAGCGAGTTAGAAATTTCTAACTTGGAAGTATTAAACTTGAAAATGGGACGGGAAGCAAGAGACAACAGAAAAAAAGCAATTGCTCAAGGAACCAGTAGTTCTTTAAAAGAAATTATCAGCCGGTTTCACCACTCACCCAAGCGTTATTTTGGACAAAATAGATTATTTCCAGTCATCTTAAATGAGACGGAAGCTAACATTAATGTTAATCAATTAATTCAAGCAGCTTGGGCGCATTTAATAGAATTAACAGAAGATTATCGCCAACGCGCTAGACGCAGATTTTCCGAAGGTGAATTTTTAACCGCAGTCGTTACCTATCCCACAGTCGCACCGCCAGTAGTTCGCAAAGAAGTTAGGCAATTAGTCGAACAATTAGGCATTGATGATGTCCAAACTGCTTATGATGAAGCTGTTTCCGTAGCGATATTTTTCCTATGGCGAGAATTTGGCGGTAATCTCAATATTGGCATTGAATCGTTTAAAACCCGTTGTCGCCGCGATGGCAATAAATGGTCACAAAACGTCTTAGTTTTAGATATTGGTGGCGGCACAACAGACTTAGCTTTAATTGAATTAACCTTAGAAGATAAAACCCCCTTCTTTGCCAATAATGAAGACCGAGGCTTAGGTGGAAGGTATTATAAACTGACTCCCAAACTATTAGGTTCATCAGGACATTTACAGTTGGGTGGTGAACTAATTACCCTGCGAGTATTCCGGTTATTAAAAGTTGCGATCGCAGATTTTCTTCTAACAGCAGTCACCCGTGGCGATATCGACAGCGAAAAACTCGAAGACTTAATTAGTGCCGAATTAAACGAGCGTTTTCTAGACCAAGGTAAATTCAAAACAGGCAGTTTATTAAAATGCCTAGATAGAGAAAATCCCGAAGGCGACGCAGCTTATAAAGATGCCTTAGATACAGCCGAAAAAGTCTTACCAACTCGTTGGCAACAAGCACCCCAACGCCTACAAACCTTTTACACACTTTGGGATTATGCAGAAGCAGCTAAACTTAAACTCGGACAAAAATCACCAATAGAAAATTCACTTTTAACCTTTACAATCTCTGAGCAACAAATAGCTGAACTCCTCACTCAAAGCGCCATTAAATATCAAATTCTTAACCCAGATACTATTTCTGTCACCTTAGATAATCAACAATTTGAACGCGTCGCCACATCTGCCATTAAAGAAGCAATTGGTATTGCTAAAGGCTTAATGGAAAGCCGCTTGCGTTCAGAAGATAACACCATTGATGCTTGGAACACCCACAAAGTTGACTGGTTAATTCTCTCAGGAAAAACTTGCAATCTAGACTTAGTACAACGCCATATTTATCAAGAATTTAGTAAGTCTCCCTACTTCGTTTGGAACCCTGAACGCATTACCTTTGTTTTAGAATTTACCAAACTCGCCACCTCCGCAGGCGCGTGTTATGCCGAGAAATTACGCCGACTCAGATTTGACCCTGAAGAATCTAAAACATTGCTTCAAAAAGGCGCAAATCAATTAGAAATTGACGTTAAAAACTTATTTTATTACTTACCTTGCAACTTCAAACGCAAAACCCAAAGTAACGAACTATTAACAGTATTCAAAGCCGGACAAGAACTTTATCAAATTGCACCTTGGGAAACAGTCGCCAAAGTACGTACCGGTTGGCAAGGGATACAGTTAACTAATATTATTTATCGCCAAGATTACGAAGACGGTGATTTAAGACTTTGGGGAAGCTTTGACGGTAAACATCTCATGGAAAAATTGGGGATGGAAGAAGCAGAGTTTCTCAGAAAAATCAAAGTGCAATTTGAAATTGACCAGACATTACAATTTAATGTCTTGCTATGTCAAGGCAACCCCCATTACTTAATAGATGTTCCCGGTATTGATGTCGGTTCAGCAATATCAGCAGCTTCCGAAGCCACCTTATTTGCTGACGGTAAATTAAAATGGAATATCGCCGTGGAAAGAACAAATAAAGATTTAACTGATGGTGATATAGCCGTCAACGTCATCGAATCAGCAACCGTTGATCAACCAAATGCCTATCATTTAGTCTTTGAAATCGACTCAAATGATCACAAATCCCTCCACGAATTCCATTACCTCCGCGATGGTTCACCCCAACCAGGACAGGGTTTAATTAGTAATTCCTTACCACCATTTCCTTACACTAGACAACACACATTTTACGTTTATCAAACCGACACAGAAACTAATAGAAAAAAATGGATACGCATCGGTTCACTCAGTAAGCCAGATGTCACCACAGACTACCCTTGTCAATATCGCGTCACCCTCGACAACAAAGGTATTCTGCGGATGCACCCCGGCGAAGTTCCCTACTGGACATCCACAAGTCAAGAATGTTTAAAACAAGAAGGTTGTGTTTATCGTGCCGAGTTAGAATTGCAACCTAACGAAGTAGATAAAGAACGCGATCCCTTCTGTGGAATACATTAATAATGAATTGTTTCGCGCAAAGGCGCAAAGGTGCAAAGTAATGAATTTTCTCCGCGTAACTCTGCGCTTAACCTTGCGCCCTCTGCGTTTAAAATAATGCAAACCCCCACTCATCATGCAGCATCTACGTCAGCTATTAGAAACAGAAAATTCCGAATTAGCCAGGTTACTCCGCTGTAGCCTGCATGGACTAGAGTCTGCATTAAACCAAGCCTATACAGAATTACCCCATGATCCTGGTGCGGAAATTTGTGCAGAATTATTGCAAGAAATCCAAAGTTTATTGCAACCTGTATATAAACAAGAAACCATTCTCAGCCAATCTTCAGATGAGTTAAACCTACATCATCTCCGCGATGCTTGGAATGCTGACCCAGAACTCAGTTTATATTTAGGAGATGCACAATTACAAAGCCAAACTGATGCAGATTTATGGAACGAAATTCACCGGAAAATATTACGCATTCCCGATGATTTAGCTGCATTTTGGCAACAACGCGCTTTAGATTTTGCTCAAGAAATTGGTGCAATCGAAGATAATTCTCATCTCTATCAACTGCCCTTCATCAGAGATGATATTGTTTACTCTGGACTCAGAGGTAGTGTGAATGTTCAGGGTTTATGTTTATCACAAAAAGCACTTTTAAATTCAAAATTTATTCAACATAGTGACTCAGAAGATTTACAATTATTAGCTGGTTTCTTGAGTTTATATCAAAATTTTATTGAAATAGAAGCAGATATACATCACGCATTAAAAAGTATTTTTAGTTTTGATATTATTTCTTTGCACTCCAAGCCAGAACAAAAAAATCAATATATAGAAGCTTTAAAAGACCGATTTCACCGCATTCAAAAAGCTGAAGAGAATAGCGAAGATATAGCTATTGTACGTGCTTGGATTGATATAGATGAAGCTATACATTCTTTAGTCTTTATACCACCTGTTGAACGTTATTCATGGTGGGGAAAATTACAACAAGAATCACGACGAACCCTAAAAAAAGTTGCTGATAAAGCAAATAAATCAGGACACAATATTAGAATTCGCCAACTATCAGGACTCTATGCTGATGTTTGTGCTTTCTCAAAAGACGATTTGCAACTCAATTGTGGTGGTATTCCGGGAGAAGTTTTAACTTGTCTGCGAGTTTACGCACGCATTAATCAAGAAGAATCTCCAGGCCGAGTAATATTTCGCTCGTTACGTTAGTTTTGACTGGTTGTTGCCTACAATTTTCTTTAACAAACGCACCCTTCTGAAGGGGTGACAAAGCGGCTGAAGCCAAGAAAATAGAGGAGCGTGACCGTTTTGGGGTAAAAAAAGATAGGTCAGGTATTCTCAACAAGACCTATCAAATGATAATGTTACCTAAATTCTACCAAAACTGCTTTCAAAATGTACTGACACCCGCACAGTACAAGATGCTAGAAATCTTACTAATGCTATTGCAATTTCATAAAACTGTGACAATTGAGAAACTAGCAACAGTATTTCCACAACCGATAAAATTTGAAAGTCGGAGGCGGAGTATACAAAGATTTTTACTACTACCTCAGTTGTCGATTCCATATCTGTGGTTTCCCCTGCTCAAACGATGGGTGAAAAATAGTCTGAAAAGAGGAGAGAAACGGCTAATATTTGCGATTGATAGAACACAATGGCGTTCACAAAATGTATTTGTAATTAGTTTAATAGAACAAAAAAGAGCAATACCTGTGTACTGGCTATTGTTACCTAAAAAAGGATGTAGCAATTTGGGAGAGCAGAAAAAATTAATTCGTCCACTATTGCAGTTATTTAAGGGATATCAAATGCTGGTACTGGGAGATAGAGAATTCCACAGTATAAAACTAGCAAATTGGTTACATAGCAAGGGCATTGACTTTGTATTGCGTCAGAAACAAGGTACTTATATTCGGCAAGAAAACCAATCACACCAACGCTTACAATCTTTGGGATTAACTCCTGGCATCTCGTTTTTTTTGACAGGGATTCAAGCAACTAAACAGAAAGGGTTTGCCAATTTTAATCTCGCCGGATATTACAAGCGCAAATATCGTGGAGTTGTTGAGCCTGCTGGCTGGTTTTTATTAACTAACCTTGATAGTCTCAAAGATGCCATTAAAGCATTTAAGTTGCGGAGTGGTATCGAAGCCATGTTTAAAGATTGTAAAACTGGGGGGTATAATCTCGAATCTACTTATGCTGATGGTCAACGTTTGATAGCACTGATTTTATTAATTGCTATTGCCTATACTTGTGCTATTTTAGTTGGTCGTAATTCTCGCTCCTCTGGACTACAAAAATATGTTGGTCGTCTGAAGGAGTTACAACGATTGCACCGCCGACATAGTGCTTTTTGGATTGGTTTGTATGGTCAGTTATGGGTAGGGGCAATGGAATTTTGGGCTGATTTAGCTCATGAATTGATGCGCCTCAAGCCCAGTAAACTGCCATATTTTCAACAAGGTCTACGGGCTATGACTCTTATCCAGTCTGCTTTATAACTTTTTTGTCACCCCTTCAGCGCACCCTTTTTAATGGACGGTTATCTCTACTCGTTTAAATTTATTTTTTATACCAAAACTGAATAAGTAATAGTATTTAGGTTTGGAGATACAGTAATGAATATTGACTTACTTAGCTATCGTCAAAAATTAGGTATAGGTCAAGTACAGGTTGCTAAGATATTGGGTATTTCTAACGAAGAAGTTTGTCTTTATGAACAGAAGCCTGAAACAGTTCCAATGGGGCTTTTAGTGCAATGGTTAGCAATATTTAATCTTGATATTGCTAGTGTTATGTCACCACCAACACAAGCATTGAAAGGAATTGACCCAGGTAATCCTTACGCTGAACTTTATCACAATATAAATTTATTAAATCAGTATATCAATGCGGCTCCAACTGTAGAGCGAATAGACATACCAACACCACCAACGATACCCAATGATTTTAAAAAGCTAGTAAAGTCCTACAAGCAAAAACCTAATCTAGCATTAACAGGAGGATTTGATGCTGGTAAATCACACTTAGCAAATGCTCTATTAGGTAGCAAAAATCTACCAGTTGGTTATCAACCTGCCACAAGAGTAATTACATTTGTTCGTCATATAGAAGACCGTCCTGAATGGTTTAAAGAAGATGTTTTGATTTTTGAAGAGGACTTTTGGTTAAAGGATGAAGGCGGTAAGCAAGTCATTGACTTATTACTTTTTGATGACAAGGAACGTTGTGAGCAGTATTGCTTAAAAGCAGGAAGCTTTCATATTTTGCAAGAATATGGAGTACATGGTAGCAATGACGATGTATTAGCTCATGCAGCTGTAGTTTATCTGGATTCTGCTTTACTACGAGCCTGCAACTTAATAGATCTACCTGGTTATTCAGATCAACCTGATGAAGTTTCAAAAGATGTTGAGAAAGCTAATAGTGCTGCACAGATAGCTGATATACTGATATATGCTTCACCAGCTAAGGGTCACATTAATGGTCAAGATATGATACGTCTTGGCAGCTTGTTACGTTTACTTCCTACACCAGAGAATGAATGTAGTAATTTTCCTACACTAGGTAATCTCTTTATTGTGGCTACCCATGCCGATCCAAGTATCTCGGACTATCAACTCAAGGAAATTTCAGATAAAGCCTCAAAAAGACTCTACAATCATCTCACTGAAACTGTGATAGAGCGTCGTAGACAAAACACCAACCGTACTATTTCAGAAACAGAATTAAGACAAAGGTTTTTCACTTTCTGGTCAGAAAAACCTAACAGATGTCAACACTTATTTGATCAACTAACTAATATATTAGGTAAATTTTTCCCTGAAGCACGTATATGTCAAATTAACCGAGAAATTATAAATATTAAGGAGAATACTATAAAAAAGTATATTGATTTAATTAACAAATATGAAAGAGATATTGCTGATGAAGAAGTCAAAACTGCCCAGCGATCACAGTTAAATTTATTGGTAGAAAATGATCATATTCGGCAAGAATAAAATCACCTGAAAAGGCACAATCTTTTAAAGAGAATACATGAGTTAAAAACAATTACAAAAACCGAGTTTCAAAAATATGCAGAACAGCTTCTAACTGTTAATACTGTGGAAAGTATTATTTGTGCAAAATATGATAACAAAAAAGATGCACAGGAATATCTAGCAGGTTACTTATCAGAGAAACTACAAAATGAGCTAGAGAACATTATTAAAGATAATTCAGACAAATTTAAGCTGGAAATTGATACTTTCTTTTTAAGTTACGCTGAAGCACAATTTCATGGATATCAAGCAGAAGAATATACAAATTCTAAAACTTTTCGTTTTGATTGGGAAGCATCTGTGATGGGTGCAATTGCAGGCTTAGGTAGCTTCGGTGCTTTGGCTGCTTGGGCAATTTCGTTAGGTAATCTTGGTGGTTACATATTAGTTGCAAAGTTCGTTAGTTTTTTATCAGCAATTGGTATTGGTTTTGGTTTCAGTGGTGGTACGGCTGGAATAATGACCATCGTAGCTGCTATAGGTGGGCCAATCGTGCTTGGAATAGGTCTGTCTGTTACATTAGGTTTGGCAGTTGCAAACTTATGGAGTTCCTTGACAGAATCATGGCAAAAGCGATTAGCTAAACAAGTGGTTAAAGATTTTGGAAAACAGCCTGTGTGTGAACAGTTTTTTAAAGGAATTGATAAATTCTGGGAGGACACTGCTAATGGTTTTGAAAAAGTTGCTGATGTGGTAGAAGGTGATTGGAAGAAACATCTTGAACATATGGATGAAATAACTGCCTCTACAACAGAATCAAAAGAGCGTATTGAAGGAATTTTGAAAATCTTAAAATTATGCCAAGATTTTTTCAGCAGACTTCCTTGGGTCAATCTCAATTGCCAGTGTTGATTTATCTACAAAACTAAATCCTAATTTCAAGTCCTTATTGAGGACTTTTTTGGTCTATAATTTAAAATTAATCATAGTTCTACTTAGTAGATATTTATTCCGAGAAAAATAGAGGTAGGAGAAATGCAACAATAACGCTAATCAACACAAACACCTCAATAATTCTCAGGGTTAAATTATTAACTAGTAATTGATTAATTGTTGCACTAAAGTTAGTTTGCAAACTACTCCACCAAGCACGGTAACGAGTAACCCAATGATTAGGACTATCTTGTGGTCGAACTTGCCACGAAAACATAGATAATAATAACGGCACATCACCCACTTTAATAGACATTAAAAGGTGAATAGCTAAACAGCCAACTATCACACACCAAGCTGTGAAGTGTAGCGTATACCAAATATGATCAATTTCTCCTCTAGGAAGCCATTCTTCTTTCATCATTCTGCCAGAAATGACAGATAATACAGAAGCAATCAGCATCAGAGTGTTAGCTAGTCTTTGCAGGCTCACCCACCAAATCGGTTTACCAACTTGGCTGAGTTGTTCCCATGAATTAGTTTGGATAAGTCGCCTATTCCCAGCATGAAAGCTGTAGAGGGCAAATGCTGGTAGCAAAATCAAGAAAAATAAGGCAAAAGTGCCATGAATCCCTTGAATATCACCAAGTTGGGGCAAGGGAATTTTACCAAATCGCCCATCGTAGGTATTGTAAACTAGGAATCCAGTAATGATTGCTGCGATCGCTAGAATTCCACTCACGCCATGCAGTAGTCGCAACAACAACGGTTGATAGGGAACAGAACGAGGCATAAAAATATTTATTCTGCACAACAAATATAAAAATATTTTAAGATACAGTGTGATTATTTTTTATTTATGCTCAAAAGTCCGCTTCGCTATCCTGGCGGTAAATCTAAAGCGATAAAACAAATTGCTGAATATATTCCAGATAATTTCTCGGAATTTCGAGAACCTTTTGTTGGTGGTGGTTCTGTATTTATTTATTTAAAGCAAACATATCCTCATTTAAAAATTTGGATTAATGATTTAAACCCTGAACTATTCTTATTTTGGAAAATCGCTCAATCTGATATAACTCTATTAGTTCAAGAAATACGTCAAATTAAACATAAATCTACAGATGGTAAATTATTATTTACACAATTAACTAATATAGACGTAAAAACTTTGTCTGATTTAGAAAGGGCAGTGCGCTTTTTCGTACTCAACAGAATTACTTTTTCGGGAACTATCGAATCAGGTGGATTTTCTCAGGAAGCTTTTGATAAAAGATTCACAGATTCATCAATAGAAAGACTAGAAAAATTAGAGTCAATTTTAACAAAAGATATACAAATAACTAACTTAGATTATAGTTATCTTCTAAAAGAACAAGGTAAAAATGTATTTCTATTTTTAGACCCCCCATATTTTAGTGCGACTAAATCTAGACTATATGGCAAAGATGGTGACTTGCATACCTCTTTTGAACATCCAAGATTTGCTGATAACTTAAAACAATGTCCTCATCCTTGGCTGATTACTTACGATGATTCTCCGAATATTCGACAAAATTTCCAATGGGCGAATATCTATGAGTGGGAATTGCAGTATGGCATGAATAATTACAAAAAGAATAGTGCAGCTAAAGGGAAAGAATTATTTATTACTAACTATCAAATAGAGAAATTTCGATAAATAATTCACTTTGATAGCTGCTCATTTTCCGGTACGATATCTGCCATATATCCTTTTTAGGAAGCCTTGGCGATCGCATTTCATCACTTACAACCCTAGCTATGACAACTTCCCCAGAAATTTCTACAAGCTGGTATATTCTGCTACAGCAATTAATCGATGGTCAATCTTTGACACGCCCCCAAGCTGCGGAATTGATGCAAGGGTGGCTGAGTGAAGCCGTTTCCCCAGAGTTATCAGGGGCAATTTTAACAGCCCTCAATTTTAAAGGTGTTTCCGCTGAAGAATTAACGGGTATGGCTGAGGTACTACAATCTCAATCTAAAGCACTCAGCACTCACAACTCAACCCTCAGCACTGTAATCGATACCTGCGGAACTGGTGGCGATGGCTCATCGACTTTCAATATTTCTACGGCGGTGGCTTTTGTTGTGGCGGCTTATGGTGTACCCGTAGCGAAACACGGTAATCGTTCCGCCTCTAGTTTGACAGGTAGCGCCGATGTTTTAGAAGCATTGGGTGTCAACTTAAGCGCTCCTGGGGAAAAAGTCCAAGCAGCCTTACACGAAGTTGGGATCACCTTTTTGTTTGCCCCTGGTTGGCATCCAGCCCTCAAAGCAGTGGCTCAATTACGCCGAAATCTGAGAATTCGCACGGTTTTCAACTTACTGGGGCCGTTAGTCAATCCCTTGCGTCCGACTGGGCAAGTGGTGGGGTTATTTACGCCCAAACTTTTAGAAACTGTGGCTCAAGCGTTACATAATCTTGGCAAACAAAAAGCGATCGTTCTACATGGGCGCGAAAGAATTGACGAAGCCAGTCTTGGAGATTTAACTGACATAGCCGTGTTAGCTGATGGCAACGTGCAGTTAACAACTATCAATCCCCAAGAGGTGGGTGTTACACCTGTTTCGATACAGGCGCTACGGGGTGGAGATGTGCAGGAAAATTCTGAAATTCTCAAAGCTGTGCTGCAAGGCAAGGGAACAACAGCACAACAAGATGCCGTAGCGTTAAATGCTTCATTAGCCCTACAAGTTGCGGGGGCGATACCATTGTTAGATCATGCTCAAGGCGTGAGTATAGCTAAGGAAATTCTACAGAACGGGAGTTCGTGGACGAAGTTGGAGGATCTAGTTCAATTTCTACGGAATTGACTTCTGAATGCGATTGGGGACGGAACTCAACAACATTGCGTTTAATGGTGACATCGTAATTACCAAAAAAGTCATGTCCTAATAACCCAGTTTCTAGTTCTGTTCCAGCGATCGCCACTGGTACACGATTCACTCTTACCCCACTAATCGCCATTGAATCCACATAACCAACAGGAAATTCTACGGCTCTGGAACTGGCAGTATTTGCTTTGGCTTTACCTACAGCGACAATCCCTAACTCATTAGCCATCTGCTGAGTAATTACAGTCCCACTTGCCCCTGTATCGACAATCATGTCGAATTTCTGCTGACCGTTAAAGGTAACTTCCACAATTGGCGTACCGCCAACGCGGCGTTTGATTGGGGCAACAAACACATTTTTTTCAGGAAGCGGAACTTCTACCGCGGAAAAAACCCGCTGTTCTGGCTGCTGTCTGATTGTAACAGTCGGTTGTGGCATAAATTTAGCCACAGTTTTGGGCTGAGGAACGGCCACCACTATTTTTTGATTGTCAGTTGAGGCCTGCTGCAAATTAGGATTGGCCTTTTGCAGGGCGTACTTCACCTTACGTTGGTATTCGACTATTTTTCCTTGAGCCGAGACAAAATCTGGACTTTGGCGGTTGACTTTTTCCATGAGGGCGATCGCCTCTTGAAATTGATTTGCCACTAAGTTCCAATCCTCAACCGATTGTGCCGATTGACTAATACTCACGGCTCCTGTGGCTTTGTCTAGTCCCAATTCAAACGAATTTGGCTCAAGTTCCGACGGCGGCAGTGCTTTAGGTTCTGGGCGGTTTACTGGGGCTGCTGATTCGACAGAAGGCTGTACTAATGAATTGTCAGTAACTACAGATTGTTGATTACCAATATTCTCAGTAGTCTGTTTGTCTTCACTACAAGCAACACCCAAAACGGCTAAAGCGCTTGAGATCAAAATCAGGGCTGCACGAGATAAAAAAGACTGAAGCATAATTGATATCTATTTTACCTACCCAAACAACTGCAAAACCACTTCTGCCACCGATTACCCTGGAAAAATTATGAAGTATGAATTATGAAGTATGAAGTGTCAGACTTTGCATTTGATGATTTACACTTTTTTAGGATGAAGAAGCAGTGCCGAAGTAAAAATCTCATATTTCAGACTTCAGACTTCAGACTTCATACTTACCCAATTCCTAATCTATCGCTTATGTCCCTGTCTGACGCAATACCTGCTTTACTTGTTTTGGCAGATGGCACTGCTTACCGTGGTTGGTCTTTCGGTGCGACGGGAACCACAATCGGGGAAGTGGTGTTTAACACTGGTATGACCGGATATCAAGAAGTATTAACCGACCCCAGTTACTGCGGTCAAATTGTGATTTTTACCTATCCTGAATTAGGGAACACAGGCGTTAATTCTGAAGATGAAGAATCGGCGCGGCCGCAAGCGAGAGGAGCGATCGCTCGCAATATTTGTCACAAACCAAGTAACTGGCGATCGACTCAATCCTTACCTGAATACCTCAAACAGCACCAGGTTCCCGGTATCTATGGCATTGATACCCGCGCCCTCACCCGCAAAATTCGGACGTTCGGCGCAATGAATGGGGGGATTTCTACAGAAATTCTCGACGAAGCAGAATTGCTAGAACAAGTGCAAGGCTTTCCCAATATGGCTGGCTTAAATCTAGTCAAGGAAGTCAGCACACCTCAAGTTTATGAATGGTCAGAACCAACCATCGCTGAATGGGAATTCAACGCAGAAAATGTTACTCCTGGCGGAGAATCTTTTACCGTTGTCGCCCTTGATTTTGGTGTGAAGCGGAATATATTGCGCCGTTTGGCTAGTTACGGTTGTCGCGTCATTGTTGTTCCGGTAAACACAACAGCAGCAGAAATTCTCAGCTACAATCCAGATGGCATCTTTCTCTCCAACGGCCCTGGCGATCCAGCTGCCGTGACCGAAGGTATCGCAACAGTCAAAACACTGTTAGAAAGTGAAAAACCCATGTTTGGTATCTGTATGGGACACCAAATTTTGGGTCACGCTCTAGGCGCAGAAACTTTTAAGCTCAAATTCGGCCATCGAGGTTTAAATCAGCCTGCGGGTTTAGAACGGCGGATCGAAATTACCAGCCAAAACCACAGTTTTGCCATTAACCCAGATACTTTACCTCAAGCAGTTGTCGAGATCAGCCACCTGAACTTGAATGATCGCACTGTTGCTGGTGTCCGTCATAAGTCTTTGCCCATCTTCTCGGTACAGTATCACCCCGAAGCCAGCCCCGGCCCCCATGATGCTGATTACTTGTTTGAGCAATTTGTCCAAGCAATGCGATCACTAAGCACAGTTACTAACGCTGAGGTTAAGTAAAAATATAAAAAGTGCTAGATGGAGACTGCCAAAATCAAAAGTTAAAAGGCAAAAGTCAAAGGATTTTTTACTTTTTACTTTTTACTTTTTACTTTGCCTCGATTCTGCTACCCTAGCAGGTTGTAGACAATGTGCATAAAAACCATCTATACTTGAGCGTTCACTTTTAATGATTGAGGAGGGAATTATTGCTGAACCACTTAATCTAACCGTAAGCCTGAGAGGCACTCGTGAAGCCCGGGATAACTATCAGCTATTCCGCCTCACAGGTTTGTTAGATGCCTTTTCTGAACCGACATTTAGCAAGGTACTGGGTAGTAAAATTGAAGAGGGGCCAAAGCATATTATTCTGGATCTCTCAAAAATTGACTTTGTTGATAGCTCTGGCTTGGGAGCCTTGGTAAAGCTGGCCAAGCAGGCTCAATTGGCTGAAGGCACCTTGCAAATTGTCTCCAATCCCCGCGTTACCCAAACGGTCAAACTTGTTCGCTTAGAGAAGTTTCTCTCTCTGCAAACTACAGTGGACGTGGCTCTAGAAAACATCAAGGAGTCTTGATTAGTTTGACTTGAGGGTTAAATTCAGCTATCCGATAGTTTATCTGGATAGCTTAATTTTTATAAAAGCTGGCTTTTTTACCTCTCTCCTTGCGAGAGAGGTAAAAAAGCCAGCCATATTCATATACCAAAAACTTAAATATTTAAAAGCCCTTCCAGATGGCGAAGAAGAATTAGTCTAATTCCTCTTCCATGCTGACTTATATCTAATTTCTGGAATCCAAAATCTCTGATAAAAAGATAGAATTAATTGGGTAATCCTGATAGTATAGATTGTGCTAAGTAATATACTTTAAATATACTCAAGAAAAATTAATTACCTCAAAAGTATTCTGTCAAGAAATGATGAATTTGTGAAGTCCCACGAGGAAGAGCCAATAGATAGACAAGATGAACCTCCTATAGCTGATTTATCTTGGGTGCAAGCCTGTTTAGCGAACACCGTGCAATTACGCCAAGCAATTTCCCCAACACAAGTGCAGCAAATTTCTCCTGCTGCTTTAGCATATATAGGAGACGCAATTTATGAGCTTTATGCTAGAATATCCTATCTATTGCCATTACAGCGACTAGAAACTTACCACCGTTTGGTAGTGGCCCAGGTGAGAGCGGAAACACAAGCCCTACATTTGCGATCGCTGATTCCTCATCTGAGGGAAGCCGAACTAGAAATTGTCCGTCGGGGGCGTAATGCCTCTACAGGACGACCTAAACGCCTTGCTCCCGAAATTTATCAACAAGCAACTAGTTTAGAAACTTTGATTGGTTACTTGTATCTAACTGACATCCCACGCTTAACTGAATTGTTGCAGAAACTTCATCTCGACCAAGAGTGAGAAATCTAACCTGATTAGTAAAAAATTGGTGTGTTCGGTTTAGCACCTTTAAGGCTTCAGGATGCCTACTTATAAGCTATACATTCAAACTCATTATGACTAGCAAACCCAAAAAACTCCAGACCTCTGGCGAACCCAATCGTGGGCGAACTGTGAAAATTAAAAGCAAACGTTTTATTGGTAATCCTATTCGGAAAGCCAAACCAGGCGAGCGAGATAATCATCCCACTCCCAGCAATTCCCACCCAAATCGCCACTTATCTCATCCATCTCCTGTTCTCAAAAATACAGAAGATAAAGATAACGAAAGTGATTTGATCTACGGTCGCCATCCAGTTTTGAGTGCTTTAGAAAATCAACGTGAATTAAATCGGATTTGGGTAACAACTCGGTTACGCTACGATCCCCGATTTCACAATTTGCTACTTCAAGCGAAAGATAATGGCTCAGTTATCGATGAAGTAGAACCTAAGCGTCTAGACCAAATTACTGAAGGTGCTAATCACCAAGGTATAGCAGCCCAAATTGCCCCCTACTCATACCTAGAATTACCAGACTTAATTGCTAAAGCTAAATCTGTCGCCAACGATCCCGTCATTGTAGTAGCAGAGGGCATCACTGACCCCCATAACTTGGGAGCCATTATCCGTACTGCTGAAGCAATCGGCGCTCAAGGCTTAGTCATTCCCCAAAGAAGGGCTGTGGGGATCACCTCAACAGTAGTAAAAGTAGCCGCAGGTGCTTTAGAAAAATTTGCTGTAGCTAGAGTTGTTAACCTTGGCCGAGCTTTAGAAGAACTCAAAGAAGCTGGCTTTTGGATTTACGGCACCGCCGCCACAGGTAGCGAACCCATACATACAGTGCGCTTCACTGGGCCTGTAGTTTTGGTGATTGGTTCTGAAGGCGAAGGCTTAAACATGTTAACCCAACGTGCATGTGATGTTTTGGTGTCAATTTCCCTACAAGGAAAAACCCCTAGTTTGAACGCCTCTGTTGCCGCTGGGATGGCACTTTATGAGGTTTATCGCCAACGTTCTTTGAACACTTTGTATCTGAATAAGTTACAAAAACCTCTTTGAAAAACAAGAGCAAAAGAGTATAAAGAAATGTAAAGCATACAAAATAGCAGCGTAGTATCTAACAACTACTACCAGATTGATCAATCAGCAACTACCATGAAAACCATCGGGTACGACATGAAAGAAGCTTTAATCAACACATTTAATAGTCTTGGATTAGCGTGGTGGGTGGAGATTTTAACACAAAGCCCCCGTTGCACCTACTACTTTGGGCCATTTCTGACTTCAGCTGATGCCAAAATAGCCTTAAAAGGCTATGTGGAAGATTTAGAACTTGAAGGGGCGCAAGGAATACAGGTGAATGTAAAACGCTGTAAACCAGATAATTTGACAATTGCCGAAGACTTGGGGGAACGGATTGACCGCAAAGTAAAGCCTGCCTTTAGCGGTCAGATGTAATTTTTAGGCAAAAAATCAATTAATTTGGGATTTTAGATGAACTTTCCATCCAAAATTGCAAATCTAAAATCTAAAATTTTCTTGGTGTGCTTCTAACCATTGGTCAATGTCACTCAGTACCTGATGCGGAATTTCCCACGGGAAAAGATGTGCAGTATGGGGATAACATTGCCACTGGCCGTTCTTAAGGTGTCTGGCGGTTTCTAAACTAGATTCGGCTGTGATGTGGCGGTCTTGTGCGCCTGCTAGTACCAGACTAGGGCAATTAATCTGCTCTAGTTCTGTTAAACGATTGTATCTAGATCGTAGGGCAGTGGACAAGGCACGTGTGGCACCAGCCGAAGTTTGCAAATAAGCTGGTACAGCTTCTTGAGCAATGTATTTATAGGCAGTAGCTGTATGTTGCTGAATCAGGTAACGAAACAGCGATCGTTTGCCAAATGTATCAATATTCCATTGCCAACTAGGCTTGATTAAATTCAATATCCCAGCTATCCCTGTATAAAGGTTATCTTGCCAAGTTATGGGGGGATGGTTGCCATAAGGTCTAGCAGCTGTGGCCACCAAAATTAGCCCAGTAATACGCTGTGGCATCCTGAACGCTAATTCCATTGCCAAAATACCGCCCAGCGACCAACCTAATATCAAGCATTTTTCAATTTTTAAACGGTCTAAGAGCGCCTCTAGATCAGTTAAATGATCTGTCATGGCAAAATCACCTCGATAGCAACTTTTGCCGTAACCACGCAAATCTGGGGCGAAAGTTTGAAAGCGTTTTGATAAGTGGTTGGTAAATACAGAAAGACTACGACCAGAACCAGGATGACCATGTATCGCTAAAATTGGAAATCCTTGACCTTGAACGTAGGTGTTAAGGCTGACAGTACCCACAGTTGAAACCATGTAATTTGAGATTGATTGTAAGAATTCAGAAGTCAGAATCCAGAATGATTAATATAGCAAAGTGCTGTAAAGCCCTGCGGGCATGGCTGCGCTTAGAGCGGTAGCGGGGCGTTTAGCCCGTGCTGAGTAGGAACTAAGCATAATTAATTTGGGTGCGATTCTTTTAGTAATACGTGGAGTAAGTTTTAGACAAACGCTTCCCTATTGCCGCACTTGTAACTCAAGATTTGTGTGAGAGCTAATTGAGATCGCCAATGCTAGTTTTGAGTTCGGGCGATCGCATTTTTTAAAGGGCGATTTCCCACAATGAGGTAAGCTTAAATAATTGATTAACGGCTTAATTGAGCGGTAATTGAACTCCTCCAAATCAACACCGAAATATCACAATATTGGCCGATCCAATGATTTGTTATGGCCTTTCTGAATGCTGCTGGAAGTCTAGTCTGGTGGTAAACTAATTTTGCCGTTATTATAGTTCTCCCACAATTCAAATCCCATTTGAAACCTTTGTTTAGACGTATCCATATATGCTTTGACTTCAGACTGCAACAACTTTTTCATCACAGGTTGCTTTGATAAATTTAACAATTTCTTTAATTCATCTTCCGAAAAATCGGCTTCTAGTCTTGCTGCATAGGCATCTTTGAAGTGTCTCCAACCAATTTCTCGTACAAACATCTTCCTAAACCTTGTATAAAGCTTAGAATCGTTGCCCTGACCTATTAGCATACCCATCAAGTGGTCGAAATGTGTATCGTATCTTTTTGCGATTCCTGTCTTTAGTAGTAACTCAGTTGCCAATTTATACTTGGAGGTTTCTCTGGCAGATGTTTTCGCTTGGTATTCAACTAAAGGGAGTTGTTGAGAATTTGCTACATACACCGTGAAGAAGGTAAAGCAGACGATAAGCAACAATCCGAGAAACCTTGAAAATTGTAACTTTACTTTGAACATGGGAATTTAAGTACCTGAAATTCGATATAAAATTACGCCAAAAATCTAATCTATACTGCGGCTAAATTCTCCTGTTATAGCCGTAGCCATATTAGTTAGGAGGCTGCTTGCTTGAGAACGGTTTCTATTGCATCACGTAGATTATCGGATGTGGGTAACAACTTACGAACCCTACTTTTGAGCCATGCCCAACACTTTTCAATCCGATTGAGGTCGGGTGAGTAAGGGGGAAGATAAACGACCTGGCATCCTGCGGCTTCAATTAATGAAGCAATGCGGCCACCATGATGAAATGTCGCATTATCTATAATCACCCACTCACCCGGACGCAAGACCGGAATCAAACAAGTTTCTAGCCAGGTCTCAAACACAGTTCGGTTACACGCCCCTTCGACCGTAAATGGTGCAATCAATTGCCCCTCTCGATACCCAGCAATCATATTAATACGGCCTTGCCGCCGACCCGATTTGAGTTCGTAGAAGCGTTCCCCAACTTCAGAGTATCCGTAGCCGTAGTTGTCGCGTTCATCCATGCCAGACTCATCAACGTACACTAGATGCGATGCTTTCGGGTTTTCGAGTTGTGCTAAAAATGCCACTCTTTTGTCTTCCGAGCGTTGACTATATCCGTATGTTTTTTTTTTACGCGAATGTCCTATTTTGATTAATGCCCTGGAAATCGTGCGCTGGCTTATCTCTCCTTCCCATAGCTGTGCCATTTCGCTTTGGGTTTTATCCCCATGTTCTTTGACAAAGGTGCGAAACTTATCCCAGTCGCTGATTTTGTTATTCTGCTGCAATCAATCCTTTCCTTGCTTTGGGTTTGACTTCACCCGTTTCGGCTCGGCGCTGCAACCACAAGTTGATTGTGTTGCGACTGATATTGAACAGAACACTTGCCTCACACTTCTTGAGTCCGTCCAATTCAATCGCTCCTATGACTTTTCGCCGGAAATCTTCACTATATGCTTTCGCCATTGAAATTGGGTAGATGCAATGCCAACTCTTCTAGTTTACGTCCTCACTTTGATGGCTATAGCTATATCTTCGTTTTATGTAAATGAAACTGACCACTTGTGATTGCCTAATTTTGGCTAAAAGTGTCTAGCCGCTACGCGTCTACATACTTCAGACTTCAGTTCGCTAGAAAACTAAAGTTAAAACTAGCCCAATGATTGACATTTAATATATAGGCATCATTAGCTGTACCATTTATTTCGGCTGCGGGAATGCTGGCATTATGTAAATCTTGTAATACCGCTTGGGCGATTTCCCAAGGATTGACTAATGCACCAATGGGTTGTTGATCTCCCGCAGGAGACTTAGGCGTTTCTAAAGCTTTGAGGGTGGTGGTGAAAGGTGCAATACTCAGAATTAATTGGTGTTCGCATTCGTAAGCTGGCCCCGAAATTGTCCATCCAGATGTAGCAGTATTTTGTGGCAAGGTGACAGTTTCACCAGCCGGGATCATCACTTGTTGGAGTACCGGTTTAGTTTCCGAAGTGTTTGGTTCTTCAACAGTTTGCCAAGGATAGAAAGCGATCGCCGTCCTATGATTTTTTAAACCTAGTAGCATTAAATATACTGAGCGATCGCCTTGATTTTGGATTCGGTATTGAATGCGACTACCAATCGGTACAATGGGAGTGCTGAGTGCTGTTAGTGGTAGCGCGGCGTTTAGCCCGTACTGAGTGCTGAGTGGTTTTTTGGGGATTTTTGGGTCAAGAGTGCGTAAGGTTCCCCGTTGTAAAATTGCCTTTGGTGATATACCATTGACAAGTTCTAAACTGCCCTTGATTGGTAGGCGGGAAGAACCCTCATTTTCTGTGAGTCGCCAGAACTTAGCGGCTAATAGATGCGGTAATTTCGCCGCTAATCGGGTTACTGCTACTTTCACAGCTTCCCCGACTTCACCTGCACTGTTAGCAATTAACTGTCCAGCCGGAGTGAATAAAGCATAGCGGCTGGGAGTTTGCGAAAGTTTACCAAAAACGTAATCTGGTGGTTGTTCTCCTGTGACAACGCTAACCATAGATGCCAATGCGGCAAAGGCGCTGGTAGCATCAACTCGTTCAATTCTTTCTAGTGCTGAATCTAAGACAATATTTAAACTGATATTGCGGGGTAAAACCCTAATTACTTCTTGGACAAGTTGCCCAACTTGGAGAGGATTTGCAACATCTCCCCCAGAAATTTGAGCTTTTGCTGTTAACCCTGTGCGTGATCGCAATATTAACTGTTCGCCATTGGCAGATGAAAACCGAGAATTCACACCGTAGTTTTCTAATACTTGTGGGGGGAGTCCACCTAACCAGATTTGGGCATTTTTACCGTCTTCCTCTGTAGCAATAATTGCTCCTTCTGCGCCAATATTTTGGTCTAAAAGCAAATTCTCGCTAGTTAAGGCCTTTTTCCCATTGACTAAACTGGGCTGCTGTTTACTACCCCATTTAAACATTGTATTCTCCGTATGGGAGAGGCTGAATTGCAGCGATGTGGCTGGATTAGTTTCCCAAAGATATTGAGTTAAAGCATAAGTAAATAAGCCAGCACTAAACCCAGAAAATAGTCCTTCCTTTGCAACTTGTTTGGGATCAGATGTGGCAGATAAGATAACAGCAGGGCTAAATGAAGTTTTAGTTTTGAGTTGTTGGAGAAATTCGATTTCTGCGGTTGCTAACTGTGCTGTTGGTAACTCTTGATGGGTACGAATGCGCCACCCTGTCTGTTGGATTGTACTAGGCGTATCATAACTAGTATCTAAGACTGCGGTAACGCGTTCTGTAGGGAGCGATCGCAGTAATAATAAAAGAGTTTCTTCTAACAGATAAGTGGCTATATTTTCATTTTGAATTTCTAAATTTTCGTTCGTTGGCACTAACGCGTTTTGTAGCGTATCCTCCGACTCATTTAATTTGATGCGAGTCCCGTAACCGCTAAAGTGAAAAACGACGACATCATCAGATTTAACTTGTTTACCAAAATGATCTAAAAAAGCTGCTTCAATAAATTCGCGGCTGGCTTGTTCATCCGTTAACGTCAAAATATTGGCAGCTAAAAAGCCAAACCGATTAATCAACAGTTCTTTTTGCAGTTCGACATCAGTGAGACAGCCACTAAGTGAGGGACTTTTGCGGTATTGATTGATGCCGATTAATAAAGCTAGTTTGCGGGGAGTGGGTTGTGCTAAAGCCTGGGAATAGCTATCGCTCAAAGTCAACCATTCAGCCTCAGTAACACCCAACACCGCAAGTATTGAACCAATCCGTTGTAAAAAAGTCCGACGCTTCATAAATTAGCTATCAGTTCTCAGCCTGTCAGCTAACAGCTTAAGGGGCTGAAGTCGTGACTGTAAAGTTAAAGTTTTACTATTTATCCCTGGACAAGTTTAGGACTCATACCAATTTTATTAAATTTTGTGGAGACGTTGTCTACAACGTCTCTGCTGCTAATTTGCTGATTAAGTCAAAGCTGGAATCGGAATGGGAACTCGCATCGCCCGCGCCAACTCGGCTGCAACTTCCGGGCGGGAGAATTCTGGTGGTGGTAATTCACCCCGACGGAGCATTTCTCTCACTTTTGTTCCTGAGAGGTGAATACGTTCTTCTGGTTTGCTAGGACTAGTTTTAGTCGTCGCCATTTGCTTGGTACGTGTGCAGTAGAACGCGTGTTCAAACTTCATGGGGACAATTCCGATTTCACTTGGCTCAAATTCATCAAAAATGTATTGAGCATCATAAGTACCGTAATAATTGCCCACACCTGCATGATCTCGGCCGACAATGAAGTGAGTACAACCGTAGTTTTTGCGAACTAAAGCATGGAAGATTGCCTCACGGGGGCCAGCATAACGCATTGCGGCGGGGTTGATGGCTAAAACTACGCGATCGCCAGGATAATAATGCTCCAGCAAAATTTCATAGCAGCGCATCCGCACATCAGCCGCGATGTCATCATCTTTAGTTGCGCCCACCAATGGGTGCAAAAATAGAGCGTCTACAGTTTCTAAGGCGCACTTTTGGATATATTCATGAGCGCGGTGGATGGGGTTACGGGTTTGGAAACCCACAATGGTTTTCCAACCATTTTCCCGAAACATTTGCCGTGAAGCAGCAGGATCAATTTGATAAGTGGGAAACTGAGGATGGGGAGCGCGTTGCAACAGCCAGATATCACCAGCAAGATGTACAGAACCTTGGTTATAAACTACCTGCACACCAGGATGATTTGCGTCATCGGTGCGGTAGACATTGACAGCTTCGCGGAGTTTGTCGTAAGTATATTTTTGTGTAAGCTGTAAAACCCCAATAAACCGACCTGCGGGGTTATCTAAGCGAATCAAGTCACCTTCTTTTAGAGGTGAAGCGATCTCTTCTGCTACCGAAAGCGTAATTGGAATTGACCATACCAGACCGTTAGCCAGACGCATTTGGGTGACAACGCGATCGTAGTCTGACTGATTCATAAAACCAGTGAGTGGACTAAAAGCACCGATCGCAATCATTTCTACATCAGAAACCGCACGCTCATCTAGTTGTACGCGAGGCAAAAAATCCGCCTGAGACAGGAATTCTTCTCTTTGTTCCGGTGTGGCGATGCGATTAACTAACTCTCCACCGTGCGGCGCAATAGCATCTTGATGGTGACTCAACGTAATCCCCTCTTAGCGATAACTGTAATTGTTGCAAACTATGTATTAACTAACTTATCAAATGCTGGTACGGAGAGAAAAAATAGTTTGATGATTTTGGCATGAATTTAGACAAACAACGCACCAAAAGCGAATTAATCCAAATATTTTTTTAGCTCAAATTATGATTGTTAAATTCAAACAAGCTTGCAAATAGGAAATCTACAGGCTATAGAAGAGTTTGAAAGAAAGATGGCAAGAGTAGTTCTTGCAAATCAAGTATGTTTGACCCTTTAAAGTATGTTGATGAACTCATTGACTCAAAACAGGAAAATGAGTTACTAAAGTGGCTGCGTCAACTGAATGACGAGGAAAAATTTACTTTTGTTTGGCGCGTATTAAACGCAAATCCTTGGCAGGGATGTAAGTTAGCCAAGAGATCGCAACTCAAGCCAATTTTTTTAGAAGTGATCCTTGCAAATGGTTTAGTTTACGGTGATGCAAGCACTGTTGAATGGTATATCAAAGCTGTTTTGCCCAATTTAGGCTACAAGCGAGTACTTGAGATTATCAAAGCTCATATAGATATTGCACCATTGTGTGTGTATAAAACTCTATACTGGCTACCTTGGTTATATCGAAACCAATCAAAGAAACTAAAAAATGAGATACAGACACTTATTGAAGAATTCAATCAAAAGTATCCCACTTATCAACCACGTAGAAGCACTGGCACTCATGCTTAACAGCTAGTTGCACACTCAGAGTGGCGTATGAAATAAATCATACCGGACTCAGCAATTTTCGCAAAGCACTTGTGAAAAAACTCCAAAACTCTCCTCTTATTCTTTGCGTCTACCCTGCGGGAACGCCTTGCGGCGAATGCGCCTTTGCGTGACGTAACCCAACATCCCACAACAACACCCAACGCAGAAAATTTCCTCACACTTCACCCTCCAAGCCTCAACGTTCAAGCAAAAAGGCTGAAACTTCAACCTCAAAGGCTCAATGTTCACCCTTTGAACCTCAACGTTCGAGTAAAAAGGCTGAAACTTCACCCTTTGAACCTCAACGTTCGAGCAAAAAGGCTGAAGCTTCACCCTCAAAGGCTCACCTTTCACCCTTTGAACATAAAACTTGAGCCTCAGAACTCGGAATGTCGAGTTCCGAGGCTCAAATGTCGAGTTCGGAAGTTGAAGCGATGTTCTCTCAGCAGAAAAGTTGACTTAACCAAACTGCTCAATAATACCGCCACCTAACACTTTTTCCCCGTCGTACCAAACCGCCGCTTGTCCTGGGGTAATGCTGAACTGTGGTTCATCAAATACCAAGCGGACACGGGAATTTTCCAAAGGAATTACTGTTACTGGTACAGGGTGAGAACGATAGCGGACTTGGACTTCGGCGTGAATGGGTGTAGTTGGTTCAGCAATGGAAACCCAGTTGACGCGCCCTACGGTACATTCTGGTTGAGTTACTTGGGTGCGATCGCCTACCACGACACGATTATTTACAGCATCCAATTCCACCACATACAATGGTTCAGCCGCCGCAATTCCCAAACCCTTACGCTGACCAATGGTGTAATGATGCACACCATCATGCTGTCCCAAAACTTTGCCTGTGGTATCCACAATTTCGCCTTGTTTAGGAGCGAGATATTTATCTAAAAATGCCCGCATGGAACCGTTGCTTTCGACTAAGCACAAATCTTGGCTTTCTGGCTTGTCGGCAGTTTTCAAACCGTATTCATTAGCAATCCGGCGGGTATCGGCTTTTTCCATTTCCCCTAGAGGAAATACAGAAGCCGCGAGTAAATCTTGAGACAAATCATACAAAAAGTACGACTGGTCTTTGTTGCGGTCAACTGCTCTTAATAATTGATAACGCCCAGTTGCTTCATCGTAGCCAATTCGGGCATAATGACCAGTGGCAATGAGATCGCATCCCAATTGTTCACGGGCATATTCCACCATTGGGCCAAACTTCACCGTTTTATTACACTGCGAACAAGGTAACGGCGTAATGCCAATACTGTAACCAGATACTAAATAATCAACAATGTTTGTCTGAAAGACATCCCGAATATCGACAACTTCATGGGGAATCCCCAGTTGTTCGCAAATATCAGCCGCGTCGATCATTCCTTCAGAGCAACATTGCCCTTTGCCTTTCATCAGCCAAAGGGTTAGACCAATCACTTCATAGCCCTGATTATGTAGAATAGCAGCAGCAACCGAACTGTCAACGCCACCGGAAAGACCTACGACAACTTTTTTCATATCTCTAATTTTTTTAGACTAGCAGCTGCTGACGATAAAATTGTCCAAAACTTTCACTTGATTCAGCACTAAAACAGTACTCTGAGTGCGAGTAGAGGCTTTTCACACAAGCACAACACGGCAGCCGCGCGACTGCTCAATTGTAGCATATATATCTCAAACCCTTGCTGGTTAAGCACTTGAGTTAATAAATAAATAATTTGTCATTATAGCGATCGCTAGATAAGTTAAGGCGAAAACTAATCATCAAGCATGGATACTCAACGGCTTTCAAACCTGTTCCTTAATAGGTATCCATTGCCACCTGTCTCTACTGATTTTATGCTTAGACTATATAGCTTGAAAAATTTTGTTACTAAATATGTCCAGACAGTTATCAGGTCAGTTTATGGCATTGCCAATAATACCCTTATTTTTGGGAAGTTCCTTGGCGATAATTTCCCAGATTTATCCAGCCCAAGCACAAATCAACAGTCATCATATTTTGCTGTCACAACAAACAGTAATTGAGACATTACCACCACCGCCAGATACTTTAGTCACTCCTGATAATCAACAAACTTTACCCCAATTGCAACCAGGGCAAATTCAGCAATATGAGCCAAATCCGCTGATTTACCCATCCAAAGACAATCAATCTCAACCGCAGCCTGTACTTGTGCAACCAAGTCAGCCAAATCAATACAGCCAGAACTTTGAACGCTACTTTGTCTATGTTAATAGTGATAATTACCAAACCCTGCAACGAGTTCGCCAAATTGAACCAGGGGCTTATATCCGGCAATATCAAGGACGTTCTATTATCCAATCAGGGGTTTTTAGCAGACCATCTAATGCCCAAGAACGTGTCAGACAATTGGAATCATTCGGTATCCGTGGCGCACAGGTTGTCAGCTTTGCGAATGGACAGGAAATACAGACTTTTAGCAATAACCCCAGAGGAGCTTCGGAAATTAGAAATAACAGATATTATGTTGTAATTCCAGGGAAAACCCAAGATTTACCTGTAATTGCTGACACAATTATCCGTAAAAGTGGATATTCGAGTTTAGTTCAAGAAAGACAAAAGCCGTTCGGCCCTCATGTAGCTGTGGGGCCGTTTGCAGAACGCGGTGATGCAGACAGATGGAATAAATATGTTCGGGATTTAGGATTTGGTGATTCCAGGGTTTATTACAGTAGGTGAGTGCTGAGTAATGAGTTCTGAGTTAAAAGTAAAGAGTGAAAGAGGTTCTGCAAATTTTATAACTTTTAACTCAACTCCTATCAGCAAGTGAACTGGGAAATTTAGAATAATGGAAAACGCATCTCCTATTAATATCAAGCACTCTCAAAATAGGCAAGAATATATTTCTCAAGTTGTCGTTACCGCTGCACAAATGCGGGATATTGAAGGGCGAGTATTTGCCGCTGGAATGCCTGTAGCTGCTTTGATGGAAAAGGTGGCGAGACTGATTGCTCTTCGCATTCAAGAGTTGTTTCCGTTGTCTGGGAATATGTATCGTGTGGGTATTCTAGTTGGCCCTGGTCATAATGGTGGTGATGCTTTGGTTGTCGCCCGTGAATTACATTTTCGTGGGTATGAAGTTTGGCTATATTCGCCGTTTTCTAAGTTAAAAGAATTAACTGCACAACATTTACAATACGCCCAAAGTTTAGGTATTTCTTGTTATGAAAATGTTGATCAATTGCCTGATTATGATTTTTTAATTGATGGTTTATTTGGTTTTGGATTAGAAAGACATCTGACTGATCTCATTGCTTCAGCAATTAATCAATTTAATGAATGGGATCAACCGATTATTAGTATTGATATCCCGTCCGGTTTGCATACCGAGACGGGCGAAGTTTTGGGGACAGCGATTTGCGCTACTTACACCTTATGCTTGGGCTTGTGGAAGTTGGGTTTATTGCAGGATCATGCTTTAGAGTATGTTGGCAAAGCAGAATTAATTGATTTTGATATTCCGTTTGCAGATGTAGAAGCAATATTGGGAAATACACCACGATTTAGACGGCTTACTAGAAAAACCGCACTTGCTACTTTACCTTTGCCGCGTCCAGCATTGACACATAAGTATAAAGCGGGACATTTATTATTAGTTTGTGGTTCGCGGCGTTATGCGGGTGGGGCAATTTTAACGGCTTTGGGGGCGCGGGCTAGTGGAGTGGGGATGCTTTCAGTGGCGGTTCCTGAATCGTTGAAATCAATTTTGGTGTCACATTTACCAGAAGCATTAATTATTGGCTGCCCAGAAACAGAGAATGGGGCAATTTTACAACTACAATTACCAGAAAATACAGATTTAAGTTCTTTTAATGCGATCGCCTGTGGCCCTGGTTTAACCCGTGAAGCGACTCCCATTGTCAGAGAAATTATTGAGAGCGATCGCACTTTAATTCTCGATGCCGATGGTTTAAATATTTTGGCACAAATGGGAACTATCCCCACCTTACAAAAACGCCAAGCGGTAACTGTACTGACACCCCATACAGGGGAATTTCAAAGATTATTTCCTGATGTGTCTGATGCCAAACATGACAAAATCAAAGCTGTCAGGGAAGCAGCCGCCCAAACTGGCGCAGTAGTATTATTAAAAGGGGCGAGAACTGCGATCGCCAATTCTCAAGGTGCAGTTTGGATTATTCCCGAAAGTACCCCAGCCTTAGCCCGTGGTGGTAGCGGTGATGTTCTGACAGGGTTACTTGGGGGTTTATTGGCACAAGCAACGACAAAACATCCGGTAGAAGATATTGTAGCTACTGCTTCTTGGTGGCATTCTCAAGCCGGAATTCTCGCAGCCCAAGAGCGGACAGAATTAGGTGTAGATGCGTTTACATTGACACAATATTTATCAAGAGTTATGGAAATGCCAATCTAATTACAAATTGGTATTAACCCAGCAATGCTAACTTACTCATAAAGTTTGAGGTTGTCTCATGCTGACTCTTTATCACAATCACCTCTCGATGAACTCTCGAAGAGTATGGATTGCGCTGCTAGAAAAAAAACTAGAGTTTAACTTAGTAGATATAAAACTGGATGGCGACCAACTGCAACCAGAATTTTTAGCGATGAATCCTTTTCACCACATTCCAGTTTTAGTGGATGACGGCTTGAACGTAGTGGAATCATTGGCTATTTTAGATTATTTAGAGGCAAAATATCCTATCCCTAGCTTGTTGCCTACCAATGCCAAAGATTTAGCAATTGTGCGGATGGTAGAAATGGCGACAGTCAATGAATTAGTCTCTGCGATGAATCCGTTAATTTATCGAATGATGGGTTTTCATGGTGGTGAAGATTCCCAGACAATAGAACAGGCAAAGTACAAAATATCTACAGGGCTAGAATTTTTGGAAAAATTATTAGGAGATAGCCCATATTTTGGGAGTGAGCAATTAACCCTAGCCGATATTGTGGCTGGATGTGCAATACCTTTGTTACCTATGATGGACTTTCCTTTAACGGACTACCAAAAATTGAATGTTTGGGCTGAACGGTTGATGCAGCGTCCGTCTTGGCAAACTACCCAACCCACCCCAGAATTAATAGAAGCTTTTAAATCTCGGATGCAAGCTTTGATGGCACAACGCGAGACTAATTGATAGTGACTTCGTAATTCGTAATTAAATATTGAACTAAAAATTACGAATTACGAATTATATAGTAATAGCCAAGGTAATTAAGATATGGGTAAAGGATAAAACTTGAACTCTGTTACCTGTTACCTGTTACCTGCTACAACTTAATTTGTTGTAAATGACTGCGGGGATTATATGTACGTATAGCCCGAATATTTTCATAATACTCCCGTTCTTGTGGGCTGAGGTCTTTTGGTGGTGCGATCGCCACTTTCACCATTTGATCACCGCGTCCACCTTTAGGTAAAGGCCAGCCTTTACCCCGTAAACGCAACGATTGACCGGAACGCACTCCCGCAGGTAATTTAACATTGACATTGCCATCGGGTGTAGGCACATCAATAGATGCACCTAAAGTCGCTTCATCGGGTGTAATTGGCACTTCACAAACCAAATTATCGCCTTCAATTTGGAAGAACGAGTGGGGTTGCAGTTCAACTTTTAAATACAAATCTCCCCGTTGTTGCGTCATCGGGTTGATTTGACCTTTACCCCGCACCCGCAAACGAGTACCGGGTTTAGCACCAGCCGGAATGCGAACGTCAATTGTCTCATTGCCCAAACTAAAACGCTTCTGCACACCAGCAAAGGCTTCCGAAAAAGTCAAGCTAATTGTCGCTTCCGCATCGGGAGCAGCACCAACGCCAGCATCTTGGAACCCAAAATCGTTAAAACCACTGCCAAAACCGCCACCTGGCGTACCTGTGGCAGTGCGATAAGAGTAGTTTTGTCTGCCAGTCGAGCGCGTACCAGGCGCACCACCAAAACGGCCTAACAACTCATTAATAAATTCATCAAAACTGCCGTATTGGCTGAAATCGAAACCATTCATATCAACCCCAGCACCACCGCCAGGGAAACCTTCACCAACTTGTTTCCAATATTGACCAAATTGGTCGTATTTTTTGCGCTTATCTACGTCAGACAATACTTCGTAGGCTTCGTTTACTTCTTTAAAACGGGCTTCTGCTTGTTTGTTACCTGGGTTAACATCAGGGTGAAACTTGCGGGCTAGTTTCCGAAAAGCTTGCTTAATTTCCTCTGGAGTGGCAGTCTTACTAACTCCCAAAAGTGAATAATAATCTTTGAAGTCGGTTGCAGCCATCTACCAGCCTCCTGTAGAAATTTTCTTTAAGTTTTTTTTGTAAGATGGGAGATTTATATTTTGCTAGGTATAGCAGAAGGCAGAAGGCAGGAGGAAAAGTCTTATTTTTCCTGGCATTCAAGCTTTCAAATTGTCCTAACATATCTGACTACTGCTATATAATGCCCAGCAATGAGATTCTGATTTTAAATTAACAAACAATACACCAAATCAAGTGGGGTTCTTGCTCACTGCACCAGCGCAATTTCCGTACTTTGGCAAAAAGGGAGTGAAGTCTGAAGTCTGAAGTCTGAAATTTCATGCTTTATCCTCCTGCCTTCTGCCTCCTGCCTTTTGACTATTAACTCTTCACCCTATTTTAATCAAGTCGTCTAATCCTTCTTCTACACTAGGTGGCGCGTCCCGGAGTTGGCGGTGCATCCGCAAGATAACTTCTTCGGGAACTCGGCGATCGCGGCGTTTATTTCGGGCTAAACACAGCCATACTGGTGTAGTCATCCAAATTCCGACAATTTGAGTAAAGCCCAAGTCGCGGGTACAGGCGATAAGTTCGCGGCGGTGGCTTCTTTGGGCATTGGTAGCATCAAAAACCGCTGATTGATTAGCGGCGACAGTTTGTTGGAGTTGCCGTTCAACTTCTTGCCAAACCAGAAACCAAGGCCCTTGAATTATTTCATCTCCAAACAATTGCCCCCGGATAGCATCTGTAGAAATCAGCTGCATCTGGGGGCATTCAGCAATTAATTGTTTTGCCACAGTTGACTTACCGCTACCCGGAAGGCCAATGAGTAGTATAAGTGCTGTTAGCGGTAGCGGGGCGTTCAGCCCGTGCTGAATGCTGAGGAGCCACTGCATTGGGCGGGTTCCCCGACTTGAAGCAAGTGGCGTTGCTGAGTCAGAAGCTAACAGAGAACAGTGGTAATCAGTTATACTCATAACTCAAAGTTTAAAACTCAGCACTCAGAACTTTTAAATAATTGTCCCATCAGGAATCACAGCGTTTTTGAGGACTACTACAATACCGCTACGGATGTAAAAGCCTTGACCTTCACGGTCAGCTTCTTGCACATTATCTTTGTTGATGATTTTTACATCGTGACCGATGCGAGCATTTTTATCAATGATTGCCCGACGAATAATGGTATCTGTACCAATACCTACGGGGATGTCATTTTTTTCGATGCTGCATTGACGTTCGACGGAAGGTTGATAAAAGTCTGCACCCATGAGCAAAGATTCTTCGATGGTACAGCCCGATTCAATCCGCGATCGCACACCTAAAACTGAATGTTGAATGCGACAGTTTTTCAAAATACAGCCTTCACCAATAATTGATTCAGTGACATGACACTCTAATAATTTGGTTGGTGGTAGATAACGCGGGCGAGTGTAAATCGGTGCTTCTTCATCGTAGAAGCTAAAAGGCGGTTGCGGTTGCTGGGTCAAGGCTAAATTGGCATTATAAAATGCTTCAATCGTCCCAATATCTTCCCAGTAATCATCAAATAAATACGCTTGAATGTTGAAATCTTGGGCTGCATCAGGAATAATTTCTTTCCCAAAATCAGTCCTTTCTAATTTTTCGCGCAACAACTTGATCAAAACTTCTCTTTTGAAAACATAAATCCCCATAGAGGCGATGTATGGTTGTTGTTGGGCTTGCTCTTTATTTAAACCCAAGACAGTAGTATCGACCTGCATTTTAGTTAGAGCCTCACCTTTGGGCTTTTCACTAAAATCAATCACTCTACCAGCTTGATCAATTTTCATCAAACCAAAATCAGAAGCCCGGCGATCGTCAATGGGTATTACAGAAAGGGTAATATCAGCATTGGTGTCTCGATGGCGCTGAATAAATTGGCGGTAATCCATCCGGTAAAGATGATCACCAGAAAGAATCAGATACTCATCTACATCCCATTCCTCCAACATCCATAGATACTGACGCACCGCATCGGCTGTACCTTGGAACCAGTTTGGGTTTTCTGGTGTTTGCTGTGCAGCTAACACTTCCACAAACCCTTCACTGAATCCACTAAAATTGTAGGTACGGGCAATGTGACGATTCAGAGAAGCTGAGTTGAATTGTGTCAGGACGTAGATTTTAAAAATTTCCGAGTTAATACAGTTACTGACAGGGATATCGATTAAGCGATACTTCCCCGCCACGGGTACTGCTGGTTTGGCCCGGAGTTTGGTTAAAGGGTAAAGGCGGGTGCCTGCGCCACCACCGAGAATGATTGCTAAAACTTTTTTCACAAAATTTCTCCCGACTGCCTTTCAACTCTCACTCCCAGTTTATGACTGTATGTAGCCTCTGATAAGGGGGGATCGAAGATTCTCCGAGATGAATTTTGGCAAATCACGTTAAAAGAAGAGAGTGAAGGGGTCTAGGAGTATATGTATCTAAAACCCTTACACCCAGAAAATCTTTGTGCGTAAGTCCTAGATTAGCGACATAATATCTATCTCTAGCAGGCTAAAGTCAAGCCAACCAAGAGCGTATTTTATTTACGGTCATACAACAACCCCATAATCGTTTATAGATAATGAACTTTAGGCGATCAAAGAAATCTCAGTCTTCTACTCCTGACCAACAGCATCAGGGGAATCAAAATCAATTATTTCCGATTGTGGGGATTGGTGCATCTGCCGGAGGTTTAGAAGCATTTATCCAATTACTTAACCATATATTATATCTATGTCTGAAACTTCTACTTCTCTAAGCACAACACGCCCGACGTTCATCTTAGTCGATGGACATTCTTTAGCATTTCGTTCTTACTTCGCTTTCGCCAAAGGACGAGATGGCGGACTACGAACTAAAACAGGGATACCGACGAGTGTCTGCTTTGGTTTTCTCAAATCTTTGTTGGAAGTCATGGCGACACAACAGCCACAAGCAATGGCTGTGGCCTTTGATTTGGGTTTACCAACTTTCCGCCATGAAGTTGATGATACCTACAAAGCCGACCGTCCAGGTACACCAGAAGATTTTGTGCCTGATTTGAAAAATCTGCAAGAGTTACTCACTGGGTTGAACCTGAAGATTTTTACTGCGCCTGGTTACGAAGCTGATGATGTGTTGGGAACGTTATCACAAAAGGCGACGGCTGCCGGATACAAGGTGAAAATTTTAACAGGCGATCGCGATTTATTTCAACTAATTGACCCAGACAAAGAAATTACAGTTTTAAACTTTAGTCCCGATGCGCTAAAGCGAGCTACAAATAGCATCACAGAATTTAGTACTGAACAAGTTAAAGAAAAATTAGGCGTATTACCTACACAAATTGTCGATTTTAAAGCTCTGTGTGGTGATAAATCAGATAATATTCCTGGGGTAAGGGGCATAGGCGAAAAAACCGCAGTTCAGTTGCTGAGTACTTATGGTTCTTTGGAAAACATTTACGCTGCACTCGCTGAAATTAAAGGCGCAACTCAGAAAAAACTTACAGAAGGTCAAGAGGATGCTAAAAAGTCTCAATATTTAGCCCAAATAGTCACCGAAGTTCCGCTGGAAGTTGATTTAGAAAACTGCAAACTCACAGGATTTGACACAAGTACTCTCACGCCTATTTTAGAGAAACTAGAATTCAGTACTTTTTTAAAGAAAATCAACGAAATTCAACAGAAGTTTGGTGGTTTAGTTCCAGAAACTCCTGCAACATCAGCAGAAAGAATCACTGATGAAGATGATAGTGATTTATCATTTTTTACTGCTGCTGAAACAGCCGATTTCCAACAGCAACCAGTTGCGGAAATTCAACCAAGAATCATCAATAATCCAGCCAAACTTACCGAATTTGTAAATTTATTAAAACAATTTACTGACCCGGCAAAACCAGTGGCGTGGGATACGGAAACCAGCGATTTAGAACCACGAGATGCAGCTTTAGTCGGAATTGGTTGTTGTTGGGGAACCCAACCAGATGAATCAGCTTATATTCCCATAGCGCATAAAAACGGTGAAAATTTAGATAAAGAAATAGCACTTGCAGCACTACGCCCAATTTTAGAAAGTGTTGATTATCCAAAAACATTTCAAAATGGTAAATTTGACCGCTTAGTATTTCGCTGTCAAGGAATTAACTTAGCGGGAATTGTCTTTGACACCATGCTGGCTAGTTATGTTTTAAATCCTGATACCAGCCATAATTTAACTGATTTGGCTTTACGTTATTTAGGGTTGTCTATTCAAAATTATGCCGAATTAGTTCCCAAAGGTAAAACCATTGCTGACATAGATATCTCGGTTGTAGCAAATTATTGTTGTTTCCAGGTTTATGCTACATGGCAATTAGTAGAGAAATTGCGCGAAGAACTCGATAAATTTCCAGCTTTATCGCAACTATTACTCGAAGTAGAACAGCCATTAGAAGCAGTTCTCGCAGAGATGGAATACACAGGTGTTTGCATTAATTCCGCTTATCTGGGAGAACTATCACAACAACTAGAAATAGATTTAGCCAAGTTAGAAGCACAAGCAACGGAAATAGCTGGGGAAAAATTTAATTTAGGCTCTCCCAAACAGTTGAGTCAAATATTATTTGAAAAGTTAGGATTAAGTACTAAATATTCCCGCAAGATTCAAACTGGCTATTCTACCGATGCAGCGACTTTAGAAAAGCTATTAGAAGTTGATAATACTGGGTTTGTAGAGGCGATAATTGAGTATCGTACTTTAGCAAAATTAAAGTCTACTTATGTAGATGCGCTACCTGCATTGGTGCGTTCAGATACTCAAAGAGTACATACTGATTTTAACCAAACGGCAACATCAACGGGGCGCTTATCTTCTTCTAATCCAAATTTACAAAATATCCCCATTAGAACTGCTTTTAGTCGGCAAATTCGCAAAGCATTTTTACCAGATAAAAATTACTTAATGGTAGCTGCTGATTACTCACAAATTGAGTTAAGAATTTTGGCACATTTGAGTCAAGAACCCTTGTTAGTGCAAGCATATCAACAAAATGAAGATATTCACACAGTTACGGCTCGATTAGTGTTTGAAAAAGATGATATTTCCGCAGATGAAAGAAGAGTAGCGAAAACGATTAACTTTGGTGTAATTTATGGGATGGGTTCACTGCGTTTCTCCCGCTCAACGGGGATAGATAAAAACGTGGCTAACGAATTTATTAAGCGATTTAACGAACGATATTCTCAAGTTTTTGCCTATTTAGAGGGAGTAAAAAAACAAGCGATCGCACAAGGTTATGTCGAAACAATTCTCGGTCGTCGGCGTTATTTTGATTTTACTCATAACAGTTTACGCAGGTTAAAAAATAGCAATCCTGAAGAGATTGACTTAAGTAAATTAAAAAATTTAGGTGCTTTCGATGCGGGGTTACTCCGTTCTGCTGCCAATGCACCCATTCAAGGCTCAAGTGCCGATATTATTAAAATTGCAATGGTGAAATTGCATGAAATTTTAAAACATTATCAAGCACGTTTATTGTTGCAAGTTCACGATGAATTAGTGTTTGAAGTTCCGCCTCAAGAATGGTCAGAATTGCAACCGCAAATTAAATCAGTGATGGAAGGTGCAGTGTCTTTGAGTGTGCCGTTACTGGTGGATGTGCGTGCAGGCGATAATTGGATGGAGACAAAGTAAGTAGATTTTCAGGAAGTATGATAAATTTTTTCATACTTCATATTTTAAATATGCCAATTTACGGGCCGGATATCATTAATTTTGACGGTGTAACTGGCCATCGCTACTGGTTCTATGACCATTTTACTTACACTGGGGTAGCTGATATTGATGAACGATTAAGTGGTTTTCCTGTAGCTGTCTTTTTACCACAGCATCAGCCTGCAAAAGATACGCCGTTGGTAATTGCTTTGCAAGGAATGTGTGCGCCATTCGGCTGGAATGCTTTTATTGTGCCAACATTGACGCAAATGGGTATAGCTGTAGCTTTATTCGATACGCCTTTTGCCGGCGAACGTAGCTTAGTACGGACATTTACATCTGTAGTTCAGAACGAAATTAAACCATTAATTGACAGTGGTATTGACTTTGATACGGCACTATTTTTACGTATATTTCGGAGTACGGCTCAAGATATTGCGAGAATAGGAGACTTTTGCGGCGATCGCTATCATCTAAGTCAGACAAAGCTGGCACTATTCGGAGTTAGTATGGGAGTTCTGCTATCTGCTTACGCCTTTACAGCCAATGGTGTGGGAGATAGACTATTGGGAACTATTGGTCATGCTGATCTTCAGTCATTTGCTAAAAGTTGGGGCTATGGATTCTTGCCAGATTTAGCAGCTTCTCCTTTAGGTGGATTAGCAGAAGCATTGTTAAAAAAAGTACAGCCTGATTTGCAACCGGTGATCAAGCTTTTACAGTTAGCCAAACATCTCAAATACCAAGATGAATCTGCTTGGGAATGCAACCCGATGAACTATGTCGAACAAGTTAAGTTTCCCCGACGGGTGCGCTTTTTGGTTGGGGCTAACGATCCGATTGTGAGTATTAAAGATACTCGTGCTTGCGCTCAAAAGTTCCCCGATGGTGCTTATTATGTGGTTCCGGGTATGGGACACGGAACCAGACAACAAGGACTAGCATTTGTTGATCATGTGCGTTATTTCCTCGCTACCCAATTAGACGACTGGCAAAGATAGAAAACGATTAACCGATTAACGCAGGCGGCAGAATTTGCGATCGCGATCATTTTCAGGATACTGCCAAGAATACGCAAAATGACTCACTCCCGCTAGTTGGGGCGCAAATTTGCGTAATGCTTGCATTTGGGCTTCTAGTGATGGGCGAGTGGTGGTTGATTGTCCCCAAGCCCCGGCTAAGGCGGGAATAATTTTTGTTCCTGGTTTAGCAACACTGATCACCCGTTGCACTTGGTCGGCAATACAACTAACATCACTACAAACTGCATAGGCCATAGCGTGCCACTGCAAGTTACTAGGAAATCTATCCCAAGGTTGCAAGCGGGAATCATAACCTTGTCCCACCATTTGATTGCCATCTGGGAAAAACACCACTCCTGCTGGAATGCCTACTTGCTGTGCTGGATAACTGGCTAAAGCAACAAAATCTAAGATGCCTTGCATAGCGTGGGCAACCATCAATTGCCAGAGTTCAACTTGCAAAGTTGGTTGTCTGTCGGCGGCTGGTAAAAGTGACTTTTGCTGTGATGGCGGAGTCCTACCTTGCCACATCGGTTCACCTTCTTGGGGATAAAGTTTATCGACTTGATCAATATCTGCTACGGTGACGTATCCCTTAGTGAGAAAGCGTCGAATTAAATCCAACCCTTTAGAATTCAACGCCCGACGAAATAAAGCTTCTTGGGTGGCTGGGGTAAATAGCCATAAATCAGTGACTTTGGTCGCAATTGAATCAGTACCGGCTTGTCTGGGATAACGCACATAATCAAATAGCAAACCATCTGGGCGACGACGTAGTACTTGCTGCACCATCTGGAAGTAATCGCGCTTGGCCTGCATGTTGTAGGGGTCAATAAATACTTGCGAACTGTTATCTACAACATATAAGCTAGTTTGCCCCTTGCCATTCCGGGCGATCGCTCTTTCCCGATCGGCACGTTGGGCGTAGGTATAGCCAAAATTGGTAGTAAACATCCAAGAATAAACCTTTAATCCCCTTTCCCGCCCTTTTTGAATGGCGATGGAGAGTAAATCTATCTTTTCTGTTCCAGGTGTACGCACTACAGAAGGCCAAGCTGTGGGGTTATCGGCTGCTGGAAGTAATACCTGCCCATCATAAAAGGTTTCTATATAAATTTGGTTATAGCCACGGTTGACCATGCGATCCATAATTTGGTCAATTAACCCTGGTTGAATGTCACAGGGATATAGACGCAACCAAACAGCTTGGATTTTCGGCCAATTCCGACTGCGGCATTCTTGTAACTCCTTGGCGTGTTGGCGTACCAATTGCTGGTAGCGGCTTTGGGCATCGCGATCGCCTTTTAGTGCCAACAAGCGTAATTTTTCTTTTGTTTGCGCTGCTGTGGTCGATAACAGGCAATCTTGTTTGAGTTGCGCTTGTGCTGGTTGGCTGATCAAGTTAGGTATCAACAGGCTACTGCTAAAAATCACAGCGAACAAGCGTTGCCATAATAATTTTGTGGGGAAATGTTTTGCGGGACGGTGAGGCATACCTGCAAGGTAGATGTACAAATTCACAGGAATTGAGTATTAGTGTGTATCAATTGTTATAGTCGAAAAACAAGGGCTTGGAAGCCTAATTTGGAAGACTGCCAAAACCCCATGACTGTTGCTAGATTTTTTTAGGTTTTTATATTCAGCAATGCTGTAAAATTCACAGGTATTTCTCAAACATAAAATTTTAAACTCAGATATAACTTGGTAAAAATAAATAAATCAAGAGTCCAAAGTAATAACTCTGGACTCTTGACTTTGAAAAATATAACGAAATAGTTAAGCACCACGCTTTAATGCAGACTCTACTTGCTGGAACTCCTGTTCTAAACGGGTTTTCAGCTTTTGGGGAACTGGACGGTTTGGGTAAGAACTGTAGTGTCCCGCTAAAGAGTTGAGGGCGGTACGCATGGTTGTAAAAGAACTTAAACCTGAAATCGCACCAGCCCGTTGATAGCGGGCAGAAAAATCGTTGATTTTTTGACGCGCATCTGCCTGTAGTTCTACTCTATCTGGTGAACTTTCAGATACTTCTAGGGCTTTTCTCAAGGTACTGACTACAGTCAAGGTGTCTTGGCGATAGTCTCCCGATAAACTATCAGGACTAGAACAGCCAATTAAACCAATGGCTAAAACCAAAACTAAGGCAAGCAGACGCGACCAATAGCGTTTCATAAGCATTATCTGAAACTACACGTAAATCACCGTCCATCCTATCTTGGATTGGTATCTTGGGGATCATGAGGAAAGTCAAAAGTCAAAAGTTAAAAGTAATATAATTATCTACTCAGCACTTTTTGATAGAGAGTATCGCGTTGTTGATAAGGTCGTTTTAAAGATGCGATCGCATCTTGCAAACTTTCCACTTCCATACAAGTTCCACCCACAGCACCCGCCATTGTGGTGATGTGTTCTTCCATTAAAGTGCCACCAATATCATTGCAACCCCAAACTAAAGCTTCTTTCGCCCCAGCGAGTCCCAACTTTACCCAACTGGGTTGATGATTAGGAATCCAATTCCCTAAGTAAATCCGGGCTACAGCCCCTAATAACAGAGCATCAGTTAAGATTGGTTGATCGCGCCCCACTCGACGGCGTAAGGATTTAGGCGCTTCTTGACCGACAAAGGGTAAGACAATAAACTCGGTAATTTTTGCTGGATAACCTTGATTAATAGCAGTTTGTTGGAGCGATCGCAATTTTTCTAAATGTCCAATTTGCTGTTCTGGGGTTTCGATATGTCCCGATAGCATGGTGCTAGTGGTGGGTAAACCTAATTTATGGGCTGTGGAGACAATTTCTAACCAAGTAGCTGTGTCAATTTTCTCTGGACACAATACTTTTCTCACTTCATCATCTAACACCTCGGCGGCTGTACCTGGCATAGAACCAACACCAGCATCGCGCAAAGCCGCAATCACAGTTGCATAATCTAACCCATCAAGTCTGGCGATAAACTGCACCTCTTGGGGAGAAAAGGCGTGTAAATGAATTTGAGGAAATGCTTGTTTAATAGTTGCAACTAATTTCAGGTAATAAGCTAAAGATTTACCGTTAATCTGGGCTTGAGGGTTTAATCCACCCTGCATACATATTTCCGTCGCTCCCCGACGAACTGCATCTTGCGACTTTTCTAAAATTTGCCCCCAATCTAACCAATAAGCACCCGCATCACCATCATCTCGGCGGAAAGCACAAAAACTACAATGCTGTTCGCAAATGTTAGTAAAGTTAATATTGCGGTTGATGATATATGTTACAGTGTCGCCTACCTGATTGTAGCGGAGTTGATCGGCGGTGCTACGAATCGCGGCGATCGCCTCTGGGTCAGTTTGATTTAACAACACTACGCCCTCTTGAGGAGATAAATTGTACCCCATCAAGGCACGCTCAAGAATGTTTTCAATAGAAGTATTTATCACAATTAATAACTAAAACTTATAAAAATGCTTTTTAGCGTTTGAGCCTACAGCTTTTATTAAGCCCTATTTCGTTGCTGCTGGGGATTAAATTTTTTATCATTAAAAATCTCAGCTTAATTACTTAAGAAAATTTGCTAATCGTAAAAATACTTATCATGACTAATTTTATGGCTTTTAAGCAAAAATTAAGTGGATTTACGGAAACAATTCATGGCTTCTTCAGATAAACTCTATTAACTCCTGAGTTATTACTTACTTAGTTTTACATAGTAGTATTAATTCTGTAATTACCTAATCTTTGCACCTACTCGTTAGGTGCATTTGTTTTTTCCGTGATTTACTGAGATTAGACAAATAGGGTGGAGAGATGAAGGGAAAAAATCATGATGAGTATAACGGTAGAGATAACTAAAGAATGTGAAGAAATATAAAATAGGTTAGCATCCTCATTCCCTCCTGCCTCCAACCCAAATTGATTTAGTTCCATGAGAAACAGTCAAACTAATACCTTATTAACAGTGCCATCTGGCGATTTGCAGATTCCAGAATTTCCGCCTCACCATCTGACAACAGACAGTAAAAATATTTATTTCTCGCTAATCATCCCTACTTACAAAGAGCGTGACAACATCGCCAAGGTCATCAAAATTCTGAGTGAACTGATAGAGGAATCTATCTCAGAGGATTATGAGCTAATTGTGGTAGATGATGATAGCCCAGACAAAACTTGGGAAGTAGCACAATCAATGATGTCAGAATATCCCAACTTGCGGGTGATGCGTCGCCAACAAGAACGGGGATTATCTTCAGCCGTGATTCGTGGGTGGCAAATTGCTAGGGGGAATGTTTTAGGTGTGATTGATGGGGATTTGCAACATCCGCCAGAAGTATTGGCGCAGCTGTTACGTGGTATTGCACAGGGTGCAGATTTGGCTGTGGCGAGTCGTCACATAGAAGGTGGCGGTGTCAGCAGTTGGAGTGCTGTGAGACGTTTTTTGTCTCGTGGCGCTCAAGTGTTGGGTTTGATTTTCTTACCTGGGGTATTAGGGAGAGTTTCTGACCCGATGAGTGGTTATTTTATGGTGCGCCGGAGTTGTATTGCAGGTGTAACGCTTAATCCTGTAGGCTACAAAATTCTCCTAGAGGTGATTGGACGGGGAAATGTCGGCGAAATCACCGAGGTTGGTTATGTATTCTGTGAGCGCAAAGAAGGTGAAAGTAAAGTCACATGGAAGCAATATGTAGAATACTTACATCACTTATTGCGCTTACGGCTAACTACAAAACAGGTGGGACAAAAATCTTCTTTTCCAGTTGGTCGATTTCTACGTTTTGGCTTGGTAGGACTCAGTGGGGTATTTGTGGATATGGGAATACTTTATCTACTTAGTGACCCAACGACTTTAGCTTTACCCCTGACACGCAGCAAAATTATTGCTGGTGAAATTGCAATTTTCAATAATTTTTTGTGGAATGATGCTTGGACATTTGCCGATGTGAGTCAAAGACAGCAAGAATGGCATCATCGTGCAAAGCGATTTTTGAAATTTAATCTTGTTTGCTTGGCGGGATTGGGAATCAATGTTTTGGTGTTAAATTTAGTGTTTAATTTTGTGATTCCCAATCGTTACATTGCTAACTTAATTGCGATCGCAGTTGCGACTGTCTGGAATTTTTGGGTGAATTTAAAACTGAGTTGGCGCGTAACTGATGTGAAATAAGCGAACTTAAATTTACAAATCAAGTCAAAATAGCAAAGAGTTGACTTGTAAATGGCGCGGTTATGAAAGTTTTTTTTGGGAGTGCATCAAAATTTTACCAACATGCGATCCTGTTTTTCTCCACCTTTGCTAACCGCCGCGTGCCTTTAGCAGACGAAACTCCTACCCCAAATCAGATATCGGGTAATTGGCATTTTGTCACCAATAATCGCTGGTTTCATCCTTTGCTGTTATTGCTGTGGTTAATGATTGGTCTTGGTTTGCGTTTAACTAATTTAACAGCCAAACCACCTTGGACTGATGAATTTTCGACTTTAGTATTTAGTTTGGGGAATAGTTTTTTACCAGTACCCTTAGATCAAGCGATCGCACCTGATATTTTATTACAACCATTGCAACCCCAATCAAGTGCTACTGCACATGATGTTTGGGCGCACTTGAGCCACGAAACTAATCATCCGCCACTGTATTTTTTCTTGGCTCACTGGTGGATGCAGTTATTTCCGACACAACAAGGCCTAGTTTCATTATGGGGGGCGCGATCGCTCTCGGCAATTTTTGGCGCTGCGTCTATTCCCGCCATTTATGGTTTAGGCTGGCTGACTTTTCGTTCTCGCTTGATTGCACATATCGCTGCTGCCATTATGGCGGTATCACCATACTCTATCTTTTTGGCACAAGAAGCACGTCATTACACTTTGGCAATTTTGTGGGTGATTGCATCTTTTGCTTGCTTAATTATCGCTACACGCCACATTCAACATCGGACACAATTACCCATCACCACAGCACTTACTTGGGTAGTTATTAACGCTTTCGGGATTGCAAGCCATTACTTTTTTGTCCTTACCCTGGGTAGTGAAGCCTTAGTTTTGATTTTCCTGGCTTGGCGACAACGTACTTTATTCTCTCCTCCTTGGCGGCGAATTTATGCGGTTGCTGCTGGTACTACTATCTCAGGGATAGTTTGGGTACCAATATTTTTACAGAATAATTATGGCGATAAATTAACAGATTGGATACAACAACCGCGCCAGGGTTTGGAATGGTTAAATCCATTTTTCCAAGCCTTTGCAGCTTGGGTGACAATGCTTTTCTTACTCCCTATTGAATCACCAAAATTAGCCATTATTTTAATTTCTGGGTTGGTGATGTTGATTTTCTTTATTTGGTTTTTACCAATATTCATTCGCGGTATCAAAATTCAATTAAAGCAACCAGAAACTCAGGTTTTATGGGGAATCATTTTAAGCGCGATCGCTTTATTTTTTGTCTTTACTTATTTTCTGGGAATTGATTTAACCAGAGGCGCTCGTTATAACTTTGTTTATTTTCCCGCCGTCATTCTTTTACTTGGAGCCAGTTTAGCAGTTCGTTGGCAAACTCAAGAGAAAAATTATAAAATCACAGGCAAACAAGCTGTAGCTATAATTTGGCTGATGGGATTTTGTAGTGCTGTAACTGTGATTTGTAATTTGGGATATCAAAAATATTACCGCCCCGATTTGTTTTTACAAGTCATCAGACAAACATCCCAAGTTCCAGCCGTAATTGCGACTACTCAAATTACCCATGTACAAATGGGTGAAATGATGGGTATCGCTAGAGAGTGGAAAATCCAAAATATACCATCACCATCACTCCAGTTTATCCTGGCTCATCAAGACCAAGACCCAAATACTTCTACAAATACCCTCAATAATATTTTAAAGAACCTACCAAAACCCTTTGATTTGTGGTTAGTAAATTTCCGCGCCCCCATAGCAACAGAAACAGAAAAATGTCTTGCTGAAACTAAATCTCTCCCAGCAGTCAACGGCTACGAGTACAAAATTTACCATTGTCGATAATTAATCCAAATCCTATTCCAACTCAAGGAAAGCAGGCAGGATTCACTGTTACAATATGACTAGTTCGATAAATTAAATGAGACACACAGCTTATGATTACTCAAATGATGGTTCAACCCTCATTCTGGGTAGAATCAGGAATCAAACTCAGCCAAGTTAGGAACATATATTTATTTAAATTTACTGAAGAATTACAGTCTCGACTTGAAGAATTGTCAGAGAAGAAAAAAGCCGGATTGCTAACCTCAGATGAAAATGCTGAATTGGCAGGTATATTAGAACTTGATAGAATATTTACCTTGCTCAATGCCAAAATCATTTCTGAATCATGACAGTTAGTTATGCCAGCAAAAAATTAGTCAGAGAAAGAGCTAAATTTCTTTGTGAATATTGTCATTCTTCAGAAGAAGCAAGTGCCGCGCTATTTTCTATTGACCATATTGTTCCACAATCGCTTTCTGGTTCAGATGACCCCGATAATTTAGCATTAGCTTGTCAGCGTTGTAACGGGTATCGCTATAACTTCACAACCGGAATTGATCCCGATACAGGTCAGATGTTACCTCTGTTTAATCCACGCAAACAAACGTGGTGCGAACACTTTATTTGGTCAGCAGATGGTCTAAAAATTATTGGTATTACTTCTATAGGACGTGCTACTTGTAATCGTTTAGACTTTAATGATGAACGTCATAATGAAGAATCTATCATTAAAGCACGCCGTCTTTGGATCAAAGGAGGTTGGCATCCACCCGATGAAGATCCACGACAAGCATAATTGTTTAACTGTAAGTTTCTGGAATACCCACAGACGATAAACCTGCGATCGCCCGCAAATTTTGACAGCGAATTAACTCAGTAAAATTTAACCCAGAACCTCCTTCTATCTTGGCTACGGCTTCAATTGCAAATAGTAAATGTTGCGCCGCTTCAGCTTCTAAATAACCCCGACGTTGGGCTATTTTAATAGCTGCTATATCAGCATTTAACTCCGACTCTGATGATTTGTTACTACGCCAGATACGCAAAGCGGAGATCGCACTTAATCCCCCAGCCACCGCCACACCCACAGCATCTGACTGTGACGATTCGATTAATCCAGCTAACAATCCCAGCAGCACAACACCTTGATCAATATTCGGTTTAAACCATTTCACCCCAATCAACCAGCTAACTTTCTGCAACAGTAGTAAATCTCGCTGTGCTTTGGTTAAACGTCCCCATAAATCAAAATTAATGTATATTGGTCTATCTTGATTCCAAGGCAAGGGAAAATTAGCATCAATTACTTTCGCTTGCGCTGGCTTACTGACTATTTTGGTTGTCATTCTCCCATAAGCCGGCATAACATCTAATAACCGACGAATTTCAGCATTCTGTTCCATCTTTGTGATTTTCAGTGAGAAATACAGGCAAAACAATGCTCAGAATCACCTCTTAATGTTCTATTAGTCCGCGCAGGCGGACTTTGTTTGTATAGCCGCGAATTCCATTCGCCAAGGCTTAAGTTGACTTTACATAAATTAAGAGTTGTAAAAAAACAGACTAATTTTATGAAAATACCAGATAAACAGATATATATTAATTCGGGCTGATATGCTGCCTGCTGAGATTAAATTTTAAATTACATGGACGCTTTTGCTCCCATCCCGCCTGAATGGACATCTGAGGCAGTTCACGCTTACGAATTTTGCTGTCCTACTTGCCATTCTAGTAGTCGAGAAGCATTACAAGTTTGGATCAATCGGCGATCGCCTGTCTTTTCAGAAGAACATCGTCGCAAATGGCAAGAGTTCTATAAATGCCATTGTGGTTGTGCGTGGTGGGCTTGGAGTAGCGATCGCCCCCCCTCCGATTTGGTAAAGTCAGAAGATAATTCTCTTTAATTTGTGAAAATCGAGAGCCTTAGATCCCTAACTTCTTGAAGAAGTCGGGGATCTAAACCCTTACAAAAAGGTTCTCATAAATAAAAGCCCGTTGTTAGGCGGGCTTTTATTCATCTCATCCAAAACTAAATTCTAGAACGAGAAGGTGGTACGCAGTGTACCAACATAGATGGTATCGTTGTTGTCGTTATGTTCGGGGTTGAAGATAACCAATAAGCCAGGAGTCACTAAAATGTTATCGCTGACTTTGATTTTATAAAGACCTTCTAAGTGATAAGAAGTATCTCTGTCGGTATTTGGTGTAGCACCCAAGTTCAGATTGGTGACTTTGGGTGGTTGACCAAAAATGATCCCCAAGGTGTTTCCTTCTCTACCCAGGTCTTTGACAGCTAGATTAGCCGCCCAGTACCAAATCTCTGCGCTACCGGAGGTTGTACCAGAGTCAGCTTGTGCATCGGTATAACCTACCCAACCGCCAATACCAATTTTATCAGTGGGGCGGAAGTTAGCCATGAAACTGTAGTTGTTAGCTGTGGTACCAATGTTACCGAAAGGTCTGCTAGAAAGAGAACTACCTTGGCTACCAAACAGGTTGACATCAATATCAGCACCATCATTTTGATAAGTGTGAGAGTAGGCAAAACCAACGTTTAAAGCTTTGCTTGGTTTAAAGTCTATTTGACCAAAGTAGGCATTAGATCCGTTGAATAGACCATTACCTTGGGATGGGTCACTAGCGTTAGGTGCAAGATACGCACCTGTAAGACTAATAGGGCCTTTGGGGTTGACAGTGACTGTCAAACCTGCTCCACCAGGAGATGATGCCCGATAAATTGGGCTGAAACGTCCGTAACGAGAGAGCGCACCTGTACCACTACTTCTGAAGTCTGGGTTGAACACGTTGATGTTATTCCACAGTTCTGCACCAAACGCGTCAATTTTGACTCGCACTGCGTCACTCACCAAGTTGAATTCATAGTTGAGTTTATCAACTTCAACTTCATTGCTGTTATCGCCATCATGACCTAAGCGAGTCATGTTGGTGCCTGTAACACCTGTGCTAAGTGTAGCAATGTTTCGAGCTTGCAAACGAGTCTGCAATCTATCTGAACCTGTAAAGCTAGTGTATAAGTTCAAACGAACCCGATCAGAAAAAGTGACAATGCTATCTAAGTCACGATTGTTGGTGGTATTGGTGTCAGTATCAGCGCGATCATCACCAAAGGGTGCAGTTACACTGAAAATAGCTTCACCAACTAACTTGGTGGTAGTGGAGAATTGATTTGCTTCTAATTCAGATGTCCGCGCTTCTAGTGCATCTACGCGACCGCGCAGAGTTGCGAGTTCCGCCGAAAATTCTTCTTGTAAACGCTGTAATGTCGCTAAATCTTCTTTGGTAACTAAATCAGCTGTGGCTGTAGCAATTAGTTCGTTAACTCTGTCTAAACAAGCATTCAAACCAGCAGCAAACTCATAACGAGTTAAAGCCCGGTTCCCGCGATATGTACCGTTGGGATAACCTGCAATACAACCATAACGTTCTACCAAAGACTGTAAGGCTTGGAATGCCCAATCTGTTGGCTGTACATCCGAAAACTGGGAAACGGATGTTACTTGCCCCATACTGTCAGGTTGTGCAGCCAACTGAGTCACAGTTGTAACTTGTTCGTTAACTTCACCAGCTAAGGCGCTGTTAGCAGCTAATACGGTCGCAGCTAAAACTGCTGGACTGACTTTGAGTACATTCCAGAAAGAATTTATCATGATTTTGCTTTCACTCACACCATACCGTCAAAGTTTATGAGTACATTTCTTATTATTTTATCAGAAAATATACTCACAAAGCTTGTTTCTATTATATCACGTAAGTAACATTTTAGAAACTAAAAGTTGTCCGAAGTGTACCGACGTAAAGAGTATCGTTTCTATCGTTATTTTCCGGGTTGAAAATTACTATTAAACCAGGGGTGACTTGAATGTTATTGCTGACCTTGATTTTATAAAGCCCTTCCAGATGATAGGAACTATCTCCATCTCTACGACTCGCATCAGGATTTTCTGTCACTGTTGGTTGTTGACCGAATACTATACCTAGCACGTTACCTTCTTTACCAAAGTCTCTTAGTGCTATGGTTCCAGCCCAATAGACAACATCCGCATCTCTACCTCTGTTTGGGCCAGTTTCGGCTACAGCACTGGAATAGCCAGCCCAAGCACCAAGCGTCAATTTATCACTAGGTTTAAAAGTAGCTTGTATACCGTAGTGATTACCTGTGGTAGCAACACCAGTACCAAAGGGACTCACTGCATAGAGACTACCTGTACCTCCAGTGAAGTTAACATTGTTATTGGAAATGCCCGTAGGTGAAGTTCTCGCACCGTCGTAAGTGTGGGCGTAGGCTAAAGCAATGTTTAAAGCTTTGCTTGGCTTAAATTCTAATTGTCCAAAAGCAGCGTAATCACCGTTGAATAAGCCAAAACCTGCATTGGGGCTACTTGATCTAGGTGCTAAATAAGCCCCAGTTAAGCTAATAGCGCCTTGAGGGTTAAGGGTAACTGTTAAACCAGAACCGCCAGAACCATTACGATAAATAGGACTGAAACGTCCGTAACGCGAGATAGCACCTGCACCACTGCTTCTAAACTCAGGGTTTAAAACGTTGACATTCTCCCACAATTCCGCCGCACTCACATCAACCTTGACGCGAGCAAAATTGGTTAGGTTGAAAGCGTAGTTAATTTTATCGATTTGAACGTCGTTGTTCAGAATTGGTTCTGCATAAGCTAATCGGGTCTGGTTTGTACCAGTGAATGGCACGGTACCGTTGACGATATTGTTAGCTTGTAAGCGAACCTGTAATTGATCTGTGCCTGTAAAACTACTAAGTAAGGATAAACGGACGCGATCGCCAAATGTCGTATTAGAATCTAAATCTCGTGTTGGTGTGTTGGGGTTAGATACCGCTACATTTTCCCCAAAAGTTTGAGATACGTCGAAAATAGCTTCACCAACTAACTTGGTGGTAGTGGAGAATTGATTTGCTTCTAATTCAGATGTCCGCGCTTCTAGTGCATCTACGCGACCGCGCAGAGTTGCCAATTCCGCCGAAAATTCTTCTTGTAAACGCTGTAATGTCGCTAAATCTTCTTTGGTAACTAAATCAGCTGTGGCTGTAGCAATTAGTTCGTTAACTCTGTCTAAACAAGCATTCAAACCAGCAGCAAACTCATAACGAGTTAAAGCCCGGTTCCCGCGATATGTACCGTTGGGATAACCTGCAATACAACCGTAACGTTCTACTAAGGACTGTAAAGCTTGGAATGCCCAATCTGTTGGCTGTACATCCGAAAATTGAGAAACGGATGTTACTTGCCCCATACTGTCAGGCTGTGCCGACAACTGAGTAACAGTTGTGATTTGTTCGTTAGCTTCTCCAGCTAAAGCACTATTAGCACCTAATAAGGCCGTAGCTAAAATAGCTGGACTGACTTTCAGTACATTCCAGAAAAGTTTGATCATTATCATTAACTCTCACTCACACCCACTAGTGCAATATATGGCTGTATTCTGGCTACAATTGCTGCTTATTCTGGGGGTACATATTCACAATCACAGGCATCAATATACCAGATGCTTTGCTATTAACACAAGTCAATAAACATTGTTTTTACCTATAGTTTGGGTTGTAAATTTATTTGGTAAACGCAAAATAATCCGCCGCTTGTATCTTAACAAGACACCTTCTTCTTCAAACTGTTGTAATAGTCTTGTAATTGTCACCCTAGTTGTGTTTAGAACTTCTGCTATTTCCTGATGGGTGATGTTGATATCAATAACTTTATCTTGTTCGACATTCCGGCCAAACTTATCACTCAGCCATAATAAAAATTTCCATAACCGCAGGGAGATTGGTTTGAGATGAACTATGCTTAAAAGTTCTTCTGACTGTTGAATGTGGTTAAATAAGCCTTCAATCTCTTGATGCCACAAATAAGATGGTACAATGCTGACCTCTACACTGGTAAGACACTCAATTTGGTAGGGTTTAACTTTCGATAAAGGAGAGCCAATTAAATCTCCTGGCCCCCAATAACCTAAAGTGATGAATGTTCCATCTTCAGCCCAAGTTAGGGTACGAACTGCACCCCTTTCTATGCGCCATATTACCTCATTCCGTAGGGGAATAATTTCTTTTCGGGCAAAGATTTTTACTGATAGTTGTTCGCTTACAGATGCCGTGGAGAATGTTGGTGTCAGACTGGTGGATGTCATTATAAATTTTATGGTATGTAGTGAAAGTTTTGACAAGTTTACAAGGTGATCGCTGCAAATCTGTTAATTTTTAAGCAGCTATTTGCTTGATAATTTCTAAGAGGATGTGTGAAAACTTTTTGATGTTGTATTTGAGACTTTTAGATCCCTCTAAATCCCACCTTTTAAGGGGGATTTTTTTATTCATTCCTCCCCCTTAAAAAAGGGGGCTAAGGGGGATCAGGCAAAATATTTAATACTTCTCAGACATCCTCTAAATGTTCGGTTAATAAATAATAGATTTGTGATTATGTAGCTAATTGAATCTTTTGATATTGTTTGTTAGCAGAGATTGAAGGTTTTGTGATAGCAATAACTGCTGGTTTAGGAGGTGCGTTAGGAGTTTTATCAGGCCAATTAGAACCAATAGGAACTTGGCGAGTTTGGAAAAATTCTTTGCCTGTAGTAGTAGTCACTACAAATTGTCTGGTTTCTCTAGCTTGGTTTTTACGAGTCCCATTTGTTTCTCCTGGGTGTTGTATAGATAAGAACATAGTTGTCTGATCTGTTGTGAAACAAGGGCCTGTCGTTTCACATTCCATCGGCCCCATTGCAAACAAAAAAGCTTTACCCACATCTGCGCCACTTGTAGGGATAAACCACATAGAGTTATTGCCAAACAAACCAGACAAGCTGATAGATTTTCCTGGTTCAGCGTTACGGTTATTAACCGCATGATTGAGTTTGGTGGTGGAAATGTCCGTTACCATCCAGACGTTACCTTGAGGATCTAGTAATAAATTATCTGGATTTGCAAAACCCATACCGCCTGCGGCTGGTTCTCCACCTGTGGCTAACATTTGCCAACGAAAAGTCATAGCGGTGGGGTCGTTGTTATCTTCGGTTAAACGCATCACCCAGCCATATTCATAACCTGCTTCACCTTTGGGACTTTTAAACACTCGGATATCCGAACCACCTTGTTTGTCAGGCGCACCAGAAGTAAAACTGATGTATAAATCTCCATTAGGTGCAATTTCCGTATCTTCTGGACGCGCTGTGCAGGTAGCGCCAGCTGCATTGGCGGCGTAGTGTGCATCAATTAAAATTGCGCCTTGCTGTTCTTTGGCGTTACCAGTGTAAAGGTCTGCGAGTTTTTGATAATTTTGTTTGTATTGGGCGATCGCTTCATCTTGGGTAACTGGTAAATAACCTGCCTTCAAGTCAGATTTTTCTGCTTTAGCGCCTAGTGGCAACAAAATAATATTGCCAGCAATACTACTGGGAACATCTGGATTAATAGGAGTCTCTGCTTTGAGGGCTATCCAGCTACCTGTACCATCAGCGTTGAATTTGGCGGCGTACAGCATTCCCTGTTGTAATAACTGAGAATTAGTCTTGTCTTGGGGATTAGTTACTTGATCACGACTGACAAACTTATATATGTGTCCGCCGCGGCGATCGCACCCTGAATAAAAAGCTAATGGTTTCCCGGCTTCTACTCGCACACCCACAGCTTCATGGCGATAACGTCCTAACCAAGTATGTTTCGTACCGTAATCTTGGGGGTTAGCTGGGTCAATTTCCACAATCCAACCATATTTATTCCCCGCTAAACCAAATACATTACCTTGACCGAATAATTCCTCATCACCCAACGCAAACGGTAGTGTGCTAGGGTCAAAAGCGGTACCATCGGCATACACTGGTTCCGGTACTTGGGCTTGAAAGTTTTCTTCTGCACTCAGTACTGTACCCCAAGGGGTTGTTCCCCCAGCACAGTTAGCAAAAGTGCCAATAATGCGATCGCCAAATTTATCAATATATCCCTGACCTGTTTGTTTGCGAAATACTGCAACTGCGGGGCCAGTAGCTTTTAAATACCGATTATCTGTTAAGCCCGAAATCCCACTAATCCGTCTATCTGCTGGGGAATTAGTTCTTTCCCACTGACCATTAGCTGTTTTACGCAGCGAAATTACCCCTAAACCTTGGTCTAATAAAGCTGCTTGACAAATTTCGGCAATTTTAGTTTTTACTGGGTCATTATCTGGTAAGGCATAAGCATTAATGGCATTTTTCGCGGAATTTGTACTTGCTAAAGCTACTTTCACATCAGCAAATGGTAATGATTTACCAATCACTTGCTGATAGGTTTCCATCCAAGGAATAGCACTGATATATTCAAAGTTAACCGCTAAATAACCAGCATTTTCTCCCGTCGGTATAAACGATAAATAGTCGTTGTTGTACCCAAACCGCGAATCGCCAACTTGATCACCCCAAGCGGCAATTACTTGATATTCAAACCCTTCTGGCAGTACTAAGTCATCAACTACTTCATAACTACTATATTGGACTTGCTGTTGTTCTGGGTTAAAGCCTGCGGTTTCTAAGGGTATTGGCCCCTTAATAGGTTGAAACGAAAATACAGATTCTCTTACTGATGGTGTGCTTTTTTGCGTCGTAGTATTTTGACCGCAACCTGTGAGATTACTCAGCGCTAATGCACTAGCGCTACCTCCCATTAATAGCAAGAAATCTCGACGCTGGATAGTCATTTATATCGGTAAAGCGATATCTATTGTTATCTCGGATACTTTAATCATGCAAGGTTAAGCTTAGGTAAACTTTTAGTGAAATCCAACTTAGTTAAGCAAGTTTTAATTTTTTAGGCAATACAAAATAATAGGAAGTTCAGATCCCTAACTTCTTGAAGAAGTCGGGGATCTCTTGATTCATCAGCTAAAAAAAGCGAGAATTGGAAATCACACATTCCAATTCTCGCTTTTTTTAATGTTGTATTTGGTAACACAATATTTGCTAAATAATCAATTCCGTAATTGGGAAAAATTTATCATTAATTGTGCTTAAGTGCGTTGACCAGTGACAATATATGCTACTCTTTGACCAATATTAGTGGCATGATCTGCCATACGTTCCAGACAACGAATTGCCAATGCCAGCAGGATAATTGGCTCTACAACTCCAGGAATATCTCGTTGTTGAGCTAAAGTTTGATAAAGGCGAGCGTAAGCATTATCAACAGCATCATCTAAATGCTTAATTCCCCTACCACCAGCTTCATCTAAATCTGCCAAAGCTACCAAGCTAGTTGCTAACATTGCCTGGGCGTGGTGTGACATGATTTCAATTTCTGGCAAAGATGTATGAGGCTCATAAGGAAAGAGTTTTATCGCAATTTTAGCTAAATCTTTCGCATAATCACCTATACGTTCTAAATCTCGGACTAATTGCATGAAAGCACTTAAACAGCGCAAATCTTGGGCTGTTGGTGCTTGGGTCATAATTGCTGTACAGTCTGATTCTATTTGTCTATAAAAACGGTCAATTTTTTTATCTAATTTGGGGAGTTCTTCAGCAGCTGTTAGGTTACGAGCAAATAACGCTTGGTGGCTTAGGCGAAATGATTGTTCTACCAAAGCTCCCATACGTAAAACATCTCGTTCTAAGCGCCTGATAGCGCGTGCTAACTGAGAACTGTCAGGGTTGGGATTATAAACGACAGCTTCCACACTTGTATTCTCAAAAGTGAAGATACTATTAACTATAGTCTTGGCTTTGAGAGTTCGCCACAACTTCGGGAAGTATCACCTGCATCCAAGCGCCACCTGTTTGTGGATGGTTCATGGCTGTAATGGAACCGCCATGAGCTAAAAGAATTTGCCGCACAATCGCCAATCCTAAACCATTACCGACAATCGATCCAATAGAATTATCGGCTAAGGATGAATGAGTTCGGGCTTTATCCCCGCGATAAAAGCGCTCGAAAATATGCGGTAAATCTGCTTCCAAAAAACCTGTACCTGAATCAATTAAATTTAGTTCTAAAGTGGGATGTATAGAATTATCTTCTGAAAATCTAATTTTTGCTTGTATTTGAATGTTTGTGCTAGGAGAACTGTATTTAATACTATTGTCTAGCAAGTTGAGAAAAACTTGATAAATCCGGGCTTGATCAGCTTTAATCCAAACATCTTCTGGCCCGGAATAGTTCAGAGAGAGATGTTGTCTTTGTGCTAAAGGTTCTAAAGTTTCCCACACCGATGCAATTAGCGATCGCACTTCGACTTTTTCCAGATGCAATTGCATTTTGGGGTTAGCTTCAATTTGTGTCAGTTCTAACCAGCCTTGAACTAAGCTAATTAGTCTGTCAACTTCTTGCATCAGGCGATCAACCCAGCGATTTAACGGCGGTTCTAGGCGATGTTGTAAGGTTTCTGCAACAAGCCGAATAGAAGTTAAAGGCGTTCTCAGTTCGTGAGCTAAATCAGAAAATGAGCGATCGCGTTCTTGATTTACGTCTAGCAGTGGTTGACGATTTTCTAGAAATACGCCTACCTGACCGTTGGGTAAGGGCAAGCCAGAGGCGCGTAAAGTCATAGACTTGATGGTGGGTAATTCTGCTGGATTGTCGGATGAGGGATGAAATAACCACTCTTTAGTTTGGGGTTTTTGGCGATCGCGTATTTGCTCAACCAATCGGTCTAATTCATACGATCTCACCAACTCTAACAACAAACGCACCTGTCCTGGTTGCCATCTTTGCAGATATAAAATTTCTCTTGCTTGTTGGTTACACCACAGCAGTTGATTTTCTTCATCTACTTGCAAATATCCCATTGGTGCAAAATCCAACAGGTCTTGATATGTTTGCAGAGATTTTTGCAACTCTTGGCGCTGCTGCTGTAATGTCTTGATTTCCTGACGCAAACGCGGTAATAGCGGTAAGGCTAAATCAGTAGACTTAGAGTAGGGTTGCAAAACTTTCTCTAGGTAACGGTTTAGTTGAACCTGTTGCCAAATCCAAAAACCGATACCTACCGCCAAACCTAGAATAAATCCCAATAAGAACATTATGAGTCCCAGTTGCTAGTTGCGTCGTGATTAATAAACTAACAACTATCTTCATCGATTATCCGAAACGATAGCCAAATCCTCTCACAGTCACAATATACTCAGGATGGCTAGGATCTAACTCTAACTTCTCTCTTAACCAGCGAATGTGAACATCCACAGTTTTACTATCCCCAACGAAATCTGGCCCCCAGACCTGATCTAGCAACTGCTCCCGCGACCAAACTCGCCGAGCATAACTCATAAACAATTCCAACAACCGAAATTCTTTTGGGGAAAGATTTACTTCTTGACCTCGTACTAACACCCGACATTCTTGGGGGTTTAAGGTAACATCTTTGTGTTTCAGAACTGGTAGCTGCGGTAAAGTGCTTAAACGTTGACGACGCAGCAGTGCGCGACACCGAGCCACTAGCTCCCGCATACTAAAAGGTTTGGTGAGATAGTCATCTGCGCCAACTTCTAAACCCAACACGCGATCGGTTTCACTACCCTTAGCACTCAGCATTAAAATCGGTACTGGATTGCCTTGATGGCGTAGCAAGCGACAAATATCTAAACCATTGATTTGCGGTAACATCAAGTCAAGAATTACCAAATCAAAGGGAAACTCGCCTGAGTTGGCTTCAAAGTTTTTGAGATACTCAATCGCCACTCGCCCATCTGGGGCGGTTACAACCCCATAACCTTCCTCTTCCAAGGCTACAGATAGCATCTCTTGGATTAACTCTTCATCTTCTACCACTAGAATCTGGCTTGTGTGTCCGATATCTGCTCTGGCAGAATACTTGGTCGATTCACTGGTGTACATTGATATCACAAAAGTCTGCCCTGTGCTTGTATCAATATGAGAATTGAGTCAATTATCTAACTTCTCGGTGCATTTACAGTCGCACTGTTGCAAATTAATTTGCAAAAAGTAACATATGTAACAGTCATGTCTACAAAATATTATAAAGCAGATTTATTGCATATTGGCAAGAAAAATCCTGGTGAAACTTAGGGCTACAGCGTTTTGCCGCTATCTTTGTATCGTTCTAGGTTGAATATTTGGTGATTTTACACCGCCACATCTCCGAAAAACAAGCTTTTTACCATACCTCACACATATTCTCATTCCAGCATCCATTCTCTATTGACAAAGGCTAATGAGTTTGAGTATAGTTATTAGTACAAAAATACTATAAATATTTCAAGTAAAAACCATACCCAGTTTTAGTATTCCTTCATTCCAGTATTTGTACTGAACAAAAACTACTGTTTTAAAGGTTACTCTGATGTCTGCATAGGGTAGCTATTGGTATGGTTTGCTACCCAATCAATTCATTGCTAATTAAGGGAGTTTGAGTATGACTTCAGTTGCAGTTAAAGACAGCAAACAGCAACTAATGCAAGCATTTCAACAAATTTTAACTGAACGAAAAAAATTAGAATCAAAAATTGCTACCAAACAAGAAGAAGCAGAAAAAGTCAAAAACCAAGAAATTTTAACTGCGGCTTCTAGCTATACAGTTGATAGCATTGTTAAAGGTTTAGCCGATTTACAATTAGAATTTGGGAGTATTGTCAATTCTCTATCAGAAAAGTTAGCTAAAGAAAACTCCAAGTTAGATGAACTAAATCGAGGTATAGAAATTGCCACTCAACAGTTGCAAGAACTACAAAGAATTAGAATTGTTGCAGATACACTAGATATTCTCACTCAAGAACACCAAGAAAAATTAAAAACTCTAGAACAAGATACTACCAGCAAACAAGAGGCAATTGAAAAAGAAATTGCTCTCAAGCGTAAAGAATGGCAAAATGAACAATCGGAGTATGAAGAAGCCGTCGCAGCATACAATGATGTGACCAATAAAGAACGCCAACAAGAACAAGAAGAATATCAATATAAACTAGAAACTACTCGCAAGCTGAATACAGATGCTTATGAAGCGAATAAACGCAACTTAGAAAGAGATATTCAAGAAAAAACCCAAGAAAAAGAGAAAGATTGGGCTGAACGGGAGAAAATTCTCTCTAATAATCAAGCGGTATTTAAAGAATATCAACAAAAGGTCGCAGCTTTTCCTGCCGAATTGGAAGAAGCAGTTAAAAAGGCGAGAGAAGAAGCAATTAAAGACACCAGTCAAAAAGCTAAAATCGAAGCTGATTTATTTGAGAAAGAATGGGAATCTAGCAAGCAAAGCTATGAACAAAAAATTCAAAGCTTGGAAGAAACAATTACAAAGCAAGTAGAGCAAATAGAAAGTATTTCTACACAATTACAAACAACCTTGAAACAGGCACAAGATTTGGCAATGAGAGCTTTTGGCAATTCTGCCAATAAATAAGTATTTTATCTGAAAAATCGAGAATGTTTGGAGGTTTATAATGGCTGGTAAAAAACTCACAGATAAGAATACAAAAGCAGAAATTTTGCAAGCCCATGAAGAGTTATCTAAAGAAATATTAGGATTGAAAACTCAATTAAATCAAGCTGTAAAAGCTAATCAAACTGTAAATATAGATAAGCCTAACATAGAGGCAAATATAGCTATGAATCAGCCAACTACTATCCAACAGAAGATGAATTACACAATTGAAAGTTTAGCTAAAATTCAATTAGGCTTCGGTAGTGCGGCGAATGAGCTATCAGAACAGTTAACTACGCAAGCTTCTAAATTAGGAGAAATTAGGCAATCTGTAGAAATGGAAATTACAGCCTTAAAACAACTACATAATTTAGACGTTGCTGAAAATACATTAGATACTTTGATTACAGCCTATGAAGATAATTCTAAGGCATATCAGGAAGAGTATAATCAACGTTATGAAGTGTTATCGCAAGAAATCCTTGAGCAACGTATTACTTGGCAAAAAGAACAAGAAGAATATAAGCAGTCAATTAAAGAACGCAATGATAACTTAAATAAAACCCGACAACGAGATATATCAGAGTATAAATATGATTTAGAACTACAGCGCAAGTTGAATTCTGATGAATATGAACAAGTGCAAAAAACTTTATACAAGCAGTTAGAAGAATTTCAACAAGCTACAGAAAAACAATGGAATGAACGTGAAAAACAAGTTATAGAACGAGAAACGCAATTTGCAGAAGCCAAATCTAAGGTAGAAGCATTCCCGAAAGATAAAGAAGCAGCTTTGAAAAAAGCTACAGAAGAAGGTAAGGGTATTGCTCATTATCAGGCGAAGGTAAAATCAGATTTATATGCGAAAGAAGTAGAAGGACAAAAGCGTTTTTATGAGCAGAGATTACAATCTCTAGAACAAACTATTAATAATCAAGAAACACGCATCCAAAATCTTTCTAATCAGTTAGACTCAGCTTTGAAACAAGTTCAAGATTTGGCTGTTAAGGCTATTGAAGGAACTGCAAATGTAAATTCTTACCAAGCCATTAAGGAGATAGCTTTAGAACAGGCAAAAAGCCAGGTAAAAAATAAATAGTTAGGATACAACTAAAACAGTTTAGAGGCGTAATTACTCATTACGCCTCTACTTTTTAGACATAATTGATGATGAGTTTTTAGTGATAATTAGGGATCGGTTTTATTGGGCTTACCGTTGTTCAGGGGTTTTTTACGGGGAGGAATAGCTTCATTCGATTTTTTATTGGGTTGTGGGTTAGTGTTCGATTTTTGATTAGACATAAGACTACGGAAATTAATGATAAGTTTACCTACAACAAGGATATTGCTGAATCCAGAAATTAGTTAAAAATTTTACATATAAAAATAAAAAAGAGACGTGATTATAATTACGTCTCTAAGTCGAGAAGAAACCCAATATTTTAAAAATTAAAAGTTTTAATACCTGTAATTACTATAGTTATTTAGGTTAGTTTTATCCTAAATTATTCTGGTTTATCAAGTTTGTTCGATTTCTGTTGATTTATTCTGTCAATTTTTCCAATAGACCGAATAGCGCCAGGTTCTGTTTTCCTTGGTTTACCATTATTAAGTGGTTTTTGACGAGTCATAAGAATACTCTTACTGTTGGTAGAATCTTTACTACTTGAACTACAACAGTGTAAATAGCTGTTCCGGAAATTACCTACGGCTAAACAGACATAACCTGAGTTTGTCTAGCCGCAATTTTGCATCAAGCTATTTTTAGGCGAAGGAGGAAAAGTCCAGATTTGGGGGTATGTCCTGAATGCGTCCTGGCCCGATCGCTCGTAATGCTTCTTTTAGTAAAATATCACCAGTATACAAAGCTCGTCCCACAATTGCACCTGTGACACCTTGCGGTTCTAAGGCTAACAAACTCAACAAATCAGTCACAGAACTCACACCACCAGAAGCAATTACCGGAATAGAAATAGCATTGGTAAGTTCGCGTAATGCTTCGATGTTGGGGCCACTGAGAGTTCCATCGCGGTGAATATCGGTGTAGATAATAGCTGCTGCACCTAATTCTTGCATTCGCACAGCTAGTTGGGTAGCTAAAACTTCCGAGGTTTCTAACCAGCCACGAGTTGCTACTTTACCATTACGCGCATCAATGCCGATAATAATCTGTTGGGGAAATTCTTGGCAGAGTTCCTGCACTAACTGGGGTTGTTCAACAGCGACAGTTCCCAGAATTGCCCATTGTACACCCAAGTTAAACAATTGTTCCACACTAACGCGATCGCGCAATCCGCCACCAACTTCAATCGGTACTGATATTGCTTGAGCAATTGAAGCTATCGCTTTCAAGTTTACTACTTTACCTGCTTTGGCTCCATCTAAATCAACTAAGTGCAAGCGAGTTGCACCTTGATCTACCCATTGTTTCGCAACATCAACCGGATTTTCACTAAAAACCTGCGATTTTTCATAGTCTCCTTGATAAAGTCGCACACAACGACCTTCAAGTAAATCGATTGCTGGAATTACGTCCATTGAAGTTTCCTTTTAAAAAATAGGGAGTAGGGAAAAAAGTATGAAGTATGAGGTGTGAAGTTTCGGGTTCTGAGGTTGAAGTTCCAAGTTCAAAGGTCGAAACCATAATATCTACTCCTGCCTTCTGCCTTCTGCCTCCTGCCTTCTGTCTTTTAATTCCTTCACAGCTTGGCGAAAACCAATTACAAGTAAGATGTTAGCTAGGGTTAAAAATACTTCAGCACCACCGTGTAGCCAATCTACATTTGCTAAAGTTTCTCCATAATGTACCTTGGCGTATATACCTACCGGGATGGTCACGCCCACAAATACAAGTGTGCCGTAAAATCCATATAGTGCTAAACGTGGCATTTCCTGACTACGGCTAATAAACCACAAGAAACCCAAATAGGGAAATAGAGAAAGGGCAAATAGGGTTTCCTTCGAGATCATGGTTCTGATTTAATAGATGGAACGGCAATAGTATCAGTGGGATTTTTGACAGACTTGGTGGAACGCCAAATCCACACCGCAGCTGCCCACAGGGTAAAATTACCAACTAAGGTCATGGTAGCTTGTAGCGTTACCAGCCATTCTAAAGATTCTGCATTGTCAAAATAATGCCAGGTACAAGCACACATAGCACTAACCAAAGCTGGTAACATAGCTAGGGACAATCCCCACCAACGACGATTACCAGTGAGTTCGCCGTAAATCCAGATTAACCAAATCGCGGCAATCCACTCAATAACGCTAGAAATATGAATAATCCAAGTGGGAATTGATAGGGCGTGCATAGGAAAGTCAAAAGTCAAAAGTCAAAGGTCAAAAGTCAAGAGTAAATCGTCCTCTGATTCTTCCTTCAGTTCATCTTCCCACAAGGAAATTCATCTTTTGTCGACAAGATGGCTGACTTTCTATCAACTACTGAGAAAAAGTTGATAATCTAAAATCCACAATCTAAAGATGGGAACTATGCGGGCGTTATTATCTGGTTATTACGGCAAAGGTAATGGTGGTGATGAAGCTTTACTGGCGACGCTTCTACAAATGTTGCCATCTCATGTAACGCCTGTGGTGCTTTCTGGTAATCCAGAAGAAACGCGCGATCGCTACAATGTAGAAACTCACAACCGGATGGCTATGCTACCTATACTGCAAGCTTTACGTTCTTGTGATGCTTTTATTTGGGGTGGTGGGAGTTTAATTCAAGATGTCACCAGTACTATTAGCCCTCTGTATTATGGGGGATTGATGACATTAGCGCAAACAATGAATTTGAAAACCATTGCTTGGGCCCAAGGTATTGGCCCGTTAGTGCGTCCCCAAACCCGTTGGTTAGCAAAACGCAACTTTGCTGGCTGCACCAAAATTAGTGTACGCGATCGCGCCAGTGCGGCTTTATTATCAGATTGGCAAATTCCCCATATCATCGCACCTGATCCCGTTTGGGCGTTACAAGGTAAACCAGTAACAGGATTAGCAGATTTACCTGCACCGAGAGTTGCGGTAACATTGCGATCGCATCCTCAATTGACAGCAAAACATCTAGCTAAACTCACGAAGGCATTAGTTGATTTTCAAACAGCTACCCAAGCATTTATTTTACTGCTGCCATTTCAAAGAAGTGAAGATTTAGCCATTGCCCAAGCAATTCAACCTCATCTTGCAGATGTTAGTCAAATATTATGTCTGGAAGATCCACAACTTTTAAAAGGTGTATATCGTGGTGTTGAAATGGCAATTGGAATGCGATTGCACAGTTTAATTATGGCTGCTGCTGAAGGTTGTCGCTGTTTTGCCTTGAGTTATGATCCCAAAGTCAATCGTTTAATGGAAGATTTAGCGATACCTGGATGGGATTTAGATAATTTACCAGATGATGCAAATATAATTTGTAAAACTTGGCTGGAACATTATGCAAATGGTGAGCCACTTTTATCAGCACAAATTCAATCTTTAGTCGATCGTGCCTTAATACACCGCGATTTGTTGACTGAAGTTTTAAGTTAAAGTTTTAGATAGTAATGAATAGAGAAAATTTTATTTATGATAGTGAGTGTGACAACTTACAGAAAGCTCTTGATATTTATACAAATGGATGTTGGATTTTATGTGCAGTATGCGGTTCGGAATTAATCATAATTGGTTATGAAGATAAAAAGTTAATCACAAAACATCAATTACAGCCTGGCATTTATTGTCCAGTTAGCCCAAAACATATATATTCAAGATTTATTTTTACAGAGCATTTTGAAGATTTTCAACGAAAACTTGACTATAACGAATAATCTCATTAATTACTTATAGTTTATTTGAGATGAACACAATGATACTCAAAATAAAAATTATTACAAATCAGACCTGATTACTCTAAGCGATCGCTGCTAAATCTACAATAGAATAATGCTATCAAATTCTCCTAATTTATTACGACTATCGCAAGGACAACTCAATTTATTAGAACGTTGTCCCCGTCAGTTCCAGCATACTTATTTAGAACAACTCAATTCTCCTTCAGATCCTGAACATGAAGAGAGACAAACTTTAGGTAGCCGTTTTCACTTGTTAATGCAGCAGCAAGAAATGGGTTTACCAATTGATAGTTTATTGCAAGCAGATCCGCAACTGCAAAGTTGGATGTCTGCTTTTACCAATGCTGCCCCAGAAATTGTCACACCTCTAAGAGATAATCAAACCTTTCGTGACAGTGAACATTACCGTACCCTACAACTTCAAGATTATTTACTAACTGTTATTTATGATTTATTAATTGCAGATAATCAACAAGCACAAATTTTAGATTGGAAAACTTATCCAAAACCCCCAGATCAACACAAACTAGAACAAAACTGGCAAACACGTCTTTATCTGTACGTATTAGCTGAGACTAGCGAATATTTGCCAGAAAATATTTCTATGACTTACTGGTTTGTTCAGTCTCAAGGCAGACCACAGAATATCAAATTTACCTATAATAATAAGCAACATCAGCAAACAGAAAAAGACCTCAATCAACTGTTAAATTATCTCTCTAATTTCCTAAAACTTTATCAAAAAGGTCAGCTATTCCCACAAGTAATTGAAAGTAGTAAAACTTGCAATTACTGTCAGTTTGCTATTCGTTGTCAACGTAACCGATCAACTGAAACAACAAAGACATACCCATTACCAAATATTGAAAGTATTCAAGAAGTCTCTCTTTAACGGTTCAATCTTATTGACAAATGACAAATGACCAAACACAGTGGCTTTTAGCCCCAACTGAACAACCACCAGAGTGGTTTATTGCAGCAGTCAAACAGTATACACCTTCATCTAGTGGACTATATGCTGCACAATTATTATGGCAAAGAGATATCAAAAATATTCAACAACTAGCAGCTTTTGTTAACTATCAAACTTATCAACCTGCTAGTCCCTTTGAATTTGGAGCAGAAATGCACCTAGCAATAGCCAGATTACAGCAAGCGCGTAGTCTTGGTGAAAAAGTTGCTATTTGGGGAGATTTTGATGCTGATGGTATCACTTCTACTGCTGTGTTATGGGATGGTTTAGGGCAATTTTTTCAGCAACATAGTCAGTTAACTTATTACATTCCCAATCGCCTAAGAGAGTCCCACGGACTGAATAATTCAGGAATTGATAATTTAGCAAAACAAAATTTTAAATTAATAGTTACTTGTGATACTGGTAGCACAAATATTGATGAAATTATCTATGCTAAACAGTTAGATATAGATGTTATTGTTACAGACCATCACACCTTACCTGCGGAACGTCCACCAGTTACAGCAATTATTAATCCCCGTTATTTACCCAGCGTTCATCCTTTATTTAATCTTTCTGGGGTAGCAGTAGCTTACAAGTTAATAGAAGCTCTTTATCAAACTCTGCCAAATGTCCCACAAGATGCACTGGAAAATTTATTAGATTTAGTCGCAGTAGGGTTAATTGCCGATTTGGTGCAACTCAAGGGAGATTGTCGATATTTAGCACAATTGGGAATTCAACGTTTACAAGCAGACTTTAAACAACTTCCAACCGCACGAAGACGACCAGGTGTAGGGCGATTATTAGAATTGTGCCAAAAAAGTGGCGATCGCCCCACAGATATTTCCTTTGGTTTAGGGCCACGCATCAACGCAGTTAGCCGCATTCAAGGCGATGCGAGTTTTTGCGTAGAATTATTGACCAGCCGCGATGCTAAACACTGCAATCAATTGGCTGAAGTTACAGAACTTGCCAACACTCGCCGCAAATCATTACAAAAAGATGTACAAGCCCAAGTAGTCCAAAAACTCTCCCAATTAGATTTATCAACCACCAGCGTCATCGTCCTCGAAGATCCCCAATGGCCAGCAGGCGTGTTAGGCTTAGTCGCCGGACAAGTAGCCCAAGAAACAGGCCGTCCCACAATTTTGTTAAGCACAGAAGAGAGTTTAGACAATTCCATTCCCCTAGCAAGAGGTTCAGCCCGTTCCATCAATTCTGTCGATTTATATCAACTAGTCAAAGACCAAGCACATTTATTACATCGCTTTGGTGGACATCCCTACGCCGCAGGCTTGAGTCTACCAGTAGAAAATATTCCTTTATTTACCCAAGCAATCAATCAGCAGTTGCGGCAATCTTCGGGTAGTACAGAATTGATACCTACGGTTCAAGCAGATTTAACAGTGACCGTAGCTGATTTGGGCAAAGAATTATTTTTAGAACTGAAACTGTTAGAACCTTGCGGTATGGGAAACCCAGCCCCAAAACTACTCATCCAAAACTGCTGGTTTGAAAACGCTTGGCATCGCAATCAGCAAGACTGGCAAGGAAAAAAAGTACAGTACATTAAAACAGATTTTGATATTCGGGATGACTCTACTAAAAATTTTTTTCCTGGTGTGTGGTGGGGACATTATAAGGATGAATTACCTATAGGCAAAGCTGATTGCATAGTTGAACTAGATTACAACAGTTTCAAAAAACGCTATGAAATCAGATTAATCGCCGTCCGTCCCAGTGCTAACTCAGAATTGAATCAACAACAATCAACACAAATCCTAGACTGGCGAAATCAAGATTACTCAGTACTTCCCACTCCCCACTCTCCACTCATCCTTGAACAATGCCCCACTAGCTGGGATGAATTACGTGCTTGGTGGCAACGCTCTCTTTATAATAGTCAACAATTAGCCCTTGCTTGGTCTAAACTTCACCTCCAACCACCCCAAGAAATTTGGTTTACCTTGGTTGGTATTGCCAAATATCTGAGTCGTACACAGCAGCTAGTTAACCGCACACAACTACTAGAAAAATTAGGTATAGGTAATTCAAGCTTGCTTTTAGGAATCAAAGCTTTAAAATATTGCGGATTTATTGTCACAAGACAAGACCGTTCTTTACAAATCAGCCAAAATCCCCAAACAATTTCCGCCAACCTAGCGGATGCAGCCGTCACTCAATTTTTAGCCGCAGTCAGCGAAGAACAATTTCAGCGACAGTATTTTTCTGAAGTACCTTTATCTACTATTGTGGCGATTATTAATCGACCTCTGCCTTTTTAATCATAGATAGTGCGAATTACACCCACAGAAATTTAAAATTTTAACGATTCACACTAGCTTTCATGCTCATTATACCAATAGTGCATATATCCTCGATAAATAACTTGATGTATAGGAAATTCAGCTGATATCTGAACATTTGCTGAGTTGAAATAGTTATGATTGGGCAAAACTTCTGATGGTTTTTGATAGTCCATTGAGGCGCAACCAATATCTCCATCTAATTTGTCAACCTTAACAAAACTTTATCTGTGGTTCTCAAAGGGAGATTTATGCAGGTTTTTTCATAATCAAAGCTTCACATAAATTTCGGTAGTTTTAGCAAGCCGAGAACTAGAAACTAAGAGTTAGAAATAGTGTAGCAATCTTGCGTTTATCCAGTTTGAGAAGATAATTTCCCAATTTCCCATGACAACAAAACTATTCCAAACTCTAGCAGCAGCTACCACATTAGCAGGTATCGTAGCCACCGCAGGCGCAGCAAATGCAGCTTCACTCTCTTACTCTACTCAATACCAATACAAACCTACAGATGAAGCAGCATCAGCTGATGGTTACTACATAACAGACATCAAGGATACAATCAGCGTTCAAAAGTTTAACTCAGCACTAGGTACTCTCAAAAGTGTAACCATAGAGTTTATTGGCAATTTGAAAGGAGATGCAGGCTTTGAAAACAGAAGCAATAATGCTGCTACTGTCCTAGTAAATCTTGCAGGTACACTGAATTTGCAACTACCAGAAGGTGTAGATCGATTTGAGTTAAATCCAGAACAGTCTTATTCTTACACCGTAGCTAGGAGAGATGGAGTATTGGATTACGGTGGTACTTCTGGTAGAACAGTTGCTGGATTAAGTGCTGGTATTACAGAAACAAAAACATTCGCTGATAGCAGTTTCTTGCAATATTTCCTAGGTCAAGGAACCACAGACTTCACCTTCTTAGCAACAGCTAATTCAAGTATTTCTGGCCCTGGTAATCTTGCCTCTTATGTTACTACATTAGCCAGTGCAAATGTTAATGTTACTTATAACTACGACCCCAAAGCTGTACCCGAACCTTCTGCGGCAATTGGTCTTGGTTTAGTAGCAGGAATTGGTTTAATGTCACAACGCAGAAAAAGCTGGCTCAAAGCGTCTAACTAATCGGTAGAAACAGGTGAGTTTTCTCACCTGTTTCAATTGACTAATATCAATTAATCACCAGAAAGCACATTGCATTAATAACATATCTGTGCATCTGTTAGACCTTTCTCATGTCGATTATTACTGTCAGAATCATCTTTTATTTAACTGTGGAAAACCTAGACTTTTCGTCTAGGTTTTTTATTTTTCTTGATAAGTTATTGTGTGTTTTTCATGTTTTTAACCTCCTTTACCGAAAACATACTGTATGAACAAAAGAGACAAAGACGATAAATAATTTTCGATGTATTTCTGGTTAATTATTTTGACTGAATCAGATTGTGCCAATGCCTGTTAACCTCATACTGGGAGTTCACAGGTTAAAAATTTATGTATATGGCATCGCCTGAAAATCAAGCTCTACCTACACAAGAGATTAAGTTACTAGTTTTAGATATAGATGGTACGATCGCCGGAAAATCTAATTCCTTAAGCAAATCTGTCAAGCAAGCGATCGCTGCCGTACAAGCCAAAGGAATTAATGTAGCAATTGCGACTGGACGTATGTATCGTTCCGCCTTGCGCTTTCATCAAGAAATTGGCTCTAACCTACCGTTAGCAGCTTATCAGGGAGCCTGGATTCAAGACCCCACAAACCAGAAAATACATCGTCATTTGCCTGTGGTTAGAGAAATAGCACACCAATTACTAGACTATTTTGAACAACCCCAGTGGCGATCGCTTCTTTCTATCCACTTTTACATTAATGATGAGCTTTATGTGCGGGAGTTAACCAGAGAAACTAAAATTTATGCACAACGCTCAGGAATTAACCCAATTGCTGTGGGTGATTTACGCCAAATTTTAATTGAACATGAACCAACAAAAATTTTAGCTTTGTGCGATGACACAGAAGCGATTGATCGGTTATTGGGAAATTTGCGCCGTCAATACACACCCGCAGAACTTTACCTGACAACTTCTGTTGCTACCTTTTTTGAAGCCACAAATCCTGCTGTTAATAAAGGCGCTGCTGTACGTTATTTTGCCGAAGAACTTCTGGGTTTACAAAGAAATAATGTGATGGCTATTGGTGATAACTTTAATGATGTAGAAATGTTGGAATATGCTGGTATTGGTGTAGCGATGGGAGATGCACCCAAAGAAGTACAAGCGATCGCTCAGTGGATAGCTCCTAGTGTAGAAAAAGATGGAGCCGCGATCGCGATCAAAAAATTTTTACTCTCTTAAAGATTGCTATTTCAACCTTTATACATCATGAAATCAGAAAGAACACCGACGACTGGCCGTGTTTCGTCTCGGTGTTCTTGCTGGTTCGCTCCTCACACAACTGAAAGTATAGTCGAACTACTTTTATGCGTCAATAGCCATAATAAAAATTGTTATATTTCTTGTCAGAAACACTACGGATTGAATAGCACGCTTATTCCTAACAAAATTGTGTAGCTGTTTCTGGAAAATTCAACTTTATAACTTCAATAAATTATTAAGTCATGCCAGTTTTTGTATGTATATCAAAATTTTGGTGAATTGGTATAACTCCTTTGAATTTATGAGTTCTAGGCAACGATAAAAGTTCACAGTTCCCACGGAGCAGTAACTCCTAGTTTTTCTACTAGCAAAAATCTCAGCAAACGTTGAGTAATTATCACCAAACCCAGCCTAGCTTGAGCTAGTTCCGGTGAATAAATTTTTACATCACCCCAAATGCGGCACTGGCACCAGAAGTTTTCTAGCGCTTGACTCAACTTCAAAGCTGCTTTTTGCCAGTTAATTGCATCACTAGTACTCGCACATACCAGGTCGTCCACTACTTGTACTAACTGAGCAAGTAAATCTTTCTCCGTTGAGAGATTGAGGCAAAGTTGCTTGTCATGATTCAACCAAGGTATTGGCTGTTGAGGTAATAACTGCCCAAATGCAGGATGATTATATGGTAAAGGTTCCCTCAGTTGGATTAATCCCTCTTGATGACCTAGCAATATTAATGAACAACAGCGTGCATGAGAGTATTGAACAGCAAAAATATTTGCCGGGTTGTGGTCTTTAAATTGTGAGTTTATTTCTTCTTTTCCCATCTTTCCGTCTTGTTCCAGGCATCCCATTACCAAGTGTTGTAACCAAGTTGCCAAAAAAGGAGGAGTTAATTCTAAATAAATCCAACCAGGTGGAACAATTTTGACCTGACAAACGTCGCCACTGGTCGCCGATAATTTAGCTCTGATACTATCGGCTATATCCATAGCGGTGGAATTATGAGATTTTGATAACTGCTGTGCTACTCCTGAGATATACAAGATTTTGCTATTATCTCTATCTTTATATAGATGATTTTTTTTAAATTCTATGAACTGCTTTTTTTCCACTTGTGTAGTTTCACTTAGTGTATTAAATAACAAAGCATGTAGTAGCTGTTTAACTGATGGGTAATTGCTTATTATTGACCGACTATGCACTAAATACCATAAGAATATCTTTTGATTATTTCTCTAATAGTGGCTTGTCATCTTTCTTTAGATATAAGTTTTATCTATATAAAGAAAAATGAGAAGAGCATAAAATTTAATAAATATTCTATGAATAGTAAGTAAACTTTACTACCATCATTGTACAGTAAGAAGTATAACAAAAGAGTAGGGGCAAAATTGCTTTCTACTCTTTGGATGGCTGGCGCTGTTAGGCGTTAAGCCTACCCGCCAACACAAAGACACTCCTTGCACCTTGTTTTATAACGTCTTTGTCTTCAGCCGAACGCTCTTTGTTACCTATGCAATCTCCATCCTCCTTTTCTGAGGCATCACGCCCTTTTTTGACTTGGCAACGTATTCTTGATTGGGCTCAAGAACACTATCGTTGCCGCACCTTTAGCAAAGATGAGCGCATTCCAGCTAGACCTGGATTGCTGTATTTGGTGCAAAGAGGTGCGATCCGTATGGTAGGTACTGCTCAAGTTAGTGCTACTGCCAGTCAGCTAACATCTCGACGCATTAACAGAACTCCAGAAGAAGCCTTCTTGGGTTTTGTCGGAGCAGGACAACCATTTGAAATTGTCGCTCAGTCACCATTCACCCTCCAGGCATACGCACACGTTGACCAAACTGCGGTGTTATGGATGTACTGGCATGATTTAGATAATTGGCCTCACTTCCGGCGCGAAGTTATGGATGCCTTTAGGTATCAGCATCAACGTAAATTGTTGTGGCTGAGTGCTTTAGGGCAACGACGCACAATTGACCGACTCTTAGGATTCCTCACATTGTTAATTGAGGAATATGGCGAACCAGCAATGAGTGAGACTGATCCCGATGTGATTAGAGGCTATTGTTTGCCTTTCCCTCTAACTCATGCCCAAATTGGTAGCGCGATTGGCTCTACTCGTGTAACTGTTACCCGCTTAATGGGCAAATTGCGTCAAAGAGGTTTAATCCTCACTCAAGGAGATAATCTAATTTGCTTGCCAGCAGAATCAATTAATAGAGCCAGCTAAGACGTTTTTAGAGTTCCTGTCACAGCATCTATTAGAATTTGAACCCGATCAGTCATCAGTAAGTTGGCGCAGCAACACCTACTTACTCTTGTGTTTGACCAATCTGTTTGACCACCACAAACAGATTGTGCGTAATCGGGTCATTCTAGATAAAAAAGCTTCTGTGTGAAGTTTGTCTCTTGTACAAGATATTCACAAGGCAAAAATAATAGTTCTTGGTAGAGAACGTATTAATTATCTTGTTTGCCTCTCGACAGCAGGAACTAAATTGAACAATAAAGATGATGCTTGTTTAAGGCAAGAGCGTAGTAAATTCCAGTAAGAAAGATCAGCTAACTTTACCTAAATTTGGGTGGTCTTGAAAAAAACTCAAAATTAGAGTCGAAAGTATTGATTACCCAAGACTTTTTCAGTGCAATTGTCTATCTTGTTGTTATCAGCGGTGTAGTGGAAATACAGTTGATTCACAGAATTATTGGAGCCTAACTATAGGCTCCAATTGTCAATTTTGACTCTACATAGCAAAGTGCTGAACATAAGTTTACGCGATGTACGACTTATTTTTGAGACCTCTCTCCAAACCTCTCACTCCAGTCGCCTCAAATCGGCAAAGCTGCCCAACCCACTGCCGACGTTCCTGTGTATCTGCCCTAAGACTTTGAATAATCAACATAGACCTAATTTGTGCTTCTACTCCTATAAATTGCTGATTTTGATTAGCGAAGTCTGACAAATCCAGCTTTAGCAATTAATTCTTGGCCTTGATCTGTGAGCAACAAATTGGCATAAGCGTCTCCAGCTTGCTGATCACTTTGTCCATTTTGTTTAACAATGACAAATAAACGTCTGGTGATGGGATATTCACCAGTTTGAAATGCTTCTTTATTAAGTTGATTACGCTGTTTTGGGCATTTTTCTGGTGGAATATAGGGTTCCTTATAAGGTTTAACGAGTTTATCAGATTTTCGACCCAATGATAAGGGTTTGATGCTACATTGTCCGATTACTTCTGGTGCAGAGGCGTAATATATTCCACCAGGGTTTTTCGCTACTTCTTCCAAGGCTGGAGTTGTGCTGTGGACAAATTTTACATTACTACCAAATTTTTCTCCGGCTAACACATTCTCATCAAAAAAATCGACAGTTCCGCCTGCATCTAGGCGACGAGAATAGGGTGTTATGGGTAAATTCGGCCCACCTAACTGTTGCCAATTAGTGAGTTTTCCGGTGTAGATATCTTTAAGTTGAGCAAGGGTTAACCCAGGAATGCTGAGATTGTGGTTAACTGCGATCGCCAGTCCATCAATTGCAACTGGAACTGCTTTGATTGTAAATCCCAATTGTTTCGCCTGTTCGTTTTCTTCTGGTTTCAAGGCGCGGGAAGACTGAGAAAATGCTAACTGATTACCTAGCAGCATTTTAATTCCTGTACTAGAACCGGGTGCAGCTTCTATCGGCTCAGTATAGCGTAGTTGAAATCTAGGCCAGACAATCGCCACTGCCGAATCTACTTGCTGGCGAATGGGAGCCCAAGTAGTACTACCTCCATAACTAAATAATCCTGTAGGAACATCAGGTACTTGAGAGAAGGTATCCGTTGTTGGAGTGTCTACCCTGGTTCTATTAAGATAACCAGCTTTTATGCCATAGCTGTGAGAAAACCACCACAAAAAACCACCCACTAGTCCCAAGGTGATTGCTAGTGTTAGAACCAAAACTTTAGTTTCATTAGTTCTATGTTGTTGCGTCATAGTTGGTTGTTTGGTTTTCTTACCCTGAAAGTAATTTCTCATTTTATGGGTGACTCTAGGTTAAAGTTTAGTTAAACTCTAATTTCCTAGTTGCGATGCTGTTGGTACGAAATATGCTACACAGTACCTCAATTTGATTCCTGAAATTACTCACTGAGGGAGAAATGAACCATACTTAGTTTTAGCTAAAACATCATAGATAATAACTTGTATATAAGCTGAAATAGTGTGGTGACGGCAATAGCTACTAAACTGCCAGTAATTCCTAAAATTACTATTTGTTGAATATCCATTCCTGCTTGCAAGGCAGGAACGAAAAGAACGATCGCAAAAGTAATTACCGCAACAATCAATAAATGTGTGGTTTTAATCGAGCGTCGAGTGTGAGCAAAAATGCTCACACTTAAAATCACCATTGTGATGGTTAAAACGATGATTGGTGTGGGTATCAGACTATATAAGGCGATCGCAATTAATGCACTTTCAAAGCCGCTCACAGCTGCCCCTGATAATAAATCCCTAGTGGAAAAAATGGCAGGCGGCTTTATTCCGTGGCGTTGGGGTGGTGTGTTTCCAAGAGTAGTTGGGGGTATTAGCTGGGGAAAAAGTTCTTTTAGCACTTCCTCCGCTGATTGAAAGCGTTGACTGACCGCAGGCAAAAGCATTTTATCTAAAACATCAGCTAGGCGGGGGTTAATATTCACGTGCGATCGCCATGTCCACTGGTTAATCAATGGGTCGAATAACTGTGTAGCTGGTTCACCTGTGAGCAAGGTGACAGCGGTAACAGCCAAAGCATATAAATCTGTACAGGGAAATACTTGATTCCCTGTCATCTGTTCTGGGGGTGCAAATCCGGCTGAATAAATTCCCGTAGATGATGCAATCGTACCTGTTACGACATTTGTGACTTGCTTAACTGCGCCAAAATCTAAGAGAAATAATTTCCCATCCTGGCGGCGCATGATATTGGAAGGCTTAATATCTCGATGAATAATACTTTTATCATGGACAAACTTGAGTACCTTCAGGATTTCTTGCAGCATGTATAAAATTTCTGCTTCAGAAAATTTACCCTTTTGCGTTAGTTCTTCCTCAAGATTTAGTCCATCAATATATTCTTGTACTAGGTAAAAAAACTGTTCTTCGTGATTTGGCTGATTAAAGCCAGGAACAGTAGTTTGAAAAAAAGCGTATAGTTCCGGTATTTGTTCGTGTTCTCTGCCGATTTCGGCTAAGACATCTGCTTCTCTTTCAAATAGTTGTTGAGCGATTCGCAGTTGATTGGCACTGATATTTTCTGCTGGTTGGAACTGTTTGACTACACAAGCACGGATTCCAGGAATGCGGCGATCGCGTGCGAGGAAGGCAGAAGCAAATCCTCCCCGACCCAGCAATTTGGTAGATATGTATCTACCATCGAGGATGAGTGGCATCCCACAGGTAGCGCAGTATTTTTGCTGCGCTGTTTTTAAGGTTGTTGCTTCATCTAGGTCGGCAAAATAGTTTTTCGGGCGGGGGCAGCGTGGACGGGTGCAGTAAGCTTCCATGTTAGTTTTGAGTCAATAGTCCACAGTTAGTAGCCAATAGCCTGTAGCCCTTAACTAGTGACTATTGACTATTGACAGGTATCAGCCTTCGTCAGAAGAACTGGGCGTTGCTACATCTAATGTATTAACTACTAGCTTTTTTTGCGATAATTTTACCAGGTCTTGGTTCCATCCTGGAGTAGCAAACTGTGGCAAAATTTCTTGACTAAATGCCTCTGCTGCTTTGGATCTATACCGATTTGGATTAACAATCAGCCAGAGTGTGCGTTTCACAATCACGCCTTCTATTGGGGAGCAGTGAAGCACACCCATTTGTAATTCTTTGGCGATCGCTGATGTCGAAACGAAGGCAGCGCCTAAGCCTGATTGCACGGCATTTTTGATTGCTTCTATGGAGTTTAGTTCCATTTCTATCTTAAAACGTCTGGTATCAATCTCGCAGCGTGCTAGTACTTGATCGATGACCTTGCGAATAGTTGATTGTGAATCTAAAGCGATGAATTGTAATTTATATAGGTCGTCTTTTTGAATTGTTTCAAGTTTGGCAAAGGGATGAAAGACTGGCAGAATCAGTGCCAGTTCATCTTCTGCATAAGAAATAATTTCCAAAGATTCTGCTAATTCACCAGGAATTTCCCCTCCGATAATTGCTAAATCAACTTGTCCATTGGCGACACTCCAAGCAGTCCGGCGAGTCGAGTGGACGTGCAATTGCACTGCAACATCTGGATATTTTTGGCGAAACATCCCAATCATTCTGGGCAATAAATAAGTCCCAGTGGTTTGAGAAGCACCAACAATTAATGTGCCACCTTGAAGATTTTGTAGATCCTCAATGGCGCGACAAGTTTCTTGACACAAACTGAGGATTTTTTCGCCGTAACTTAAAAGTAGATGCCCTGCTTCGGTTAATTGTGCGCGACGGCCACCACGGTCAAATAAGGGAACATCCAGTTGCCGTTCCAGATTCTGCACTTGCAAACTAACGGCAGGTTGGGAGACATACAGGCTATCAGCAGCACGCTTGAAGCTCCCTTCTACAGCGATCGCTTTTAGGATACGTAACTGATCTAAAGTGAAAGGAAGGTCAGACATAAGGCTCAACCCACAAACTTTGAAAGGAGCAACTTTGGCAATAAATCCGATTTCATCACGAAAAAGTGAGAGATGATTTATTGCATCTTAAAAATTGAAGACTTGACTTAAAAAAGACGCTAATATTGCATCTTTGCTCAAATCCCCTGTTGAATACTTTGTGTTATTGGTTGTACTGTATTAACTTTTGTTTAAATAACTTCACCCATGTCTACGATGCCCGATCCTTGGTTTACTCCCAGTCATTTTGTCATGTTGGGGTTACAATTTGCTTTTGCGATCGCCCACAGTGGCGGGGCTGCTCTACGTCCATTGGCTGAGAAGCATATAGGAGCAAGGCTTTATCGCATTTTATTTGCATTAGTTAGTTTACCGTTGGCTGTCATCTTAATTATTTACTTTTTTAATCACCGCTATGATGGCTGGCAAATTTGGCAGGTACAGGGATTACCAGGGGTAAAGGCTGTAGTTTGGGTGTTGTCAGCAATTTCGTTTTTGTTTTTGTATCCTGCCACCTTCAATCTACTAGAAATTGCGGCTATTCAAAAGCCCCAAGTCCATCTGTACGAAACGGGCATTATCCGCATTACCCGTCATCCCCAGATGGTAGGACAAGTTATTTGGTGTATTGCCCATAGTCTGTGGCTAGGGACTAGTTTTACTCTGGTAACATCTCTGGGATTAGTATTACATCACTTATTTGGAGTTTGGCATGGCGATCGCCGTTTATCCCAACGTTACGGCGAAGCTTTTGAACTTGTGAAGCAAAGAACTTCTATCATGCCTTTTAAGGCAATTATTGATGGTCGTCAATCTATCTTATGGCAGGAATTTATTCGTCCGGCTTATTTAGGGGTAGTAATTTTTGTCGGTCTGCTTTGGTGGTCACATCCACTATTGATAGTAGGAACTAGTAAGATAGGATGGTGATTTTTGCTGATCCCTGCCATCAACAAAAAATCTGAGTGAATGAAAATTTCCACTTATCAATTGCTCCCAAATCAATATAGAATCAAATCAACTAGTTGTCAGTGGGGGTAAACTTAGCCAGTTTGATCTTCATGTAGTGGTAAGTCGCTGATCAAATACTTTGGTTGAGAATTTAATGGCACAGCATTTTCAACGCCCTCTATCGCAGCAGCAATCAGGAGTTAAAAAATCAAAATGCCAATGTGACAATCGCGCTGGCTTTTTTATCAGAGTTAAAATCAAAGCAGAAGAAATTTTTGAATCATCTTAATCCTGAATGCTGATTCATAGATGGGTACTGACTGGGTTGGCAATTCTCCCTGCTGATAGCTAGTTTGATATTAAAACCCTATAATTTTCGAGGCATCATGGTGTTGTCGGTTAGTGAGCAGACATTTACTCAAGAAGTTTTAGAATCTCCAGTACCTGTTTTAGTGAATTTTGAAGCACCTTGGTGCGGCTTATGCCGCATTATTCACCCTTTATTGTTGCAATTTAAATCTCAATGCGGAGAGCAAATTAAATTGGTGGGGGTTAATGCTGATGAAAACTTCCAACTATCTAATACTTATCGTCTCAAGTCACTACCCACTTTACTTTTAGTAGAAAACGGAATTATCCGACATCGCCTAGAAGGTTTTCGTGGTAGAGACGATTTACGTCTGGCGTTAGAAGAAATCAAGCTCACCTACACCAAACGTTCTAAAACATACAACCATCCCCAAACAGCAGATTTAGAATGTCGTACTGCATAATATGAGTCAATAGTCAATGGTTAATAATTTTTATTGTTAACTATGCACTGTTGACTATGGACTTTTGACTAAATCTAAAACCATGCTTAATTACCCCACCCAATCACACTTGAGTGGGGTATTTTATCATCAGGGGTGTGTGTCACAATTATTAACAGTTCCAACCTGGACAGTTGCCTGCGGAGGACAGCCGCCGCAAAACTGTCCTAAGCTAGTCAAGAATTCTAAAATTACGCGTCAGTGATGGAAGCAATCTATGAATATGCCTGGCTGATTCCAGTATTCCCTCTGTTAGGGGCAATGCTGGTCGGTTTGGGATTAATTTCGATAAATCAGGTGACTAACAGCCTAAGACAACTCAACGCTGTGTTGATTATCTCCTTGATGGGAGCAGCGATGGGTTTGTCGTTTGCCTTGCTCTGGAGTCAAATTCAAGGACATCCGACTTATCTTCGTACCTTGGAATGGGCCGCAGCCGGGAATTTTCACCTGAGCATGGGCTACACTATTGACCATCTAACTGCCCTCATGCTGGTAATTGTGACAACCGTAGCCTTTCTAGTCATGGTCTACACCGATGGCTACATGGCACATGATCCAGGATATGTAAGGTTTTACGCTTATCTGAGCTTATTCGGCTCCTCAATGTTGGGTCTGGTGATCAGCCCCAACTTAGTGCAAATTTATATCTTCTGGGAACTGGTGGGGATGTGTTCCTACTTGCTGGTCGGCTTTTGGTACGATCGCAAGTCAGCGGCAGATGCCTGTCAAAAAGCATTTGTCACCAACCGAGTCGGTGACTTTGGTCTATTACTCGGTATTTTGGGACTGTTTTGGGCAACCGGCAGTTTCGACTTTCATATCATGGGCGATCGCCTCGCTCAACTAGTGCAATCAGGTACAATTAGCAATTTTCTCGCAGTTCTGTTTGCAATTTTGGTTTTCTTAGGCCCAGTGGCAAAATCGGCACAATTCCCCCTCCATGTCTGGCTACCAGACGCGATGGAAGGCCCGACACCCATTTCTGCCTTAATCCACGCCGCCACAATGGTGGCAGCAGGTGTATTCCTCGTTGCCCGGATGTACCCTGTTTTTGAACACGTACCCGCCGCCATGAACGTCATTGCCTTTACTGGGGCATTTACAGCGTTTTTAGGGGCGACAATTGCGATTACGCAGAACGACATCAAAAAAGGCTTGGCATACTCCACCATTTCCCAATTGGGTTACATGGTGATGGCGATGGGAGTAGGCGCTTACAGTGCTGGCTTGTTCCACCTGATGACTCACGCTTATTTCAAGGCGATGCTGTTTTTAGGTTCTGGTTCTGTGATTCATGGGATGGAAGGAGTCGTCGGTCATGACCCTGCTTTAGCCCAGGATATGCGGCTGATGGGTAAACTGCGGAAATATATGCCCGTCACAGCTACAACCTTCTTGATTGGTTGCTTGGCCATTTCCGGGATGCCTCCTTTTGCTGGTTTTTGGTCAAAAGATGAAATTCTCGGTAAGGCATTTGAGGCCAACCCATTTCTGTGGATTATTGGCTGGCTAACGGCTGGTATTACTGCTTTCTATATGTTCAGAATGTATTTCATGACATTTGAAGGCAAATTCCGGGGAAATGACGAGAAAATCAAAGACAAGCTGAAAAAAGCATCGACAATCATTCTCGAATTACAAACCGCCGAACCAGCCCCGAATTTTGGACCTGGGGCAATGAAACACGGTGAGTTAGCTGCCACAGGAGACCATCATGATTCTCATGGTCATCACAGCGATTCTCCCCATGAATCACCGTGGACAATGACATTACCATTAGTAGTGCTGGCCGTGCCTTCGATTTTGATTGGTTTGGTGGGGACTCCCTTTGCCAATTACTTTGAGGAATTTATTTACTCACCCAACGAAACTCTCACCGAAGTTCTAGAAAAAGCCGCCGAGTTCGACCCGACGGAATTTTATATTATGGCGGGGGCTTCAGTGGGGATTTCCTTGATTGGGATTACCTTAGCTTCCTTGATGTACTTGCGCGGGAAAATTGACCCCGCTGCGATCGCTGCTAAAATCAAACCTCTGTACGAACTATCCCTCAACAAGTGGTACTTTGATGACATTTACCATCGCGTCTTCGTCCTTGGCTTGCGTCGCCTAGCTAGACAAGTCATGGAGGTTGACTTCCGCGTTGTTGATGGTGCTGTCAACTTGACAGGCTTTTTCACCCTAGTCAGCGGCGAAGGGTTGAAATATTTAGAAAACGGTCGCGTTCAATTCTATGCCTTGATTGTGTTTGGTGCAGTTTTAGGCTTAGTGATCGTTTTTGGTGTGACCTGATTTGTGTAGTCAAATTAGAGCCAGGGCGAATAGAATTCGCGGCTACACAAACAAAGTCCGCCTTCGCGGACTAAGGAAAAATTGAATTTTTGAAACCCACGGAGGTGGGTTTTGCCTGTGTAGACGCGGTTTCTAACTGCCCTTTTACCCCAAATTTTTTAGGAGCCTAATTTAGACTCCTTTTTTCTTCTCTTACATCATCTGGTGGTTCAAACATAATCTCAAAACCTCCGTTGGGAATAGTTCGACGCAAAAATCTTAAATGGTCGTCTGCATCTTGGCGGTTAGCAAAACGGGCGACGGTGTGAGATTGGGTAATCACTACAGTTTTTACTATTACCCAAGGATGATTTTGGACAATAACTGGTTTTATCATGGTGAATGTCTCCTTTTGTTAGGGAGCCAAGAGCCAGCAGGAAGCCTTGGAAACTTATTTGCTGGCTTCTGACAAGATTTGTATTTTTGTTGCGGGGTTGCTGTAAGTTTGAGTGTGTTTTCATCGCTTCTAAACACTCTCATCTCATAGCTTTTGCGGTAAAAGCTGGGTTGCGTTGCGATCGTGCAGTCCTGGGACAACTAGCCATAGCCACATCCGGCACTTGAACAAGCGTAATGATAGAAGTTCTTCAGGGAATATTTGATTTCTGTGACCTTGCCAGTGTCCAAGGTGTGCAAGTTGTTGTTTGGCGCAGATTGGGCAGAGGTCGCCTGGTTTTCCTTTGTCGATGGTGTAGTTTGAGTCTCCAGGATTGAGGGGTCTGACTCCAGGAAAGCGCCCTGCTTGGGAATGGGGGCAGGGTTTGCCGTCGAGTTCTGCGGGGATGATGCCGGAGCAAATTAGGTTGTCTGGGTATACGTTGCCGTCGGGGGAGAGGAAGAGGGCTTTGGGTTCGGTGTTTTCAATATTCATGCTCTACCGAATAAAATGTTTGACTAAAAAACAATATATGCGGTAAAGTATTATTATGTAAATAGATTTAGTTTAAATTTTGAATCCAGCTTGTTTTGCAATTAAGGTCAGATACCTAGATGTGGCTAAAGTCGGCTCATATACACTTTTTTCCCATTGGCTCACTGTTGCTTGTCGCACACCTAGCCTTTGTGCAAACTCCGCTTGTGTTAAATCCATGTGTTGCCGCAGTGCTTTGATTAACTCAGCATTCCACAGTAAAGTATCACCCTGAAGCTGAACTTGATATTTATCAGGAGGTTTACGGAACATCACTTGTTGCTGATCAAAATCCACTTCCTCAACACGATATCCAGCTTTCATCCAAGCGTAAGCTTGTGATGAGCCTTGTTTGCGGTTACTCCACCATGCCTGTTTATTTCTTGCTGATTCAGGCAAAACATCATTTATTAAAGTCTCAATTTCAGCAAATGATAGAGTTATTTCATTTTGATCACTGCCACGCAAAAACTCAAGGAGTGGCTGATATTTGTTCCCCTCCTTCATGTCACCTCTTCTTCTCCTAATATCATCCGTTCTACACAGGCTTTTGCTTCTATAATAATTTGCTTTGCTTCTTTGCGTAATTTCTTGATAAGGAATCGACGATGCTCCATTTCCTTGGTTATGGCATTTTGAACTTCATCAGGAATAATAGGAATAAGTATTTGTCCTGTTTCTGTAAGACTTAAATTACCTTGAGCCACAGGTCTTTTTAAGGCAGAGATTTGGATTTGTCCTGCTGGGCAGCTTAAAAAAGCTTGGAGGTAATTAGGATTTATAGGAATATCTTTTTTAACTCTAATGCGTGCAAGAGCTTGATTAATTACCGTTATGGAATTAACACCCATAACAACAGCGCATTTCCCAATAGTTGCACCAACAATAACAAGTAATATATCCCCATCTTTAATATTAGAACGATGGATAGTTTGAGCAAATTCTTCAGAAACAAATAAGCAGTTCTCCCAATTTAAAATTCCCTCATTACTAATATTTTGCACTCGTAAGAAGGGGATTCCTGTTTCTAGATACTGTGAGTTTAATGGAGTTGTCCCGCTTGTAATTGGTTCAGTAATGGATACTAGTTTTTTTAGATTTAAATTAAATTCTTTTCTGAGAGATGAAATAAGATTTATATACTTAGTATTATATAAGTCTAGGTCAAATCTACCACCTCTCATTTGTTTAATATTTACAGTAAAGTCTTTTTCATCTTTAAATATAATAGAAGACAAACCCATCTCCTTCATTACAAACTCATCAAAGTTATTGAGCAAAGCTTCTATTTCTGCTAGTTTTTTCTTATTTACTATGTAAGCATCCTGCATTATTTGGGCAATGCGATCTTGAATATGTCTCCGAGGAAGAATAATTTGCACATTTTGAAGTCCATTAACGTTAATATGTGGATATAGACTTCCGATCGAATGTTCATTAAGTAACTGTTTTCCAAAATTTGAATTTAGGTATGCTGCTAAATAGTAAGGATTGACTTTATTAGCATGAACTTTTACACGGGCAACATGGGCGCTAAGATTTGCAGGCTTTTCAGATGTATATACTAATGCAGTTCCTAACCTTCCTGTGATAGTAACTAACAAATCTCCTGGCTGTACTTGTGAGCGTTTAAAATGCTCATGTTCTGCTTGATTTATCATTTTTTTATTAGATAAATCTAAACCAAATTCAGTTATATTCCTAACTGCTAACACTATTATGCCATCATCTACATAATGACGAGTAGAATGTAAACCATCAGTAATTTCTGCAACTAATTTTCCTAGTTTCTGAATTTCAAAACTAGTATTTTTTAAGTATTCTTCAGTTTGAAGAGATGATTCAGAATGAAATGAATAAGCCCATTTTTTTTTATTTCTTAATCGGCTAATTGCAATGATAGTATCTTCCATTTATTAAATACACCATCCTAATTTTTCATGGAAGGTCTTTATAGTTGATTGTATTTCAGAGCAAAATGAAGCCTCTTCTTCTTTTACTTTTGAACGCCCAGAAGCGTCATAACCAATATCATCAATTCTTGCCATATAAACTTTATAGTCTTCTTCCTCTACAACTATCTGATTAATTTCAATTTGTTCTCCAATAGCAAGAGCAATAGCTCGTTTTTCTAAAACTAAGATACTAGATTTAACACCAGCACCATAAGGTGCAAATGTTTCTTGTGGTAAACTCAGCACTGCTTTCAATCTAGCCCAGCGTAAAATCCAGTCGCGTACATCTTGCGTTGAACTATTCGCTAATAACCCATCAGGCAAAACAATTGCTAACTTTCCATTTGGTGCAAGATATTCCAAACAACGATTTAAAAAAGCAACTTCTTGAGGAATACTTTTAACAACCTTGCCCTTTTTTTTTGTCACTCCATCTCGTCCAGCAAAGTCCTTCAAAACATTTTCATTTGTCAATTTAGAACCAAAGGGAGGATTAGTTAAAATCATCGTCAACCCTCCCAGATAAAAACCTGGACGTTCTGGAAGCCCCTCTGTAATTCCTCCTGTAATGCTACCCAATCGCTCCAGCGAATCCATTACCTTTAAATCGGCATATTGTGCGCCATTCATTAAAGTATTAACTCGCGCTACGTGCATCACATTTCGAGAATATTCAGCACCAAATAAATGATTATCTCGAAACTTGATAAACTCTTGGGTTGGTTCTTCAGGATTAATCCCTTCAGCACTACCACCATTATTTGCTATTGCTTTTGCATACTCCTGCTTACGCACATAATCCAAAACGTGCGTCAAAATCCGCGCTGAACCGCAAGCAGGATCGCCAACATAATCATTTACTGTAGGTTGCAAAATCCCTACCATTAAATTAATTACTGGTGTAGGTGTGAAATATTGCCCCAAATCATCCCGAAAAGTCTTGCTTAAAAAATCCTCAAATACTCCACCTTTGACATCTGCTGAAGATTTTCGCAAACTCCAAGGCTGTAAACGCTTGACGATTTCCATTGTCGTGTGTGGCTTGAATTGCAACACATCAGCTTCATTAAATGCCAAACGCACACCCAAATCATCACCAAATTTTCTCGCTAGTGTGTCCCGTTCCCACTGCTTGGCTTTTTCAAAAGAGTCTCTAACTTGAACTAATAAACGTTCTGGGTCAGTTTCATTACTAACACTAAATACATAAGCCCGTGATTCTCCTGTTTGCTTTACCAAGTCAATTGTTGCCTGTTCGTCATACCACTTAGCAAACAAGAATTTAACCATTGCATCAACGGCTTCTTGTGGCTGCAAACCCTCGTTATCTCTCAGAATAGAGTGACAACCAGATCGTGTGTCTCCCAAAACCTCCCGAAATTTATCACGAGTTAGTGGCGTTAGTCCAGTTTGAATCCCATCTGGTTCACTGGGATTAAGGATTACAGTATAAGGGCTGTGCTGTGCGGCTTCACGGGCGCTTTCATATTTAGGTAAATCGCCAATAGGTTCTAACTTGCGTGGGTAGTCAAGGTCACGACGATAAATTACTGTATGTTTACCACTGGTTAAAATCGCATAACGGGCAGATGGTGAAGCACTCATGTAAGCATTGAGTCGGTTAAGATGATCAACCCAACCTTCGCCTTCAGTCCCGCCAACTTTTTTACTTGGTTCCATAGCCTCCACCATAATGAAGGCTACATCCAAATTACCTACAGAATCAGCATAACGGTCATCGTAAACTACAAGGTCTGCCCGTCCTTGATAGCGTCGCCCACCTTGATAAGTTCCCTCGGCAAAATCTGAATTTAGTTCTAGTTCCATTGCCTCTAGTGGAACACCGTACTCTTCTACTAAAATCTGAAGCGCCCACATCGTCACAGGGTCTTCTGCTGGACGCACATAAGAACCATCAGCTTTAAATAACTTCAGTAGATTTATATGCTGGCGATAATTCTGTGGTATGTCAGCTGGATTTTGATAAGGGTTGGTGAAATCGGAGAAAGGCATGAAGTGATTACTTTGGAGGAGGGTTACACAGTAAATAAATGATAAGCGATCGCGGGTAATCGCCCTTCCTCTATTAAAAATTAATCCTTAATCTTGTGGTGCGATCGCCTATTGTAGTGATGAGAGCGATCATAAATTTACTTTTGAAGGGATCGGTAAAGCGAACTTCTGCCATAAATCTAGGCTGTGATATCGTCCCAAAGTTCTGAAACTGGGAAAGTTTGTCCTGATGCTGCTTGTCGTAAGGATTCTTGCAAGTCAGCTAATATTTGCGCTTTTGGCTCTTGTTCATCAATCTCAGCTAAACCACTAACGTTATCAGAATTGATGCAACTCATCAATTGTTGCCAAAGTTCTATCGGGACGAGTACATCTGTTGTTTCTCCATCTGCGTTATTGACATAACGAATTTGACTGCCAATTTGTCCTCTGATCATGTGCTTATCTCTCCTGTAATGCTTTTTTCGCACCAAATCGCTTTTTTGACAACTACCAAACATTATGTAATTTTTGCAACTGAATTATAGCGATGCGATCGCATCGCTATAATTCTAGCCTGACGATTAAAATCGCGGCTACACGACCAAAGCCTGCCTTTGCAGGCTCAAAAGGCTTGGTTTTCCATTAGTCCGCGCAGGCGGACTTCGTTTGTTTAGCCGCAAATTCCATTCGTCGGGGCTTGGTGCAAGATGTGACTTAACGGCAAGTATGATAACGGAGATTCAGTAGCCCCGAAAATTAAAAGATACTGCCAAGCGAAAAAATGGCAATTGCCCACTTAATTAAATCAACCTAACAAGGAATGCCAAATCCCCAAAAAGCTGCTACTTAATAGCTAGGGCTTCCTTGAAAAACATGATTTTGATTGCAGATAAATTGTGATGAATACAGCTAATTTCCCGTGGCTGACGACGATTATCCTATTTCCGATTGCGGCATCACTCCTGATTCCGATCATCCCTGATAAAGATGGTAAAACTGTGCGCTGGTATTCCCTGATTATTGGGTTACTAGACTTTGCATTGATTGTCTACGCCTTTTATACCGGGTATGACTTCTCCAATCCAGATTTGCAGCTGTTTGAAAGTTATGCCTGGGTACCACAACTAGATTTGAAGTGGTCAGTAGGGGCAGATGGCTTATCTATGCCCCTAATTCTTTTGACTGGATTCATTACTACCCTGGCAATTTTGGCAGCATGGCCTGTAACCCTCAAACCCAGGCTATTTTACTTTTTGATTTTGGCGATGTATGGCGGTCAAATTGCCGTCTTCGCCGTACAGGATATGCTGTTATTTTTCCTGGTGTGGGAACTGGAACTAGTACCGATATACTTCCTACTGTCGATTTGGGGAGGTAAGAAGCGGCAATATGCAGCCACAAAGTTTATTTTGTACACAGCTGGTGGTTCGCTGTTTATTTTGCTGTCTGCCCTGACAATGGGATTTTACGGCGATACGATAACATTTGATATGCGATCGCTCGCTTTAAAAGATTTCGCCCTAAATTTCCAACTGGCGCTGTATGCTGGCTTCCTGATTGCCTACGCTGTCAAGTTACCCATTATTCCCTTGCACACATGGCTACCTGATGCCCACGGTGAAGCTACAGCCCCAGTACACATGTTATTAGCAGGTATTCTCTTGAAAATGGGCGGTTACGCCTTAATTCGGATGAATGCCCAAATGCTTCCTGATGCCCACGCTTATTTTGCACCGGTGTTAGTGGTTTTGGGGGTGGTTAACATTATCTACGCCGCCCTGACATCCTTTGCCCAGCGCAACCTCAAGCGAAAAATTGCTTATTCCTCAATATCTCACATGGGCTTTGTCCTCATCGGTCTCGCCTCCTTCACAGATTTGGGATTGAGTGGGGCAGTTTTACAAATGGTGTCTCACGGCTTAATTGGGGCAAGTTTATTCTTTCTGGTCGGTGCAACTTACGATCGCACACACACCCTCATGCTAGATGAAATGGGTGGTGTTGGTAAGCGAATGCAGAAAATTTTCGCTATGTTTACTACCTGTTCAATGGCTTCTTTAGCATTACCAGGAATGAGTGGTTTCGTAGCAGAATTGATGGTATTTGTGGGCTTTGCCACTAGCGATGCTTATAGCTCTACCTTTAAAGTTATCGTAGTGTTCTTGATGGCAGTTGGTGTGATTTTAACGCCAATTTATTTGCTATCGATGTTGCGGGAAATTTTCTACGGCAAAGAAAATGAGGAATTAGTTTCTCACCAGAAACTTATCGATGCTGAACCCCGTGAAGTCTTTATCATTGCTTGTTTGCTAGTGCCAATTATTGGGATTGGTTTCTATCCAAAATTGCTGACTCAAATTTACGACGCTACAACCGTACAATTGACCGCAAGATTGCGGGATTCTGTACCAACTTTGGCGCAGGAAAAAGAAGCAGCACCTAAGCTTTCATTGAATGCGCCAAAAATTGGTAATTAGCCAAAGATGGTAAAGTTCGATTTATATTTTTGCAGGCGGGTTTTATACTCGCCTTTTTTATGCAGGCTAAGGCATTAACTATTGAAAATTATTATGTAAAAAATTTTAAATCTCACGCAAATACACAAATAATTCACTTACTTATTACATATAATCTGATTCAGATAAGAGATATTTTGTGATAAATTTACTTGTTATTCTCTGTGTGTTCTACCCTGCGGGAAGCGACTGATGCGTCTATCAGTCTTTTACGGTTCATTAATTATTTTTGGCACTTCATGTTAGATTTTAATTAAAACCGCAGTATTAATTTACATGATTAAAACTTTGCGATATCTACACATATCAAAATTACATTATTTTCTAAAATCTTTCTAGAAATAGCATCTACTCAGACCAGTCATGTTAAACTACAACCCGTTACACTGTTTGCCGTCTTCCGAAGAGCTACCAGACTCAGAGGATATACCTGTGGATAATGAACTACAAGATTTAATTCCCAGTTTGCTGAAAGCGACACTGGCGTTTGTATGGTCAGAACGCTGGGATTGGTTTTTTGGCGTTAATATGGGAATTTATTACGACCCGAAAAAAGCCGCGATCGCTCCTGATGGATTTCTCAGTGTCGGAGTGAAGCGCTTTATTGATGGTGACTTACGCCTGAGTTATGTGATGTGGGAAGAAAAACAGCCCCCAGTCTTAGCCCTAGAGGTTGTTTCTCAACTCAGTCATGGCGAATACAGTACCAAAAAAGAATTTTACGCCAAAGAATTAGGAGTTTTATACTACGTTATTTACAAACCCTTGCGAAAGAAAAAAACTCCTCTTGAGGTATATCAATTAATAGATGGGGAATATATCCTCATGTCAGGAAATCCCATTTGGCTACCAGAGATTAATTTAGGAATTGGCCGAGAAATAGGACTTTATCAAGGTATTGCACGGGAATGGTTGTACTGGTATAACGAGCAAGGACAAAGGTTGCCTACCCCAGAAGAACGTGTTCAAGAAATAGAAGAACAATTATATTTTGAGCGACAACTACGCATCCAAACAGAACACAAAATGCAGCTACTCGCAGAACAATTAATGGCTTTAGGTGTAGAACCCGAAAATTTAGCCTGAAGATTGTTTTCAATCTTTTGTCATCGCAAGCCACGTTTCTCAAGAACTCTCTTGAGAAACGTGGCTTGTGATATTTGGATCTGTTTTTGGTGCAAGGTTGTTAATTAACCTGCTGACGAGGGAATTCTATATAGCGATCGCGGTATCATCTCTCGGAGACAGAACTTCTAGATTTCCTTGATTCCCTCAAGGGGCAACTCACTCTCAGCTATTAAAGCCTTGAACATAATCAAAATGCGATCGCCTCATTTCCAGAATTTTTTTAACTGGTACGGTGCGATCGCTGTTTTGTAGTACATATATATTAATTAAACCAACTGGCCAACTAAAAACCGTGTTGAAGCAGATTACTGCTGTACAAATTTAGAAAATGCTAATTTTGATAAATCTTGTTATAACAGTTTTACTGTTTTCGAGCAGAAGTTACAGCAGTGAACAGATGGAATAAAAAAAGTCAATAAGTCTAAATACTGTAGCCGTCAGTTGTTAATTTAGTCAAATTTGTATGAATTCGGAATTGCCAATTATTACTAGCGATCGCCTATTATTACGCATTGCCATCAAAGAGGATATTCCCCAAATATTAAGATATTTTCGGGAAAACAAAGCTTATCTGACTCCATTTTACCCTCAATGGGTGGATGATTTTTTTACAGAAGTGTATTGGCAATATCAACTAGAAAATACATTTTTAGAATTCATTCATGACCAATCTTTAAAGTTATTTATTTTTTCTAAAAAAAATCCTCAACTCATCGTCGGAACTATTAATTTTAATAATTTTATTCGGGGAGCCGCCCATTTTTGTTATGTAGGTTATGGCCTAGCAGAAAATGAGCAAGGCAAAGGCTACATGACAGAAGCACTCAAAGCAGCAATTCAATATGTATTTGATGACTTAAATTTTCATCGGATTATGGCAAATTATATGCCACACAACCAACGCAGCGGTAATGTCCTAAAGCGCCTGGGATTTGTCGTCGAAGGATATGCTAGAGATTATTTATTAATTAATGGCAAGTGGCAAGACCATATTCTCACAAGCCTGACTAATCCTCATTGGCATGTCAGAGAAGAATAATTTCTTTCAATTATGCTCATACACTAATGTTAGATACTAGGAACACTAGGAACTATAAAAACAAAAAAGGTAAGATAGACAAATTTTACCTTTTCTGTTTATAGCTATTTTTAGAAAATGAATTAGCTGAGTAAATTGGCTTCTTCTAAAGGCTCTTTTTGTTCTGGTGATTGTTTAAATGCAAAGCGCAATAAAAGCGGATTTATCATTGCAGGTCACAACAGCTATTTAGATTTAAATAAGTGCGAGGTCATCGGCATTGACCCAACCTCGTACCGCAATCATCCGTTTAGTGAGAAGATGTAACGTTGCAAAATCGTTACTCACTCGCTGCTTCTACAGAAGTAGTAGGTTCTGGGATGGGCTGAGTGGATGAACCAAAGGCAACCCGCAAAAAAGGTGGAGCCAGAAAAGTTGTCAAGATCACCATAATAATAATCGACACCTCCAGCGGCTTATCCAAAATACCGCTCGCCGAGCCAATTCCAGCAAACACTAGACCCACCTCACCTCGAGGGATCATCCCAACCCCGATCGCCACACGATTGATTCCGGGTATTCCAAACACTGCCCAGCCGGTTACTAGTTTGCCCACAATTGCCACCAGTACCAAAAAGACAGCAATCAATAGTCCCGCCCGATTCTCCGGTACCGCCGGGTTCAAAACACTGAGGTCGGCACGCGCTCCCACCGTCACAAAGAAGATGGGTACCAGTAAATCGGCGATCGGTTTGATTAATTCATCTAACTCGTTCCGCTCATCGGTTTCATCAAGTACCAAACCTGCTGCAAAGGCACCTAAAATCGCTTCGAGATGAATGGCGTTGCCTAAAAATGCCATAAAGAAAGCGAAGATGAATGCCGGAATCACAATATTTCCACGGGTTTTGAGCCGATCCACGATCGCCACAAAACTTTTGTTAAAGACACCACCCAACAAAATTGAGCCAATCAAAAATGCCGTAGCACTGACAATCAAGTAAATGACATTGGCGACATCAATCTCACCAGTTTTGGCTAAACTGGCAACCACCGCCAAGACAATAATGCCGAGAACATCATCAATCACCGCCGCGCCAACAATGATTTGCCCTTCTTTGGATTTGAGTTGACCTAACTCTGACAACACCTTAGAGGTAATGCCGATACTCGTTGCCGTCAACGCCGCCCCTGCAAAAATCGCTGGAATTGCTGCTACATGAAAGAGCATCATTAACCCTGCCGTTCCCGCCGCAAAAGGTGCCGCGACTCCGACACAGGCGACAACCGTGGCCTGAATTCCCACTTCCTTCAGTTGCCGCAGATCGGATTCCAGCCCAATTTCAAACAGCAGAATAATTACGCCGATTTCAGCCAGAACCGAAATCACTTCACTTTGCGACTCAAAGATCCGGGTCAGCGCGTCCGGTGCCAATTGGTTCAATCCTTGCAGCGCCGTCATAATCACCGAGTCAGAGGCAGACAGCCCCCCTTCAGGAAAGATCACTAGGTGCAGCGCCGAAACGCCGACAATCACACCGGCGACCAATTCCCCCAGGACGGGCGGAAAATCCAATCGCCTAGCGACCTCTGCGCCGAACTTGCTTGCCAAGTAAACCACCACCAGCGTCAGCAATACGCCGGACAGAATAATGGGTGAATCCTCAGCAACAACAGTCGCCAGGAATGGCATCGGAGCTATCCCCCCACTGAAAGGAGGCAAAATGTTGGACAAAATCATGAGTTTTAAGGAAGGTTAAGGGTTTGAGGGAGTCATAAAACTGCGGGAGAGATGATTTATGCGCCAGGGTCATCGTCCTGCGGGAAACATGGTTACTCAAAAGCCGAGGTCATGACCTCGGCTTTGGGGTCTGCGTCGTCTTGATGCAACAACCGTCTGACCCACAGAAACTCGCAGGCTCGCTTGTTCCTTTTATGGCGCGTGGTTTCGACTCAACAGCCGTCTGGCCCACAAAAATGTCTTCCGTACAGTACCTCTGCTTCACAGATATAGATAATGCCCGCATAATCGGTGAAAAACTTGATTGCGACCTGATCTGCAATCTTCTCTGCCATCTCCCGATTTTCGGTGAGTACCTCGAACTTCACATTTGAATCGGTGTCAGCAGTGTTGGGTTTACCCGTAGAGCGCACATTGCGACTGCCTTTACCGCCAGTATCCACCACCGTATAACCAGTCGCTCCACATTCATCGATGATCTTGGCAACCTTTTTCAGCAGAACCTTTTCCGTGACGATGACGAGCTTGTTGGCACGCTTGGCCATGTTGCTTACCTCTTTACATTATTTACATTTATCTATTGGGTCTGCGCGGTCAAGGGAGCGCTGACAGACCGCGATCCGTCTGGGATTAGCCGCCGATCGCCTGGGCAAGCCCGATGAAGAACGGTATACACAAACCGATCGCAATTGGCGTACCGACGGCTGTGGATGCACCTATATAGGCAGAGGGATTGGCTGACGGGATACCGGCTCGCAACGTAGGCGGCCCTGAGATGTCTGAACTAGAGGAGGCGATGACAGCCAGGATCACGACACCGCCCATACTGAAGTTCATGGTGTAGTGAGCAATCAGACCGAGACCGAAGGCAATTAACCCATGCACAAACGGTGCCACCACGCTATACACTACGTACCACTGCGCCACCTTGCGTAGTTCGCCAATTCTTGACCAAGCCTCCATCCCCATGACCAGCATCAAGATCGAAAGCAAGCCGCGAAAGGCGGGATCGTAGAAGCTTTTATAGACACTTTCCGGCTGGGTAAACAGTCCCAGAGCGAGGCCCAACAACATTGCTGATAAGGCAGGACCCCGGAGGCTTTCCTCGATGATTGGCCATATTTTGACCCGATTATCCGCATCCCCCTTCTGCTGGCTGAGATACTCCTGACGGCTACTGGGATAATCTTTTTGATCGGGATAATCACCAGCCGCAACAGGCTGCTCAGTAGAGTAGGCTGCTTCTTTATGCTTCCTCTTGTTGAGATAAATGTTAGCCACCACAATCGCAGTTACGAGCGCTGGGATATCCATAAAAGGATAGAGTGCGCCAGCCCATGCCTCGTATGGAATTTTTTGTTCTTCCAGTACCGTCAAGCCTGCGGCCATGGTAGAACCACTCACGGCTCCAAACAACCCCCCAGTGGCGATCGCATCGACGACTTTGACCTTTGGCAGCTTGGCTAACGTATAGCGCGCGATGAAAACAACAAGAATTCCTACCATGATGGCAAAGATCATGGGTAAGACCATATCCGCCAGGTTGGAATTGCGGATCGCAATTCCACCAGTCAGACCGATTTTGGTGAGCAGCATAAAGACGATGATCGTACAAATTGCCTCTGGAATGACCAGTTCGCTACCAAGAGCTGCAATGATCATCCCACCAATCAAAAAAGCGAGTGTTGGGGACTGCAATTGAAGAATGAAGTCTTTCACGAACAGGGACACAAAATCCACGAATACCTCCTTGTGCTTCCTCTGATGAGGAGTATTGCAATAAATGAACTAAATAAACTTTAAAAAAGAGTCATGCGCTTCACACCTAAAGCACAGGTGCTGCACGAGAACCTGTAGACAGGGCTTACGGTCTACCCTTTTTTTCTCCAAACCAATCCTGGAAATTTTGGGGCAAAAAATCCCTCAAAGACTTGGCAGAACAAATCCCAGAGTGGTGAAAAAACCTCGCTCTAAGTTTCCATCTAGAAAATCAATCCACTCAGGAGCGAGTACTAAACATCAGCCACTCACTTTTTTTATTCTTAAATGCCGTTTAATTCTTAACCGAGAAGTCTTGAAATCGATAGTATTAGTCAATGCCATACTGGGGTTTTGGTTACAAAAATGCAAAATTTGGGTTTATAAAAATGTCAGCTACTTTGGGTAAATTTCATGTTTTATAAGCATGAAAAATTAGGCAAAGAAAACAAAATTTTCTTTACGCAGCAGCAGACTTATAGTGCCTTTCTACATGGAGAGTCGTTGAGACCGAATCTCCCGTAGAAAATTGTTAAGCCGAAGAGAGTTCAAAAAATTGATTGAAAAAACTTGCAACTTTCGTAAGTCTTATTTATCACTAACGTTAATACGGTTAGAAATAGCTTACAGCTTTCCTAGTCAATGTTGATCATTTATAAGTCTTATTATTAAATAAATATTAAATTGCTTGCATAGATAAAATACTATACCTGTTGAGTAAGTAAGGTTTCGGTAATTAATAAGATAGATAAATTTTATATTAAGTATTGTATCGGATTGTTGTAACCCATAGTTCCTTTGTATGAGAACCCCCAGATATATCAGTGGAATAAATTGAAAATCCCCAAATAATTACACTTGTGATTCCACGAGTAAACCAAAGTAGGTGAGAACAAGTTCAGTTTCGCCATTATTGATGACTTCGTGAACTTCCCCAGGTTCAATTGCAATACACTTTCCGGGAAGCAAAGGATATTCTTGGTTGTCAACACGAATGACACCAGAACCAGCTTCGACAAAAAATACTTCACACATATCTAAATGAGTGTGTGCTGGTGCAGTGTGTCCGGGTGCAAAACGGGCTTGAGAAAAGTTAGTGAGGTGAGGTATTTCGCCAAGGCGTAACATCACCTTTTTTTTGATATCGGGGTTGTGTGAAACGCATTCTTCCGGCAAATTATTGAGGGAAGTGGTAATCATTGTGGCCTTAAGTCGTTAGATAGTTCTACGATACCCCTAGATCCATCAATGCGGACTCGTTGACCATCTTGCAATAACCAAGTTGCACCTCTGACATCCATCACAGCGGGAATACCGTATTCACGAGCGACAATTGCGCCATGAGATAATCTCCCGCCAGCTTCCGCAATTAGTCCACCAGCCCTAACTAACAAAGGAGCCCAGCCAGAATCGGTGTAGGGGACAACTAAAATGGTATCGCGGTCGATGTAGGGCAGATCTTGTAAGTTCCGCACAACTTTGACTCGACCGACCGCTTGTCCGTGGCTGGCGGGAATACCCTGTAATACTTGGTCAGAGTATATGGGAGAAGGTGCCAGGGGGTGCGGTGGTGTATTGCCGTAAATTAAAATTGGGACTTGGGGAATTTTGCTATCTTCAATAAATTGCGATCGCCTATATTCGATAATTTCTGGTAAGCGTTCTCGCAACGGTGTCTCAACTTCGGCAATTAGTTGTCTAACTTCGGCTATTTCTAAAAAGAAAATATCTCCGGCTGTTTTGAGTAACCCAGATTTTAGCCAAGTTTTCTCAATCGCCACAAATCGCCAGCGCAATTCGGCTAATAGCCGGGAATAAACCTCTGTTACCCGTCCTTTAATATCTACACGTTCTTGGACAAAGCCACGCTTGCGTTTACCTGATAAGGCGCGATTAATTGGGTCAACATCGCCTGTTTCCGGTTGATTACCTTGAATCAACTGGACGAATAACTGCTGAATCGGTCGGGGGTCTTCTTTCCAGGTAGGAACAGCAATATTAGTCCCCACATCACTTAAATAGCCGTAATCTTCTAGCAGTTCGTTAAATTCGTACAGAACTTTTTGGCCTTCGGGAGTTTGTTCTAACTGTTCAAATACTTTGTCTGGTTCAAACTCTGGTAATACTTGTCTCGCGTCGGCGGCTAAAGCACTGAGCGATCGCAAGGCGGCGACTTCTGGTGTCACACTGTTATCAATCTGCCCATCTTTCACCCGAAAAATTGATTGTCTAATTGCTGCACTCAAGGGCGCTAAAATGCTGTAATACGTACCACGTCGCAGTAGTTCTAAGTTAAAGTCAATTCTGGCTAAAATTTCTGCCGACTCCATATCCTCAATTGATTCATGGGCTAATTGAGATAACCCAGGAATAAATAATTGGCGGTAGTCTTGCTTAAATTCTTTGTCTAAATTTAATTCTTGTTTCAGCAACTGCATTAATCCTGGGAGATTCTGCACTGTTGACTGCAACGGCGGTGTACTCATTTTTGCGCCTCTGGTGAGAAATTCTAAACTTTCTGGCGGTAAACCCATCCGCAGAAAAATATCTCCTAAGAGGGAGGCATTAAAATAAGCTCTGGAGTAATGCAGTGTAGCAGTATCTGTAAAATCTAACCCAGAAGCGCGATCGCCTAAAACAATTGTGAAAATATCACCCCACACGCCACAAGTTAATGGGCGATTAATTGACCACGTTAAAGGATGAATCACACCGGGAATCACTTCCGCGGCAATTTTGCGTGTCCAAATAGGTAACAGGGTAGTAATCGGCCTCGCCTGTAACACCCACAAAGTTTGACCGTCATAACTCCACTCAATATCTTGGGGTATACCGTGATAACGTTTTTCGATGCGGTGGGCGAGGTAAGCGACTTGTTTGAGGATGGACTGGGGGACTTGTCCTGTACCTTCTATATGAATAGATGAAATATTATCTGTCTCGACGACAAAGGCGCGATATGGTTCTGGTGTGACTTGTCCAGAAACAATTTGAATGGGGCTACCGGGTAAAGCCTCAATGACGATCGCATCACCTTGTTGGGTAATGGGATCGCGAGTAAAAGCCACGCCTGAATATACGCTTTGCACTTGCTGTTGCACCAGTACAGTCATTGCTGTTTCTGGTAAACCGCGATCGCTACGATATTGTACAGCCGTTGGATGATTGTAAGAATCACGCACTTGGGCGATCGCTGTTTGCAGTTGCTGTTTGCTGGTGACACTAATTACAGTTTCATACTGTCCAGCGGCGGAAGCGTGTTCGGAATCTTCCCCAATGGCTGATGAACGCACGATTAACGGCGATAAATCTGATGGTTGAAGAATGGCGATTAACTTTTCTGGATCAGCACCTGGGACAACAACCCAACCTTTCGGCACAGGATAACCCCAACGCTTAATTTGCGAGAGGGTAGCAGCTTTCTGCCCAACTATTGCCCCATCTAATTCATTATCTAAAGTCCAAATTGGGCGATCGCCCTGTAACTTTTCTAATGTTGCTTGTGTATCTGTTTGTGCTTCTTGGGCTGGTAAATCTAAATCGTCAGGCATTTGCCGATAAATCCAGCCTAATAATACAGCTAAGGCGATCGCGGCCAGCATTCTAAATAAATCATCCGAATGCACAATAGTCACAAGTAAGGGAAACAAAACTAACACCCCGTACTTTACTGGTTTTTTGGCACGAAATACTAAAAATGTCGTGATTGCCAAAAAACTGACAAATACCGTCACTAGGGGATCATGGATGAGAAATCCCCAAGCAGCATTAGTGGTTCCCGCCCCTTTGCCTAACCAAAATCTACCTAAGACTAAGGCTATCAGGGCGACTATTTCCCAAGGTGATCCATCTGGGAAAAAAGCACGAGTCAGAAAAACTGCGGCAATTCCTTTTAAGGCTTCTGACAATACCGCCAAAAGCCCTACCCAAGTGCCGCCATGATAAAAAGCAGCAGAGACGCTGATGTTTTTTGTGCCTATTTGTGACAATCGCCTACCTGTTAACCCGTTGGTAATCCAGGCTATTAGCGGTAAGCCGCCTAATAAGGGGCAGGCAATTAAAATAACTAAGGCACCCCAAAGTTCAAGCATTGTTGATGTTGGATTTTAGATTTATATTGCATCTAAAATCTCAAATCGCAAAGTCTAAAATCTTTTTGAAGTTTTTTAACGGTGAACAGTCATCAGTGATCAGCTATATCTGGGTTGAAGTCCCTCACTTCTAAAAAGTGACGTGATAGGTTTCAATCGGGTTCAAATACCCGATTGAAACCTTGATAAAAGTTCACTGTTCACTATTCACTGATTTAATTTAGGGCATAAGCCGCTTGCAGCGCCCAAATAATCAGGCCAGCAATCGAACCCAAAAGCAACACAGTCGAAATAGTCACTAATTTTGGAGAGTCTGCACCCTCAAATTTCATAATTCCTCTATTTAAGTCGGACATAGCCTTTAATCCTCCTTCGTTAGAGTCCTAATTTGTCCGTTTTGATTGTAGTCCTTCTGTTAGCAAAACAAGTTAAGTTTCTCCTGTTATTTTGTTTAAGCTTTGCAACAAATACATCCCTAAATTTACTTATGCCGTTAGTAGTAGTATCTCACTTTATACCAAGAAGTAATATAAGAAGATGTTTTAAAAGTCATGATTGATAGATGAAATATTTTTTACTCTGCCCTAACCCTGTCCTGGGAAAAGGGAAGAAACCTAGCTTTCCTTTATATCCCTGAGTTTACTTATTCACCAGCAATCATACTGGGCATTATTTAATGAGATTTTTCAGTGAATATACTAGTTGATAAATCTCTGCTTTCAGAAGAAAACACTGAAGAAATATAGTATAGTTGATTACTTTATACTTGTAAATTTGCATAATTTATCGGTGAGGGTGAACAAGTGAAAGTAGTAATATTCATGATTTTGGGAGTAATCGGACTACTAATTGTGATTGAGATGGGATTGCGATCGCTATTTGGTTTTGGTAATCCCCTTGTTTATATTGGCGACTCCCAGATTGGTTACTTACTAGCGCCAAATCAAAGCACTCGTCGCTTTGGTAATCGCATTGAAATTAACGAATTTTCCATGCGTAGCAGCCCCATCGCTAAAATTCCTGCACCTTCAACCTTGCGAGTACTGTTGTTAGGAGACTCCATCGCCAATGGTGGCTGGTGGACGGATCAAAAAAATACCATCTCCAGCTTAATCATGAATTCGCTAACATCAGCGATCGCTGACAAATATCCCCAAGTCGAAGTTTTGAATGCTTCGGCTAATTCTTGGGGGCCAAGAAACGAACTCGCTTATTTACAGCGATTTGGCAGTTTTGAGGCGCAAGTAGTAGTTTTATTAATTAATACTGACGATTTGTTTGCTCATACTCCTACAGCTTTACCAGTAGGCCGCGATCGCAACTATCCAGATAGTAAACCACCTTTAGCATTAGTCGAAGTATGGCAGCGTTATATCACTAAGCAACAGCCAATTCCCGAACTAAAAGCACTTCTAGCCGAACCAGGCGATCGCGTGGGTGTGAATCTGGAAGCAATTAAGCAAATTCAAGCCCTAGTTCGCCAACACAACAGCAAGTTTCTCTTAGCCATGACTCCTTTATTGCGAGAACTCGGCAAACCTGGCCCCCTTGATTACGAAGTTACAGCGCGTCAACGGTTGAATGAGTTTACCAAAACCCAGCAAATTCCTTATATAGATTTTTTACCACTGTTGAATGAAACTGCCCATGCTCAAGCCTTATATCATGACAGCATTCACATGAATTTGCAGGGTAATCAGTTCGTGAGTGGTGTAATTGAGCGATCGCTTCTAGAAATTTTGTAGATCAAAAATCCAAATTCACCTATTTTCATTGTTTTAAACCTAGAAAAAACGCCAGTCAAAGCGGAATAAAACTGGCGCGATCGTGTTATAAACAAAGTGAATTCAACAGAAAAACCAACTTTCTTTCCTCAGTTTGAGAAAATTATTTGATTTTCTTTATTAGGCTACCTAAAACAAACTAATGCCAAAACAACCGGAGTTTTTCTAACATTTTGCTCTAGGTACAAATTATTGCCAGAATAACATATAGCTTAGGAAAGATGAAAAACTTACTTAGCATATCTTAATTTTTTATCTAGAAAGTAATTTATTTTACTCAACGCATTTATTGATTTTCATTACCAATCAATGATGTCCGACAAAAAATAACCTCCGGTGTTAAATAACCACTGGAGGAGATGAGCAAAGACATTTTGTGGACTAGTCTAGATATAAATTTAGCGCTATTACTCAATCAATGCACTCCATCTTAAGAAGAATTAAAGGTTAAGTTGATAAGTTATCTGGATGACAATTTTACTAACTGCTTATTTGACTGATTTTGTCAGTAGATAAACTTTAAATAGCAAATATTCTCAAATATTGCGGTAATTGTTATTACTATTAATTTTAAATAATTATACCTGCCATCAACCTAAGTATAGACTTGAGAATTTTTCTGGCAGATTTTTATAGTCAATGCTGAGTTTGACATCTTGATATATGTTGATATCAATATACAAAGCTTATTTTGATTGAAGGATTTTGCCATACAGTTGTACAATAAAATATAGATGCGATCGCTCTTCGCTATTCACCTTAAAACAAATTGCCTTTGAGCAAGTGTTAGCATCCTGTGGTAAGTTGAGATGCAGAGGGAATAGAGAAAGAGCCTTATATTTGTAGGCAAAGGGAATATCTCGTAAAACTCGCTCTGATCAGAGTTCATAACTCTGGAGCGTTTATTTTTGGAATCTGCAAAATTAACACAATACCTGTGTATTAAGCTAGTGCTGCTAAGTATAAACGCATTAGTCATTTGTCAATTTGCTCTCATCAATATCAATGACTAATGACACAATACAAACTCTGCAAGCCGATGTGTAACTTAGACAGATAACAGCTTAATCACAAATAGCTTCACACCATTTGCTGCTATGTAAATAAACTAGCACAGATGCTTTCTTGGTCATTTCTCAACAGTCTTCACAAATTTAAAATTTCCGAGGATTCAATGACTTTCACTAATTTTACCAAACCCAGAAATGCCTATAAACCTCTGGAAGAAGAATCACCTTCATCAGGGAAAATTGTCTTGAAGAATCCTGAAAAAAGCAACCATTATCACAATAGAGAACCGAGAACTAGCAGTTCAACAATCAACGGATTAAACCGTGGGCGAGTTGCAATTTTTATTGATGGTGTCAATCTATTTCATGCAGCTTTACAACTAGGCATTGAAATTGACTATCTCAAATTACTTTGCCGTTTAACCTCTGGTTCGCGGTTATTACGGGCTTTCTTTTACACAATAGTTGATGTTACAAGACCAACACCAGCACGCCCGCGGGCGAATGAAAAACAACAAGGCTTTTTGTTTTGGATGCGGCGCAATGGTTATCGAGTAGTTACCAAAGAAGCACAGCTGACAGACACTACAAAAAAACCTAATTTGAATGTAGAAATTGCTGTCGATATGATCACTTTAGCGCCTTATTATGATACTGCTATTTTGGTCAGTGGCGATGGCGCTTTAGCCTATGCTGTCGAAGCTGTCACTAGCAAAGGTGGACGAGTTGAAGTCGTGAGTTTGCGACCGATGACCAGTGATAGTTTAATTGATGTAGCTGATTATTTTCTTGATCTCGATAGCATCAAACAAGAAATTCAAAAAGATTCCCATTTGGGTTACAACTATCGGTCACTGTCTAATTCTCAACTGTAAATTCCATTACTTATCATCCATCGCCAATTTTTAGAGTACAATTGCAAGCCAGGAAATAACTCTGCGTATTCCGCTAAATTTTGAATTGCGATGGAAATTTTAATTGTTGAGGATGAATCTGAAATTGCTCAGTTAATCCAACTGTCTTTAGAAAAAGAAGGATTTTCTTGTCGTGTTGGCCGCGATGGTGTGAACGCTTTGCGGATGTTTCAGGAGCAACCGCCTGATTTAATCATTCTAGATTTAATGATTCCTGGGTTGGATGGATTAGAGGTTTGTGCCAGAATTCGGCAAAAACCAGGTACAAAAGACCCTTATATTTTGATGTTGACAGCCAAGGGTGAAGAAATCGATCGCGTCATTGGCTTATCTACTGGTGCTGATGACTACATGGTTAAACCTTTCAGCCCTAGAGAGTTAGTAGCTAGAGTGCGGGCGTTATTGCGGCGTAGTCTCCGCCAAGGCGGACAACATCAAGTCACGCGGACACAAAACTTTATCGTAGATGTAGAACAACGCACGGCTTCTCGCCAGTTAAATTCTCAAGAAGCAGAAACTTTAGATTTAACAAACTTGGAATTTAACTTATTAAGTACCTTTGTCAGTAATCCTGGGCGAGTTTGGAACCGTACCCAGCTAATTGATAAACTCTGGGGAGATGATTTTTTTGGTGACGAGCGAGTTGTTGACACCCATGTAGCGCGGTTGCGGAAAAAAATTGAGCCTGACCCAGCTAATCCCTTATTTATTAAAACTGTTGTGGGAGTTGGCTATAAATTTGAAGACTCTGCTGTAACGTGAGCGTGATGAACATGAGTTGGCCTTGGACGAAATCCTTGCCTTTGGCATCACGTTTGTTTTTCTCCCACTTGGTGGTCATGATTGTGGGGGTAGCTAGTTTTGTGACTATTAGTAAAGTCTCGTCACCCCGTTTTTTTGTGCTGCACTTAGAGCGACTACAAAGTCAGGGGTTAGATTTAATTAACGTCCGTACTGAACTAGTGGAAGGTTTTGAAACAGCTTGGCGGCGCAGCACGATTTGGTCAGTTATCGTTGGTACGACAGCAGCAGGAGGATTGAGCTACTGGGTGTCTAAACGAATTATGCAGCGGTTAACTGAAATGGAACAAATTACCCAAAAGTTTGCCGTTGGTGAGTTAGACGCGCGATTACCTCTGTCGGAGATTCCCGAACTGAATCGCTTAGGTGCTAGTTTTAATCGTATGGCTGCCAGTTTAGAGGGTGTAGAAGCACGGCGACGAGAATTAATTGGTGATATGACTCACGAACTGCGGACACCACTGACAGTTGTGCGCGGTTACTTGGAACAATTAGCAGACGGTGAAATAGAACCTTCACCGGAAGTTTATCGGCGTTTAGCCAGAGAAACTAGACGCTTAGAAAGATTAGTGAATGATTTGCAAGAACTTTCTAAGGCCGAAGCTGGTTATTTACCAATTAAAATACGGCCGATAAATCTACTTCCTTTATTAGAGTCTTTAGTAGAAAGATTTAGCGAACAACTGTTAGAAGATGGGCCAGTGCTACGTTTAGATTGCCCCACACCATTACCTCTGGTATTAGCGGATGTTGATCGTACGGAACAAGTGTTAGTCAACTTGGTAGGAAATGCAGTTCGTTACACTACCAATGGCTCAATCACTGTGCAACTTTGGCCGGAAGCATCTCAACTTTGGATTGCTGTGATTGATACTGGTATTGGTATTGCGGCACAGGATTTACCTCATGTATTTGAGCGCTTTTGGCGAGCCGATCAATCGCGCGATCGCCATTCGGGCGGAACTGGGATTGGTTTAACTATTTCTCGGCATTTAGTGGAATTACAAGGTGGAATAATTCAGGTAGAAAGCGAATTAGGAATTGGCAGTACATTTCGTTTTTGTCTACCTTTAGCTTAATATTTCCAGGGGACAAATAATTGACACAAGCTAGTCGCATTACTGTCATACTCAATTGATAGTTTGAAGATATTCAAACTAGAGTTTTAATTCATTTTTGAGATGACTACTCTTGTACTGGCTTCTTGTTTAGTGAGTTTACTAACTATCTCTGGCTGGGCGGCGATCGCCTATTTATTTCCGCCAAATCACTCCCAAGATTAATAACTTGGATGATCAACTGCCATCTTCTTCCCAATTTTCACTACTCAATAGATCGATAATTCTATCTCGGAGCAAAAATTCATTTTTTTCAAGCTCTAGTTCAAAAATAGCCCAGTCACGTTCAGGGATATACTTGCACAAAGCATAAATTGGTCGCTGACGACTAATAAGTCCCTTTTTAACTAGTTGATGTGCTTCGTCTTTAATTAGTTCAATGTCGTATTTAACAGCAGTGTCCATACCTGGTTCCTTAGTTTATGATCAAGGAATTAAATTCCCAAGCAATCAATGCTTGGACTTTATCTTAAAATTATCAAAAGAATTTGAGAAAGTTGTGAAGAACTACAGCATAAAACCTAGCTGAAGCTATGTAATAGAGGAGATTAATTTATATTCATAAAAATATCTAATTAATTTGGCTTTTAATTCAGTCACACGTAGACAAATTCTGAATATCTACACTTTGCCCAGAATGACATATTTGCATAAAGTTGTGATCAGCCTCTAGGTAGAGCAGATTTAGAAAAGTTTATATAGATTGATTAAATTGATACAATGATGAGCTATTCTTCTTGCTCTAAGGCATACTTTGCTTGCAAAAGTTGCTGCTTATCTTCTTCGCTGACAGTAGGATATTTTAACTTTAGAGACTCTAATTTAGAACAGATGATATCAGCCACTACCATACGCATAAACCATTTGCGATCGGCAGGAATAATATACCAAGGTGCATGTTTGGTGCTAGTGTGTTGAAAAACTTCTTCGTAAGCAGCCATATAATCTGACCAAAAAGCCCTTTCTTTAACATCGTTAGCCGAAAACTTCCAATTTTTTTCTGGAGCATCAATTCTCGCTAAAAATCTTTTTTTCTGTTCAGATTTTGAGACATTAAGAAAAAACTTCAAAACAATAATGCCATTATCTACTAAATATTTTTCAAAATTATTGATTTCCTCAAATCGCTGTTGCCAGATTTTATTACCTTTTGGTAAATGAGGAAGTTGCTGTTTTTGGATAATTTCTGGATGAACGCGCACTATTAACACTTCTTCATAGTAAGAGCGATTGAATATGCCAATTCTGCCCCTTTCTGGCAAAGCCTTCATTGTGCGCCACAGGTAATCATGGTCTAATTCTTCGTGACTAGGAGATTTGAAACTAAAGACTTGGCAGCCTTGGGGATTAATCCCAGACATCACATGTTTAATGGTACTATCTTTGCCAGCCGCATCCATTGCCTGAAAGATAATTAGCAAAGCATAGCTGTTTTGAGCATAAAGCGTATCTTGATACTTGGCTAATCTTTCTATGTCTGACTTTAATTTAAGCGCTGCATCATTTCTGTCATGATAATTAGCTGTATAAGCAGGGTCATAATTGTTGAGCAGAGAAATCTTTGAAGCTGGTGGCACAATAAAAGCATCGTGATTCATATAAAGTATCAAGTATTTATGGTGTGTAGAGTGGGCAATTTTCACAGATTCAAAATAAGATTTTGATTGAATTTTCGGTATTGCCCACCTGAGTTTAATTGCTATAAAACATCGCTCATGTTATCTTTTTTTGAGCTTTCTTGGCCTGATAGTGGGTCGCATAGTTTCTCGACCAATCACAAACATCCCCGCTATCCCCAAGCAAACAAACCAAACATATTGATACCAATATTGGCGAATCTGTCCAACTGTACTCAGTTCTGGATGCAGTGTATTCAAGTACAGTAGCAGTAGCAATATCATGAGTGCGCCAAAACCAACAAAGCTTAAACCTACGCGTAGACGTATAGGCTGTAATTCCCAGTCACTAATTTGCTCTAGGTCAATTTCTGCCAATTTTTGCAAGGATGTTTCTGCAACAGTTGAGACTTCTTGCATTCTGTTACTCAATTTTGGGGGTAAAATTGGCACTAATTTTGTTACTGTAGGCCGACGTAGCAAAGCCTCGGTATCTCGTAACAATTCTAGTGGTTTACGTGCCGTTACTGATTGAGCAAATTCTGTGTTTTTTGTAGCCGTCGTGGCGGTAGCTTCGCCTTCAAAATCCATAGCAGGCTATAGAAAAAAGAGGATACAAATAGCCTAACTAATCAGTGGGAGCCGCGCAAATATCTTTAGTGTCTATGTCTTGATGGTTGCAATTTCACCACCAAGACAGATATATAAAGTCTAGGAAGCGGAGGATTGTAATTTTTCTAATCTTGCTAACACTTCTTGACTATGAACAGATGGGTTAACTTTGACAAAAGTCTCGCGCAAAATACCTTCTGGGTCGATGATAAAGCTGTGGCGCATAGAGACAAAACCAATCCAAGAACCATAAGCTTTACTGACTGCGCCAGTTGTATCAGCTAATAGGGGAAATTTTAATCCCTCGGAATCGCAAAATTCGGCGTGGGAATCGACATCATCCGCACTGACACCAATTATTTGGGTATTTTTTGCTAAATATTTGGATAAGTCTTGTTGAAAACGCCGTGCTTCGATAGTGCAACCTGCTGTAAAGTCTTTGGGATAAAAGTATAGTACTAGCCACTTTCCGCGCAAATCGGTAAGAGAGATTTGGCCGTCGCCTGTGTTGGTAGGTAAAGTAAACTCTGGTGCAGGTTGATTCACTGTTGGTAATTTACCACCAAGTGCCTGAGCCGTCGGGGAAAAGTTTAACCAGCTGATGAGGGCAAAACAGCTGGCAAATAATATACTCAAAAAATCACGCCGAGAAATCATGGTGTAGACCAAAATTACAACTTTACATAAGTTTATAATTCTTGGTTACTGTTATTGTCACCCTGGTCAGATTCACTAGGGGTATCTGTGCTTTCAATGTATTGGCTATCGAGAAGAAAAGCTCCTCTAGTAAAGCGAATACCCCAATAACCTCCAGGACGGCGGTCAAGAACTATACCTTCTTCACCAAGATTTATGACATCTGGGGGACGTAACATCGGCATAGGGTCGGCTGTTTTGACGTATGGTGGTAGCGCCACAACCCGGACTTTACTACCAATAGCGAATTCTTTGGACATATAAAAAAAGCTAGAAGTTTGAATTAACTCCTAACTTTATCCTAAAGGGGTTGCTAATTTTGTTGGGTAGAGTAAATATAGTTGGGAAGAAATTAGGGAATGCGAAAGGAGATGGAACTTACCCCCTCCCGCCATCTTCTGCAAGGAAGCCTAAATTAAGTAAAAAGTTAAAAGTTAAAAGTTAAAAAATTTATTTGGTAATAGAAAATATTGCTTGTACTTCCGTTAGGGGTAAGTGCCAAACTAATTCAGGTTGCCAAGTATCTGGGTCAAAGTTAGAGTGATTACCGCGCTGATATGCTTGCCATAATCTTTTCCAAGTAAATTCTTGACGAGAATTGAGGTTTTTATAAATAACTCTTAATAGCCCTAGTCCGATAAAGAGATTAAACAAGCCAAATTTTGCACCTAATAAAAATGCTTGTACTTCTGCTTCACCAATGGGGTCTGCACCATAACCTGTGAGGATGTGAACGCCATCGTGGAGTTGTTTGCGGCGAAGACCTGTAGTAAAAGGTTTGAGGTTGTGTGTATCGAGAAAATCAAACCAAGCTTTACCAAAAGTGCCAGATGGGAGCGATCGCAATTTTTCTAAATACACAATTTGTGGTACATTTTTCCCACGTGCTTCAGCAACGCGATCGAGTGTATCTAAAAATTTTTGGATACGAGGCGTAGAATTTGAGGAAGCAGTATCAGTTTGCATAATTTTTAGATCGGAAATTGTGTGGGGTGGGTTAATTCCCACCCTGGTTAAATAACTAGTCGTGCTTAACTCGGTAGATGGTGCGAGAAAGACGATTTTCGCGGCGGTTGAGTTGTCTTCTTTCTTGAGGAGTTAGATGTCCATCACTACGAATATCCCGTCTTCTTTCAGCTTCCAAAGATACTTCACGCCGTTCTAATTGCCGTAATTCTGCTCTATCAATTGAGCCGTTTTTAACACCGTGATAGATGCGTTGTTGTTGATTAACTTCGCGGTGATGAATTTCCCCAGCAGAAGCTACGGTGGGTAAAAAAATAGCAGTTGCACATAGAACAATGTATGCAAAGCGGTTCATAAACATAACCTTCTAATTGGTGATAGTTTTTGCTCTGAACTTCAATGCTGGTTGGGCAGAATTAGCTATTGGGTTGTTGGCGTTGTTGACGGCGCTCTTTGCCGTTTTGACGTAATTGCTGAAGTTTTGTCCGTTGTTCTGGAGTTAAAACTGCTTCAATTTGTTGTTTAGAAGACTCACGTATTTGCCGCATTTGAGTTTTTTGGGCTTCAGTTAAATTCAACTCGGCAAAACCCTTACCACCTCGACGGCCTGCACGCTGTCCAGGTTGCCTTGGTTGACCTTGATTAGCTTGTCTTTCGGCGCTACGTGCTTCAAAGGATGCTTTTAATTTCGCTTTTTGTTCTGGGGTAAGAACATTTTCCATTTGACTGCGGGTGTTGCGTTGAATTTGCTGAATTTGGGTCTTTTGAGCATCACTCAGACCTAATTCTGCCCAAGGGCCTTTTTTACCTTGCCATTGTCCTTCCTTTTGAGCTTGGGCAACTAATAGAGGTGAATGAGATAAGCCTTGAGCTTTAGCAGCGAGAGAGGTTGTAGTCAGAGTAAGAGCGATCGCACCAGCAATTAATGATAATGATTTCAGTTTCATTTGTTACCTTGTTTTCTTTTCCTGTTGAGGATGTCATCATCATAAGAATTTACTCTTAGTCATTACATGAGGATAAAGTCACGGTTACACCCATGACTTTAGTCATGCTTTCTTTTTATGTTATTTGAGTAACAATAACTTGTAAATTATAGTTGCAACAGAATACCGAATCATCTGTAATCTGTACATTTTCTAGGACAACTCTCAATGAATCTGTAATGATAAATTAATGCTCATTATCATCGCCATTAATCAAAGTTTTTAATCTAAAATTTCAAATTAATATGAATCAACCTATCCAAATCAACAATCATCCCTTTCGGTTTTTACTTTATTTAGAATGGATATTGCTAACTCTCGCGATTTCCACATCTACTTTTCCTGATCCTTCGCCGCGATTTGCTAATCAATTTCCTGAACTTACTATTGGCTGTTTAATTATCTTTGGGTTTATGGGTTTAAGATTGCCCACAGGTAAACCTATATATAAAATAATTTACACAAGTATTGAAATTTTATTACTATTTATTACGGGGATGTTTGGTGGGAGAGTTGCGCGATTGTTCCCGTTTATTTACCTAATTTTAGTAACTCGCAGTTGTTTGATTTTTCAGTTACCTGGACGCTTAGTTGTGACAGGTTTGTCTTTCTCTTTATTTTTAATGACTTTGAACGCTCGTTTACCTCGTGCTTTACCCCCACAAGCACAAGAGCGTTTCCGGTTTATTACGTTCAACACGGCACTATTATTTGGATTAAGTTTAATTTTTGTTTTATTATTAATGAATACCGTATTATCTGAACGGAAAAGTCGAGAACACCTCGCGATCGCTAATGAAAAACTGCGCCGATATGCTTTACGAATTGAAAATCAAGCCACTCTAGAAGAACGTACTCGCATTGCCCGTGAAATTCATGATTCTTTAGGGCATTCTTTAACAGCATTAAATTTACAACTAGAAACTGCTTTAAAATTGTGGCAATCTAATCCAGAGAAAGCCCAAACATTTTTATCCAGGGCTAAAGAACTTGGTTCTAAAGCTTTAAAGGATGTGCGCCAGTCGGTTTCAACAATACGGGTTAATCCCTTACAGGAAAAAACTTTAGAGCAGGCGATATCGGTACTTTTAGAAGATTTTTATCGAGCTAATGGCGTTAGCCCACGTTGTTTTATTAATCTGGATTATCCCCCTCCTCCAGAAACTAATATTGCACTGTATCGCATCATTCAAGAATCATTGACAAATATTTCTAAATATGCAAAAGCTACAGAAGTGATCCTCGCACTGACTAGTACAAAAAAAGGCTTACGTTTAATAGTGCAAGATAATGGAATAGGTTTTGATCTTCAGCAAAACACTACTGGTTTTGGCTTACACAGTATGCGCGATCGCACCTTAGCATTGGGCGGTGAATTTAAAATTAACACTACTCCAAATTCTGGCTGTCAAATTATAGTTGATATTCCTTTATAAAGTTTCAGAGTATGATTAGAGTTTTACTGGTAGATGACCAAAATTTAATTCGCCAAGGCCTCAAAGAATTATTAAAACTAGAACCAGATTTAGAAATTGTGGGAGAAGCAGAAAACGGTGCTATAGCTGTAGATTTAGCAGCAAAATTACAGCCAGATGTAGTGCTAATGGATATTAGAATGCCAATTATGGATGGAGTTGCAGCTACACAAGCAATTCATCAAAATTTTGGTAACATCAAGATTTTAATACTCACAACTTTTGACGATGATGAATATGTTTCCGCAGCATTACAACATGGTGCAATGGGTTATTTACTCAAAGATACACCTTCAGAAGAATTAGCTGTGGCAATTCGCGCTGTTTACAAAGGTTATACTCAACTAGGCCCAGGAATAGTTAAAAAACTATTGAATCAATTTCCGAGTGGTGTTCAAACGCAATCAGAACCTGTACCGCCTAGTTTAACTGAACTAACACCCAGAGAAAAAGAAGTTTTAAAGTTAATTGCGACAGGTGCTAGTAACCGGGAAATTGCCAAAGAATTATATATTTCTGAAGGTACAGTTAAGAATCATGTTACTAATATTTTAAATCGCTTGAGTTTGCGCGATCGCACCCAGGCTGCTATTATTGCAAATACATTTTTGTTTTATCTAAATGAGTCTGATTGATCTAGTTGAGCCAGCCAAACCAACTATTATTCACGTCTAGTCTTAAACTAGCTAATTTTCCATAAATAAAGCCAAGCATTCATCTTTTAAAATGCCTTTTGTTACTTTAATTTTTCTAAAAGACTTGGCGATAATTTCTTCACAAAAAACATGAATTTGTGACTGATTTATCGAGATTAAATCTTGGATGGAAACACCATAAGTAATTTCTGATATACCAGCCCAAATGCAAACTGTTGTACACATAGGACAAGGTTCGCAAGTCGTATATATGCTGTAACCCTCCAAAGAAGGGTTTTTTAGTTTATTTGCTAAACTGCGAATAACATTCATTTCTGCATGGGCAGATGGATCATTATTTCGCTGCACAGTATTATATGCTACCTCAACTACTTCGTCATCCTTGACAATGACAGCACCATAAGGCCAATCACCTTTTTTTGCTGCTTCTAAAGCTAAACGCATAAAATATTCTTGGTTCATTTTCGTTATTATCAGGGAAAAATCATGCTCAATCATATCTCATGATTTATGAGATGTAAGTACAGATTTTAAAGGTCACAAAAATATGTTGTTAAGTAGAGAAAAAACAGAATTTTATTTAACAGACTTGGAAACACCTATAGGTAAAATTATCAATCTGACAATTGCCGCTTTAGTACTAATTTCGTCAGGTATTTTTGTAGCTCAAACTTATAATATTCCTTATAATATAAGATTGGAGCTTGATTTTGTTGATACTGCTATCCTGGTAATTTTTGCGGTAGAGTATATAATTCGCCTCTGGAGTGCTGAAAACAAGCTTAAGTATATTTTTAGCTTTTATGCAATTCTAGATTTAATGGCGATATTGCCATTTTTTCTCGGCGCAGTAGATATTAGCTTTATTCGCCTACTGAGATGGTTTCGGATTTTAAGGTTAATTCGGTTTATTGATCAGAAGTTTTTGTTTGCCAGTGTCAGTAGTGAAGATAGTTTAATCTTCGTGCGGATATTATTTACATTATTTGCCATTATTTTTATTTATTCGGGGTTAATTTATCAAGTTGAACATCCTGTAAATCCACTCTACACTACATTTTTAGATGCGTTTTATTTCTCGGTTGTCACTATGACAACCGTCGGATTTGGGGATATCGCGCCAATTTCTGAAGTCGGTCGTTTGTTAACTGTATTGATGATTTTAACAGGTGTAGGCTTAATTCCTTGGCAAGTGGGAGATTTAATTAAACGTTTGGTAAAAAATGTAAATCAGGTAGAAACGATATGTTCAGGTTGTGGTTTAGCTTTTCATGATTTAGATGCGGCTTTTTGTAAAAGATGTGGGACGAAATTGAGAATTAAATGTGGCGAGTGAGAATTAAATTTTTCTAATTTCCCGTAAAAATAGTATATGGAATTGTATAATTCGCTCAATCAATCTTTACAGCAAAAAGAGTTGAACGTTACTAATGGATAAATTATTACTTACGATTATAAGTATGTTGCTGATAGTGACGATTCGTAGCCCCTTGAATAACCCCATTGCAAATATGTATGGGCCGCACTTTTTGGTTTTTTATGCTGGCATTATTACTGTAACTTTATTGGCGAGTTACTATAATTTAAAGTTTGACGCAACGGCACAATTACCTTTACCATCAATTCCTAGCAACCCTGATCCTTATAAAATTGCATATTTACGTGGTGGAGAAAGTGAGGTTATACGCTTAGTAATATTTAATCTGCTTCAGGATGGTTATTTGCAAATTAATAAAGATACCATAGAGCAGTCAACCACATATTCTTATGCAGATAATTTATCCATCATAGAGCGACACGTATTTGACTATTTTGTTTTTCCAAAATTAGCTAATCAAACACTCAGTGACACCATCTCAAACACCATTATCCACAAATTCTGGTGTGAAACTTACGAAGAATCGCTATTAAATGAGCAACTTTTACTACCCAAAACTGCCAGAGACTTAGCAAAGACAATCAGTACTTTGGGAAGTTGTATTATTTTGGGTTTGGGTAGTTATAAGCTTTCAATAGCATTGCTTAAAGGATATAACAATGTTTTATTTCTCATTATTATAGGTCTAGTTTATTGGATTATTTTTATACTGCTCTCTTATCCATCCAGACGAACTCAACTGGGAGAAAGATATATAAAACAACTTCAGCAAAGTTTTATACAACTTAAAAACAGAATCATTCGCACCATATCCGATGACAGAAATGACACAGATTTGAATATGTTGTTGCCTGTAGCCATTTTTGGTGTAGAAATCTTACATGGAACTTCCTACACGGATTTTGCCAACATTTTCGCGCCATTAGTCACTAGCCATAATGCAGGAGGAAGTAGTGGTGGTGGCTGCGGTGGCTGCGGTGGTGGTGGCGGAGGTGGCGGTGGTGGTGGCTGCGGTGGCTGCGGTGGTAGTGGCTAAAACTTAGTGTGATATAATACTTTGCAGAGTTAAAAAAGCGAGATGTATTAAAAAACCGCTGCCAAAATTTTGACAATTAATTTTTCCTAACTTTAGGAATTTCCTTATAAGGAGTAAAAGTGATGGATACATTACTGCATAATCCAGTTGCAGATATGTATGGGCCAAACTTTCTGCTATTGTATGGTATTGTTATCATCGCAACTTTGTTATTGTGTGGGCGATTAGTCCAAGATCCCACAAAAAATCAACCTTTACCGTTAATTCCGGCTGAACCAGATCCTTACAAAATCGCTTACTTGCGTTCTCAAGTAAAAGGAATTGCTCATTTAGTATTATTCAACTTGATTCAACAAGGTTATTTGCAAGTTAGCGGACAGACTATTAGCAAAATACCCAGCTATCCTGACATATCAAATTTACAACCAGCCGAACAACAAGTTTTTGAGAAGTTGTCTGAACCTGCTACGGCTAAAACATCTTTGTGGTTGGCTACCGAGTATGTAAAACCATTCTGCAATACTTATCAAGAACAGTTGGAAGATGAAAAATTACTGTATGCAGTCAAGTGGAAAGAATGGAATATCCAAGTGGGCTTAGTTGGGGCGATGCTGATTTTTGGCTTGGGTGGCTATAAGCTGCTGATAGCTTTGGGTAAAGGACACCATAACGTTGGTTTTTTGATAATTATGGGTGTGTCGTCTATTATTTACCTGCTGTGGTTTGTGAGTCAGCCCCATCCCTCCCTAAGTCATCTCGGAAACAGGTATCTGCAACAACTTCAAAGCACCTTCAACCAACTGCGGGAAACTTCCATAGTCAACAACAACTTACTGGTATTAGCACTGTTTGGTGTTGAGTCTTTGGCTGGAACTCCTTACAATGCTTACTATAAAGCGTTCTTTCCGCCAGCTTATTCTACGACAAGTAGCCGCAGTAGTTCGTCCAGTAGTTCCTGTAGTAGTGGTTCTGGCGGTAGTTCATGCAGTAGTAGTTCATGCAGTAGTGGGAGTTCCTGCGGTAGTTCTTGTGGTGGTGGTTGCGGTGGTTGTGGCGGTTAGAGAGAATGTCATACAACAGGCTGTCTGAAAAATTGAGACGTAGAGAATGTTAGATAAACCTGTACCAAGCACAGTCACAAAATCGGTAATACTCAAGTTACTGATTATTTCAGTGGCGATAGGTTCAGTAGTGGCGATCGCAACAATAGTACCAGATATGCCTGATCATGATTTTCTGCTTTTCTATGGTGCTATTGTGACTATCACAGTGCTAGTTAGTAGTTGGCTAGTGCAAGATCCCACACAAAATCAACCTTTACCGTTAATTCCTCTTGAACCAGATTCTTACAAAATTGCTTACCTGCGTTCTCAAGAAATCGGAGTCGCTAAGGTAGCAGTGATGGACTTGTCACAGCGCGGTTATTTACAAATCACAGAAGAGTCTATCCAGCAAGCGGAAAATCATCCTGATGTATCTCTGCTAACAACCATACAGCGTGAAGCATTTGATTGGTTTGCTACGCCAACAACACCAAGAACATCTGGATGGTTATTAGCTAGACAATTACAGCCACACTGCACAGTTTATCAACAGCAACTCCTAAATGAACAACTGCTAACTTCCGACAGCCTGAAAGCTAGAACAGAGTTAATCAAATGGATAGGAATTTCTATCATTGTCGGTTTGGGCGGCTTTAAGTTGGTAGTAACTTCGTTACATAGTCGCAATAATGTGGGTTATCTCGTGCTGATGGGAATATTCTCGTTTTACTTTCTTCAGAGTACCTGTGAGATATCTCGTCGCAGTAGTCTGGGGGGAGAGTATTTAAACCAACTGGAAGCAACATTCAAGCAATTAAAACCGAAAATTCAAGCTGATATCCCTGAAGCAACTTTCGCCCAGTTAAAACAAAAAGCAGAAATTGGTATTCCTTCCGAGTTTGAATATAACTTGGCTGTAGCACTCTATGGTTTTGATTTATTTGCAGGAACTCGTTACGACAGATATCAAAATATTTTTGTACCTGTGATAAATACCGCCAATTGGCAAAATAGTAGTTCTGGCGGTTGTAGTGGCGGTGGCTGTAGTGGCGGTTGTAGCGGTTCCTGCGGTGGCGGTGGTTGTGGCGGCTGTGGTGGTTGTGGCGGTGGAGACTAAAAAATGATGTTATCTCAACTTCCTACTTTGGGTGTCGGGTTGGGTTTTCGAGAACCATTCAAAAGTGATTTGTTTCTCAACCGTCAACAAGTGGACTTTCTCGAAATTGTCGCAGAACATTATCTGGATGTACCTGTACAAAAACAACAGGAATTAGAAATACTAGCTGCACATTTCCCGATAATTCCCCACGCCATTAATTTGTCGTTGGGTAGTGCGGAAGGTGTAGATACAGATTATTTACGCAAACTTGCAACCTTAATTAAACAACTTAACCCGCCTTGGTGGAGTGAACATATTTGTTTTACTAAAGCTGGCGGTGTGGATATTGGGCATTTGTCACCCTTACCTTACACCAAAGAGGCGGTAGATATACTCTGTCGCAATATTGCTGAAGTGCGGCGCTTTGTTGATGTGCCGTTAATTCTGGAAAATATTACCTATATGGTAAAACTTCCTGGTGCAGAGATGACCGAAGCCCAATTTTTGGCAGAAGTGGTAGAACGTGCTGACTGTGGGTTGCTGTTGGATGTAACTAATTTACATACCAATGCGGTGAATTATGGTTATGATGTGCATGATTTTCTCAAAGAATTACCGTGGGAACGTGTTGTACAGTTGCATTTCGTTGGTGGACATTGGCATGATGGTGTATTAATTGATAGTCATTCCCAGTCTACACCGCCGGAAGTTTGGCAAATAATAGAGGAAGTTGTAGCCCGCATTCCCGTCAAAGGGATAGTTTTAGAACGGGATGAAAATTTACCTCCGTTTTCAGAAATAGCCCAAGAATTGGAGATAGCACGAAAAATTGGTAGGAGTTATCAAAGATGGGGTTAGCACAAACCCAGCAAGTTTTAGCCCAGCTTTATACTAATACTGAATTTCGAGAGCGTTTTTTTGCCAACCCCCAAGCTGTGGGTGTGGAGTTGGGTTTGAGTAGTGATGAGGCGCAGCAGTTAGCAGAAGTTTCATCACAGGAAGTCAATATATTCGCTAATTCTTTGAAGTGGAAACGGTTAGGGGAAATACGGGAACTTTTACCCAGAACAGCTAAGGCGTTGGGGAAAAATTTTAATTCTTTGTTTTGGCGATATGCAGAGACTTATTTACCCACGGGAATTAAAAAACATCGGGATGATGCGATCGCTTTTGCTAACTTTATGATTAAGGTGGCGCACAATGAAAATTTAGCACCTGCTTGGATAGGTGATTTAGCCAGGTATGAACAAACTTGGCTGTTAGCTTATGAACCTGGAGTTTGTTTAAAATTTTGTTGGTTGCGTTTCGCGGTACATCATGATTTTACGGCAAAACCAACTTTGGCAATCTGGTGGCGTTTATCGGGGCGATCGCACTTACGTCATATAATATTACCGCACGCAGAGTCGCAGAGGCGCGGAGAGTATCAGGAGTTGTAGATTAGTTTACTCATGAATAAAATAGACCGCCAACGGGAACATCAAGCCAATGAAAGAACTTTTTTAGCTTGGTTGAGAACTTCCATCGCTTTAATTGGTTTTGGTTTTGCCATTGCAAGGTTTGGTCTATTTTTACGCCAATTAAATACGGCAATTACGCAACAAGAACCAACAGTACATCCGCTATTTAACTCGGAAAATTTAGGAGTTGCTTTAGTGATTGTGGGAGTAGGTGCGATCGCTTTAGCTGCTTGGCGATATAATCAGGTGTTCTGGCAAATTGAACGCGGTGACTATCGCCCTAATCGTTTACCTGTTTGGATTCTCACCGCAGTTGTGATGATTTTAGGCTTGCTGAGTATTCCTTTACTATTTTTACGCAATCATGTTACGCCGCGTCCATCTTTAATGTCGCCTCAGCCACAAACGAAAAATATTAGGTAATAGTAATTAGTATTTAATTCATAGATTAAGGCATATTTAAAAATTTAATTTTGTGCTTTTAAATATAATCAGCTAAAATTTTAGAATAGATTAAACAATAAAATAAAGCTGGTTTTACATTAGAATCAAATCCCGAACCTGTACCCCAACGAATGAAAATTAATTGATTGAAAACCTTTGCTAGATATTGTTTTGGCTATTGAGTACATCGTTAATAGATATAAATAAATAAAGTATTTCGGATGAGATACTAAAGCTTACATTCACTATTTAGAGTCAACCTCAAAGCCCGCAAGTGGTCAATCAAATATTATCCTAACCAGGGATAATCCTACCTACATATATTGGATTTTCCAGTTGGATGCAACTCATACCATTTTGGATTTTAGATTTTGGATTTTGGATTTTGAACTGGCTTATTTGTGAGCTTTTCAGCTATCCATTTTTCGTAATCATTTTTCCAAATGGTATAACATCAACCACCAACTTCTAGGCTTTAACTATTTCTAATTAGTATCACAACGCTGTCTGATAGTGCCGTTTAAAGGCTAGGACTACAATTATGAGTCAAACCTTTGCAACCATCGACGGGAATGAAGCTGTAGCCCGTGTTGCTTACAAATTAAATGAAGTAATTGCTATTTATCCTATCACCCCCTCTTCGGCAATGGGCGAATGGGCGGATGCTTGGTCAGCGGAAAGCCGCCCGAATCTTTGGGGTACGGTTCCCAGCGTTGTGCAGATGCAAAGTGAAGGTGGTGCGGCTGGTGCAGTGCATGGGGCGTTACAAACAGGTTCTCTGAGTACGACTTTTACAGCTTCTCAGGGGCTGTTGTTGATGATTCCCAACCTCTACAAAATCGCTGGGGAACTCACTAGCACAGTTGTTCATGTCGCTGCACGTTCTTTGGCTACACACGCTTTATCCATTTTCGGCGACCATAGTGATGTAATGGCGACGCGGGCGACTGGTTTTGCTTTGTTGTGTTCCGCTTCGGTACAGGAAAGTCACGACTTAGCCCTTATCGCCCATGCAGCCACCTTAGAAACTCGCGTCTCGTTCATGCACTTCTTTGACGGTTTCCGCACGTCTCATGAAGTGCAGAAGGTGAAATTACTCTCCGACGACGAGATTAAATCGCTGATTCCCGACGAATTAATTTTAGAACACCGCGCCCGTGCTTTAACCCCAGACCGTCCTGTGTTACGCGGTACAGCCCAAAACCCTGATGTTTACTTCCAATCAAGAGAAGGCGCTAACTCTTACTACAACGCCTGTCCAGAGATTGTGCAGCACATTATGGATCAATTTGGCGATCGCACAGGTAGATATTACCGCATTTTTGAATATCACGGTGCGGAGGACGCAGAACGGGTAATTGTCATCATGGGTTCTGGTTGTGAAACCGTCCATGAAACCGTTGATTATCTCAATGCGCGTGGGGAAAAATTGGGCGTGGTGAAAGTACGCCTCTACCGTCCCTTTGATATCCAAAGGTTTGTGGAAATGTTACCAGAAAGTGTGCAAACGATCGCGGTTTTAGACCGCACCAAAGAAGCGGGTAGCGCCGGTGAACCACTATATCTCGATGTGGTCGCAGCTATCCATGAAATCCGGGCTGAACGCGGTAGTGGTAGAGACAAAGTTCCTTCGATTACCGCTGATGGTCGTGGTAGTGGTAGAGATAAACTTCCATCTGTAATTGTTGGTGGTCGTTACGGCCTTTCCTCCAAGGAGTTTACTCCAGCGATGGTGAAGGCCGTCTTCGACAACCTCGCCCAAGCAAGACCAAAAAATCATTTCACTGTGGGTATTCACGACGATGTTACCCACACTTCCCTTTCCTTCGACCCCAACTTTTCCATCGAACCTGATAGCGTTGTTCGGGCGATGTTCTATGGGTTGGGTTCCGATGGTACGGTGGGGGCGAATAAAAACTCCATCAAAATTATCGGTGAGGGAACCGATAACTACGCCCAAGGTTACTTTGTTTACGACTCGAAAAAATCCGGCTCGATGACCGTTTCTCACCTGCGGTTCGGGCCGCAGCCCATTCATTCTACCTACCTGATAGACAAAGCCAACTTTATTGGCTGTCACCATTGGGTATTTTTAGAAAAGATAGATGTACTGCAAACGGCGGCAACTGGGGCAAAAATTTTATTAAATAGTCCCTTTGATCAGGATACTGTTTGGCGAAATCTCCCCCCAAAAGTGCGCCAGCAAATTTTAGATAAGCAGCTGAAATTGTATGTCATTAACGCCAACCAAGTCGCCCGTGACAGTGGAATGGGGGGACGCATCAATACAATTATGCAGGTATGCTTCTTTGCCTTAGCTGGGGTATTACCACAAGCAGAAGCGATCGCCAAAATTAAAAAGGCGATCGAAAAAACATACAGTAAGAAAGGTGCAGATATTGTCCGCATGAATATGCAGGCGGTGGATATGACACTGGATAATCTGCATCAAGTACATATACCCACCGCCGAACAAGGTAAATGGCTAGATGAAGAATTATTCTCTACAACTTCCTTACCTGTAACTGCGCCGGAATTTATTCAAGAAGTCCTTGGTAAAATCATGGTTTGGCAAGGTGATGATTTACCTGTCAGCGCCTTACCAGCCGATGGAACCTTTCCCACAGGGACAGCCAAATGGGAAAAACGCAACGTCGCCCAAGAAATCCCCGTTTGGGAACCGGATGTCTGCGTACAATGCAGTAAATGTGTGATGGTTTGTCCGCACAGCGCCATTCGTGCTAAAGCTTATGCAGAAAGCGAGTTAGCTGATGCACCCTCGGCTTTTAAATCTATAAATGCTAAAGATAAAGATTTTACTAATCAAAAATTTACTATTCAAGTTGCTCCCGAAGATTGTACAGGTTGCGCTATTTGTGTAGATATTTGTCCTGCTAAAAATAAATCTGAACCTGGACAAAAAGCCATTAATATGGCGCAACAGCTACCTTTAAGAGAACAAGAAAAGAAAAACTGGGATTTCTTTTTAAACTTACCCAATCCCGATCGCAGAAATTTAAAATTAAACCAAATTCGCCAACAACAACTGCAAGAACCCTTATTTGAATTTTCTGGTGCTTGCGCTGGTTGTGGTGAGACACCTTATTTAAAATTATTAACACAATTGTTTGGCGATCGCTCAGTTATTGCCAACGCCACCGGCTGTTCTTCCATCTACGGCGGAAACCTCCCCACCACCCCTTGGACAACCAACGCCGACGGACGAGGCCCGGCTTGGTCAAATAGTTTATTTGAAGATAACGCCGAATTTGGTTTTGGTTATCGCTTATCTATAGATAAACAAACAGAATTTGCTACCGAATTATTACAACAATTAGGCAGTGAATTAGGTGATAATTTAGTTCATTCCATACTCAAAGCTGAACAAAAAACCGAAGCCGATATTTGGGAACAACGAGAAAGAGTAGCTTTATTAAAAGAAAAATTAGATAAAATTCTTACTTCCGAAATAGACGCTAATTTAATATCTAAAACCAAAATTCTCAAATCCCTCGCTGATTATTTAGTTAAAAAAAGCGTGTGGATTGTTGGCGGTGATGGTTGGGCTTATGATATTGACTTTGGTGGGATTGACCATGTGTTAGCGAGCGATCGCAACGTCAATATTTTAGTCATGGATACAGAAGTATATTCTAATACTGGCGGTCAATCTTCCAAAGCCACCCCAAAAGCCGCCGTAGCGAAATTTGCCGCCAGTGGTAAGCCAGCGCCAAAAAAAGACCTAGGCTTAATGGCGATGAACTACGGCAATGTTTATGTAGCCAGTGTTGCTTTAGGTGCAAAAGATGAACATACTCTCAAAGCATTTTTAGAAGCCGAAGCTTACGACGGCCCATCATTAATTATTGCCTACAGCCATTGCATTGCTCACGGCATCAACATGACCACCGGGATGAATCACCAAAAAACCTTGGTAGAATCAGGACGTTGGTTGTTGTATCGCCACAATCCCCTATTAAAAGAACAAGGTAAGAATCCCTTACAATTAGATATGCGCTCTCCGACGCAATCTGTAGAAGCATCAATGTATCTAGAAAATCGCTTCAAAATGCTCACCAAGAGTAAGCCAGAAATCGCCAAGCAGTTGTTACAACAAGCACAAGCCGAAGTCGATGCCCGTTGGCAAATGTATCAATATTTAGCCCAACGTAATATGTAGATCCATAGCAATAATGATAAATTTTGGGTATTTATATTTATAAATATTGTATAATTAGTACTTAAGTGGCTTGACTCTTTGATAGGGGCATAGCTTTAAAGTTACCCGTAAAAGAATAAATGTTGAGTGATTCAGAGTGGATTGAAATTTATAGACACCTATTGCTAAAGTTACGCGATGTTGCTGATAGCTCACTGATTCTTGACGTTGAACGTGCTGCATCAGCAAGAATTGAAGAGAATATAAACGAAGATAGCGATATTATCAAGAGATTTAGTAGAGAATCTCGCGAGGATCTAGATCCGATTCGATTCAGAGCACCAACACCTCGTGAGGCTTTTACAGCAGCAATTGGAGTTTTGAATACTCGGCTGCGCGAAGTCCCTGCATTGGCAGAGAGGGTATCTGAGAAATTTAATTGTGCTACGTTAGATATTCAGTGGTATCCCGACGTATCAGAACGTGATCAAATCTCTGAACGAGGCTCTTTCTCAGCTTTTGAGTTTACGTTGAAAAAAAGTGAAATTGAGCAAGTTGAATCAGTTTTAAAAAGGCTTAAAAATCTGCTTGAAGACCAATAATGACAACTTTCAACGATTTACATAATGCAATTGATCAGCTTCTTAATCTCTGTGTAGCACTGAGATTGCTACAATTAAATTCAAATACCGAGGAGCGTGCATACGAAGCGTATATTTTATCTCTCTGTTGTGAAGCAGTGCATAATATACAGGGAGGACAGGCAACAATCACAGGTATAAACAGTGGGGCTAACCCTTCACCAATTATCTTTAGAGGTGGCCCTGGGTCTATGAGTTCTACAAACCAAAATTTCTGTTACGCTGACTGTAGGTTAAGGAACAAAACTTTTGAAATTCACGCTGACATCGAGTATGTTGGTCAGTCAGGTGCAACCCATGAAATTGATGTTTCAATATACGATGCTCAAGCAGCACAAAATGTTAGGGCAACTAGGCGTTCACCTAGAGCGAATAAATCCTTGATTGCTGCGATTGAATGCAAATTTTATACGGCGCAACCTGGTGTTGAACTGGCTAGAACATTTGTGGGTTTAGCTACTGATTGCGTGAGTAATAAGTTTAAAGCCTTTGTTTCTAACAGAAGTTCAGCAGGCATAGAAAGATTTCTATCAAAAACCAATTCTCCAGAACCATTTTTCGATTTAACGCCTCTTAATCCAGATTCTGAACAGCGTTTTGTGAGGTATCTTGAGCAGGTGCTTCGTAAATGGGCAGCTAGTAGGTAAAGATTGTTGCCTCATCAAGCGCAGAGGATGAATTGAAACCACTGCTGGCTTTTGCAGTTACAATCATTAGTTAAAAGCACAAAGTTAAACCTCTTGCAATTCAATTGAATATGCGATCGCTCAGCAAACGTGAATATTAGGTTAAATTAAGGCTAAAGCCAAACTACTCAGGTTGCTCAGCCATCCACAAACTAAGTGTAGAATAAGCGGTGTGTGGAGTGAGTACCTTGAATGCCAACAGATGCCCAATTGAGAGGTTTATATCGTCTTAGCTATTGGCTAACTTATATTTTGCTTCAGCCTATACATCTTGTTTGCATTGATGAGCGCACAAATAACTTGTATATTTTGGCTGGAAACGCTGAAAATCTAGAGTTCCAGATTACACCAAACGGTGAGGTGTTTTGATGAGTCAGGTTGATTATGCGGCTATGTCTGATGAAGAACTGAGACGATACTTTCTGCAACATCGTAATGACAAGCTGGCTCTTCGGGCTTATCTGGATAGATTAAATGAGCATCCACGCAAGATAATTACAAATGTAGACGATCCTGATTTTGATGCCAAGATTCAAGCAGCAATTATGGAAAAAATGCAAGCCGTAGATAATAACGGCGAAGCAAAAGCTTAATCTTAATTTGATATGCGATCGCCTACATAATCTGTAGAGACAGCAATTATCACAACAAGCACAAGCTGAAGTAGAAGTTAGTCCCAAGGAATCCCTAAAATTATCTCAATTGGTATTCTGGTTGAGAATGATATGGTGCTAAAGCATCCCATTTCAGCACGTCGTCTAGCAAAGCTTGATAGCCTAATGTATTGGGATGTAGACCATCAACATTCATTCTTTGCTGTAACCAAGTTTCACCGCGTCCCATCCATTGGTCGAAAATATCCAAGTAAGGAATTTGGCGTTGCTGACAAGCTAGGCGTGTAGCTTCTTTGTAACGGTGTTGATCACTGTGATTAAAATAAAAACAATCAAGAAATGGCATCTTGGTTTCATCCACGGGTGTCATACCCACAAACAAAACTGGGCAAAGTTGTTGTGCCAAATCTAGCAAATGGGCTATATCTGTCTCAAAAATGGCAAAATCTGTGTAATTTTTCCCATTGGGACGACCTAACCGTGCTGAATCATTCAACCCGACGGAAAGAATAATTAAATCTGGAACGCGGTTGCGGAGTTCACCTCGATGGCGAAATTCTACTTCTAGTCTTTGGGCTACCTGTTGTGTGCGATCGCCTCTGACACCTAAATTATATAAAACATGACCAGCACTACCGGGCAACATCCACCATCGGCGCAGTTGTTCCACCCAACCACCATGTTCAGGATCACCAAAACCGTAAACTATGCTGTCTCCAAGAGCGACAATCTTCAAAGACTGACATTGATTTGGGAGTAAAGACAGTTGCATTGAAGAAAGAGCTTGTAATGTTTGCATCTTAAAAAAGACTATATTTTATATCTTTACAAGATTCTATACATTTCTACACTATTCCAACGTATCTTTTTTGTCATTGATGCTGCAATATTAACTTTTCTGAATTACGCCGATTATCTATTAGAAGCTAACTTATCAGCTACACGGGTAGTTTCTGGGAGCCTGAATTTGGGTGTACAGCGCAATACATAATCAATGGCTGTAGTCAAGCTAATTTTGTGACCACTAGAAATATACAAAGGTTTAACCCCAATGCGAGTCCGTAAAACTGCACCAATGGTTTCACCTTTGTGTATGAGTGGTTGCCAACTACCTCTAGTTTCTGGCAGTTCCTTATGCTTGCCAATAAATAGTGATTTAGCTACACCAATTGTCGGCATATCCAAAATTACCCCTAAATGACTGGCTATCCCAAATCTGCGGGGATGAGCAATGCCTTGTCCATCACAAAGAATAATATCCGGTACTGTCTGGATTTTTTCTAAGGCATCAAGTACCGCCGGAATTTCTCGAAAGGAGAGAAACCCAGGAATGTAAGGAAATGAAGTCGGACGGTGTGCGAGGGTTGTTTCTATAACTTGCAAATCAGGAAAACTCAGCACTGCTACAGCGGCGCGGCTAATTGTCCCATCGGCTGTAAAACCCATATCTACACCAGCAACATAACTGATAGGTTCTCTTAATTGATCTTCTATGATTACTTGTTGACTCAAACTTTCTTGAATAGTGATAGCGGCTTCTAGGGTTTGAGGCCAAGTATGAGGTTGATAAATCTTCATAATGTATGGAGGAAAAATCCAGTTTAATACAGGACTTACGCAAAAGTAACGTAACTCCGTCATTACGTAGGCGTTAGCCTTCCCGTAGGGTACGATAGCGAAGTAATCTCCCCTGACGCTGAGATGGCTTCCCTACACTTCGTTTCGGTCGCAATGACATTATCGGCGTTGCGTAAGTCCTATAATAGTTGCGTAGACACAAAGCGGCTTGTCGTTAGACATCGCTAATGTGATGAAAGTTATTTAATTATTTATCAATAGCACTATCAGAGAAATCTTTACTACTTCTTCTATTTGTTTTAGTCTGTAATCCCTCGATACGGTAATCCAGGCTAATCAATCTAGCGACACAATCGCACCAACCCCAGATAAAAGTAATAAACAGCCAAATTTCCCCATATTCAGCTACTCTACCTACAGGTTGATTTTCTCCCTAATTCAGAAGCGATAAACTTCACTCTACAGGTCGATCCCAAAGTAGGATGAATCAAAGTAAATATAAGTTAGGTGAAATTCGCTAGAAAAATTGTTGTGAAGAAAGTAAATATAATTGATGGCTATCTTAAATTTTATTTAGCCACATTTAAATTAATTCACAGCAAGAGTTCATGGCAAATATTTACCTAAAAAAACTCACTAGTTAAAGCATTGATTAATTATTGCTGCCAACATTTTACCTAATGATGGCTCTATATGGCTTTGCTAGAAAAATATAACTTATGTGTTGTTAACGTTGTTTTTGAGGAATTCAAATGAAGAATATGACTTCTGTTTTATCTCTACTGCGTCCAGTACGTTTTCTCATTGTAGCTTTTACCTGTGCATTAATATCAGTGTCTAATGCTTTTCCGGCTTTTGCGATTGAAAGCTATAAAAGCGACCCGACGGAAGCTACAACACAACTGCTAGAAACTCAAAAGAAAACTGATGAAATTAGTAGATCCGCACCTCCGGGATTGAAAAAGGTGCAAGAAGAGTCTAATAAAGGACTCAACGAAGTTCAAGGAGATGCTGACATTGATAAAATGAAGCGTCCTGAAAATTCTCAAGCAGCAACTACTGTTGAAGATGAAGTTAAAAATTTGTTGGAAAAAGTCACAGGTAATAAGAAGTAAGAATTAATGAAACTAATAAGCAGCTTCAAAAGTAATCCAAGTAAGCATATTTGGTAGTTCTGATTCATACTTGAATAAGAATCGTTTACCAAGCGAATACTTTGACTGCTAGTTAGGGAAAATACTCCTCCTCCATTCTCTATACTTTCTACTCAATCTGGACACCTTGATAAAAATAATTAAGGTGTCTATTTTTCTTTTGAAGATCATACGAAATTTTCCATTAATACCCAATGTACGGGATGGAAAGGTTCATCATAATTGTTTTTTCTTACCAGCACTGACCAAAAGAGCGATGGCGTAAACGCCCAGCGTAGCTGATCGCATTTAAGACTGTGACTGTGGAAGCGATTCACAGAATCACACTAAATTAATTCATCTTTTTATTTAAGTAGCTAGGCGCAATTAAATATAAAACGCTCAAGAGCATATCCATCCTTAAGGCTTCTGGCTTCAATGCCATCAATAATAGCCATCGCTAAATCATAATTATTATCAAACATCTGTCCAGCAATTTCATGAGTCTTCAATTGATGCCACTCCTCCTCAATTCGATTCATTTGAGAACAATAGGGTGGTAAGAAAAACAAGTATAGTCCTTGTTCTTGCCATTGTTGCCATCGTTGTTTTGCTTTGTTACTCCGATGCAAGGAGCCATTGTCTTGAACAACCACAGTGATTTGACCAGTTTCATCTAAAGTTTGTTGTGCTTTAGCTGCAACCAAATCCATCACTTCAATGTAACGCGGTGTTTTGAACCCACCTTGAACTAAGGCATACTCAAAACTGGTTTGAGGTTCCCATAAACCCAAAATGCTAATACGACCACCACGACTACCTACTTGTGGCATGAGTTTTTGGCTACCAATACGGCTGTAACTATAGCTGACAGGACTCCAACGACAACATCCAGATTCGTCAAGGTATTTCAGTTCAACATAACCATCTGCTGCCGCTTGCTTCAAGATATCTAGGTCTGCTTGTTTAAGTTCTCGTTTGTCTGGATCTTGTTTCCCTTTATGGCTATGACGCGTGCGTTTCCATCTCCAGCCTTTTTTTTGAGCAAACGTCGCAGACGGTCTGGACTGAGCTGTACATTTCTCTGTTGAGCCAACTTTTGTGATAACTGCAAACTGTTATAGGTACGGGGTTCTACCTCTAAACAATGCTCTAAGTATGCTAAGTCCGCTTCCAGCCATTTACGCTTTGCTCCTCGTCCTGCTCTTTCCCACAATCCCCCCAATCCCAAGCTCTGCCATCGCCGCAGTGTTGCTCTTACCGTATGTTCGTGACATTCAAAAATCTGGGCAATTGCTGGTACATTCCATCCTTGAGCATTTAATCGAATCATGTGGGCGCGATCTCGTGTGCGTTGAGGAACGGTTGTCGCTTCTCGCAACTGAGCCAGTGTCAAATCTTCTAAATCTGTTAATGTCACTCGTAATGGAGCAGGCATCTAGTCGCATCTGTTTTTGAACTCACTTTATCTTATATTTAATTGCAACCAGCTACTTATCTTTGACATAAAATCAAATTGGTCGATGCTGATTTTTTCTTTGAGGGTCAGCTTTGGTTTTGATCAAAAGTAATTTAGATACGTTTGCCCTGGAGCTAGGCGAGATTAACTAGTGCTTAAAATTACAGCTAACCAGTTTTCAAACACACTCTAACCTTAAGTTATAAATAATCTTCCTCTGTTAATCTTTCCTCTGGTTGATGTAAATGAGGTTTGAATTTTGTGAACTTATAAATAAGTCTATTTAGGAATTAAGCTCAATGCGTACGATTAACATTGGTTTGACAGAAGAACAGCGTCAAGGTGTAGCAAATCTGTTAAATCAAGATTTAGCAGATGCCTATTTACTTTTAGTAAAAACCAAAAAGTATCATTGGGATGTCGTCGGCCCTCAGTTTCGCAGTCTGCACCAGCTTTGGGAAGAACACTACGAAAAACTAACTCTCAATATTGATGCACTAGCCGAACGGGTTCGTGCTTTGGGTTGTTACCCTATTGGAACAATGGAAGGATTTCTGCAAATTGCTACCCTCAAAGAACATTCAGGTGATGTTCCCACAGCTACAGGTATGGTAGCCAATCTTGTGGAAGATCATGAGCAGGTTATTCGCAATCTCAGAGAGCATATAGATCAGTCCAGTGAAGAGTTTCATGATGAAGGAACTGCTGACTTTTTAACTGGACTGATGGAAGAACATGAAGAGATGGCTTGGATGCTGCGCTCTTTTATTGAAGGACAAGAATTGCAGCCAGATGGAAATAAGCCAGCAACAGGATCAAAAACTCCTGTGGGTGTGTAGTTGAACACAGATTTATCCCTAAATTTAGAGTCCGACTGAACATACTAAGCTGCGGGAAGAACTTATCTCCCGCCTTTACCTATTTACCAGTCAACTATAAAAAAGCCAATTTTCAGGAGTATTCAAGTGCCAGAAGTCTATCAAGCAGAACGTACTATCTCGGCTGTAATTAAAGAACAGAAGCAAATTGATGATGTAATTCGACGTTTACTAGACAGAGGCGTACCCAGAGATCATATTTCGGTTATGGGACGGAATTTTCAGTCGGAAACGCGAATTGCTGGCTTTATTACTAAGAGGGATGTAATTTTAGGTGGGTTGCGAACAGGGGCGATTTTTGGTTCTCTGTTTGGCTCTTTCCTAAGTTTGCTCACAGGTGTAGGTGTATTGTTCATCCCCTTTGTTGGCCCAATTGTCGCGGCGGGGCCAATCAGTGCATTACTATTAGGTGCTGCTAGTGGTGCGATCGCAGGTAGTGCTGGTGCTGGTTTAGTCTCAGCTCTCACAGCCTGGGGAATGCCTGAAGATAAAGCTGCAATCTACCAAACCCGCTTACAAGCTGGCGAATTTCTCTTAATGGCAGAAATCCCTAGCGATCGCACTGGCGAATTTCAATTACTTTTAGAAAGTGCTGGTGCTGAAGAAATTCACACAACTGATAAAACATTAGCTCATCCTTGTCCTGGCCCTTGTAATAGCCCAGAGGATTTGTCTCCTGAAGTCCGTTCACATCTGTCTGAAGAAGCTCAACGGACATTCATTGAGCGTTACAATGCGGTCTTGAATGAAACCAGTGATGAGTTTAATGCTGAACAAGCTGCTTGGGAAGCTGTACATCAGCGCTTTGATGAAGATCAAAACGGGGTTTGGTCAAAGGAAAAAGTTAACGTCTAGGCGATCGTTTATTTTGGTTTGTTAGCAATTAATCAAGATGTTGGGGTGTAAGGATATGTTTGTAGAATTCCTTTCACCCTATTTTTGTCTTTTATGATTCCTCTCGAAATTCTAGAATGCTTTTAGCTGTGACTTGTGGTTGTTCTAAATGCGGGATATGGCCTGAATTTTGAATCCAAATCAGTTTACTGTTGGGAATTGCCCGTTTAAATCGCTTGGCATCTGTCGTGCCTAAAATTTTATCTGAGTCGCCCCAAAGAATTAATGTCGGTTGCAAAATTTGTGCCAGTTGTTTAAATCTAAAAGCACTGTAACCACCACTTTTGGTAAAAGCAATTAAAGCTAAATGCCAACTAGGCATTTCTAGATGCAATCCGCCACAATATGCTGCATCTAGGGAAATCAGACTGGGATTTTTATAAGCAGTCCGAGAAATGCGATCGCGCACTTTAGGATTACGCAAAAATTGCGTCGCCCAATTATCTAAGGGCGGAAACATGAATTTCGCTAAGGGTGAACCCGCTTTTAACCCAGCACTATCAATTAATACCAGTTTTTTAACAACTTCTGGGTAAGTGAGGGTAAAATCAAGGGCGGCTGCACCTCCCATTGATGCACCTACTAAAATTACAGGTTGGTTAATTAAGGTTTTCCAGAAATAATATAGATGGGTTTTAATGGTGACAGGGCTAAATGGTATGCCTGCGAGTCTGTCGGTAAAGCCAAAACCCAGTAAATCAACTGCCCAAGTTTCATTATTTTCTGCCAACAGTGGCAACAGTCGGCGGAATTCTAATACAGAACTATCAAAGCCGTGAATTAGTAAAATTGGTGTACTACCACTACCTTGTTGTGCATAGGTTGTGGTAATCGCTTGATCAGATAAAGGAGTAGTGATCGCGTGACTTTGAATACTCCGCGCTAGGGCGATCGATTCTGGCTCTGTTAATTGACTAACTGCGGTAGGTAAAAAGCTGGGAAACATAACTGATAATTTACAGCACCCCATTACCAAAATAATACTGATTTGCCTGATGATGACTTAGTGTACTGAAAAAACAGTACTGAATGTCACAATTGGAGCCAAACCCTCGTAAAATAAAGATTACTTATTTTAGTGTCTCAGGAGCTAATGCCATGCCAATGGCTGTTGGCGTAATTGAAACTTTAGGTTTTCCATCTGTGTTAGCCGCGGCAGATGCAATGGTGAAATCTGCCGCAGTCACGCTAGTGTATTATGGCCTAGCGGAAAGTGGCCGCTTTATTGTTGCTGTCCGAGGACATGTTGCTGAAGTAAACAGAGCTGTTGAACAAGGTATAAATGCTGGGGAGCAAGTAAAGGCTGAAACAGTAATCACCCATTATATAGTTCCTAATCCCCCGGAAAATGTGGAAACAATACTACCAATCCACTTCACCGCCAAATCAGAACCTTTCCGTATCTTCTAAAAGATTTTGCCATTAAAATCTGTAACGAAGCTTTCTACAATTAATTTGTAGCGTTACCACATACATTGATTTATACAGGAGATTGCTAATGTCATTACAAGCCGTTGGCTCGCTGGAAACTAAAGGTTTTCCTGCTGTACTTGCAGCAGCAGACGCAATGGTAAAAGCTGGACGAGTTACCCTCGTTGGTTATATCAGAGTTGGTAGCGCACGTTTTACAGTAAATATTCGAGGAGATGTATCGGAAGTCAAAACCGCGATGGCTGCCGGTGTAGAAGCAGCAGCAAATGTTTATGGTGGAACATTAGAATCTTGGGTAATTATTCCCCGTCCCCATGAAAACGTTGAGGCTGTTTTACCAATTGCTTATACTGAAGAAGTGCAAGAGTATCGAGACTCTGTAGAAAATCCCATCATTGGTAGGTCTCGTAACGGACGATAGATTTAGATTCATTAGCATATTCATTCAACAGCTAAAGTCAAAAGTTCTCAGTCTAATTGCTAATTGATGATTAATAATTGAGACTAGACTATTGACTTTTTGCTAGATATGTTGTTTCAATTTAATTGAAATAGATGTTAGCCATAATTATCACCTTGACTCGGCTGACAAGTAACTCTTAAGAGAAACAAATTACTTGTACGACTAGTTGTCAAATTTGCATATAATTAAAAAAATTTCCTTAACAACAGTATTAGATTTTAAGAAAATTGTAGTGTTAGCGATCGCTTCCCTACTTCAAAAAACCTGTCAATAGCTATAAAAAATCAAGGAGTTAACTATAAACTATAGCTTTCAACCATGAAATCTATAGGCGAACTAGTAAAGATTAATAAGAAAAATTACATAATTACCCAATGGCTAAAAAAGACTTTACGGTGTGAAACTTATCTACCCAGAATAACGTCTTTGAAATGGGTAAATCCCACTACTTCTTTTGCAGAAGGGTCAACTTTCTAGCTTTTACTAACTGAAGAACTTTAATCGCAATTTTTCTTGATCAGTTTGGTTTGGGATAAATCTGCTGTTAAAGTGTCTTGATGATAAGTTTACAAAAATTAAAATTCTTCAGAGATAGAAACAAAATTTCCGAATCCTGAAATTTATATGATTCAGAGAATAAAAGCCAAAACTACAATTCTGAAAACTTCTGCATAAAGTTTGGGAATAAAAACGTAATAAGAATAGAATCGCTGAAATGTCTTCATGAAAGCGACCGATTCATGGACAACTGCCAGCCAAGATGTTAAGAGTGATTGACGATAAACGGGGGTTGTGATGCAAACTTTAAGGCAAGGTTTTGAAGAATACAATCTCACTATGGCAAAAGATGGAGAAAAACTGGCACAGTATTGGCGTAAACGTCTAGCTGTAGAGATTCCAGAACAAAACGTATCTGTGAGGGAGAGTATTGTTCTGTGGCTTTTGGGAAAAGACTTAAATCGATTTGAACTATTAAATCCCAAAGAACTGGAAATTGCCAAGCAAGCGATGGAATATCGCTGGAAAATTTTACGTCAACGCTACTTGGGTATTGGCAGAGAACGTGCGTATCGTAACTTAATCACACGATTAGGAAGTTTAGTCAGCTTACGCCATAAAATTCAAACTTGGGTAGCATTAAGCCGCGATCGCCAACGCAGTGTCATAGATGTCTTACAAGAAGTTATCCAAGAATTACTACAAAGCGACAGCTATATGCAGCAGCAAATGGCTTGTATCGTCGAATTTACTAACGACAGACGACTACAAGATACACTCTTGTTTGCCAGTGTAGAAGAGTATGCTTTGCGCCCAGTCCGCAATCAACCTCTACTCGTTTACAGATTTGTCAACTACTTGCGTCGGACTCAGCGTGGTGGCTTAACTCAAGTACCAGGTAGTGACATAGTGAGACTGGTTTCCGAAGAAATTCTCACCGATGACAATGATAATCGCGTTAATTTGGTAGATACGCAAGCGATCGCCGAATATCAAGAAGCACAACAACTAGAAGAACAACAATCACTGCGCCAATCTGTGCAAACAGAATTTGCTGATTATTTACAAGAAAATCTCGGACAAGAAGCAGTCGATTGGCTGAAATTATATCTTCAAGGCAAATCTCAAGATGAAATTGCCAAGCAACTGCAAAGGCCGATTCGGGAAATCTACCGCCTGCGGGAAAAAATCAGCTACCATGCAGTTCGTGTCTTTGCCCTTAAAGGCAAACCCGAACTCGTCAATAGCTGGCTATCAATTTCTTTAGAAGAACATAACTTGGGACTTACACCTAGTCAATGGCAGCAACTTTATCAAAAATTAACCCCACTGGGGCAGCAAGTACTAGATTTACGCAAAGCAGGTAATTCCCTGGAAGCGATCGCCCAACAATTAAACCTCAAAAGCCATCAGGTAATGGGAGAATGGACAAAAATTTATCTCATAGCCCAATCGTTGAGAACCGAAGAATCAGGAGCATAATCAGCGATCACTGCAATTCCTACCCATAAATAAATTGGGGACTTTGCGGGACGCAATTGGGAGGGTGTTTAAACCTAGCAACCTTTCCCCTGCTCCTCTATCCATTTAACTAAGTATCATCGTACAGAAAGTAATTAATTTAATTTTTACCAAGATAACAAAGTATCTTTATTTACTGCCAATCAACTTAGAGCAAAATAAAATATAAGGAAACTTTAAATAATCAAAAATTATGTTGTCTTCAGAGGACAAGCCAGTTGATACCGCAGCTAGTAAGCAGCAGGTACTATCAAACATATCGATAAACTTAGAGCGAGAAAGCGATCGCCAACAAATATTCCAGCTAATTGATCATCTCCTGTCCTTTGAAGCTTGTCTGTACCATCAAATTTTGCCCTTTCGATTAGAAAGTAACAAATTACTCCTGGGTATGGTGCATCCACAGGACGGCAGCGCCCTAGATTATGTGAATCGCATCTTAGCTTATATCAACTGCACAATGGTGAGTCAAGAAATTGCCACTGACAGCCACCGCCACATCCTCTCAGCCTACCTCAACTATAAAAATACCTTTAGCTCATCTCAAAATCAGCAGCAACCACCAGCATCAATGGTGGCAAATATAGAAACCCCTGAAAATACTCAAAAATTAACAGATTTTCCCCCGCTTCCAGAACCCAATCTTTCGGTTTTAGCCAAAAAGCTCAGAGAAGAGATCACCGAAGCAGTACTCACAAATAATTTAACTATCCTGCCAGTCCCTGCACCAGAACTATCTACTCCTGTAGAAGTGTTAGCATTACTCCCACCCAAAAAACTACTAGAAGAATTACTCGGTCGAGTGCTTGGTGGCGGAATTGGTCGCTTGTATTTAGAAAGACAACCTTACAAAGGTAGGATACTCTGGAGCGATAATGGTGTTGTGCAATCAGTATTAGAGAATTTACCGTTGTCGGTGTTTCAAGGCGTACTGAATGAATTAAAGCGATTTGCCAGCTTACCTATTACCACCATTACAGAACCAAAACAAATAGAAAAAGAATGTGTATATCAACAAAACCGTGTATTATTACGTCTGCGAGTGATGCCAGGTATTTACGGTGAAGAAGCTACACTTCAAGTATTGCGGGGAGCCGCCTTAAAGTTTCATCAACAACAACAATTAGCCCGTCTCAGCCGAGATGTTTTGGGTATTTCTCAACAACTCAGCTATAAATTACAGGAACTAAATCAACGACTAATACTTAACTCTAACCTGACATCAGAGCAATCAGATGCTTTAGAGAGCTTAAATCGCATAGTCGAAAATTTAGACCAACAAGTCAAAATACTCACAGCAAATAGCGATACAATGGGCAAATAATAAATCACAATTGGGTCAGTAAAACCGCTGATTTCGATCCCTGACATAATTGCTATGTTGTAAAGGAACATTAGACCGAATCACCATATTTTTAAGTATTAATTATTACATATTTTAACTGTATTAATACTATGGTAGCGGTTTTAAAACTTATATTAGTCAACTTAATTTTCCATTATTGAATTCATTTTTACAGATATTTCATGCAGACTGAGGTTTTTAGTGAACTTTTCCCCTTGCTGAGTACAGCCAACCCCCAAACTTTAGAATGGCTGCTCAATGTTGCAATTGATCACGAGTATCCCGTAGGACGCGCCGTATTAATGGAAGATGCCTGGGGTAACGCAGTTTACTTTGTGGTATCTGGGTGGGTGAAAGTCCGCCGTACTTCTGGCGAAGATTCTGTTGCCATAGCGATTTTAGGTCGGGGCGATTTTTTTGGAGAAATGGCGATTTTAGATGAATCTCCGCGTTCAACTGATGTCATTGCTCTTTCGCCTGTGAAGTTACTCAGCATTTCTCGTGAGCGTTTTATTCAAATCTTGTTTAAAGATCCACAATTGCATCATCGGATGCTTCAACTGATGGTGCGAAGAATCCGGCAATTTAACCAACGCTTACAGATTCGCTCTTCACCACCTGCTGTAAAACTGGCGCACACCTTAGTCAGTTTAGGTGAAAGCTATGGACAAGAATCAGAGCAAGGTAAAGAAATTTTTAATATTCCCTTTAAAGATCTGGCAGAAGTAACAGAAATCGGAGTAGAGGAAACCACCAAAATCATGGAAAAATTACATGAAAAAGGATGGATTACAATTGATAATGTTAATAACATCATTTACTTGCTTAACTTCAAGCAATTGATGAATTTGGCTGGCAAAGTCTAATTTGAGTTGAGTGTAGGGTAGCCACAATTTCAGATACTGCGACAATTAATGTATATCAGTTCTCCAACTCACAGACTTGCTAACAGTCGCACTAACGGCGGATATTTTTGTCAAAAAGCCTTTACGTAAGTTATCAACGGCATAGACCGCAGATGCAAATTTTGGCAATGGTGTTGAGCATTAAGATATTGAGTTACAAGTTTTGAAATCATCTCTATTGACTATTGTGGATGACCAACTTCTAAGCATCAAAAATGCTGGAAACACATGCTTGGTAGGAAAAATTAATTAATTATGGATAAAAAGACCTGAAGATTTGACATCAACTATAGAATATTAATTAATTGTGAATTTTTCCCAATCCCAAGTTCAGACTATTTTATTCCTAGTTCTTTACAAACTCCTTCCATTGACTATTAATTATTGACTAATAACTATAAACTCATAACTTATCACTCCTGTCTACTACTACAAATGACTGAAGCAACAGCACCTCGTCTCGAAATTGGCGTTAAGGAAACCGTACCGGCGATTCACTACCTGGTAGCAATGCCCCAACCAGAAACCCATCTGTTTGAGGTGAGCTTGCTGCTGGTTAATCACTCATCCCCAACACTCGACTTGAAAATGCCCGTCTGGACACCAGGCTCCTATTTAGTGCGGGAATATGCAAAAAATTTACAAGATTTTGCCGTTTTTGCTGGGGATCAGCCCTTGCCTTGGCGTAAAATCAGTAAAAACCACTGGCAGGTAAACACAAACGGTATTTCTGAATTAACAGTCCGTTACCGCATATTTGCCAATGAGTTATCGGTACGCACAAACCATTTGGATAGTACTCATGGTTATCTTAACGGTGCAGCCCTGTTTTTTAGATTACGAGGCTGTGAAGGGTTGCCAATTCAAGTGACTATTGTACCGCCCCATCCTGAATGGCGAGTAACTACTGCCTTGCCATCAGTTGATGGACAGTCTTCTACTTTTTATGCAGCTGATTTTGATACTCTTGTGGATAGCCCCTTTGAAATTGGTTATCACGAGTTGTATCACTTTGAGGTATTGGGAAAACCTCATGAACTAGCTATTTGGGGTCAGGGAAATTACCAAGCACAACAAATAATTGCTGATATTCAAAAAATCATTCATGTAGAAGCCCAGATGTTTGGCGGCTTGCCTTACGACAGATACGTGTTTCTACTGCATTTGTTTGCCCAAGCTTATGGCGGTTTAGAGCATAAAAACTGTTGCTCCTTAATTTATCAGCGTTTTGGTTTTAGCTCACCAGATAAATACGATCGCTTCATTCAACTGGTGGCACACGAGTTCTTTCACTTGTGGAATGTTAAACGGATTCGCCCAAAAGCTTTAGAAGTTTTTGATTACGACCGTGAAAATTATACATCTTCTTTGTGGTTTTGTGAAGGAACTACGAGTTACTACGATTTGTTAATTCCCTTGCGGGCAGGAATTTATGATGCCAAGTCATATTTTCATAATTGGAGTAAAGAAATTTCGCGGTTTTTAACTACACCAGGGCGGAAAGTGCAATCACTGGCTGAGTCAGGGTTTGATGCTTGGATTAAACTTTATCGCCCAGATGCTAATAGCAATAATTCACAAGTTTCCTACTATCTGAAGGGCGAAATGGTTTCTTTATTGCTAGATTTGCTAATTAGACAGCGGTCGAAAAATCAGCGATCGCTAGATGACGTGATGCGGCTGATGTGGTGCAAATTTGGCAAACAAGAAATTGGTTACACACCCGAAGAATTGCAAGAAGTAATTGAATCTGTTGCAGAAATGGATTTGACTGACTTCTTTAATCGCTACATTAATGGCACGGAAGAATTGCCTTTTAATCAGTACCTAGAACCTTTTGGCTTACAGGTGATTGCGGATAGAGAAGAAGAACCTTACTTTGGTTTGAGGTTAAACAGCGAGAATGGACGAGAGATTGTGAAATTTGTTGAATTTGGTTCACCCGCACAATTGGCGGGAATTGATGCAGGGGATGAGTTGCTGGCTATTGCCGGCATACGAGTAACATCTCATCAACTAAGCGATCGCTTAAAAGATTACCAACCAAACGACATCATTCAAGTTACCGTCTTTCATCAAGATGAACTCCGCACTTGTTCTGTCACCCTGACTGCACCACGTCCTAGTAAGTATCAGGTAGTTCCAATCAACAATCCTGATGCTATACAAAAAGAAAATTTTGCTGCTTGGTTAGGTGTACCAATAACGACTCTGCGTTAATACTGCTACTCTTAAATATTTTAGTTACTGAGTAACAACTAAATAGGGGCGCAATATAATATGTTGCGCCCCTAAATATGTGTACCACTAAATATCCGCATACGGAAAAAATAAATCATATTTTTTGGCGTTGAATGAAGTTTCTCTACCTAGAGATAGGCTTGAGGATAACTATTTTATACTTGAGCAAGATGAAAATAAAATAAGGTAAGTAATCAATTAGACTTTGCCAACAACCTCTTATTGGAAATCTTGACAAATAGATTATGCACTTTTTTGATAAATTATACATAAATATCGCCCAAAATCAAAGCTTACTATTTGTAGGACTTGATCCCAATCCAGAGATGATGCCTAGTCGTTATCGATCTCAAGACGTGATTACTGGTTTGGAGAATTGGTTGCAATTTATTATTGAAGAAACTGCGGATTTTGTTTGTGCATATAAGCCAACACTCGGCTTTTATCAGGCTTTAGGCATTCCTGGTTTGGAACTGTTATACAAAACTTTAGCGACTATCCCCAGTCATATTCCAATTATTTTAGATGCCAAACATAGTGATTTAAATACTAGTAGTATTTTTGCCCACACTGTATTTGCAGAATGGCATGTGGATGCAATTACTCTCAGCCCATATCCAGGGCAAGATCATGTTGCGCCGTTTTTGGTTTATCCTGATAAAGCAGTGTTTATTTTATGCTGTACTTCTAATCCTGGAGCCGAAACTCTACAAAAATATCCGGCTAATGATTCACCCCTTTATTTACAAGTGGTCAAAGAAGCAAAAAACTGGGGAACACCCAAAGAATTAGCTTTAGAAGTGGGAACGACTAATCCTGAAGTTTTGGGTTTAATTCGCGCAGTGGCACCAGAAAGAACCATAATGGCACGTAGCATTTGGGCTGAGGGTAGTAGTCTTAAGCAAATTTTAGAAGCTGGCTTAAATAGTCATGGTGATGGATTGCTAATTCCTGTACCTCAAGATATGCTGTCAAACCCAAACTTATCCCAAGAAATTCAATCTTTACGTGCCGAAATTAATCAAATAAAAAGTCAAATTACAGCTGATGCTTCTAGCTGTTCTTTATGGCTACCTGATGTTCGTTTTGAGGATCAGCAACTCCAAAATGATTTAATTTTGCAACTTTATGATATTGGTTGCATTATGTTTGGTAAATTTGTGCAAGCATCAGGAGCGACGTTTCCTTATTACATAGACTTACGCAAAATTATTTCTAATCCGCAAGTTTTTAATCAAGTTCTTAATGCTTATGAAAAAATTATCAGAAATCTGACTTTTGATAGATTGGCTGGTATTCCTTATGGTTCTTTGCCAACGGCGACTGGTTTAGCTTTGCGTTTAAATTGTCCAATGGTTTTTCCTCGTAAAGAAGTGAAAGCACATGGAACTCGCAAGGTAATTGAAGGCAATTTCTTGGCTGGTGAAATAGTAGTGGTAGTAGATGATATTCTCATTAGTGGTAAAAGTGTGATGCAGGGAGCAGAAAAATTGAAATCTGCTGGCTTAAATGTGCATGATATTGTAGTTTTAATTGACCATGAACAAGGAGTGCAAGCCAGACTCCGCGAAAATGGTTATCGAAGTTATGCAGTTTTCACTATTTCCCAAATCGTCAAAACTTTGTACCAAGCAGGAAGAATCAATGATGAGCAACTTTTAGCTTTTACTGAAAGCTAGGAATAATTATGAATTTATCAGTTAATCGACTCTTAACATGGCTAATTTTAATTTTGTTATTTCCCTTATTTTTTCTTAATGGATGGTTATTGTTGCGATTTTTTCAATATTTTCAACCTTTAGTTACTATTCTTGTTTTAGCTTCTTTATTTGCGTTTATTTTAAATTATCCTGTTTCATTATTGGAAGGAAAGGGAGTTAAACGCAACTATGGAGTTACACTTGTTTTCATATTAGCAAGTTTGATTTTGGTGACTTTGGGAATTACATTATTACCCATAGTTTCTGAGCAATTTAATGAAATGGTTAAATTACTGCCTCAATGGATTGATTCGACTGAAACAAAATTGCAGGGTTTAAATGATTGGGCTTTTAGTCAGAGAAGCAACATAGATTTTAGTCAAACTTTTACTAAGATTACTGATAAAATTCCCGATGAATTGGAGTATCTGTCAGATAAACTTTTAAGCATTATTATCGATACAATTGATAGTGTTTCGGGAGCATTAATTACAGTAGTTTTAAGTTTTTACTTGTTGTTAGATGGGTCAAGACTTTGGGATGGTATCTTTAAGAAGATGCCTGGTGATTTTACCCAACAAATAAGTAAATCTATTCAGCAAAACTTTCAAAATTACTTGATCGGTCAAGGAACATTAGCTGTACTGATGGGGCTTGCCCAAACATTCATGTTTTTGTTGTTTCAAGTCCAGTTTGGCCTGTTATTTGGTTTGGGGGTAGGAATTTTCAGCTTGATTCCCTTCGGAGATGTGTTGAGTTTGATTGTTATCACTTTAATTATAGCTACCCATGATTTTTGGTTAGCAGTAAAAGTACTGGCAGTAGCTGTGATTATTGATCAGTTAATTGATCAAGCGATCGCACCTCGATTGTTAGGTAGTTTTACAGGGCTAAGACCCATCTGGGTGTTAATTTCTTTATTGGTGGGAACTTACATTGGTGGTGTTTTAGGATTAATTATTGCTGTACCAGTGGCTGGTTTTATTAAAGATGTTACAGATGGCTTTGCTATATCTCATGATGCTAATACTACGGTGGCAGGTGAAGATGCAGAAATACTTCCACAAGAATCTACATCTGCTTGAAGAAGAGTTCAGCGGTCAGAACAAAAGCTTTAAATTACTCTCAAGACCACTACGCTGATACTTGAAGATTCGATACTGCTTTACCAACATCAGTCGTATAAATACAAGTGCTGAACTCTTTGTTTTTAAATGCCTTTAAATCCCATTTCGGCTTCTACTTGTTGTATTTGTGTAGATTCTACTTGATCGGCAACAGTGAGAAGACGAGTTTGCCGCATAACTCCTAGTTGGCTGATTAATATCCCAACTATAATCAAGCTACCACCTATATATTGAGGTAAAGTCGGAGCTTCATCTAAGATGAAATAAGCAGATACAATACCTGCAATTGGAGTAAATGAACCAACTAAGGAAGCGACAGAAACCGTAGTAGCTCTCAAGCCTTTAAACCACAGGGACTGACCTAAAACGACGATTACCACACTATAAAGCAACATCCATCGCCACAAAAAAGGTGAAAATACTTCGGCAAAATGATGTTGTCCATATAAGCGTAAAGCCAGAAAGAAAAATACTACACTTCCTAGAGCAGTGCGATAGATGGTAAAAATTCCTAAAGGAATATGGGAGACATATTTTTTACCAAGCACTGTAGCTACTGCTGCTGCTACTGCTCCGACTGCTGTAAGAATTTCGCCAGTACCTAAATGAAACCCTGGCATATTCATCATGGCATGTCCAGGCGGTTGGAGTAAGACAGTTAGTGTAACGCCAACAAAAGCAACGATCGCACCAATAATTTCCCAAATATTTACCCGTTCTCTTAATAACCAGATTGATAAAGCTAAAGCCAGTGGCGGTTCTAATCTACCAACTAAAATCACATTGTTAACATTAGTAAGTGCTAGTGCCTGGAAAATTAAACCAGGAGTTAAAGCTCCTGATAGGATCGAGACTACCGATAACACTAGCCAATTCTGGACAGATATTTGCTTTATTATTGTTTTGTTCCACTGTCGCCTATAGATGATGAACAGCACCATCAAGGCACAGATATTGCCAACAAACAAAACATTACACAGCGAAATTGGGTTTCTACCATTTATTAAGTTTTGCGAACCAATTTCTGTTAATTTTCGAGTAACTGCACCAGATGCTCCAAAAATGAGGATTGCCACCCAGAGATAGGCTTGGTTAGGAATTTTGTTAATTAAACGATGCCATCTTCTCAGGCTAGTCACAGCAATACCACTTGCAGTTGCAATAGAAGTAACGTCAACAATACTAAAAATCTTAGCTTAAGTCCAGGTGAGAACAGCCTGAAACAGCCTTAAAAATTAGCTGAGATTTTTGAAATCATAATTACCTGAGAAAATGCTGAGTTTAAACTGAATCTTATTAAGGAATAAATTCAGACAATTCATGGCTTAGTTTCAGATGAGCTTCAGTAGTATCTGAGATGCTCTGAATAGCTACGAAGCTCAAACATAAGGAATTAACCCATGAAATTCGCCCCTTCATTACTTACAGGTGTTGCTATAGCTGGTTTATTGTCAGTTGGAAATGTTTCATTTCAGGCTGTAAAACCTTCAATTTCATTACTTCCAGCCTCAGCTGCTGATGCTACAGGTTTGTCTGCTCAACAAAAAATTGATTTGATCACCAAGAACAAGGGTGTTTTTGGTAATGGTGATCAGCTACGTCGCTTCTTCTTTGGTGACCTTGAACCTATCGGAATTCAACCTGGTGGTGCAGGTCATGTAGTTAATCTCTACAACAAAGCTAACGATGTGACATTTTCTTACTGTTCTACTTTTGATGTAGTTGTAGCTGTGAAAAAAGGTAAAGTTGAGAAGTTTCCAGCCAACGAAGTTAAGTAATTTTTTGTAGTAATTAAGTAATATAAATAAATTTTAGGGTAGCGAACATGATACTGGTTGCTACCCTAATCTTTTTTTTGGCTAGTTTGATATCACAACGGAGAAGGGGAGATTCGAACTCCCGGAACCTTTCGGTTCATCCGATTTCAAGTCGGACGCATTCGACCACTCTGCCACCTCTCCAGTAAAACTGTCGAGCGACTGCTTACCGTGTTTTTTTGGTGAGCAATAAAGCTGACAGATAATAATATATCTTACATCTACGCAGGTTGCACTACTGGAAGTAAATATCTACAACTTACTAGGGGAAAGCTCATACAAAATTTCCTCTGAGATCACCTGTAAATCTTTGCCTACCCAAACTAAGGCAGCTTTTGTGACTAGGCCTGCCTCTAAGTTGACAATGGAGAAATTCCGCTGCTTGTATCCGTCATTTTTAACAATTCTGGGGACGCTGGCTGCATTCAAATAAATAGTTCCTTCTGGACTTCTAAACACTGATGTACGCAACACTTTTTTGGTGTGCCGCAGAGTGTGGTGCATGTGTCCAAAGGTAACTAGGGGAATGGTTTTACCAATGTTGATTGTCTGAGAAATAGCTTCGGCAAAATCTGGATCACCAAAATCGCCGCCGATGGGATGCCAATCTTTACCACAGGGGTCTTCGGGGCGATCGCCTAAGCCACTCGGCCCGTTGTGTCCAAGAAAGATAATTGCTTCACCAGCAGCACTTTTGACCACATTAGTAATTTTAGCTGCTGATTCTGACAAATCTGTGACACCGTAACGTTCTTTGCAGATGTCTGCAAATCTCCATTCTGGGCCACCCCAACTAAAAGGACGACCGCCAACCACTGTTAAATTCCATTCGGGAAAATCTAGCTTGCTGTAACCGACATGGGCTGCACCCAATAAATCTAGTTGTTCTTGCACCCAGTCTTCAACAGAGCGATCGTAGGGACATTTCTTTCGTCCCCATTCTGTAGCAGTGTACCAAGCATCGTGGTTGCCCATGATTGCTGCTTTGGGGATATCAATGGAAGCGATCGCCTTTACCACTTCCACTGATTCATTGCCAAAATCTCCCACAAATAGCACCAAATCCACACCCAAATGTTTGAGTGCAATGGCATCGTCCACTTCCCATTGGTCGTGAATATCTCCAACTACAGCAATTTTGAGAGTTTTTGATGGTTTTGTTTGACTGGTCATGCCGCTTTCCTTGCTGTCTATCTCCAGGATATGAAACTCAGCCAAATTTGGACACAATCTTCTGATAAGTATGGAAGAGAACAGGATTAACCGAGCGATCGCTAAACCATAATCTTACCTACCGCAATTGTTTTTCTCTGTTGAAGACTAATTATTCAGGAACAAATATTATCTAGACTGAGTATTAATTACTATTTTTTTCTAGATTGATAGTTTAATTTAAAACTCTGAATTGATTAGCTGAATCCTAATTTTTTTACTTTTCAAGCTAGTCATTATTTGCTAATTTGAGTAGGAAAACCGTACTAAATTGGCGCACAATTCCTACCTGATAAATATGTGTTTGGGTAGGTAAAATCATTGTATAGCTTAAGTAATGCTGTGATTGATCAAAGCTTAAAAAATTTCATACAGCATTAATAGGAGAGCATAAATATGGGAAATCAATTTAAAACAGTTGCTTTGCTTGGTGCGCTCAGTGGTTTATTAATTGCTATCTGTTATTGGGTAATTGGTGGCACTAGCGGCTTAATGATAGGTATAGGTTTAGCAGCAGTCACTAATTTAATTTCTTGGTATCAATCAGATAAGATTGCACTTGCCGCATATCGGGCCCAGCCAGTGAGTGCAGCCGAAGCACCAGGACTTTATCGAATGATGGAGAAATTAGCTGCACGCGCTAACATTCCCATGCCTGGAGTTTACATCGTTCCCGGTCAAACTGCTAATGCTTTTGCCACAGGACGCGATCCAGAACACGCGGCTGTGGCTGTGACTGAAGGTATTTTACGTATCCTGCCAGAAGACGAATTAGAAGGTGTAATTGCCCACGAACTAACGCATATTATTAATCGTGACACTTTAACCCAAGCCGTAGCTGCAACGATCGCCGGTGCTATCTCTTTCTTGGCACAAATGGTGAGTTACAGTTTGTGGTTTAGTGGTGGTTCCCGCGATGATGACAGAGGCGGCAATCCGTTAGGAATATTGTTAACTGTATTGTTAGCACCAATAGCCGCAACAGTAATTCAACTAGGCATTTCTCGCACCCGCGAATTTTCTGCTGATGCTGGTTCGGCAAAATTAACAGGTAATCCCCGCGCTTTAGCCCGCGCTTTGCAAAGATTAGAAGCCACAGCACGACAGTTACCTTTAGATGCGAACCCAGCTTTTGAACCTTTGTTAATTATCAATCCTATCTCTGGCAAGTTTTTGGGTAACTTGTTTTCGAGTCACCCTGATACAGAATCACGGGTTGAACAGTTGCTGAAATTAGAACAACAACTGTCAACAAAATATTAGTCATTCGTCTTTTGTGGAAAACTGAATTAAGAGGATATTGTAACTATGACTGGTAATAATTTTGAATCAATTGAATCTACTGTAGTTGTAGAAATCAGTTCTCAAACGAACGAAATGGTAGAAGCTGAAATGGCTGGGGAAACTGATGAAGTGAAGCATGAAACCAAAGCTTTAATTGAAGCACTCAAAAGACGCGCCCAAGCTGAGGCTGAATCAGCCGGAACCCTCACCCGCGAAACATATTTAAATGCTGTGCGCCAAGCCAGAGAAGCCATTGAAGGCGAAAAACTCATTGAACGCGATCGCCTGGAAAATGCTTGGGCTGTCATCCAAGAAGAAGCTGATAAAAACTGGCATTTACTATGGAAAGAATTTGCTGATTTTGGCGATCGCTTCCAAAGCGCAGCCAAAGCCGCCTGGGAAGCCTTCAATGCCCCTCGTAATCACAATTAAGCAGTTTGGTTATTGAGACATTTCTTGTGGGGTGGGCCGAAAAGCCTGCCCATTTTATTTTTAACTCAAATCTAAAATTTATAGTAGTAAACAGAAAAATTATGACAACAGATATTATTTTTATTGGCCCTATGGGTGCTGGTAAATCTACTGTTAGCAAACTTTTAGCTAATCAGCTTGGTATTCCCCAATGCTCAATGGATGAATACCGATGGAACTATTACCAAGAAATTGGCTATGATGAGGAATTAGCAAAACAGAAACGTGAAATAGAAGGCTTATTAGGTGTTTACCAATATTGGAAACCTTTTGAAGCTTATGCTGTAGAAAGATTACTATCAGAACATAAAAACTGTGTGATAGATTTTGGTGCAGGGCATTCTGTCTACGAAGATACTTCCCTATTCCAAAGAATGCAAAAAACATTAGAATCTTATCCTAATGTTGTTCTTTTACTACCATCACCTGATTTACATGAGTCGCTGCAAATTTTAAACGATCGCAACGAATATATCCCTGATGGCAGTCCCAACATTAATGAACATTTTCTGAGCCATCCCTCAAATTATCTTCTGGCAAAGTTTATTGTATACACAAAAGATAAGACACCACAGGAAACTTGCAATGAAATTTTAGATTTGTTGGGTTATGGCTATAAAACTTAGAACGTTTAAATCTGTAACTTTCACCAATAAAGCATTTCAGCCCTAGAACAGGGCGAAACACAAGCAATCTGCCACTTACCCCTAGCCTCCTGCTAAGATATTATGCCATCGGTTCTTCAATCAGATACTATTGATGCTAGATAATGGGAAAGCTTTGACTTTTATTGACCCATCTAGCCCGGAAGAACACATTAACTACTATGCGAACTCACTATTGCGGCGAACTCCGAAAAGAAGATATTGGAGAAACTGTTACCTTGTACGGATGGGTAGACCGTCGCCGCGATCATGGGGGCGTGATATTCTTGGATTTACGCGATCGCTCTGGTACAGTCCAAATTGTCAGCGATCCGCAACGCACCCCCAACTCCTATGAGCAAGCCAATGCTTTGCGGAATGAATACGTCGTCGAAATTACAGGTAGGGTAACGCAACGTCCCGAAGAATCTCTCAATACCCGCATTCCCACAGGTGAAGTAGAAATTTACGCGGATAAAATTACATTGTTAAATGCTGTCCGCAAGCAGCTACCATTCCAGGTTTCCAGTGCTGACACTGAATCGGTGCGGGAAGACTTAAGACTAAAATACCGTTATTTGGATTTACGGCGCGATCGCATGGCACAAAATATGCAACTGCGTCATCAAGTCGTCAAAGCGATGCGTCGCTATTTAGAAGATGGGGAAAATTTCATCGAAGTGGAAACCCCAGTGCTTACCCGTTCTACTCCCGAAGGTGCGCGGGATTATGTTCTACCCAGTCGCGTCAACCCTGGCGAATGGTTTGCTTTACCTCAGTCACCGCAACTATTTAAACAAATCTTGATGGTATCTGGTATGGATAGATACTATCAAATTGCTCGTTGTTTCCGGGATGAAGATTTACGCGCCGACAGACAGCCAGAGTTCACCCAATTAGACATGGAAATGAGTTTCATGTCTCAAGAAGAAATTATCGAACTCAACGAAAAGTTAGTTTGTCAGATTTTCAAAACCGTTAAAGGTATTGAGTTACCCCATCCCTTCCCCCGTTTAACATACGCTGAGGCGATGGAACGTTACGGTAGCGATAAACCCGACACTCGCTATGATTTAGAATTAGTCGATGTTTCCGATATCCTCAAAGATTCCGGTTTTAAAGTCTTTAAGGATGCTGTCGCCCACGGTGGTATCGTCAAAATTCTGCCCATTCCCAATGGTAACGAGCAAATTTCTAATGTCCGCATTAAACCAGGTGGCGATATTTTCCGAGAAGCTAGTGAAGCTGGGGCGAAGGGTTTAGCTTACATTCGTGTGAGAGAAGATGGCGAAATTGATACCATCGGTGCAATTAAAGACAACCTCACCGCGGAACAAAAAGCCGAACTTCTCGGCCGCACAGGTGCAAAAGCTGGATATTTGTTATTGTTTGCTGCTGGTGATGTTGGTACGGTCAACAAAACTTTAGATAGATTACGGCAATTTACTGCTAAAGAATTTGGCTTAATCAATCCTGAAAAACTCAATTTGTTATGGATTGTTGATTTCCCGATGTTCGAGTGGAATGCTGACGAAAAGCGCCTCGAAGCATTACACCACCCATTTACCGCACCCCATCCCGACGACATCCACGACTTAAAAACAGCCCGCGCCCAAGCTTACGACTTGGTATTTAACGGCTTTGAAGTTGGCGGTGGTAGTCTGCGAATTTATCAACGAGAAATTCAAGAACAGGTGTTTGAAACCATTGGTTTGTCACCGGAAGAAGCACAAAGTAAATTTGGTTTCCTCTTAGAAGCTTTTGAATACGGTACACCGCCACATGGTGGTATCGCCTACGGTTTAGATCGTTTGGTGATGTTACTTGCTGGCGAAGAATCTATCCGCGATGTCATTGCTTTTCCCAAGACACAACAAGCTCGTTGCTTGTTAACAGATGCGCCTTCTGGGGTAGATATCAAGCAATTGAAAGAATTGCACGTTGCTTCGACTTACAAGCCAAAGGCTTAATAAAAAGTCAAAAGGTAAAAGTAATAAAGATATATTCTAGGACTTACGCATTGACAGAAAAGCCAAAATAACAGGTAGAGGTTTTAAGGTTGATAGCTAGACTTTTGAATAAGATTTTAGCGATCATACTCAATTAAAGGTGATTGATAAAAGCCTGAAACAACGTATTTACGTTGGTACACAAGATAGTTATTTTGTACATTGCGTAAGTCCTATATTCTTTTTACTTTTGACCTTTAACTTTTGCCTTAATTTCTGCTGTCTGACTCTTCCCCAACAAAAAACCCGCCGAAGCGGGGATTTCCACACAACAAAACTATAAACAATCAACTCTTGCTTTCGGGAATTTAGCCAAGGTATCTCATTTCTGCTTCTAGTTGATTAATCAACCTTTGATCACCTTGAGATCTAGCTACTTCTAAACGATGTTCTAGATTTTTTCTCAGGTTTTGTCTGTGGACTTCTTTGGTTTGTCTCACAGCTTGTAATCTATTTTGACTCATAGTGATTACCTCTTTAAGCTTTTTTATGTCTATTTATCCTAACATAACATATATTTTGTAGCTGTTGCTACAGAAAATTATGTCTTTATATATATTTTAATAAATTTCTGATGTTAAAGAGTCAACTCAATCAAGCATCACTCCTAACGTTACTCAGCGATTTTGGCGATCGCGATGTTTATGTTGGAGTAATGAAAGGTATAATTGCCCAAATCAACCCGCTGTTAAGGGTTGTAGACTTAACACACCAAATTCCACCACAAAATATTGCGGCTGCTAGATTTTGCCTAATGAATGCGTATCCCTACTTTCCCGATGGGACAGTACATATAGCAGTGGTAGATCCGGGGGTGGGTGGTAAAAGACGGGCGATCGCTGTAGAATTTGCAGGTGGGTTTTTAGTCGGCCCTGATAATGGCATATTCAGTGGAGTATTAAGCCAAAACCCCGCCATTGCTGCTGTGGAACTGACAAACACTGATTACTGGCGAACACCTCAACCTAGCCGCACCTTTCACGGTAGAGATATTTTTGCACCCGTGGGAGCTAACCTTGCTAGTGGTGTTCCCCTAAAATATCTGGGAAAAGAAATCAATCCCGCAACTTTATTACAGATAGGAATGGGCAAATGTCAAACCACTAGTTGTGGTGTTTTGGGACAGATTCAATATATAGATAACTTTGGTAACTTAATTAGCAATATTCCGGGAAATTACGTCGTAGGTAAAACTTGGTTAGTAAAAATAGCTGGGTTGACAATACCAGGGTGTGAAACGTACAGTGATGGCGAAGTTGGCGCAGCTGTCGCCCTAGTGGGGAGTCATGGCTGGGTAGAAATTGCCATTAATGGCGGGAATGCAAATTCACAGTTGCAGATCAACTGGCAAGATACTTTAGAAGTGATTAATCATTAGACTAGAAACAGGCATTACTGCACACTCACCACTGTTGTTATATGACTACGCAAACCTTATCTCCATCACCAGTGTATCAAGGCCAGTTTGGCGAATTTACCATTAATCAAAGCGATCGCACTAGTGTAATTATCTATCGCGCTGGCTTAATGATAGCTGCACTTAGCTTTGCTATAGGTACTGCTTTGACATTGTTTTACAATAACCCAACTACCATCCAAGCAATTACTCCGTTATATACTTGCTTTAGTTTAGCTCTTGGTGTGAGTTTGCTGACTATCCATATATATATGGCTCCACTGCACCGAATTTTACAAGTTTTTTGGTTAATTGGGAGTATTTCGGCGTTTATATTTGCTCATTTTGACAGTCAACCTTTTGCGGTGACTGTATACACAAACCCATTGACTATTTTAGGTATAGGTTTTACTTTCGCAGCGTTGACAGGCATTTATTTTAAAGAAGCATTTTGTTTTAACCGTCTCGAAACCAAAGCTTTAACTTTCACAGTTCCCATACTTTTGTTAGGACACCTTGTCGGAGTTTTACCAATTCAGTTAGAACAGATTTTATTAGGAGTTTGGGCGACTTTATTTTTAGTATTTGCTTTGCGAAAAACCTTCCAAGCAATTCCCGCCGATATTGGTGACAAATCTGTATTTGCTTATTTAAAAGCCCAAAGTTCAGCTAAGGTTTAATGCGGTTAATTCAACGCCAAGAAATTTGGATACTTACGGCGCAGGGATGGGCTTTATTTTTGGCGGTTTCGGCTGCTGCGATATTTTTTATCGTTCATAATTTGTACCCATTCCTCGCCGTAAATTCTCCAATAAAATCAGCCGATGCTTTAGTTATTGATGGCTGGATATCAGATTACGCTTTAGCACAAGCCGCCGCCGAATTTCACACTGGTTCTTATCACCAAATATTTACCATCGGCTCAAAAATAGAACAAGGATTTTATCTGTCTGAGTATAATAATTTTGCTGAAATTGCTGCTAGTACATTATCTAAATTAGGCGTACCCGAAGAGAAATTGATTGTTGTTCCTGCTTTTAATGTAGTGAGGGATAGAACTAATGCTTCTGCTGTAGCATTATTGCAGCATATATCAGATAAAAATTTGCCGATAAAGTCAATTAATTTATTTACAACTGATGCTCATGCTCGTAGAAGTTGGTTGATATTTAAAAAGATATTTGCTCCCAAAATTCAAGTCGGAATTATTTCTGCCAAACCTCAAGACTATGATGTTCAAAAATGGTGGAATTCTAGCCAAGGCGTGCGGGTAGTCATCAGTGAAGCGATCGCCTACGTTTATGCCAGATTGGTAAATTGGCAATTATAGTCAATGATTACATATCTTCTCCTCTATACCCTTGCACCCTCATAGAGTCTTTAATTTATTTGCCTCCTATTTTTGGTAAAAACTACTATAATTGAATCCACTGGACAAAACATTTGCAACCCAAAACAACCCCTAACTGTGTTTACAACTGCATTTGCACCAACAGACAAAACCCAACTGGGTGAACTACCACGCGATTTATTTGCGGCTATTGAGCATCTCAAACAGGAACTCAACGCGGTCATCTTAGCCCATTACTATCAAGAACCAGACATTCAAGATATTGCAGACTTTATTGGTGATTCATTACAACTAGCGAAAGCCGCAGCAGAGACAAACGCTGATGTAATTGTCTTTGCGGGTGTACATTTTATGGCAGAAACCGCCAAAATACTCAATCCTGATAAATTAGTACTATTACCTGATTTAGCGGCTGGTTGTTCTTTAGCCGATAGCTGTCCACCAAAAGAATTTGCGGCTTTTAAAGCAGCGCACCCCAATCATCTGGTGATTTCCTATATCAACTGCTCGGCTGATATCAAAGCCATGAGCGATATTATCTGCACCAGTTCTAATGCGGTCAAAATTGTGCAGCAGATACCAAAAGACCAGCCAATTATTTTTGCGCCAGACCGGAATTTAGGGCGCTATGTGATGGAACAAACTGGTAGAGATTTGGTACTGTGGCAAGGTAGCTGCATTGTGCATGAAACCTTTTCGGAAAAGAAAATAGTTCAGTTAAAAATAGCACATCCCCAAGCCGAGGCGATCGCTCACCCAGAATGTGAAACTAGCGTTTTGCGCCACGCCAGCTATATTGGCTCGACAGCAGCTTTACTTAAATATTGCCAAACCAGCCCGTCTCAAGAATTTATTGTGGCGACAGAACCGGGAATCATTCACCAAATGCAAAAACTTGCTCCCAATAAGCAGTTTATTCCTGCGCCACCGACAAATAACTGTAACTGTAACGAGTGTCCTTTTATGCGACTAAATACATTAGAAAAACTGTATTTAGCAATGAAAAACCGCGCTCCCGAAATTACCATGTCTGAGGATATTCGATTGGCGGCGCTGCGTCCTATGCAACGGATGTTAGAAATGAGTGCTTAGTTCGCTCAATTATTCGTGAACAACAAGATACCCGACTTCTTGAAGAAGTTGGGTATCTGAGCAAGCTATCACACTATTTGATTGGAAAAAAATGCTGTTTGAGTACATCCACCTGTGAACAGTTCCAATAATCAATGTGAGAAATAATTAAATCGTCAGCATTGAGCAGTAATTCACTCCAGCCAGAAATAGCAATGCGGGGTTTCCAAGGTAAGGGACTATTCCAACTTAGTGTCCACTCAGTTTTGATGGTGTCTCCTAAACGTTGAATGTTGTGCAAATCCATTTTGGGATTTAAAAAGAAAGTCTTGATAAATTTAATCATCCATTGATACAGTTTAACGCCCCGGAATTTAAAAACCATGTCTTGAAAATAAACATTTTCTGCGTAAATTGAATATGTTTGATTTTCGGGAAATCTTTGATAGTCATTTTTGAGAGTTTCGATAATATCCATAATCAATAAGCACTTTATTTTAATATTGGCTGTAGAGATAAGGCAGGAGACTTCAGACTTCACACTTCATTCCAAAGCCGTTCTAGTTGAGATCGCCAAGTTGCTAATACTTGTTCTCGATCATCAACAGATTGGTTAATTTCACCCATTACGCCTTCGGCATAAAATCTATCTAAATTTTGCATTGTGGCTTGTAGAGATTGTCCTTGCTGTTTTGCAGCTTGAATAATTTGGCGGAGGCGGTTTTCAATAAAGTGATTGAAGACATCATTTAAGCCAGATTTATGTAGAGATAATAATCTGGCGATCGCATTTGCCAAATCTGCACTCGCTAATGTACCACTATTGTGGTGATATACTCCCCAAACTACCCCATCATAGATGGCGTAGCGGACTTCTTGAGTTTCATCAAAGTTAGCTTCTAAAAACTGTGTTAAAAACGTTTCAGCTTCTTGTAGCGGCATAATTGGCAATAATACTCGCAACCAAGTTTGGTCTTCTGACAGCAACACTAACAACCGAAAAGTCGATGAGTCTATTTGCCAAGATCCAGGTGCGATCGCATTCACGGCTTCTTCACTAAATAATTCTGTCAATGTTACCGCAATTTCTTCAGGTGTCATAGTCTAGATTGTAGCTTTACCATCTAGGGTAACGCTTTCATGTATCTAAGTTGTTGTGTTGTCATTTATCATTGATGAGTTTTCTAGACTCCTAAAGCAATTTGCATAAATTCTCGGATCAGCTGTGATATCTCTACAGAAAGATTTGTGTGATCTACGAGGATAAATTTATGAATATTTTATCTAAAACTAGTAGAAATAATCGTCAGGTTTCTAAAAAATGTCTCACAATCAGTGCTTTGGCTACCCTTGTGCTGACAGGAGGATTAGCAGTTCAAAGTGCTGATGCTCATTGGTATCAATGGTATCGTTCCACTGGTATTGTTTATACCCAAAGTAACATTCCCACTCCTAATGGTAACTCTATTCTTGGGTTCCGCAGCAATGCTTTAGGTACACTCACACCACTACCCACAGCATCTTTTCCAACTGGCGGTGCAGGTATTCCTAATGCTCCCATCACTGGGAGAGGCCCTTTTTTTATTACAGCTTTTGCATCTGACCAAGAAGTGATTGTTAACCCTGAAAAAACACGGCTTTTTGCTGTAAATTCTGGGTCAAATACTATCGCTGTGTTTAACATCAACAAAGATGGTAATCTTTCTCCTGTAGAAGGATCGCCGTTCCCTAGTGGGGGAGTAGCGCCAGTTAGTCTAGGTTTAGCAGGCGATATTCTCACTGTAGTTAATCAAAACTTATTACCTCAGATTCCCACCCAGGAAGCCAACGATTCTCTGCCAAACTATACTACCTTCCGCGTAACTCCAAGGGGTAGACTAATTCCCATTCCAAATTCTACTGCTTCAGTTCCCAGAGGTTCTTTACCAACCCAAGCACTCATCTCTCCTAACAAACGTTTGCTATTTGGGATGGATGGCGGGACTGGCTTACTACGCTCTTATCAAATTCTTCCTAACGGTCGTTTGCAACAAAGCCCAAATTCACCACAACAGCTACCTCCAGCAGCATTTCCGCCAAATCCATTAGGTCTCACACTAGGACTCCAAGTTCATCCCCGACAACCAATTTTGTATGTAGGCTTTACACTCAGCAATCAACTAGGAGTCTACTCATACGAGCCTGATGGCGATTTACACCTCCTCAGAACTGTACCTAATTCGGGTAGAGCAATCTGCTGGCTGGTTACTAATCGCGCGGGAACTCGTCTCTATACTACAAACCCTCTTGACAACAGTGTGACTGTCTATGATATCGGACGAAACCCAAGCTCACCAGTAGAAATTCAGAGGGTTGTACTGAGAGGAGAAATGGGAACTGGTGGCGCTCAACTAACTCTAGATTCTACTGAGTCATTTCTACACGTTGTCTCTCAATCAGCTGTAAATATTATGCCTGCGAATAATAGAATATCTGTACTGAAGGTGAATCAGTATGATGGAACTGTGACTGAAGTATCTTCTTCACCTCGATTAATACCATCGGTAAATAATAGTTTCCCGCAAGGCATTGTGGCTAATTAACGTTAGGTTTTGTCTTCAGTCAAAAACCCAAGGGTTTGATGAGGAAAGCAGTCTCAATAACATAAATTTCATCGCCAAGCATGAAAAAGCATATAAACCCTCTCAGACTGATAGTCTGCCATTTAGTCTAAACTCCAGTAATTATATGCTTTTTCATTTGTATTGTTGTAAATTACAACTTACAAATCAATTAGATTCTACAGCTATTTTTGCTTAATACCAAATAGTTCTAAACCTTTCCGAGACTCTGCTAAAAAACGCTTTTCTATAGCGCGATATTGAGATGATGATACATTTTCAATGGTATTGTCTAGATGCCAAGCTGCAACTAACTTTTGATTACGGAAACCATATCTGTGAAAATCTTCAGCACTGACGTGAATTAACTTTCCATTTTTGTATTTTAATACAGCAACATCCAGAGCGTCATTTTCACTGCCATCAGATGCTTCAACACTTTGGATATATAAAGATATTGGCTTACCCTTAACTTGGCAAAGATTATATATAAAAATACCTTTTTTCCTTTTTTGGAGAGGACAGTTTTTTGGCTCCACATCACCTTGGAAGTGTTTCTCAGTGACAAAGGATTTATTGGTGGCGAAAGATGGCAAACCCGTAGACAGTAGCAAAGATGAAATTGTCAACAACCTAAGTAAATTATTCATGTTTTAATATCTCAATTTTGTCTTAATTACCGAGATATTATAGCTAAAAATATTATATTTTCTATTCAGTGATTGCACTGATTAATTAATCTATTTGCTCTTAGATATTCTTGGTTTTTCTATATTTTTGGGTAATATCAATCCAGAAAATTTTTGCAGTAGATAGAAAATTAAAAATAATATAGCTATAGCAATCCTAAATGATTTATAAACATCTTTCTCCCTTGTCTACCCTGTCATCCTTGTCTCCATTTAATTACTTTAGTCATAGAGCAATCAGAAATTATTAGTGACTTTAGTCATAGAAGAAAACAGTCCGTTTTAGCTGATAATAAATTGCAAACTTGAAATTTTCGACTTATATAGTCACTATAGCAATGATATAAGATTAAGCAATTTAAAGTCCGAGCATTCAGGTGCTGGGACTTAGATAACTAGCTCGGTAGCCATTTTGGACAACGGACACAGTTATGAAACTTGATACATCAACCCCTGTAGATTCATCAGCTTTACCTTCAGAGCCGAAAACCAGAAAAAAGTATAATTGGCTACCGTGGCTACTAATACTGGGGCTGTTGGGTGGGATTAGCTATGGTATTTATTACAGAGTAGCCGTAATGCCACGCCAAGAAGCCAGACAAAAAACCTTAACACAGTCAGTAGAAAGACAAAATTTAGCGATCGCAGTTTCCGCTAATGGTACAGTCAAGCCGGAACGTTCTATTAACGTCAGTCCCAAAAATTCGGGAGTACTCAAAACACTGCTAGTTAAAGAAGGCGATTTTGTCAAACAAGGGCAAATTCTTGCTTACATGGATGATTCCAACCTGCGGGGAAATTTGACTCAAGCCCAAGGACAACTCGCACAAGCCGAAGCAAATCTGCAAAAAGCCCAAGCAGGTAATCGCCCTCAAGATATTGCCCAAGCGCAAGCGCAACTAGCCCAAGCTGAAGCAAATCTACAAAAAGTCGAAGCAGGTAATCGCCCTCAAGATATTGCCCAAGCGCAAGCACGTTTAAGAAGCGCCCAAGCTACTCTAGTACAAGCAGAAGATGATTTACGCCGCAATCAGGAACTATACAACTCTGGCGCTATTTCCCTGCAAACAGTCATTCAAAAACGGTCAACCCGTGATAGCGCCCAAGCCCAAGTCAATGAAGCACAACAAGCATTAGCACTGCAACAAGCAGGTTCACGCTCAGAAGATATTCAACAAGCCAGGGCTACAGTTAAACAGCAACAAGAAGCTGTAGCCTTGTTAAAAGCTGGAACCCGTCAAGAAGATATTGAAGTCGCCCGCGCTCAAGTCACATCGGCTCGTGGCTCATTGCAAAACATTCAAGCTCAAATTAATGACACTATCATCCGCGCACCTTTTGATGGTCTGGTGACGCAAAAATTCTCAGATCCTGGCGCTTTTGTCACTCCCACAACTTCAGGTAGCGCCGTTTCTTCAGCTACATCTTCTTCAATTTTGGCCTTAGCCTCAACAAATCAAGTTGTAGCTAACTTATCAGAATCAAATATTGCCAAAATTCGCATTGGTCAACCAGTGACAATTAAAGCCGATGCTTACCCAGGTAAAGTTTTTGCAGGTAAAGTCAGCCAAATTGCGGCTCAAGCAACTGTCGAGCAGAACGTTACCAGTTTTCAGGTCAAAGCTTCTTTGTCTGACCCGCAAAACTTACTCCGGTCTGGGATGAACGTAGATATGGAATTTCAAGTTGGTGAAGTAGAAAATGCTTTAGTTGTACCCACAGCGGCAGTTGTAAGGCGAGAACGTGCCACAGGCGTGTATGTTTTAGGCGCAGATGATCAACCTACATTTACTCGGATTGAAACAGGCGTTACCGTCAATAATTTTACAGAAGTTAAGTCGGGATTAACAGGCAACGAAAAAGTCTTGCTGAGTTTCCCGCCTGGTTCCAGACCACAGTCAACACCACGGGGCGGTGTATTCCCTGGTGTCGGCGGTGGGGGTGGTCGTTCTTCTGGTGGAGGTGGTCGTTCTGGTGGTAATGCTAATTAAAGGCAAAAGTAAAAGGTTTATATATTCAGGCTGTTAATCCAAAATTGCTATGGTGAAGAGTCTAGAGAAAATTTCCAAAATTCCTAAAATTCCCAGTAAGTCTACAGTGCCGTTGACAGAAATATTATCAATGGCGGTAGAGACACTGTGGAGTAATAAATTACGCACTGGACTCACTATGCTAGGGGTGATTATTGGTATTGCTTCCGTCATAGCTATTACCTCCGTTGGTCAAGGAGTGCAAAAAAGCGTTGAGAATCAAATCCAAGCATTAGGAACAGATGTTTTACAAGTTTTAGCGGGTGCGCCCAGAAGTGGAAATGTCCGCCAAGGTTTGGGTTCTACCACTACTTTGACTTGGGAAGATGCCAAAGCTATAGCGCAACAAGCGCCATCAGTAGATTTAGTTTCGGCCTATCTGCAAAGAAATGCTCAAGTAGTATATGCTGGCGAAAACACTTCAACGACAATTTACGGCACAGACTTAAATTATCCAGACGCACGTAATACTTATCCTCAAGAAGGGCGATTTTTTAATCAAGAAGAACTCGATTCTAGTAAGCAAGTTGCGGTGATTGGGCCGACAGTTAAAAGAACGTTATTTGGCAATAGTACAAAAGTCATTGGTGAACAAATTCGGATTCAGGGAGAAACTTATGAAGTAATTGGCATCACAGAACCGAAAGGCGCTCAAGGGCCAATGGATAGAGATGACCAAATTTTTATTCCCCTCACAAGTATGTCAGGGAGACTAGTAGGAAACAATGCTTTAACAGGTGTGTCAGTCAGTGGAATTTTAATTAAATCTAGCAATTCTCAAAAGTTAGAAGCGGCTCAATTTCAAGTTACCAATATTTTGCGCTTGCGCCACGAAATTTATCCACCGCAAGTTGATGATTTTCGGATTACTAATCAAGCTGATATTGTTAGTACATTCACGAATGTTGTCGGGTTATTTACGATTATGATAGTAGCGATCGCCGGAATTTCTCTGGTGGTCGGCGGAATTGGTATTGCTAATATTATGCTGGTTTCGGTGGTAGAACGAACGCGCGAAATTGGCATTCGCAAAGCCGTAGGGGCAACTAATGCGGCTATTCTCAATCAATTTTTAGCAGAGGCGATCGTCATTTCTATTGTGGGTGGTGGTATTGGCATGGGTAGTGGGATTCTAATTGCCTTTGTGGCTGCCAATATTTTTAAATTTCCTTTTGTGATTTCTTTTGCTTCAGTAATTGCAGGTTTTGGACTTTCATTATCTGTCGGTTTAGTTGCTGGTGTTATTCCGGCTCGCAATGCTTCAAAATTAGACCCTATTACAGCTTTACGTAGCGATTAGTTGAGAAGAGAGACTAGAGCTAAAAGTTATTAGAAAGAAATTAATAACTCATATTTTCACTAAACACTCAGCATTAAATAATATGGTAAACATGATTTGGATGGAATCTATTACTAAAACATATAAATTAGGAGAAATGAGTGTTCCCATTCTCAAGGGAATTCAATTAGCCATTGAAGAAGGCGAATATGTGGCAATTATGGGTGCATCAGGTTCAGGTAAATCGACGCTGATGAATATTCTAGGATGTTTAGATAGACCGACTAATGGCGACTATATTTTTGAAGGCAGAAACCTAACTACTTTTAATGATGATGAATTAGCATATATCCGCAATCAAAGGATAGGTTTTGTTTTTCAACAATTTAATTTATTAGCACGATCAACAGCACTAGAAAACGTGATGTTACCAATGGTTTATGCTAACTTACCCAAAAGTAAACGCCGCGAAAGAGCCTTGGATGCGTTAACAAGAGTGGGGCTAGGCGATCGCATTCTCAACCGTCCTAGTCAACTTTCTGGGGGACAACAACAACGAGTAGCGATCGCCCGTGCTTTAGTTAATCGGCCAGCATTAGTTTTGGCAGATGAACCCACAGGTGCGTTAGATACAGAAACTTCTTATGAAGTGATGAATTTACTCACAGAATTAAACCAGCAAGGCATCACAATTATAATTGTGACCCATGAACCAGATATTGCGGCTCAAACTCAAAGAACTATCCGCGTACAGGATGGTTTGATTGTCGGTTAAATTTGGCAATTGCGAATATCCTCCGTTCAGGTGAAGTCAGACAAAATCAAATATCGTAAACTCTCTGTTTTACTCCCCATTCCCTATTTTCTCATTAGTATCTAAACCTTATGCTGTCTTCTGTGCATTCTACCTGGGTTGTTGTGGCGATCGCCCTATTAATTTCTGCTGTGCCAAGAAACGCTAATGCTCAAAATTCATCGCAGACACCGCCACAAAACTTAAATCCTAGTGCCAACCCTCTCCAATTTCCGACGAAAAGAGAAGAGGTGCAGATTCAAAAAACTGTCCCTATTAGTTTGGCGCAGGCTTTAGAATTAGCCAGACGCAACAATCGCAATTTACAAGTCACAATTTTAGAGTTAGAACGCAGTCGCGCTGCACTCCGAGAATCTCAAGCGGCTTTGTTTCCCACTCTTGATATTAATGGAAGTGTGACTAACAGTGGTAATGGCTTTAGTAGTAGTGATTCTCAACCTAGTACCTCTTTTAACGGTACAGCACAACTAAATTATGACCTTTATACATCTGGCAGTCGTCAAGCAATTATTAAACAAGCTGAAGAACAGTTACGGATAGATGAGTTAGATGTCGAAAATCAATCTAGAGAAATTGAACTCAATATCAAAACTCAATACTACAACTTACAACAAGCAGATGAACAAGTCAGAATTAATCAATCTGCGGTAGCCAATGCTCAAGCCAGTTTGCGAGATGCTCAAGCCAGAGAACGCGCAGGTGTGGGGACAAGATTTGATGTGCTGCAAGCTCAGGTAAATTTAGCTAATGCCCAACAAGACTTGACTAATTCTCTGTCAGATCAGCAAATTGCTCGTCGTCAGTTTGGTACACTGCTCAGTTTACCGCAGTCAGTAGATATCACGGCAGCAGATACAGTTGCACTGGCAGGACTTTGGCAACCAAGCTTAGAACAAACTATTGTTGAAGCCTTTCAAAATCGCCCAGAATTGCGCCAACAAATAGCCCAAAGAAATATTTCTGAACAACAGCGACGACAGGCGTTAGCCCAGGTAAGACCGCAAGTTGGGTTAGTCACAAGTTATAACTTACTTGATCGCTTTGACGATAGTGTCAGCGTTACTGATGGTTATTCCATTGGACTGCAAGCCAGCGTTAATTTATTCGATGGGGGAGCAGCCAACGCCAGAGCGGCGCAAGCTAGAACTAATATTGCGATCGCCGAAACTCAATTTGCGAATCAGCGTGACCAAATTCGCTTTAATGTGGAACAATACTACGCTCAACTACGCTCTAATTTAGATAATGTGCAGACTTCTAGTGTGGGTTTAGAACAAGCTAGGGAAGCCTTGAATATTGCCAGAATTAGATATCAAGCTGGCGTAGGTACGCAAACAGAAGTCATCGAGGCAGAAAACGACTTGACCAGAGCCGAAGGTAATCGAGTTACGGCAATTTTAGATTACAATCGGGCTTTGGCTAATCTCCAACGCGCCGTTAGTGCTAGAGCCTCGCGCTAGATATCTATCTTCTATCTGAACCTAAATACCGAGATATTGTTACCCTAGCTGACAGCAAATGCAGTCATCAGTGTCAGAGCAACAAACAAGATAGCTACTATCCCCTGGACGACGTAGCGCTGTTGTTGTTTTGGTGAGGGATACTCTGCCAAAGACATCACGGGTTGAATAGCGTAGGTATTCATCATTCCCTCATCATCTACTGTGTAGCCAGTTGCAAGAGGCACATTCAGCAATTGATTGCCTTCTTTATTTATATGCCCTTGAACTTCAGCTGGGATTAGTTCACTGCCATCACTACGAAGATTTGCAATTGCTTTCTTCGGTTTTTTCCCCGCTTTTAAATCCCCTGCTTGATTGAAGTGCATTTCCAATGGTTCACAGATGTACACCTCAGATTCAATAAAGAAGCTGTTAGCAGTTATACAATTCTCTGAGTTGAGGGTCTTCCCTTCTTTATCGGTGTAGAGCATGGGCTTGACCTCATTTTTAAGTTCCATATAAATATCATAACAAAGTATTTACACAATTGCAATGTTTATGATATTGTTTCTAGGCTTTTATTGGTGTAATAGACTTTTGTCAAAGTTCCCAAAATTGTGTTCCCACTAAATATAGGGTCTTGTCTATCAATCTTCAACTAATATTGCACCCAAGAATAAAAACAAAGAAACCCTGCTATTTCAGGGGTTCAGAGGATTATGCAGATGGGATATTCAGGAACTTGTCAGGACTATATGCCAAATTACCCAAGGGTGTTCTATCGGATCAAGCCCAGTTCCATAAGTTCTTGAGGAGATGCCAGCACGTCAATTGCCACAAAGAAAATCTGTCCTTGCGGGTTGAGCAAAAACCGCCATGCTAGATTTATGCTAACACTGTCAGTAAACCAAGGAGTTTGGACTTTACCCATCACCTTAGTCTGAGTAAATTCTCCTGCTGCTGATTCAGTTACCCCTCGCTCTGGTATGAGCTTGAGTCCGTAGCATTCTTCACGCATATAAGCGAGGATGTTCTTCTGACCCACAATCGGTTCCTGGAAAGGCGGTTGCAAGGCACCATCTTCAGTAAATAAAGCCACAGCCCCTTGAAAGTCAAAGGCGTTCATATTCTCCATGTAGCTGAGGACTGTTAAGTTATCGATGCCCTCAATGCTGACCTTAGCTCTTGGCGCGATATCTTGAGGTGGAACCACAGGTTGTTTGACGTTTTGCGCGCTAACCTTTGAGGTATACCCCATATTAACGACAATATTTTGTAATACAGTGAGTTGCTGACCGCCTTCAAGTTGACGGATAGCTTCGAGAACATCTGATGCTTGCGGAGAAAGTTTATAACCTTCTGGAATCGGGGCAACGATTCCTAGTTTCATCCACTCGCCTAACTCATACCAGAAGCCCAACTTGATGTTTGTGCCGAAAGATGAATAGGTACGGCAGATGGGAGTATCAGCATGGTTCACTAGATCGCACATCATTTGCGTTTGCTTCTCCGCAGACATCTGCTTAATTTGCGTCAGAGTTTTTTCTGCGAAGACCATATTGGCTGCTCCCATAGCAGCGGGGGTGATTGTAACTCCCATCTCGGTATAAGCAAACCAAAGCAAAGCTAACTGATCCTCAGCGCTGAGTTGATTACATGATTCAACCGTAGCCGGAACCACATTAGCAACTAGAGTGTCGGGAAAAATAGAGCGCGCAGACTCGATAGTAAAGGACATTTTTCAAAATCTCCAGAACGAAATTAGGTTAATTTATTGATAGTGTTTTACCTGGCTGTAAATATTGCTATATCTAGAAACAAGCGATGTCTTGAGATAAAGACATCGCTCACCAATAGCAGATTTATTGTCAGGTGTTAACTAAAGAAATAATTAGCAGACTCCAAGAAATCATTGTGTTTTCTTCCATCAGGCATTTTTGCTCCCCGCAGATTTGCCCTATTGAAATTGCTTCCTTTGAGTCCAGCCCAGTTTAAATTAGCATTGCTTAAATCGGAGTCGCTCAAATCTGCGTTACTCAAATGTGCGCCACTCAAGTCTATTCCACTCAAATTTGCGTTAGTTAGGCTGATTCCTCTCCAGTCTGCCTCTCTAAAATTTCTTTCTCCGTTGGCATATCGTCTTAAAACTTCATTGGCATCCATATTGGTTGCCTCACAACGTATAGCGTTATCGCTGTTTATACATTCACTATAACTCATAATGTGCTATTAAAACATCACAAGTTGACTTTGGGCGATCGCCAATTAGCATAATGCGCCAACACGCCACAGTATTTGAGATGTAAATTGAGCAAAATATTAGGAAATAGCGAGTAAATTATATCCTACAATCGTAAGAATTCAGCACCCAGTAGTCAGAAGCCAGAATTTGGAAATATCTATAGGATTAGCAAATTAATTCATCAAATATTTCTCTTGATTTTTCAAACCTTCTGACTCCTGAATTCTGACTCCTGAACACTTACCTACAATCTGCTTTGTAGTTCATTACTTTGCCACAAATGCTAACAATTGCTTTCACTCAGTCTAGGGAAATTTTACACTTTTGTTTTCAAGGCTATTTTTGTATTTCCCATAAACAAATCCACTAGTAATCATCATGAGAAAGGCAGGAGCCGCAAGCCATAGCCAGAAACCAGGAAGTAACTTGATTAATAGAAGCTGACTATCAGGATTACTACCATTGGGTAAGGGAAACCAATATGTTGATATTGTGCCGGTAAAGCCTACAATAATTGCACTAAAAGCAGAAGCTATTGAGAAATAGTATTTCTTCTGGACAAAAAATTTGCAAGAAAGCCAATAAAGTGGATTAGCTAACCAACCAATAGCAGGAGCTTGAAGAAATAACAATCCAAGTACTCCCCACATCGTCACTTCAGCCCCCTTCATGATAGTAATTGAATTTGTGTATATTGTCTTGTATTCGACTATCTCAAAAGCCAGTGCTGGCAAGCTAAGTGCCATTATATAAAGAACTAAAGATATTCCCAATAAAAACAAGGGTTGTGTCCAGAAAAATGCTTTTTTCATAAAGTGGATTCTATAGTGAGAGCAAATAGCAATTCCTACATAAGCCAGATTTTGCTAGTCGTAACAACATCTTTGCTTTTTGCTCAGTCTAGCGATAGATTGCATTATCAATTGTGGCTCGGAAAAATTCGCCCTCTGACTCAAACCTTTCAGAGCCAAAGTACCATCCAACTCGCAGACGTGTGGGAATTGTGTAGCCAGAGAATGTACCTTCATCGTCTATAATTGCACCAAAGTCCACATCATGAAACTCAGCACCTTCTGGATTGCCCCAGCGCGGTAACTTGACGGTTTTGAGCCGACCTGTTTGATCAATAGTCAAATCAAGTTCTGCTCTCTCATCCTGTAGTACGAAACTCGAATGTAAATGTGATGAATCTATTGTTGTCCAGGTCACATCATCACCATAGAACACAGATGGTAAACAGATTGACTCTGACTGGAGACGACCAACAGCAGACCGTGTAATATCGGAACCCGAAGCTATCATCACAGGGAAAATTCCTAAAAGCTTCCACTGCATAGCACCTACACCGTCTATAATCCGATCCGATCCCACGATTGGCAAACCATTCATCCATGCTGTAGCACTCCAAATCAGTCCATGCTCCCAGCAAATAACTTGCTCTGCTTTGAATGGAATCCAACTCTTCAATTTGATTTCGCCGTGCATCTGCAATCGCACCGCAGATGCAATTTTGGTTCCAGGAGCGATCGCGTGTTCGAGATATCGTCTTGCTGCTTCTGGTAAATGAGCGAATTCGTCTGAATCAAATACACGATCCTTAGATATCGCTAAATCCCAGAGCGTATTGAGAGAAATCTGTTTAGTCATTATTACCACCAGTATTTTTAATTCAAAATTTGATAGATTGTAATGATAAGAATAATTGCAAAAATAGATGTATAAATCGATTTAGTATATTTGGCTAACCAACTTGGAAGATAAATATCAAAATTGTCTTTTTTGGAACTTGAATATTTTCGGGCAAGCAGATTTAATGGGCAGTGTAATTTAAACGTCAGTAGGGTTAGTCCTTCTAGAAATACAAATCCATAACCAATCCAGAGCCAGAAATCGAGTTTATTTGCAATTGCGGCATAAAGCATATAGAAAATCACAAAGTTGAAGAATACCCATATCAACGTGTGAATGGTTTTAATTAGCGTCAATTTTGTTTCATTTTCCATATTGATTTTAGTGTGATGGATGGTTGTTCTATTTCCTGAATGAATTGATTGAATATGATATATAACGTAACGCTCGATTTTGTAAAGAATTCCAAAAATTGATCGCAGGTATAATAACAGAGATAGCCAGAAACCAGATTTAAAGTTATGCGATCGCCGATTCCCGTTTTCTCGGTTGCCGAATATTTAGAAGCAGAAACTAAAAGCGAACTCCGCCATGAGTATTTGGGTGGTCAAATTTTTGCGATGGCGGGGGGCAGTAAGGCGCACAATATCATTACTTTAAATATTGCTAGTCGGTTACGTTCTCAATTGCGGGGTGGGGCAAGCGATGTGTTTATGTCAGATATGAAAGTCAAGTTAAGCGCTACTAATCAAAATCAGACGATATTTTATTATCCTGATGTAGTGGTTACTTGTAGCTCTGAGGATCGAGATAACTATTTTCTGAATTATCCTTGTGTGATTTTTGAGGTGTTATCACCAAGTACCGAGGTTAGCGTAGGCGTAGCCCGCCGTAGGCATCGCCGTGAAAAGCTGGTTAATTATCAGACTATCGGTAGTTTACAGGAGTATGTTTTAGTTTCGCAAGATGAGATAAAAGTGGAAGTTTATCGTCAAGATTTGCTAGGGAATTGGACACAGGAGATTTTGGGAATTGAGGATAAATTAGTTTTAAATTCGGTCAATTTACAGCTAACAATGACAGATATCTATGAGGATATTTTTTGATTTTGGCAGACAATGGTAATATTTTGCATTCTGGTTTTTGACAAAAGCTACCGTTTCTTGACTGATCCCACGCCTTTCACAGATTCCCGAACTTGGGGAGAACCAATATACTCTACTGACCCTACGCCAGATACAGTTGCATCTAACCGATCACTCACATTGACTACTGCACTCCCCACGCCGCTATGGCGAACCGTAGCCTGTTTAGTCTTGAACTCCTCGCCCTTAAAGCTTCCGACCCCAGAAAGGCTAAGGTCTAGTACATCAGTGCTTCCTGCGATCGTCATACTACCCACGCCATCAAGAGAAACTGATAACTGTTTGCCTTGAATACCCTTGGCTTCAATACTGCCGACCCCATCTATGTGCAAGCTTTTCAGACTCTTGACCTGCAAAACAAACTCAATCGGCTTGGTCGGAGCGAAAGAGGAATCATTGACAATGCCAAGATACAGAATGTGATCTTTGACGCGACTATCTAAAAGCGGCAGGATGTTGTCTTCTGCGCTAATAGTCAGGGACTCTTTTCCCGTCTGCTGCACCCTGACCCTACCCACAGATTTAAAGGAGATGGATGAAAATCCAGCCACTTCTCTAGATTCAGTTTTGACGATTCCAGATCCTCTAAGCCCACCCAAGTTCAAAGAGCAGGCTGCAAACATACTCAAAGCTGCCAAGGATGCAGCCAAACTATATAGCTTTGATCTCATTGTTTGCCTTCTTAAGTAGCTATTTGAGGTTTTTCTTGACCAAATTGCCAGAGCAATATGACACCCAAGCCGAAGAGATTGACTAAGAAAATTACTAACCCTCCGAAAAATGGAATTAGTGTCAGAACTGTCACGATCGCTAAACCTACCAAAAACTGCTGCTGTAACGACCAATTACGATTACTAAATAGGCCTTGACCGACAAAAAGTGCTACCCCTAATGACCCTACTAGAGAAGTAACAATTGCCGTCAGACTTAGTAGTGGAATCAGGGGAATACCAATAAGCGTAATCGCCAGAAACACATTGACAAAGATAATGGCGACAATCGCCCCCATTCCCCATAGAACAGCCAAAGTGGGGTGTTGACGCAATTTTGTAGCCAAATTCGGCAGAAACTGTGGATTGGTACGCAAAATAATCAGTCCGAGAATAGCTGCGATTACAGCGGCGCTAATTCTCAAAATGGGACTGAAGGAAGACTGAGCGAAGAAGCTTCTTCTACCTTGATTAGAACCAGACATCATCCCATGTCGTTCGCTAAATGTGGAACGTTCACCACCAACGATCGCACCTTCTTCTTGTACAATTTTGCCGCCAAAGGAGTAAGCATCAGCTTCTACCCGCGCTCTTTTTTTCAGGATGACATCTCCGCCAAAAGCGATCGCTGTATCCAAAACTCTGGCATTAGGTGATACCGTAACACTCCCCCCAAAAGCCAGAGCATTTTCCACAACTTGATTCTCTGGTACAGTTACACTGCCACCAAAGCGAATCAGGTTGGTATTGTTGATATTGATATCAGTTTGCGCTAGGGCATTGCCTGCAAATATTAAACAAATACTGGCGATAAAAACCAGAATTAATTGTTGCCACTTCATAAATTTCATCCTCTTGAACTACAAGAACAGGTCATTAGGTATATCCATATTTCTTGATGAACCAAGTTTTCACAAGTTGAGTCAATACACAATAGCAAGTTAGGATTAAAGCTAACCAGAGAAAATAAACGGCTGGCAAAGGAACTAACCCCAAACTAGATCCAATTGGCGAAAATGGCAGATACATTCCCACTCCCATTACAGTGGCAGTGATCATTAGCATCGGTAAAGAAGCCCGACTCTGGAAAAAAGGAATTTTAGCTGTGCGAATGACATGGATAATCAACGTTTGAGTCATCAGACTTTCCACAAACCAACCCGTTTGGAACAAAGCTTGATTGTCTACAGAGTTTGCCCCAAAGATAAACCACATCAGAGCAAATGTGGAATAGTCGAAAATGGAGCTAACCGGGCCGATAAACATCATAAATCGCTGAATATTATCAACTTTCCATTTCGGTGGCTTAACGAGGTCATCTCGATCCACATCATCGAAGGGAATACCTGTTTGCGAAAAGTCGTATAGGAGATTATTTATTAATATTTGTACTGGCTGCATCGGTAAAAATGGCAAAATCGCACTTGCACCCAAGACACTAAACATATTGCCAAAGTTAGAGCTAGTACCCATTCTGATATATTTGATGATATTGGCAAAAGTCTTGCGACCTTCGATTACTCCAGATTCCAGGATTAATAAGTTTTTTTCTAACAAAATAATGTCTGCCGATTCTTTGGCAATATCGACCGCCGTATCAACTGAGATGCCCACATCTGCCTCCCGCAAAGCGGCTGCATCATTGATCCCATCTCCCATGTATCCCACAATGTTGCCTTTTTTTCGCAGCACCTGAATAACTTTGGCTTTTTGAGTGGGAGAAAATTTAGCAAAAATAGTTGTGGTTGCAGCAGATGAAGCTAATTCATCATCTGATAAAGAGTCAATATCGCTACCTAATAAAACCTTTTGGATAGGTAAGCCAACATCTTTGCAGATTTTACGAGTAATGATTTCATTATCCCCGGTGATAATTTTTATATCGACTCCATTGCGTTTGAGAGCTTTAATTGCTTGGGCTGCGGAATCTTTAGGCGGATCGAGAAACGCAATGTTACCCAACAAAATCAAATCACTCTCATCGGTAATGGCATAATGCGATTGATCCGTTGGCATGACTTTGTATGCCACCGAGACTACCCGTAACCCTTCAGAATTGAGTTTTTGTTGTAAATCAGCAACCTTGGTATGGACTGACTCATCCATTGGCAAAACCTGATCATTAACTTTGAGTTGAGTGCAGACTTTGAGGACTTCTTCAACTGCACCTTTGCAAATCAGGATATGCTGTTTTCCCATTTCTTCGACGACAACAGACATCCGACGACGCACAAAGTCAAAGGGAATTTCATCAAATTTCTGGTAGTTTTTTTCAATGTCTAAAGATGCAAGTTCTTGATTGTGATCGAGAACGGCGATATCCAATAAATTTTTTAAGCCAGTTTGGTAAAAGCTATTAAGATAAGCATATTTGAGGACATCTGTACTTTCTTGACCGTAGGGATCTAAATGCCTCTGTAAAACGATTTTATCTTGGGTGAGAGTGCCTGTTTTGTCAGTACAGAGAATATTCATGGAGCCAAAGTCTTGAATTGCATCAATGTTTTTGACAATTACCTTTTTGTTAGACATGGTAATTGCCCCCTTGGCCAAATTTGCCGTGACAATCACAGGTAACATTTCTGGAGCCAGTCCTACAGCTACAGATAAACCGAAGGTGAATGCCTCAATCCAATTGCCTTTAACCACCCCATTGATCACAAAGACTAGTGGAGCCATGATCAGCATAAAGCGCAACAGCAACATGGTGACACCATTGACACCTTTGTCAAAGCTCGTGCGTGGTTTGCGTCCACTAACGGTTTTAGCTAGTGATGCTAGATAAGTATGACTACCCGTTTCGGCGACAACGGCTGTTCCAGAACCACTGACTACCGCCGTACCCATGAAACAGAGGTTGACTAACTCTAGTGGGTTTTTCTCATTGTGATCTGGGAGTTCTGCGTGTTTTTCAGTGGGTAGAGACTCCCCGGTGAGGGTTGACTGACTGAGGAATAAATCTTTCGTCGCAATCAGCCTGACATCGGCTGGAATCATATCTCCGGCTGACAGAAAGATGACATCACCAGGTACAAGTAGCTTCACTGCAATTTCTTTTCCTGCTGTTATTCCCTTCTCTTTTTTCGGTGCGGCACCCAAGCGACTCACCGTTGCTGTTGCGCTCACCATTTCTCGCAGCTTTTCGGCGGCTTTGTTCGACTGAAATTCTTGTGAAAAGCGCAGCAAACCACCGAAAATCACCATCGCAAAAATGATCAAGGCGGCTGTGGGACTCCCGGTTAACAGTGAAATCGTCGCCAGAACAATGAGTAAAAGCGAGAGGGGATTAGTCACCGTTTTTAGGAGTTGGACATACCACGCGATCGCTTTTTCACGGGCGATCTCATTTAGTCCAGATTTCTCTAATCGCCGTTTGGCTTCAGTCTCACTCAACCCCTCTAAAGAAGTGTCAAATAAGTGCAGAACTCCATCCACATTATGTTGAGCAATATCAATGAGCGTTTTTGATGAATCTACAGACTGGCTAGATCCCGTTTTAGGCTTTTTGGATGAATAGGGAGACTGGCTTAACGTCTTCATAAAGTAAGCTCCAAAACGTGAAAATTTGGTGATTCATCGATTTGATTTTTTGGGGTTAATCAACTGATTGGCGCTAAACCTTTTTGCGGCTTAATGCGACGCGGCAAAGTGCTGTCGAATCTTCGCCGCGATTTGATGATCTGTCATCTTATCCACTGTTTCAATATCTACGATGCGGCTACCAAGGTTATTTTTTTCTAGCCGTTTTTTCAGTTCATCCTTTGCCTCACCAGGCCCAAATATCAGCATAGACTCGGCATCACGAATATATGCAATGACAGCATCATAGTAAATATTAAGTTGTCCCGTAAAATTTCTCTGGAGGCTATCATCTGCGGGTACTTGATGTGATTCGTAAGCACCTTTAAGGGGTGAATCACCAGAATGCCGAGGCTGTTTTTCTACTTCTGATATTATCTCTCTTATCTCTTCCCCTTTCTCCGTAACAGCCACGACAATAGCTTTCCTATGGTCAATCCACAGCCCTACTTTTGTTTTCATTGATATCTCCTTTGTTCACTAGTTACATTTAACTAAGTATCTATGAAAATTAATTTTCCATTTTTTAATTCTGTATCCTTGATTGGATAGGGTAAAGAGGCAAATGAGATGTGCAAATAATTTGACCTTACTACTTATTAATAGGTCTAAGTAAATAAATTTAAACCTTTAACTTCAATTCTTGAGCAAGGCTTGATTAATATGGCGATCGTTTTGCCACCTGCAACATAGTTTATTGTTAGCTTACCCTTTCAAATTAACCAAGGTATTGTTCTTGAGGAAGATTTTCTATGAAAGCAAGGTTTTATTTAATTTGCGATACTTTGGAAGTTATTAGTCTAAATCTTGTCGTGCTAAGGCTTGAATCTCAGTTCGCAGTGCGGTAATTTCTGCTTGCAAGGCTTTAATTGATTTCACACCCGCCAGTTCTGCTTGATTATTTTCGGCATCCTGACTCACAAAAAATGTTGCCAGGGTTGCCGTCACATAACCACTGATTGCAAAGGCATACAGTGCCAGGAAAAAACATAGTACCCGCCCTTCTGCCGTTTTCGGAAAATAATCAGACCCGATCGTAGTCATCACCATTGCTGTCCACCACAGCGCAGTACCATAATCGGTAATAGTGCCATCAGGAAGTTCGCGCTCAAACGTATAAATTCCAGCCGCTCCAATTAGAGTAACGATCGCAGTTAATCCCACCACATAACCAAACCCTCGCCGCCCAATACTGGCTCCCAGGACTCGCATTCCTTTGTTGGTTCGCGTCATCACTCGCAACAATTGTAACCCTCGAACCGCATGAACTGATTGCAAAGACTGCATGACTCGCAGAATGCGAAAGATTCGCAGCGCTGGAATAAACAGTGAAAAAGCGGTCAACCAATTATGTCGAAGGTAAGAAATTCTGTGAGGTGCGAGGAGAAATTTGATACCAAAATCTATGATGAAGGCGATCCAAATGATAGCAGCGATCGCTTCTAATAAAGGATTCAGTCCCCAAACTAGCTCAACAATAAAAAGTCCCAACCAAGCAAAGCCCAGCACCAACATCGGCGTTTCTAGCCAATCTTCTAACTGTTGCAGTACCTCACTGCGCTCTTGATCTAATACCAATTCAAAAAATGTTTGCGACAGATAAGGCATTGAGGATGAAGTCATAACCAGTCAAAGAAGCAGCAATTTGAGGAGTGAGGAGAGCTAGGAGTTGAGCAACCTTGGTTTGCAGATGCTCGCCTGTTATCAAATAGCTCCCATTTCAAGTCTTGCTTGAGATATTCCCAAACGCGCTCTATGGGATTGAGTTCAGGAGAATGAGCAGGCTGGAACAAAAGAACAATATTCTCTGGAATTTGTAAACGTTTAGCTTGATGAAATAAGCCGTTATCAACTTGGAGAATGTTAAGTGATTTGGGATAACAGGCAGCGAACTCGTTCAAAAATTGTTGGTAGCATTCGGTATCAACATGAGAAAACTGCCAAAATAAACTTTCCCCAGTAAGTGGTTCAACTGCTCCATATAGCCAGAACGCTTTAAATTGCCACTGCCAATCACCAATAGGCTTAACTCCGGGAAGAGTAATTTTACGTCCTTCAATGGTTTTGAGTCCAAATCGACTCTCATCTTGTACAAAATAACGAATATTTTCGTACTGAGGCAAGATAATGGCACTGTATTGAGCAATTAATTGCAAGTCATCACCGAGTTTTTTTTAAAAGACTCTAGTTTTTCTTCGTCCTGTTTTCGGTTACGCGGACGTGGGACTTTCAGCTTGGCTTTGAGCCTGTAACGTGCCAGATGATGTACAGTTGCGTACTCAGCTTGCACACCCAAGGTTTTTTCTAACCAATGTTGTATTTGTGTGTACCGTTGAAACCCACCTTCTGGTTGTTCGAGTTGTTTTTTCAAACTCGATACAGCCCAATCTGGTATTGCTCTTTTTCGACCTGAACTCGTTCCAAATTCAACAACCGCCTCAATTCCTCCTTCTCGATAATCTGCCAACCATCGATGTACTGTAGCTCGATGTTTTCCCAAGATTTTAGCAATCTCACTTACACTCATTTCTTGCCCTTTAATCAGATATAGGGCTTGTATACGTTCTTTGCTCCGAGACTGTTTTTGATGTTTGAGCAACTTCTCTAGTTCCTCGACACTTTCTTCTATCTCGATTTGTGTTACCCCTACCATCACATACCCTGAATGCTACTTCTGTCTATTTTTACCATTTGTCGCATTCTTTTTTCAAATTGGTATAACGCCGGCTTTGTCTGTTGGTTCAGATAGCTCATAATGAGTGAGAGGGATGAGACTGATACACCTTTAGCTGCGCCCGTAATTGGGCAATTTCAGTCGCCATATCTAGCACCATTGCCGCGCCGACTACGTTTAGCCCCAAATCTTGACGCAAGCGTTGAATCTGAGCAATTCGCGCGATCGCACGGGAATGCAGCAAATCACCAATCGCTTCGATTACGCCTAACTCAACATAAACCTGCACAACGCTAATCGAAGTCTCAGTTATTGATGCGGCATATTCAAAGGTGTAGAGTTTTTCGCCTTCGGGTGAAACCACGGTTTTTGAAAGGCTGAAGGTCATAACTTAATCTCCTCTAACTGGGCGCGTGGGTTAAAGCTAGTATTTGCCTGGATTTTTTCGTAGTATTCTTCCTCAATCGCACTCAGGTCTTGCGGCGTGACAATCTGAAGTTTGGCAAATAAATCACCTCGTCCCCCTTTTGGCAATGTCCAGCCTTTGCCGCGCAGTCTCAGCGATTGCCCCGATCGCACTCCTTTGGGAATTTTCATCGTTACGCTACCATCGGGGGTTGGTACGCTAATTTCTGCGCCTAAAACCGCTTCATCAGGGCGAATGGGAATTTCGCAAACCAAGTTATCGCCTTCAAATCGAAAGAAGGGATGGGGTAACACTTCGATAGTTAAATATAAATCGCCACGCTGTTGAGAGAAGGGACTAGGACGACCTTTACCTTTGATGCGAATTCTACTTCCAGGCTTTGCGCCTGCGGGAATACGGACGTTGATTGTTTCCTCATCGAGTTGCAGCCGTTTTTGGACACCGTGAAACGCTTCGGAAAATGTCAGGGCGATCGCAGCTTCAGTATCCGGTGCGGGAGCTTGAGAACGAAATCCCCCACTAAAATCATCAAAGCCACCAGTAGAGGTTTTACGCCGCGATCGACCCAGCAGATCGTTGATAAACGAATCAAAATCGCCGTACTGATCGAAGTCGCCTGCAACATTAGTTCCGCTAGGTGGTGGCGCTTCAGTGTAACCAGGGTGATTCCAATGCTGACCAAAGCGATCGTATTTCTGCCGCTTTTCTGGATCAGAGAGTACCTCATTCGCTTCGTTCAGGTCTTTGAACTTCGCTTCTGCGTCTTTATCTCCAGGATTGAGGTCAGGATGATATTTTCGGGCAAGTTTGCGGTAGGCCCGTTTGATTTCTTCAGGAGTTGCGGTTTTGCTCACTCCCAGAACTGCGTAATAGTCTTTAAAATCTGTTGTCGTTGGCATCACTGACCTCTCGATTGCGGGTTATTCTGCGCTTGGTACATCTTTAGTAGCGATCCGTGGGGAATACTATACCGATAACTACGCCAACAAAGACGATCTCCGCAGTGATAAACACCGAATACAGAGAAGGCGGCGACAAATGGCAAGGGGTAGGGGGAAAGAGAGTTTTAGCTATTCAAGATATGATGAGAACAACATTGAAAGTGCAAAACTTCCGATAAATGTCAAGATAGACCAGTTTGTATCTTGAGTTTGATGCGCTTCCGGAATAATTTCTTCTGCGATCGCCGTGATTAAAGTACCTGTTGTAAAAGCCAGCACCACTAACTTGGGAAGATCAGCTTGTCCGCGCAATCCCCAATAGCCCAGTGTCGTACCCAGCCAAACAGGGATAATAAATGCAGCAAGTAACAAAAATCGCTCTATTTGCGGCAAATTTTGACTCTTAAATGCTGCATTGGTCACAAATCCTTCGGGAATGTGCGCTACAACTCTTGCTGATGCCAGCACCACCCCTAAATGCGGCGCTATCGTCAGACTGGTGCCAATCATTAATCCATCGCCAAATAAGTCGATCGCAATGCTGAGAAAAATCGCCAAACTCACAGTATTGAGATCGATACCACGGAGTCGATTCTTGCTTAACTTGAGAAGTTGATTCACCCACACAAAAAAAGCTCCACCCAAGAACAATGCTAGAATCGTTGCCCAAACGGGTTTGGCGATCAAAACTCTAGGTATGAGTTCAGTAGATGCGATCGCCAGTAGCACGCCAGCAGCAGCGTGCAATGCCAGTCCTAATGTTTGTTTGGATGTCGGTAAGGCTTCAGCAATCATTGCTCCCATGAAGTTACTGACAACGGGCAAAGCTGACAATGTGAGAGCAAAGAGAAATTCCTGCATAGTCAGGCTCCGCTAGTCGTAACATTTCAGTCAAAATCAAGTCTTCTAGTTTTAATATGCTCATGATTTTGCGGCACTGACAGCATAGCTTCAATATGAGGATTTGCCCATTCTGCGGCTATTTTCAGAAAATCAGGATCGTCATTGACACAACCGAGCCTTGTGTAATTCACATTGGGATACTGACGCTGCAAAGGTTGAATTGCATCCTCAACTTCAAGAATGGTTTCATAATTATCTGTCACCCAACCGAGTGGTTGAAACAGAATAACTTGCGCCCCTGATTTAATCAAACTTTTCGCCGCTTGTTTGAGATTGGGCTGTGACCATTTGATGAAAGGCGTATCATGATTTACCCAACCGATGGAGACTAGGGGATATTGATGCTGTAATTGTGATTGGACGCGATCGTAAAGAGCTTGTCCATCAATTACCCCGGTTAACAGTCCTTGCGCTTTTTCTGGGCCACCGTGAACGGTTAATATAATGCCAATCTGAGACTCAAAGAAACGACCCGCGAATAGCTGATTCAGAGTTTCTTTAATCCGACGCACCATCAAATCAATGTAGCTAGGCTCAGTCGCAAAGGCTGGAATATATCGAACAGCCTTGAAGCTCGAATGTTGAGGCTCATTCACAGATGTGGTTGCAGCAATCACTTCATTAACTTGCTCTACAGCTATTTTGCCAGTGAATGCAGAATCAACCACCAGTAAAGGATAAATCAGCAAATTCTCAAAGCCTTGCTCAATGATATCTGCTACAACTTCTTGCACAAAAGGTTGACAGAAATAAAAGCCTTTGAAAACCTGCACCCGATTTCTCCATCGCTGTTGTAACTGTTCTTCGATACCAAGACGTTGTTTTTCAAAAAGCTCATTTTCGGGCGACATGAAATGATGGTGCTTGACTCCAAAATTGTACAAATCTTGAAGTGCCAGAAGCCAACCAGCAGTAGGATATAGCCACTCTGGAATCGGCACAAACTGAGCCGCGATGTACTTACTTGCAGCTTGATTGTAACGACTCAGATCGCGGTAAGATTGCACTTCACCATACCCTGCAAGCAAAACTGCAACGCGATTGTGGTTGTGGGTTGCGACGGGCTGCGTTGCTTGAGATTCATGACTAATCATTGGTTTGAACCTCAGTAAATTGCTTTTTAGAAGTATGCTGTATATGAAGCCACATAGAAATTCCCGTAAAAAGTAACACAAACAAGCCAAGAGCATTCAGGAAGGGATAAATGACTTCTAGATTAAGTGCGCCAAAGTCTCCCTTATGCCAATGTAATAACCAGTGAAAACCATCTTTTTTACCTGCCAAATCAACTATCTGATAAACTGTTCCTGTAATTGTTGTTAGCAATAAAGGCAACAACATAATGGGTGCAAGTATGCTGTGCAGATGGCTAATATTTTGAAAATAGTGGCTATGATTTTTGGCGGTTGTCATCAAATAATTTCCTGGTTTTGCCTTTTAGTTAGTTGTCGAATCATAATGACTCTTTATAAATATCCACCGAATTTAAATATGCGTTATCCATAACCTTTGTAGAGACATAGCACTGCTAAGTCTCTACATTGTTTGTCACTAGATGTCTAATGTTGGCAGGTTAATAGTTCAAAGCCTTAAACAGGGACTGACAAGCTGATTTCATGACTGATTTTGCCTAGCATTTGCTTCGCTTGACTAACATCATCCTTATTACCTGTCACCAGGATGATGAACTCGCCTGCTTGGATTTTAGTCTCGTACCTGAGTATCTCGTGCTTGGGTATTCCTAACCCAGATAACGCACCTGCTAGTCCTCCGACAGCAGCAGCACTAGCGCCACCAACAAGGGTTCCTTCCAACCAACCTGCCAATACTCCCACAATGGGGCCAGCAATGATGATAGGCGCGACTCCGGGAATAAATACTACTCCAGCCCCTGCTAAAATGCCAAATAAACCGCCGACGAAGCTACCCCAATAAGCACCTCCAGTAGCTCCAGTTTTGGCTGTATCTTTCCAGGTGAGAAATCCCCGCACATTTTCTGTGGTTTGATAGTCTTTACCAATGATCGAGAGCTTTTGCATATCGAAGCCTGATTTTTGTAGCTCCAATACAACCCTTTCTGCTTCTGCATGGGAAGGGAAATGGGCAACAACGGTATGTGTATATGTCATGAGTTTGGCTCCTGTATATATGTCAAATAGTTCTCAGACAAGCTTGGTTTTACTTTTTTGTAGTTACCGCAGCAGTTTCAGCATCTAGTCTGGCGGCGATCGCTTCTAAGGTGGCTTTTTCAGCTTCTTCAAGGGTGGCGATCGCTAAAAAGGTTGCTGTAGCTGCATGGTTTTCAGCTTTATCTGCCCGATGTTCAAGTTTCTTTACTTTGCGGCTCGTTTTCCATTCCTCGACATGGGACTTCACTTCAGATTCTTTTTCCTCAAACTGAGTTTTTAGCTTTGCCCGATACTCATCAAATTCGTGTTTTTTAGCATCTAGCTTTGTTTTTGCTTCGTCGAGTTGAGATTCAATTTCAACTTGAGTTTTTTTCGGCGCAGATTGAATACTTGCCTTCAGCGATTTTACCCGTTCTTCAACTGCTTCTAAATTGTCATGCAGATTTTTAGTGAAGTTATCAATTGCAGTACTCATGATAATTGCTCTAGTGTGTTGAAATTATGAATTTTGGCTTTATTAGCGTCAAGCTTAAGATTAAATCTATGCTTGATTTTGTTTTGCAGCACATTTAATATTTACAAACTTTTAAATATATAACCTCTACCTTTTGAAGGTTTTAGTATAAGTTATACAATTCAAACATTATTTAAATCGTTTTTAAAAGTATTTTCTATGGGAACAAGCCCCTCTTTGCTGATTTTGAAAAGGCTTATGGGACTAGTACAACAAGGTAAAATTTAAAAAATCTGCAACTAAATCTGAGAAAATATGCTTGGCAAAACTAGTACATTGTTGAATTTTTATCTGGTGATCGCTTGATTTATTTTCATACCTAAGATGAAAAGGTGAGGTTTTTTCAATCAACCAAATAATCCTAGAAATCAAACATCAATCTACCATAGTATAAGAGTATTTATACTTTCATTTTTTATGATTATTTTCCCAAATCATAAAATTAGAGAGACAGTTTTGATACGCTTGCCAGCACTTTTACTTTTACGAAGTAAGTAGCTGGTTGCAATTAAATATAAGATAAAGTGAGTTCAAAAACAGATGCGACTAGATGCCTGCTCCATTACGAGTGACATTAACAGATTTAGAAGATTTGACACTGGCTCAGTTGCGAGAAGCGACAACCGTTCCTCAACGCACACGAGATCGCGCCCACATGATTCGATTAAATGCTCAAGGATGGAATGTACCAGCAATTGCCCAGATTTTTGAATGTCACGAACATACGGTAAGAGCAACACTGCGGCGATGGCAGAGCTTGGGATTGGGGGGATTGTGGGAAAGAGCAGGACGAGGAGCAAAGCGTAAATGGCTGGAAGCGGACTTAGCATACTTAGAGCATTGTTTAGAGGTAGAACCCCGTACCTATAACAGTTTGCAGTTATCACAAAAGTTGGCTCAACAGAGAAATGTACAGCTCAGTCCAGACCGTCTGCGACGTTTGCTCAAAAAAAAGGCTGGAGATGGAAACGCACGCGTCATAGCCATAAAGGGAAACAAGATCCAGACAAACGAGAACTTAAACAAGCAGACCTAGATATCTTGAAGCAAGCGGCAGCAGATGGTTATGTTGAACTGAAATACCTTGACGAATCTGGATGTTGTCGTTGGAGTCCTGTCAGCTATAGTTACAGCCGTATTGGTAGCCAAAAACTCATGCCACAAGTAGGTAGTCGTGGTGGTCGTATTAGCATTTTGGGTTTATGGGAACCTCAAACCAGTTTTGAGTATGCCTTAGTTCAAGGTGGGTTCAAAACACCGCGTTACATTGAAGTGATGGATTTGGTTGCAGCTAAAGCACAACAAACTTTAGATGAAACTGGTCAAATCACTGTGGTTGTTCAAGACAATGGCTCCTTGCATCGGAGTAACAAAGCAAAACAACGATGGCAACAATGGCAAGAACAAGGACTATACTTGTTTTTCTTACCACCCTATTGTTCTCAAATGAATCGAATTGAGGAGGAGTGGCATCAATTGAAGACTCATGAAATTGCTGGACAGATGTTTGATAATAATTATGATTTAGCGATGGCTATTATTGATGGCATTGAAGCCAGAAGCCTTAAGGATGGATATGCTCTTGAGCGTTTTATATTTAATTGCGCCTAGCTACTTATAAGTATCACCCATGAGCATCTCCCTAATACCTAAAGGGATAAAACATAAAAAAGTAAAATATCAGGGACTGAGTAAACTAAGAGCAAATAAATTGCCAACAAACCTACTTACTTTAGTGGTAGGTGAGTACATTGCTAAGTGAAGCAGGTAGGCAATCTAAGAATTTTATAGGGAGATAGTAGATTTAGTCAGGAGGCGATCGCTTCTTTTGCGTTTTTCCAGCCGGCAAAGCTAGGTGGGAAACCTTGCACATTCTCATAACCTAATAGGTGCAGTGTCATTACCCCCATTGCTGATCGATAGCCGGAGGAACAGTACAGCACCACAGGGCGATCACGCGGAATTTGATCCAGATTTTGCGACAGGGTTCTTAGGGGAATGTTAATTGCGTTAGGTATATGCCCAGAACGATACTCAGCCGCTTCTCGCACATCTATTAGCATGGGCTGAGACTTTTTTAACAGGCTTTTTAACTCTTCGACAGAGGCGATCGTGTAGTAGCCTGCGGGAATCGACGTGAGAAAACTATCAACTCCCGATTCTACATTGGGGGATTCAGATAGAGTTTGCATCCTAGCTTGAGAGATTGATTCAGCCTGCGTGGGAGTTGCTGCTAGAGCTAGGTTGTGTCCAACACCAAGCAAGAGGCAAAAACACATAGCAAATCCTAGCAATATGGTCTGAATTGGTTTCTTAAATATCATATAATTTCGCAATTGTAAGAGAGGAAGTCAATTAATTATGGCGTTGAATATGTAGCCGATGCTGATAATACCAATGGTCATTAACCCGATAAATACGGCTAATAATTGGGGTCGCAGCACTTTTTTGAGAATCACCATTTCAGGAAGAGATAGTGCTGTTACCGCCATTATGAAAGCTAAAACTGTACCCATAGGCATTCCTTTATTTACTAAAGCTTCAGTAATTGGCATTACACCCGCAATATTCGCATAGAGTGGAACACCCAAAATCACTGCGATCGGCACTGCAAAGGGATTATTCGCGCCTGCATATTGGGTAATAAAATCTGTCGGCACATAACCATGAATCCCTGCACCGATCGCAATTCCACCCACCACATAAAGCCACACCGATCGCACAATTTCGCTGGATTGGAATCTTCCTTGCTCAAATCTTTGTCCCCAAGTTAACGCCACTGATTCTAGGTTGTCTTCCCCTTCTAGAGGTGTTGCTTGACGAGATTTTTGCAGTTCCCAAACAAATGGTTCCACCCATTTTTCTAATTTCAGGAGTCCGATGATGTATCCAGAAGCGATCGCTAAACCCACGCCAAAGCCAATATAGATCAGTGTCACCTTCAACCCAAACAATCCCCAAAGAAGGATAACAGCAACCTCATTTACCATTGGCGCTGCCATCAGATAAGAAAAGGTCACGCCTAAAGGTACACCTGCTTCCAAAAAGCCGATAAACAAAGGAACGGCAGAGCAAGAACAGAATGGTGTGACGATTCCTACCATTGCCGCCAAAATATTTCCTGCAAAAGTGCGCTTTCCTTCTAGCAAAGAACGAACGCGCTCTGGTTCTAAAAAGCTTTGAAATGTCCCAACAATAAAGCTAATTACAATCAGTAATGTTAAGACTTTTGGCACATCATAAAGAAAGAAATGCAGACTCGATCCTAAATGCGATGAAATCGACAAGCCCAATTGGGTGACAATCTGATTTGCCAACCAATCAAATGGATAAAATGGATCGAACATAACTTTGCCTCTTTAACGCTGCAATAAAGGCTGAATTTGTTCGGCACTGATTACTTGACCTTTGCTGACAACTTTGCCATTGATTATCATGGCGGGAGTAGACATCACACCTCGTTTAGCAATTTCGATTGGGTCGGTAATATGTAAAACCTCAGCAGTTAAATTGAGATTAGTTACAGCTTCTTTAGCATTTGCCTCTAACTGTTGGCACTTTTTGCAGCCTGTACCCAAAATTTCAATCTTGATAGCATTCATGGTATAACTCCTTTTTTGTATTTTTTAATTCAGTTCAGTTAACTGCCAGATTCTCTCTTTTGTTTTGCTCAAAATATAGCCCAGCAGCGCTATTACTCCCACTACCTATCAACTGACAGGCGATTGTTTGATTTCCTGAATGAATTGATTGAATACGATACAAAATATAACTGAAAATGAACGAGTTAAGCTCCATCGACTTTACCCGTCAATCGTCAACTAAATAGCGATCACTCAACATCCTTAACACCAGGATTGTTCTCCGGGAGGATTGTGCAGTAACTCCCGAATATTGGCTTCGATCACCCGATAGCCCACATTGCCGTTGAGTCTCTGCCGTCCTTCATTAAAAATTAGGGTGGGGCTGACTGTAACTGTATGTTCTTTGACTAATTCAAAATCCTGGGATAGCTGGGCATAAGCCTCACCGCTATCGATTTGAGCTTCAATCGCTGCGATCGGCAGTTTTAATTCCTCCGCAATGCCAAATTGCACTTTGCGGTTAGAAACATCTGCCAATTGGGTAAAAAACGCCTCCCGAAATGCCCAGGTTGCTTTTTCAAATACCTGTTGATTTCGCTCTACTAAATCCTTCGTTTCTAGTAGTTGAATCGCATGGAGAAACAAATGACAGGATGTGGATGAAGGTGGTGTAACCTGAGTCCAAATATCAGGATGAACGGTGATGTGATCGAACTTTTTCGCAACCTCCTGGACATGATTGCTGTATCCTTGCAATCCCCCTTTTTCTCGCCATCGGTTCTCCAGTTTTTCACGAGCAACACCAAAGACGGGGACAAAGTGCTGTGCGATGGCAATCTTGTCTTCAAAGGTTGTTTTCAACTCATCCAAACGAATTTGGGCAATATAAGCCCAAACGCAGAGAACATCGGAAAAGTAAAAAATACGAATCGGTTCCATATCACTTCATCCTTAGACCCACCAGGGCTTCTTTCCAGTGCGAGGATCAGTTTCCGTCCACGGCGAGATCAAAATGCTGTTATCGATTACTGCAACCTGGACAATCTTGAGCGGTAGAGGAGCCGGGCCACGCACCACCGACCCATCAGGGGCATAGCGGGAACCATGACAGGGACATTGAAACTGCTGATCCAAAGGATTCCAGGGGAAGGTACAACCAAGGTGAGTGCAGTTATCAACAAGCCCAATATGATCTAGGGTGTGATCTTCTTTCACAATCAGGTAGGTGGGTTCTCCTGCCAAACCTGCAACCAGGGCGCGGCTTTCCGGCGGTTCAGCCAGAATTTGCGAGGCGGGGATTTGTTTCCCTAGAATATCTTTAGCAAGAATAGCACCTCCCACTCCCGTTTTTTCGCCTGGAGCAATCAAGAATTTGGCAGCAGGATAGAGCGCAGCACCAGCAGTAACAGCGACGGTTGCTCCGGTAAGGAAGTTGAGGAGTTGCCGTCTTGATAGGGATGGACTTTCGAGTGAAATACTAGTATCCATTATGGATCTCCTTATAAAGTTGATGAGTGAATCCCTTTAAAGTTAAAGTTGCTCGTTGGTATGGCTGGTATGAATTCCCAGGAGGCTATAAAGACCGCAAAATCCTACTAAAGCTGTCACCAGCAATATGCTACCTGCAACGATAAGACCAATACCCAATCCTGTACTGCTGTAAGGGAAAAGTCCTAAATAAAACAACGCCGAAGCCAACAACAGACGGATCAGGCGATCTAACGAACCAACATTCGTTTTCATAACTGTAATCTCCAATATTGAATGGGCTACAAAACCCTTGGGAAAATCTTGAATGGGCTGCGAAACCCTTAGAAAACCCTTGGTGCAATTATGCGAGAAGCAACTCTCAAGGGATTGCAATTTTTTTCTTATCTTCTCTTTAATTATAACCCCTAAACTACTAGGAATTTTTAATATCAAGACTTATATGTTTCTAGTACAATTCATACAGTTTATCCAGTATTCAAACGTAATTTCAAACAACAGGATGTCATACTTTTTTTGTGATTAATTCTCCATAGCTAAAGCTAATTTGGAAATACCTATGATGAGTTCGGAAACTTTAGCGGCTCTCAAGCCCTATCTCAGCTTTTTTCACCCTATTACTATGTGGATATTGCTGGTCGTTGCGCTCTATGCGATGTACCTGGGTGTGCAAGTCCGACGGACGAGGCTGGCTGACGGAGATATCAAAAAAGAATTGGTGAAGGGTCGGTTTGCCATCCGCCATCACCAAATTGGTTCTATCCTCCTGGCATTGATGGTAATGGGTGCGATTGGCGGAATCACTGTTACCTACCTCAACAATGGCAAGATTTTGATTGGACCTCATCTGTTTGCTGGTTTGGGGATGGTGGGGTTGATTTCTACTTCTGCGGCGTTGGTTCCTTTTATGCAGAAGCATGACTGGGTTCGTAGCATCCATATTTCGCTGAACCTCATTCTGCTGGGATTATTTGGCTGGCAAGCTGTGACAGGGGTGCAAATTGTACAAAAGATTGTGAATCAAATGATGAAGAATGGTGCAGCATAAGTAGTATTTACCTTACGGAAGCAACGATTGATATCGGATGCCGATATCAATCGTTATTAGATATTTTGTCGAACGAGTGGACATTTTTATTATACTACTATATGGTTATACTATGAATTAGCTAAATTATTGTTGAGAACAAGCAATATGTTATTCCGACAACTATTTGACAGTGAAACAAGTACATATACTTACTTGATTGCAGATTTAGTCACGAAAACAGCGATTTTAGTTGATCCGGTGTTAGAACAGGTGGAGCGCGATCGCCAATTACTGCAAGAATTAGGACTAACTCTCAAATACTGCTTAGAAACCCATATCCACGCAGATCATATTACGGGTACAGCAAAACTGCGGGAAGCAACGGGTTGTTTGGGAATTGTCCCAGAGAATGCCCAAGCTGTCTGTGCAGATAGATTTATGAAAGATGGTGAAGTATTAGAATTAGGGAGCGTCAAAGTAGAGGCGATCGCTACTCTCGGTCATACTGATAGCCATAATGCCTATTTAGTTAACGGTACTCATCTACTCACTGGAGATTCATTATTTATTCGAGGTTGTGGACGGACTGACTTCCAGAGTGGTAATGCCGGGATGATGTATGATGCCGTCACCCAAAGGTTGTTCACATTACCTGACGCAACCTTAGTTTATCCTGGTCATGATTATCGAGGTAATACAGTTTCTACTATTGGCGAAGAAAAACAGTGGAATCCTCGGTTTGTGGGACATAACCGCGAAGAATTTCGCCAACTCATGGCAAACCTGAATTTACCCAACCCGAAAAAGATTATGGAAGCAGTACCTGCAAATCAACGCTGCGGTAATGTTGCTGCGTAATCAAATCAAACAACATCTCTGCGTTTAAAAATCTTCTTCACAGGTAAATAGTCATGACAACTTCTCATACACACAAATTACAAACCGTTGATGCTCCAACGCTCAAACAGTTGCTCCAGCAACAAACTATCACTTTGATAGATGTGCGCGAGCCATCTGAATATACCGGACAACATATTTTCGGAGCAAAACTGATTTCTTTGTCCAAATTTGATCCCAGCAAAGTTCCTCAAAATCAAGACACCCAAGTAATTCTCTACTGTAATTCGGGGAATCGCTCAAAAATGGCGGCGCAAAAACTATTTGATTTCGGATTTACAGCAGTAACTCATCTTGATGGCGGTATGACAGCTTGGAAAGCAGCAGGTTATCCCACCACAATTAACAAACAAGCCCCAATTAGTTTAATGCGGCAAGTGCAAATTGTCGCAGGTTCTTTGGTGTTTACAGGCACATTACTCGGAGCATTGGTTTCTCCTTGGTTCTTACTTCTGAGTGGCTTAGTGGGAGCAGGATTAATGTTTGCGGGAATTACAGATACTTGTGCATTAGGAATGCTACTAGCCAAACTTCCTTATAATCAACGGAGCAGTACATGACCTGGATAATTGGGCATTTACTAGCTGTTTGTATTGGGGTGAGTTTGGGTTTGATTGGTGGTGGCGGTTCGGTATTGGCTCTGCCAGTGTTAGTTTACGTTATGGGTGTACCGCCAAAATCTGCGATCGCTATGACTTTGGCGATCGTCGGGACTGTAAGTCTGTTGGGTATCATTCCTCACTGGCGAGCTAAAAATGTGCAGTTTAAAACAGCATTCATCTTCGGTTCTGCAACCATGTTGGGGGCATTTGTCGGGGTAAAAATTGCGATGTTACCTGTTGTCACCGAAACTGTGCAAATGATGCTGTTTGCTGTCATGATGTTGGTGGCTGCGGTGTTCATGATTCGTCGTAGTTCGCAAAAAGTAGCCGCAGATGATCAGTTAGCTTTGTATCCCCCGCCAGTTTGTAAATATTGCTGGTTGTGGTTAATCAGCGAAGGATTGGGTGTTGGGATATTAACAGGCTTAGTTGGTGTTGGTGGTGGATTTGCGATCGTTCCGGCTTTAGTGCTGTTGGGCAAAGTACCAATGAAAAAAGCGATCGGGACATCACTGTTGATCATTGTTTTTAATTCAATAGCAGGCTTTTTGAGCTACTGGGGACATATTTCTTTCAATTGGGAGTTAATGTTATCCTTTATTGTGGCGGCTAGTTTCGGCACCATTTTTGGTGCATACTTGGCGGAATTTGTTCCAGCAAATAGACTTCAGAAAAGTTTTGGCTATTTTTTACTGGCAGTTGCAACTTTAGTTCTATTCCAAAATCGCCATACGCCTCAAGCAAGCAAAGTATCAGAATATAACCCGAATATTCGTAGTCAACTATATGTTCCTAGTAGCAGTAATTCTACTATCGATACTATATAGTAATATAATAGAAGATATATAGCCATCATTTATGTTAGAAAATTCACCTGCTGCTCTTGGGCCAATTGCTGATTATTTTAAAGTACTTTCAGAAACTAGCAGGCTCCAGGTTTTGTGCAGTTTAAAAGCAGGTAGCAAAAACGTCTCAGAAATTATTGAAGCTACCGGACTGGGACAAGCGAATGTATCCAAACATTTAAAAATTTTGGCGCAAGCGGGAATTGTTCAGCGTCAACCACAAGGGGTAAGTATTTATTATGAAATTGTCGACCCTTTAATTTTTGAAATCTGCGAACTAGTTTGCGATCGCCTCTCAATTCGCCTAGAGCAGCAGTCAGCACAGTTAAAACAATTAGAAGCTTTTCGTAGCCGTTGAAATCACACACTGGGAGGAAGGATTCACCCGTTTCTTTAGATACAATGCACTTAGCTTTCTTGTTGAGGAATATTTCATAGATGTGTCCAGTTGGTGTTCGGACTAGTAACTCTACACATAACCTCGAAACTGGTGCAGCCAAGCTTTGGTTACTACTGGTAGGAGTCAATCAATATCAGGATGAAGGAATACCTTGCTTAAGTTATTCTGCACAAGATTGTCAGGGTTTAGGTGCAGCTTTAAGTACAGCAACTGAGGGATTTCCCCAGAAGGAATTACGAATTTATTGTGATTATAGTGAGCATTTACCTTTAGTAGAAAATGTCCGCAAAAGTCTTCAAGAAATTGCTGCTGCGACTCAAGCAATAGATACAGTTCTCGTTTATTTTTCTGGTCACGGAATGTTAGAACCATCTAGCCAAAAGGTGGTTTTATGTCTGCAAGATACTCAACAAGAAGATTTAGTTAATACTGGGTTGCAATTACAAGAATTATTGCAGATATTAGAAAATTGTGCCGCACAACAGCAGTTAGTTTGGTTAGATGCTTGTCATAGTGGTGACTTAACTTTTGTCGGGGCAAAGGGAGATAAAAATGCTTTACTAAATTCAACACAAGAATTAGTAGAAATTCTGCGTCAAAGGGCGGCAAAAAGAAAGGGATTTTATGCTTTATTGTCTTGCGATCGCGGCCAGCAATCTTGGGAATTTCCCCAATTAGGTCACGGAGTTTTCACCTACTACTTAATTCGCGGATTATTAGGAGAAGCCGCAGATGCTCAAGGTATTATTGAAGCAGATGGATTATACCGATATGTTTATCATCAAACATTAGCATATATAGATAAAGCGAATCAACAGTTACGGGTAATTAATCAACTAAAAAAAGGTAGAGGAGACAATCAAATTCATTCAGAATATACTTTGCAAACACCAAAACGAATTGTTGAAGGTGTGGGGGAGGTCATTTTAGGATTGAAACCAAATCAAAAAGGAATAGCACTTCACCCACGACAAGGTTTAATAGTAGACGGAGTTGCTCAAATTAAAACTGCTTCGGCTTTAATTAAAATACTCAGTAACTCTGGCAACTTTGAAATTAATTATTGGACTGGGCGCGGCAATAGTACAAATTTAGATGTCCGCAAAGCTATTCAAAAGTGCTTACTCTCTGAATCTTTTTCTGAATCACCCAAAGAATATCAAATCAAAGAAACAGCAACTATATTTTTATATCTGCGCGGACAAATTCAAGAAACAGCCAAGGGTGAGTCGGTATTAGTTCTGGCTGATGATACCGTCATCAATCGTTCTTGGTTAAGAAAACAATTACGTTTGTGTAAGTCACAACAAATTATTATTTTAGATTGTCCTTTTTTAGAAAGTAATATCCGTGATTGGGTAGAAGAATTACAAATAGGAACAGATGCAGGGCAATGTTTAATTGCCTGTACTGCGCCACCGAATGATAGTGAAAAATTTGCGGCTACTTTGTTAGAAATATTCATTAAATCTAGTGAATATTCTGGGCTAACGGCTGCTGGTTTAATTACACAATTGCAAATAAATTTAGCATCTACAGAAGTTAACTTATATTTTTGGTTATCAGGTTCCCAAGGCATTATTGAAGTTTTTCCCGAACAAAATTTGTTGGTTAATGAAAAATTTGATCAACCTACTGAAGATATAGACGATTTAAGTTCATCTTTAGGGATAGATTACTCTCAATTGCGAGATTTATTGCAAGCCGGAAGATGGTTGGAGGCGGATGCAGAAACCACAAATCTGATGTTAAAAATAGCTGGGAGAGAACAGCAACGCCATCTTGATTTGCCGAGTTTAGAAAATTTAGCTTGTGCTGATGTACTGACTATTGATCGCCTGTGGGTAAAATACAGTCACGGGCGCTTCGGCTTTAGTGTCCAGTATCGCATCTGTCAAAGTATTTCCGGTATAGCATCTGATCCAGTATTATCTTTGATGCTGGGTAGTACGAAAGTTGCAGCAGCCGAAACTTGCATTGATTTTGCCAATCGTGTCGGCTGGCGGTTAAAAGATGCTTGGATAAGTTATGACAACCTAACTTGGTCTGAGGATGCTGCAATGGGACATTTGCCGTTTTTTGGCTTTTTTGAGTCAGTTTGGCGAGTCAAAGTCTTAGGTGTTTGGGAATGGCATAGTGCGATCGCTACAGCTAATTGGTGGCAATTATCCGTTAAGCTGTTCTCACGGCTAGAAGCTTGTCAAACTACCAAAATATAAAATTACATCTGACGGTTACTTAGTAGTAACTGCTACTGCATCATGATCAGGTACAATCTTTTCCAAATTTCGGAGCAATGGCAAACTAAACCCCGCTATCCCTACCAAAGTCATACACACCGAGCAAATTACGTACAACATCGCAATTCCTCCAGCAGTCCCAGTCCCGAATATTCCCCCCAAAATACCTACCATGCTACCTCCCTGACGAAATGCAGGGATAAACACTTGATCTGATAAGGGGCCAGCAATCAAAACGCCAGCAGCTGAAGCTAATTGTAAAAGCAAAGAGCGTGCAGCAAAAACCCGTCCTTGCACATGAGGAGCTACTTTCGCTAACCAGATTGCATTATCGGCGCTACCACTGACGGTAAAACTTAAAGAACACAAAAATTGTGGAGGAATCCATACCCACATGGTTCGACCTAAACCAAATACTACTTTAGTTAAACCAACACCTATCATTCCGAGTAAAATACCCTTAATTTTGTCTTTGAAACCTCCCCATTTATTCACAATTAATGCTCCTAAAACACCACCAAACCCTGCGGCTGTGATTAAGTTACCCAGCACTACAGTGTCATCACCTGTGCGTGCGAGAATCATGGGTATATAAAGTGAACCTCCTAGGTCGTGGGCAAATAAAAATAATAAGTTAATTACTAATAGCAGGAGGAGACTTTTGTGAACATTCAAGTAGCGTAACCCATATCCCATATTTTGCCAAAAATCTTCATGTTGTTCTTCTATTTCGACAGGTTGGGGAATAGGTAGAAATAGAATACTAGAAATGGCGATAACAAAAGTAGAAATATCTATTAGCCAAATACCAAATAAACCGATTACTTGATAAAAGTATCCGGCTAAAGCTGGTGCAATAATGATTGCACTATGATTGGATAAAAACTCAAGACTGCTGGCGCTAGTATAGTGCTGTTTGGGTATCATTAATGATACAGATGCGGAGTAAGCCAGATATTGAACTTGACTAAAAGTACCTACAAAAGCTGCCGCTACATAAAGATGCCAAATTTGTAAGGAATTGTTGATATATAAAAATAGGAGAGTAATTGTTGCGAGGACGGCAACAGTATCACCCAACATCATCAATAATTTCCGGTTGTAACGGTCTACAATTACACCACTAATTGGAGTAATAATAATACTGGGAAGTAAGCCAAAAAAGGCTACTAGCGCGAGAGTCGTAGCTTGTCCTGTAATTTGCCATGCCCATATCTCCAAAGCAATGCCGGTCATTTGGCTACCAATACCAGAAACTAGTTGACCTACCCAAATAATGATAAAATTCCGCAGACTGTTGTTAGTTGGTTGTTCTGACATTAAAATTCTTAGGGTTATGGAAAATAAAAAAATATGGTTTTTCTAATAGATACTTGGAAGTTTTATCAAGTTACTTATTTATTTTTAAAATGACCTTTTGTTAATATATACAGGACTTACGCACAGGCTACGGAAAATCGAACCACAGAGACGCAGAGGTCACGGAGAAATGAGAGTTTGAGAGGTGTTTTGCGTAAGTCCTAATATACTTGTCATTTTTATGTTTTTTACAAGTTGGATTTCACAACTAAAGATATTGGATTTATCTACTTAAATGTTAAACAAATAAATTTGTCTACTATGAGTTACATTTAACTGATTGTTTATAACGAACTTAAGTTAGATACTTTTAAATGTTTGGCTAAATTTTCTAGTAAAATAGATTGGGATGAGTGTATAAAAAAGTGGTCGCCGGAAAATGTTTGCAGTTGGAATGAATTTTGGGAAAGCGATCGCCACTCTTCTAACTCCTGAATACTTACTTCCTGGTCTTCTAATCCACCAAAAGCAGTAATTGGACATTCCAGTGGTGTTGCTTGGTTCTGTTGAGCGTAAATATACGTTTCGGCAAGTGTAAAATCTGCCCGTAACATCGGGGTCAATAGCTGCATTAATTCGTCATTTTCTAATACTGAAGCAGGTGTACCATTTAGACGACGAAGCTTTTCTTGAAATTCATGTTCTGGTAGGGCGTGGATCGGTGGTTTTGATAATGGGATTTGGGGAGCGCGACTAGCAGAAACAAACAAATGAGATGGTTTTTTACCATACTCTTCACTCAGATGGTAAGCCAGGGCAAAACTGATCAATGCACCCATGCTATGACCGAAAAAAGCAAATGGTTGATCTAAATATGGCAATAACATGGGAGCGATCGCCTTCACCAATGGTTCCATTTGCGTAAATGCAGGTAATTTCATCTGCTTTCCACGTCCCGGAATTTCTATTGGGCAGACTTCGACATTCTGAGGTAAGCTTGAAGACCATGTCCGAAAAATTAAAGAGCTACCACCTGCGTAGGGCAAGCAAAATAATCGTAAGTTAGCCTGATAATTAGGTTTAGGACAAGTAATGTAAGAGTTGAATGTTTGCATAGTCTTCATAATCCTCATCCTCAATAGTAATTTTTGCAGGGTTGTTGATGCTTTGTTAGCGCTGGATTTGAATACAACATCAGATAACCTTGAGCATTTAATTTGGCTATTAATGAATCTAAGTTATCCATAAGTCCAGCTATTCTGAAGAAAATTTTTTATTGCTGTTAAAACTGCTGATAAAACTTGTGTCAGACAAACTTGTTATTATCAAAAATAGTTATGAAAAAGTATTAATTAATCCCAGATTGTACGTACCATAAACTAGTATAAATTCCATTAAGTGCGAGTAAGTCCTCGTGCTTACCCTGCTCAACGATTTGACCGTCATCCATCACATATATGCAATGACTGTGGCGAATTGTGGAAAGACGGTGAGCGATCGCGATCGTCGTCCGATTTTGGGTAATCATCGCCAAGGACTTCTGAATTGCGGCTTCCGTTTCATTATCCACCGCGGAAGTCGCCTCATCCAAAATCAAAATAGGTGGATCTTTAATAATGGCACGAGCGATCGCAATTCTTTGTCTTTGTCCGCCCGAAAGCTTCTGACCGCGTTCGCCAACAATAGTATCGTATCCTTGGGGTAGTTGGAGGATGAATTCATGTGCCTGAGCTAGTTTGGCCGCATGGATGATTTCTTCATAACTTGCATCAAAGCTACCATAAGTAATATTTTCTGCTACCGTACCGTGAAATAAAAACACATCCTGACTCACCCAAGCAATACAGCGCCGCAGTTCGCCTAGTTGTAACTCCCGAATATCGATACCATCAACCAGGATTTGTCCGCTTTGGATTTCGTAAAAGCGTAGTAGTAGTTTAACTAGGGTACTTTTACCAGAACCAGTTGCACCGACAATACCAATATTTGCGCCGCTGGGAATGTGCAATGATAGGTTTTTTAATACATTGGTGCGATCGTTGTATGCAAAGGTAATATTTTTCAGTTGCACTTCGCCACGTACTGTTTCTAATGGTAAAAGACGGTTTCCTGTAGGAATAGCAATGGTTGTATCTAATAACTCCATGACTCGTTTAATCGAAGCCATTGCCCGCTGATACTGATCCATGAGGGAACTTAATGTTGCAAAAGGCCACAGTAATTGCTGCACAATAAACACCATAAAGCCGTAAGTTCCCACAGTTAACTGATTATTTGCCACTGCAACACCACCAAAAAATAGGGTAGCGGTGAACCCTGTGACTACTACAAAGCGAATCGCGGGGAAAAAAGCAGCAGAAAGGGTAATGGCATGACGATTACTACGAAGATAGGCTTCACTTTCAAATAAGACACGTTCTCTTTCATAGGTTTCGGCGGTGAAACTTTTAATAGTGGCAATACCTGAGAGATTATTTGCTAAACGACTATTGATCAATCCGGCTTTGTCTCGTACATCTGCATAACGGGGTGCAAGTCGTTTTTGGAATGCTAATGAACCCCAGAAAATAAAGGGTGTGGGTAGGATGGCTAAAGGAGCTACATTAGGGGCAATGATAATAAATGAGCCACCTACGAATAAAACTGTAGTGATAAATTGCAGAATTTCTACTGCGCCAGAATCTAAAAATCTTTCTAATTGGTTGATATCGTCATTTAATATTGATAAAAGGTTCCCTGTGGAATGTTCTTCAAAGTAGCTTAATTCTAGTTCTTGTAAATGGCTATAGGCATCAAGACGTAACTCATGCTGCATAGTTTGGGCAAGGTTACGCCATCGGCGATCATAGATAAATTCAGATAGTGATTCTAAAGTCCAAATTAATAATGTTAATAATGATAGAACTGCCAGCTGTCCAATAGTATTGGTAATGCCAATTTGAGCAATGATGGAATTTTCTTGTTCTACAACAATATCTACTGCTATCCCAATTAAATAGGATGGTGCAAGGTCAAAGATAGTATTGAGAATAGTAAATGTTGTCGCCACCCATACTTGAGGACGGTAGTTTTTAGCGTAGTGTAATAAACGTAGGAGAGGATGCTGTTTAGTTACTGGTAAAGGGGTCATGGTAAATGCCTAATTTACAGTAAATAATTAATCATGAATTATGTGTATTGCTGCATTAATTTAAGGAATATTTACAAGATATTTGTAGAGGTCATCAATTATTCTATTAGCTCCCATCGCCCCCCCAACGCTCCAATTTACCTTGTATACCTGTTTATTTTTAACAGCTTTCAGTTTTGACCAAATAGGCTTTTGTAGGAAAGATAAAGAATCAGGATTTGCTGATTTAAAATCTTTACTCAAGTGTTCTGTCATAATAAATAAAATATCTGCATCGTATTCTGGTAAAACTTCAATACTTAATGTTAAATCAAGTTGTTTTTGATTTTTCTGAATTAGTGGCAACCCAACGTCACTCAAAATTTGCCCATAAGTAATAAAATCTGCTCTGTAGCTATAGAAAATATCTGCCGAACCTGCCAGATGAATTACAGATATCGTTTTTGTTTCTAATTTTTTCCCTAATTGCTGTCGTAATTTTTGGATACGATTTTGATACTGAGTCAGGAGTTCTTCGGCGCGATCGCTCTTTCCTAATACCTGGGCTACATATCTTAATCTGTCTTTGAAATTGTACATGGTGGGAAAATCGATTAGTACAGTAGGTGCGATGCTGGAAAGGATTTTATAAGAACTCTTGAGCCATGTTAATCCCAAAATTAAATCTGGTTTTAAGCTGAGGATTTTTTCTAGGGAAGGTTGACTACCAATATTTCCCACCACAGGAACTTCAGCAAGTAAATCGCTGGGTATACCTCGAAATTTTTCCTCACATTCCCGACAATACGCAACACCGACAGGCTTTATACCCAAAGCCAGTACAGAATCGAGAATTATATTTTCTTCTAATACAATTACTCGCTGCGGTTTCAGGGGAACTTCAACTTCACCTAAAGTATTATTAACGGTTTTTGTTTCTATTTGGCTTTTTTCTGACTGGGGTATGTTGTGGTTACAAGCAGCGATCGCTAAAACCACAACTATTGTCAGCAAGAATCGTAAAAATTTGCGCTTATGCAACATCTTCTGATGTTTCCACAAGCTACACAAGCTAGAGAAAACTGTCTTGACAACCCAAACAAACCGAGCAAAAGTTAAAAGGCAAACACCTTTAACAACTATTAATAATAGCATAATTGTACTCATAGTTCTTTCGCTCATTGCTGGCAGTGTTATTCTTTAACTCATGTTTAGCAGGTTGTCCAAAAGAACAATGCTGTGTTCAGGCAAGTTACTATTCCATACAGGAAAGCCGGGTTTTATTGATTCACAAAAAACATTAACATGTCAAAAGTTGAATATATTTAAAACTCCCAGGAAACTGTACCTGATAAGGTTAAAGGATCACCTCGCAGTGCAAAATCTCTATTGGTAACAGAAACAAAATAATCTGTATCAAACAAGTTTTTCACATTCAACGCAACACGGAGCCTATCTCGGCGGTAAAAAATGCTGGCATCGGTGCGTAAATAACTAGGCACATCAAATGAATTGTCTAAATCTCCGACGCGATCGCCAATATAAAATAATCCTAAGCCAAACCCCAGTCCTCTTAAATCTCCTGAAGAAATTTCGTAAGTTGTCCAGATATTAAAACTGTGTTCAGGGACATTAGTTAAACGATTACCAGATGTATAAGTATTATCTTCAAGAATTTCGGCATCTGTGTAAGCATAACCAGCAAAAATCTTCCATCCTGGTAAAACTTCTCCAGTGATATCAAATTCTATTCCTTGACTACGTTGTTCACCAGTTTGAATAGAAAAACGTGCATCATTGGGATCTGGAGTCAACAGGTTGGAACGTGTCAAGTTGTAAAGAGAAAGAGTCGTGGAAATTCGCTCATTCAACTCTGTCTTGATCCCAACTTCATACTGAGTACCTCGTTCTGGTTGAAATAGACTACCATCCGCTGCTCTACCGTCCGTGGGGTTAAAAGATTCGCTATAACTGGCGTACAGTGAAATCGGGGGAATCGGTTGATAGACAATTCCGACACGCGGTGTAAATGCGTCACCTGCTTGAATATCCGTTGTATTGCTTAAAGAATTACGATTTGTTTGTGTGAATAAATCAAATCTACCACCTAGTAAAAGCTTGAAGTTTTCAGCAAATTTAATCTGATCTTGAATATAGATGCCCAGGGTATCTGTTAAACGAGAACCATCTTCATATACAGCATCAATTCGACCGACAATTGGCTGACGATAAGCGGGATTATAGATATCCAGTGGACTTAGTAGTGCTAGATCGATGCCGAAATTATTAAAGTTATCAAATCGGCTCATATTTACACCGAATAATAACTGATGTTCAATTGAGCCAGTAGAAAAGCGTCCCGATATATCTGTTGTCAGGTTATAGATATTAGAATCGCTCTCTGAATTATAAGTACTACGATTTGCAGTGCGACCATCAGCGTCAAGACCAAGAAAAAACGATTGATTGTTATCAAAATTACGCTCAAAAGTGACACGAAAATCATTTCGCAATGACCAATTTGGGCTAAATCGATGCTCTAACCGATACCCTAGCCTTGTGGTTTCGATTTGAGTATCACCTTCTGGTTCATACACTGTGCGATTGCGAGGAATCCGACGACCATCTGGCCCAGGTAATACCGTACCTACAGCTGGTAAAACCACAACTGATCGAGAATCAATTGTTCTATTGGAATATTCACCCTCAAAAGTCAAAGTTGTATTTTTGCTGAGTGCTGCACTAATGGCTGGGGCGATAAAGAATGAGCGATTATTAATAAAATCAATGTAACTTCCAGCATTTTGATATGCCAAATTGAGACGATACAGTAACGTCTTCTGATCATTCAAAGGCCCAGTGAAGTCGATAGCACCTCTATATAATGAATAACTTCCAACTGTGGCTTCTACCTCATAAAAAGGGGTCGCCTGGGGTTGTTTGGTGACAATGTTGACTGTGCCACCTGGGTTGCCTAAACCGTATAGTACTGAAGCTGGGCCTTTGAGAACTTCTACCCTTTCTACATTGTATAAATCTCTGGTTTCCGTCAGGGTACGATCTGGCAGTCCGTTATTGAGGACGTTACCAGTAAAAATCTCGAAACCTCGAATTGTAAAAGAATCTGCTCTATCGCCAGAGCCTCGTGTAGAGTTCACACCAGTCACATTTCTCAAGGCATCACCTAAGCGAGTGGCTCGTTGCTCTCGCAAGATTTGTCGGGGAACAACCTGAATCGATTGGGGAATATCCCGTAGTGGTGTATCGGTTCTAGTTCCCACAGAGGCTTCTGGTACTCGATATTCATCTCGTTCTCCTGTTACTACCAATTCAATTGGTTCATCCTGCTGTGCTGCTGGTTGTTCTTGGGTTGGTGGTGTTTCACTTGTTGGCTGTTCTGGTTGAGGTTGTGTAGCAATTGCCGCAGGTGTCAACGCCAAAATCAAACCTTCATCACCGTCAAATAACTCAACAGTTGGTAATCCTGTTTTACCTGCTATGCTTACCCGAATCGTATTGGCATCAAGGTTTGTCACCGTGATCTCACTAATTCCCTCAATCGGATTTTCCGAACGGAATGTGAACGCATCACCACTGGGTAAACGCAGTTGGGCATTGGGAATATCTGCAATAAAGTTATTTTCAGCACTACGATTGGTAACTTGCAGTTTTTCCCCTTGAGTAGTTTGTAATATTATTTCCACTCCTGTGCGAGAGGGAATAGCTTGCACTTGTGTGACTTCAATGAGACCCTGCTGCTCAGGGGCATTAGTTGGTGCTGGCGACTGCACTAACATTCTAGTGTCAGTGCGGGAACTCTCTATTTCATTAATTTGGGGAATTCTAGAACCTGTTTCTTGTTGTGTCTTTGCAGATGTAATTTGTCTCCTCTCCACATCTTGCTGCTCAGGTTTTTCTCCAGCCCATACCGATGAAACCGCAATCACACTCAAACATCCCGAAAGACTGATTAAAAATGATAGATGGACACTAGCAGATAAACACCAACGCTTCATAAGTTTCTCACACAGCAATTAAAGCTTTTGTTGCTAATTATTTTTGATAGCTATAAGGTGTAGTTTAGAAAAGTTGACTACGGCGTGTCTATCTAAAAAATGCCATTTACTATCCAAAAACTGCCTTTTTACCTGCCAAACACTGACTGGGCGTGATGCCATACTGGCGCTTAAAGGCTGCTGCAAAGTTACCCAAGTGTCCATAGCCTACCAGATTTGCCACTTCTGACACTTGACGATCGCCTTGACGTAATAACATTTCTGCTTTTTGTAACCGTTGCTGTGTCAAATAACCTACTACAGTTGTGTTAAAGATTGCAGAAAAACCTCTGTGGAGAGTACGAACGCTAACTCCTACTTGCTGCGCTAATTCCGAAAGCGATGGCGGATGCTCCAGTTGTGTGGTCAAAATTTCTTGAGCGTAGTGGATACGGGCAATTGTTTCAGGTTTCAGCCCTGGTGTATCATGAATTGGCTTTTGCTCTGTTGAGATCCAATCCAAGTGCATTGCTACTAACTCAAATACCTTCGCCTGAAGATACATCCGCCTTGCTGAACCGCGATAGGGTGTATTCCAAATTTGTTGAGCAAGCGATCGCATTGCCGGTTTTACTGTGGGATAAAATGATATTTTCCAGTCTTCCCCTTTAAACAGCAAATTTTGAATATCAGGACTGTATTGCCCATCCTCAAGCAAAAACGAGTTTAGCAATTCTGGCTCAATCTCTACATTCACGCAAGTTAAACGCTCTCCAGCGCAACACTTTTCAATGTAGCCAGGCGAAATTCCACTACCTGAAAAGTAGCTATGGGTACCACCGATATTAGGGTGAACATTATCAAAGTAAAGCAAGCCTGATAGAAAAATCGAAATCTGTATCCGATGGTCGTGAGCTGGTGTTTTCACCATCAAGTCCTGGTGATATTCGCAATCCAAGAAATCTAACCACACCCCAGGCGATAGTTTCATGCTGCGATTGTAGCCCCTTCCCAAAATTTCCGGCACACCCTCAAGCCTCTCAAAGCTATCCAGTACGAGATTCTGAACCTGGGGTTTAGGAGCCTGTTGGCACAGTTCGTCAAAGTCTGATTGGCTGAGGATGAGTGTCATGCTAGATTGAGCTAAATGCCAGTTTTTATCAATAAATTTAACTTTCGGTTGATTGATGGGGTGCTGACAGTTAATCAGAGACTACGAACTGTTACCCACAACATCAGAGACGTATATGCACCTTGCCATGATCTGTATTATGGTGAGGCGAATAGCATAATATTTGACTCTTCAAAACTTTTCAAACAACCTCTTAGCTCAACTTTATCCATTTTCTTGATGAGTCATGATAAATATAGGCGATCGCTAAAATTATAAAGTAAATTTTTAGACTATATCCTGTATTGAACTAACTGATTTTATTATTACCATACATTACGACTAAGATAATTATTAATTTAATTGGGCGTTGTTGCATGAATAAGTAAAATTTACCATTTTCTTTATTCATAAACAACGCCTTGTGGTCAAGACAGCCGAACTTCGATGTGGGTACTTACTCAGTAATCAAGCAGATATGTTGCAGTTTAACTTAACTGACAGCTTGGAGTTTATTCACTACAACCGCATCAAAATCAGTACTCATAGATACTTCCTTCCAAGCATCTACGTCTGCTCTCATAAACTCCAATGCCTCTTTAATCGCTTCTACTGTATCTGCTCCCAATGCCAATCTCATTGGTGGATGATCGCTATCAGCTACTTGAATAATTGCTTGAGAAGCTTTCTTCGGATCACCTATTAACCCTCCATCAATCAGTTCTTGCACACTCTGACGTATGCCCTCAATCAATGGTTGATAGTCTTCAATTTGAGTTTCAGTTAAGGCAAAAGAACGTGTAAAAAAGTCTGTACGCAGCCCGTTAGGTTCAACAATTGTCACTTTAACGCCGAACGGTGCAACTTCGTTAGCTAAAGAACCAGAAATTCCTTCTAGTGCTAGTTTAGTACTGCCATAAATTCCCCCACCAGGACTAGCTGCAAAGCAAGCAATTGATGAAATATTAAAGATGTGTCCACTACGTTGCTGTCGCATATATGGTACTACTGCCCGGAGCATTTCTAATACTCCAAAAAAGTTGGTTTCAAACATCCGACGAACAGCTTCATCGCTAATTTCTTCAATGACTCCTGCAATCTCGCATCCAGCATTGTTGACAAGTACATCAATGCGTCCAAACTTGGCAATTGCTTGTTTTACAGCTTCTTGGACTTGATCGGGTTTTGTAACATCAAGTTGTACTGCTAAAGTCTGACTCGGAAACTTTGCTGCTAAATCTTCTATGTGCTGTGGATTTCGTGCTGTTATAACTACAGTTTCACCTTGCTCAAGAACTGTTTCGGCTAATGCTCTACCAAGACCACTAGAACAACCAGTAATCAACCAGACTCGTGTTTGAGAAATAGATGAGGATACCATGATAATTCTCCATTTATAAACAGATGTAAGTATTAACTTGCTAGATAGCAAATTTTGCCAAAATGCAAAACCTTTCTAGTACTCAACAATACTAAATTTGATGGCTAAAACAACAAATCACAAAGAGGCAAAGTAAAGACGAAAAGAAAATAAATTTAAGGTTGGATTTGCCTATCAAAATTAATATTGTGAACTACTAGACTGATTGACGCTCAAATGATTACCTCCTTGACTATTTAAAATTCTTGATTTTTCCACGGTTAATTCAAAGATAATTAACATAAATAAAATAACTGTAAATAGTATTGCAAAATATCTAACTTTGACAGAAAAATTTTTAGAAAATAAGAGGATGATTTTGTTGTTACTCAGTCATTTTTTTCACTTCGATAATTTAATCAACCTGAATTAAATAGCTAACACGATACTGCTTCACTGCTGTTAGTTGCATTTCTGTTGCCGAACTCAAGGCACTTATAACCTGACCACAAACTTCGACTCTGGCTTGATAAGCACCAGATAAACTACTATCTGGAGACACATAATTAATACGTACTTCTGCCCAATCAGCATCTTCTACCAGCACTTGTCCAGCTTTCAAATAGTCCAGCCAATTCCAACCCAATTGCATCCAAATTTCCCGTTCGACAATTTGCTCATATTTACTTAAACCTGACCATCCTCGGTAGAATTGACGCAACCCAAAAGGAGAATCATTTCTATTGACTAGTAAATCAAGGGCTTCCGCTTCTACATGTCCCCAAAAACACCCTTGGGGTAAGTCAGCTAAGGTAGGAGCGAATTGATGACCACCAAAGTGAGTAGTTTGCCATACTCTTAATTTACCGTTGGAGACAGGAGCATATTCTTTGCGTAATCGTCGATATAGCGGATTACCAAATCTGCCACAGGCAAGGTCTACTTGAGCATGAGTACAAACCATGAGTTCACGAATATGACTAGTTTGTTGCTCATATTGCTGAAAGTTTGATAAATCATGGGGCTGTTGCATCAATTGTTGGAGTATTGCTGTTATTAACGCAATTACTTCCTCATCTGGAACAACAAACTCCTGCTTTTCAAATTGAGAAAATAGTTTGGCCGGACGACAGTAATACAGTATGCGGGTAAAGCCAGGTTGGGAGTACTCGCGGTCAGGAGCAATTACCATCGGCCGAAGCTTAATCTCATGTTGCTCAAAGACCTCATAAAACAAGCCTAATAATGGCTTGATTTTTGGATGTTCCTCATAAAGGTCTTGGGGCCAAGGCTGGGGAATTTCTATAATCAGCCAATAGTTACAAGTCTCTGCTGTCCCAATTGGGTCTTCTTTGTTAGCTTTAGATACTAAGGAGCAAAAACGACATTCAGCGACGGAAAGTATATTACTCGGTTGAGTTTGCATATTTAATTAATAATTCACTTTGCAGACGAGTTATGTCATTTTGGATGATGAATAAGGTTCAGTTCCGCTTATTTGTAATGTATCTGAATCTGTGGAAAAATGAAATTGGGAATGGACAACAAGCAAACATTTATATTTCCAAAATACTTGGGAATAATTTAATTTTTTAATCCAACATCAAATTTCATAGTCTTTATTAGCTGTCCAAAAAGAATCTTGTCATAAAAGTATTGGTGTGGTAGCAATCTTTTCGCTAGATAAAAAAGCTGATCTTCCAACATTCCCAAAATAGAACTTGAGATAAAATATTGTCTTTTTAGTTTACGAGCTTCTAAAACTTTTAAGATGAAATCTGCAAAGATTTCGCATGGTTCACCGTTACGGTTTCCATGTTCAATTTCTTGTAGATCCATTCTACAATATTTATCATATAAAGCTTTGGTTTCTGGGGACATATTAGCAAAAGTTCTTTCATAGCTTTCCTTAACTTTTTTATAAATATCTGTCTTAAATGCACCAGACAAAATAGAGGTAACTTCAATCCCAGAAGAACATAATTCTATGCGTAAAGAATCAGTAAATGACTCTAGGGCAAATTTAGAAGCAGATAAAAGTCCAAAGTATGGCAGGGCTATTTTCCCACAACTAGCACTGATGTTGATAATGCGGCCTTTAGCTTTTCGCAGCATTGGTAAAAATGCCTGTGTGACAGCAATATGCCCAATAATACCTACTTCAAAATTCAATCTGACATCCTCTATGGGAACACACTCTAAAGGGCCATAAGCTATACCACATGGATTGTTGACTAATCCGAGTAGTCCTTGCTCACCAACTGCTAATGCCACAAATTCAGATGCGGCTTTAATTTGTGCTTGATTTGTAATATCTAAGATTATGGGAGTGAGCATACCAGATGCTTCTTGTTTTAGAGATTCAGCATCTTTTTCTGTACGAACCCCAGCAAAAACTTGATATCCTTGTTTGTCTAGTAAAAGTGCGGTAGCTCGACCAATACCTGCCGAAGTTCCTGTTATTAATACTGCACCTTTTGTACTTTTTGTCATCACTAATTCCTCGGTAGTTGAATTTATAAAAAATTTCATATTCTGGCTAAAATGAGCCAGAAGTAAGTGGCTGTGATTGTTTTTGCAGATGGCGTTTGCTCTGCATCACCATCTGCACACCATTAGCAGGATAAGCAAGCAGACCACCATATTTAGGACGTTCTGGTCGTTGGCTCACCAAAGTCAATTGATAATTTTTCAGGATGGTTGCTAATACGAGTTTCATTGTAAATAAGGCGAAAGTTCCCCCAATACAAACACGAGAACCACCACCAAAAGGCAGAAATTCGTAGGGTGAAAATTGTTTTTCTAAAAAGCGCTCTGGTTGAAATTTTTTGGGTTGGGGATATAAATCTTCGCGCTGATGTGTGGAATAAATATTAGCAATTAGTATTGTACCAGAAGGCAACTCATAGCCCATCACTTCTACGGGAGACTCGACCAATCTGGGAAATGCAAACAACTGAGTTGGGTAAATTCGCAAAACTTCGTAACAAACGGCGCTGAGGTAAGGTAGAGCGATAATGTTCATGGGGTCTGGGTTTTCCCCCAGGCTATCGATTTCTGATAGTAGGCGATCGCGCACTCTCGGTGAACGATGAATCCAATATAATGCCCAAGTAATTGCAGTAGCGGAAGCATCACTAGCTGCAAAAAGCGGCGACAGTAACAAATCGCGGACTTCTGCATTACTTAATAATTCGCCTGTTTCATCAGTAGCAAATATCAGATCGCTCAACATATCGGTGCGTGAAGCATCTGAGGGCGATCGCCTCTCTTGAACTTCAGTATCAAGAAATTGAAAAATCTCTTGTCGGAGGTGAAGCAGATAGCCTTGAGGACTCCATCGACCTAAATTAAGTGTTCCTAAAGGTAGTTTGGTCAGCAGTTGAAAAAGTTTTGATTGCTCGGATTTGAACATCGAAAAAAATAAATGTTTGACTTTTTCATAGCGTTTACCTTCCTGTAATCCCAGGACAACTTCTATCCCGATAGACAGCGTAATTTCTTCGGCGATTGAGTAAGCGACAAAGGGTTTACCAATCGTCTGTCGCTCGATAATTTTTTGCGTAAGTTCGCAGATACGTCTTCCACAGGCTTGCATTCGCGTTCCATGAAAAGCCTGCATTAAAACCTTACGGCGATTTTTGTGAACGAAACCATCAAGTTGCAGAATTCCTCGCTCTCCTGTGAAGAAAGCAAAATCTTCGTTCAATGTCCCAGATGCAGTAATTTCTTTAGTATTAGTAAAAATTTGCTTGATACCTAAAGGATTACTCACATAAATCATCGGCGTAGAACCAAACATTATAGTTACGATGTCACCATAACGTTGGTAATTAGCATCCATATAAGTAAAGGGGTTAGCCTCAAATTGTAGAGCTAACAACCAAGCTGGTATTTTGGGGCCAGGTGGTAGTTTCATTGGTCTTTTTTACTTTCATTATTTAAAGCATTATCAATACACACTCTCATATTTCTCGCTAACTCCTGAATATAAGGTTCGATAAAAATTGAAAAATGATCGCCGGGGATTTCAATCATTTGTATAGGTTGATCAGCAAATTTTCCCCACCCTAATAATGGGTCGTCTGTATTCCACTCTGAGTTTTCAAAATCATGCAATATTGCTGCATTTGCCCGAAGTAAAGTTATCTGGTTAGCATAAACCTCTGGTACATAATTTCGCATTGCTTGGACATGCGCTTTAAACAGTTGATAATGGCGCATAAAATCGTTAATTTCTGTATCGCTAAACAAAAAGTTAGCTTTTTGATTAATTAAATGTAGTTGCTCTTTTAACGGTAAATTTCGCAGTTCGGCAAAAGGTACAGAAAAGTCTATATTATTATCAGTTTTTATCGATTCAGCGATGCGGAGTAAAAATTTTGCATCATCATCATCTGTAGATTCAATGGGTGTTTCGGAAATTATGGCATCGATAATCGCTAATAAACTGACTTTTTCACCTTGCTTGTGTAATTGTTGCGCTATTTCAAAAGCCAGCACACCGCCATAACAATGACCACCTAAAAGATAAGGGCCATGTGGTTGGACTTTCTGAATTTCTTGAAGATAACGAATTGCTGTTGCTTCTACTGAAATAATTTCTGATTTGTCTTGTTCTAAACTATCTTCCAAAGCGTAAAATTGATAATCTTCACCAAGTCTTCTAGATAAGTTAAAGTAGTGACTAATTCCTCCTCCAGCACCATGAATACAGAAAAAAGGTATCTTGGAACCAGAGGAGTTAATTGCTACTAAAGGAGTATGAGAACTCTGACGGGATGGCTGACTGACAATAGTTGCTAGTTTTTCAATTGTCGGGTTTTCAAACAGAGTCGATAGAGGGAGACCATGTTCAAATCTGTCGTGAATTTGAGCCATTAAGCGGACAGCTAAAAACGAGTGTCCACCCAAGTTAAAGAAGTTATCTGTCACCCCAATTGGGTTAACATTCAGCAGGTTTTCCCAAAGTTTTACTAATGATAATTCTGTAAAATTTCGCGGCGCAACATAAGATTGATTCGTATTAGCTTGAATAATTTCATTAGTTGGGAGAGAGCGCTTGTCTACCTTGCCATTCGGTGTTAAAGGAAGCTTATCGATGACAACGAAAGCAGAAGGTAACATATAATTAGGCAATTTCTGCTGTAAAACTGGCAGTAATTGTGTAGCTATATCCTGTTTGTTTGTCACAACATAGGCAATTAACCGGAGATTTTCTTGAGCATTATTGTGAGCAACTACCACAGCTTCTTCCACATCTGGATGTTGGACAATCACAGCTGCAATTTCGCTTAATTCCACTCGAAAGCCGCGAACTTTTACTTGTTCATCCTGGCGACCAAAATACTCTATATTTCCATCGGGAAGATAACGGACAATATCTCCAGTCTTGTAAAGCTTGTTTCCCGGAATCCAGGGATGATTAATAAATCTTTCTTGAGTTAATTCCATCCGATTTAAATAACCTTGTGCTAACCCATCACCACTAATATAAAGTTCACCAAAAACCCCGATAGGTGTTATTTGTAAATGGCGATTTAAGATGTATATCTGAGTGTTATCAATTGGACGACCGATGGGGACAATATTTGCTGTTCCCGACAATAAACTGGTATCATAATAAGTGGCATTAGCAGAAACTTCCGATGAGCCATAAAGGTTAATTAGTTTTGCAGATAGCATCAATTCTCGGAAGGTTTGTGCTAACTTCACAGATACTGCTTCTCCGCTAGTTATCCAAATTTTTAAATGCGATAATTTCTTCATCAGATAACTGTAATTATCTAACATCAACCGCAGTAATGAAGGTACAAGGATAATCCGAGTTACTTTGTGATCTGCCAAAGCTCCTATAAATAACTGCGGGTCTTGTACAGTATTATTACTAATAATTACTGTGGGAATTCCTTGGAGTAAAGGAGCAAAAATCTCCCAGACAGAATCGACAAAACTAATAGCTGTCTTTTGACAACAAACTTCTTCTGGAGTAAAAGGATAAGTTTTCCATAACCAGTTTAAGCCATTGACTGTACCGCGATGAGAACCAAGCACGCCTTTAGGAGTTCCAGTTGAGCCAGAAGTGTAGATAATATAAGCGAGATGATCGGCTTTTGTAGTGTGAATAGGATTTTCGAGATTTTGTTGAGCAATTTCGTCTTGATGGATATCCAAGCAAACAATTTTATCCGTCGATAAGGATAGTTGTTCTAATATCTCTTGCTTGGTAAGTAACAAGGATGCTTGAGAGTCCCAGAGCATAAAATTCAGACGCTCAACAGGATAACTCGGATCTAGGGGAATATATGCACCACCAGCTTTGAGAATAGCTAATATTCCTACTACCATGTCTATGGAACGTTCCAGACATAGAGCAACTAGGGTTTTGTTTGTGACTCCCTGTTTTTGTAAATAATGTGCAAGCTGATTAACTCTGTGGTTAAGTTGACGATAGGTTAATTCTTCAGATTGGCTAATTAATGCTAAACAGTTAGGTGTTAATTCAACTTGTTGCTCAAATAATTGATGTAAAGTTATATTTTGGGGATAATCAGCACGAGTTTGATTAAATTTAAATAATAGTTGTTTTTGCTCAGAAGCAGTTAGTAAGGATAACTCACTCAAATGCTGCTCTGGATTGGTGACGATATTTGTCAACAAAGTTTGGAAATTGTTGATAAATTGGGTAATCGTGGTGGAGTTAAAAATATCTGTATTGTATTCCAAACAACCTGTTAATCCCTCTGGAGATTCAGACATCGAGAGGAAAATATCTAGTTGTGCTGTACCACTATCAAACTCTAAAGTCTGCAAAGTTATACCAGAGATTTCTTGCACATTTGTAGGTGTATTTTGCAGCACAAACATGACTTCATAAAGTGGATTGCGGCTTAAGTCACGTTCGGGGTGCAATTTTTCTACCAGCATCTCAAAAGGCAAATCTTGATGTGCATAAGCATCAAGAGTTATCTCACGTACACGATAAAGAAATTCACGGAAGCTAGGATTTCCACTCAGGTTATTACGTAAGATTAAAGTATTGACAAATAAACCCAACATTCCTTCTAATTCGGCTCGATTGCGATTAGCAATAGGAGAACCAATTAAGATGTCTTCTTGGTCGGTGTAGCAATATAATAATATGTTGAATCCTGCCAGCAAACTCATAAATAAAGTAGCGTCTGCTTGCTGACTTAATTGTTTTAATGCGTCTGTGAGAGATTTGGAGAATTGAAAGTATTGCTTGGCACCAGTAAAAGATGTCACACTAGGTCGTGGACGGTCTGTAGGTAATTGGAGTATTGGTAGCTCACCCTGGAGTTGTTGCTCCCAATAATTTAATTGGGTTTCTAAAAATTTACCTTGAATGCGATCGCGTTGCCAAATGGCAAAATCTGCATACTGGATGGGAAGTTCCGCTAAGGGAGAAGGCTGATTTGTTGAGAAAGCAGCATACAGGGTTGATAACTCCCGCAAAAAGACATCACAAGACCAGCCATCTGTAATAATGTGGTGCATAGTGACAAGCAAAATTTGTTCTGCTTCACTCAAACGCAGTAAAGTTGCTCTGACTAAAAGTCCTTGAGCTAAATTAAAAGGTTTTTTAGCTAACTCTGCTACAAATTTCTGAACATCTGCTTCCCAATTTTTTCCAGATAAATGTTCCAGATTAATAATCTCTAAATCCCAAGTTGATTGGGCTGTAATCTTCTGAGATGGTTCGCCATTGACAATCTGAAAATTTGTCCGCCACACTTCATGACGTTTGAGAATTTCATTCAGACTTTGTTGCAGCGCTGTGATATTTAATTGCCCTTTGATATGCCAAGCAATGGGAATATTATAGAAAGAACTCCCGTGGTAAAGTTGGTCAATAAACCATAGTCTTTGTTGCGAGAAAGATAAGGGAATGTTCTCTAATATTTGACGCTTGGGAATAGTATCAGCTTGAAATTTTCCTCCCTTCCATTTTTCCAGCAGGGCTTTCTTTGCCGATGATAAATTAGAGTATTGTTGTTCCATTGCTAATTATTTATTAATTATTTAACAGTACTGCTACTTCTTCTTCTGATAATTCTGCGATTTTTGCTAACATCAGTTCCTCAATCATTTCCGCCTGTTTAGCCGGGATCATTGCTTGCAATAAAAGGTCGCGCAGTGGTAGTTCCACAGGAAATTTTGCTCGCAATCGAGAAACTAATTGAGTTGCAATTAAGGAGTCTCCTCCTAATTCATAAAAATTATCGTAAATACCAATTTCTGTAATTCCTAACACCTCTTGCCATATCTCTGTAATTTGTTGTTCCAAATTATTTGTAGGCGCAACATAAGCATTACTTAGATTAGGTCTGGAATAGCGCGAAGATGAATCTAATTCATTGAAAGATTTAGAATTTGTGAAAAAGTGGGGATTAAATATCTGATTATTTCTCGTATTGATATCTACAGGAGAAATAACAACCTGAGTGCCTGGTTCTAAAGTAAATATGCGTTGAAATACTTCTACAGCTTCTTTAGCACTAATAGCTAATTCTGATGTTTGTTGAGCTTGATTAAATTTATCCCAATTTATAATATACCACGGCAAAGAATTCTTGCAGTTGTGTTGGTTAATAAACGTATCTAGAAAATAACTAGCTGCTGCATCTAAACTTAAGCCACATCCACCTAAAATTGGAGATACGGAAGAAAAGACAACACAAAAATCCAAATTTTGATTTTGTAATACTTGTGTTAATAGCCTAATATGATGATGTTGAAAGTTGAATAAATCTGTTGATTCTCTATCTTGAATTTCGGAAATTGAGCAGAATAAATCTTCCCGTTTGATACCAGTTTTATAAATCACCCCATTAATTTCACCAATCTTTTCCCATGAAAAATTAGTTGCATCTATACGTATGACTAAAACTGTAGGATCTAACTGCTCTAATACCAGCAGTCTCTCAATTTTTCTACTCACTTCATCTTGTTGACTGTGATTTTCTAACCATTGCGAAAAATCATCCTTTTCGGGAAAATTTTCATCCTCAATAAATATGATTTTTGCTTGAAAATTTGTTGCTAAATATTGAGCGATCGCAACTTCTATATCTCCTAAACCACCAGGAAACAGGTAAACACCTTGTTGTCTCAATGGTGTCTTTTCTTCTAATATTGCTTCTACGCGAATTGGCTCAAAAGTTTGTACCCAACGATAGGAATTACGATAAGCAACAACTAAATCTGAAGATACAGATGTTAACTCATTTGCTAATTGAGCAATACTCTCATAATATCCGTTTCTTCCCTCTGCGCTCTCTGCGCCTTGCCTGTTAGTTAAATCAATATCAACGCATCGACAAGTAATATGAGAATACTCTTGAGAAATAACCTTACATAACCCTAAAATTGTGGCTTTCTCTGGCTCTAGTTGTTCATAACCATTTACCTGTTGGATATTGTTAGAGATTACCCAAAGTTGTAAATCGCTAATTTTTAGCTTACCAATACTCTGTGTTAAAAAGAGCAGACTATTAAATTCTAAATATTTAGATTCGTTGAGATAATCAAGACTCCAAACATAAACAATATTTTGAATATTTCCACCTGATGAGATGATTTCTTTTAATAACAAATCATAGTCTTCTTTAATATATAAATTGATTATATAATTACTATTATCTATTTGCTTAAATTGCTCTCCTCGCTTAACATTAATGACATTTTTTCCTTGATTTATCAATACCTTGGCTAATTGTTCACCAATTCCCAGATCATCAACAAAAAAGAGCCAGTCTTCTTGATCATCAGATGATATCTTTGCCAGCAAAGAGCGTTTCCATGAAGGAATATAAAACCAATCAGCAATCTCTTGTTTACTATCTAATTTTGCTGAGTGATTCTTTAATTCAGGTGATGCAGATTTAGCATCAATCCAATACTTGAGACGTTCAAAAGGATAAGAAGGTAAAGGTAAACGATGGCGCTGTTCATCAACAGCAAAAGCAGACCAATCAACCTCAACACCAAACAACCACAACCGCCCCAAAGTCTGCAACAAAAACTCAACATCACTCAATTGGTCTTTAACATGACGTAAAGAACCCAACACCAACTGCTTTGCATCCCTGTGTAAATGCTGCGTAGTCAAACCACTTAAACTACGTCCCGGCCCCACCTCCAAAAACACACCCTCAAACTGCTGAATTAACAAAGAAATCCCATCCGAAAACCTCACACCTCGACGCAAATGTTCACCCCAATAACTGGGACTTGTCGCCTGTGCATCCTCCATCCACCCACCACTCACATTAGAAATCAAACTAATACTTGGTGGATGTAACGAGAATTGCTGTACAAACTCGACAAACTCACCAACAATTGGCTGCATCATCTGGGAATGAAAAGCATGAGATGTATGCAGCAATCGACATTCAATCCCCTGAGAAGATAATTGACTTTGCAAAGCCGCAATAGCCACTTTTGTCCCAGACACAACACAAGCAGATGGACTATTAATTACTGCGATTTCTAAATCTGCATTTAACAGCAACTTCACATCTGATTCAGCCAACGGAATCGCTAACATACTACCAGGCGCTAGTTGTTGCATCAGTTGTCCCCGTTTCGCCACAATCATCAAAGCATCTTCTAAAGAAAATACACCCGCAATCGTAGCTGCAACATATTCCCCAATACTGTGACCAATCATCGCTTGTGGTTGTATCCCCCAAGACATGAATAACTGGGCTAAAGCATATTCAATGACAAATAAGGCGCTTTGAGTAAATGCTGTTTGTTGGAGTTGCGGTGATGCTGTCTCTGTTTCTTGGCTACTGGGATATAGTAGGGAACGAATATCTATCCCCAGATATGGTTGCAAAATCGCAGCGCAATTATCTACTTGTTGTTGAAATATGGTTTCCTGTTCGTAGAGTTCCTTCGCCATATCTACATATTGCGCCCCTTGTCCAGAAAACATGAAGATGACTGGACAGTGAGTTGGTTGACGATGGTGAGTCAATACCCGTTGTGGTTCAGCAGAAGTTAAGGCTTTGACTGCATCTTCTGTGTTACGACACACTACCATACGACGATGTTCAAATGCTCTGCGACCGACTTGGAGAGTATGGGCGACATCAGCTAGGTTAATTTCTGGGTGTTGTTGTAAATGTGTTGCTAGGTTGATGGTGGCTGTTTCTAGGGCGGTGCTGGTTTTGGCGGATAGGAGTAATATTTGCCAGGGACGGGAGGGGCTGGAAGGTTGAATGTCTGGTGCTTGTTCTAAGATGATGTGGGCGTTGGTTCCTCCAATTCCAAAGGAACTGACTCCGGCGCGTCGTGGTGTACCGTTGGTTTCCCACTCTGCTAATTGGCTGTTGACGTAGAAGGGGCTGTTGGCGAAGTCGATTTCGGGGTTTGGTTGTTGGAAGTGTAGGCTGGGTGGGATTTTTTGATTTTTGAGGGCTAGGACTGTTTTGATTAATCCTGTGACTCCTGCTGCTGTGTTGAGGTGTCCGATGTTTGTTTTGACTGAACCTATTGCACAATATCCTTTTTTCTGGGTGCGGGCTGTAAATGCTTTGGTCAAAGCGCTAATTTCAATGGGATCTCCTAAAATAGTGCCTGTACCATGTGCTTCAATATAAGTGATGGTTTCTGGAGTCACACCTGCGATCGCTTGAGCCTCAGCAATTACTTCCGCTTGACCCACAACACTAGGAGCAGTGTATCCCACCTTAGCCGCCCCATCGTTATTAATGGCTGAACCCTTGATGATTGCATGAATATAGTCACCTTCTTCTAAAGCATCTTCTAATCTCTTGAGGACAACCAGACCTATTCCATCCCCGAAAATTGTGCCTTTGGCTTGAGCATCAAAGGCTCGACAATGACCGTCAGGCGAAGTTATATCTCCTTCTTGATAAAAATAACCTTGTTTTTGCAGAGATTCTATAGAAATACCACCAGCCAGAGCCAAATCGCACTCGTAGTTTAGCAATCCTTGGCAAGCCGAGTGAACCGCAACCAATGATGTCGAGCAAGAAGTCTGAATATTGATGCTTGGCCCTTTTAAGTTCAATTTATATGAAACTCTGGTAGCGGCGAAGTCTTGACTATTGCCAAACGCAATGACATCCGTTAATTTACTCAAGTCAGGGTGAGAACTCAAATTACTCATAAAGTAATTACTCATATTGGTTCCCACATAAACACCAGTCAAACTTTTGCTTGCGCCAGGTTCATAACCAGCTTGTTCTAATGCTTCCCAAGCACATTCTAAAAGAATACGATGTTGCGGGTCGATGAGTTCAGCTTCCCTTGGCGAAAAATCAAAGAAAGCTGCATCAAACATCTGAATATCTGACAGAATCGCGCCAGCTTTGACATACTGTGGATTACTTAGCCATGCTGGATCTACACCGGCAGCTTTTAATTCTGCATCACTAAAAAAAGAAATTGACTCTTTTCCCTTGCTCAAGTTTTGCCAAAATTCATCAACATTTTTAGCTCCTGGAAAACGACCAACAAGAGCAATTACAGCTATGCCTTTAATAGAATCGTCCATTTCTTGATTAGACATCTATCTTTCTCCTTTGCTTCATTAGTTGTCGTTTTTCCTGCATAGCCGCTTCTTTTCTGATGGCTCGTTCATCAGCTTGTTGAAATATTGGTTCTTCTATTTTCTTTCCACTGATATATTCAGCTAAATTACTGATGGTTGAATATTCAAATAGTTCGGCAACTGATAAATTTCTGTTAAATATTTTGATGATTTTACTGCGAACTTGAATAATTAAGAGCGAATCTCCTCCTAATTCAAAAAAGTTATCATATAGACCTATATCTTTTATCCCTAGAATTTCTTGCCAGATGTGAGCAATTTGTTGTTCAATTTCATTTCTAGGAGCAACATATTTATTTTTTAACTCAGGTCGAACATATAATGATAAATTTATAGGTTGCCGTGGGTTTTCTTGTAATGATTCTAGCTGAATCCATTGTTTAATTCTAGCTTGAATGTCTCCAGTAGAAACAACAAGATGATTGAATTTACTAATATTTAAAATTTCTTGAAAAGCTGTGATTCCCTCTGCTGAGTTAATTCCTAATTCCTGGCTATCTGGGTGTTCTTTAGCTGCATCAAGTTGCCAACCATCCCAACTGATGCTGCTCCAAGAACTAGGATGACTTTGATTATATTGCTGTACAAAAGCATCCATAAAAATATTAGCAGATGAGTAAGCAATATGACCTAATCCTCCTAAAATAGAAGATAAAGAAGAAAGCAAAAAGCAAAAATCTATCTGTTTGTTGTGTAAGACTTTCTTCAACACTAAAAGTCCGTATACTTTTGGTTGAAATTGCTCCTCACAATTACTGTGACTAATTTGTGCGATCGCTGCAAAAGACTTTCCTTCTGTAATTCCAGCCGCATGGATGACTCCGTTAATCTCACCAAACTGTTGTTCAGCTTGGGCGATCGCACTTTGCATTTGTTTTATATTACTGACATCAGCACCCACTACCAACACTTCTGCACCTAAGTTTTCGAGTTCTTGAACTTGGCGAATTTTGCGGTTAATGCTATCAGTCTCATCATGAGTAGTTAACCATTGTTCCCACTCGTCTTTTTTAGGTAAAACTGAACGTCCTATCAACAATAGTTTTGCTTGTACAGTTCGAGCCAAGTATCTTGCGAAAACCAGTCCAATACCTCCGAGTCCACCTGTAATGACATAAACTCCTTTCTCTCTCAGTCGCGGCTTTGCTATCTGAGTTTTATCTAAACGCACTGGCTCAAAAGTTTGCACCCAACGATTTAACCCTCGATAAGCAATTAGCTTTTCAGAATCATTAACAGTCAATTCTGCTACTAAGTTTTCTACTAATTTTTGTTCTTGCCAACTACCACTAGAAGGGAGGGCAACATCAATACTACGACAATTTATATTAGTATATTCTTGAGGTATAACTTTAACTGGGCCGAGTAAAGTCGCTTTTTCTGGAAAAAGTACTTCAGTGCCTGTAACCGACTGTATGTTATTAGAAATAACTGTGAGTTGTACTGCCTTTACAGTTTCTTGTTTTCCCAAAGATTGGGCAAGAAATAGCAAACTATAAAATCCTGTAACTTGGGCTTTCTCTAGCTCTAGATTTTCTAATTCCTGCTCAACTATAGGAGTAACATTCCATAAATGAACAATTTTTTGGGGAAAGTTATTATTACTAATTAACTGCTGCATTAATTCATCATAATCATGATGAGTTTGTGGATTAATTGTATATTCATACTCACTTGATCTAGTAAATTTATTACCAATTTTTACCGTAACTGTGTCTTGGTTTTGGCTTTCTAATTGTTTTACCAATTTCATACCCAAGCCATACTCATCAAGAAAAACCAAAGTGCAGGCTTTTATAGATACTAATTCTGGAAGTTCGGGTTGGATTAGCGGTAAAGCTGGCTTCCAAAAAGGAATATAAAACCAGTCAGCTATATCAGGCTTTTTAGCTAGTGAAATTGAAGTAGATTGTTCCAGCTTTTTTGGCTCAATCCAATACTTGAGACGTTCAAAAGGATAAGAAGGTAAAGGTAAACGATGGCGCTGTTCATCAACAGCAAAAGCAGACCAATCAACCTCAACACCAAACAACCACAACCGCCCCAAAGTCTGCAACAAAAACTCAACATCACTCAATTGGTCTTTAACATGACGTAAAGAACCCAACACCAACTGCTTTGCATCCCTGTGTAAATGCTGCGTAGTCAAACCACTTAAACTACGTCCCGGCCCCACCTCCAAAAACACACCCTCAAACTGCTGAATTAACAAAGAAATCCCATCCGAAAACCTCACACCTCGACGCAAATGTTCACCCCAATAACTGGGACTTGTCGCCTGTGCATCCTCCATCCACCCACCACTCACATTAGAAATCAAACTAATACTTGGTGGATGTAACGAGAATTGCTGTACAAACTCGACAAACTCACCAACAATTGGCTGCATCATCTGGGAATGAAAAGCATGAGATGTATGCAGCAATCGACATTCAATCCCCTGAGAAGATAATTGACTTTGCAAAGCCGCAATAGCCACTTTTGTCCCAGACACAACACAAGCAGATGGACTATTAATCACTGCGATTTCTAAATCTGCATTTAACAGCAACTTCACATCTGATTCAGCCAACGGAATCGCTAACATACTACCAGGCGCTAGTTGTTGCATCAGTTGTCCCCGTTTCGCCACAATCATCAAAGCATCTTCTAAAGAAAATACACCCGCAATCGTAGCTGCAACATATTCCCCAATACTGTGACCAATCATCGCTTGTGGTTGTATCCCCCAAGACATGAATAACTGGGCTAAAGCATATTCAATGACAAATAAGGCGCTTTGAGTAAATGCTGTTTGTTGGAGTTGCGGTGATGCTGTCTCTGTTTCTTGGCTACTGGGATATAGTAGGGAACGAATATCTATCCCCCAGATATGGTTGCAAAATCGCAGCGCAATTATCTACTTGTTGTTGAAATATGGTTTCCTGTTCGTAGAGTTCCTTCGCCATATCTACATATTGCGCCCCTTGTCCAGAAAACATGAAGATGACTGGACAGTGAGTTGGTTGACGATGGTGAGTCAATACCCGTTGTGGTTCAGCAGAAGTTAAGGCTTTGACTGCATCTTCTGTGTTACGACACACTACCATACGACGATGTTCAAATGCTCTGCGACCGACTTGGAGAGTATGGGCGACATCAGCTAGGTTAATTTCTGGGTGTTGTTGTAAATGTGTTGCTAGGTTGATGGTGGCTGTTTCTAGGGCGGTGCTGGTTTTGGCGGATAGGAGTAATATTTGCCAGGGACGGGAGGGGCTGGAAGGTTGAATGTCTGGTGCTTGTTCTAAGATGATGTGGGCGTTGGTTCCTCCAATTCCAAAGGAACTGACTCCGGCGCGTCGTGGTGTACCGTTGGTTTCCCACTCTGCTAATTGGCTGTTGACGTAAAAGGGGCTGTTGGCGAAGTCGATTTCGGGGTTTGGTTGTTGGAAGTGTAGGCTGGGTGGGATTTTTTGGTGTTTGAGTGACAGGATTGTTTTGATTAAGCCTGTGATTCCTGCTGCTGTGTTGAGGTGTCCGATGTTTGTTTTGACTGAACCTATTGCACAATATCCTTTTTTCTGGGTGCGGGCTGTAAATGCTTTGGTCAAAGCGCTAATTTCAATGGGATCTCCTAAAATAGTGCCTGTACCATGTGCTTCTACATAAGTAATTGTCTCAGGGTCAACACCAGCTAAGGCTAAAGCTTCTAAAATTACTTCTCTTTGACCTTCCACACTAGGAGCAGTGTATCCCACCTTTAAACAACCATCGTTATTAATGGCTGAACCCTTAATGACAGCATGAATGCAATCACCATCTGCGATCGCATCTTCCAATCTTTTTAAGACTACTACACCTAAACCATTGCCACCATTAGTTCCTTGTGCTTGAGCATCAAAAGCTCGACAATGACCATCAGGAGAATGAATTCCGCCTGGTTGATAGAGATAACCAGTTGTTTGTGGTACTCCAATCGAAACACCGCCTGCTAAAGCAATATCACTTTCACCATTCATTAAACTTTGGCAAGCGAGGTGAACAGCAACTAATGATGTGGAGCAAGCGGTTTGAACATTAATACTTGGCCCTTTTAAATTTAATTTATAAGAAATTTGTGTTGCTAAAAAATCCTTATCATTGCCAATAGTAATACTGTCTTCTGATTCCATTAAATCCCGATGCGGATATAAATTTGCCAGCAAATATTTACTTAAGGCAACACCAGCGAACAGACTAATTGCGCCACTATAAGTTTCGGAATTATAGCCAGCATTTTCTAAAGCTGACCAAACACACTCCATAAACAAGCGGTGTTGTGGATCTGTCAATTCCGCTTCTCTAGGAGAAAAACCAAAAAATTTAGCATCAAATAACTCTATATCATCTAATATACCGCTGGCTTTGACATAATTAGGCTCATTAATCACAGCGGGATTGACACCAGCAGATACTACTTCTGCATCACTAAAAAAAGAGATTGATTCTACACCTTTACACAAATTCTGCCAAAAAATATCGATGTCTTTAGCTCCAGGAAACCGCCCTGACATCCCGATTATCGCTATTTCGTCATTAAAAGTTAGAGAATTATTGAAGTTATCCATTTCTATCAGTTGAATTATTTAAACAGCGACTTCTAGAACATTTCAAATTGTGATTTTGGTGGCAATTTGGATTTGATCGTGTAAAACTGCCAGAATATCGGCTTCGGTAGTTAAAGGATTCGCCAGCACAGCCCGCATGGCAACTACAGGAAATTCATTGCCAGAATTGAGATTTTTTTTGATAGTTCTGGAAATAAAACTATTACCAATTTGTCTTTGAGTCTTCTGCAAAGATTCATTGAATTTATTGATAATTTGATTGTCAGTTTTCGTTATTTGTCTTTTCGCTGCTAGTTCTCTTAAATGCTCTGGAATATAGCGATAAAGGAGCAGATTTGTATCTGGTTCGGCTAACAATTCAAATTCCGGCATCGCATCAATACAAGTAGCCATATATTGAGTTTTACGGATGCCTTCATTAATTAAAAACTCGTATCCTTTTAGCCCAATTAGCTTTAAACCAGCGTGTAACAATAAAGCCATACCTGGGCGAGAACCTTCTAAAGCACGTTTTCCTAAATCAAATGACCCCTTTCGCATGGTATAACTGGCTTGCTTTTCGATCGCAGAAGCGAGATAAGGATCGCGGAAAAAGACCATACCGATACCCATTGGCAAATATAGCTGTTTATGACCATCAATGGTGACAGAATCAGCTTTTTCTATCCCAGCCAGCTTATAGCGATATTTTTCCGAAAAAATTAGCGGCCCACCCCAAGCAGCATCTACATGAAAATGAGTATTGGCGGCTTGGGCAATTTCTGCAATCTCTTCTAAAGCATCAACGCCACCAGAATCTGTAGTACCAGCAACCCCGATAATGGCGATAATCAGTAAGTTTTGCTGACGACATTCTGTAACAGTTTGGCGCAGCAATTGTAAGTTAATGCGATTATGACAGTCCGTCGGGATTCTGATCAAACTATGGAGACCTATCCCCATCAAATCCGCAGCTTTATCAAAGGAGTAGTGCATCAAGTCAGAGCCAATAATGACTGCTCCTGTGTAACCATAAACATCTAAAGCAGCTACTAAACCTTCCTTTTCGACACCCAGAAATCCATCTTTTGGCCCTAATGCAGCATTCCGCGCACACCAAAGTGCTGTGATATTTGCTACCGTACCGCCAGAAACTAAAATGCCCAATGTACTGAGGTTATTTTGAATGTGTTGATCGTAGAAACCTTCCGAAAAACTATAAATTTGCCGATGCAACATCGCCAAGGCCTCACGTTCACAAAAACTCAGGGCTTTAGCTGTCTCTATTTTGACGGCGTTTTGGTTCATGGCCGTCATGAGTTTAGCTAAAGGGCGGACAAAACTAGGCAGTGCAGAGGTCATGTGACCGATAAATCGCGGTGAAGATGTATGGATAGAATGAGCCACTACATTGTTACTGATGTATTTGAGATAGCTCTCAAAGTTAGTCGGGTGAACGGGAATTTGACTATCAGAAAACTTTTCTAATAGAAAATCTAGATCAATGTTGGTATTCGAGTCTATAGTGCTTAAGAAATCTTGAGAAATATTTTCAGTAATTGCGTCTATTTGTTGCTCAAGGGAGTTGACCTGATCGAATGAAGTGAACATTTGCATGACTTGTCCGGCGACATCATCATGTAATGCTGGTTCTGATTCAAAAAGGGAATTTTTGTTGAGTATTTCTTGGCTGCTGGAGGTCATAAAGAAGTGTGAAATGAAGAAACTGAGAGGGATTGAGAATGGGTGCTTTGTTTAGTAGTTTGACTCAGCATTCTCCAGGCGATCGCCTGAATTCAGCTAAATATCTTTTTGCTTGGTAGCGGCTCGATGCTCTTTCCTGACTTGTTTGCGCCGCTGTACCGAAGCTGTTCTATTTTCTGATGGCTGAGAATGTGGAACAACAGATGTTTCTGCTTGAGGTTCTTGAGTAAAATATTTCGCCAAGTGGCTAATAGTCGGATATTCAAACATATCAACGATGGTGAAATCTCGCTGAAATACTTTTTGCAGCTTGCCATACACTTGTATTAACAGCAAGGAATGACCACCAAGTTCAAAGAAATTGTCATGGATTCCAACTTCGCCAACATTAAGTATTTCTTGCCAAATATTAGCAATAGTTTTTTCCACCTCAGTTTGGGGTGGTTGATAAGCGGCTTGTAATTCCGGTCTTTTCGTTCCCGGTGTAGGTAAGGCTTGGCGATCTACTTTACCATTAGGTGTCAAGGGGAGTGCATCTAGAACCACAAATGCGGAAGGCATCATGTACTGTGGTAGCTTGGCTTCTAAATGCTGCCGTAATAATGACACAATCTGAGTATTCGACATCTGCTGTAGGGGAGTATTAGCAAAATTATGCCAACTCTGAGCGCTAATGGTTGTTTTACTCCCAGGGGGAGCCACCACTATCGGCTGTTGTGATGTTACGGTGTGCTTTTTAAAGACTACTTGATATTGACCATCGACATTATCAGCTGACCAGCTAATATCGACAATATAAGGTAATTCTGCACTCAAAGCCCATAGTTCTTCAGGATCTACCCCAGTTGTAACTATTGTCTGGATTGCTTGGCGTAGCTCTCCCACATTTGTGATATCTCCAGGGTTCTGGAGCAATTCTACAGCTTTGACATCTGATAAGACACGAGCATTAGGTATGTTCGCAATTCCTAAAATATCCGGCTCACTCTCTATTAGTAATTGGCGGACAGATGAAAGAGTTAATTTATCTTGTTGCCAATCTAACCATGAAATATCGACTGTGGGAATTGCTTCTCCCACGTGAATAATCACATCGTAGCGGAATTTAGTTAACTCATTATGAAATTGCCCGCGTTCTAGATGAATTTCTACATGACTAATCTGAGGTAGATGCTGTTTTAAAGCGAAGAAAAAGCCGGGATCAATAACTAACTGTTTCTCAGCAAATATTTGCTTCTGCACCTGTTGTTGTAAATTGGCTACAGCAAGAGAGGCTGGTGCTTTATGTAGTTGCACAGAAGTGTGAAAAGCCTCTAGTAAGCTGAAATTACGGACATCTCCTAAAAATATACAACCTCCAGGCTCCACTACATTAACAGCACCTGCCAAGACTTTAAATAAATAGTCAACACTGGGAAAATATTGAGCAACGGAGACGATGAATACAGCATCAAAAGTATCTGGAGTCATCCCAGTAAAGTCATCTGCGGCTTTATGGATGAAACTGACTCCTGACAAATCTTGTCCTAACTGATTTAGTTGTTGCTGGAGAATATTCAGCGCGTTTTGTGAAATGTCAGTTGCACAGTATTGTGTACAATGAGGCGCAAAGCGTAAAAGCATCAGACCGCTACCACCGCAACCAATTTCAAGGATTTTGGTGGGTTTGAGATTAGAAATCCGTTCAACTGTTTGATTCATCCACTCGCGGACTTCTGCATCAGGGAGATGTAAGCCTGTATAGCTACTTTCCCAGCCTTTGATATAAAAACCCGATTGTTGGTTTGAGTCTAACTCGTTGTAGAGGTTATCAAAAACTGCTTGCCACTGTGAGGCTTGTTGGCTATTCAAATCAAATGTTGATGACTGTTCTGTGACAACATCAGATATATTAGCAACTACATAAGCTACTAACTGCTCAGAGTCTGACAGATCTTTGCGGGAAATCACGATCGCTTCCCTGACGGCTGGATGTTCGTTGATCGCCGTCTCGATTTCTCCAAGCTCAATGCGGAAGCCGCGAATTTTGACTTGGTTATCAATCCGACCATTGAATTCTAGTTGACCATCATTGCGGTAGCGTACGCGATCGCCTGTTTTATAAAGTCGAGAATCTGGTAGATTGCTAAAAGGATTGGGGATAAACTTCTGCTGTGTGAGTTCTGGTTGGTGCAGATAGCCCCTAGCCACACCCACACCGCCAATGTACAATTCGCCCCAAACGCCGATGGGAACTGGTTGTAAATCAGGATCTAAGACATAGGTCTGCACGTTTGCGATCGCTCTGCCAATCGGCACTTCTCCTGTGAGATTTGCTAAATCGCAAATTGTCGCCACTACTGTAGTTTCTGTTGGGCCGTAGCTATTAATCAAACGTATGCGTGAATCTACGTGCTGTTGCCAAGTTTTAACCTTGTCTGGTAAGGCTTTTTCACCGCCAATAATCACTAGCCGCAGTGATTCTGGTAACTTGAATGTTGTCAGTTCAGCAGTGAGTTGATGCCAAAAGGCTGTAGGTAAATCTAATACCGATATCGAATGCTGTTGGCATTTTTCCCAGAAAGTTGCTGTGGAAACTAGCATATTATCGGTTCGCAACACCAAAGTTGCACCACAGAGCAAACAAGGAAAGATTTCTTCACAAGCGGTATCAAAGCTAATCGAAGCAAATTGTAAAATCCGGTCTTGGGGTTGTATTTGATATTCGGCGATCGCGGCTTGAACAAAGTTGACTAAAGACTGATGTTCGATGGCGACACCTTTGGGTTTGCCAGTCGAGCCTGATGTATAAATCACATAGGCGAGATTGCTGGGTGTAGCTAGATTAACAGGATGCTCTGAAGTTGCTGATTGCCAATCAACATCTTTGTCTATGCAGATCACCTTTGCTGTATGTGCTGGTAGCTTAGTTAATAAATATTCTTGCGTCAGTAATATTGTGATTTCAGCATCATTTAGCACCATTGCCAATCGCTGCTGCGGATAGGTGGGATCGATAGGTACATAGGCTCCTCCTGCTTTGAGGATAGCGAATAACCCAATGATCATTTCAATTGAGCGCTGGGTACAAAGTCCCACTAAAACTTCTGGTTTCACACCTAAAGAACGCAACTGATGTGCTAATTGGTTAGCTTTGGTGTTGAGTTCTTGATAAGTTATTTGTTGATTTTCAAAAACGATAGCAACAGCATCAGGTGTTTTTTGTACCTGAGCTAAAAACAATTCATGGATACATTGATCGTGGGCATAATCAGCGTTTGTCTGATTCCATTTTTGCAGTATTTGATTATCTTGAGCAGTCAGCATTGGCAATTCCCGCAATTTGCTTTCGGGATTAGCCACAAAACTCTCTAATAACATTTCTAAATGCCCCAACATCCGGCTTATAGTATCACTATCAAAGCGCCGAATATCGTAGGAAATAGACAAATTAAATGAATCGGATTTCGGCACTACCCCCACAGTAAGAGGATAGTTTGTCCAATCAAAAAATGACTTCGATTCGCCCAATAACTCAGACTGAACAACTCCGATATTTTCTGCTAACGCCCCTTGATTGTAGTCTACTAATTCATTATCAAAAACTAAAATACTATCAAATAGTTGTAAACCACGAGGTATTTCACTCCATTGTTGAATTTTCAGCAATGGGCTATATTCATACTCCCGCATCTCTACTTCTTGGGCTTGGAGATTTTTCAACCAAGATGTGAGAATAGCATCACTATCAACTTGTACTCTTAAGGGCAAGGTATTGATAAACAATCCCACCATAGATTCTGCATCTACTAAGGCTGTTGGTCGTCCGGAAGATGTCGAACCAAAAACTATATCTGACTTTTGACTATAACGACTTAAAAGTAATGTCCAAGCGCCTTTAATGACAATATTTAATGTTAGCTGATATTTGCGGGCTAAAGATTTGAGAGCAGCTGTCAGATTCGCCGACAGCAAGACTTCGTGTCGGTGATAATCTTCTGGCTGTTCAGGAAAATTAGGCGAAATATTACCGATACTGATGGGTGTTGGTAATGTAAAACCTTGGAGTTTTTGCCGCCAAAAAGCCTCTGCTTGATTTAGGTCTTGTTGCTGGAGCCAAGTAATATATTCACGGTAGGGACGGGGGCGTTCTAAATATAAATCTTGTCCTTGACAAAAGGCATGATAAAACTCATAAACTTCCTGCCATAACCAGTTTAAAGACCAACCTTCCATTAAGATGTGATGAAAGCTGAAAACAAATTCATAAGTATCATCAGCCACTTGAATTAATGTCAGGCGAATTAATGGCGATCGCGACATTTCAAAGCCGCGATCGCCATCGGTTTTTAAGAAGGCTTTGAGTTGCTGTTGTTGCTCAGAAAAAGATAATTGTCGCCAGTCTTGAAATTCCCAAGGTAATTCTACTTGCTGATAAACAACTTGATAAGGTTTATCCAGATTATCCCAATAAAAAGCAGTCCGTAAAATCGGATGGCGATCGACAACACGCTGCCAAGCTTTTTGGAAAGCAACAATATTCAACTGAGTTTTTAAAGTAAAGCAATTCTGCTCGAAATATACCACCGAATTTGGTGCAGCCAGCTTGTGAAACAGCATACCCTGCTGCATCGGTGAAAGTTCATAGATATCTTCAATATTATTTTGTTTCATAAAGAACTCCTCCTGAGTGCTGAGTTGTGAGTGCTGAGTAAAAATATTAGGGACTAGTCCCCAGCTTGTGACCCGATTGCCCAATTTGAGCTAGTAAATTGTTTAAATTTTCTTGATTGATGTTGGCTGCGGTAAAGTCTGAAGGAGTGTATTCCACCGTGGTTCGGGACTGACAATGAAAGATTAAAGACTGAAGTGCTGTGACAAAATTATTTGCTAATTTTTCGATTGTTTGACGTTGATGTACATTCTGGCTGTAGTACCAATCGAGTTGTAATTCACCTGCAACAACTGACACAATCAGATGTAATTTATGCGGACGAGTGGCTTGCAAACTGCTGGCGGCTTCTGGGGAATCTGCACTTAATTGAAATAAAGAATCTGGCGGTAAACTTTTACTCAACTGACCGACATAGAGAAACGCTACTTCTGCTTGGGGAAGCGATCGCATTTTCTCTTGCACCACTCGATCGGGATGGAGATAACGTAGCACTCCATAATCAATACCCTGACCAGAAATGCTCCGCAGTTGCTCCTTAACAACTTTCAAAGCATCACCAGGATTGTCAGCTGTTTCTAAATCTAAAAGTACAGGATAGGTAGTAGTAATCCAGCCTACAGTTCTGGAAATATCAACATTATCTATCCCACTAGTACTAACTTCCCGCCCGTTTTCTTCTAGGTCAACTAATACTAATTTTTCCTCTGTCCATTGTGCAGAAGCCTGAGCAAAAGCAGTGAGGAGAACTTCTTGGGTATTAGTGCGATAAGTTGCGGGAACTTCTTGCAGCAGAGCTTGAGTATCTTGGGCATTGAGTGTGACTGATACAATTTGCTCTGATGCCATATTATTGATGCTATTAGCATAATCTCTCGGCAGTGGAGAAACTTGCTTGTAGCGATCGCTCAACCAATAATTTTGGGCTTTTTGTAAATTGGCTGAACGTGCATATTCTTCTAGGCGCAAAGCCCATTGTTTGTAAGAAGTTGTCTTTGGTGGTAGTTCAACTGCGTTACCTTGGCAGATTTGCTGATAAGCTGTTTGCAAATCCTCGATCAAAACTCGCCAAGAACCGGGATCTGTGCCTAAGTGGTGAACAACAATCAGCAAACGACTGGATTTATTTACACCCAAGTTAAACAGCGCCACCCGAATAATCGGCCCGGCTGACAGATCGAGACTAGCTTGTAGTTCCGCAGTAGTTGTCTTAATTGTCAGTTCTTGAGCAACTGTTGATAATGCTGATAAATCTATCTGGGTAAATGATATTTCTTCCTGCCCTCCATTTACTGCTTGCCAACCAGATTCTGAAGGGGTAAACCGCAGACGCAAAGCATCATGATGTAATAGTAATTGCTGCCAAGCTTGTTTCAATACACCTGGATCGATAGTTGCTGGGGCTTCTAAAAAAATCGACTGGTTCCAGTGGTGCGGTTGTGAAATGTTCCGTTCAAAGAACTTATGCTGAATTGGTGTCAGAGGTAGGGAACCAGTAACTAAACCTTGTTCAGCTTGGACTAGTTGAGTGGTGCTAACCACCTCTGCTAATTTGGCAATGGTCTGATGTTCAAACAACTGCTGGGGCGTTAACCGAAAACCAGCCTTAGCAGCTCTAGCACTGACTTGAATACCCAGTACAGAGTCGCCGCCCAACTCAAAAAAGCTATCTTCGATACCTACTGAAGCAATACCTAGAAGTTCTTGCCAAATATTGGCAATGATTTGCTCTACTTCTGTTTTAGGCGCTACATAATCATTATCTAAATTTGGTCTGAGATAGGCGGTGGCACTGGTTGTTGGTGTAGTTTGAGTATCTTGATTCAATCCGTCTATTGTGTTGGATGTCTCCCCTGGGGCGCAACGCAAAAGTAAATTAGCTGTCGGATGGGCATCAACCCAGTAACGCTGACGTTCAAAAGGATAGGTGGGTAAGGGGATACGTTGGCGTGGTGCATCGGTATAAAAACTAGACCAATCTACCGCAACCCCAGCTTGCCACAGGCGACCCAATGTCTGTAATAAACAGGCGACATCTGACTGCTGCTCGTAGGAATAACGCAAACTGGGAAGCATTAAGGATTGATTTCGCTGGTCAGTGGTGAGACATTGGGATGCGAAACTAATTAATGCTTGACCAGGGCCGACTTCTAACAAAATGGGATTGTCTTTTTGCCATAATTGTTGGACTCCATCGGCAAAGCTCACTGTTTGACAAAGGTGCTGTACCCAATAGGTGGGATCTGTGGCTTGTTCAGTGGTAATCCAAGTTCCCGTAACATTAGATAAATAGGGAATTTTTGGGGGATTGAGACTGAATGTGTTAACTAAATTCGCAAAAGTCGGTGCGATCGCTTCCATCATCACAGAATGAAAAGCATGGGAAGTCTGTAACCGCTTACCTATTAAATTGCGATCGCTCAATTTTTGTTCTAATTCGGCGATCTCATCGGGGAAACCTGCAATCACACACAATGATGCGCCGTTAATCGCCGACAGGGAAATCTTCTCATTCAACCAGGGCTGTATTTCTGACTCGGAAAGCGGCACAGCCAGCATCGCCCCAGCTGGCAACTCGTCAATCATCTGCGCCCTTCTGGCTACTAAGGTTAAAGCATCTGTCAGCGACAAAACTTCGGCTAGAGTGGCGGCGACATATTCACCAATGCTGTAACCAATCATTGCTGTCGGGCAAATTCCCCAGGATATCCACAACTGAGCTAACGCATATTCAATCACAAACATAGCTGGTTGCGTCAAAACAGTCTGGTTGAGTTTTTGCGTGGCGACATCGGTTGATGGCTCTCCTCGACCGAGCATTTTTCGCAAATCTAGCTTTTTTTGTGTTTGCTGGTTGCTATGATTACTGTTTCTGTTGGGATATAAAACATCTCGCAAATCCAACCCCAGCAGATGTTTGAGGCGTTCACAACATTCGTCTACACAGACGCGGAATGTTGATTCAGTTTGGTAAAGTTCCAAAGCCATATCAACATAGTGAGTTCCTAGCCCAGAAAACATAAAAGCAACTGGACGTGCCTGAGTTTTCTGGGCGACTGACTGGGAATTTTGCAGTGCCTTGAGTGCATCGGGAATATCTCGACAAACCACCGCACGCCGATAGTCGAAAGTTCTGCGCCCAAAGAGTAATGTGTAAGCGGCATCAGCCAGATTTAAATCAGGATGTGCTTGCAGATAATCAGCTAGATTTGTAGTTGCCGTTTCTAGTGCGGATGCTGTTTTGGCAGACAGAAGCAACAATTGATACTTTCTCCCCGGCTCCCTGTCCTGTTCCCATACTGGTGCTTCTTCGAGAATGACATGCACATTAGTTCCCCCTAACCCAAAGGAACTAACTCCAGCACGTCGAGGAATATTATTGGTTTGCCATTCTGCCAGTTTGGTGTTGACGTAGAAAGGACTATTGGCAAAGTCAATTTCTGGATTAGGGGCAGAATAATGTAAACTTGGGGGTATTTGTTTGTGCTTGAGGGCGAGGACGGTTTTGATTAACCCCGCCACACCTGCGGCTGTATCTAAATGTCCAATGTTGGTTTTGACGGAACCAATGGCACAGAAGCCTGTGGTTTGGGTACTGGTGCGGAAAGCTTGGGTGAGGGCAGCAATTTCAATGGGATCGCCTAAAGCTGTGGCTGTACCGTGAGTTTCAATGTAGGTGATAGTTTCTGGTTCAACTTCAGCGACAATTTGGGCGGTTCTAATAACTTTTGCTTGGGTATCGATGCGGGGTGCTGTGTAGCTGACTTTGAACGCCCCATCATTATTAATTGCTGAACCTTTGATGATGGCATGAATTGTATCGCGATCGCTCAACGCATCTTCTAATCGCTTCAATACGACAATCCCCACACCCTCACCACCCACAGATCCCTGGGCATGGGCATCAAAAGCACGGCAATGTCCGTCAGCAGATAATATTCCTCCTTCGGTGTACATATATCCGTCTTTGCGAGAGGCATTAATAGCCACACCACCAGCTAAGGCGATATCACACTCACCATTGAGTAAGCTTTGACAAGCCAAGTGGATAGCTACCAATGAAGTTGAGCAAGCTGTTTGGACTGCGTAACTTGGCCCTTCTAAGTTGAGTTTGTAAGAAACACGAGTGGTTAAAAAATCTTTATTCCCAGCGAGAACGAGTTGCTGCGGATCGACAGAACCAATAATATTTTGATTTAAATAAATATTGAGTAAGTAGGTGTTCATTCCAGAACCTGCATAAACACCAATTGCACCTTGATAATTGTGGGAATCATACCCGGCATTTTCTAAAGCCGACCAAGCACATTCTAAAAAAACACGGTGTTGGGGATCTGTAATTGTAGCTTCTCTGGGATTAAAGCCAAAAAACTCGGCATCAAAATATTCTGCGTCTGCTAATATCGCTTGAGCTTTTACATAATTAGGGTCATTTAATAAAGATGAATTTATGCCGGCTGATAAAAGTTCTTCGTCAGTAAAAAAAGAAACTGACTCTACACCATTTTGGAGATTATACCAAAATTCATCAATATCTTTGGCTCCCGGAAATCGCCCCGATAAGCCAATAATCGCTATTTCTGACCCATTTAATGATGTACTAACGCTCATAATTTTAAATACTAAAAAAATTAATCACACAATAACTCTCTAAAACTTTTAGGACTTATGCAAAACATCTCTCAAACTCTCATTTCTCTGTGAACTCTGCGCCTCTGTGGTTCGTTTCTTAAAATTCTTCTTCATACAGAACTGGCATTAAATATTTTGGATAGATTTAAGTTTTTGTAGACGCTTTCTTTGTTGAGCTTTACCATCGGCAATTTTTTCGCTCACAATCTCCGGGAGATTAGTAGTTATTAGCTCAGGCTCAACTTGGGTTAAATAATTAGCTAAAGAGTTAATTGTGGGATATCTAAATAGGTCGAGAACAGCTAAATCTTTGGAAAATGTTTCACGTAATTTGCTATGCACCTGTACCAAAAGTAATGAATGACCACCGAGTTCAAAGAAGTTATCATGAATGCCGACTTTTTCCAGTTGCAGGACTGTTTGCCAAATTTGGGTAATAGTTTGTTCAACTTCGGTTTGAGGTGGTTGATAAGCTGCGGTTAATTCGGGGCGGGCTGTATCGGGTGCAGGTAAAGCTTGGCGATCAACTTTACCATTTGCTGTCAGAGGGAATGCTTGTAGCAAGACAAAAGCCCCTGGGATCATATAGTTGGGTAACTTTGATTCCAGGAAGTGACGTAGTTGCTCAATTGCTAGTGTTTGCTCGGTTTGAGGGACTAGATAGGCGACTATGCGTTGAGATGACGCTAATACCACGGTTTCCCGCACCCCTGGATATTGGCTAATGATGGCTTCAATTTCTCCCAATTCAATGCGAAAGCCGCGAATTTTCACTTGATTGTCAATTCTTCCCAAATACTCAATGTCTCCATTGGGGAGATAACGCCCCAAGTCACCAGTTTTATAGAGGCGTGCGTTTGGGCGATCGCTAAAAGGATTGTCAATAAATTTTTCGGTTGTTAATTCTGGTCGATTTAAATAACCGCGTGCTACACCCGCACCACCAACATACATCTCACCCTTGACTCCCATCGGTACTAGTTGCTGATAGCGATCTAATAAATAGATTTGCAAGTCAGGGATGGGACGACCAATAACACTGCCTAATCCCAATTCTAAGTCTGCCTTGGTGAGTGGACGATAGGTAACATGGACGCTTGTTTCGGTAATACCATACATATTGACTAACTGCGGCGAGCGATCGCCATGACGCTCAAACCAAGGTCTTAAACTTTCCAGTTGCAGGGCTTCGCCGCCAAAAATTACCAATCGCAGACTTAGCTGTTTCCTGGTTCCCCAAGATTCTTCTAGTTGAATTAGTTGGGAAAAGGCGGAAGGGGTTTGATTGAGTACTGTTACTTGCTGTGTGACCAACAATTGATAAAAGTCTTCCGGGGAACGACTCAGCCAGTAAGGTACTATGACTAGTTTCCCGCCATACAGCAAAGCCCCCCAGAGTTCCCAAACGGAAAAATCAAAGGCGATGGAATGAAATAATGTCCAGACATCATTATGGTTAAATTTATACCAATGCTCTGTTGCTGCCAACAACCGCATTACATTGCTGTGATTGACTAAAACTCCTTTGGGCTTGCCTGTTGAGCCGGAGGTATAGATGATATAAGCTAAATTAGCAGTTATACATTCACTGATGGGGTTGTATGTATTTTGCTGATTTATACTGTCAGATTCAGTATCTAAACAAACAACCTGAGTTTGAGCTAACGGCAAATTCTCAATCAAATGCTGCTGAGTCAGTAGTACAGACATCTGAGCATCTTGCAAGATAAAAGCTAAACGTTCTGCTGGATAGGCAGGATCTAGGGGAATATATGCACCACCAGCTTTGAGGATGGCTAAGATAGCGATTATTATATGGTGTGATCGCTCTACATAAATCCCTACTAACGTTTCTGTTTTTACACCTAAAGTTTGTAAGTAATGTGCTAGTTGATTCGCTTTATTATTGAGTTCGTGGTAAGTTAGTTGCTCATCTTCAAATACTACTGCTACTGCATCCGGTATGCGTTCTACTTGCGCTTCAAATAACTGATGAATACATTTATTTTGAGGATATTCAACTTGAGTATTATTCCACTCTACTAAAAGTTTATGACGCTCTAATTCTGTTAATAATGGTAATTCTGATAATCTTACATCTGGATTAGTTACAATACCTTGGAGCAAGGTTTGTAAATGTTCAACTATGCGATTAATGGTAGTGTCATGAAATAAATCAGTATTATATTCTAAAGCGCCTACCAATCCCGCTTCTGTCTCCTGCATATCCAGTGTTAAATCAAACATTGCTGTGTGTGTTTGATTTTCCAAGAAATTCAAACTTAAACCTGATAGTTTTAAGGCAGAAGTGGGGGCATTTTGCAGCACAAACATGACTTGAAATAGAGGCGGATGACTCAAATTTCGTTGTGGCTGTAATTCTTCAACTAACAAATCAAAAGGTAAATCTTGATGAGCGTAGGCTGCTAAAGTTGTCTCGCGTACCTGCCGCAATAATTCTCTAAAAGTGGGATTACCAGTGAAGTTAGTCCGCAGCACCAAAGTATTGACAAAAAAGCCAATGAGTTGTTCAGTTTGCGGCGAATTCCGATTTGCGATCGCAGAACCAACTAAAATATCTTCTTGACTACTATAGCGATGCAATAATGTTTTAAATCCTGCTAACAAAGTCATGAAAAGAGTTACATCTTCATGACGGCTAAGTGTCTTTAATGCCTCAGTTAAATCAGCAGATAAAGAAAATGCTTTTCTTTTACCTTTAAATGTCTGAATTGGTGGACGAGAATAATCTGTGGGTAATTGCAATATTGGAATATCGCCACCAAGCTTTTGTTTCCAATAATTCAGCAGATTTTCCCGCACTTCTCCCTGTAACCATTGACGTTGCCAAACAGCAAAATCTACATATTGAATCGGTAATTCTGGCAGTGGAGAAGCTTGATTTTGAGCGAATGCTTGATAAAGGGCTGCAACTTCCTGAATCAGTACCCCCATCGACCAACCATCAGAGATGATGTGATGCACAGTAAACAGCAGTACATATTCTGTTTTTGCTAATTGCAACAGAGTACATCGTAACAACGGAGCTTCATCTAATTTAAATCCTTGGGAAGTTTCTTGAGAAATAAGTCTTTTAACTTCTAATTCTTGCTCTACTTCTGGTAATGCTTGTAAATTAATTATAGGTAAATTTAACTGCAAATTCGGGTGAATAATTTGCACTGGTTGTCCTTGATTGACAGTAAAACTTGTTCTAAAAACTTCATGCCGTCGGACAATTTCGTTGAGAGCCTTTTCTAATGCTTTTACATTGAGTAAGCCTTGAATCTGAATAGCCGCAGGTAAATTGTAAACGTTACTACCTGGTTGCAATTGGTCAATAAACCAGAGTCTTTGTTGAGCAAAAGATATAGGTAAATTCTCCCGCCCTTGAACCGGATTAATCAGATAATTAGTAGCATTTAAAGCCATATCATTATTACCAATAAAAGCAATAATTTCGGCTTTACGTTCTGCCAGTTCGGCTTTAATCACTGGTGTCAGCGCACCTTTAGGAGCATTACAACGCAGGCGATTTTCTTCAACCCACAGCTTAATATCTAGACTGCAAAGATCAGATAAAAACTCTTCAATAGTTTTCATATTTCTATCTCCTCACGATCTACTACATTCATAGACATCAACTGTAGTTGTTGAAGTGTCAACATCTTCTCGATTCGCTCGACTAATTGCGTGACTGTCGGCGCTTCAAATAAACTGCGTAAAGGCAACTCTATTTTAAATGCTTCTCTTAACCGAGAAATAACTTGAGTTGCTAATAAAGAATGTCCACCCAAATCAAAGAAATTATCGTGAATACTTAGATGCTCTTGCTTTAATATCTGCATCCAAATATCACCAACTATTTCCTCGGTGGGGGTACGCGGTGCAACGAAGCTGACTGCTTCATTTTGAAAATTGGGTATGGGTAATGCCCGACGGTCTATTTTCCCACTGGGAGTCAGGGGTATTGTTTCCAGAGCTAAAATTGCCGCAGGTACCATGTATTCTGGTAGCCTTTCTTTGAGTAAGTTGTGTAACTCTGTGATGACTTCGCTAGTAGCTTTATCATCTTGATGAAACTCAGAAGGCAGCATAACATAAGCAACTAAACGCTTATCATCAGGACTTGGTTCTTGCACAATCACTACAGTTTCTTTAACCGCAGAATGTTGGCTAATTAGAGCTTCAATTTCTCCTAATTCGATACGGAAACCCCGGATTTTTACCTGATGATCTATCCGCCCCAGAAATTCAATATTGCCATCAGGTAGCCATCTACCTAAATCTCCAGTTTTATAAATTAAATCTTTATCTATTCCTGGCAATGGTTTAGCATTTGTCGAAAACGGATTAGGCACAAAATTAGCTTTTGTCATTTCTTCATTCTGCCAATATCCTTCAGCTACCCCATATCCAGACACACAAATTTCACCCGGAAATCCAATAGGTACGAGTTGCATTTGAGCATCAAGAATATAGATATTTAAGTTAGCTAATGGTTTACCAATGGGAACGGTACGCTGATTTTCTGGCAAAGGTTGAGCAACGACAAACTGAGTAACATCATCGGCAGCTTCACTAGGGCCGTAAGCATTAACTACCTGAATTTCAGGATATATTTTCAGCCATTTGTTGACTAATTCCACTGAAACAGATTCACCTGTTACCATCATCCATTGCAGATGAGGTAATAATCTAGCCTCTGGAGGTAGCTGAGTGATGTAATCTAATAAACTTGCTAGGATAACTGGGACTAATTCAACAAGAGTAATTTTTTCTGTTTGAATAATGTGGAATAATTTTTCAGGATTACAAATAGTTTCGGTATCAATAATGACGGTTTTACCACCAATTAAAATAGGCGCTAAAAATTGCCAAACAGAAATATCAGATGAAGCAGGAGCGGTTTGTAGAAAAGCCAAATCTGCCTGCAAATTTAAAGCATCAAATTCACCATAGATATGGTTGATGGCGCTACCATGTCTAATAATTACTCCCTTGGGCAGTCCTGTGGAACCAGAGGTATAAATCATATAAGCTGGATCAGTTCCTTGACGGTTTACCTCTAAATTTTCTGGAGGTAAGTTACCAAAATCCAGTTCATCGTAAATGTTGATAGTATTGGTTGTGGCTAAGGCTTGCTTATCGGGCTTAATATCTAAACAGATTAAACATTCTAAAGACGGAAAATGCTCTGGAGAATCAACTAAAATATCTAAATAGACAGCATCTGTTAATAAAATTCTCACTTTGCTATTAGATATCATGTATTTGATTCTATCTGGCGGATATGTACTATCAATTGGGACATAAACACCGCCAACTTTATGGATCGCAAGTATACCGATGAGAAAGTTTATATCCCGTTCTTTAATAATGCCAACAAAATCACCTGTTTGGACTCCTAATTTTGTTAAAAATATCGCTAATTGATTGGCTTTATTGTTTAATTGTCGATAGTTTATTCGAGTATTGTTAAAAACAGCAGCCAATTTGTTAGGTGTTTTTGCTACTTGTTTAGCAAATAATTGATCTATGGTTTGATTGATGGGATATAGTTTGGTATTGTCGTTAAATGTTGTTAATAAAGTGCTGCGATCGCCCGCACTTAAAATTGGAATATCTAAAATTGAAATTAAACAATTGTTGAGAACAGCATTTAAGATATTAATGTAACATTTGGTGATAACTTGAATGCTTTGTTGTGTAAACAATAAATTGTTATAGTAAATATTACCGACAATTAAATTACCATCAACTTTAAAAGCAAAAGTTAAATCATTATTGAGTGATTTGACATCGGATAAACAATGTATATTCTCTAATAAAGCTACTACATCAAAAATAGAGTCACGATTTTGAGTATGCGGTAAGTTTAATAATTCAATCAATTCATCAAAGACATAGTTTTGATGTGTATAAGCATTGAGTGCTATTTCTTTAACTTGGACTAGTAAATCTTTAAAAGTTAGTTGATTGTCAAATCTCAACCGTAAAGGAATTACTTTTGTTGGTAAATTATCAATCTTTCCGACTGTTTGATAAATTGGTGAACCAACTATCACATCATTAGTGTTATTGTATTTGCCTAGAAAAATGCTTAATCCTGCTAACAGTACTAAGTAGATGGCCAAATGAGAGTTATTGGTAAATTTAATAATTTTTTGTGATAACTCACTGGGTATAACAAAATTTACTAGCTTTTTTGTGCCTTCATATATTGTAGGTCTGACATAATCTGCAATCAAAGTAGTCTCAGGTAATTCGCCAGCAAGTTGATTCAGCCAGTAAATTTTCTCAGGAAATAAATTTTTAGCAGTCAAGTTATTTTGAATTTTATTAGCAATCATAATTTACTTCCTCGCTCTAATTACATCTTTCCAAGCTATGCAGTGGCTAAATCATTAAAAGCTGTTTTGATAATTGCACAGCCTTTTTGTAAGGTAACTAAATCAATTACCAAAGGTGGCAAAATTTTAATTACAGTATCATTTCTACCTGCTAATTCAACAATTAACCCTAGTTCAAAACAATGCGAGGTTATCTTTTTAGCAAAATCATTACCACCAAAGGTCTTGACATCAATTCCCCAAATCATCCCAATGCCACGGATATCTATTTTGTCGCTAATGGCGGCAATTTCTTGAGTGAGAAAGTTTTTTAAATAAAGCTCTTTAATTTTGACATCTTTTTCCAGATTGCTGCTTTCTCTATACTCTAAAGCTGCCGTAGCCCCGATAAATGCTAATTGATTACCTCGAAAAGTACCATTATGTTCTCCTGGTTCCCAAATATCCAATTCTGGCTTAATTAATAATAGTGACATTGGGAATCCATAGCCACTAATAGATTTAGATAAAACTACCATATCAGGCACAATATCTGCTCTTTCAAAAGAAAAGAAAGACCCTGTTCGACCACAACCAACTTGAATATCGTCACAAATTAATAAAATATCATGGTCGCTACATAAATTGCGGAGGCGCTGCATCCACTCAACAGGCGCGACAATTACACCACCTTCAGCTTGCACTGTTTCAAAAATAATTGCTGCTGGTTTTTCAATACCAGAATTAACATCATTTAAGACTGTTTCTATATATTCTATTGTGTCAAAAGTTTCCATGAAACCATAGGGGTAAGGCATAAAAGTTACATGACTTACTGTGCCAATTGCCCCGGCTCTAACTCCCACATTACCACTAATAGATAAACTACCTAAAGTCATACCGTGATATGCTCCCATAAAAGAGAATATGCCCGGTCTTTGCTTGACTTTTCTGGCTAATTTTAAAGCTGCTTCCACGGCATTTGTACCTGTAGGGCCGCAAAATTGTAGGCGATAATCTAGTTTTTTAGAGCTTAAGACTAACTCATCAAATTTAGATAAAAACTTCTCCTTAGCAGAAGTGTACATATCCAAAGCATGAGCTATACCATCAGCATCTAAATATGAGATGACTTTTTGTTTAATATAGTCATGATTATGTCCATAGTTTAAAGCACCTGCACCAGCAAAAAAGTCTATATATTCTTCGCCTGATTCAGCATAAATAATGGAATCTTTCGCCCGGTGAAATATAGCAGGGAATTTACGGCAATAGCTTCGGACGTTGGATTCACATTTTTCAAATGTATTCATATATGGAAATCCATGTAGGAGTTAAAAAACCACGGAATCACAAATATCTCAGCAATCAAGATTTGCACAAATGACTTATAAGACAGAAGACCAATCAAATGATATCTCTTGTTCTAAAATTGCTGAATTTTGTTGTTGTTCTGGTGTTCCCAAAGGTAAGTTTTTAATTTGGAAGTGAGGATTAGTGACTAATCCTTGCAGCAGCATTTCGATATCTTGGAGAATACCAGTAATGGTAGTAGTTGCAAATCTTCTAGAATCATAGGAAATAGCCAGTAATAGCTCTTTGTTGGGGTAGACAACCAAGTTTAGAGGATAGTTGTTACGGTAGTAAATCTGTGTATGTTGAAATTCAATATTGCCTTGCCAATCTCGGATAAATTCGCTGACAGGAAAGTTTTCAACCACGACAATACTTTCAAATAAAGCTAGTTTTTGAGGAATTTCACTCCATTTATGAATTTCGGTTAATTGAGAGTATTCATAATCTCGAACTTCAACTAATTGCAGTTGAAAACGCTGTAACCATGACAAAAAAAGCTGTTCAGTATCGATATTGACATGGATGGGCAAGGTGTTAACAAACATACCCACCATTGATTCTACTCCTGGCAAATCTGCTGGTCTTCCAGTGACGGTGCAACCATACAATATATTGTTGCAACAAGTATAACGACTCAGAAGAACAGCCCAGATACCGTTAATAATTGTTGCTAGGGTAAGACGATGTTGGGTTGCAAAGGATTGTAACGCCTGTGTAGTTTTTGCTGATAGTTGAATTATTTCCTCGCTATATCTAACTTCTTGGGTGGAAGATGGCTCAATTTTGTCTAGTTTTTCGATATAAGTTAGAGGAGTTGGTATTTTTACACCCTGCAATGCTTGCCGCCAGAAATTTTCGGCTTTGGTTATATCTTGCTGCTGCAACCAATCAATGTATTCTCTAAAGGGACGAGTTGGCGCAAAAATAGTTTCTTTACCTTGACAAAGTGTTCCATAGGTTTCGACAAATTCTTGGAATACTAATGAACCACCCCAACCATCAATAATGATGTGGTTAAAACTCCACACATATAAATGCTTGTCATCAGTACAGCGAATTAAAGTATGACGCATTAAACATGGTTGGGAAAAGTCAAAACTTTTTTGGCGATCGCTCACAATAAAAGCGTCAAGTTGTGATTTCTGTTCTGCTGAATTGATGTTACTCCAATCACAGCAACTCAGAGGTAATTCTACTTTTTTGTAAACAATTTGTAATGGATTTTCTAGTTCTTCCCAATAAAATCTAGTCCGTAAAATGGGATGTCTATCTATTACTAATTGCCAAGCTTTTTCAAAAGCCTCGATATTCAAATCCCCTCGGATAGTAAAGAGATGCTGGAAAAAATATAAAGATAATTCACTATCAAACAGACAATGGAATAGCATCCCTTTCTGTACAGGTGTGAGTTCGTAAATGTCCGCAATATTTTCTAATAAATTAGGGTCATCACATACTCGCTGAATTTGCAACAATAAAGACTGCTGAGAATTATTTACATCTGATTGATTGTTATTTGGCTGCGATTTTGTGTCGGGAATAGTGGGAGTAATCGCTAAATCTGTGGCTAATTCAGCAATTGTTTGGTAGTGGAAAAACTGTTGAGATGTTAATTGTAACCCGGCTTGATTAGCTTTCGCCGCAATTTGAATTGTGTTGATGGAATTTCCACCTAATTCAAAAAAGTTGTCGTAGATACCTATTTTTTCAATTCCGAGAATTTCTTGCCAAATCTCAGCGAGAATTTGCTCAATTTCGGTTTCGGGAGGAATGTAATCGTTACCTAAATTGGGACGAGGATGTTTGGCTTTAGCAAGATTGACTGAAGATAATTTGGAATCTAAAAGCTGTAATTGCTCTTGTAAATACTGCGGTGAGTTATTTTGCTTGATTAACTCTGGTAAATCTTGAGTGGAAACAACAACATGAGGTAAGTTACTGGCGAGAATGCGATTAAATACCTCGATACCTTCTGATGGTAAGATACCTTTTTTGATAATTTCTGCACGCTCTTGTTGCAGTTTATCTGGTAAGACAGTTTCTACTGCAAAACCGACTTCTTGCCAAGTGTCCCAACTAATTGATACTGTGAAGCGATCGCTGATACAATTCCGATAAGCATAAGCATCTAAAAAGGCGTTGGCTGCACAATAATCTATCTGTCCAAATTCACCCAAAATAGAAGTTTTGGACGAACATAGAACCAAAAAATCTAAATTTATATCTTTTAAAACTTCCTCTAAAATTAACGTACCTTGGACTTTAGCGGCTAAGACATGATCGGCCATATCCCGCGTTTTCAGTTGGGTAACACCACCACCAGGAACACCAGCCGCATGAATTACACCATGAATTTGACCAAATTTTTGAAGTGCTTGTGCGATGACTGCTTGCATCTGTGCCAAATTAGTCACATCTGCACTTATGACCTCAATTTCTGCACCTAATTCTTCCAGCGATCGCACTTTTTGAATCTGGCGACTCATAGCGTCTTGGCTATCATGATTTTCTAGCCATTGCTCCCATTGTGAGCGTTCTGGTAATCCCTTCCTGCTCACCAAAATCAACTTAGATTGGAATGTCTTGGCTAAATGTTCTGCTAATACTAAACCAATACCTCCCAGTCCGCCAGTAATTAAATAAATGCCACCTTTTCTTAACTTGTTTTTGCTAACACCACTATCTTCTAAAGGAACTACATCAAAGGTTTGAACCCAACGATGTGAACCACGATAAGCAACTATTTCGTTAGTTTGTTCCAGTGTTAATTCTGCTATTAATTTATCTAGATTTTTAGCAGATAAAGGCGTTTGAGCAGCAGGAATAATTAAATCAACAAGACTACAATTGATATGCCGATATTCCTTGGGAATTACTTTACAAGGGCCTAATACTGTAGCTTTATGAGGACATAAATTTTCCTCCCCAGTGACATCATATAAATTACTGGTGACAACCATCAGCTTCAAAGAATCCCAAATATCTTGTTTACCAATTGCTTGGGCTAAAAATAATAGGCTATAAAAGCTCAGATTATCATATTCATTATCAAGGGAAATATATTTAGGTGTAACGCTCCAAAAATGGGCAATTGTATTTAGTTGAAAATCTCGCTGTTGTAGTGCTTTCAATAATAAGTCATAATCATCTGGTTGTTGGGGATTGATGCAATATACTTTTTCATCAAGCTGACTAAATTGTTCACCCAACCGCACTGTAATGACATCTTGATGTTGTTGTGCAAGTTGTTTGCTAAATTCAGAACCAACTCCATATTTATCGACAAATACTAAGCAATTTAACTGCTTTTGGCTCAGTTCTTCTGGTAAAAAATCTAGAAGTCTTGATTGTTTCCATACTGGAGTATAAAACCATTCAGCAATATTTGTTTTTTTCTCTAATAATTTTCGTGAATATTTTTTGGAAGTAGATGAATCTAACTCAATAGCATAACGCTGATTTTCCAGGAAATAATTAGATATTGGCTCTAATGATTCCTGAGTATTTATAGAATCAAGCCAATAACGCTGACGCTCAAAGGGATAAGTTGGTAAAGGAAGACGGTAACGAAGTTCGTTAGTATAAAAACTCGACCAATCAATTTTGATTCCCAACATCCATAAGCGACCCAATTCGTTGAGTAAAAATGCTGTTTCTGAATGCTGTTGGCGATGATTTGCTAGTGGTTCTTGCAAGTTAATTTCTAGTAAAATTTGCTGTTTACCTTGCAGTAACTCAGCAATTTCTGGATATAAAGCTGCTTCTATGTCTGTCCAATAGTGGGGGTTTGTTGCTTCAGTTGGAGCAATCCAAGTTCCAGTCACATGAGATATGAAGGGGATTTGTGGTGGATGAAGTTGGATTTTTTCTAACAACTGAGGAGAAGATTTTGTTACTAATACAAGAGCATCTTCTAGAGAAAATACCCCTGCTAAAGTTGCAGCTACATATTCTCCGACACCTTGACCAATCAGGGCTTGCGGAGAAATACCCCAAGACATCCACAACTGAGCCAAAGCATACTTAATAACAAACAAAGCACTGTGAGAAAAGCTTGTTTGTTGGAGTTTTTCTAATGCAGTTTCCCGTTCGGATATGCTGGGATAAATTACAGAACGCAAATCTAATTCTAGATGTGGTCTTAATATTAAACAGCACTTTTCTATGTGGGTGCGAAATACTGACTCTGTTTCGTAGAGTTCTTTACCCATATCTGTATACAGTGCATCTATCCCAGGAAAGATGAAAGTAACAGAGGGCGTTCCTGACTCTTGAAATTGATGTTGTGAAACTGGCTGATTCAGTTGCAAAATTGCATCTTGAACATCGGCACAAACTAAGATTCGCCGATAATTAAAATCTCTGCGTCCGACTTGTAAAGTATAAGCGACATCTGCAATATTAAGATTAGGATGTAGTGTCAAATGTTGGCTGAGATTTTGTGTAGCAGTTGCTAATGCAGATGCAGTTTTTGCAGAGAGTAATAACAATTGCCAAGGACGAGAAGCACTAGAAGCCGGAAGGGTTGGTGCTTCTTCAAGAACTAAATGAACATTTGTCCCCCCCATCCCTAAAGAACTGACACCTGCACGTCGAGGAGTCAAATTTGTTTGCCATTCCCTGAGTTTAGTATTGACATAAAAAGGACTGTTGGCAAAATCAATTTCGGGATTAGGCTGTTCAAAGTTAAGGCTGGGTGGAATCAATTGATATTTTAAAGCTAAAGCCGTCTTGATTAATCCTGCAACGCCGGCGGCTGCGTCTAAATGTCCGATATTGGTTTTCACCGAACCAATGGCGCAGAAATTCTTTTTCTCGGTACTAGCACGAAAAACTTTAGTCAGCGCCGCAATTTCGATGGGATCACCCAAAGCTGTACCGCTACCGTGGGCTTCGATATAGCTGATGGTTTCCGGTTCTACCTCTGCTAACATAATGGCTTCCGCGATCGCTTCGGCTTGTCCATCAACACTGGGTGCTGTATAACCAACTTTCATCGCCCCATCGTTATTGATAGCCGCACCTTTAATCACTGCATATATGCAATCTCCATCAGCGATCGCATCTTTGACTCGCTTGAGAACAACTACCCCCACACCATTACCCACAGTTGTTCCCTGGGCTTTAGCATCAAACGCATAACAATGACCATCAGGCGATAATGGCCCTCCTGGTTCATAGAAATAACCAGCTTTTTGTGGTAAGCGAATCGAAACCCCACCCGCTAAAGCTATATCACATTGATAGTTTTGTAAACTTTGGTAGGCGAGAGTAGTAGCAACTAATGATGTCGAACAAGCAGTTTGAACTGTCAGACTTGGCCCGGTAAGATTTAATTTATAAGAAACACGAGTTGAGAGAAATCCTTTATCATTACCAATTAACTTTTGATATGATTCTCCTGAACCTAATTGATCATTTTTTACATCAAAATATAAATAATTATTTAAACTAGCACCCGCATAAACACCAATTCTGCTGTTACACTTAGTCGCATCATAACCAGCATTTTCTAAAGCCGACCAAGCACATTCTAAAAATAAGCGATGTTGTGGATCTGTAACTGCCGCTTCCTTGGGATTTAAATCAAAAAATGCCGTATCAAATAAATCAATATTATCTAAAATACCGCCAACTTTCACATAATTACTATCATTTACCAATGCCGCAGGTATACCAGCCGCAATTAACTCATCATCTGTAAATAAAGATAGTGATTCTACCCCGTCTTGTAAATTCTGCCAAAAACATTCTATATCGATGGCTCCAGGAAAACGCCCTGCCATCCCGATAATAGCAACCCCCTCCATTAACTCATAATTTTCATTCATATGATTCAACCTTTATTGCTTTTACTCGCTGCCAACTCTAACTCAAATTCTTTCTCTGCCCTCTCTGCGCCTCTGTAGTTAGTTTAATCAATCACTTGAAAACTCACATACTCAGGCACATCTTGAATCCGACTTAAATCATTTTCAAAAATCACCAAATCGCCATGCTTCTCAACTTCCCTAAACCCCGCAAACTTATAAGATATGTACATCATGCGGTTGCGATCGTTTGAGACAAATTCCGCCATCAAACGTACATTATTACTCTTAGCCAAACCCATCACATGATTCAACATAATTGTCCCCACGCCCCGCGACATCACCCGACAAGACATCAGCAACAGCTTAATTGTCCATGACTGAGGTTGACATTCAATTAAAACTAAACCTATCTTGCCGTAGCTACCATATTTATCTTCTAAACTTGCAATTAGCAATTTATGATTTTCTGAACAACGAAAATAATTCAATTCATCATAGGAATAGGTATAACCAGTTGTATTCAATTGATTAGTTCTGAGCGTTAATTCTTCTGCACGCTGCAAATCGTCTTCTTGGGCAGTAGATATAGTGAAATTCATCTGGAGAGTGGCTAAGAATTCATCAGATGTGCCGACAAATTCTTTCTCCGCATTCTGTCGTTCAATATCGCTCAGATGCATCAATCTTCTAATGCGTGAATCTTCCGTGATAAACCGGGGATTCATGACAGGCATATCTAAAATACTGCCAATTTCCTCTGCATTGATACAGAGAATTTCGGGCAAGGAAAACTTGACTTCTTCTAACTCAAATAACTGGTCATCAATGAAGGCGATCGCATCTAAACCAATATTGATTAACTTAGCAATTTCTTTAACTGAATCAGCTTTAGAATTCCAATTGATTTGGGGATATAAAAAATACTCTTGTAACCCAAATTCTGCTAACTTAGCTATTGCCGTGTGATGTTCATTTTTACTAGCTATAGATTGTAATATACCACGTTTATCTAAAGTTTCAATCAAATTTACGATATTTTCTCGCAGAGAGACTTGATTATCCTCAAGCAAAACACCGTGCCATAGGGTATTATCTAAATCCCAAACGACACATTTAATCACTTTTTTATCTTTTTGTTTACTATTTAAATTTGGCTCTTGAATACTCACCATATATTAAGTTCTCTCTACTAATTGCTTATCTAAACCAGTAGCCACATTTGCAAACAGATAATCTTGATAACCAGACTCAGCAATTGTAATTTCTTGAATTTGAGTACTACCTTCAATAATTTCCATAATTTTTGAGTCGCGTAAATACCTCTCCACAGGGTACTCGCTACTACAACCATTCCCGCCATGAAGTTGTACAGCATCATTAGCAATTTTGGTAGCGACTGTAGATGCAAAATACTTAGCAATAGAAGTCTCGATAATTGAATTAGGGTCGTTAATATCTTTAAGATAACCAGCTTGATAACATAACAATCTTGCGGATTTGGTATTAGCTATCATCTGCGTAATCTTTTGGCGAATTAATTGATGTTCTTTCAGATACACACCAAACTGTTTACGTTCATTTGTATACTTGATGCAAGCTTCTAAACAAGCTTGAGCAATACCAACACATCCTGCAGCTACGCTATATCTACCATAATCCAGGGCAGAAGCAGCAATATAGGCAAACCCAAAACCTAATCTACCAACTAAATTTTCTCGCGGAATTTGACAGTTATTAAAATATAATTCTGCCGACATTGAAGCTCTCACTCCTAAAATGCCACACATGGATTTGACTGAAAAGCCTGGGCTATTTTTTGACACTAAAAAAGCAGTAGGTTTACCTTCACATTGAGCAAAGACTAAATAGATATCTGCTATTTGTCCATAAGTAATCCATTTTTTCTGCCCATGTAAAACATAAGTATCACCAACTAGAGTTGCTGTTGTTTCCACACTTTTAGCATCGCTACCAACATTCGGTTCACTTAATGCAAAAGCCGCGATAATTTCTCCTGATGCTAGTTTCGGTAGCCAATATTCTTTTTGAGATTTATTACCCCATTTACACAAAGCATGAGCTACCATGTTGTGAACTGTCAGCAAACTTCTAATAGAAGAACATCCCCGCCCAACTTCTTCATTGAGAATGCCATAAGTAATCATATCCATTGCCTTACCACCATATTCTTGGGTTAAGATAGCACCAAGAAAACCGCGTTGAGCAATTTTTTTAATTAGTTCTGGTGGCGTAAATTCTTGTCTATCCCATTCACCAGCATGAGGAAATATTTCTTGGTTAACAAAAGCTCTAAATTCAGCTTGGGCGTTTTTTTGTTGAGCAGATAGTTCTATTTTCATAATACATAAAATTACTGTGTCAGAACAGCAGTTTTGCGTTCCACTAAATTGGCGATAGAGTTGATGGTGCGAAAATTTTCAAACTCTAAGTCTTCATTTTCAATAGCAACTTGAAATTCTTGTTCTACAAACAAAACAAGTTGCATCGCAAACATAGAATTCACAAAACCCAGAGCAAAAATATCTTCATCTGGTTGTAAATCATGATTGCCGAAAAATTTTGACAAGAAAGGTTTAATTTTAGCTTGAAGTTCGTTCATAAATCTTACTATTTCCTATTGATATGCGTAAAAACCTTTACCACTCTTTCTCCCATGTAGCCCAGCGTCTACCATTTTTTGCAGTAAAGGGCATGGTCTGTATTTACTATCGTTAAAGTTTTCATACAAAACTTCGATAGAAAATAAAATGGTATCTAGTCCAATTAAATCTGCTGTTTCTAAAGGCCCCATTTTGTGACCAAAACAGCCTTTAAAAATTTTGTCTACATCTTCTGCTGTAGCTACTTGATCTTGCACTAGAAAAACAGCTTCGTTAATCGTTAACATCAACACACGGTTAGAAACAAAACCCGGTGAATCGTTGACAATGACGCATTCTTTCCCCATCTGAGTCAGCATTTGTTTTGCTGTGTCAATTGTTGTCTCAGAGGTATGATATCCACGAATCATCTCTACCATTGGCTTCATTGGTACAGGATTCATAAAGTGAATACCCAGGACTTTATCAGGGCGTTTGGTCAGTGAAGCTATGCGAGTAATCGGAATTGCTGATGTGTTAGCAGCGAATACACAATTTGGCTGACATATAGAATCTAATTGCGGATATATCCCTTTTTTAATATCCCATTTTTCGGTAACATTTTCAACTACAAAATCAGCATTTTCTAAAAATTTATAGCTGGTAGAAAATTCGATTTTTTCCAAAATACTATCTGGAGTTTTTGAATTGTCACTTTTTTTGAAAAAACTCTGCAAGCGGATATTATTTCTGATTTCGTATTTAGCTTTATCAAGAATATCTTCAGAAATATCTATCAGAATCACTTGATGGCCTGTTTGTGCGAGGTTTTGGGCAACCCCAATACCCATTACGCCTGCACCAATTACACCTACTGTTTGAATGTTCATAGTTTTAACTTCCAAATTCTTAATTAAATCTCTGTGCTACTTTGCGTGAACCTCCCCGTCACTCTGCGTTTAAACAGATAAAGAAATAGAAGGACGAGACTCCTGAGTATAAAATCCCACCCAATCTATTTGCACTCCTGCTAACCACAACCTACCTAATGTTTTTAACAAGAAACCTAAGTCTGGTTTTTGATCATAGGAATACCGTAGAGAAGGTAAAATCAATTGACTGACGGCGGGATTATTTTCTAGACATTGCATTGCGAAGCTACCGAGAGTTTGTCCAGTCCCTACTTCCAACAAAATTGGATATTGTTGTTTCCATAACTCTTGGATACCTGGAGCAAACAACACAGCTTGACATAAATGCTTAACCCAATAATCAGGATTTGTCGCCTCTGTTGCTGTTATCCATGTACCTGTAACGTTGGATATGTAACGTATTTTTGGTGCTTGTAAGTTAAATGTGCTGACTAACTTGCGTAACTCACTACTAGCACCCTTCATTAAATGAGAGTGAAAAGCATGAGAGGTTTCCAGACGACGACAAGCTAAACCTTTTTTAGTCAATTGTTGTTCTAAAACTTCTATAGCCTCGCTTTCACCTGCTATCACACCCATAGATGACCCATTCACCGCCGAAAGTGAAAGTTTGTCATTGAGTAAGGGAGATATTTCTGTTGGCGAAAGTGGAACTGCAAGCATCGCCCCTCTGGGCAATTTTTGAATCATCTGCGCTCTCGCAGCAATCAGTTTTAAACCCTCGTCTAAAGATAAAACCTCTGCTATGGTTGCTGCGACATATTCACCAATGCTATAGCCAATCATGGCGGTTGGACAAATACCCCAGGATATCAATAGTTGCGCTAAAGCATATTCAATGACAAAAATCGCTGGTTGAGTCAGGTGAGTTTGATTGAGTAAAGAGGTTGCAGCTAGTATTTTTGTATCGGTTGCTATCTGGCTACGACCTAACATTTTTCGCAAGTCTAAACCTTGAGAATTATCGGGAACTAACTGCTGTTCTGGTTGTCCAAGAGGATAAATCACCTCTCGCAAATCTTGACCAAGTAGGGGTTTAAGAAATTCACAGCAGTAGTCAACACAAGTGCGAAATACGGTTTCAACTTGGTAAAGTTCAAGAGCCATATTGACGTACTGAGTACCAATTCCAGGAAACATAAAAGCTATAGGACGTTTTTGTGTTTCTTGGATGTTTGTCAATATTCTTCTAGGATCTGTAAGTGCAACTATAGCATCTTCTATATCCCGACAAATAACCATTCGCCGATATTTAAAAGCTTGTTGTTCGCGTTGCAATTTCTGAGCAATATCCCCAAGGTTCAAGTCACGATGTTGTCTCAAATAATCTGCAAGGTTGACGGTAGCAGTTTTTAGTTCTGATTCAGTTGGGGCAGAAATTACTAATAACTGCCAAGGACGCGAATGGCTAGTAAGCATTTTTGACAAACTCCCAAGTTTTTACTTCATCTTAGTGAGAATTATTTTTTGATTTCTTCATTAATAATTGTTTGCCTCTGTTGTTAGCTTCTTTTTGCTTTTGAATGCGATCGCGTATCATCTCAAAAGCAGGTTCATCTTCTGTTGTTTGACTTAAATATTGCGCTAAAGAATAAATAGTCGGATGCTGAAATAACGTTACAACTGATATATCTGTCTGTAACATTACCCGCAGTTGATTATTTATTTTTAGCATTAATAGTGAATGTCCACCAAGGTCAAAGAAATTATCATGAATCCCTACCTGATCAAGACTTAGAAACTCTTGCCAAAGCTTGGCAATTGTTTGTTCCATTGCTGACTGGGGTGCTTGATAGGTGGTAGTTAATTTTGGTCGCCCTGCTTCTGGGATAGGTAAAGCACGACGGTCTACTTTGCCATTAGGTAATAATGGTAAGGTGTCAAGGAAAATAAAAACACCAGGAACCATATATTCAGGTAAGAGTTTTTTCAGATAAGTTCGCAGTTCATGAATTGTGGGTGTTTGTTTTGTTAAAGACACAATATAAGCTACTAATTGCTTATCGCCTTGTTTGTCTTTTCGTGCCGAAACTACAACTTCTTGCACTGCTGGATATTTGAGTAGTGTGTTTTCTATTTCACCTAACTCAATCCGAAATCCTCTAACTTTAACTTGATGATCAATTCGTCCTAAATATTCTAAATTGCCATCTGGTAAATAACGAGCTAAATCTCCAGTTTTATATAGCCGTGATTCCAGTTTATTACTAAATGGGTTAGATATAAATTTTTCTTTGGTTAACTCCGGTCGATTTAAATAGCCTCTGGCTAAACCTGCACCACCAAGATAAATTTCGCCGGGAACACCAATGGGAACTGGTTGTAAATTACTATCCAAGAGATAAATTTGTGTGTTAGCGATGGGACGACCGATGGTTACTTTATCTTCTATATTTACCTGAGTAAATATAGAATAAGTCGTATCTTCAGAAGGCCCATAAAGATTAAAAACTTTCTGAATATGATGATGTTGATAAATCTGCTGCACAAGGTGATTTTGTAGTGGTTCACCAGCTAGATTAACTATCCTGACACAAGAGGGTATACCATCTACTTGCAGTAGTTCTGCAATGATGCTGGGGACTGTATTCACTAATCTAACTTCTGTTGTCAAGGAAGGTAAATACAAAGCATTTTCTACCAGAATGACTTTCCCTCCCCAACTGAGTGGAGCAAACAGTTCAAAGACTGATAAATCAAAGCAAATCGAGGTTGATGCTAAAACTCCAGCTAGGTCTTGATTTGTAAATACTTCTCTTGACCATGTTAATAAGGCAATACAACTTTGATGTTCTATCGCCACACCTTTTGGTACACCTGTAGAACCAGAAGTATAGATGACATAAGCTAGGTGATGTGGTCTTACTTCACTCAACAGATTTTTTCTACTTTGTTGATCAAGTATGTCTGAATCTCTATCGAGACAAACAACATCTAAATTTGATGTCGCAAATAATTCTCCTAGCTGGCTTTGAGTTAGTAGAACCTTTGCTTGGCTGTCTTTGAGCATGAAAGCTAAACGTTCTTGGGGATAAACTGGGTCTAGCGGTACATAAGCTCCACCTGCTTTGAAAATAGCCAATAGTGCAATTAGCATGTCTGGGCTACGCTTGATACAGACACCAACAATGTCGTCTGGTTTTATGCCGAGTTTTTGCAAGTAATATGCTAACTGATTTGCTTGTTCATTCACCTCTTGGTAAGTTAGTTGTTGGCTGTTAAATACAACTGCAACAGCATTTGGTGTTTTTTCTACCTGTGCTTCAAATAATTGATGAATGCACTTATCTTGCGGGTAGTCTTTCTTGGTATTATTCCAATCCACCAATAACTGCTGTACTTCTGGTGGTGTGAGTAATTTTAAGTCTGCTATGGGTTGTTGGGGATTGCTAACTACACTTTCCAGTAAGGTCTGGAAATGTCCCAACATCCGAGTTACGGTATCTGCATTGAACAAATCTGTGTTGTACTCGCAAGTTGCAACTAACCCTGACTCAGAGTCCTCCATAAACAATGTCAAATCAAACTTGGATGCAGTGTTATGGCCTTCTTCATAACTAACTGATACATCAGATAGATTAAGGTTGGGTGTTGGCAGATTCTGGAGAACAAACATCACCTGAAACAGAGGATTGTAGCTGAGGTCTCTGTTCGGCTGTAGTTCCTCTACCAACTTTTCAAAAGGTAAGTCTTGATGAACATAAGCTTCTAAAGCTGTGGTTTTGACCCGCGTTAGTAACTCCTGAAAACTCAAATCGCCAGATAAGTCTGTACGCAACACTAAAATATTGATAAAAAGCCCTATCAATGAATTCACTTCGGCTTTGTGACGATTAGCAATGGGTGAACCAACTAAAATATCAGTCTGACCTGTGTAGCGATAAAGCAAGATTTTGAAGGCTGTGAGCAAGGTCATAAATAGAGTTACGCCCTGCTGACGGCTCAAATGCTTCAGTGCTTCTGTGAGTGTGGGAGAAAGAACTAATTTGGCTTGAGCGCCTTTAAATGTTTGTACTGGAGGACGTGGACGGTCTGTGGGTAAATTTATTATGGGTAGCTCACCCTGTAATTTTTGTTGCCAATAAGCTAATAATGATTGAATGCGATCGCAATTGAGGCATTGTTGTTGCCAATAAACAAAATCTTGATACTGAATGGGTAATTCCGCCAGTGGTAAGAGCTTGTTTGTGGAAAACGCTTCATATAGTGCGGCTAGTTCTTGAATCAAAATCCCAATCGACCAACCATCGGCAATTATATGATGCAGAGTTACTAACAATTGATGATTTGTATCGTCTAACTGCACTAATTTCACACGCAACAATGATGGCGCAGACAAATCAAATGGCTGCTGTGCAAACTCTGTCGCCAAACTTTCTGCGGCTGAATGGCGTTGGCTTTCTGGTAGTGAGCGTAAATCTTCAAACGGCAAAGTTGCAAATACAGTTTGATTAATGACTTGACATGGTTGTCCATCAACCTCTGTAAAACTTGTGCGTAAGACTTCGTGGCGTTGGATAATTTCGTTGAGACTGTCCTGTAAGACTGTTAAGTTTACACAACCTTGGAAGTGAATAACTATCGGAATATTATATGTAGGAGAATTAGGATTTAACTGATGGATAAACCACAATCCTTGCTGGGCGAAAGATAGGGGATGAACAGAGGTGTTTTTTGGCTGTTGAGTTAGAGATATTGATGGTGGTTCAGCCGTCGTGATTTGGGTGAGGATTTTAGCCACAAGCGATCGCGGACTCATCCCTTCAAAGAAGTCTGCAATGGATATTTCAACTTCTAAGTCAACCTCAACCCGGTTTTTTAACTCAAATACTTTTAAAGAATCTAGTCCGAGGGTGCTGAATGGTGCTTGGGAATGAATATTATCTGGTGCGATCGCTAAAACATTGGCTGTCTGTGCAATCAAATATTGCTCTAAAACTGTCTGACGTTCTTGTGCCGCCAGTATCAACAGTTGAGAACGCTGTAATTGAATTGACTCTTTGACAATATCACTAGCTTTTAGAAGATTGCTGGCAACTATATTGAGTTCGCCATTTTCAAACTGAGTGCGAGTTGCTCGTCTTTGAATCTTACCACTAGAAGTTTTGCAAATCGTCCCTGGTTTAATTAAAACAACTGCATAAACTTGTACTTCATGCTCTTCTGTCACCGCTTGACGAATTGTATTGATGACTGCTTCTAAATTTGGTTTGGCGCGAAACTCTAATTCTTGGACAACTACTAGCTTTTCTTCGTTGTTAACTAAAACTGTAAATGCTGCATTAGCACCAGGACGCAAGGATGAATGACTACGTTCAGCAGTTAATTCTATATCTTGGGGGTAAAGGTTACGCCCACGAATAATAATTAAATCTTTCGCTCTACCTGTAATAAATAATTCTCCATCCTGCAAAAAGCCTAAATCTCCTGTCCGCAGGAATGGCCCTTCGCCTGTATCTGCTAAATAAGCATCAAATGTCTCTGCTGTTTCTGCTGGACGATTCCAGTATCCTTGACCAACACTCAATCCAGATACCCAAATTTCCCCAATTTCATGAGGTTGACAACTCTTGAGTGTGTCTGGATTGGTAATAACTACCTTCTGGTCGGGAATAATTTGACCGCAGCTGACAAAGTAAGATGTATCATCTCCCGGAACAACTGATGACTCTACCACTTGGTGAGATGCTAATGCAGATTTATGCACTGCTTTGATTTTTGGTGGCGCAGCCTTCTGTACACCAGAAACCATCAGAGTTGTTTCCGCCATACCATAACAAGGATAAAACGCTTCTTTGCGGAAGCCACACTCTGCAAAAGCCTCTGCAAAACGCTCTAATGTATCGTGACGAATCGGCTCTGCACCATTAAACGCTACACTCCAACTACTCAAATCAAGATTTGCTTTCTGCTCAGACGTGATTTTCTGCACACATAAATCATAAGCAAAATTGGGGCCGCCACTGGTTGTTCCGCGATAGTGAGAAATCGCCTGTAACCAACGATAAGGACGTTGGAGAAAAGCCGCAGGCGGCATAATAATGCAGGGAAAACCCCCATACAAAGGTTGCAATATCCCACCAATTAAACCCATATCATGGTACATCGGTAGCCAAGTCACAAACTTACTGGCTGGCGAATGCTCCATAAATTGGCGAGTTGTTTGAGCATTGTGCAGTAAGTTTCCATGACTAATCATTACACCCTTGGGTGTTCCAGTTGAGCCAGAGGTATATTGCAGAAACGCTAAACTATCTCTATCAATATGAGGTTTTTGCCAGTTGTCTTCTATGCCTGGAGTAATATTATCTGTTGTCAGCCATTGCAACGATCCTAAATCAGTCCTTTGGCTCATTAAAGACTGCACTGTCGGTAATATATCCGTTGTTGTCAGGGCGATCGCTGCTTGTGCATCTTGAGCGATCGCCTGAATTCTCGGTGTGTTACGCTGATTTCTCGGAGGATAAGCAGTGACAGCTACAACTCCCGCATATAAACAACCGAAAAAAGCAATTAAAAAATCTAGTCCGGCCGGATAAAGCAGTAAAGCGCGTTCTCCTGCTAAACCCATTGCTTGCAACTGTGCCGCCGTTCGTCTAGCGAGTCTATCCAACTCTTGATAGGTTAGTCGAGCTTGTTCTGTTTCTCCATCTAATAAAAAGGTGAAAATATCTTGGTTTGCTTGGGTAGAACTTCTCAAACCCAAGAGTTCAACAACTGTAGAACAGTTGCTGAGGTGAAACTCATTGTTGGTGTAACCTGTGGTAGAGAAGACATCGCTTCGTTGAAAGCTATCAGAATATTGATTCATTTTTAGATGGCTAGATGCACTTTAACGCACTACTTACTTTTATCTAGACTCTATAAATCTGCTGAAATAAAAATAAGCGGTGAAGAACAAAGAGTAAAACGGTATTTACTGCACAAAAACCCAGACCGAGTATCAAGGCGTAATTTTCATAACAACACATAATCAATCGCAGCGATATTCTGCTCTGGGCAACCAACAAAGCTTAAATCATTTTCTTGAATACCCGATTTAAGTTAACTCTACCTGGGAACCTTCCCATCAAGCACCCCCTACCCTAATAACAGTTCATAACGATGGTTTCCTTCGCTAAAAGTCAACCACTAACAGCACCCAAAGTATGACGTGAGAAGAATACTCCTAAAAATAAGTTTCAATATTATTGCAATTAATTTTCACTTAGTCACGATTAGCTTAACGATAAATAATAGCGTTAGCAATAGGGGTAATATATTAATTAATTATCAATAAACTTAAAAACAATCATTTTTGCCTATTTTAGCAACCACTGTGTCTTCATGCAGGCAACCGAGCAAAAGCTTGACTATTCTGCAATTAAATGAGTAGTAAAAATAATCGGATAAACCATCCCATATATTTATTTGTCTAAAGATTTTTGGTGGTTTGATATACAACTTAATTCTTCAAAGACAGTAACTGTAGCAACTGTTATGCGCCAAATCTGTGTATCCAGCAAGCAGAATACATCAGCATAAGTCATAATTTGTCACCATATAGTCAACTACTAATTGAAATAAATTCTCTACTATATTGTGTTTTCTGTTACTTCATACTATGATTAAGTTCTATTAAAATTAATTGATAATAATTATTATTAGTGAGAGTGTGTCTAAGATGACGAGCTAGTGACCTTAGAGGTTGTTTGAAAAGCGATTGGAAATCGCGCCTACACAGAAGAAACCCACCTACATGGGTTTGAAAAGCTTGATTTTGTGTTAGTCCACGCAGTTGGACTTTGCTTGTGTAGTAGCGAATTCTATTCGCCCAATACTTTTCTTTTCAAACATCCTTTACTGTTAAGCCGAGGATGTAGAAGAGATTGGAATAAACAAATCCTTACTACAGGAGGCGGTGTATGGCTAGACATACATCACTCTATCTGTGAATAATTAGTAGTCATTCATCGCGTTTATCATGGCTGATGTAGATAAACCCACACAGGCTGCTAATTCTTCTAAAGCCAATTGTTTCTGTGTATTACTATTGAGCATTTCTGTTGCTGCTGCTACATACTCAGCATTAGCAAGAATTTGTAGACTTTCGGGACGCTTGGTTTGAGGATTAAGGCCGGCAATACGCTCATTATCTGTCAAATTTTGCATCCTATAAGCTGCGATCTTAACGGCTTGACGAGCTTGGACATAGGCTAAATAGTGGCGAATAACAGCTAATCGCTTTTGTTGTTTAGCTTCATGCAAACGAGCTTGAAATATTGGTTTTTGTTCAAAAGCACTAATTAACTTGATGGGATCAAGAGTAATGCTAAAGTACAAACTACTTTCTCTTGCCTCAGATTCACTAGGAGAGTTGTAGTTTGTGGTAGTTAGAGAGGGAGATAATTCTATAGATATAACGTCCTGAAATGCACGCCATCCGGTAACAGATTTTGCCTCTAGTACTTCAGACGAATGCCTCTCGGCAATAGTAACTAATTGTTCAATAATTTTGATATCATTTTCTGTAATATTTGTTTGTAGTAATTCTAATTCATTTGCTTGTTTATGTTTCTGCTCTGATGCAATTGTAGGCAGAGAATAACCACCGATGAGTATAGCGAGCAAAGATGAAAAGTAATGCTTGAAAAAGCAATAGTCTTTGATGATGAATAGTTCTAAAACTTGCTCCATTTATGCAGAGTTTCTATCTAAATTATTAGGACTAACTCCGGATATGAAAAATCAAGGGTTTGGGGAGATTGTGAATTGATGGCTTATTCGATACCAAACTATTGATTAAATTTCTTTAATAAAATTTCCTTGCTTGTTAAAGCGATCGCAGTTTGTGCATTAATGGCAATTGCTTATATTCTTGGTGTGTTGTCTTGATTTGTGAGAGAATATGCAGTAACTGTAACAACTCTTGCATCCAAGTAACAGAAAAAACAATCAAAAATAATTCAAACGTTGTACCTAGTCTATACCAATAAGCCTTAATATTATTGAGACTTATTTGTATTTGAATTAAATTACTTTAACGATAATTGATGGATTCAAGCAAGAGTTAATACATTAATAAAAATTATTAAAAATGGATTTCTAATAATTTTTACATATAATGTCAATTTAATGGGAAGTTGCACATATCCACATCCCCCTAAATCCTTCTTTTGTCAGCAGGGCTAAAAGGGATAGAATTCTATACAGCTTCATCATTCTCAGTAATGAGTGCTGAGTAAGAAAAAAAGTACTCAGCACTTTATGCTTTTACGTTGGCAACAGTATTGACAAATTAACCAAAATCTTACACTCAAACTCTCATGTTTTCTTTTGTGAAAAATAAACCACAATACCCTATCCACTGGCAAAAAGTATCACGCAGATTCTTACCTTTTCTACTCGGAATTATTTTCATTTTAGTTGTTAGTAGTCAAAGTATTAGTTCTGTACCTAAATCCACAGAAATTCTGTGGGACACTTACGGTATACCCCATATATATGGAAATAACACTCCCGATGCTTTTCAAGCCTTTGGGTGGGCGCAGATGCAAAGTCACGGAAACTTACTACTGCGCCTCTACGGTCAAGCACGGGGAAAAGCTGCACAATATTGGGGAGAGGATTATCTCGAATCAGATAAATGGGTACTGACAATGAGTGTACCCAAACGAGCTAGTGCTTGGTATAAAGCCCAAAATCCCGCATTTCGTAATTATCTCAAAGCTTTTGCTAATGGAATTAATACCTATGTCAAAAAGCATCCCGATTTAATTGACGATGAAGTCAAAGTAGTATTACCAATCACGCCAGAGGATGTACTTAGTCACTTACAAAGAGTATTGCTGTTTACTTTTGTCGTCGATCCGGGACGGGTAGCTGATGTAACTCACACCAAATCTGCGCTAGGTTCTAATGGTTGGGCGATCGCACCAAAACGTTCAGCCAGCGGTAAAGCAATGCTATTAGCCAATCCCCACTTGCCTTGGGGAAATTTATTTTTATGGTATGAAGCTCAAATTATCGCCCCAGGAATTGACGCTTATGGGGCAACATTGGTAGGTATCCCGGTTTTAGCGATCGCCTTCAACGATAATTTAGGTTGGACTCATACAGTCAATACTCACGATGGTTGGGATATCTACGAACTCAAATTACAAAAAGATGGCTATCTTTTTGATGACAAAGTTCGTCCTTTTGAAACAACAAACTTTTCCTTAAAAATTAAGCAAAAAAATGGCTCTTTCCGAGAGCAAATTTTCTCCGTCAAAAACTCTCTTCACGGACCTGTAGTTAGCGCTAACAAAGGTAAAGCTTTAGCACTGCGCGTCGTTGGTCAAAACAGTCCAGGCATTTTAGAACAGTGGTGGGATATGTCCAGTTCCCAAAATCTCACCCAATTTCAGAAAGCATTGCAACGCTTACAGTTACCAATGTTTACCGTTATTTATGCTGACCGTGAAGGTCATATTATGCACCTATTCAACGGCCTAGTTCCGGTACGCCAACAAGGAGACTTTGCCTACTGGCAAAACATTATTCCTGGTGATACTTCTAAAACTCTCTGGACTAAAATGCACCCATACAGAGATTTACCCAGAGTCATCGATCCCCCTAGTGGTTGGTTACAAAATACCAATGATCCACCTTGGACTACTACTTTTCCTATTGCCATCAAAGCCGAAAATTATCCATCCTATATGGCACCACGGGGGCCAATGGGTTTCCGGGCGCAGCGTTCTGCCAGAATGTTAGCTGAAGATGAAAGTATTTCCTTTGAGGAAATGATTGCTTACAAGCATTCTACACAAATGGAACTAGCAGACAGAATTCTCGATGATTTGATTCCTGCTGCTCAAAAATCAGAACATCAATTAGCACGTCGCGCTGCTGAAGTTCTCGCCAAATGGGATCGTAAAGCCGATGCAAATAGCAAAGGTGCTGTACTATTTAACTTTTGGGTGGACGATCTCGATTTAAATACAGCATTTAGTACTCCTTGGAATGAAACATCTCCCCGCACCACACCGGATGGTTTAGCTGACCCTGAAAGTGCAGTCAAAACATTAGCAAATGTCGCCGCCAAAATAGAGCAGACCTATGGAACTCTAGATGTTGCTTGGGGTGAAGTTTTTCGATTGCGGTCTAGCAATATCGACTTACCTGCTAATGGCGGTGATGGAGAAAAAGGCATCTTTCGGGTAGTCACTTTCGCCCCAACAGAGGATGGACGCTTTCAAGCAGTTAATGGAGATTCTTACGTTGCTGCGGTGGAGTTTTCCCAGCCAGTCAAAGCCAAGGCACTCATGAGTTATGGTAATGCTACTCAACCGAGTTCGCCTCATGTTGGCGATCAACTGCAATTATTTGCCCGTAAGGGATTGCGTCCTGTTTGGCGTAACCGGCAAGAAATTACAGTCCACTTAGAAGAGCGTACAGTCTTCTAAGTTTTTTTGGTTTTCAGGAATCTTGCTTTATCTCATCTGAGTTTCCGCATTAATTAAGAACCCTTCATGGGCAGAAGCTATCAATTAGCAAACCGCTAATATTGTGTAATAATTTCCTGGATTTTTGCAAAAATCCAGGAAATTTCGCTATTTTAGGTGATTTATTAGTTAATTTTGCACTTCTAAGATAAATCTGGTTCACCTACTCCTGATTAGCTCATCTTGATTTTTACAAAAATTTCTCTTGAACTACTGAGAATATATTGCAATAAATCTGATAAGATATGCTCAAAGCCAATTTATTGAATATATATATCAATAAGAAAAGCAATCATATAGCTGATGCAAGATATTGCACTCAGAGACTAAAATTTACGGCTGCACAGATAATAGCCTTTGTTTTTCTCCTAATTGGCTCAGAAAGACTTAGCTTGTATTGCTTTCTCATGCCTATGTCTAGGCATTTATTAATTATCAATGGCAATTCGTTCTTCTAAATATCAGGTGTCAAGATGTCGAAAAAAATTGGTTTATTCTATGGTACTCAAACTGGTAAAACTGAATCTGTGGCAGAAATTATTCGGGATGAGTTTGGCAAGGGTGTAGTGATACTACATGATATTTCTCAAGCAGATGCTACAGATTTTGATGAGTATCAATGTTTGATTGTGGGCTGTCCTACTTGGAATATTGGTGAATTGCAAAGCGATTGGGAAGGCTTTTTTCCAGAATTAGATGAGATAGATTTTAGTGGTAAATTTATTGCCTATTTTGGCACTGGTGATCAGATGGGATATGGCGATAATTTTCAGGATGCAATGGGAATTTTGGAAGAAAAAATTTCCCAACGCGGAGGGAAAACGGTGGGCTATTGGTCAACTGATGGATATGATTTTAACGATTCTAAAGCATTAAAAAATGGCAAGTTTGTAGGGTTAGCTATTGATGAAGATAATCAATCTGATTTAACGGATGAACGGATAAAAGAGTGGGTATCTCAGTTGAAGAGGGAATTTGGTTTGTAGTTTGATGATTCCCAGTTTTTATACCTGATGATTAACCACAGATGCACACAGCTAATTTTGTTTTTAAACGCAAATTGGCGCTGAGGTTGACGCGGAGTAAGGCTAAGTTTTGCAGACACAATGTGTGTATTTGTGGTATTTGATTTTGCTGAATTTTTGAGGTATGAGATTTTTTATGTCTGATGATATTGATGTTGTCTGGATTAGTTCTAGTCCTGCATTACAGCGTTTCGATAAACCATTACTACAATACCTATCGCAATATGCGAATGTGGCTGAGTGGGAATATCGCTCTGGTAAAGATGAAGGTAATTCGATTGATGAGGCGGTGGATTTATTGGATGAATTTTTATCAGAGTGTGCTTATCCAGTAAATTTAGCAGGTCATGGTGCGGGTGGTGCGATCGCTCTCACTTATGGGCGGCGATATCCTGAAAAAGTGCGATCGCTTGTTCTCTTAGCTGTAGCCCCTCAACCTGCAAATACTTGGCATGTCCACTATTATCTGCAAAGACAAGTATTTCCTATCAGTCGTGAGCAGGTGTTAGCAAATAGTGTGCGTCATTTGTTTGGAGAGCAACCACATAATACTACTAAAAAGTTAATAGCTGTTTTAAATCGGGATTTAGATCAAACCGCCTTATCACACTCTCTTTTCAAGTTTACTGAGTTACCTCAAGGTGGTGTCTCTATGCCAATGATTGTATGTGGAAGTAAAAATGATCCAATTGTGAATCCACCAGTATTGAAAAAATGGTTAAAACATCTGAAACCAGAAGATGAACTTTGGGAATGCCCCAAAGGACATCATTTTTTTCATTACTTTTATCCGCAACAAGTTGGTGAAGAAATATTGAATTTCTGGCAACCATATTATCTACAATTAATGAGCAGAGATACTCAATTATCGAGCATTTTGAGAAATTAATTAATATCTTTATAAGGGCGTAAATACTCCTGGATGGGGGATGTTTTTAACCAAGGAGTGAGTAGGAATTAGATAATTTCTCATTTTCTCCGCTCCTATACCCTTACACCCTCAAATCTGATTTATTAGATATATCATAGAAGTCTACATCTGTCAGGGTAAATACTTCCCTGTCTAATTTTTTATCTAACTATTTGACAGCGACAAAATTAACTATTGTCGTCTGTTTTTTGCTGTTAAACTAACCGTATTTTCTAATTGTTAAGTTTTATTATACTGCTTGCTATTAGGAATCTTTTTCAATAAATTAGATTTGTCAGCACCAGAATCAACAATTAACTTCAAGGACTAAATTCGCTATATTTTCTTCTCTTGGGAATCTTGAAGTTAATCAGTCAATACTTGAGTATTTCTAGCAACAACTCCTAGATTATAAACCAATGCAGACATACGATAATCCCAATGTCAAATATGATTGGTGGGTTGGTAATTCCCGTTTCGCCAACCTCTCTGGCTTATTTATCGGCGCACACGTAGCCCAAGCCGCACTTACCACCTTCTGGGCAGGGGCATTTACATGGTTTGAAATCTCTCGTTACAATCCTGACATCCCGATGGGAGAGCAAGGACTCATTTTGTTACCGCATTTAGCTATGTTGGGTATTGGTATCGGCGCAGGTGGTCAAGTAGTCAATACTTACCCTTATTTCATTATTGGAGCCTTGCATTTAATCTCGTCTGCCGTTCTGGGAGCCGGTGCGCTCTTTCATACCTTCAAAGCACCACGCAACTTAAAAAATACGCTTGGTTTTGCGCGGAAGTTTCACTTTGAGTGGGATGATGCCAAACAACTTGGCTTGATTTTAGGTCATCATCTTTTATTTTTGGGTATAGCCGCCTTATTGCTTGTGAGTAAAGCAATGTTCTGGGGAGGACTATACGACTCGACAATTCATGCTGTTAGAGTAGTGACAAATCCTACCCTCAATCCCTTGGTGATTTATGGCTATCAAACCCACTTTGTGAATGTTAACAACCTAGAAGATTTAATTGGTGGCCATATCTATGTAGGTCTAATTCTCATTGTTGGTGGTATCTGGCACATCCTGCAAGAACCTTTACCTTGGGCGAAAAAGCTTTTAATTTTTTCTGGAGAAGCGATTCTTTCTTACTCTTTAGGTGGTATTGCCTTAGCCGGATTTGTTGCAGCTTACTACTGTGCCGTCAACACCCTAGCTTATCCCGTAGAGTTCTATGGTGCGCCCCTAGAACTGAAACTAGGTGTAACTCCTTATTTTGCTGATACTGTTAAATTAGCCAATGGCGATTACAGTTCTAGAGCATGGTTGGCTAATGCTCACTTCTTCTTAGCTTTCTTTTTCTTACAAGGTCATTTGTGGCACGCGCTCCGAGCTATTGGTGTTGACTTTAGACAAATTGAAAAGTCATTGAATGCCATTAGTAGTGCTGAGTGATCAGTCGTTAGTCGTCAAATTTTAATCGCGATCGCTGAGTGATAAGGATAAGGTTAACGTGCTGAGTTTATACAAATAGCAGATTTTCTGTGAGTAAAGTACATAATTCAGTTTTTAAAGCGAAGTAGAAAGTCTATTTTGATGCTGAATTATGCTCCGACAAATCCTGAAGTTTGTTGTAACTCAGCACCTTTCTCAAGAGGATATGTAACAGTGGTAATTTCTACTGATAGAACTTTTGCGGCTAATACAAAATTACCTTGGTTAATTGGTAATGCTCGTTTAACTGATTTATCTGGGCAATTATTAGGCGCTCATATTGCCCATGCCGGGTTAATTATGTTTTGGGTAGGGACAACTACTATCTCAGAAGTAATTCGCTTTGTTCCTGAAATTCCTATGTATGAACAAAGTTTGATTTTATTACCACACCTAGCAACTTTAGGTTGGGGAGTAGGTGTTGGGGGTAAAGTTGTTGATACCTATCTCTATTTTGTGATTGGTGTACTGCATTTAATTGCCTCTGCGGTATTAGGTGCAGGTGGACTATTTCATGTGTTTCGCGCTCCGGCAATTCTGCACAATAACGGTGGCAGAGCAGCAAAGTTTCACTATGAATGGAATGACCCTAAACAATTGAGTTTAATTTTAGGACATCACTTAATTATTCTAGGTTTAGGAGCATTCTTATTAGTCCTAAAAGCTATGTTTTTTGGGGGCATTTATGATCATCATTTAGGAGATGTACGTCTGGTTACTAACCCTACTCTCAACCCCAGCACAATTTTTAGTTATTTAGTGGGGTTTAAAGATCATACATGGCATCCTTTAGGACTAGCCAGCGTTGATAATCTAGAAGATGTCATCGGTGGTCATATTTGGATTGCTGGAATTTTAGTTTTAGGTGGTAAGTAGCTGGTTGCAATTAAATATAAGATAAAGTGAGTTCAAAAACAGATGCGACTAGATGCCTGCTCCATTACGAGTGACATTAACAGATTTAGAAGATTTGACACTGGCTCAGTTGCGAGAAGCGACAACCGTTCCTCAACGCACACGAGATCGCGCCCACATGATTCGATTAAATGCTCAAGGATGGAATGTACCAGCAATTGCCCAGATTTTTGAATGTCACGAACATACGGTAAGAGCAACACTGCGGCGATGGCAGAGCTTGGGATTGGGGGGATTGTGGGAAAGAGCAGGACGAGGAGCAAAGCGTAAATGGCTGGAAGCGGACTTAGCATACTTAGAGCATTGTTTAGAGGTAGAACCCCGTACCTATAACAGTTTGCAGTTATCACAAAAGTTGGCTCAACAGAGAAATGTACAGCTCAGTCCAGACCGTCTGCGACGTTTGCTCAAAAAAAAGGCTGGAGATGGAAACGCACGCGTCATAGCCATAAAGGGAAACAAGATCCAGACAAACGAGAACTTAAACAAGCAGACCTAGATATCTTGAAGCAAGCGGCAGCAGATGGTTATGTTGAACTGAAATACCTTGACGAATCTGGATGTTGTCGTTGGAGTCCTGTCAGCTATAGTTACAGCCGTATTGGTAGCCAAAAACTCATGCCACAAGTAGGTAGTCGTGGTGGTCGTATTAGCATTTTGGGTTTATGGGAACCTCAAACCAGTTTTGAGTATGCCTTAGTTCAAGGTGGGTTCAAAACACCGCGTTACATTGAAGTGATGGATTTGGTTGCAGCTAAAGCACAACAAACTTTAGATGAAACTGGTCAAATCACTGTGGTTGTTCAAGACAATGGCTCCTTGCATCGGAGTAACAAAGCAAAACAACGATGGCAACAATGGCAAGAACAAGGACTATACTTGTTTTTCTTACCACCCTATTGTTCTCAAATGAATCGAATTGAGGAGGAGTGGCATCAATTGAAGACTCATGAAATTGCTGGACAGATGTTTGATAATAATTATGATTTAGCGATGGCTATTATTGATGGCATTGAAGCCAGAAGCCTTAAGGATGGATATGCTCTTGAGCGTTTTATATTTAATTGCGCCTAGCTACTTATATGGCATATTATCGTACAGCCATTTGCTTGGGTGAGAAGAATTTTACCAATAGAAAATGGTGAAGAAATTCTGGCTTACAGTTTACTAGGTTTAGCATTGATGGCTTGGATTTCTGCCAGCTTTGTGGGATATAACACTACAGTTTTCCCAACAGAATTTTACGGTTCCGAACGTTTATTAGCGACAAGTATCCAAGTTCTTCTAGGGATATTAGCCTTCATTGGCTATGCTTGGCACGCTTGGAGAGCGCGGACTATTTCCTAATCCTTTCTATTTTCCTCAACACTAGCTATTCTCAAGTTCCTTCCTTTGCCTGCGGTTTTAATTGTTTGACTGTAGGCAATTTCCTCAAACTTTTTGTGGAGTAACAAATAGTGATGGCTATAATTTTCTGTGCTTTATCAGCTTGGGCAATAATGATTTTATTGCTTTGGAGTATTTGGCAGACTCTTCAAAAAGGAATCATTTTTCTGTGGAGATTACATCAAATTCCTTGCCATAGTTGTGAATTTTTCACTAATGACCATCGTCTGAAATGCACAGTACACCCTAAAAAGGCTTGTTCTGAATATGCGATCGCTTGTCTTGACTTTGAGCCGAAAACTGCTGCTTGTAATGCTTGCCAATCAGGACGCATCTGGAAGTTAGGTAAAAAAGGCTGATCAGCAAATTAATTTTGTATGTGTAGAAGTTGGGAAGATTTGTATTTAACCTATTCTTAATTAACAATCATGAATACTAACTCTGATTTCCTGGCTGAATTATGCGATTTTCTCTATCCGCGCAATCCCTATCACGGACGGTTAAACGCAGAGTGTATGGCGTTTAATGCACATCTGCAAGAGTTTTCTCAACGAGTTAACTATATTTGTAGTCTACAAACAGGGGGGAAAATGTCTCCTGAAGAAGCTTACAAACAAATTCATCAACTTTGGAAGCAGTTGAAACAAATCAAGAAATCGTTAAAATTGGATAAGAAAAGTTGGACTCTGGAAGTTTTGATAGATGAGGATTGACAAGGTATTAAACAGGTATTTTTATAATAAACTCAGTACCTTTACCCAAAAGAGAATGGCAAATCAAGTTGCCACCGTGGGTTTGTTCGACTATTTGTCTGGCTATAGCCAAACCTAAACCTGTACCTTTACCTACAGGTTTAGTAGTATATAAATGGTCAAATATTTTTTGTTTCACTTCCTCACTCATCCCCTTACCATTATCAGCAATTGATATTTTTAACTGGTTATCCCTGACTGATGTAGTAATTTTAATGAGGTTGGGATTTGCTAGAATATCCTCAAAAGTGCGTCCTTGGTTAGATTCATCTAAAGCATCAATTGCATTTGCCAGGATATTCATAAATACCTGATTTAATTGTCCAGGAAAACATTCTATTTGAGGTAAATTACTGTAATCTGTAACAACTTCAATAGCTGGACGTAATTCATTAGCTTTGAGACGATGCTTGAGAATTAGAATGGTGCTATCAATGCCTTCATGGATATTAAATAGCACTTTGTAATCTTTATCAGCACGGGAGAAGGTGCGGAGACTAGTACTAATATTTTTCAGCCTGTCGCAGGCCATATTCATCGCATCAATCACCTTTGGTAAATCTTCTAAAGTATACTCTAAATCAATTTCTTCGGCATGATTTATAATTTCCTCACTCTTGTCTGGGAAACTTTCTTGATAGATTTTTAAATGTTCAAAAATATCAGCAATAGTAGGTTTAGTTTGTTGGAGACTAGCAGCAATAAATCCTAAAGGATTATTCATTTCGTGAGCGACACCAGCAACTAAATTACCCAATGCAGACATCTTTTCACTTTGGACGATTTGTAATTGGGCGTTTTGCAAGTTGTGTAATGCTTGTTCTAACTCTTGGGCATATTGTTGCGATCGCTCATATAATCGCGCATTTTCCAGAGAAATGGCGGCTTGAGCGCAGAGTAAGTTGAGGAGTTCGATGCGATCGCTGGTAAATGCACCTGTAACTAATCTATTTTCTAGATATAAAATGCCCAGCAACTTCCCTTGATGCAAAATCGGACTACACAGAATGCTCTTGGGCTGCTGACGTATGATGTAAGGATCATTCGCTAAAATCGGATTAAGCGTCGCATCCAGTAGCACAGCAGTTCGTCTCTCATTTTTGACTTTGTAAATCAGCTTCAGGGGAATGTCTTGGCTGTCCTCAATAGGAAGACGCTGCAACACAACTGGCTCAGAACCCACGATAATTAATCCTTTGATCAGTAGGCGATTGTCTTGGGTGTCTTGTAGAGAATAATCTCGCAACAGCATCAACACACATTTGTCAGCCCCCGCATTTTCAATAACAATATGCAACAACGATGCAAGTAGTTTTTTGAGTTCAATTTCGCTAGAAAGGCTTTGAGAGGCTTTAAGAATAGTAGTTAAATCTAAAGAATCGGAGATGCTTGTGGAAGAACTGGTGGAAGAACGCGTTCCCAAAGGGAAGACAGTTTCTTGAATTGAGAGAGAAGTACGAGTTTGTTGGAAGATAGAAACCAGTAGTTGTGGGTGGCGTTGTTCTAAATCAGTAACCTTGGCTTTTGCACCCCAGCGAGCATAGCCGTAATAAGCTTCAATCATATAGTCTTGGGCGATGCGCTCTCTGCCCCAATTGAGGTAAAATATAGCTGCTAGTTCGTTAGCTAAAGCTTCTTCTTGAATATATTCGTTAGCTTTAGCCCCAGAAATGGCGCGATCGTAATAATCTGCTGCTTCATAATTCTTGCCTAACACTCGACATTTTTCTGCTTCCACCAAATCAACCTTATGTTGATAATTCATCGGAGCATAATGCGCCCAGTTTTGTAACTGAGTTTGATTCTGCTCTACCCGTTGAAATATCTCTGATGCTGGTTCTGATTGCAAATTCACAGATGCTAAAGCAGTCAAAGAATCATAAAAATAAAATGTAGGTTCATATACTAATCCTTGAGCCGCGACTAAGTAGCGACTGCACTCAACTGCATGATTTTGAGCTTGTTCAATTTCTCCAAACAAGAAACAGAGCATGAGTTTATATGAATGGAACACACATAACTCAGCTATATCATTATCAGACATTAGCTGCGGCAGAATTTCCGTTTCTTGTACTGCTTCTCCAGACAGAATACAGGGATGTTCCCCAAAACCCAGCAAATTTAATGTAGACTGCCAAGAAAGGCGACAATGATTAGCTAGTGCTACTTGGTTCAGTTGTATCAATCCATTGTAGTAAGCACGAGCATTTTGTTCCAAAGTAACAAGAAGTTGATTACACCAAAAAGCAGCGTTACAAAAAGTACGGGCATGATATCCAGCAAATTTTATGCTACCAACTTCTAGACTAGTCATGTAGCCTTCTTGCAAGAGTGGGAGGGTATCTTTAATGTGAGATTTGCGGTGCAGAACGAAACCTCCCAGCACCAGAAGCACTTCTGGTTTAATAGCTTTAGCGTCAAATTTGGAAATGATTTGTAGGGATAATTGAGCAAATTCTGTGGCTGCATCTACATTTTTTAAAAGATTGCAGAGAATAAAGCCATAGTTAGCATAAGCAAATGCAGAAATGATTGTATTTCCATGTTGAATGGATAATTTGACTGACAACGCAATCAGTAATGGACACAAAATAGAACCAGAGTTGTAAGCTGGTGGGATGAGAGCATAGGCAATCTGGATAATTGCCAAGATTTGCCGATCTGTCATGACAGGCAAATCAAATAAATCGGCAATTTTTCTATCTTCTATTAGTTCATTAATCTCTTGAATTGATTGTTGAATATCTACTGGTGTTGGTGATTCGGCAAAAATTACCCCAAACTCTTGCAAAAGTTTTTGTCCAATATCAAGGGCTTCGACAGGCTTATTTTGAAAAACATAAGATTGGATTTTAATGCAGTAGATATTGACTTTTTCTAGCAAAGATTGTGCCTGGGCGATCACGCTATCAATCAACTTTTCCATTAACTCAAATTCGCCGCACAATGAGGCTATTGCCGCCGCTAATTCATGGAAGGCAAGTGTTATTTCATATTGTTGCTGCCAAGCTTTTTCTCCTAACAAATATAATCCGGTTGCGGCATATTCTCCTGCTGCTTGATAGGCGGTAGAATTCTTGGCTTTGCGACAAGCAATTAAATTAAGTTCTGCTAATTCATCTCGTTGTTCCTGTTGGGTAATTAAAGCAGTTCCATAATTTAATTGATTAACTACTTCAAAGATTCTCTCTTCTCTGAAGGCTGGGGAAATTTGTTGCAGCAGCAGTTGTCCGATTTGGTAGTGAGTTGTTTGTTTTTGATTGTTAGGAATCAGCGAATAAGCAGCTTGTTGTACTCTGTCATGTAAAAATTTATACTTTGCTAATTGTTTGTTAATATTTGACAATGCTAATTGCTGATGATCATCGCCTTGATAAAACTTATAAACATCACTAATCGGTAAAATCAATCCCTCTTGCAATGCTTCCCATAAGTTTGCCGCCGTTTCAATCTCTGATTGTTCTAAAACAATTGCCAAAGTTGCTAAATCAAACTGATTGCCAATACAAGCCGCTAACTGTAAGAGATATTGAGTTGCTGGCAGTAGTTTTCGCAATTGAAAAACCATAAAAGTTACAATATCATCTGTAACTGCTTGAGTTTTTAATTGTGCAATATCACATTGCCAATAGCCTAACTCTAAATTAAATTTAATTATATTTTCTTGATGTAATGCTTTAAGAAATTGGTTGCTAAAAAATGGATTGCCTTTGGTTTTTTGATAAATTAATGCAGAAATATTACATGCTAAATTTTCTGGACATTTAATTGTATCCGCAACCAAATAATTGATTTGTAATTGGCTTAAAGGTGTTAAAATAATGGTTTGAATTTTTGCTGATGTTTTTTGAATTTCACTCAAAGTCAATAGTAATATATGACCAGAACGAACTTCATTATCACGATAAGCACCAATAATCAACAGACGACTTGTATCAGCCATTAATAGCTGAATTAATTTCAGCGATGCGGAATCTGCCCATTGCAAATCATCTAAAAATATCACTAAGGGCTGTTCAGCATTGGTAAAGACTTGAGTGAATTTTTGAAATAATAAATTAAACCGATTTTGGGCAGCTATTCCTGATAATTCTGTAGCTGGTGGTTGTTGTCCAATAATGATTTCTATTTCAGGAATAACATCAATAATTACTTGGCCATTTTCGCCAATAGCTTCTAGTATTTTGAGTTTCCATTGCTGAATTTGTATATCACTTTCTGTTAACAATTTCCCAATTAAATCGCGAAATGCTTGCACAAAAGCACTGAAGGGAATATTGCGTTGAAATTGGTCATATTTACCTTTGATAAAATAACCACGTTGCCGCACAATGGGTTTATGAACTTCGTTGACGACGGCGGTTTTACCAATTCCAGAAAATCCAGCCACTAGCATCATTTCTGTTGCGCCAAGACTGACTCGCTCAAATGCTTGCAGTAAAGTTTCTGCTTCGGTTTCTCGTCCGTAGAGTTTATCGGGTATGATGAAGCGATCGCACACATCCCTAGTAGCAATTTCAAAGTCTTCAATCTCACCAGTTTCTTTTAGTTGATGTAAACATTTTTCTAAATCAAATTTCAATCCTAATGCACTCTGATATCTATCTTCAGCATTTTTCATCATCAGTTTACTGACAATTTCTGAGAGAATTGCCGGAATCTGTGGGTTAATTTTATCTACTAAAGGTGCTGTTTTCGCAAGATGAGAATGTACCAATTCCATCGCATCATCAGACTGGAATGGTAACTCACTCGTGAGTAATTCATAAAAAGTTACACCGAGGGAATAAAAATCTGTGCGATAATCTATTCCTCGATTCATTCTTCCTGTCTGTTCAGGAGATATATAAGCTAGTGTTCCTTCCAACACATTAGGGTTAACAAGGGTTTGCGTTTCTCGTGGTAGAAGTGATGCAATGCTAAAGTCAATTAATTTTACTTGTTTGGTTTCAGGATTAATTAAGATATTGCTGGGTTTGATATCTTTATGAATAATGCGATTTTGATAGAGAATATCTAAGGTGTTGCACAGTGCGATCGCAATTTCTAAAAACTCCTCTAGAGATGTAACACTCTGATATTTACTGAAATAATCCTTCAGAGAAATTCCGCCAAAATCCTCCATGACTAACATATAGCCGTTTTGAAAAGGTTCTAGGCTATCAGTTTGGATAATCAAGGGTGAGTTGAGATTTTTCCCAATAGTGTATTGATTGCGAAACAACAACAGTTCGCTAAAGCTAGGATAAGGATTTTTCAGCAGTTTTATTACTACTGGTAGTGAATCACTTTCTCTAACTGCGCGATAAACCAGCGTTCTCGAACCATTGTAGAGTTCTTCAGTAATGCGATATCCGGGAATACTAACAAGGTTGCTTAACATATTGCGCTGATCCTGATGATTTCTGGATCTAGTATTCCCAGATAGCTGAAGTTATCTGTAAATCAGAAATACAATTTACAGGGGTATTTCAATAATAAATTCAGTACCCTCACTCTTAATAGATTCGCAAGACAACTTTCCAGCGTGGGTTTCTTCGACAATTTGTTTAGCTATAGCCAAGCCTAAACCCGTACCTTTACCTACAGATTTCGTAGTGAATAAATGTTCAAATATTTTTTGTTTCACTTCTTCACTCATCCCCTTTCCATTATCAGCAATGGAAATTTTCACAGATTTATCTGCTATTGATGTGGTAATTGTAATTTGGTTAGGATGAACTTTAATTTCCTCGAAATTACGTCCGTGATTGGATTCCTCTAATGCGTCAATTGCATTGGCTAAAAGATTCATGAATACCTGATTTAATTGACCAGGGAAACATTCAATTTGAGGTAAATTACCATAATTTGTAACAACTTCAATAGCGGGACGTTGTTCGTTAGCCTTGAGACGATGTTTCAAAATTAAAATTGTGCTATTAATACCTTCATGAATATTGAAAGGCACTTTGTAATCTTGATCGGCACGAGAGAAAGTACGTAAACTGGTGCTGATGTTTTTGAGGCGATCGCACGCCATAGACATGGAATCAATCATCTTGGGCAAGTCTTCTAAGGTATAATCCAAGTCGATTTCTTCAGCATGGTCTATAATTTCATCGGCTGGATTTGGTAGATTTTCTTGATAGAGTTTCAAATGTTTAACAATATCAGCCAGGGTAGGTTTGGCTTGTTTGATACTAGCAGCAATAAAACCGAGAGGATTATTCATTTCGTGAGCTACACCAGCAACTAAGTTACCCAATGCAGACATTTTTTCACTTTGCACCATTTGTAATTGGGCGTTTTGCAAGTTGTGTAATGCCTGTTCTAATTGTTGGGCATTTTCTAGCGATCGCTCATACAGCCGCGCATTTTCCAAAGAAATCGCGGCTTGGGCGCAGAGTAAGTTGAGTAATTCCACGCGATCGCTTGTAAATGCCCCCGTCGCTAAATTATTTTCTAGATATAAAATGCCTATCAACTTCCCTTGATGCAAAATCGGGCTACACAAGATACTTTTGGGCTGCTTACGGATGATATAGGGGTCATTGGCTAAGGTGCGATCGGCACTTGCATCAACTATTACAGCAGTTTGCTTGTCATGCAAGACTTTGTAAATCAGTCTGTGGGGAATGTCGTGGCTATCTTCAATGGGAATACGCTGCAAGACAACTGGCTTTGAACCTGTGGTAATTGACCCTTTGATTAACAGGCGCGAGTCTCGCATAAGCATGAACACGCATTTATCAGCCCCCGCATTTTCGATGACGATGGTCAGCAACGATGAAAGTAGATTTTCCAGTTCGATTTCACCGGAAATAGTATGAGAAGCTTTGAGAATAGTAGCTAAATCTAAAGCCACAGAAACATTACTACTGGATATGGCCGAACTGGTGGAGGTGACACTACCCAATGTGAACAGAGTTTCGTGAGTGGAGAAAGGAGAACGGGTTTGCTCTAATATAGGTGTAAGTAGTTGCGGATAGCGAGTTTCTAGGTCAGCTACTTTGGCTTTTGCACCCCAACGAGAATATGCATAATAGGCTGCAATCATGTATTCCCCGGCTATGCGCTTTTTGCCCCAATCTAGGTAGAATTTTGCTGCCAGTTCGTTAGCAAGTGCCTCTTCTTGGGTATATTCGTTGGCTTTGGCTAGAGTTATCGCCTTGTCGTAAAACTCAATTGCTTCGGCTTTTTGCCCTAACACTCGACATTTTTCTGCCGCTACCAAATCAACTTTATGTTGATAATTCATGGGTGCATGATCCGCCCATTGCTGTAATTTGGTTTGGTTTTCTATGACACTCTGCAATGCTTCTGATGTTTCATCTAACTGTGGATTTAATTGTGCCAGAGTTAGCAGAGAATCATAAAGATAAAATACTGGTTCGCTGACTAATCCCGCACCAGCCATAAAATAGCGCCTGACTTCAATAGCATGATTTTTCGCTGGCTCAATTTCTCCAAACAAGAAACAAAGCATTAGTTTATACAAATGGAAAATATACAATCCATATCCATCTTTGGCAGACTCTAGTTGCGGTCGAAATTCTGTTTCTTCAAGGGCTTTTCCAGACAAAAAAGTGGTATGTTCTGCAACACCCAGCAGATTTAAAACTGGCTGCCAATAAATCCGACAATAATTTGCGGTTGTCAATTGATTTATTTGCATCAAACTATGGCAGTAGGCGGAAATATCCTGCTCTAAGGTAGCCAAGGATTGACCACACCAAAAAGAATTGAGACAAAAACTGTGGCCATTATATCCAGCCATTACCAGGTTTCCAAATTCTATGGCAGTGGTGTAACCCTCTTGCAACAGAGGTAGTGTTTCTTGAATGTGAGAGTTGCGGTGTACAATAAACAACCCCAAGAGCATCAAAATCTCTGTTTTAGTGGCTTTGGCATCGAGTTTTGAGATAATCTGGAGTGCCAGAGAACCAAACTGTGTTCCTGTATCTATGGCTTGGAAGAAATTGCAGAGAATATTGCCATAGTTCGCATAGCCAAAAGTAGAAGTCGATGTGTTACCGTACTGAATCGAGAGTTTAACGGACAAAGTATTCAGCAATGGGTACAATGTTGAACCAGTGAGGTAAGCGGCTGGGCTGATGATATTGACAATCTTAAGAATAGCGAGTTTTTTGGCATCTCGCATCTGTGGCAAGTTAACCAAATCGGCAATTTGCCTATCTCCAATCAGTTCCTCGATCTCTTGGATTTCCTGTTGAATATCTGATGGTGTCGGTGTTTCAGGAAAGGTTATACCAAGCTGTTGTAAGATTGGTTGGGCGATCGCGATCGCTGATGTCAGTTTACTTTGGGAAATATGAGATTGAATTCTAATGCAGTAAACGTTGACTTTTTCAGGTAAGGAGCGTGCCTGTTGAATGACAATATCAATAAACTGTTCCATCGCCTCAAAGTTACCGTTTAGCATTGCTACTTCCGCAGCTAATTCATATAAGGCGAGGGTCATTTCATACTGCTGCTGCCAAGTATTTTCTGACAACAAAGATAATCCCACTGTCGCATATTCACGCGCTGCTTGATAGGCGGTTGAAGTTTTAGCTTTGCGACAGGCAATTAAATTGAGTCCAGCTAATTCTTCTCGTTGACTTGGTTGGGTAATTAAAGCAGTTCCGTGATTTAATTGATTGACGATTTCAAAAATCCGGTCAACTCTAGCTTGTGCGGAAATCTGTTGTAGAAGCAGTTGTCCGATTTGGTAATGAGTCGTTTGTTTTTGGTCATCGGGAATTAGGGAATAGGCTGCTTGTTGAACGCGATCGTGTAAAAATTTGTAGGTAACATTTTGAGACTTTTCTGGCGTAACGGCTTGACTTTCTGCCCCTACATAAAATTTATAAACATCACTGAGCGGTAAAATCAATCCTTCTTGCAATGCTTTCCATAAATTGGCTGCGGTTTCTACTTCGGAGTGTTCTGAAACAATTGCTAATGTTGTTAGATCGAACTGATTGCCAATACAAGCGGCTAACTTCAGAATATTCTGGGTTGCTAAGGGTAACTTCTCTAACTGCAACGCCATAAATTCTACAACATCATCGGTCAAGGCTTGTTGATTAATCTGGGACAGATCGCATTGCCAACAGCCTAACTCCAAGTTAAATTGAATGAGATTTTCTTCGTGTAGGGCTTTGAGAAATTGGGTGGCAAAAAATGGGTTGCCTTTAGTTTTTTGATAGACTAATTGTGAAAGGGGTAATGCCAAATTTTCTGTACTTTTTAGGGTATCAGCGACTAATTGATTGATTTGGGATTGACTCAGGGGTGTTAAAGTAATACTATTAATGACTGCTTGGTTTTTTTGAATTTCGCTCAAAGTCAACATTAATGGATGGGCTGGATTGACTTCGTTATCCCGATAAGCACCAATGATGAAAAGATGACCTGTATCAGCCATTAATAACTGCATCAACTTTAATGATGCTGAATCAGCCCATTGTAAATCATCTAAAAACATCACTAATGGATGTTCGGCGCTAGTAAAGACTTGGGTGAATTTTTGAAACAATAAATTAAAGCGATTTTGGGCTGCCGTTCCTGATAATTCTACTGCTGGTGGTTGTTCGCCAATGATTTTTTCTAATTCGGGAATGACTTCAATAATTACCTGGCCGTTCTCTCCAACAGTTTCTAATATTTGATTTTTCCATTGCTCTAGTTGGACATCACTTTCGGTTAACAATTGCCCCATTAAATCCCGAAATGCTTGTACAAAAGCAGAGAAGGGAATATTGCGTTGAAATTGGTCAAATTTTCCTTTGATAAAATAACCGCGTTGCCGAACAATTGGTTTATGAACTTCGTTGACAACGGCGGTTTTCCCAATACCAGAAAAACCTGCTACCAGCATCATTTCTGTTGCACCAAGGCTGACTCTTTCAAATGCTTCCAGTAGAGTTGATACTTCGGTTTCTCGTCCGTAGAGTTTGTCGGGAATGATGAAGCGATCGCATACATCCCGTTGACCAATTTCAAAACTTTGAATTTTACCAGAAACTTGTAGCTGATCTAAACATTTTTCTAAATCAAACTTCAGTCCCAACGCACTCTGATATCTGGATTCGGCATTCTTCGCCATCAATTTCATCACAATATCTGAAATCACCTGCGGTATCTCTTCTCTAATAACTGAAGGAGGTTGTTTTGCAATATGACAATGCACCAACTCCATTGGATCTTTTGATTGAAATGGCAAAACTCCAGTCAGTAATTCGTAGAAAGTTGCACCCAAAGAATAAAAATCAGTGCGGTAGTCAATTCCCCGATTCATTCTGCCTGTTTGTTCTGGGGAAATATAAGCTAGTGTCCCTTCTAAGACGTTGGGATTGATTAATGTCTGCGTTTCTCGTGGTAGTAAAGATGCAATACTAAAGTCAATTAATTTAACTTGTTTGGTTTCTGGGTTAATTAAAATATTGGCGGGTTTGATATCTTTATGAATAATTCGCTCTCGATACAATATATCTAAGGTATTGCAGAGTGCGATCGCAATTTCTAAAAACTCCTGTAAAGATTGTCCCCTTTCCTTAACTTCCCAATCCTTGAGAGAAATCCCCCCAAAGTCTTCCATCACCAGCGCGTAGCCATTTTGGTATGGTTGGAGGCTGTAGGTTTGGACGATCAGAGGAGAGTTGAGATTTTTAGCAATGGTGTATTGATTCCGAAACGACAAGAGTTCGTTAAAATCTGGATATGGATTTTTCAGCAATTTAATGGCTACAGGTAATGAGTCAGCCTCTCGGTATCCTCGATAAACTACGGTTCTCGAACCATTATAGAGTTCTTCGCTGATGCGATATCCGGGAATACTAACAAAGATGCTCACCATACTGCTAAATCCTTAGATTTCCAGGTTTAGTGTTCCCAGATATCTGAAGCGTGTTTAACATTAAATACAAAACTTATACTGGGATTTCAATGATAAATTCAGTACCTTCACCCAGAACAGAGTTAAAACTCAATTTTCCACCGTGGGTTTCTTCCACAATTTGACGAGCGATCGCCAACCCTAATCCTGTACCTTTCCCAACAGCTTTTGTAGTAAATAAATGGTCAAATATTTTGGATTTTACCTCTTCACTCATCCCCTTACCATTATCTCGAATGGAAATTATAACTAGACTATTTTCGACTGAGGTTGTAATTGTAATGCAGTTAGGATTGAGTTTAATTTCTTCAAAACTACGTCCCTGATTAGATTCATCTAAGGCATCAATGGCATTTGCTAAAACATTCATAAACACCTGATTTAATTGACCGGGGAAACATTCAATTTGAGGTAAATTACCGTAGTTGCTGACAATTTCAATAGCCGGATGTTGTTCATTGGCTTTGAGGCGATGTTTGAGAATGAGAATAGTGCTATCAATGCCTTGGTGAATATTAAATGGCACTTTGTAGTCTTTGTCAGCACGGGAGAAAGTTCTTAAACTGGTGCTAATATTTTTGAGGCGATCGCACGCCATAGATATGGAATCAATTATCTTGGGCAAGTCTTCTAAGTTATAATCCAAGTCGATTCCTAACTCATGCTTAAGAATTTCATCACTCTTGTTGGGTAAAGTTTTTTGATAGAGTTTTAAGTGTTCAACAATATCAAAAATGAGCGGTTTAGCTTGTTGAATACTGGCAGAAATAAAGCCCAAAGGATTATTCATTTCATGACCAACACCAGCTACTAAGTTACCTAATGCAGACATCTTTTCACTTTGCACAAGTTGTAATTGGGCTTGCTGGAGTTGATAATATTTTTGTTTTAGTTCTTGATTAGCTTGCTCTAATGCTTGATTTATCTCCTGAAGTTGGCAATTTTGTTCTACTAGTTGTTGAGCCTGAAGAGAATTTTCTTGTTTGAGAAGTTTTTCTAGGCGACTGAGATTTAAATGAGTCGAAATACGCGCTAAAACTTCTTCTGCTTGAAAGGGTTTGGTGATGTAATCTACTCCACCTACTGTAAAAGCTTTTACTTTATCGATCGCCTCATCTAAAGCACTGATAAAAATCACCGGAATATCACGAGTCAATTCGTTGGCTTTGAGATTTTGGCAGACTTCATAGCCATTCATTTGTGGCATTTGAATATCTAGCAAAATCAAAGTAGGTAGAGAGTGTTGAATGCCTGCCAAAGCTAATTTACCACTAGGAAATGGTCGCACCAGATAGCCATTTTGTTTTAATAGATTTGTTAGCAGATGTAGGTTAGCTGGTGTATCATCGATCGCCATTATTTCGCATTGAAAATTTACTTGATGATTCTGCATATTTTTATATTTTTGCTTTTGTTTTAACGAACTTTGGGGGTTTAAGTCCCCTGCCTCTACAGGCAGCATATTTTGTGTCGGGGTTAAATCCCTATTACAAAATATACTCATTACTTATTACTCATTACTTATTACTCATTACTCATTACTCATTACTCATTACTCATTACTCATTACTTATTTTTTAACTTCCGCGATTAAATGTAAAATTTTTTCATATTCAAATTGATGCAAACAATTTTCAATTGTCCGAGATAAAGACTCGTTATGGATAGCAATTTGTTGAACCACCGCAGTAATTAAGTCGAGATTAGAAGTGATTACAGACTTTTCAAGTTGTTCTAATAATTCAGACGGAAGTTCTGCGATCGCATCTGCGGTTAACACTTCTCTTGTGTGCCTTGTTTCAGTTTGTATGGGAGTCAATTCTTCATAAATATATTTCACTCCAATATATTTATTCATGGCGTTAAAAATTTCTTCTTCTCGGAATGGTTTTCTCACAAAATCATCGCATCCTGCCGAGATAATCACTGCTTTCTCTTCTTCTAATACACTAGCAGTCAGAGCAATAATCACCGTTGCTTGACCTTTGGTGGTGGCTTTAATTTGTTGGGTAGCAGTATAACCATCCATCACGGGCATCCGCATATCCATCCAAATTAAGTGGGGTTCCCAACTGTCCCAAATATTAATAGCTTCTTGCCCATTAATCGCCTCATGAATTTCAAATCCTAAAGGAGAGAGTAGTTTAATTAACAACTGGCGATTGTTCGGTTTATCGTCAACTATCAGAATGCGATATTTTGGTTGATTGGGTTCTAGGGCAATAACGCAGCGAGAGGGCTGGTGTGTAGTAATATCGCTGGCTTTTACTTCAGCTACTTGAATATCAAATAATAAAATTGTGCCTTGTCCAACGACACTTTTAACTGTAATATTGCCTCCCATAAGATGCACAAATTGGCGGCTAATGGGTAAGCCTAAACCTGTTCCTTCCTGAGCTTGTTTTCCAGTTGCACTTTGGGTGAAGGCTTCAAAAATTTGCCCTAATTCTTCTTCGGCAATACCGGCTCCTGAATCTTCAATTTCAAAATGTAGTGTAGATGAATTAGCAACCAAAGTGCTAACTCTAATGGAAATTCCACCAGCTTGAGTAAATTTGATGGCGTTGTTAATCAAATTAATTAGCACTTGGCGTAATTTAACTTCATCGGTGCAGATGTAGCGGATAAGATCGGGGTCATACTCCATTATTAATTGGAGATTTTTCTCTTCTGCTTTGAGATGGAACATATCATGAATGTCATCTAGCAGACGGTGGAGGTCAAATTTTTTGGGATTGAGAGTAGTTTTACCTGCTTCAATTTTAGAGAGATCGAGGATGTTGTTAATTAAAGTTAGGAGGTGTTCGCCGCTACGATAAATAATGCCAACATTTTCTTGATGCTCGCGTCCCAAAGTTTGAGAACGAATCATAATTTGAGCAAAGCCAAGAATGGCGTTGAGTGGAGAGCGTAATTCGTGGCTCATGTTGGCAATAAAAGTGCTTTTGGCTTGGTTTGCGGAATCTGCCAATAATTTTGCTTGCTCTAGTTCTGTAGTTCGTTCTTTAACTTTTTGTTCTAGAGTTTGTGAGTATTCTTCTAGTTTTTGAAAGGAGTTTTGTAGCTGTTGAGCCATATAATTAAAAGACTTGGCTAATTCACCCAATTCATCTTCACTCTCGGTTGCTAAAGATTGATGCCAATCCCCATCTGCAAGTTTTTTAGCAGCATCATTTAAGCTGAGGGTGCGATTCACAATCAGCGATCGCGCCAACCAACTAACGATGACTACCGTGAATGCTAAAATAATCAGGAAAACTCCTAATGCGATCGCACCCCCAATCATTTGAGTTTGAACGATTGCACTAGCATCTAATTCAATCGCTAAAATTCCTTCTAAGCGACCAAATTGATCTTTGATAGGTGCATACCCATACAACACGGGTTTACCCTCTACATTTTTGGAAAAATCGTTCTCAATCTTGGGTTGGGATAGGGTAGATGCTTCTGCTGCGAGAATCGGAGTTAAATTCTCGACAATTTCTCCCACAGACGTTGATGACTTGGATTTTGGAGCAAAATTTAAGACAAAAGTTAATTCACCGTTGCTTTTGGGACGCAGGGTATAAATCCGGTTGATATCTTTACTGCTGGCTTGAACAGTTTTGAGTTTTTTGAGGTTGATTTTGTAGTAGGGTTTATTGGTATCTTTAGGTGTTAAGGTCAGTGAATGATAGTCACTATCAATTTCCGGTGCTGTTAAACTGAGTAAATCCCATAGGCGATCGCGCATTCCTTGGTAGCTAGCTGTGCGAAACTGCCAATAAAGAGTCGTAGTTAGCACCCCAGCCATGAGTGCAATTAAGCCTGAATAAGCAGCAACAACTTTAGTACTGAGATTCCAACGCAACATTGATAGATATCTCCAGATAGATTAATCGATTCCTAAACTGTCTCGATAAGCTTGTAATTGGGAATCTCGACCTATTTGATTAGTAACTTTCTCCCATTCCCGCTCAATTTGCTGCATGGTTGCGTCACGAGTCATCTTACCCGCGAGGAAATCGGCTAGTGCAGTATCTAAAATTTCTCGCTGGTAGAGGGCGCTTTCAGGTACACGCAGATCCAATACCATGTTAGGATTACCCAAACTCACGGAAATACCACCCAAATAGTTACTCACTAACGCTTCTGGCATCCCCGCCTGCAACCAATTTTCCCGCTTAGTAAACTGGGAGATTCGGTAAGGATTAAAACCAGTAATGCCAATGGTGACATCAACATTTGCTTGTGCAGGTTGGCTAATATAGGAAATTAGCGCATAACCAGCATCTTTAACTTTTGGTTTAGCTGCGGCATTAATACCAGCTACCCATCCACCCACAGCACCATAGGGAGCGTGATTAATGCCATCAATTGAGTATGGACAGGTAATTTTATTGCAGGCTACGAGTTTACCAGTTTTGCGATCGAGAACTGCTTTGCTACCGGGTAATATCAATGCGCCTACTTTATCAGGTATTTTGGAGAGGGCTGGATCGATCGCCAATGTGCCGACATCACCCCAATCTAAAGTCATCGCACAACGCCCATTCAAGAATAATTTTCTCGCTCCATCTAGGTTCAAAGTCAATTCTTCTGGTGGCGCGTATTTGGTCGTTTCTTTATAGATATCCAAGGCTTTGGCAAAGGCTGCATTATTTACCAATGGCTTCATTGTTTCGGGGTCAAAAAATCCCCCTTCTTCCGTTCCCTGACTTTGAAGAAATGCACTTGCCACCGACCAAACAAGTTGATGATTTACATGGTTTGGCTTTTTAGCCATACAAGAACCATAGTCTGGTTTACCATCAGAATTAAGGTCTTGTCCGTGAAACTTTTTGGCAATAGCGATATAATCATCCCAGATTCGTGGGGGTTCAAGCCCTGCTTTTTCTAATAAATCTGTGCGATAGTAGACCATCTGAAAGTCACCATCTATGGGAATGCTATAGATTTGCCCTTTGTAGGTTGCCGTAAAATTTCGGAAAAAAGGTGCAATATCATCCCATTGCAGTTGACTATCCACTTTGACACGATTTGTTAAATTTTCTAGATATCCAGGCTGCACAAAATCTGCCATCCATTGCGGCGAGAAAACAACCACATCATACTTATTGGTTTTTTTTACAAACTCCTTTTCCATAGCTGGAAAAACTTCTTTTTGGGGAAATGTGACTATATTGACCTTAGCACCCGTAAGTTTTTCAAACTCACGAGTCCGACGCTCAACCCCTACCCCAATTGGTCTATCCATAGCCGCAACTGTGATGGTAATCCCGTCAAATCTTTGCGGTTTTGCTGAATTTACAATTTGATTTTTAGGCTGATTTTTATCAGAATCCAACCTGCTTTGACTACAACCGACTGCATTGAACAGTAAAAATATAGCCACAAGTGAAATAGATAATCTTCGTTGATGATGATATTTTTTGTTATCAAGTATTTTCATTCTGACTCCTGTATTCCGACTCCTGACTCCTGTTTATACATTAGAGCTAAAAATTACACCGGAATTTCAATGATGAATTCTGTCCCTTCACTTAGAACAGAGTTAAAACTCAATTTTCCACCGTGGGTTTCTTCCACAATTTGACGAGCGATCGCTAACCCTAATCCCGTCCCTTTACCAACAGCTTTCGTAGTAAATAAATGGTCAAATATTTTGGATTTTACCTCTTCACTCATCCCCTTAGCATTATCCCCAATGGCAATTCTAACTAGACTATTTTCGACTGAGGTTGTAATTGTAATACAGTTAGGATTGAGTTGAATTTCTTCAAATATTCGTCCCTGATTAGATTCATCTAAGGCATCAATAGCATTGGCTAGAATATTCATAAATACCTGATTTAATTGACCAGGAAAGCATTCAATTTGAGGTAAATTACCGTAATTTGTGACAACTCCAATGGCGGGACGTTGTTCATTGGCTTTGAGGCGATGTTTGAGAATGAGAATAGTGCTATCAATGCCTTGGTGAATATTAAATGGCACTTTGTAATCTTTATCAGCACGGGAGAAAGTTCTCAAACTGGTGCTGATATTTTTGAGGCGATCGCACGCCATAGACATAGAATCAACTATCTTGGGCAAGTCTTCTAAGGTATAATCTAAATCTATTTCCTCTGCGTGAACTTGAATTTCCTCACTCGGATTCTGAAAAGTTTCTTGATATAGTTTGAGGTGTTGAGCAATATCAGCAATAGTGGGTTTAGCTTGTTTGAGACTAGCCGCAATAAATCCCAAAGGATTATTCATTTCGTGGGCTACCCCAGCAACTAAGTTACCCAGTGCAGACATTTTCTCACTTTGCACCATTTGTAATTGTGCTTGTTGTAAGTCTTGCAATGCTTGTTGCAATAAGAGTGATTTTTGCTCCAAGGCAATTTCAGCAAGTTTGCGTTCAGTAATATCATCAGTTAGGGAAGCAACTCCAATTAACTCACCATCTGCATTCACAAGTGGATTGTTGTACCAAGCACAAATAATAATTCTGCCATCTTTGGTAATATTTTCATTGACACTATAATTACCGCCCTGCTGCGATACAATCTCGACGCTAACTTCCTCCATTTGTGCTTGAATTGTTTCAGGAATGATGAATTGGAATTGACGACCTAAAGCTTCTTGTTTTGTGTAGCCAAATATCCTTTCTGCGGCTGGGTTCCAGTCAGTAACTAGAAAATTGGTGTCCCACTCGATGACTGCCAGTGGAGTTTGTTGAACTAATAGCTGAAGCCGTTGTTGGGATGCTTGCAAGCCAGACTGTACGGCGCTCAACTCATCAAGCGATCGCTCTAGCTGTTGGGCATAATCTCGCGATCGCTCATACAATTGAGCATTTTCCAAAGAAATCGCCGCTTGAGCGCAAAGTAAATTGAGCAATTCCACGCGATCACTTGTGAACGCCCCCGTTGTTAACTTGTTTTCTAGATATAAAATCCCCAGCAACTTCCCTTGATGTAAAATTGGGCTGCACAAGATACTCTGAGGCTGCTGACGAATGATATAGGGGTCATTAGCTAAAATCGGATCGGCCGTCACATCAAGCAGCACAGCAGTCTGCCTGTTGTGCTTCACTTTGTAAATCAGCTTTAGGGGAATATCTTGACTCTCCTCAACCAGAAGGCGCTGCAACACTACCGGCTCGGAACCCTCAATAATTAAGCCATTGATCAGCAAGTGTTCACCTTTGGTGTCGCGTAGCGAATCGTCTCGCAACAGCATTAACACGCATTTATCAGCCCCCGCATTTTCGATGACGATCGCCAGCAACGATGAGAGTAGTTTTTCTAGTTCGATTTCACCTGAGATACTTTGGGAAGCCTTGAGAATAGCGGCTAAATCGAGAGAATCGGAGACGCTGGAGGAAGAACTAGAAGAACTAGTGGAGGTGACTGTTCCTAATGCAAAGACGGTTTCGTTAACTGAAAGAGCCGTGCGAGTTTTTTGGAGAATCGGAGCCAGGAGTTGGGGATAACGTCTTTCCAAGTCAGCGATTTTGGCTTTTGCACCCCAATGACCATAGCCATAGTAAGCCTTCATCATGTATACCTGGGCAATCTCTTGTTTACCCCAGTCGAGGTAAAATTTTGCAGCTAGTTCATTAGCCAGCGCTTCTTCCTGAATATAATGATTTTCTTTGGCTGCAATGATGGCGCGATCGTAATATTCAATTGCTTCGGCTTTATTGCCCAAAATCCGATGTTTTTCTGCCTCAACTAAATACCATTTATGCAGATGATTCATCGGGGCATTTTGCGCCCACTGTTGCAAAGTGGTTTGATGGGTTTGGGCTAAAGACAAAAATTCGCCTTGCTCTGACTTTGGCTGTGTGGGTAAGAGTGCCAAATACGTTAGGGCTGTATAGAAATTAAAAATGGGAATAAAAATCATCCCTGATACTGCCATTAAATACTGTTTGCCTTGGGCGTTATAGTCTAGGGCAGCCGTGTAGTTACCAAAAATATAGGCAAGCATCAGTTTGTAAGTGTAAGCAATAGCGATCGCTGTGAGATCGTTGTCCTGATGGTGCTTAGGAATCATCACCGTTTCATCGTAGGCAGTGCCAATTAAGCAATCCGACAGAATCCGGGCTGACCTCAAGTTCTCCACAGTCTGCTGCATCATATCCAAATAAGTCTGGGCAGAATGTTGTTTTACCTGCACTAAGACAGCCCTGTAATCTACTATTTCGGGTTCCCAAATGTCCAGTTCTATCCCAGCAAAAAGTTTGGCAATCAGGTAATTGAGGGAGTTATAGCCAGCGTTGAGAAAATCACCAGTTTCGATACCAGTTGTATAGCCATCTTTCATCGTCAGCATCGTTGCTTTGAGAGATTCTTGATGATGTTGAACCCAGGCTGCAAACAGAAGTAGAACTTTAGACTTGAATTCCTTGACATTAAATTTGTCAAGCAAATTCATTGCTAATCGCCCAAAGCTATAGCCTGTTTTCACTTCTCCCAAAAAAGCACACAACACCATACTGTGAATCGCATACCCCACCGTTGATCCTGGTGCATTCCCAAACTGGAGTGATAAACTCACCATCGTTGCGCTCAGTATGGGCAGTAATCCGGGCATTGCCTGTAGAATCGGTGAAAATAACATTCCTAACAGTTGTATGGCGGCTTGGGCATTGGGGTCGCTCATCACGGGCAAATCAACTAGTTCGGCAATCTCTCTGCCGCTTAGTTGCTCCTCGATCTGCTGTAAAGCACTGCTAATGTGGGCTTCGTCTGCTTCTGTCGAGAACTGTACCCCCAATTGCTTCAGTGCCTCTGTACCTACGGCGATCGCCTGCAATGTTTGGTTGCGAGCCGTGTGTGCTGCGATTTGAATTTCGTAGATTTTCACTTTGTCGAGAATTGTCCGTGCCTCCTGCAAGACGGATAGGGCAAGTTGCTCCATGCCCTCAAAGTCACCATTTAAGTAACTAACTTCGGCGGCGGCTACATACAGATTGAGCGTCAATTCGTACTGAGTTTCCCAGCAGTCTGGCGAAAGTAACTCCAGTCCGCTTTGCAAATAAACCCTTGCGGCGGTGTATGCGGTAGCACTTCTGGCCTTAGTTCCCGCTTTCAAGTTCAGTTGTGCTAGAGTTTGCCGTTCCTGCGGTGGCGCGATTAATTCTATGCCTAAATTTAAATGCCCGACAATATCAAAAATCTTGTCTTCTCGGTCTATTTCTGAGAACTTTTGCTGGAGCAATTGTCCCATTTGCAGGTGGGTTGTTTGTTTCTGATCGGTGGGAATTAAAGAATAGGCGGCTTGCTGGACGCGATCGTGCAAAAATCGATAGCTCGGATTAACTGTATCTTCTGTCTCAGACTGTTGTATATCCTGAAAAAACTTGTAAATCTGACTCGTGGGTAAAATCAAGCCTTCTTGCAAGGCTTTCCACAATGCTGTTGCGGCATCGGTTAGCGATTTTTCTGAAACGATCGCCAATGTTTCGAGATCGAATTTTGCTCCCACACAAGCAGCTAACTTCAGTATTTCTTGGGTGGCTTCTGGAAACTTTTGTAATTGCAGTGCCATGAACTCTACCACATTATCGGTGAGCGAGAGCGATTCTCCTTCGGAGACGCTTTGCGATCGCACTGCTACCATATCGCACTGCCAATGTCCGACTTGCAGATCGTAGGCAATGTAGCCCTCCTGATACAAGGCTTTGAGAAACTGCGTGGCAAAGAAAGGGTTCCCTTTGGTTTTTTGATAGATTAACTCACTCAAGGGTTGCGCTAGAGCGGTGGAACAACTGAGGGTGTCAGCAACCAAATGATTGAGGTGAGATTGATTTAATGGAGCGAGGGTAAGGGTGCTGATAGTTGCTGAATCTTTCTTCATCTCCTCCAATGTCAGCATTAGTGGATGAGTGGGGGAGACTTCATTATCTCGGTATGCCCCAATAGTCAGCAGATAGCCCACTTCCCTTTGACTCAGCAGCACTTGCATGAGCTTCAATGAGGCTGAATCTGCCCACTGCAAGTCATCGAGGAACATCACTAAAGGATGTTCTGCTGTAGCGAACACGGCAATGAATTTCTGGAATAGCAAGTTGAAGCGGTTTTGGGCGGCACTACCTGACAGTTCAGGAGCAGCAGGTTGTTTGCCGATAATCTGTTCGAGTTCGGGAATGACTTCAATTAGGACTTGCCCGTTCTCACCCAAAGCTGAGAGGATTTTGTCTTTCCACTGCGCCACCTGAGTATCACTTTCACTTAATAGTTGTCCCATCAAGTCCCGGAAGGTTTGCACAAAGGCACTTAATGGAATGTTGCGGTTGAACTGGTCATATTTACCTTTGATGAAGTAGCCGCGTTGCCGCACAATGGGTTTATGAACTTCGTTGACGACGGCGGTTTTACCAATTCCAGAAAATCCAGCCACTAGCATCATTTCTGTTGCGCCAAGACTGACTCGCTCAAATGCTTGCAGTAAAGTTTCTGCTTCGGTTTCTCGTCCGTAGAGTTTATCGGGTATGATGAAGCGATCGCACACATCCCTAGTAGCAATTTCAAAGTCTTCAATCTCACCAGTTTCTTTTAGTTGATGTAAACATTTTTCTAAATCAAATTTCAATCCTAATGCACTCTGATATCTATCTTCAGCATTTTTCATCATCAGTTTACTGACAATTTCTGAGAGAATTGCCGGAATCTGTGGGTTAATTTTATCTACTAAAGGTGCTGTTTTCGCAAGATGAGAATGTACCAATTCCATCGCATCATCAGACTGGAATGGTAACTCACTCGTGAGTAATTCATAAAAAGTTACACCGAGGGAATAAAAATCTGTGCGATAATCTATTCCTCGATTCATTCTTCCTGTCTGTTCAGGAGATATATAAGCTAGTGTTCCTTCCAACACATTAGGGTTAACAAGGGTTTGCGTTTCTCGTGGTAGAAGTGATGCAATACTAAAGTCAATTAATTTTACTTGTTTGGTTTCAGGATTAATTAAGATATTGCTGGGTTTGATATCTTTATGAATAATGCGATTTTGATAGAGAATATCTAAGGTGTTGCACAGTGCGATCGCTATTTCTAAAAACTCCTCTAGAGATTGCCCCCTTCCCTTAACTCCCCATTCCTTGAGAGAAATCCCCCCAAAATCTTCCATTACTAGCGCATAGCCATTTTGATAGGCTTGGAGGCTGTAGGTTTGGACAATCAGAGGAGAGTTGAGATTCTTGGTAATGGTGTACTGATTGCGAAATGATAATAGTTCGCCCAAACTTGGATAAGGATTTTTCAGCAGTTTAATCACTATCGGTAATGAGTCGGTTTCTCGATAGCCTCGATAAACTACGGTTCTGGAACCATTATAGAGTTCTTCGCTGATGCGATATCCGGGAATATTGACAAGGTTGCTCACCATATATATTGCTAAATCCTAACAATTTCTGGATCTAGTATTCCCAGATGACTCAGGAATTTTAAAACACTGGAAGTTCAATAATAAATTCTGTACCCTCTCCTGGTGCTGAAATACAACTTAATTGACCACCATGTTTTTCTACCACAATTGAATAACTAGTTGATAATCCTAAACCTGTACCACTACCTACTGATTTTGTTGTAAAAAATGGATTAAATATCTGATGTTGCACAGAATTACTTATACCAATACCATTGTCTTGTATGCGAATAATTACATTTTTTTGTTCTTTAAATTCTGTATGAATTATAATGCTTGGTTGGCAAACATCTGATATTTCTAAAGCATCTATGGCGTTATTAATGATATTCATAAACACTTGATTGAGAGCAGAAGCATAACAATTAACTAAAGGTAATACTCCATATTGTTTAATGACCGTAATCTCTGGATGTTGACTATTATTGTGCAGTCGATGTTGTAAAATTAACAACGTGCTATCAATGCCAGAGTGAATATCTACTGGTTTGATTTCTGATTCATCCAAACGAGAAAAATTCCGCAGTGACAGCACAATTTGGCTAATGCGATTTACTCCCACTCTCATGGATGAAAAAATATTTTGTAAATCATTGACGAGAAAATCCAGCTCAATATCAGCGATTTTTTGAGCAATTTCTGGCAATGGTTGTGGGTAAAGTCGCCGATATAAGTTATTTAATTCAATTAAAGATGTCACATATTCACTAGCTGGTTGTAAATTGCCATAGATAAAATTAATTGGATTATTAATTTCATGAGCAATTCCTGCAACTAACTGTCCTAATCCTGACATTTTTTCGGCTTGAATTAATTGGGATTGAGTCGAGTATAGTTTATCAAGTGTTGATTCTAGCTGAGTTGCCTTAGCTGTTAATGCCTGGGTGCGTTCTTCAACTTTTTGCTCTAGAATGTGGGAATAATTTTCTAATTGATGATAAAGTTGGGCGTTTTCTAGAGAAATTGCTACTTGGGTTGTCAGAAGTTTGAGAAGTTGTAGGCGATCGTTTGTAAATGCTCCCACTGTCAAATTATTTTCTAAGTACAAAATGCCAATCAATTTGCCTTGGTTGAGAATTGGTGCACAAAAAATACTCTTAGGTGTATGGTGCAGAATATAAGGATCAGCCAGTAGTGTTGGCTCGACGACTGCATTTTCCACTACAGCCGCAACCGAGGTATTTTTAACTCGATTAATTAGGCTAATAGGTACTATTTCATCCCAGGGCAGAGATTGTAAAATTATGGCAGGCTGTTGCAGTTCGGATAATGCCTCAATCACCCAAGAATCTCCTTTGGGTATGAGTAATGCACATTTACCGGCTCCCGCATTTTCGAGAATCACTTGAAGTAAAGTTGAAAGTAATTTCTCCAACTCAATTTCGCTGGCAAGTGATTGAAAGGCTTTGAGAATAGTTGCCAAATCGAGGGCTTCTGAGAGACTAGTATTACTCAGGGAGGAGCCTTGGATTGTGTGAGATGAGAGAGACATGATTGTTTCTGCTGGTTTGAAAGCTAGTTGTTGTTTGTGCAGAATTGGTAGGAGTAGTTGGGGATAGCGGGTTTCTAAATCGATGACTTTGGCTTTTGCACCCCACCGCGCATAACAGTAGTAAGCTTCAATCATGTAGGTTTGAGCAATTTTTTCTTTGCCCCAATCAAGATAAAATTTGGCGGCAAGTTCGTTGGCTAAGGCTTCTTCGTTAAGAAATTGGTTAGTTTTAGCAATGGTAATGGCTTGTTCGTAATGTTCCATTGCGGCTAATTTATCACCGCCAACACGATATTTTTCCGCCTCAACTAAATGCCATTTATGTAAATGATTCATGGGGGCATCTTGCACCCATTGATGCAGAGTTTGTTGATGACTTTCGACTTCGGCGATAATTTCCGCCGCTTCTGATTGGCTGGAAACAAGTGCAAGCTGAGTTAGGGCAGCATAGAAATGGAAAAGTGGAACAATAATCATTCCTGACACTGCCATTAAATAAGACTGAATTTGAATGATATAGTCGAGAGCAGCCTGATAATTGCCAAAAGAGTAGGCAAGCGAAAGTTTGTAGCAATAAGTAAAGGCAAATGCAGTGAGATCCTTGTCTTGCTTGTGCTTTGGAAACATCACTGTTTCATCGTAGAAACTGCCAATTAAGCAATCAGGCTGGCTCACCGTTTCTCTAAATTGTGCCACTGTTTGCTGCACCATCTCTAAATAAATCCGTGCCGAATCTTGTTTGACTTGAACTAAAGCAGCATGATAAGTAGACAATTCAGATGCCAAGCTATGCAGTTCTGCACCAGTAAACAACCCCACAAAAGCATACCCTTGTATGCTATAGCCAGCATAGAGAAAATCGCCGGTTTCCATCCCCGCCATATAGCTTTCTTTCTGGATGAGTTGCGCTGTTGACAGTGCTTGTCGGCGATGTTGGATGAAAGATCCGAACAAGTTGAGAGTGACGCACTTCATCCTGCGAGCATTCAACTTCTCTAGTAAGGATATGGCTAATTTACCAAACTCATAGCCAATTTCAACTTCGCCAAAAAAGGCGCACATCACCATACCATGAATTGTATAGCCAGGTATTGAGGCGGGAGTATTGCCAAACTCCAGTGATAATCGCACCATCGTCGCGCCCAGAATGGGCATTAAACTGGGCATTCCAAGCAAAACTGGTGGAAACAACATTCCTAATATTTGTATTGCAGCTTGAGCCGTGGCTTCACTCATGACTGGTAAGTCAATCAGTGCGGCAATTTCTCGGCCTTGGAGTTGCTGCTTAACCGCTTCTAGGGCTTTGCCAATTGTGATTTCGTCTACTTGAGTGGGTAATTCTATTCCCAATTGCCCTACAGCTTCTCTGCCCACTGCGATCGCTGCTAATATTTGGCTACTAGCTGTTAATGCTGCAATTTGAATTTCGTAAATTTTCACTTTGTCGAGAATGGTTTGTGCTTGCTGCAATACCAACGCAGCAAGTTGTTCCATACCGTCAAAATCACCATTTAAATAACTAGCTTCTGTTGCTGCAACATATAAATTCAGTGTCAATTCATACTGATTGTGCCAACAATCAACCTCTAATAACTCAATTCCAGTCTGAAAATACTCTCTAGCTGCGGTGTATGCAGTGGAATTTCTGGCTTTATTCCCAGCTTCCAAGTTGAGTTTTGCTAAAGCTTCTCGTTCCTGTTGTTGATGAATTAATGCTTGTCCTTGATTCAAATGCCCGACAATATCAAACAGCTTTTCTTCTTTTTCTATTTCTGAGGATTTTTGTAGAAGTAACCGTCCAATTTTGAGATGAGTTGCTTGCTTTTGATTATTGGGAATTAGGGAATAAGCTGCTTGTTGAACTCGGTCATGTAAAAAGCGATAAATTGGATTAACTACTGCATGAGAAATCGATGCACTATCAGATTGAACAAAAAATTTATAAATTTCTGTATTTGGAATAATCAGTCCGGCTTGCAAAGCTTTCCATAAATCAGCCGCCGTTGTTTCTAGTACTTGTTCTGAAATAATCGCCAATGTCTGCAAATCAAACTGCGCCCCAATACAAGCTGCTAGTTTGAGAATATTTTGAGTTTGTGGGGGGAATTTTTGCAATTGTAGGGACATAAATTCCACCACATCATCAGTAATGGCTAAAGCTTTAATCTGAGCAATATCACACTGCCAATGTCGTGACTCTAAGTCAAGTGTAATGAGATGCTCATTATTTAAGGCTTTGAGAAATTGGGTGGCGAAAAAAGGATTACCTTGCGTTTTTTGATAGATTAATGTTGTCAAAGGTTGAGCAAGCAATGATTCACAATTTAGAGAATCTGCAACTAGCTGATTGAGATTAATTTTGCTTAATGGTTGGAGGATAATTTTATTTACTACTGCTCCAGTTTTTTTTAGCTCATCGACAATCAGGATAAATGGGTGAGTTGGTGATACTTCATTATCTCGATATGCACCCAATATTAATAAATATTCTGTGTCTTGCATTAACAGTTGCAGCAATTTCAGCGATGCCGAATCTGCCCATTGCAAGTCATCTAAAAATATGACTAAGGGATGTTCTTGATTGGTAAAAACTTGCACAAACTTTTGCAAGAGCAAATTAAATCTATTTTCAGCAGCAGTTCCCGATAGTTCGGTAGCTGGCGGTTGATTACCTATAATACGTTCTAACTCTGGAATGACATCAATTAGAATTTTTCCATTATCACCTAAAACTTCCAAAATTTTGGTTTTCCAAGTTTGTAACTGTATATCAGATTCTGAAATTAATTGTCTCATTAAATCGCGGAATGCTTGGACAAAAGCACTGAAGGGAATATTGCGATTAAATTGGTCATATTTGCCTTTAATAAAATAACCCCGTTGGCGGACAATGGGTTTATGCACTTCATTAACAACTGCTGTTTTTCCAATTCCCGAAAAACCAGCCACCAGCATCATTTCTGTTGCGCCAGTGCTAACTCGCTCAAATGCTTGAAGTAAGGTTTCTACTTCAGCTTTTCGTCCATAAAGTTTATCAGGAATGATAAAGCGATCGCACACATCCCTAGTAGCAATTTTAAATCTCTGAATTTCATTAGTTGCTTTTAGTTGATGTAGACAATTTTCTAAATCATATTTCAGTCCCAATGCACTTTGATAACGGTCTTCGGCATTTTTTGCCATCAATTTATTGACTATCTCCGATAGCAAAGATGGGACGTGGGAATTAAGTTTATGTAGTAATTGTGGTGCTTTAGCAATGTGACAATGTATCAATTCCATTGGATCACTTGATGCAAATGGTAACTCACCTGTGAGTAATTCAAAAAAAGTTACACCCAAAGAATAAAAATCTGTGCGATAATCTATTCCTCGATTCATTCTCCCTGTCTGTTCAGGAGATATATAAGCCAGTGTTCCTTCCAACACGTTGGGGTTAACAAGGGTTTGCGTTTCTCGTGGTAGAAGTGATGCAATGCTAAAGTCAATTAATTTTACTTGTTTAGTTTCGGGATTAATTAAAATATTGGCGGGTTTAATATCCTTGTGAATAATCCGCTCTCGGTAGAGTATATCTAAGGTGTTGCACAGTGCGATCGCAATTTCTAAAAATTCCTGGAGAAATGCTGAGTTTTTCTCCACTCCCCACTGTTTGAGAGCAATTCCCCCAAAATCTTCCATCACCAATATATAACCATTTTGGCAAGATTCTAAATTATAAGTTTGAATAATTCCGGGATAGTTGAGATTTTTCGCTATTGTATACTGATTGCGGAATTGTACAAGTTCGCCAAAGCTGGGGTAAGAATTTTTCAGTAGTTTGATAACAACAGGTTTGTCGTCAATTTCTTTAACTGCTCGATAAACTACAGTTCTCGAACCATCATAAATTTGCTCATTAACTATATATCCGGGAATATTTATTTGAGTGCTAATCATAACTATTTTTATGCTGAAAGCGATTTTGTTTAGTATTCCCAGATATCAGCAGAAAAATAGTTTGGCAAGTGCCAGAATTTTGATAGTAGAAGATGAAATCCTAGTCGCCAGGGAAATTGAAAGTTACTTACACAAGATAGGATATGAAGTAGTCAGCATTATTATGACAAGAAATACAGTCATACAGCAAGTTATACAATTTCTTTATGAAGCTGTGCTAAATAAAGAAATTGTATTAAATAATAAACTAGTAAAATCACCCAAATGACAACACAAGACGCACGACAATATGCCCCAGCCACCGATCGCAATCGTGAACCAATTCTCGAAGTACTTTTAAAAGTCTTGCCTGGGAGTGGTACAGTCTTGGAAATTGCCAGTGGTACAGGTGAACACGCAGTATATTTTGCATCCAAACTCAAAAATTGTCTGTGGCTGCCAACAGATGTTAGCCCTCAAGCCAGAGCCAGCATCGTTGCCTGGACTGAACATTATCAATGTCAGAATGTTTATCCGCCGCTAGAGCTTGATGTCAAAGAACCAGTTTGGGTAGTAGAGAAAGAAACAACAACCAACTGGCTAAATACTTCACCAATTACGGCGATTGTCAATATTAATATGATTCACATTTCACCTTGGTCAGCTTGTTTAGGACTGATGGCAGGGGCTAGTCGCATCTTACCTGTTGGTGGTATCCTCTACTTATATGGGCCTTTTAAACAAGGTGGAGAACATACAGCACCAAGTAATGCAGCTTTTGATGAATATCTGCGCGCCCAAAACCCAGAATGGGGTGTGCGTAACTTAGAGGATGTCATAACCGTAGCTAGAACAGAAAATCTTATCGTGAAGCAGATTGACAAAATGCCTGCCAATAATCTCTCAGTAGTTTTTGAACGGACTGAGAAGTAACTTTTGTTTGATGTTTGCGGATATCCTGTTTAATTTTGGATTGGTATAACCTCAGCTAATCGACGTACTCCTTCTTGTATTTTCTGATTGCTGAGTTCAGCATATCCAAAGATAAATTCACTACCAGGGCTATCTTTTAAATATTGAGGATAAGCTGCCCCAATATTGACTCCAGCAAGCGCCGCACGCTGAACTATTTCATCATCGCCGAGTTGGGTATTGAATTTTACCATTAAGTGCATTCCGGCATTTTCTCCCAAGATTTCAATTGTGTTACCAAAATGCTCAAACAAAGACTGCACCAAAGTTTGCCTGCGCCCATCGTAAAGCGATCGCATCCTTCTAATATGTCGTTCTAAATGTCCTTCGCTAATAAAATCAGTCAAGGCATACTGTTCTAATAAATTACATTGCCGATCTGCTAACCATTTCCCACGGGCAAATATTGGGACTAAATTTGCTGGTAAAACTAAATAACCCAGACGCAAAGCCGGAAAGAGTACTTTAGAGAATGTCCCCACATAGATGACTGAGTTACCTTGGTCTAATCCTTGCAATGCTGGTATGGGTCGCTCACCATAACGATACTCACTGTCATAGTCATCTTCAATAATCATTACCCTTGATTTTTGCGCCCAAGCTAATAACTCTAATCTACGAGCCAGAGATAATGTCGCACCTGTCGGAAATTGGTGTGATGGCGTGACATAAACCAGCTTAACTTTAGGAATTATAGCTGTTGTTAAATGATTGACGATTAACCCTGATTTATCTACACTTACAGGGAATAAATTAGCTCCCTGCGCTAAAAAAGCTCGTCTAGCACTTAAATAACCAGGGTCTTCCACCGCTACCCAATCACCCCGATCAATTAATATCCGAGTAATTAAGTCAATACCCTGTTGTGAACCACCAACAATAATGATTTGCCCTGAATTACATTTCACTGCTCTGGAGCGAGATAAATAAGCAGCGATCGCCTCCCGCAGAAGTAGATAACCTTGAGAGTCGTAAGTATAATCAAGAATATATTTATTAGCTTGACAATGGCGAGACAAAAGCTTACGCCACAACTTGATGGGGAACTGATCAAAAGCTGGTCGTCCATAACTAAAGCTAATATCTACCTCTGCTTCTGGTAGGTGTAAGTATTTGCCCTGACTCAAACTTTTACCATAGGTTGATAAAGATATGGAATCATAAATTTTTTGTGATTTTGCCTGAATTGGTGTGGTGTTGAGTAATTCATCAGGAAGTTGACGACAGACAAATGTACCTGAACCAATAATAGTTTCTAGATAACCTTCACTCAGGAGCATCTCATAACTTTGGGTGACAGTGGCGCGAGAAACAGTAAGCAATTGAGCCAGTACACGGGTTGAAGGTAATTTTTCTCCTGGGGTTAACCTTCCTGTAAGAATCGCCTGACGAATTTCTGTGTAAACTTGGCGATGCAAAGGTAAAGCGGCTTTGGGGTCGATATTGATGACAAAATCCATTCGAGTGCCAAAGATAAGTGGACTGGTAATTTAATTAAAAAGTGGCTCTTGTATCATTCCACTTACCTGATTACTCTAACGATATAGAGTTGAAAGTTCCATTCATGCCTCAACCACAAGCTCCCAGCCCAAGAAGCACAGTTAAACGCACACCCCAAAGAGCTAACTACGAAAGCGAAACCATTTATCAAATATTAGATGAAGCATTAGTCTGTCATATAGGTTTTATTGCCAATGGACAGCCTTTTGTGATTCCTACAGCCTATGGAAGGGTTGAAGATACATTATATATTCATGGTTCACCTGCAAGTCGAATGTTGCGATCGCTGCAACAAGGTATTGATGTCTGCGTAACAGTGACTTTAATTGATGGGTTAGTATTAGCGCGATCGGCGTTTCACCACTCCATGAATTATCGCTCAGTCGTCATCTTTGGTAAAGCAACTCTAGTCGAGGATACAGAACGGAAATTAGCGGCGTTGCAAGCATTTACAGAACACGTAATTTTGGGCAGGTGGCAACAAGTGCGATCGCCAAATCATCAGGAATTAGCCAGAACAATAGTACTATCTCTCCCACTCACAGAAGCCAGTGCTAAAATTCGCACTGGTGGGCCAATTGATGATGACGTTGATTATCAAATACCAGTATGGGCAGGCGAAATACCCTTAAAATTAACGGCATCTGTACCCATAAGTGATGCTCAATTAGCTCCTGATATTGAAGTACCAGTCAATCTGAGGAACTACAGCAGACCACAGAAACTTGATTAACTAAAACCTCTGCGTTACTTAGGGCTTAAAAAATCCAGAAATATGTCAGCGCCAGAGTCACAACAGTTAACGGGAAACCAAATCGCAAATGCTCCCCAAATGTCAGCCGATATCCTTTTTTAGCAACAGCCTCCGCAACAATCAAATTGGCAACAGAACCCAATAGCGTCAAATTTCCTGCCAATGTAGAAGCCGCCGCCAGCAGCAGCCAAGTTTGAGTGTTGGGATGGGGGATGATGTGATGTAGTAGCAGTACAGCCGGCACATTGGATACCAGATTTGACAACAATACTGTTACTCCCAGAATACTTAAGGGATCATGCACAAAACGAACAAAAGATTCCAGCACACCCAATTTCTGCACACCTTCCGTCAAGATAAACAGCCCACAGAACATTAATAGCAAATCCCAATCAACCTTTTGCAAAATTCGCTCTGGCTTGAGGCGGCGTGTGACTAGTAATAGTCCAGCAGCAATTAAGGTAGCCTCCGCAGTGGGAATTCCTAGCAAAAATGCTCCTAGCAAGCCAGTGGTAATCAGCAGACTCTTGGCTAACAAAGGTTTAAAAATCCGGTAGTGAGGTAATTCTACTTTCAAATCAGGACGTAGCGATCGCACCTCTGGATACAACCACCATAACCAAACTACCTGGATTGCCAAACTGGCCAACGCTAGTGGTGTCAAAGCTTTGGCAAAATCCAGATAACCAATACCAGAAAAAGAACCAATTAAAATATTCTGCGGATTTCCACTGAGGGTAGCAACAGAACCAAGATTTGTTGCGCCAGCCAATGCTAACAGGTAGGGAACAGGGTTGAGATTAAGTAATTGAGTGATACCAACTACCAGAGGTGTGAGGATTAGGGCGATCGTATCATTAAGGAACAGTGCTGAAAGCAACCCGCCACCAAAAGTTAGGACTATTAGTAACCCGAATGGACTGTGGATATAACGGATAGTGTAATCAACAGCCAACTGGAAAAAACCTGAAGCGGCTAGATTTGCACTGATGATCATCATGCCAAACAAGAAAACAATAGTGTTGTAGTCAATAGCACCCCAAGCCGCAGTTAGATCAAGTAATCCCAATGCCATTAACAAAGCCGCACCGACAAGGGCGATAGTAGCGCGATTCATCCGCAGTCCAGGTAAGTAGCCCAGCCCTAAACCAAGATAAGTCAGCAAAATTACCAAGTACCGCAGAACTACCATTGCCTACTCTCCAACCTGAGCTAACTAGAATATAGATTTAGTTGCTGATCTCCAAAACCAGAATAAGGCTAAAGTAGAGTTGGCGATCGCAGTCATACGTACAAAAACCAGCTAATTTCATTGGAGATTTTGGATTTTGCTATCTACCAATAAAATTAAAACTGCCCTGGCTGATAACCAGAGCAGATAGAGAGAAGGAAAGATAGATTTAAGAAGGGGAATTTTAGAACTTTATCCCCAGTTTACACATAGTAAATTTGCTATGTAATCAGATACATCTTTAGTTCTATCCTTTCCGGTAAGACAGCAAAAAATTTTTGGGTTCGCTCTAAGCAGCAGTTACTTATCTCACTTTTGTGCAACTGGTGCAAGTATTTGGTCGATTGCAGCCAGTATATCTGCATCTAATTTCACTCCTGATGCAGCAGCGTTATCAACAACTTGTGCTGGACGACTAGCACCAATAATTGCTGAAGACACACGCTCATCTCGTAATATCCAAGCCAGCGCCAATTGTGGCATACTCAAACCCAAGTCTTGAGCAATTGATTTGAGTTTTTGGACTGCGGTGAGAGGGGTGCATCCACTTTCGGCAAATAGCCCTGCGCTAAGGCGCACGCTACGCGAACAGACTGAAGTCTGGGGCTATAAAAACTAAACCCGCCTGCGCGGGTTTTGAGATAGTCCGCGTAGGCGGACTTTGTTTGTGTAGCCGCGATTTCCAATCGCTTGGTGTTTCTGACAAAAATGGATGCTCCCGGTGAGAGTGCGATCGTTAAGTAAATCCTCCCGCAAAAACGAATTCATCTTGTCGTTTACAGGGCGATAGTCTTGCGGTGGCGCTTGCTGGCTGATATTTACAACTTTGTCTTAAGCCGCTAGAGCTTTCCTCATACAAATTGCAGATATTTTGTCTATCTAAATATTTCTATTAGCAATGGTAATAGCACAAGCTTTGCTGATGAGGTCTAAACTACTTCTCAGCACTGCTAAATTGTAAATTTATCACAGGTTTTAAAGTAATTTATTCATCCGCTTCATAGTTCCGCAACGTCGCTATTTGCAGCCAATACTTTTATCTATAAATATTCATAAATAAAGAATAACCGCTAACTGCAAAAATAAAAAAGATAATTGCGGAGAAAATTACTACATCTCTAACTATAAATAATATCCAGCTTTTTCTAAGTTCTTGTTTAAATTGAAGTTCTCGTAGCTGGCGATCAAGTTCGGCATCAGCTGGGGACTGTTTGTTTATTGCTGATATTACTAAGGGATTTTGGCCTTTATTAGCAATGATTTGGGATAAATTTTTGACATCTGTCATGTTATTAGATGCCCACAATTTGAGTTTCTAGGTTATCCTGATCATTTACAATCCAGAGATGTTTGCCTTTTTGCTTGGCTTCTAAAGCTACTTCTAAGAGAGCGATCGCTTTTAGTATTACCTCCACACGATCTCCATGTAGCTGCTGTGCAAGATTATTGATGGTTTCGTACAATTCTGGTGATAATTCTAACTCTATTTGAATTCGTTGCGGTTGATTTTGTGCAGCCATTCTTGTAAACACTCTGAAAAAGGCGGTTTTTTGGTACTTGCAGTCATAGCGCTTGCTATATCTATTGATGAGTCAAGATAATTATCCGCGACAACCAAATCTCAATCTCTATAGATTATGCCGAATTAACACTCAGCCTTAAATACAGCAGCCTTGTCTTAACAACAATTATTTATCTTTAACTACCTATTCTACTTACCATTAAAGCACCAATTTACCCTATGATATAGAAGTCATTGTTAATTAGTTCTTATTTCTCAAAGCGTCAACAATAATTTCTTAAAACAAGTTGCTACTGTTTTGCCATAGAGACACTAACCTCAACAAAAAGGCTGACGCTCCTAATGTTGCCACCAATTTGCTAATTCTCTCGCTAATCAGTCTGCTCTTGATATTATCTCACTCTTAATCAATCTTGTCTGATTGGTAATTCCCCCACGCGTATTTCTGGAACTTAGTAATGAAGAAATTAATTAAAGGTCTACGTGAATTTAAATCTAGCTATTTTTCGACACACCAAGAACTGTTTGAGCAACTGTCGCAAGGTCAAAAACCTAGAGTATTATTTATCACTTGTTCCGATTCACGTCTTGACCCAAATTTAATTACACAAGCCCAGGTAGGTGAATTATTCGTGATTCGCAATGCAGGCAATATTATTCCACCCTATGGGGCAACTAATGGCGGTGAAGGTGCAACTATTGAATATGCAGTAGAAGCTTTAGGAATTCAGCAAATTATTGTCTGTGGTCACTCTCATTGCGGCGCGATGAAAGGACTCATGAAATTACAAGGTCTGAGAGAGGATTTGCCACTTGTTTATGATTGGCTCAAATACGCAGAAGCAACTCGTAGACTAGTTTTAGACCACTACAGTCATTACGAATCTGAAGAACTGTTAGAGATTATGATTGCCGAAAATGTTCTGACTCAAATTGAAAATTTACGGACGTATCCAGTAATTCACTCCAAGCTTTACCACGGTCAACTTAAAATTTATGCTTGGATTTATCAAATTGAGTCGGGAGAAGTTTTAGCATACGATCCCGATAAACACGCCTATGTCTTACCTCAAAGTCAGCTTACCGAATCAGACACAGAAGATCCCATCCTCAATCAATTTCCAAATTGTGATGTGGCAATTCGTTCTCCTCAAAACCAAGGAGTAGCATCTGATCACTTCCCAATGCCTCATCTTTCTCCAGAGCAAAGAGAGCGAATTTACCGCGGTTCAAATCAGTCAAATTAATTAAAGCCAGCACAATATATTAAAATCCAGAAGTAAATATGTTGCATTAGCGATCGCGATTTTAACCCACAGCTAGTCTCCACAAAAGTTGCGATCGCTAATGCAACGGCGCAATTCAACCAATTACCAGAAATTTAACAAGCAAATTATTCAATGGGTGAATTACTACGTTGTTCCAACAGAAAGTTTGACGCGGTAATTGTTTGTAGCAACAGTAATTAATAGGACTTACGCAAAACACCTCTCAAACTCTCATTTCTCCGTGACCTCTGCGTCTCTGTGGTTCGATTTTCTGTAGCCTGTGCGTAAGTCCTGATTAAATTATACCCTCTCCCAACACAGCATTCACTACCATCTTAATAATTCACTCACATCATTGATTTTTATATTGCAGTTATCTGTGGATAGAAAGATAATGGCAGTTTTTCAGTGTGTACATACCTTGGATTGCCACCATTATTGTAATAATTACAACAAGTAATACTTAAGCAATAAATAACAAATTTTACTCAATCTTCAACGATAAACCACTGACATCGAAAGAGAGTAAAGAGAAAATTAAATATAGATGCAACAAAATGCAGAACACCATTATTTTCATTATCCAAAAAGCCAGGGACTCTGACTGATTTTTTATGCGGATATTAATTTACTCCTACAACTACTATCCAGAACCAATTGGTATTGCCCCGTTGATGACGGAATTAGCAGAAGGCCTGGTCAAGCGTGGGCATGAAGTGCGGGTCGTTACTGCTATGCCAAATTATCCTGAACGCCAAATTTACGAGGATTATCGGGGCAAATTTTACCTCAATGAGTACAAAAATGGTGTTCAAATCCAACGCAGCTATGTTTGGATTCGGCCACAACCGAATCTGTTGGATCGAATAATGCTAGATGCTAGTTTTGTTGTGACAAGTTTTTTACCTGCTTTACTTGGCTGGCGACCAGATGTAATTCTCTCAACGTCACCATCTTTACCTGTATGCGTACCTGCTGCTTTGCTGGGATGGTTACGCGCTTGTCCTGTAGTACTCAATCTTCAAGATATCCTACCGGAAGCAGCCGTTCATGTTGGACTACTGAAAAATAAATTTCTCATCAAAGTATTTGCTGCATTAGAAAAATTTGCTTACCATTCTGCCTCAAAAATTAGCGTTATCGCTGATGGGTTTGTCGAAAATTTGCTGTCTAAGGGTGTAGAGGCAGATAAAATCGAGCAAATTCCTAACTGGGTTGATGTCAATTTCATTCGCCCTTTACCTAAAGAAAACAATCCGTTCCGTAATACACACAATCTTAACGGTAAATTTGTAGTCCAATATTCTGGAAACATTGCGCTAACTCAAGGTTTAGAAACAGTCATTCAAGCTGCCGCTGCATTACGTGATATCACAGACATTGCATTTGTAATTGTTGGTGAAGCTAAAGGTTTACAACGATTGCAGCAATATTGTTTAGAATGTGGTGCAGATAATGTGTTACTACTGCCATTTCAACCGCGTGCAGAATTACCACAGATGTTGGCGGCAGCTGACGTTGGTTTAGTCGTACAGAAGAAGAATGTGATATCTTTCAATATGCCGTCCAAAATTCAAGTTTTGCTGGCTAGTGGTCGGGCATTAGTCGCTTCTGTACCTGAAGCTGGTACCGCAGCAAGAGCAATTAGACAAAGTGGTGGCGGAGTTATCGTTCCACCAGAGGATGCCCAAGCTTTAGCAGCATCTGTTTTAGAACTTTATAGACACCCGGAAAAAGTGAAGACTCTGGGCTATAACAGCCGTCAATATGCTATGGAGCAATATGCTTTTGAGCAAGCCTTAAATCACTATGAGGCTTTGTTTGAATCAGTAACCTCTGATAACCAAGTAATTGAAGCGAAAGTGGTTTCAAAACAAGAAGTATAGTCAAAAATACGCTGACTAAGGTCAAAAATCAATTATGACTCATCAGAAAAGTCCGCGTTGAAAAACTTCCTATTTTTCATGCGCTTGAATGAAGACTGGCAAATATCATGGGTGCTTTATTTTAATCTATGGTTTCAAGCGCACAACAGCAAAATATGCTGTGTGAACAAGCTGAGTTTGATGATGATTAAGTAGGGGCAGAATCGTTCCGACTCATACTTTAGGCAGAATATTTAAAATATTCCGATTTGATTGGGTAAATTATTCGCTACAATTCTTGGTAAAAGTTTACTGCTTGATTAATGAGGCCGCTTTAGCTACTAGCTATTTGGGCTGATTTTTAGTTGCAATCCACACAGTTAATTGTGAACTAACTACATTAACAGGCGTTTTTTTGTTAGTATTCAAAAAAACAGTTGTTGTTCAATTGTTGTTGGTGAGTAATTATAAAATAAAAGAGATCAAGCACCTGAGGTTTAATGTCTGATTATATCCAAGGAAATCTCCCATTACAATCTGTGTCGGAGAAAAATAGTCCACTCAAAAGCCTAGATACAGGTATAAAAGATTTGAGTGGGCAATTAGCTATAACTGTTGCTGAAGCAGCATCAGACCGCAAAGCAGGAGATATTTTGGTACTAAGGGTAGCCGATGTATCTTACCTAGCAGATTATTTTGTGATGATGACGGGCTACTCTAGGGTGCAAGTCAGGGCGATCGCCCAAGCCATAGAAGATAAAGTAGAGACTGAATGGCAACGTCCTCCCTTACGCACAGAAGGCAAAGCGGAAGGAAGTTGGGTGTTGCAAGATTACGGCGATGTGATCGTTCACATCATGATGCCTAAAGAACGGGAGTTTTATAATTTAGAAGCGTTCTGGGTGAATGCAGAACGTATTACCGTTCCAGAAGCTGATGAGGGTGGGGGTAAGCCAATATGATGAGGTCTTCGGTTTCCAATTGCCCGGTTCCCACAGACCAACAACCACTTAATGAGTACGAAGAATTAAAAACTGCCTGGCTATTTCGTGATTGCACGTTAAATTGGCGGGAATACATCACGAACATCGCCTGGATTTGGGGTTATTCCTGGCTAGTCTCAGCGCCAGTAGCCGCAGCCAGCTTTCCACCACAAAAGTATGCGGCGCATTTTTTCCTTTGTGGAGCCGCCGGTGCAAGTCTGGGTATAATTTTCGTATTAGTGCGTATGTACTTAGGCTGGCGTTATATCCGCGATCGCCTCTACAGCAAGACTGTATTTTATGAAGAGTCAGGCTGGTATGATGGTCAAACCTGGGTAAAACCTCAAGAAGTTTTAACTCGCGATCGCTTGATTGTGACTTATGAAATTAAGCCAATTCTCCAACGGTTACAATTTACCTTTGCTGGCTTGGCGGGAATGTACCTAATTGGTACTATAGTTTGGCATTTGTTTTAAATAGTCATTGGTCATTAGTCCTTGGTCAAGAGTAAAAAACAAATGGCATAGTGACAAATAATAAAAAGAGATAAATTTTAACCCATGACAATGGGAAAACGAACTCAAGCCACAGTACTGGAAGTCCGGCTACTACGGGAAGGCATCATTGAATCGCGGCATATAGTCCAAGCTGTTGTATGCGATGACAGGGGGCGGGTTTTATCCGTTGCGGGTAACGCTGAAACCGCGACATTTGTCCGTTCAGCGCTCAAGCCCTTTCAAGCACTAGCTGTCACTACCACTGGCACACTAGAACGCTATGATCTGAGCGATCGCGATTTAGCAATTATTGCTAGTTCTCATAAAGGAACTATAGAGCAAGTCAGACAAGTATTTAACATCCTTTGGCGTGCCGATGTTGATCCAACGGCTCTGCAATGCCCGATTCCTCAAGGTAAACGCAGTCCGCTGCAATATAATTGCTCTGGTAAACATGCTGGAATGTTAGCAGTTTGCCAGCAACGCCATTGGCCTTTAAATAACTACTTAGACCGCAAGCACCCCATGCAGCAGTTAATTTTAGGCAAAGTCGCAGAGTTGTTGCGAATGCCGGCTGAAGAATTTATCAGCGCTCACGATGACTGCGGTGTACCCACCTATCTCATGCAACTTGGTCAAATGGCATCTTTGTATGCTCTACTAGCTTCTAGTAGCAATTTGGATATGGAGCGCATTATTCGTGCTATGACTCATCATCCTGTCTTGGTTGCAGGAGATGGAGAATTTGATACTGAATTGATGCGTTTAGCGCCTGGAGAAGTAGTCAGTAAAGCTGGTGCAGAAGGTGTACAGTGCATCGGTAGACTTGGTGAAGGTATGGGATTAGCAATCAAAGTTATGGATGGAGCAAAACGGGCCAAATATGCCGTAGCTATTCACCTACTGCAACAAATGGGTTGGATTAGCCCTAGTGCCGCAGAAACCCTTGCAGAAAAGTTTATGACCTTCGGGAAATATACGCGTTTAGAGGTTGTTGGAGAATTATCGCTGTTATAGTTGTCAAACTCTCGACTTTGAGTTATACTTGAAAAGTCAAGAGCGACGCGGGATAGAGCAGCCTGGTAGCTCGTCGGGCTCATAACCCGAAGGTCAGTGGTTCAAATCCACTTCCCGCCACCAAATAAAAGCAAGGCCTTGTAGAATCAAAAAACTACAGGGTTTTGTTTTGTTTAAATATTTGTCAATGGATACAAAGTTCAAGGGTGATAAGTAGGTAGGTGTCAAAAATTGTCGTTATGACAAGGCAGGAGAGAAGAGGTTTTCAAGCCACTTTACTTTTTGTTACATACTTCTGTTTATTTGCACAGTTCTGACTTGAAAATACTTTGCGCTGAAATTAAGCAGAAAAAATGACGGTACAGACTGTGTTTGACAATCCGAACTCAAGTAAAGACAGGTTATTTCAATCAGGCAAGCGTTGGCGACGCAGTTTCTAGCTGAGTCAGTGAAACTTCATATCCTAGTTTTTGCAAACGTTTAACTAAACGTTTTTTTGTCGCCTCTGGCTTTTGTTTATCGAAATAATCACCTCCTAAATCTTGATAAGTCTCCTGACGCAAAATTAAGTAGTAGGCGATTTTTAAAATCGAATGTGCAACAGCGATTATCGCTCTTTTCTTACCGCGTCTGGCGGCAATACGACGATACTGAGCCGCAAGATAACCTTTGGTTCTGGTGGCGGCATGAGCCGCTTGCACAAGTCCAACCCTGAGATTGTTATTACCTTTGCGAATCTTTGAGGAAAGTCGTTCCAAGATATTAAATACTGGCCGCCAATACTCTCCCGTGCTTTCCATCGCTACGTGAGTACATTCCCTTGCCATCAACCAATCTGACAAATGTAGTAAATCGCTCGCTGGTCATTGTTCCAAATGTTTGAATTTCTTTGTGACAACCACCACTCGATTTGGGTGTGATTGCACAAGCCACTACTGTCTTTTTATTGACATCCAGACCTGCACAACGGGAATATACTATTTCCATAACTACCTCACCTGATCTTGGCGACAAGGCACAGTGTCCTGTTGATACCCATGAGTCATAATCTGACTTACGTGCTTTCCTCTTTAACAGGCGCAACAGTGACCGGTTCTTGCGGGTATCTGGTTCTGGCTACTTAACAGGCTTTTACGCACCAAGAACGAACGAACTCTGTAGAACACCATGCTCCTTTTATTATCCCTTTTTCATGCGTTCTGCTGTACGCAGTTCATGACGGCTACTTATAGCCAAGCAAGCAGCCGTTATTCATCCTCTCAAGCGCGGTTTTGGAAACTTAATCATTGCTCAAACTTCTCCTTATGGTCTAAGGCTGTTGTTCAAAGAACTAAAACAGGCTATAAAGTAGGCTTACTTCTCCCCTTATTGGGGAGTTTTAAATCATTAGTTATTAGGCTAGAGTGAAGTAAAACCTTCCAAAAAGCGCGGAGAATAATGGTTGTGAAATTAGAACGACCTATTTTAGTGGGAGGATTAGGACTTTCCTTTTCCCTTTGGATACTACAAAGTTGGCATGATTCCATAGTACAGCTAGGTGAATTTGGTTTATTGAGTACCCTGGCTGTTGGTGGTGGCTTGTGGTTATGGCAACAAAATCGCCCAAAAATCAGTTTAGAACAACTAGATTGTACACTTGTAGATCGGGCAACAGCAGAAAGTGCGATCGTCAAAGCTGAAACAGTCATTAACCAACTCGCACAAGAAGCAGAAAACCATATATCCTTAAATACACTGCGAGAACAATTAGCTTACTTATCTTCGGAGTTAGACAGACAAGAAATTAAAATTGCTGTTACTGGTGGTAAAGCCGTTGGTAAAAGCACTTTAATTCAAGTTTTGAAGTCTAGTGCTTGGCAAGAAAAACAGCTAAAATTCCACTTTCAAGAGACAGCACCTTTGTTTAGAGAAACAACTGACAATTCAGATGCAGTAGTTTTGGCAGAAGTATCAAAATCTGATGTTGTCCTATTTTTAACAAACGGTGATTTGACTGAGACAGAATTTCAAACCTTACAACAGTTAAAAGCAGCAAATCAGTCTATAGTTCTGGTTTTTAACAAGCAAGACCAGTATTTAACTGATGAACGTGTTAGTGTGTTGCTGTCGTTACAACAAAGAATGCCAGGCTATGTAGTAGCCACCGCGGTTTCCCCCATTCCCATCAAAGTGCGGAAACATGAAAATGATGGTTCCGTACAAGAATGGATGGAACAGCCAGCGCCAGATACTGCACAACTAACGCAACAATTAAATACCGTTTTAGCACAGCAAGGGCAAAAGTTAGTCTGGACAACCACCATGAGAACTGCTTTGGCACTGAAAGCTGAAGCTAAAAACTGGTTGAATAGAAGTAGGTGCGATCGCGCTACTCCAGTTATTGAACAATATCAATGGATAGCTGCGGCTACAGCCTTTGCTAACCCAGTACCAGCATTAGATATACTGGCGACTGCGGCAATTAATGCCCAGATGGTAATCGACTTAGGTAATATCTATCAGCAGAAATTATCTCTAGAACAGGCACAAACCGTAGCTGGCACAATGGGAAGTTTGATGCTGAAACTAGGTTTAGTAGAACTTTCAACAAAAGCCGTGAGTACTGTTCTTAAGAGTAACGCCATTACCTTTGTTGCTGGTGGTTTAGTGCAAGGTGTTAGTGCTGCTTATCTCACCAGAGTAGCAGGGTTGAGTCTAGTTGAGTATTTTGAGCAGCAAGAAATAGCATTAGATTCGGGAACGACTTTAAATCTCGAAAAATTGCGCCAAACCCTAACAAAAGTGTTTCAACAAAATCAGCAGATGGTTTTTCTACAAGGTTTTGTTAACCACGGCGTGAAGCGTTTATTGCCACAAACACCGCAGATGGAACTCGTTGGTGTTGATAAACCTATTGGTTAAGTGGAAGATTAAGAGAAAGGAGATAGTTATTATTTAACTATCTCCTTTTTACTAAAAAATGTAATTTCTGACTACACCATGAGTTCTTAATCCTAATTGCAGAATGATTCTGCTAGTTAACGGACTCTGCAAAAATCTTAGTATTCCATGTAGGATTTTGCTTATAGACAAAATCCATACATGAATTCATGGCTTCTGTGTAAGCTTCAAATGTTAACTCTGCTATGGTTATAGCTTGCTGCCTTTGTTCATCGCTCAGTTCTAGTTGTTGAAAGAAACTCACAATATTTGGCGTATTCATGTGGTGATGTTCTTCTTCATGCAAATGACACATACCAAAATAACGATAGTCCTGACCTGTGATTTCTTGAAGTTCTAAAGCTACTGGCTGTGAGATATTGAAAAAAACATTTGCTGTAACTTCAGCCACTTGCATTGCTACGAACTTAAAGATAGGGTCTGCCTGAAAAGTATGATGATAGATTTGATAACAAACTGTGCGTGATTTTAAAGTTGCTTCACCAAAACTAAATAACATTGCATCCGTTAATTTAGAACAATGATGCAGATCAAGCTTTTCTATATCTTCTAACAGCCATTGCCAATGAAAATGTTCTTCATAGGTATGTTGATTTAGTAAAGCTTGAATTTCGTTTGTTGTTGGTTCTTCTCGAAAAACATGATTGCATAGTTCTCCAAAACCCATAGCTAAGGGAATAATGATTGGAGCAAAACTAAGTCTGTCTTTTGGATGTATGCTTTTATTTTGCATAAAAGAGAATAAAGGCAACTTAGCAAAATCTTGCTTTTTGTTTTCAATTAATGCCAAAACCTGCTGCATATTTTTAGTCCCTAATGTTAATCACGAGCAATATTTAACGTTCCAATTGCTATTGCAATAGAATTAAAAAGTAGAGCAAGACAGCCATTTTGCATATATATCTTTCATTGCAGGTGCATAGCTTAAAGATGATTTTGCAAAGGTTAGCTTGGCTCCAAGGCTATTTCTTGTAATGGAATTTCGTCAATCACTCGAAAAATTGTTGGTTAGTTGATGTCAGTCATCTGCCTAACTTTTTAAACTTGAGACTCAGTTTTTATTTTCCCAATTATTTTAAAGCAGGGAAATCAACTTCTATTTATTACTCTTGCATTCATAAGATTGAAGATACTTAAATTTGTTGCTTTTAATATTCTAAGCTTTTTACGAAGAAAAATATATAGGATTATACTCAACCAAAATAAAATCTTTCTACAGATATATATTTGAAGTTAATTTAAGAAATTTCCTGAGAATTACACTTGCTATTTGCTGTACTTCAAGATATCTGAACATAAGGAAAATTATGAATTTATCATATTTCTATGGAAGGTTTACGTAGTATTAGCTATTAGCTATTTATAGCTGATGATATTAAGACTAAGATAATGGGCAAACTAATTATAGGTATGTAGTTTAAAGTTCTCACCATTGGGAAAATTATGAAGCATTTTAGAATTTTGCATTCTTCAAAGTTACCTTTGCGGCTGATTCTGATTGTCCCCTTTGTTTTGCAAACTTTTGCCGCAGTTAGTCTAGTAGGTTATTTATCGTTTAGAAACGGTCACAAAGCAGTTAATGACCTTGCAGATCAGTTGACTAGTAAAGTAAATGGACTTGTGGAACAGCGCCTTAATACATACTTAGCTACTCCTCATCAGGTTAATCAAGTTAATTTAGCGGCCATAAAGCTAGGAATGTTGAATTTACAAGACTATGATCTTGCAAGTCGCTATTTTTGGAAACAAATGCGCGTGTTTAATATTGGTTATATTAGTTTTGCTAACCCTAAAGGTGAATTTATTGGTGTTGAACGTTTAGATAATGGTCAGCTTTTAATTAATGAAGTTTCTGATAAAAGCCGCATTGGTAAACTTTATGTTTATACTACAGACAATCAAGGAAATCGTAATCAGTTAACAGAAATCAAGGACTATGATCCGCGTGTAGAAGCTTGGTATGCAGATGCTGTCAAAATAGGTAGACCAGTGTGGAGCGAAATTTATCAGTGGGAAGATAAACCAGAAATATTCTCTATATCTTCTAGCTATCCGCTATACGATGATTCTAACAATATTGTTGGTGTAATCAGTGTTGATTTATTACTAACTCAGATTAGTGATTTTTTAAAAAATTTAAAATTTGGTAAGCAAGGAAAGGTATTTCTTTTAGAAAGGTCTGGATTAATAGTAGCTTCTTCAACTAATGAAGCACCATATAATGTAGTTGATGGTAAAGCACATAGGCTATCAGTATTTAATAGTAAAAGTTATTTGATTAAAGGTATAGCTGATTATTTACAACAAAATTTTGGTAGTTTTCAAAAAATTCAGGATACACACCAATTTACATTACAACTTCAAAGTGAAAGACAGTTTGTGAAAGTCACACCTTGGCAAGACAAACTAGGATTAGATTGGCTAGTGATTGTGATTGTTCCTGAAACTGACTTTATGGCAGAAATCAATGCTAATAGTCATACGACTATTTTGCTGTGTGTGAGTGCATTGATGGGCGCAACGATATTGGGAATATATACTTCGCGTTGGATTACTCAACCTATTTTACATTTAACTCAGGCTAGTAGTGCGATCGCTTCTGGTAATCTTGACCAAAAAGTCGAAATTTCTGGTGTCAAAGAACTAAGTATTTTGTCTCAATCATTTAATCAAATGGCAGGACAACTAAATGACTTTTTTACAGCTTTAGACAAAACCAATCAAGAACTAGAAAAACGTGTTGAGTTAAGGACTAAAGAACTAAAAACTGCGAAAGAAGCAGCTGATACAGCCAACCAAGCAAAAAGCGAATTTCTTGCCAATATGAGTCATGAACTTCGTACACCTCTAAATGGCATTCTTGGCTATGCACAGATTCTCCAACGCGATATTAAAGCAAGTACTGAACAGAAAAATGCTATCAAAATTATTTATCATTGTGGCTCTCATCTATTAATGTTAATTAATGATATTTTAGATATTGCCAAAATTGAATCTAATAAACTAGAACTATATCCTAATATATTTAATTTTCATGAGTTTTTGCTAGGTGTATATGATATGTGTCGGATTAAAGCCGAGCAGAAAAATATTAGCTTTATTTATAAACTTAGTGAGTTAATACCCACTGTTATTCATGCAGATGAAAAACGTTTACGCCAAGTCTTACTGAATCTTTTAGGGAATGCGATTAAGTTTACAGATAATGGTGAAGTTAAGTTCAGTATAGAAGTAATTGATTCTGATGTACTGAACATAAATCATCTATCTCACAAAATCAGATTCCAAATAGAAGATACAGGAGTTGGCATATCCTCAGAGCAATTACAGAAAATATTTCTGCCTTTTGAACAGGTAGGAGATAGTTATCATAAAGCAGAAGGAACAGGCTTAGGTCTGGCTATAAGTTGCCAAATTGTGGAAATGATGGGTAGCAAAATTCAAGTAGAAAGCAACTATGGTCAAGGTAGTAGATTTTGGTTTGATCTAGATTTACCAAAAGTTAAAGATTGTGTCTCATCTGCATCTGCGGTTCCACATCTTGACAAAGGTAGCAATCGCATCATTAGATACAAAGGAAATCAAAAAACTATTTTGATTGTAGATGATGTTGTGGATAATCGTGCTGTGATTGTAAATTTACTCAAACCAGTTGGATTTTGTGTCATTGAAGCTCTCAATGGAAAAGAAGGCATTAGTAAAGCACAAGAGTATAAACCAGATTTAATTATTACTGATTTAGGAATGCCTATAATGAATGGGTTGCAAATGACACAAGATTTACGTAGCCGCACAGAATTTACAGCAACAGTAATTATTGCTTCTTCTGCTAGTGTACTTAGTTTAAATCGCCAACAAAGTTCAGCGGCAGGCTGTAATGATTTTCTCCCAAAGCCTGTACAAGCTGAAGAATTATTTGCTCAAATAAAGTCTTATTTAAAGTTAGATTGGATTTATGAAGATATCAATTCAAATCAGCCGTTTTTCTCAGATGATATAATCTTTCCCCCTGCAATAGAACTAATGAATTTATATCAAGCAGCTAAAGCAGGTTATGTTATGGGTATCCAAGAAGAAGTAGATCGCATTCAAAAACTAGATAATAAATATATAAATTTTACTAATAAAATTTTAAAGTTAATAGAAGATTTTGAAGATGAAACTATTGTAGAAATGCTGAAGCCATATTTAGTGTAGAAAAGCTGATTTTTTAATCAAAATTTCAAAAAATGAATAATATTCCAAATAACTCAATTCTAGTTGTTGATGATGTGCCGCTTAATATCAAAATATTATTGGAAATATTAACGCAAGCAGGTTACAGGGTTTCTGTTGCTAAAAATGGCAAAAGTGCCTTAGAAAAAGTTGAAGAGGCGATACCTAATTTAATTTTATTAGATGTGATGATGCCTGGTATAGATGGGTTTGAGACTTGTCGTCTTCTAAAAGCCAACTCAAAAACGAAAGACATTCCAATTATATTTATGACGGCACTTTCCGAGCCGATAAATAAAGTTAAGGGGCTGCAATTGGGAGCAGTAGACTATATTACTAAACCAATTGAGCATGAAGAAGTATTAGCGAGAATTAATGTGCATTTAGAACTGCGGCGCACTCAACTAAAGTTAGCACAAGAAGAAAAAATGTCGTCTTTAGGACAACTAGTTGCGGGTATTGCTCATGAAATTAATAATCCAATTAACTTTATTTCTGGGAATTTAATTTATGCCGAGAAGTATATCGCAGATTTATTAAAATTACTAGAGTTGTATGAAACTCATACAAATTTTACGATTCCAGAAATCAAAACTTTTTCTCAGAAGATTGAAATAGATTTTCTCAAGCAAGATTTACCGCAACTTTTATCTTCAATGAAGAAAGGGTCTGATCGCGTTGAACAAATTGTGCGATCGCTCCGTCTATTTTCTCGATTAGATGACGCTGAATATCAGCTTGTTGACTTACATGAAGGTATTGATAGCACTCTAGTAATTTTAAGTAGTCGCATTAAAGCGACAACAACAAGACCTGCTATTGAGATTGTTAAAGAATATGGTGAATTACCTTTAGTAGAATGCTATGTAGGAAAAATCAATCAAGTCTTAATGAATCTTTTAGCTAATGCAATTGACGCTATCGATGAAGCTATAGAAAAGCTGGAATCAAATGGGGCTGATCCAACGCCAACTATTTGGATTAGCACAACAGTAACAAGTGATCAAAAATCTGTGTTGATTGAGATTGCAGATAATGGTGTTGGTATGTCTGTTGATGTAAAACAGAGAATGTTTGAGCAGTTTTTTACAACTAAACCCCTAGGTAAAGGTACTGGTTTAGGTTTGGCGATTGCACGGGAAATCATAGTGGAAAAACACGGAGGCTCTTTGGAAGTCAATGCTTTACCGGGACAAGGGGCTAAATTTGCGATCGCTATTCCTATTCGCCAAGGTAATGACTGATTGCCACTGAGTTTCAATAGAGGAAACAATATTTTTAGGTTTATAGCGGAAAAAGTGCAGAACACTTAGTCAAAAATTTTGGGTTCTCATCCTTTTTTTTATTTCGTAAATTAGACTACTCAATTCGTAATCAATCCTGATTCTTCTATTGCTGCTGGGAATTTTCAGCAAAGACATAGCTTGTGAAGAAAATTTTTACAGCAATAGTAAAAGATGCTGCTGGTTTGGGAAAAATAATTAACAGGAGATAGTAGGTACAAGCTTTATCGCTATATTAATTTTTCCACCGTATATTTACCCAAATATTATGCAACCTCTTCTAGAGTTCTTGTACTTGCAACTACTATCAACTCATCAAGTCCTGTTTTAATATCTCAACCCAAAACATTCAAATGATGAACTTACCAGAAAATAGTTTAATTTTAATAGTCGATGATACTATAACCAATCTAGAAATTATATCTGACGCATTGACCACTGCTGGATTTGTCGTCACTACAGCAAGAAATGGTGAAAAGGCACTTCAGCAAATACAAGACACATTACCTGATTTAATTTTACTAGATGTGATGATGCCTGGTATCGATGGATTTGAAACTTGTCAAAAATTAAAGACAAATCCTCTCACCCAAGATATTCCAGTAATTTTTATGACTGGGATTTCGGATATAGAAACTAAGGTAAAAGGGCTAAATTTAGGGGCAGTTGATTATATTACTAAACCATTTCAAAAAGAAGAAGTATTAGCCAGAATCAAAACACATCTGCAACTACGTTATTTAACAAAAACTTTAGAGCAAAGAGTTAGCGAAAGAACATCTGAACTTTCCCAAGCTTTAAAAGACTTACAAGCATATCAAATCCAAATTATTCAGAAAGAAAAAATGTCTGCTTTAGGTCAGTTAGTTACAGGTATTGCTCACGAAATTAATAATCCGGTTAGTTGTATTCATGGAAATCTTGATCATACGGCTAATTATTTTAATAACTTAATTAAAATAATTGACCTTTATCAGCAAAACTATCCTGAACCTGTACCTGCTATTCAAGCGGAAATTGCTGAAACAGACTTAGAGTATATGCGTTCTGATCTACCTAACTTAATTACTTCCATGAAAGAAGGCGTTCAGCGCATTCGCAATATCAGTACTAGTCTGCGGAATTTTTCTCGTCCTGATAAAGATCGGAAAGTATTCTGCAATATTCATAATGGCATCGACAGCACAATTATGATTCTCAAGCACCGCTTAAAAGCCTCAAAAGTCCGTCCAGAAATTGAAGTTCTCAGAAATTATGGTAATTTACCTTCCATAACTTGCTTTAGCGGTCAGTTAAATCAAGTGTTTATGAATATTTTAACCAATGCTATTGATGCTTTAGAAGAATCTAATGTAGGGCGGGGCTATGGAGAAATTGAAAAACATCCTAATCAAATTTGGATTATAACTTCCCTAAGTGAAGACAAACACAATGCTGTGATTCGGATTAAAGATAATGGAATTGGTATGTCTGCTGATATCCAGCAGAAGATATTTGAGCATTTGTTTACGACCAAATTATTCGGTCGAGGTACCGGTTTAGGGTTATCAATTGCCCATCAAATTATTGTGGAAAAACATAAAGGTAAATTGGATGTATATTCTGTACCAGGGGAAGGTTCAGAATTTACGATTACTATTCCAATTCACTAGGCTGACAAATGACGATAATACTGACTAACGATGATGGTATTGATGCTCCAGGAATCAAAGCGTTGCTGAGGGCTGTTAACAGTGAAAATGTGATTGTTTCTGCGCCCAAAGATCATCAATCAGGCTGTGGACATCAAGTTACTACAACTCGTTCCATTAATATTCAACAGCGTTCTGAGAAGGAATATGCGATCGCTGGTACTCCTGCTGATTGTGTGAGAATTGCAATATCGCAAATTTGTCAAGATGCCAAGTTGGTCTTATCTGGTATCAATGCTGGTGGTAATCTTGGTGTTGATGTTTATATTTCTGGGACTGTGGCTGCTGTGCGAGAAGCTGCTATGAATGGTATTCCTGGGATTGCTATTTCTCACTATCGCAAAGCCAAGCAAAATTTTGATTGGGAACTAGCGGCAAAATTGACGGCTGAGGTGTTAGCAGATTTAACTCAGCATCCTCTAGAACCGGGGAGCTTTTGGAATGTTAATTTGCCACATTTGCAACCAGGAGAGCCAGATCCCAAAATGGTATTTTGTCAACCTTGCACCAAAGCGTTGCCAATTAATTATCGCGTGGATGGCAATGATTTTTATTATATTGGGGAATATGGTAAACGCGATCGCACTCCTGGTAGTGATGTGGATGTTTGTTTTTCAGGAAATATTGCTATTACACAGTTAAGAGTGTGAAATTGTCGATCACCAAGGAAACAGGAAAACAAGAAAAAATAGGCTTATCTGACACCGTAAATAGTTTCAGTAACTCACAACTATTTAATTTTGGCTCCTTCCACGTCTAACCTTTGCATCAAAGATGTTAATTTGTCTAGGGTGTGTGTAAGTTGGGTTAGTTTCTGCACCGTATAGTCTTGAGATTGAGCTAAGTTTTGCAAGGTATCACACAAAGCAAAAATTTGATGGCCTTGCTGCTGTAGCTGCTTTCCTTGTGCCTCAACCTGCATACTGAGATAATCTAATCTGTCGGCAAGGCTTTCAATTGTCTCAGTAGTAGTCAGTACTGCTTCGCCAATTTGTTCAACAATAGATTCTAAGCGATTAACTTTAATTTCGACTCCACCTGAAATCATATTTCCACCATCCCATCATAAAAATATTAGTCCTTGTTTCTAGCCTTTGTGTCATTTTTTACTGATACTGATGTACATAATTTATGACATCTGCTCAAATCTACACGAGGTGCTATCTGAAGTTAGTCTGAACAAATCATTTCTAGGGATGTGCAGCCCTTACTAATTAGAGATTTTTCTGAGATACTTCAGTTTAGCTAGAAAGTTAAACGAATCAATTAGTAACTAGTTTTGACATTCGGCCATCTTTTTATACAAAACTTTCATACTTAAGTACTCTTCAAAAAAGATATAAAAAAATTTACGTAAATTTTACAAATTTTCATTTATCTAGTAATCTTGATGAAGATTAAGTAAATATACCGTAAAAAAGCCCTTGAGATCAGAATCCAAAGTTTATATTCAAAAATAAAATCGAGTAAATTTACCCTGGTTAATCTACCTTTGGCTAGACAATGTACCAAACACCATTGCAAAGCGTTTGTCAACTTGCGACTGACAGAGCTTGGAAATTAGATACACCCCACTATTCCGTAGATTCTAAATTCAAACGTTGTTTAGATATTTTAGGGAGTTTAGTAGGTTTAATAATTTTGGGTGTTGTGTTTATACCGATAGCGATCGCCATTAAACTCGATAGTAGAGGCCCGATTTTCTTTACTCAAGAACGTTACGGACTTCAAGGACGACCTTTTAAGCTCCGTAAATTTCGTTCAATGGTTAGCGATGCGGAAAAACTCAAATCTCTCGTCCAAAATGAAGCTGACGGATTAATCTTTAAAAATAAGAATGACTTCCGAGTCACAAAAGTAGGACGTTTTTTACGTAGCACCAGTTTAGACGAATTGCCACAATTTTGGAATGTGCTTGTAGGTGAAATGAGTTTGGTGGGAACACGTCCACCTACTGCTGATGAAGTAGCCAAGTACAATCAACGCCATTGGCTACGTCTGAATGTTAAACCAGGTTTGACTGGAGAATGGCAAGTTCATGGTCGTTCTCATGTCAAAGATTTTGAACAAATAGTTGACTTAGACTTGCGTTACCAAGAAAAGTGGCATCCATTGTACGATTTGTTGTTAATTACCAAAACTTTCTACGTCATCTTTGGTAAAGTTGGGGCGTTTTAAATTGATCAGTTGATCCAGGTTTTGAGAGAGACAAGCCCAAGAGCGCAAATAGCAAAGCCCACTAAACTGATTTTTTTTGGCAAAATATTGAGTAATTCTGCTTGACTAACCTGAGTATAAATTTGGCTGACACTCATTACTACTGCATACTGTGTCAAAGCTGCACCAAAAATATACATAACTGAAGGCATTATTCCTGCCCCAATAATTGATCCACTATTAAAATAACCTTGGAGTGACCCAGCGATCGCAGTTACTATCAGCAGTGTCAACAAGTTAGGCTGCTTGGATATAATTAGCAGCAGACCAAAAGCAATACTAACAATTGCGATCGCTATTTCTGTGAATGGTAAGTTGATCTGCAATAGATAAATGAGTGTGCCGAAAATGTTGGCGCATATCAGCGTAGTAGCTATCCATCTTACACGCATTTTCCCAATAGCCAGCAAACCAATAGCCAAAATACTCACAAATTTATCAAAGGCCAATACCGGATCTGCCATTCCCCACAAAAAGCCATCCCAGGAGTTATAAATTTCATGAAGAGATGGTAATCCAGTCCATGAACTCAGCAAGCTAATGATAGCTAAAGCTGCGATCGCACCAACATAACGCTGGAGTAATTTATCTTTGAACATAAAATATAACCTATTAGTTTTTCGGTATCTTATACTGCCCAAGTACCCAAAAAAACTAACGCGATTATCTAATTTTTTATGACTCTTGTGAGCCGCAGACAACACTTATGATGTGGTTTATAAAATCAACGCTGATAGATATAGAAGCCTTGTGGCGCAAATATACAGAAAATCGGTGTAATTAGGAAGATGAATCTACTTGTAGAGAATTGCAAGGACAAAACCTCACAATTAAGTTATCATTTCCTCCCAGTGCTTATCTTTTAAAAAGGCGCTGGGAGGAGTGTCAAGTTGTAAAATAAGCCAGAAACAATGAGTTTTAATTACTTTAACTAACGCAACAATTCCTCGACTTGATGCTGACTCCACAAGGTTCTATACAGACCTTCTTGTTGCACTAGTTCTATATGATTGCCTGTTTGGGCAATTTTACCTTTATCCATGACTAAAATTCGGTCAGCAGCAGCGGCGGCTGATAGTTGGTGAGTGATAAAAATAACAGTTTTGCGACTAGTTCCACTAGAAAGATTTTTGAGAATTTTGGTGGCTGTTTGATTATCAACGCTAGATAAAGCATCATCCAAAATTAAAACTGGTGCATCAACTAACATGGCTCTGGCTAAAGCGGTGCGTTGTCTTTGTCCGCCAGAAAGAGTAATACCGCGTTCGCCAACTAGAGTTTCGTATTGTTGGGGAAAATTAATAATTTCCGAATGAATCTGAGACATGACAGCTACAGATTCGACATCATCTTGTTCACGTACTGGGTCAGCGTAGCGGATATTATTTTTGATGGTGGTGCTGAACAAAAAACTATCTTGGGGAACATAGGCGATCGCACTTCGCAAATCTTCTAATACGATTTTGGTAATATCTACCCCATCTAAAAATAATTGTCCAGGCGCAATATCCAACAACCGAGGTAAAGCATTAGCTAAGGTTGATTTCCCCGAACCAATCGCCCCAACAATAGCCACCGTCTCTCCTGGGACAATTGTAAAATTGAGATGATCTAAGGCAGGTGTAGCCATTTCTGGGTAAGTAAAGCTGAAATTTTTCGCGGTAATTTCGCCTTTTATTTCCGCCAGTGCTAAATTTACAGCATCACCTGTATCTTGAATTTTGGGTGTGACGCTGAAAATCGATTCTAAGCGATCAATACTGACTTCACCGCGTTGATAAGTGGTAATGGTAAAGCCTAACAAAGCGGTGGGAAACACCAGCCGTTCTACATAAATTAGCAGTGCTAAAAAGTCGCCAACGGCTAAAGTTCCCCCAGAAATACGCGTTGTGCCTAACCAAATAATAATTAAAGAACTGATATTAGCCAAACCGCCAATTAACGGAAACAATACATTCCGGCTTTTTGCCAATTGCAGATTAGCTTTTAATAACTGCTGATTTTTTTTAGCAAAAGCTTGACGCTCGTTTTCTTCTTGAGCGTAAATTTTAATCAAGGCAATCCCGCTAATATCCTCTTGAATCAGTTCACTGATATCAGATAGTTTCTCTTGGACAGTGGCTTGTTGTTTGCGTAGGCGATCGCTAAACAAATGCACTAACAAAAACATAAAGGGATACACTACTAAAGAATAGAGTGTCATATCTGGACTAATTGTCAGCATTACAGGCAGTGTCAAAGTGTAGGCAAAAAAAGTATTGGCTAAACTTAGCACCGCAAAACCCAACAAGCGCCGGATATTTTCCACATCGCTGGTAGCGCGACTAATCAAATCCCCAGCGGTATTCGTCGCAAAATAAGCCGGCTCTAACTTGAGTAAATGTTCAAAAATCCGTTGTTTTAGGTCAAATTCTACCTGTCGTCCTACCCCAAATAGCCAGATACGAGAAGCCATGCGGATTAACCACATTGCCGAACTCAACAAAATGATGATTACGACATAATGTATGAGTTGATTCCAGCTAAATTGAGTTGAAAGTTTATCAACACAGCCACGAATTAACCAAGGAATATAAACGCCCAAGCCATTGACAGACAACAAGGCAAAAATGCCTAATGTTGCCTCTACCCAATGAGGACGCAGGTAAGCACCGAGTTTAGCTAGTCGTCGAGATTTTGCCATTACAGCAACTTTGCAACTCCATCATCCTAAAACAAACGGATCGTAGGTTTATATTTTATCTACAAAGAATTCAGGAGTGTGTGGTCAGAATTCAGTAGAGAAAATTATTTTCTGAATTCTCCATGCTGAATTCAGGTTTTTAAATAAGGCCAGCCACTAGGGCGTAGCGTTGCGGCCTTGTTAATTTTACTTTTTTAACCCTAAGACTGGCGACCACGCAAGAAAAAGTAAACTTGATTGAGGTAACTTTCCCAAACTTGGGTGGTAAGTTGGAGTGTTTCCGCACTGGGTACAAAGTCTTCCAGTCGCAAACCTCTTTCTCGGATTTGTTGAGGGTTTTGTAACAGGTAAGGCGGAATTTTGAGATCGAAAGAGTTGAAAGCAATTGCCTTTAGCCCTAGTTGACTATTTACATCGCTAGTTGTAGTTCCTGGTGCTAATGCTACAAGGACTTCCGAGCCAGTCGCCCCATCTGGCAAATAATTTCTGACTATTTCCTGATTTGCTACAGTGGGATTAACAACTGCGGCAATTGGTGTTCTTACCAGAAAATAAGCGATCGCTGGTGTACTAGACAACAGCAAAATTGTCAACGCCCAACCAATTAAATATCCTCCTGGTTTCTCTATCCCACCACCCTTAATTTTTTGGGCGGCAAAAATCATCATCAATACTGACGCTCCCAAAGGCTTGAGGGGAAATGATATCACCCTCCATAAAGATGCCACAGCTGGTTCGTTGGGGTTAACAAACGACAAAGCTAGGACAACCAAAATAATTACTAAGACTACTCGCCCAGCAAAAGTTCCTTGAGGATAGAACCTCTGGAACAACGAATATACGATAGTGCCAACAAGCAGCCACAACAGTACGCGGCTCAACAATATGAACATAGATTAACTCTCAAATTTTCTAGTGCAATCAGCCTAGGGTTTGGAGCAAGATGTGTATTTGACCGTCAAATTGTAATCGGACTTTTACTTGACTGCAAATATTACCAGCCTCACACCTAATGACTACCGTCGTAGTGATTTTAGAGCAATTTTTTGACACTGCGTCTATTATTTATAATTTTCCAGGTGAGTCAGAAAATTAGGGGTGTAAGGGTATGGAGGTGTGAGGTTCGGGCTTTAGGGGAAATATAACCTGTGTTGACTGGTTTTTGTCTGAGTTTCCGGCAAATTTTTTTCCCTGATACCCATACACCCCTACACCTCTACACCCATAATTAATTGAGTAATTTTCAACTCAGAGGGGAAAAACTATGTCGCCGGAAAAGCCCAGCATTTTAGTCACAGGGGGAGCAGGATATATTGGTTCCCATACTGTACTTGCTCTCCAGCAAGCAGGTTATGAGGTGGTAATACTTGATAACCTGGTTTACGGACATCGAGAATTGGTAGAACAGGTTTTAAAAGTCGAACTGGTAGTGGGGGATACAGGCGATCGCCCTTTATTAGATAATTTATTTAAAACTCGTAAGTTTGCGGCAGTGATGCACTTTTCTGCCTACGCTTACGTAGGTGAGTCGGTGACTGACCCAGCAAAATATTACCGCAATAATGTGGTCGGCACTTTGACTTTATTAGAAGCAATGCTGGCTGCATCAATTAACAAGTTCGTCTTTTCTTCCACCTGCGCCACCTACGGAGTCCCAGAAGTCGTCCCGATTCCCGAAAACCATCCCCAACACCCAATTAACCCCTATGGGGCTACTAAGCTGATGGTAGAGCGTATTCTTGCTGATTTTGATGTCGCATATAATTTCAAGTCAGTGCGATTTCGCTACTTTAATGCGGCGGGTGCGAATCCTGATGGTTTACTAGGCGAAGACCACAACCCCGAAACTCATTTAATTCCTTTGATATTGCTGACAGCTTTAGGTAAGCGGGAGTCTATCTCGATTTTTGGGACAGATTACCCCACGCCTGATGGTACTTGTATTCGTGATTATATTCATGTTAAAGATTTAGCAGATGCCCATGTTTTGGGACTGGAATATTTATTACAGGGTGGCGATAGCGAAATATTCAATTTAGGTAATGGGAGTGGTTTTTCTGTGAGAGAAGTGATTGCGGCGGCTGAAGAAGTCACAGGGTTAGCTATTCCCATTCAAGAATGCGATCGCCGTCCTGGTGATCCACCTGTTTTAATTGGTAGTAGTGAAAAAGCCAGAAATATCCTCGGCTGGCGATCGCAATATCCATCTATCCAAGATATTGTCAGTCATGCCTGGCAGTGGCATCAAAAGCGACACAGTTGAAGAAGGCAGGAGGAGGACTGCCCTGCTGGAAAAAGGGTTTTAAGCCTCCTAATTCTAAACGGGTTGAGAATTAGGAGGCGTTTGAATCCTCTCTTAATTTTTCCTTCTGCCTCCTGCCTTCCTCAATAACTAACTTCTTCTTGTCTTTTGCAAGACAACAAAGAAAATGCCGATGAGTGCCAAACCTGGAATTGCGATCGCCCAAACTGGTAAAGTTTTATTAGTTTCTTGATCTACATTACTGTTGACATTCTGCACTGATTGTGTAATTTGGGTATTGCCAGCCGCGACGGTGACTTCAAACTTGAGATTAAAAGGCTGGAAACTTGCGCCTTTTGCAGGTTTACCATTTAGCTGTAATTGATAAATTCCGGGTTTGGGAAAGGTAATTTCGGCTCCGGGAATACCTTGAAAGCGTTCAGCGGCTACTGGTTGTAAAGATGGTTCGAGTAGGGCTGGCTCGCTGGGGGTGTGAGGTTCGGCGTACACTGCTAACTGACAATTACATTGGGCGAGAGGAATGGTTTGTCCACCTTTACGGGTAAGGGCAAACCAAGCTTGTGTAGGTTCACCAGCGCGGGGATTATCATTAGGTTCGAGATGGAGAGTTGCGCCGACATCTGCGGCTACTTGCACTTTATGGGCTAAGACAGGATGAATATGAGTGATTGCGATCGCTAAACAAAACAGCAATAATACATTTAACTTTTTATTGACTTGCAAATAATTCATTCTCCTTCTGTTCCTCTGCTCTCCGGCTCCCTCGGTTCTAATGCTTTTACCCAACGCAATAGCAACACACCAAGAGTGGTAATTCCTAACAACAATGTTGCTAATTTATTCGCCCAAGTTGATTCTAAAGAACCCAGGTAATGGGAACCAATCAACACTGCATGAAAGGTACTTAAGAGTAAAGCCGGCACACTTAAAAGATGAATTTGTCGCCAAAGTTTACCCCAAGATTTTTGCAATGATTCCCAACTAGTTAAAGCAGCAGGGGTCATTAATATCAATGCTACAGCACCCGCAGCCATCCCCCAGCGAAATTCTGCGGGAAAAAACCAAAAAGCGGCAAAATTCCATTGCAGGGAATGTTCAATGTTATGGGTGGTGTGGACTACTGATAACACAAAAGCGCCCACGCCTAAAGCCCGACGGTAACGCATCGGTGCAGCCCAAATCTGACTAATTGGGCGGGCAATCAGCGCTAACATGAGACAAAATAAGGCAGCGTGTCCGGTGTAATCTACCATTGTGTCACCAGTCCGCAATAAGGTAATTGCACCAATGGCTAGTGTCACCCAACCGCCTAAACGAAATAATTGACTGCGCCTATCTTGACTGATTAACGAAGTCGAAACACCAACTCCTAGCATGGTGGGTAAAGTTCCTGAACCAAAAGCTAACATTGTGGCTGCACCCATCCAGAGGTTACTAGTTTCTGCGGCTTTAATTTGAGCAGCATACAAGAAACCACAAGGCATTAAACCCCAAGTCATCCCCAAAAATATCGGTGTCCACCATTTGGTTTGGTAAGAAAGTTTGATCATGCCTGTACTCAGGCGATCGTGTAAATTACTTTTTAATAAAGGGTGTAATACAGGAATATGAGGCAACCAATCTGGTTTAATTTGTCCCAAGCCAAACCAAATCAGCATAATGCCTGTAATCATCGCCATCAAGCGACGAAATTCACTACCAATACCGGCTAGTTGCCCACTTTCAAACAATACTGAACCTAAAGCTCCAATGCCAGCGCCAACTAGAGCGTAGCTTAACATTCTGCCGAGATTTAGCAAAAAGTGAAATTTTAATTGCTGTTGCCAAGTAGATGACTTTTCTGATAAAGATTTCTGTCTATCCTGCTGACTAGACAACGAAAACGCTACTGTCAGAGGGCCACACATCCCAAAGCAATGTCCAAAACTGCCTAGAAACCCCAGGATTGCTATCAGCAACAAATCTACCATATTCCTAGGAAGCACAAGGCAGGATTACGCATAAACAGCAGGGCAAACAAGAAAGTTGACTATAGTCACAAATAAATGAATGACACATAACTTTCCAACTATCGAACAATAGGTTAAATTTGTGCCTCTGTCAAAAGACAACCCGTCAAACTTTGGGTTTGCGCTACTCTAGTTCTGGAAGGAAAGGTTCAGTGTATGCAAAAACGGATTTGGCTGCTGCTGTTGGCGCTGGTGGTGGTAGTAATTGTTGGTAGTAAAAGTACTGCGTTCAATAGTTTTTTTTCACAGCGCCCTTTACCAGAAATAATTGAGCGAGTACCAACACAACAAGCTCAACCACAGCCCCCAGAACTGGAAACTAAGCCGCAAGTTTCTACGGAGAATTTACTAGCTCACATTCAAAAGTTAAATTTTCAGCGTTATACAACAGCAGAGCGATCGCGTACTCGTACATATATCACAACTGAATTAAAAAAATTCGGCTGGAAACCACAGCTAGAAAAATTTGCTGAGGGTGTGAATATCTTTGCGGAACGTTTAGGTACTGATAAAACAGCTGGTGCAATTCTTGTCGGCGCACATTACGATACGGTCGCTTCTTCTCCTGGGGCTGATGATAATGGTACTGGGGTGGCGGTGGTGCTAGAAGTTGCTAGATTACTCGGTTCCCAACCCACACCACGGACTTTACAGTTAGCTTTTTTTGACAAAGAAGAAGCAGGACTTTTAGGTAGCAAGGCTTTCGCCGCTAAAGCCAAACGCTTGGGGAATTTAAGTGGTGTGATTGTGATGGATATGGTTGGTTATGCTTGTTACACTCCTGGCTGTCAGCAATATCCACCGGGTCTACCTGTAACACCACCGAGTGATAAAGGTGACTTTTTAGCTGTGGTGGGTGATATAGAACATTTACCATTGCTGAGTGCTTTTCAAAAATCACAACCAGATAATTTACCAGCAGTTCTCACAGTACCTATCCCCTTGAAAGGCTTACTCACACCTGATACTCTGCGTAGTGATCATGCACCGTTTTGGTATCAAGGCGTAGGTGCAGTTCTGGTGACGGATACGGCTAATCTACGGACTCCCCATTATCATCAATCTAGTGATCAGCCGAGTACAATTGAGCGATCGTTTTTTGCAGGTGCAGCGCAGATTGTCGTTAATACTACCACTGCTTTATTACAGAAAAGTGATAGTTTAGCAACTCCAGCATCTTTTTGAAGGAAAATTTTTACTCACCCTACTTAATTTGTGGGTAAGTCAAGAACCAGTTTTGTTTATCGTTGAGTTGAAAATAGGAACCTTGGAAAATTAGCCGCAAAGCGAGGCGAGTTCTCAGATAATACCTAATTAAATGAGTTCCTGGTTCGGCAAAGACATCATCATAGTTTTTGCTATACCCAAAGGGTTTAGAACAGTAGTTACCCGCACCAGAAACGCTTAACACAAAAAATGGTGCTTCCTTGTATTCATCAGGAACCATAAAAATACCGTATACATGATGTTCGCCACGCCACGGCTGTACTACAACTTGAGAGGCGGGTATTTGCAGTTTTTGTTTGTTTGATTGCAAAAAAGCTTCTGAGTTGCATTGAGTGTCATGTACAGGCCACCATAGTGTAAAAATTAATATCGAAAGCAGCAGTATCAAAATGTAAATAATTTGGCGACGCATACTTAATACTAAAAACGGTTGGGAAGTTTACTTTTGAACGCAGAGGTTCGCTGAGGTAAACGCAAAGTTAAGGCAGTGCGATGAGCGACTGTCGACGCAGAGTCTGGCGTTGCCGAATTTTAGAGAATTGGGATGAACATGATATTTGTGTCTTTCCGTTTTTCCCTGCTTTAATTTTAAGAGTCGTCAAATGCCAAAATATCCGTTATATTCCCGTCAGGATTAATTAACGAATATTTTTATGGGAATAAGTAGGAAAGCTTTAAATTTATTGACAGGTTGCTTTTGTGTTGTTGTTTTTACTAAGTTTTTCAGTGTAACTACTGCTGTACAAGCTGCTGATACGGTTGTGTTACGTTATGGTTTGTTGGCGGAGTCTGTTTCTTTAGCGGAGTTACAAAAAGCGGCAGAAATTGGGGATTTTAAGGATGGGTTTGAGCTTTATGGACGAAAACTGTCTCTACAACAGCGGCGCTTTCTGTTAGAAACCCTGAAAATGCCTTTATCGTTGAATGTTGTCACAGTTAATCGGTTACTCAATACCCAAATTGGGACAACAATTCTTGATGATTTTTCCACGGCTGTTGTGCGTAAGGATAAAGCTGGTGTACAAGCCCTCAGAGCCGGATTAGTTATTGGTTCGACTGCACCTCAAGGTCTTTCGCTACTAAGCTTTATTGCAGCTTATCCTAGCCAAAATCTGGAAATTAATTTACCACGAATTTTCAAAATTGCTGGTAATTTTAATACGGCATTTTGGCGGACTCAACAATTTATGTTAGCGATCGCTCCCCAACTTAACCAACAATCACTACAAGTTTCTTTACCTTTTGACCCCAGTCAACCCGGTACGGCTGAAGTAAAAGTGCTGAAAGTTAATTGGAATGACTCACAGCGTAACCGCACCATTCCTGTTGATATATATTGGTCAACAGCTGCCACTGCTAATAAACCAGTTATTATTTATTCTCACGGTTTAGGTTCTGTGCGGACTGATTTACGCTATCTCGCCGAGCATTTAGCATCCCACGGTTATATATTTGTGGCTGTGGAACATCCTGGTAGTAACCAGACAAATGTTGATGCTGGTTTACAAGGGAAAGGTAAACTTCTCAAGGCGCAAGAATTTTTAGATCGTCCCAAAGATATTAGTTTTGTTTTAGATAAACTCGCCAAAACTAACCAAACTGCTAATGATCCTTTGGCGGGAAAATTGGCAACTGATAATGTCATGGTGATTGGTTATTCTTTTGGTGGTGGTACAGCGTTGGCGTTGGCTGGTGGTGAACTACAACTGGATAAGCTCAAACAACGCTGTAAACAAAATTTGGCTGTGTTGAGTTTGGGCGAAACTGCACAGTGTGTTGCTCAAGAACTACCAAACAACACCTATCAATTGCGGGATAATCGGATTAAGGAAGCGATCGCTCTTAATCCTACCAGTTCTTTGATGTTTGGTGACTCTGGTTTAACTAAGGTGCAAGTCCCAACGCTGATATTAGCCAGTTCCGCCGATAAAAGTACTCCGGCTTTGACTGAACAAGTTGTCGGATTTCACAAAATTCCTGCGCCTAAATGGCTGGTTGGTGTACTTGGGGGTACTCATCTCAGTGTCAAAGACCCCAGCACCACTTTAGATCAAGCAGGTCAACCCAACACACCTTTTAGTGGCGGCGAAGTTGTGGGAGAGCAAGCAGCAGATATTCGTAAGTTTGTCAAGTCAATAGTGTTGGCGATGGCTGCACAACTCACCCCAGAAGCTCAACAATATAGTGTGTTTTTAACACCTAATTATGCTTTTTCTGCTTCGACACCAGCATTTCCCTTCCGCATTGTCACAGAAATTCCTCCTGATGCTTTAAAAGTGGTGGAGGAATATGTAGAAAGGTAAAAGTGAAAAGGCAAAAGGCAAAAGTAAAGAATTGTTATTTTATCTCCGAGCCAGAGATTATTCTTTGGCTCGCATCCTAAGCATATCTTCATATATCTTGCACACATGCAAAACTTTGATTTTGCGTAATTTGTATAAATTTTTCTTATTACTGATATTTGGCTTTTTGTATCAATTTCTGTTGACTTGGCGTAACAATTCAGTTACACTTATTTACATAAGTTTATAAATTAAAAAATAAACCACAATCATAATCGCTAACGTAAAAGATATTGTGAGAGCTTGATATCTTTCATAGTTAGCGATGAACAACGGACTTCAGTATTGGTATCTCCCATCGACATTTGGACTTCTCCTAATCACCTCGGTTTGAAAAACGCCGAGGTTTTTTCTTTAAAGAGATCAAATAGCTTGATTTTTGACCATTGCTTCCAGACTTCAGCTTTTTGTACTAGTACAGATCGGTGTAAATCAACAGACTATCTGGAATTGCTAAAAGGCTTATGGTATTACTATTCTTTCTTTTGACTTTTGCCTTGTTTTACTAGTCTTCATCCAAAGGTGGAAAAGCTTCCTCAAATTTCCACAGTTCATCTTTATTGTCGAGAAACCAATTACGTGTAGCTGGAGTTAATTGGCTCCAAATAATAGCATCGGGAATATTCGGACAAGCATATTGATATTTTTGACCAAGTAGTTTGAGATTTGACTCTACTTCATCAGGAATACCAAATTCTTGCCAGTCAACTAATACGTGACTTCCCACAATTCCCGCAGTCGGATCAAAAATTAACTGTGCAGCTCTAATTAAATCAGCAAAATGTCGTGATTTGAGGTTAGACATCTGCTGAATTTGGAATAACTCGTTATTCTCTTGAGACATTTTCCCTGGAGTGATCAAAATTGACAACTTGTAGAACTTACTGCCAGAGATTTTGATTCCCATATTTCTAGTTTAACGCTTAGAGCAACTTTACGATATCTATGTGGATAAGATGGGAAATGCGATCGCTTCTGCTTGTAGTAATTTATATCAGAAGTTAACTCAGAAAATCTATGGAAAAAATTCATATTGATGTACAGCAGGGCAATATTGCAGGAGTCGCAGATAAAATAGCCAATGGTGTTGATATTGAATGTCTAGACGAGTATTTCCAACAAACACTATTAATGTGTGCAGTTAGTAGTCCCAATGCAGGCGTTGATATGATTCGCTTCCTCTTAGAACATGGCGCGAATGTCAATGCTGTTGAACCAGAATCTCAAAATACCGTACTTGGGTTGGCTGTGCAGTCAGGAAATCTAGATAAAATCCTACTGATTCTCGATGCTGGAGCAGATATTAACTATCAAAGTCCAGATGGATATGATGTCTTAATTCATGCTATGTATGGTCGAGATATTTTGCGAGATGAAAACTTAATCTCAATTTTGAATTTACTCATTTATAGAGGTGCTGCTGTCAATGGTATGAGTAGCTACGGTGAATCTGCAATCAAAGTAGCGGCTCATATTGGGAGATTTGATGCTGTCAAATTATTATTGAACGCAGGTGCTAACCCAGAGCAACTGGGATGGACAGAATTAATGCACGCTATAGTTTTTGGCAGCCTAGAGCAAGTAAAGTTCTTGCTAGAACAAGGAGCAGATCAAAATGTACGTGATTGTTGGCATCGAACTCCTTGGTTATTAAGTATTCAGGTGGGTGAATTACCTAAAGCCAAATTACTCCTAGCTGCGGGAGCAAATCACAACGATGTAGGAAACTGCGGAAAAACGCCATTAATGTATGCAATAGAAAACAATAGGCTAGAAGTCTTACAGTGGCTAATTACAGAGGGATTTGATATTGAAGCTACTGATGAATTTAGTAACACTGCATTAATCATCGCAGCAGAGCATGGTGCTACTGATTGCGTCAAAATTTTACTAGAAGCTGGTGCAAACCCCAGCAGAATAAATCATTGCAATGACAAAGCCATTAAGATAGCAACAAAGACAGAAATTGTCAGAATGTTAATTGCAGCTGGTGAAGATGTGAGCGATATTAACAATGATATGCGGCGATCGCTCACCGGAATTGACAACCACAAATTTTCATTATCACAAGTAACTCCAGAGCAATATTTTACTGGCAAACATCCGCGCTTTGGCAAAACCAATCCAGAATTGATGGAAATACCTTTTTGGCAGGCCATGATTTGTGAGGGTTGTTCTGCTTATGCAGCTAAAAATTTTTTTGATGATACAGAAAACTGCCAAGATAAAGTATGGTGTTATGACCGATTTGGCAGAACCATTACGCAATTACCAGATGGCAGAATTGTCGAAATTGCTGGTGAACATGAAGACTACTATGACCCTGATTTTTGTATATATAACGATGTTGTAGTTTATCAAGGTGATGGTAATTTTCAGATTTTTGGTTATCCCCAAGATGTATTTCTACCAACTGATTTTCATTCTGCCACATTAGTTGGAGAATACATATATATCATTGGCAGTTTAGGATATTTCGGTACAAGAATTTATCATGAAACTCCAGTTTATAGATTACATATCCACACATTTATCATAGAAAAAGTAGAAACAAGTGGGTATAAACCAGGATGGATCAGTGAACACAAAGCTTACTACCAAAAACCAGATAAAATACATATTACTGGCGGTAAATTATGTGTGATTAATGATGAAAAAATAGAAGATTATATAGATAACTCAGTTGATTACATCTTAGATTTAATTGACTTAACTTGGAGCCGCATTGCTGTTTAAATCTAAATCTATAGAAATCTGATTTGATTTCTGAAAAATTGCACTATGTGTAGGGTGTGTTACGGCTTACGCCTAACGCACCGAAAACCTTGAGGTAGATGCGTTACGCCATCGCTAACACATCCTACGTACTGAAATAACTTTAGAAGGGTTCTAAATATTCAGTTAGACAGTAAGAGGTTATTTATCAAGTAAAAATAAAAACTGTTGTAATAATTTAATTAATAAAATTTAGTTTTATAAATAACCCAACTCAAGATATAAATTTCCAGTAATAATTTACTCAGGTTCGACAAGAGCAAAATACTTACCTAAAAACACAGTCTTGAATCAAGAAGCTTTGTGGAGGTAGTCACTATGATGGGAGTTATGTGGTTCTTCGTTTTTTGCTTCATTTGGCTGATGGGCTTTTCTTTGTTAGCCGAAATTTGGTTTTATGAAGAAGAGCAGGAGTTATAGTTGTCTAATAAACTCTTAAGAACAAGATACCCGACTTCTCAAAGAAGTCGGGTATCTGAAATGCTGAATAATTTGCTCAGAAAAATCAACTACAAGTCACATTGATGAGTTTGGCAATATTTTGCACCATCAATTTCTCCTTGTAATTCATTTAATTTAACGATTTGAAAAGCTGAACCACCTTGAACTTCAGCTAAAATATAAGCATATTTTTGACCTCTATAATAATGGTCTCGACCAACTTTAGTAACACGGCGAGACTGGCTAAAGTCATTAGCAATATTAGCGTTATAAATACTTTGAATTAATTTCACCGCCTTGGCGTTTTTGCTGGTGAATTTAATACTGGAGTCTCCGCTGATTGTGATTCCTTCTTTGGTGACTATGCCATTCTCTGAAGGAACATCAGCATAGAAATATAAATTACCTTTATTACCAGAATAACCATGTGCTTCGCTACTATATGTCAGGCGTGGAAGCTTGGTTCTAGTTTTTGCCCACTTAATCACAGTATTAATATTTTGTCCAGGCAGTGCATTAGCAGGTGTAACAACGAAAGTAACCGCTAATGAGGATAAAGCAGCCAAGGCAATTAAGTTAAATTTATTACTATTTTTCATAGTATTTCCTGTGTAATAATGCTGGTTACTACAGCATAGCCCATGATTATTCCGGAGTCGCGTTACGGCAATTGTTTGGTTTGGGCTAGAAAAACTGAGAAATGATTAATTTTTCTTTACACAAATGAAAAAGAAGCGATCGCTCCCCTCACAAGACATATCCGTTATTACCCAGAGTCTGTCCTGATATCCGAAAAGCAAACATTTGTATATTTTTGCCGTAACTAAAGAAAATCCTAGTTCCGACTCCAGTAAAATATTTTTGTAAAGTTTTTAACTTTCAGATACAAAACTTAGATTTTGTCTAATGTCCATAGAAGTATTTATTCTTAGACTTGCGACAACAAGACTACAGAATCTACATACTTCTTAATAAATTACCAGGAAAAACGCAAAACGTTCTAATCTAAAAGCTGATTGGGTTAATTTTACTGGCAGTTTTGAAGGCGGTACTCTGAAGGCATAAACACATCAATGTATCAAGCCTCAAAGCGAACCAGACTTAACACATAAATGATTATGATGGGAGTTTTACAAATCCGATGAGTGTTAAGGCGAGTGGTGGAAGCTCAGTTGCGCGTCCGCAACTATATCAAACCCTAGCTGTAGCAACTATTTCTCAAGCGGAACAGCAAGACCGCTTTTTGGGAAATGGTGAATTAAATGAACTGGCAAGCTATTTTGCATCTGGTGCAAAACGGTTAGAAATTGCCCAGATTCTCACCGAAAATTCCGAGATTATCGTATCTCGTGCTGCTAACCGGATCTTTGTCGGTGGTTCGCCAATGGCTTTTTTAGAAAAGCCACAAGAACCTGAATTGGCGATGGTTGGTGCTGCTGTTGGTGCTGGTGGAGATGTCACAGAAGGCATGAAACTAGGAACCGTTACCTACGTTGAAAGTCGGGGTGGATTCCTAGAAAACTTGCGTTCTATCTTCAACACCTCCCCCAGCGGGCCAACACCTCCAGGTTTTAGACCAATTAACGTTTCTCGCTACGGCCCAAGCAACATGGCCAAGAGCTTACGGGACTTGTCCTGGTTCTTGCGCTATGCTACTTATGCGATCGTCGCTGGCGACCCCAACATCATTTCTGTGAACACAAGGGGTCTGCGAGAAATTATTGAAAATGCTTGTTCTGGTGAAGCAACTATCGTGGCTTTGCAAGAAATCAAGGCAGCATCCCTGTCTTACTTCCGCAAAGATGCTGAAGCTACAGACATTGTGGCACAGTACATGGATGTGTTGCTGACAGAATTCAAAGCACCCACACCTTCGACCAAACTACGTCAACGTCCTTCTAGCGACCAACAAGGTTTACAACTGCCGCAGATTTATTTTAATGCCGCAGAACGTCGTCCCAAATATGTGATGAAGCCTGGGTTGTCAGCCGGCGAAAAAAATGAGGTAGTCAAAGCAGCATATCGGCAAATATTTGAGCGCGATATCACCCGTGCTTACAGCTTGTCGATTTCTGATTTGGAATCCAAGGTGAAAAATGGCGACATCTCTATGAAAGAGTTTGTCCGCCGTTTGGCAAAATCTCCGCTTTACCAAAAACAGTTTTATCAGCCTTTTATTAACAGCCGCGTCATCGAACTAGCTTTCCGTCACATTTTGGGACGGGGGCCAAGTAGCCGTGAAGAAGTACAAAAATACTTCTCAATTATTTCTAACGGCGGTCTACCGAAATTAGTAGATGCCTTGGTAGATTCGGACGAATACTCCGATTACTTTGGTGAAGAGACAGTACCTTACATTCGCGGCTTGGGTCAAGAAGCCCAAGAATGTCGTAACTGGGGGCCGCAGCAAGACCTGTTTAATTACAGTGCGCCTTTCCGCAAAGTACCTCAGTTTATCACTACATTTGCGGCTTATGAACAGCCATTACCAGATCAACATCCTTACGGTTCTGGTAACGACCCATTAGAAATTCAGTTTGGGGCGATTTTCCCGAAAGAAACTCGCAACCCCAGCAGCCGTCCGGCTCCATTTGGTAAGGATACAAGACGGATCTTGATTCACCAAGGGCCTGGGATTAATAACCAACTGAGTAATCCCAAAGCACGGGGTGTAGCGCCTGGTACTCTGGGGCCAAAAGTATTCAAACTGGATCAACTTCCTGGCACGATTGGCAAGAAAGCAGCTAAAGGTGCAAGTGTTAGGTTCTCTGAAAGCTCGACCCAGGCAGTAATTAGAGCCATTTACTTGCAAGTAATTGGTCGTGATGTTTACGAAGGTCAACGTTTAAAAGTCCAAGAAATTAAGCTGGAAAACGGCGATATTTCTGTACGGGAATTTGTGCGGGCTTTGGCTAAGTCTGATTTATTCCGCAGCTTGTACTGGACACCGTTGTATGTTTGTAAAGCGATCGAATACATTCACCGTCGCTTATTAGGTCGTCCTACCTACGGTCGCCAAGAAAATAACAAATACTTCGATATTGCCTCCAAAAAAGGCTTTTATGCAGTAGTTGATGCCATTCTGGATACCGTAGAGTACAGCGAAGCATTTGGTGAAGATACAGTTCCTTACGAACGCTATCTGACTCCTGGTGGTGTATCGCAGCGACAACTACGTGTAGGTAGCATCCGCGAAGATGTGGTCGCCACGAAAGTTGAGAAGCAAGAAACACCACGCTTTGTGGAACTGGGTGCAGTTAGCCAAAATCGGACAGAACCCGATATTCAGTTCCGCGTGAATCAAGGTGTTACTAAGCAACGCGAACAAACTAAAGTCTTCAAGCTGGTAGCTAATACTGTTGACAAAGCTGCCGTCCAAACTTTGATTAGTGCTGCTTACCGCCAGATTTTTGAGCGCGATATTGCACCATACATCGCTAAAAATGAATTTACCGTCCTCGAAAGCAAGCTGAGTAACGGTGAAATCTCGGTCAAAGAATTTATTGAAGGTTTGGGTTATTCTAACCTGTACCGGAAGGAATTCTATACACCTTATCCCAACACCAAAGTAATTGAGTTGGGAACCAAGCACTTTTTAGGACGCGCACCTGTTGATCAAGCAGAAATCCGCAAGTATAACCAGATTTTGGCTACCCAAGGTCTGAAGGCGTTTATTGCTGCTTTGTTGAACAGTGCGGAGTATCGCCAAATATTTGGTGAAGATACAGTTCCTTATCGTCGCTACCCGACTTTACCTGCGGCGAACTTCCCCAATACCGAGAAGCTTTACAACCAACTCACCAAACAAAATGATGATGTAGTTGTACCCAGCTTTAAGCCAGTCAAAGCGCGGATGGATTCTGCCAATACCCCAATTTTGGCAAAAGCGATCGCCGATTTGGCAGCCCAATCTCGGCAAATGGATAAAACCAAGCCGTTATTTATTGAATTGGGTCGTTCCTTTAACGATGGTCGCGGCCAATCGGTAGAAGTTGGTGTGGGTACTAGCCGTCGTAAACCAGCGCGGATTTACCGCTTAACAGATGGTAGTAGCCAATCAGAAAGACAGCAGATCATTAATTCTGCTTACTGTCAGATATTGGATATATTTAGCGGTCAGGTTCCAGATTATTACCGCCGCAGCGCACTCGACAGCAAACTACGGAATGGAGAAATCTCAGTCCGGGAGTTTGTGCGCGAACTAGCAAGCTCAGAAATCTATCGCAAACGGTTCTATACGCCTTATCCCAACACCAAGGTAATTGAATACCTATTCCGTCACCTGTTGGGTCGCGCACCAGCCACTCAAGGCGAAATTAGGCAGTATAACAAGTTGCTGGCTGATAGTGGTCTCAGAGCCGCTGTAGAGGCAATTGTGGATAGCCCAGAGTATGCCCGCTACTTTGGTGAAGATGTGGTTCCTTACCCACGCTTCCCATCTCTACCCGCAGGTAACTACCTCGGTAGTGTCCAGGCGGCTGCTGACCTTGTGAAACAATCTTGGTCAAGTCTGTCTCCGGCTGTGTTAACCGGTCGTCCGAGCGATCGCTAATCCTTCGTCAATAGTCCAAGGTCAATAGTCAAGAGGCTCAACTTCTTGACCATTGACCATTTGTGATTTTAAATAGCCGATTTGAGATTGATAATCAATCCAAAATCCAAAATTTAAAATCTGAAATTTTGCTGGCATTTTACCTTTCGTAACACTCCTCTCAGATTGCTGATTTACGTGTAAATCTGAAAAGGAATATTACAAAGTATTAAGAGCAGTCATAAATGCTCAACAGAATGCCGGAGAATATTTTGCGGAAGGTAGCTGAGTTTTTACGTTGGTGTAGTTGAAATTTACACCAGCAAACTCGTAAAGTATTAGCTACAGCAGCTACTCAACTGTTGTATCTAAAAACAACGAGAAAACGTAGCTACATTCGACCAAAATTAAAACCGCACCAGTTTCATATCCTGGTTTCATTAGTACTGGAGGAATCCATTAATGAGTATCGTCACGAAGTCCATCGTGAATGCTGATGCAGAAGCTCGCTACCTCAGCCCTGGCGAACTAGATCGGATCAAGAGCTTTGTTTCTGGTGGCGCACAACGCCTCCGCATCGCTCAAGTTTTGACCGACAACCGTGAGCGTCTAGTTAAGCAAGCTGGCGACCAATTGTTCCAAAAACGCCCTGACGTTGTATCCCCCGGTGGCAACGCTTACGGTCAAGAATTGACAGCTACCTGCTTACGCGACCTAGACTACTACCTCCGTTTGATCACCTATGGAATCGTTGCTGGTGACGTTACACCCATCGAAGAAATCGGTATCATCGGTGTGCGGGAAATGTACAAGTCTCTAGGCACTCCTATTGATGCTGTTTCCTCCGGCGTTGCTGCACTGAAAAATGCTGCTTCCACCCTTTTGTCCGCTGAAGACTCTGCTGAAGCTGGCGCTTACTTTGACTACGTAGTAGGTTCATTGGCGTAGGGTAAAGCTTTTTCCCTGCTGACACAAACTGTTGCAATACGGTTGAAAATAAGGAATTAACAAAATGGCTCAAGACGCAATTACCGCTGTCATTAACTCCGCAGACGTTCAAGGTAAATACCTCGACACAGCTGCTTTAGAAAAACTCAAAGCTTACTTCTCTACAGGTGAACTGCGCGTTCGTGCAGCTACCACCATCAGCGCTAACGCAGCTGCGATCGTTAAAGAAGCTGTTGCTAAGTCTTTGTTGTACTCTGATATCACCCGTCCCGGTGGTAACATGTACACCACCCGTCGTTACGCTGCTTGTATCCGTGACTTGGATTACTACCTCCGCTATGCTACCTACGCTATGCTGGCTGGCGATCCTTCCATCCTGGATGAGCGTGTATTGAACGGTTTGAAAGAAACCTACAACTCCTTGGGTGTACCCGTAGGCGCTACAGTACAAGCTATCCAAGCAATCAAAGAAGTAACCGCCAGCTTAGTCGGCCCCGACGCTGGTAAAGAAATGGGCGTTTACTTAGACTACATCTCCTCTGGCTTGAGCTAAGAGCTAGTCGCATCTGAGTAATTAGGTGCAGCTTTATTAAGGTCTGGAAATCAACTGTGAGTGCTAGAACGTCTTGTCGCTTATCTTAATTGTATAAATCATGGTGAGTGTTAGTGGTCTAGTATTGATGTTTGATTTCCAGCCTTGGAGAGATTAATTAAAGATTTGTCTAAAAAATATACTCCCGCTTCATTTTGAGATAAAAAAAGTTTTCACACTCACCACAGGAGATTCATCACATGGCGCGGTTGTTTAAAATTACTGCTTGCGTTCCAAGCCAAACCCGTATTCGTACTCAACGCGAACTACAAAATACCTATTTCACCAAATTGGTTCCCTACGAAAATTGGTTCCGCGAACAGCAACGGATTCAAAAAATGGGTGGCAAAATCGTTAAAGTGGAACTGGCAACTGGCAAGCAAGGTACCAACGCTGGGCTGTCCTAATTCATCTATACAAAGAGAACTTTATTGTAGGGAGTTCCCAAGAGGTCAAAAGAGACCTCTTTTTTGTTAATAGTCAATAGTCAACATTTAATTTATTTGTCATTAACTAGTACCAGGATTACAACCAATTACCAATTAATACATAAGCAGACCAAAAACTAGGCGCTCTGTAATTGGGGTGTTGCAAGATTTTTAGTTGAGCAAGACGGAGAGCTTGAGCTTTGCTGATGTTTCCTTTTTTTAGCTCTTGATAAAATTCACCAACAAATAAAGCTGTAGATTCATCATCAATTTGCCACAGAGAAGCCAAAGTACTACGCGCACCGGCTCTGATGGCTGTCCCTGCGAGTCCTAACGCGGCGCGTTTGTCTCCGGTTGCGGTTTGACAAGCACTCAAGACTAAAAGTTCTACTGCTTGTGCTTGAGTTTCATCTCGACTGCGGAGTAAGCTATCAAATTGCTTAACATTAATAGGCCCATCGGCAGCTAAAATGAAAGTTTCCTCAGCACGGGAACTAAACTGGCCGTGAGTGGCTAAATGTACCACATTAAAAGGAAATGAGTTGACTTGTTTTTCTAGGGCTGTGCTGGTGAATTGCTGATCTAACAGATTAGTTGTAGCAACTCCAGCGTTGGAAATAGACTTAACTTCTAACTTAATTGCAGGTAATGGTGCAAAGTTAGGAAAGTCTGGTGGAGGCTGCGTTAACCCAGCAATTAAAGCTTTGAGTTGCTGTTGTACTAAAGGCTGAGGATTTTGCAGTTGTAAACCAACACTTAAGGCGATCGCATATTTCTCAATTAAGAATTTTTGACCATCGTAGAGAGATGCTATTGGGATGTTACGCAATACACCATCCAGCACAAATACAAGAGTATCAACTTTTGTGGCTGATAACTTCGATTCAATAGGTTTAAGCAGCCAGTTGTAAACAGCTTGTGATTGAATTTTGACGGCGTTGGTAGCAGTCGGATTCACCAAGACTTTTCTGAGTTTGCTAACAACAGTTTCTACTTCTTCTTGGGTAATATTTGTGCTGTAAAGTTGTAGAGGTTGTTTAGGTAGCTTGACAATTACTTGAAGTTGTGTAGGGAGAATGATCGGATAAAAAATAGCAGCAGTTGAAAAAATAGCAGTATTGGGATTTTCCTGATCAGCCACTTGATCCAGGATGACGTTTTTACCTTCTAAACAAGCTTCTTGGAAGAAGTTATCTAATTCTGCCAATTGCAAAGCTTCGATTCGTTGACGTGCTTGATCTAAAATTTTCGTATTTGGTTGTTCTGCTTGAGATTGCAACAGTAACTCTACTGATTGGCGATAAATGGGTTCAACGCTATCTCGAAAATTAAATTGTACGTCTTGATTAATGGTTGCTAAATCTCTACGCAGAGACTTAAGAGTTTCCACCGCTGCATCATAAGCCGCGATCGCACCGGGAAAATATTTTTGTTGCCAAAGTAATCTGCCTAATTGCCACTGCAAGCGATAGGCAATATCTGGTGTAATAGTAGCCTGTGCTAAAATTAACCCCTGCTGCGTCAGATTTGTAGCCTCTGACCACTGTTTAGTTTGTTCGTACAAGTTACCCAAACTCAAAAGTGCATTGGCTTCGGCACGGCGATCGCCTAAACTGTGAGCTTCTTTGACTGTATTAGCCAAAATTTGAGCAATTTTTCGCAGATTTGGCAGTTGCGAATCAGGAGCAGAGTTTTTTTGTCGATTTGCCATTTCCAGTTTTATCAAGCTTTGGGCGTAATTAATCTGGGAGTAAATAGCAGTGCGACTGGGGGAAAGTTGGTTAAGTTGAGATTGAATAATCGGTAATAAAGACTCGGCCTCGGTTAATTGTTGACCTTCAATTAACAGACTCAGGTAATTAAGCTGTGCTGAGATTTTTGCTAAAGGTGAAGAAGATAGTTTGATAGCTTGTTGATAATATGCGATTGCTGCTGGTGTTTGCTGTTGTTTGCGTGCATTATTGCCCAAACTAAACAAACTAGCTGCCATATCATGATCAGATTCTAAACTTTGCGCGATCGCTAAACTTTGTTTTAAAATTTCTTGAGATTTTGGCAAACTTCCCGATATTAACAACGCATTCCCTAGCGATCGCAACCCGACTGCTTTTTCAAGAGAATCTGGTTGTGATTGCAATTGTTGATTGACTACCTCTAGTATTTGGATGGCGCGACGGTAAAAACCTTGAGTCCGCCAAGCTTGTGCTTGATTGATTTGCGATCGCACCAAACCACTATAATTATGGGTTTGCTGATAAATTTTCTCAGTTTGCTGCCAACTAACTAAAGCTGTCTCTGCCTTTCCTATCGCCAGTTGTAGACGACCTTGAATTTCTAGTGATTGGGCTAATATTTGTGAATTTTGGCGGTCTTCCAGCAATTTCAAGCTTTCATTAATTGCTTGCTGTGCCTTTGTAAGTTCGCCTAATTGCTGGTAAGCCAAGGATAAATTGCTGAGGGTAGTAGCTAGTTTAAGTTTATCTCCTGTCTGTCTATATGCTTGTGCTGCTTGTTGTAATACTTGCACTGCTTCACTAAAACGCCCAGCATCATAGAAAATTTTGCCTTGTTCTAAAGGTGGATCAGTAATGGTGGCATTCGTCAATAAAGGAGCAGTGTAGATATTATGAGGTAACACTGCCAACACAGGCGAACCTAGTACACATAACAGACTGACCACAAAATACAACAATAAACTTAAAAGCCTAATTATTTTGCGATAATTTAGCCAAAAATCCCTCTTTTTGGTTTTGATGGGCATGGCAACAAGGAGATGATTAAATAAAAAAGTATAAAGGATGAGGATTGAAAGTTAAAGACTGAAAACAATTTATTTCATACTTCATCCTAGCCTGCGGCAAGACGCTCAAGCGTCTACACACTTCAGATTTCAAAGATGATTACACCGATGCGTATATTTGTTTTAATTTTTAATGCTCACACAGAAAACGAAGGGATTCACACGGTTAGAGTTGGCGATCGCAATAAAATTCTCATGTTTGAATCAGAAGACGATGCTCTCCGCTTTGCCCTGATGTTAGAAGCGCAGGATTTCGCCACACCTACAGTCGAAGCGATCGATGCGGAAGAAATTAAGGAATTTTGCGACAGTGCCGGTTATGATTGGGAAATTGTACCGAAAAATAGTGATTTAATTCTTCCCCCAGAACTGAACGTAGAAGAAACTGACTGGCAAATAGATACCGACAACGATGACAGTACCTTCGACTCTGAACAAGTCCCACGAGCAGCGGAAACAGAATTTTCTGACTCGGAACTCGAAAATATTCGCCGCAAACTAGAAGGATTGTTGTAATTAGTCAATCAATTTTGGATTTTGGATTGATTCCACACTTTAGGGTGGAGCTTGATAGCGCAGCGTTAGCGAGTCGTCGAGCGTCGGATTTTAGATTGGCGTTAGGGAAGCGTACGCAGTGCAGTGAGTATTTTGAATTAATTCCGCCCTGAAGAGGTGGGGCTTGTACCGAAAATTCCCCATCCAAAATCTCAAATTTTTCGGTCATTGGTTATTAGTCATTAGTCATTGGTAACTCTTGAGGTGGGTGTAAGGGTATAAGGGGGTAGGGGTGTAAGTTAAAGAAGCAACGCGTGAAATCAAGACATAGATTATTAGGGTTTTATTTACACTCATCCACCTTTGTTTTTTGACAAATGACTAATGACAGAGGACAAATAACAAATGACACAGGAAGCAGAAACAATGGCAGATTTACAGGAACGCGGGCATCTTCTGACTGAGCAGGTAAATCCTCTTAGTCTCAACTTAGATCAACTTAGTGCTTTAGAATTAGTAGAACTGTTTAATAGCGAAGACCAAAAAGCCGTAGCAGCAGTAGCCGCAGCGAAAATTGAATTAGCTCAAGCCATTGAACGAACAGCAGAGCGTTTGCACCAAGGCGGACGCTTATTTTATGTAGGTGCAGGTACAAGCGGTAGGTTAGGGGTGTTAGATGCGGCTGAATGTCCCCCTACTTTTTGTACACCTCCAGAACTAGTACAGGGAATCATTGCTGGTGGTGCTGGCGCACTGGTACGTAGTTCTGAGGATTTAGAAGACCGCGCCCAAGATGGAGAAGCTGCGATCGCTCAAAGACAAATTACTCAATTAGATGTGGTGGTTGGGATTACGGCTGGTGGGACAACTCCTTTTGTGCATGGAGCGTTGAGCGCTGCTCGTCAACGGGGAGCCGTAACTATATTTATTGCCTGTGTACCAAAAGCACAAGTTAGTATCGATGTTGATATTGATATTCGTCTGTTAACTGGGCCAGAGGTATTAGCTGGTTCAACTCGCTTAAAAGCTGGTACAGTTACAAAGCTGACTTTAAATATTTTGTCCACTGGGGTGATGGTAAAGCTAGGCAAAGTTTACGGCAATCGGATGGTGGATGTAGCAGTCACAAATCAAAAACTCCGCGATCGCGCTTTGCGAATTCTGCAAGACCTTACTGGTTTAAGTCGGGAAACTGCAAGTGTACTGCTTGAACGTAGCGGTAAATGGGTGAAGCTGGCTTTATTAATGCACTGGACTGGTTTAGAAAAAGCAGCAGGCGATCGGCTTTTATCAGAACACCAAGGTAATCTCAGAGCCGCTGTAGCCACCTACAACAACACACAAGCCTAAGAATTGCATAGATAAATTCTGATATCAATTCCCAACATCTGGCTGCTACTAATTTTTGGTGGCAAGCCTTTTTTTCGTTTTGCGACTGGAACACTGTGATCAATCTTCTTACTGGTAAGCAATTTTCAGGCGATCGCTTAACAGTAATAAAACAAAATTAAAAGGGAATAAATTAACAAATTTACGCTTACAAATCTTAGTAAATAATAAAAAATTAGATTACAAATTTATCAATGTTGTTTTACTAGACAAAAAAATTTATATTCCCATACATAACATTCTTAAATCCTTCTTTTGTGTTTCCTATTCCCTACCTCAACAAGTAGTTTCACAACTCATTTAGGATAGCTATATCAAATCTACCCTCCTGGAAATCCTATTGTTTCCCAAACCTGCACGAAGAGAGATAGGTATTTTTATACGGCAAAATAAAAATGCTTATTTAAAATACTACAATTTATTTTTCCTAGAATATACCCAAAAAAATCAAGCTTGATATGATTGGTGTTACAAGTTACATAGAAATTGAAAATAATAGATTAAGTATGCAAAACACTGCTATACAGTGCTTTGACAATTAAATAAAATTAAGTATTTTCTGATTAAATTTAAATATTACGTAGAATTACGAGTTTCTTATGATACGTAACATCTCCTTTTCTTAACAATAGTTACGAGTTTTTTCTAGTACCAATCACGCAAATATTAAGTTAACCTAAATCACATTATGATCTCAGCCCTATTTACGCAATTTCTCGGATATCGAGAAATTGAAAGAGTTTAGTGTTCCCTAATCAGTTCAGGATGTTTCATGAATAAACGTAATTCTTTTTTGTGTTCTTTAGTCGCCTCTGCTGCATTTTTGGCACAACCATTATCTAGTGCATTAGCAATTACTCCTATTAACATCACAGTTAAATCAGGAGCAAAGCAAGCATTCCAAGGATTAGGATTTAGCTCAACTATTGCTGGCAGTAATGGATATGGAAAGCTAACACAATCACAAAAAAATACACTGCAAAAACTGCTGTGCAATGATGCCAAATTCAAGATTGTCAGGCTATGGTTCGACGGAAATAAATATGCACCTCAACCCGGTGTAGAAAACATGCCTGTGTTCGTAAATCCTTACGTAAAATCAGGATTTATTGCTGATGCCTTAGCAAATGGATGTACTACACTGCTGTTAGCCCCTGGTGCTTTACCATCCTATATGAAGTCTGAAGATAGTATCTACATTAAAGATACTGAAATATTCAATTATGCTGCTCTTTTAGCCAACTTCATATCTCGAATGAAGCAGGAATATGGAGTTAAACTTCATGCTACAGGCATATTAAACGAGCCTAATGATAATTCAATCAGATTCAAAGATTCTCAATGGCCTGTAATAGTTAAGGCTCTGCGCCAAGAGTTAGATAATCGTAATTTACAAGATGTCAAAATAATTACACCTGAGTTGGCTAATGCTGATAGTATCGCTGTCCGCATTATCAAAGCCATCAAAAATGACTCCGAAGCCTGGAAAGCACTGGCGGCAATTTCTACCCATTCCTACAATATGGCCGCCGCATCTTGGATAGTCTCACAAATCGAAGGAACAGATAAAGAATATTGGATGACAGAAGCTGGTACCAATGGCCCAGAAGAACCCGGGAATGCTCTTATAGCCGCTTCTGCGGCTTCCCGCTTTCTCAATGATATGAATAATCGGGTTACTCACTGGATTTGGTTTATTGGACATGCACCATCACATACCGAAGATAACTCTACACGAATAATTCCTTACACTATCAGCCCATTTCAATATCAGTTGTTCCAAAAATATCATTACTTCAAGCAACTAACTCGAACCTTTGATGTCGGAGCCGTATTCCGCAAAAGCTATAGCTCACTAGAGAATGAGATGAGATGGTCTTCAGGTAAAAAACCGCGAATTACTGTAGCTAGTGCAAAAAACCCTAACGGTTCTTGGGGAATAGGAATAAGTAATTACACTTCTGACAAATTTTTCTTTGCTCTACCTGCTGGTTTCGGTTATCCAGAAGGTACATTGGTCAGTGACGCACAATCTGGTCGTCAAGCAGAAACTTTTGCTGTCACGGTGTTTGTAGAAGAACTAGCTCAAACTGGAGACATCAAGATGAAAATGTATCGTTCTAACAGCAATGTGAATAACGTCTACATTGGCACTGCTTTGATGCGTAAAGGAACAGTTACTATTCCTAAAGTAGAAAGTTTGGATCTCATTACTCTTCGCAGTCAGTAATTGAAACGATAGCCTTTGTAAATTCCCCAAACTAAGTTAGTCAATCATCAACAAAGGTCTGATGAATGAAATGACATTTAAATCATCAACGCTTTAGCTAGATTTACTCTAGCTATTTTTTTTCTAAAATTTAGTTAAATCAACAAAACTATCACAGGATTTACGCAAAATATCTCTGAAATTTCTATTTCTCAGTGAACTCTGTGCCTCTGTGGTTCGATATTCCGTGACTTGTGCGTAAGTTCCATATCAAATACTTTCATGGACAAAACACACTTAACTTAACATTTACTTTATCAATATGCTTTAAATATTGATATGTGTGATAAAATCATATCCTGATTATTTGAATATTTAATATATGAGCAAAGTATTTTTAGAAAAAGTACATCTTCAGCAGAATATTATAACTCCTGAAATAGAATTATTAATTTGCTGTTCTCGCACTTATATAGACGAAAAAATTTCTATAACAATCCAAACTTTGTTACAACAAGCGCAAATTAACTGGCAATATCTCATAGAAATTGCTGCTTACCACAAAGTTTTACCCCTGTTATTTATTAATCTTAGTAAAATAGATACTCAATCTATTCCTAGTAATATCCTTAGTTCACTACAAAAATATTATTACCTTAATACACAGAATAGTCTGTTAATGGCTAGTAAACTTTTCAATATATTAAATATTTTCGCTGAACATAACATTCCTGTAATTCCTTTTAAAGGGCCTATTTTAGCTATTACAGCCTACGGAGATATCTCACGTAGATCTTTTGGAGATTTGGATCTGCTAGTACATAGAGAAGACTTTATTAAAACTAAACAAGTTTTAATGGATAAAGGATTTGAGCCTTATGCAGATAGTAGTGAACAAGAAGCCGCTTATCTTAAATCTCTCACTATTCCCGATCAAGAAGCTTATTTACGTTCTCATTGGGAATTACATTTAATTAATCGGCAAGAGCAAGTTACTTTAGATGTTCATCAAGGAGTGTTATCCAAGAAATTTTCAGTACCATACAGTTCAGAATGGATATGGAAAGATACCAAATTAATCTCTTTTACTGATAAAGAAATACTCGGCTTTTCAGCGGAAAATCTGATCATTATTCTCTGTTCACAAGGAGGGAAAGATTGTTGGCTATGGCTGAATAGAATATGTGACTTGGCTGAAGTATTACGTACCCATCCTGATGCGAATTGGGAAAAGATTTGGCAGCTTGCCATAAAGCTAAAAATGACACGAATGCTGTTACTAGGACTTTCTCTTGCTCATGATGTTTTAGATGCTCAACTTCCTGAATTTATTTTACAAAAGATAGAAGGTAACTCATTAGTCAAAAATATAACTTCTGAAATTATTATTGAACTTACTTGTAATCTGCCAAATACTGCACCACACAGTCAATTAAAATCCGTCCTATTTCATTTAAATTTGATAGAAAATCCTTGGGACAAGATAACATATTGCTATGAACAGATGATTGTTCCCACCATCGCTGATAAAAGTTTTATACTTTTACCCAAGGCTTTGTCATTTTTGTACTATTTTGTTCGACCAGTCAGGATGATTTTTTTTAATCAAAATAGAACCTAAGTAAAAACTATATTAAACGAGAAATTACCTTTTAAATAAACTGGTTGTAAATAGACATTAATTGCTTATAATTTACCCCTGAAGAATATTTAGATTCATAAATAAAACGAGCATTATTACCATAATCATTCATAAATTTAGGATGATTAATTGCCCATTGTATTTTAGCTGCTAAATCTTGTGAATTGCCAGCTTCAAAGTGTAATCCACTTACTTGATCTTCAACAATTTCTGCCATACTCCCTAATCGGGAAACTATTACAGGTAAATTAGAAGCAAAGGCTTCCACGATTGTTAATGGAAAACCTTCATACCAAATAGACGGAAGAACTAAAAACTTAGCTTTTTTCATTAGTTCCATAACTATTGATTTATCTTGATATCCTAAAAATTTAATTAAGTTTGCATAGCCTGCTTGTTGAACTTGTTTCTGTAATAATTGACGTAGTGGGCCATCTCCGACAATTTTTAATGGTGTAGATATATTGTTATGGATATAAGCATCAATCAGAACAGAAACTCCTTTTTCTTCTGATAGTCTACCAACGAACAGCAAGTAATCATCACGCTGATTATTAGGCTTCGTAGTATTTGGATGAAAAACAAAATTTGGTTTAATATAAATTTTTTCTGCTGGTAGTCCAGCTTGAATCATTTTTTCTTTTTGAAATTGAGTCAAAACAATATAACCGTTGACTCTCTTATGCCAAGTACCTGTTAATTTATGCCATGTAGTCATTGCTGCTACAACAGAACTTTGAATATGAGAGTTGCGATAACAGCCATGCACCACACTAGACCAAGGTATTAATGTACCAATACAATCTTCACAAATTTTGCCATCTCGAAATGGCATTGCTTTAGGACAAGCAAGGCGATAGTTATGCAGTGTTTGAATAACAGGTACTCCAGCACCATAACAAGCATCATAGACAGCAGGAGATAGTAAAGGAAAAAAATTATGTACATGAACTATCTCAGGAGAACAACGCGTAATCTCCGCTTGAACTCGGTGTTTAGATGCAAGTGAATATATGGCTCCCCCAGCTGCTGCCAATGTATCCCAAATATTAACTATATTCAGGTTATTTTCTTCCAATAAAATCACATTATGCCCATTAGCTTCTAATAGGCTTTTTTCTGCCTGAACTACTTTATCTTCACCACCGCTTAATCGATAGCGATTGTGTAACATTAACAGCTTCATGCTTTTTTTGAACTGTTGGATATAAATTAATACTATTCAGTTAAGGTGTGGTAATTTTGGTTATGAGGGATACACTAATAAAAATTTATCTGAACTTTATTTTTATATGAATAGTCTATAAAAACGGGGAATAGCAATTAGGGAAAATCTAGCTATCTTTGACTGTAAACTTCTCCATAACATTGAGCCACAAACAACCCTTTAAATTCCCAACTAAAAACATCTCTAACTCTATTTTTACCAGCCTCACCCATCTTTAATCTCAATTTCGGCTCTGCAACCAAAGATATCATTGCTTGAGCGATGTCGTTGACTGTTTGTATTGGTGTGTTGGCCTGAATTTTAAAACCAGTTTCTTCAGTAACCTGAAGTGCTGGCCCTCCTAAATTTAAGCAAATAACTGGTAAACCTACAGACATAGCTTCTAAACAGACTAATCCCCCAGAGTCATGTAAACTTGGGTGAACTAGTACTTGGGAGTGTCTTATTTTACTTAAAGTGTCGTTACGAGACAAACTACCCCAAAATTTTACTTGTTGATAAATGCCTAGTTCGTGGGTGATTTTTTCCAGATGTTTTCGCTCCGATCCTTCTCCAACAAACCAATACTCGGAATTAGATATGTTTGCTTTCGCAAATGCTAATAATCCTAGATGAAATCCTTTCCAATGCAACAGTCTACCCACGCTGATAAACCTGATAATAGATTTATGAGGTGGAGAGGTATCTGCAAAACTCGCTAATTCTTCCGGCGATATACCAAGTTGAGAATATATTTGAACATTTTTTGCCCCTAAGTATTGGAGCCTTTTAGCTGTATCCTCAGTTGTTGCCCAAGCTAGAATACTACGTTTTGCTGTTAAATGGACAAAAGGATCACATTCTCCCACAAAGCAAGCTGTGTTTCTGATAAACTCATATATTTTGCTGCGAAAATTTAAACTTTGCCAAAAACTTTTGGGAGTTAATTCTCCTCCGCCAACAGGCCCCCAGATAAAAGGAATTGGTAATAAACAAAGAAAACTCGGACTAGTATATTTGACATAAGTTACATGATGCACAATATCAAATAAAATTTTATGATGGAGCGATCGCCCGATAAAATAAGCCTTAATTTGCCATAGATAGTAATGAATATATACCCATTTTTGGGTAATTTTTCCCTTCTGGCTCCAATCTATAATTAAACTAAAAGGATCTAGATAAATAAAATTGAGTTTGGGTTGTGGCTGGCGGGCTAATTCAGCTTCAATTCCTGGGCGGTGACAGTTAGAAGTTAAAACCCAGATATGATGATATTTGCTCATTTCTCGAATAAAATTCCAACCTACTCCTGGTTCAGAACCTTGACCTGGTTCACAGGCGTATGCAGAAATCAGAATTTTCATAATTATTCAGTTGCGTGCAGCATTAATTCGGGATTAATAGTGTGTAAAAAGTTACATTTAGTAATATTTAAGTAACTTAAAGTAGAAATATCTCTAACACATAAATTTCTTAAATATTGCGACGAGTTACTCATTGTCCGGAGTCAATTTCTGTCTCAAGAAGTTGAGGATAACGTTTGTATATTTGCATTGCGGCTAAACCAATCCCATACATTGTCCATAGCCAAATAGCGCCTGTAGGGCCTTCAATAATCACTTCAAATGATGTGACAGTCATACTAGCTACCCAGTAAGCAAGTAAAGTTAAAAATATGCCAGCCCATTTTGTTTCTCCCTTTCTTCTACACTGCAAATATTTAGCTAGTATGTTACCAGCCCAACTTAATTGAATTAATAACCAAAGAACAAAACCAGGAACACCCGTACGAGAAAGTACTGTAATATGCCCATTATGGGGACTACGCACAATACCACCGCCTACTGGGTCAAAACCAGTACCAGCACCCAAGTTGAACCCAAAACCACGACCAGTCCAAAAATGATCTGAGATAGTGCTTTTAATTAAATAAGTCCACCATTCTAAGCGATATTCTTTTGAACCTTGCCTTTCATTATTATCAATAAAAATGCTTAAAATTTTGTTGATTAATGGTTCAAATATTTCTGGTTTGATAATTCCAGCTAATAAAACAATCAAAATTATAATAGTTACTATACGCCAAATTTTACTACTTTTATACTTTGCAAGTCCAACTACAAAAAAAGCATTGAGAAAAGCGATTGTTCCTGAACGATTTGCATTTAGAGCTACTACCCCCAAGTTAACAAAAAACATAAAAGTAAATAATAATGGTTGAACATCTAGTAGACTAGACCCAACAAAAAAGGCAGTAATTCCAGACAAATGAGTCATGGCATCTGCTGTTTTGGGAGAGATAATTTTAGCTCCAGCACCAGGTAAACTGGGTAGTGGTAGTGTTCTAGCTATTAACCAAAAAAATGGCAGAAGAATAATAAAAATTCTGCAAAAACGCTCATACTGGGCAACCATAAACAAAAAGCGCTGTGGTTTACCAAGTAGTAAGGTTGCAACTATCAGAGCAAAAGATATGTAGTACCATAATGCAGCGTCACGTATGCAGTCCAAGCCATATATAGGAAAATAAGGTATGGTATTGATACAACACCACACCATAAATATAATTAAAAACCAAGTATGAGGTAGCTTAAGAATTTTTGGGATAGACTTGTTTATACTTAACGTGAACAATCCGAAAACAAGAGTAATTTCACCGATATAAAAAGGCCCAACTCCGAAGTAAGAAAATCCTCGTCCACACAAAGCATATCCCAAAAGCACCCAACTATACCAGTTGAGAAATTTATCAGCTATGGTGGATTTTTCTGTATCACTTTTCAGATAAATACTTGGTTTATTGAGCATAAGCTGCTTTAACTGTTATTTGTTAAGGTTGGGAGAGGAAAACAATTTAGATATAAATTGAATGGCAGAAATATTTTTGTCTAGGGTTAAAATAACAGTAATTTTTATATAGGTAAATTCATCAAATTTTTAACAGACTACGATTAGTAGCTAACTCATAAATTTCCATCATCCGATAATAGTTTTGTTGCGCTGTGTACTTAGATTCAAATTCATTCCTAGCTTCTTGACGCATTTGAGCTAGTAGTTCTTGATGAGCCATAGCCCACTGTACTTTAGTTGCTAAATCTTCTGGGTTGCCAGGTGAAAAAAGCAATCCAGTACGTCCAGAGTCTACCAATTCTGCGATCGCTCCAATATTAGCAGCAATTACTGGGGTACCCTTAGCAAATGCCTCAACCGCTACTCGACCAAAAGTTTCGTACCATTTGGACGGAAAAACTACAAACATCGCTTCTCCCATCAATTTATGCACTTCAGACATTGGTTTACGCCCTAGCCATTCTACGTTAGGTAATTTCTTTACTGATTCCACCACCTGATCTGCTAAAGGCCCTTCCCCAATAATTTTCAAAGGAACTTTCCCTTCCAGATAATTCCAAGCAGTCAGTAAAGTATCTAATCCTTTTTCTACAGATAGCCTGCCGACAAACAGCGCATAACCACCCGCACCATCTCCAATCCCAGGATCTGGATGCACGAAGTTAGGCTTGACGACAATTTTTTCCGCTGGGAAACCTCCCGTAATAAATTTTTGTCGGGCAAACTCAGTTAAAGAAATGTATATATCTACCATTTCCAGCCAAGTACGCATAGCCCGATGAGCAGTTAGCATAGTTGCTACAGCGATCGTTGCTGGACGGTTGTCTCGATAGCAACCATGCAAAACCCCAGGATAAGGGACAAACTTCCCCATACAATCTTCGCAGACTAGGCCATCACGGAAAAATAAGCCATTGGGACACAATAGACGATAATTACGCAAAGTTTGAACGACAGGCACACCTTCTGACTTGGCAGCATAGTGAACCGAAGGAGAAATTAATGGGAAAAAATTCTGAATATGAACAATGTCACAGTTTGAGCGCTGAAGTTTTTGTTTGACTATGTTGTAAGATTCTTTAGACCAAATAGATCTCAATGCCATCGGGACAGCGCCAATAGATGGAACTCGGTCATTGTGTTCTTGATAAACATCAACTTCATGACCCATTTCTCGTAATAGTTTTTCTTCAGCCTCACGAGATTCATCTTCGCCGCCACGAATTTGATAGTTGTTGTGAATACTTAAAATCTGCATAATTTAGAAATTCAAAGCTGAATCGCACTTGAAGATGTCAAACTTTTTGGAGAACTCAAAATTTCTTCGTAAGTTTGAGCTAAAGTCTGACCTTTTGCCTCCCAAGAAAAGTTTTCTCTTGCCAGCTTGCGAGCTAAGTTTCCCATACGCAAACGTAATTCGGCATCCTGAGCTAAACAAGTCATTGCTGTTGCTAAGTCACGCACAGTTTGTTCGGGAGTATGAGCAGAAACCTTAAAACCCGTATCTTCCGTCACCTGCAAAGCAGGCCCCCCTAAATCAAGGCAAATGACTGGTCTACCTGCTGCCATTGCTTCCATACAGACGAATCCACCTGACTCATGTAAACTTGGATGAACTAGCACATGAGATTCTCCTAATAATTGAAAAATTTTCTCTCTTGGCAGCTTACCCCAAAACTTAACTTGCTGCGTAATACCCAATTTTTCCGCCAGAGCTTGCAGATATTTCAGTTCTGGCCCATCTCCAATAATCCAATATTCAGCATCTGTAAGATTTGCTTGGGCAAAAGCTTTCAAACCTAAATAGAAACCTTTCCAGTGTAACAACCTACCAATACTGATGAATATCACTGGGGAAGTTTTGGGTACTAAAGATTGAGAAAGGATATCTATCTCCTGCTGGGGTAAACCTATAGGAGAAAAAACTCTTACATTGTCAGCACCTAAGTTTTTTAATTTGACTGCTGTATCCTGAGTCATTCCCCAGGCTAAAATGCTTCTCTTGGCTGTCAGACGCACAAAGGGATCATGTTCTCTAGTCCAACGCATCAAGTTTCTTAATAGTTCGTAAATTTTGCCCCGCAAATGGAAATTTTGCCAAAAAGTCTTCGGTGCAGATTCTCCACCCCCAACGGGCCCCCAGATAAAAGGAATTGGTAACAAAGATAAAAAGCTTGGATAGTTATACGTTACATAAGATACATGGTGAACTATATCAAAATCAATATTATGATGTAGCTTTCGTCCCACAAAATATGCTTGTATTTGCCACAGGTAATAGTGCAAATAGATGATTAGTCCAGAACCTTTTTTCCAGCGATCGGCACCAAGTAAGTCAAAGTAGATAAATTCTAATCCAGATCTTGATTTTTGTTGGATTTCAGCTTCTATAAACGGATAGTTATCTTTACGGGTTAAAACCCAGACTTGATGTTTTTTTGCTAGTTCGTTAATCGTATTCCAGCCGATACCAGGATCGGAACCCATATTTGGTCTACATGCGTAGGCAGACACAAGAACTTTCATGAATTAATGACTCCCCTGAGAAAATCTTTGCATCTTGTTAATTGATTTTTTGGCGTTGCATAAATGCGGGATGAAATCATAAAATTCTAATTTTCAACCTCTTGCTCTTTGCGGCTTTGCGTGAGACAAAAATCATCCCCTCAATCAGCAACGCCGATTTTTTTATTTATTGAGAGTAGTATCAATTACTACCTTTACAGAATGCTCAAGTTAGGAAAAAATTTCCACAAACAATTTACGTCCAGCTTTTCTGATTGTTTGGATCAATTGTTGTCTTTGATTTAAACGGTAAAAACCACGAACTGAGTAATCAACATCAATATTGTGTTGTTTAAACAAATCAACCACAGCTTCTTCTAACCACTTACCTTTAACAATTCCTGTTAAACTATAGGGAATAATAAATTTATTTTGACGATTAAAGTAATCAAGACTTTGGCAGTAAAATTTATCGGTTTCCTTACTAGCTCTAATCGAACCCCAGCGTTCAAATTCCCAACCAGACTCTTCTGGTTTTAAATAAAACTTCAGTCTATCTTTGACCCAAATACCCGCTTGCAAACTTATACGATAGTTACATTTTTGCCGCAACTCCCAGAGTAAAGGGTATTTAGACAATTTATTATATGGTTCGTTTTTGTTACCAACAATTTCCATTAACCGAATATGAGCGCACTCTTCATGATCCATAATTTGGAGAAATTGATCAATCAGATCCGTATTGACATAATCCTTGAGAAAATAGTCTTCTTGTAAATACAGTACATATTTTGTATTAATTTTATCTAAACACCGAATTAAACAATCACTCCAACTTAATTTAGCTGTTGATTCATCTAGCCCAACTTGCGAACACTGAATATTTAAGCCTGGATAAGAAAAGGTTTTTGTCTCTGTATTGAGGATAATAGGATATGGACAATTTGGCCAATAAATAGAAAAAAGCTTAAAAAAAGGCTGCCAACAATCTTCAAAACTGTCTGTGCTATTTACTAAAATTGTTAGTTGTGTTTTATTAGTCATAATTCTTTGCTCAAAATTTTATTAAGGTAAATGAGATATTTGTTTAAGTAACTTTATTTATGAATATACAAAATTTATGATTTTTTGCAGAAAAGTGGGCGTGATTATTGCCTGATATCAAATATCAAAAATGTATCTAAATTCTTGTGGCTAAACAACTGCTATAAATACCTTCTAAAACTTTGATTTGTTTGGAATTATCAAAATTTTTGGTTATATGTTCTCTTGCCTTGACACTAAAGTAATGCCATTTTTCATTATCTTTTAAGAGAGCCAAAATATATTCAGCTAGTCCATCAATATCTCGTTCTGCTACTAAAAAACCAGTTTCTCCGTTAATCACAGCTTCTGGGATACCAGCATGAAACGTACTCACAACAGGAAGCGCCATAGCTTGCGCCTCAACAACAACAGTAGGTAATCCTTCAGAATCTCCTTGATTAGCGGTAACGCTTGGTGCTGCTAACACTTTGGCGCGGTTCATCCAACTTTTAACTACGTCTGAGGATTGTACTCCCAAAAACTGATAGTTGCTCAATAATTTTGCGGCTAGAGCTTCTAGCTCTGATCTTAGGCTACCATCTCCGATAATTATTAATTTGGTGTTAGGTAAAATAGATTGGACTCTTGCCATTGATTTAATCAGGTATTCACAACCTTTTTTTTCCGTTAAACGCCCCACAAACAGAACTACAGGTTCCCTTGGGATTGAAACATCTTGTTGAAATTTTTGAATGTTTATTCCATCGTAATGTGTAATGATTTTTTCCTCTGGAAACCCCTGTTCTATGAGCTTTGTTTTAATAAAATTAGATACAGCAAGAAATATCTGGGCTTCACGCTTCAGCATTTCCCGACGACGATAATAAATCCAATGATTGACAGAAGCGTAACGGGCATACTCTTCTTTGACGGTGGCATCAGCGCCTCGAAAGTGTACTAGTAAAGGAATTTTCAGTTTTCGGGCTAATGGAAGTGCTAATACTCCACTTAACCCAAATTGGGCATTGATTAAAACAGGATTGATCTGCTGTAGTTTTTGATACAATTTTGGAGCAACGCCGGAAAATTTAAATGCAGCCTCTACTACTTGTCCAGGAAAATTCCCTCTGTTGACTACTATTGCGCGTTCTGAAGGTAACGTTAATCCTTTGACAAAACGCGAACCTACGTAATAAGGAGTAAAATTTTCCAATGCTTCTCCTAATAAATCTCGAACAAATGTTTGAGAAGCAGGAAGTAAGAGGCTACTGAAGATTATAACGGCAGGATGGGAAATACCCTGAGTTTTATCTAACATGAAATTTTGATTAGTTGCTAAACTGATTAGAGGAAATAATATAGCTTGTTTGCTCTGCGCGATCGCTTTAATTTTATGCGTTAATTATATTGCTGGAAAACTTGATCAATATTGATATTTTTTGGAACCCTTGATTAACTGTTTAATTCTAGATTTTAAGAGAAATATTGACCGATATCCATTATTTCCGAATGTAGATAATACTATCGCTTTAATAATCATATTTGCTGACCAAGGTAAATATTTTAATAAACCAATAACATAACTCAAAGCCAGCATTTTTTTGCCGTCTTCGACTGATTTTCCTACCCGAATTAGCTGAATGATTGAGGTTTTTAAGGATATAAATTTCCAATATTCTATGTAGCCAACACGCTGTTTCATAGTTTCCCCCCATTTAGTTTTAAATATTTCCAGACCTGTGGATTTTGCAACTAAATTGCCTCTGATTTGCTGCTCATGAAAATATCTGATAATAAGTGGTTGATTTACTGCTAAAAAATGGTTATTTGCGGCGGCTAGACTTAACCACAAATCATAGTCTTGAAAACTAGGTAGACGTTCATCAAAGCCATTAACTTCTAGTAAGGCAGAGCGTTTAACCATAAAGAGTGAAGTGGTAGGAGGTAGCCAACCTTCCAATAAATGATTAAAAACATCTCCTTCAAACAGAGTTAAACTAGGCATTTTTCGTTGTTCTTCTACACATTCATACCCTAGACAATAAACAACAGTTGCTAGAGGATCATCACTATCTTGTAACCGTTTTAATTGTAACTCTAATTTATCAGGTAGCCATTCATCATCACTATCTAAAAATGCGATTAGTTCTGTACGTGCAGCTTTAATACCTTGATTACGTGCATAGCTACCACCATAGTTTTTACCTAAAGGTAAAAATATAATTCGCGGGTCTGTAAATTCTTTAACCACTTCAGCAGTGTTATCTGTAGAACCGTCATCAACGATAATCAGTTCAAAATTAGAAAAAGTCTGTTTGAGAATACTGGAAATTGCTCGCGGTAAAAGATTAGCTCTATTAAATGTTGGGACTATAACACTAACAATTGGTTGCTCTTGGTTTGATATATTCATTATTTTTACATTTTAAATAAAATTTACTTATGTATTGACTATATGCTCTTGAATATTACAAAGTTATCAACATTGACCATATACATTGCCTGTGATTTCAGCTATGGTTTTCCAGTCATATTTTTCTGCTAATTGGCGATTATATTGACCCATATTTGATAGTTGAGATTGTTGTTTTAAGGCTGAATTCATGGCTTTAATTAAACCACTTTCATCATCAATTTCATATAAAAATGCTCCAGAATTATCTAGTACTTCTCCAATACATCCTTTGCGTGGAGCAATACAGGCTCGACCAAAAGACATAGCCAGCATTACGGCTCCTGAAGTTAAAATATCTCGATAGGGAAAGACAACTACATCACAAGCATTCATATAAATTTGAATTTTCTCGGAGGGAACAAATCCCGGTATGAATTTTATTTTTGGATCACCATCAATCTTTTGTAAAAGCATATCTGTCATTTCTGGACTATTCTGATATACTTTTCCTGCAATTACTAATTGACTGGTCTTATTATCTAGATTTTTAAATGTATCTATTAGTTCCAATACTCCCTTATAGGGTCTAATCATCCCTAAGAAAAGAAAAACTAAAGCAGAATCATCTAAATTTAAGATTTTTCGGGATAGGCTTTTTTCAATATTATTATCGTAACAATTGATATAGTTTCCATGTGGAACAACAAATATCTTCTCTTGATCACTTAGGGAAAAAGATTTTATAACTTCTTCTTTGGCACTATCACAATGGGCAATAATACCATTGGCTAATTTAGCAACACAACTGCTACATAAACTATCTAAAACTATGTTTTTATTTTCATGGTTTTTCAGATTATGTACAGTCCAAATAATTTTGATTCCTACTAGTTTTAAAATAACTAATTCTAAAATAAAAAATAATAATTTGAGGATTCTTTCTAAGATGTTTGAACCTGCAAAGAAAGGATTGAGCCAATGCAAATGAATTATATCTGCTTTATTCGGAAAAAATACTGCTGGTAAAAAAAAAGTTGTTGAAGTTGAATCATCAGGTAATTCTGCTTGAATACCTAATTTGTTGAGGTGATTAATTAGCTCTTTTTGGTAGGGATTATCATCATTTGTGCGAGGGAGGAATATAGATTTCATGCTTAATTGCTATTGTAGCTATTTTCAGATTTATCAAATTGATGAATTTATGAAGCCTGCGTATCAGATGGATTGTTGATCTTGCAATTTTCGTCAATTTTATGAAAAATTAGCAGTTAGTCATTAAGATACTATTGTTATCTTATGTAACCAACGCTTGAATTCAAAAAATATATTTAATAATTCTACTAAGCTTGAACGAATTTTTAGTTTAATATAATTTTGATAAAAACTTTGGCTAACTGGAAAATTTTCTAAAAGAGCCTTCACAGTTTTAGTATCGCCGATATGAATATGGCGATAAGCTGCTAATAGTGCGTAATATGCTAAACAATGCTCTAGAAGCGGACGATATTCCTGGGGACAGTTATTCCTGATAGGCTCTGGATCGGTGAGCTTAGGCCAAGGTGGTCGTACTTCCTTGCGTCCTTGTCCAAGTTCTGATGCTTCGGTGTGATGCCACATGAGTGGAGTTGGATCTAAGTAAATTTGGTAATTTAATGCTGCTTGTATCCATAAATAGGAGTCTTCGCCATAAGTGCAGCGATCTTTACTATAGAAACCACCAAACTCTTCCAGTATCTTTCGTGAGCATAATACAGCGCCAGAGTGAAAGAAGTCGATTGCAGATTTCACTAATTGTGGTTTCATATCAGTTGGCAGTCGCCATACACCTTCTGTTCCCAGAAAAGGAGGAAGATGTTCTTGCCAACTTGTACGTTCTTCACCCCGAAAATGTCCACTTACACTCAGCAAACACTCAGGATATTCTTGAAGATGTTCTATGGACTTCTCTAAAAATTCTGGTAGCCACTCATCATCAGCATCAAGAAATGAGAGAAAGGGAGCCTTACTTTCTGCAATACCTCTGTTACGTGCTGCACCAGGCCCGCTATTAATTTGGTGAATGATGTGGATGCGGGAATCTTGATAAGTGCTGACAATATCTGGGCCATTGTCTGTAGAGCCATCATTTACAACAATGATTTCAAAGTTTTGATATGTTTGCTCTAGTATAGAGTTGATCGCTCTAGCGATATACTTACTTTTGTTGTACAAAGGTACAATCACACCCACAAGCGGAACTTGTTTTATCTCCAATTCTTTCATCTTGATGTTCTTACAATGATGAAGGTTTGCTACATAAATAAGCTAATATCTGTGCGATTAAGTCAAAATTCGTTGCTGTTCTTTGTTTGATTTCCGGCAAAACTGAGTTTAAATGAGCAGATACTTGCTGGCGTTGTTGCCAAGCACTACGAATTGTGTTGCAAGCTGTATCAATATCTAGAAACTGTTGAGCAGATATTAGTAATCCTTGGTGAACCATTTCTGCACCCAGTAAATCAGTCATAATACCTTCGGCTTTGACAGAGTAACCTATGGGTAAGGTACAAACACCGCTCGATAATCCGGCGATCGCAGCGTGCATTCTCTCAGACACAACTAAATCGCAAGTACTGATCAAACCTTTAAATTCTGAGGCTGTATGTTCAGCACCAGCTAACTGAACACGAGGATCGAAGTTCAATAATCTCTGCAATTGTCCTGCAAGAATGCGATCGTCGTTGTGAGGACGATAATCATGTACATGCGGAATCAGTAGTACCTGCGCCCCAAATTCATCAATAATCATCTTGATTACTTGACACCAAACTTTGATGTGCTGATCGTAGTCAGTACGAGTATAGCGACAAATACCTTGACTAATTCCGAGGGAAACCAGGGGAAAGTCTGGATTGATGTTGTACAACTTCCGCAAGTTAGCCACAATTTCTGGCGGTGCTGGCGGGAGCAAAAATGCTGGATCAGCTGTATGTTTCACTATATCTGAAGACAGACCTAAATCTTTAGTTACATACTTGTAAGAAAATCCTTCTCTGACAGTAACTAACTTGGAGCGACGAGCAACATTCAGCCAAATTTCTGCTTCTGCTTGAGTTTTAAAAGGCCCAATAGATTGTGCCAGGAATACTACAGGTACACCAGCATCTAAAGCATATTCTAGGGGTTGGAGTTGTCTTTTGAGAAAGTTCACACCGTAATCAGAGCTAAATATATCGCCACCAGATGCGATCGCCACTGATGCACCATCCAACAACCGCAACATATCTTTGTAGGCAGGCGCTATGGGCTTGTAGAATTTCGATAAATTGTTGCGCCAACGATGAAGTTTATGAAGTGGTCTTAAAGAACCATCGCTAATTAAATCTAAGTTGTACTGTTGCAGCCTGACTTCATCATAATCAAGGGTTTCTGTGAGAATACTCATAGCCAGCTTTGGATGCCTTTGGCGTAGCTGTTCAATGGTGGTAACAACCATTGCTTCAACACCTCGGTTACGTAATCCAGTAATTCCCGTAATAACTGCTTTCACCTGATTTTCAACTCCATCCTTAGTAGTATTTTTTACTTAATCAATAAACTTTTGATAAATTTTTTACACTTTTGGATAAATTGCTTCCATAAAACAGTAGATGGGTAAGTCAATTGATATTGCAACACCAAAAAATTCATATTCTTTGGGAAAACAGAAAAATGTCCAGATTTTATGGCTTTTTGAAAAGCAATGTGGCTTTCCTCACCTAATTTGATCCTCAGTTCTTGTCGTTTTTGCAGATGTCTACTCAAGTGACCAACTTGCGATTTAACTCGCTTATTTGGTCGCCATTCACCACGTTTGTCCGCCAAATATAACCGGTATGCTAAACCCTCCCTGCGATGATTTAGTCCCGAAGATTGTGATTTTGCTACTTCATCTGCTGTGATGGCATTAAGTTGTAGATTACCTGTATTTATTCCTTGTTCAATTAATTTTTGGATTACTACATTACGAACAACAACTACATTTGTGCCTTGACTATCATTAACATATTGAGGTAGCCAAGCATCACCAACAACGATATCGGCTGCTTCCGCAATTACATCATCACAATATTCACAAGCTTTATATTTAAAAAAACCATGTCCCCAGTCCCAACCGTATAAATCACGCACCGGACTAACATATTCAACCACTTCACCATCTTTTAAACCAACAGCTTTCATTCCATATTGATTAGCACCTCTATCAGCAAGCTTGTATCGGAAGTCAAACTCTAAAAGATCACTTGGTTTGATTCCACCTTGCCAAGCAAACATTTGTGCAAAATGAATACTTTTTAAATGCCCACAAATTAGCCCCACACAAAATTTTATCCGTTCAGCAATTATTGGATCTTGCTTCATCAGCAGTCGAATAGCTTTAATAAAACATGGAACACCAACTATTACATAACTTCCAGGCTGCTCTCGCAGCATTTGTATAACTTCAGAGATTTCAATTGGGTAATATCGTGATTTTGCTCCGTTACTTACCTCTTCTCTAGTTTTAGATATTTGGTACTTAAATAATCTGGGATCTGTTGGCGAAGGAGTACAGGGTTTAACATGAATAACTCCATCAACTAAACCTTCACTCAGCAGTTGAGTAACAATCCAATTACCCATACCACCGGAACTACCACGTTTACGGAAATCACTTTCGTTGACAAAACCTACATACGTTGTCAGATAGTAGCCAATTTGGTTGTGATACTGACAATCTTTGCCAAATATTTCCTCAGCAATCTGATCTTCATTTAATCCTTCATTTGAAAAAGGACAAACTGTTCCCAATGAAATCTGATGATAGGTTTGATTGACTGGCTCATTCAGCGTGGCACAAAGCTTGCCATACTCATCTAGTTTCATCTTGATTGGAGAATCAACTACAGCAGCACAAGCACCACAACCTATACAATAACCACCATCTACTACAGTTTCAAATAGTTTGGATATTTCTTGATTTTTTGATGTACTGCGTAACATTTATTACTTTCTCCTATTAGCTGATCAACCACCATTTATTTTTTTAAACTCATTTTAGGAAATAATGAACTCAGGAGATTTCTTATCTGTTGTAAATGTTGTGGTGCAATTAGTGTAATAGTTCCTGTATATATCAAAAAACCACCTACTATACAAAGGGCAAGTAACGCATAAGAATTAACTATATCTGGAAAATTGAATAAATTTTTGATACTTAAATTAAACAAACTTTTAATCCCTAAAATGCCAGCAACCATTGCTAGAGTTGCCACTAACGGAGTGAGATACTGCTGCAAGTAAGTTGTTAATTTAATATTGATTAATTTTTTCAATACAAATATGGGTATAGGCGACATAATATAAGCACGAAAAACATAAGATGCTGCTACCGCTACTATCCCCCAACGAACTGCTATCCAAAAGCACGTAAAGTTTCCTATTGCCTGAATACAATACAGTGCTAAATTCCAACTAGGTTTGCCCATAGCCATAATGACTGTACCATTGTAATAAAAACCCGCATACAAGGGGCCAACTAGAGTTAATATCTGCAAAACTGGTACACTCGTTTTCCATTTTTCTCCAAAAATAGCCACTATTAAATCAGGAGATAAAATTGAAATACCTATAAAGACTGGAAAAGCCACAAGACTAGTAAAACTAATTGCATTATAAAATGCTTTTCGCATCTTTTCCGGTTCTTGCTGTAAGCGTGAAAAGACAGGCATTGCTATTTTTTGAATCACGGAAATCATTAACTGAGTGACTATCATAAAAATTCGATAAGCCACAGAGTAATAACCTAACGCAACAGAATCGAGAAAATAGCCTATCAACAAATTATCAGAGTTTTGATTAACAAAGTTCAGAACATTAATTCCTGTGACGTTAATCCCAAATGCAAATAATTCTTTGAAGTGTTTTTGGGAAAATCTAAATCTAGGTCGCCAATCACTAACCCACCATAAAGCGATGACTTGAGTCACACTATTAGCTAAATACTGACCAACTAAACTCCAAACACCAAAACCTAAAAATGCTAAAATTATGCCGACAACACCACCCACTACAACGGCTATCAAGGAACGTATAGCTAAACTTTTGAAAGCTAGTGAACGTTGTAGAATGGCTTGTTGTACACTGCTAAGACCATTAAGTACAAAGTTTAAAGATAGCCAGCAAATAATCGGTACAATTTTAGGTTCCTTAAAGAATACGGCAACTAAACCAGAACAGGCGATGCTTAAAGCTGCAAGTACTACACTCACTCCTAAATTAGTCCAAAAGGCAGTATCTAAATGTTCTGTCTCTAAGTCTTGGCGCTGAACAATTGCGGTCGAAAATCCTTGATCTACAAAAATTTGCAGAAAGCTTAAAAATATACCCGATAAAGCCACTAACCCAAATGCTTGTGGCCCCAGTAATCGGGCTAGTAAAAAGAAAACCCCGAAGGAAACCACCTGTTTTCCCCAACTCTCAATCGCAGACCACAGTACACCTTTAACTGCTTTCTGTCGTAAATTTGATGTTTGTTTTGGTGATTCCATTCCATGCTTTACCTATACAAGGGATAGAGATGTCTATGATTATTCTTTCACTGCGAATTGCTATTTGAACAGAGAAGCAGATAATCTTGATGAAGAATTAATCATTACTCTAATTAAGAAGGCAAAAAATTTCTCAAAAGTTTAGATTTAAAAGCACACTTAATTCAGGATAGTTCATACTAAAATATAAACAGGGTGATTAACTGAAAGCCTGAATTAAATATGATTAATCTATCGATTATCACGAATAAAATTGACTAAAAATTACTCACTCCACTGTAGTTTTCAGGAAAACTCCAGCAATACGGCTAGATAATAGTAGCTGTTTAGCAGCTAACCAGATGAACACTGGAATTGTTGTTGCATAGCGCCGCCAAAGTCTTCGGGGTTCTTGAATCCAACGGTAAAGCCATTCTAGACCTAAGTCTCTGATTAGACGGGGGGCGCGTTTCTGAATTCCAGCATACACAGGGAAAACACCACCTACTCCAATCATGACTGCGCGAACTTTACCCTTGTGTTGTGCTATCCATTTTTCTTGTTTTGGGCATCCTAGAGATACCCAGACTACACCCGCACCACTGGAATTAATTTTATTGATTAAAACTTTGTCTTCAGTTTGCGTCAGTGGGCGGAAGGGTATTGGTTCCATTCCAGCTATTTTCAGTTTGGGAAATTCTTGTCCTAATCTCACTTGCATTTTGGCAAGAATTTCAGTTTGTGAACCGACAAAGAAAACACTCAGATTGTGCGTTTGTGCATACTGACATGTCTCAACAAAAATATCCATACCTGCTACACGATCTTGGTAACGAGATCCCATTCGGCGCATCATCCAGACTAAGGGCATACCATCAGGTGTTACCATATCTGAATTCTTTAGTACGTTAGCGAAATCTGGATTCCAATGTGCTTCCATGAGCATGTGGACATTTGCTACAAATACACTTCTGCTTTCATGAGCGATCGCCCATCGTAGAATTGTTTGTATCTGATCCTCAAAGCATAAAGCAGTAATAGGGAAATCGAGTACTTTTTGAGTAGGCAGAAACACCTCTGCTACCATAGCTCACTCCTTGTATCAAAGATAAATAGAAACAGATTGCCTTAAGCACTCTCCATGTCTAAATAAGTCAATTAGATGAATTTTGACTTTTTTCTGAGCTTGTAGGATTCTTACAAGAGAACACATGATGATGAAATAGTTTCTCAGCAATTTTACTGGTTGCTGAATATTATTTCAAAAAATCACAACCGTAGATTAGCTTACTTGTTTAATTAATAGTTTATTACACTAATCTGCAAAACTTTATATTTACTTTATATTTTTCTAGGCACTAGTTCACCTAAACATTACATTCATACTTAATTACCTTTATGGAATAGTATCTATATCTCGTAAAATTTTCTGGTGAATTTAGGCAAATTTTTACATGTCATCCCTCTTATAGAGGATTGATCATGCTTAAATATATTTAAATTAATATAGTTTAATGTATACATCAATAATATTTATTTATGAATAAAGTAATTTTACAAGATATAATTTAATATTCCTTCTCGAAATCAACTTTAAATAATTAACAAAGCAGATTAATTTAGAAAAATATTACAACACTATAGACAAGATTGATTCACCTCGCACCATCATTTTTTTGTAGAGGTAGTGTTAAACAAAGCACCTCATATTATTTGTTTATTGGCGTTGCGGTACAACCTGTTGGTTAGACCTACAAGAATTAGCCAATAAAAAGGGGGAGGAATAATCCCCCCCCCTTTTTGATTGTTGTCTCTATTGTCTGATTGGTTATTTTCTTTTAATCGTTGCCTTAGCATTTGTCTTTGCTTCTTGAGTTGCCGCTTTCTTGCTGAACCACCTCTGCCTTTATCATTTCTCCCTTCTCGGCGGGGAGATTCCCATCTTTTTAAGCGCATAAAAATAGTTTCTACTGGCGTGTCTTGATTAGTAATACCATTATAATACATCTATATATTTATTGTCTACCCAACTCTCACAACTCCTTTATCCTGTATTTATCCCTTTGCTTGACTAGTCGAACCTAATAAAATGCTGTTAAAAAACATCAGATTCCATAGAGCAGCAATAATTTAAACATCAATGACTTTTATCACATACAGTCAAATTCCAAGACGCTATGCACATTCTATCTAAGTTTAATTTTATTCAACAGCCGTAGCGTATCACACTAAAACCTTTAGAAATAGTGCGTTAGGCTTGCCTTAATACACTTCAAAAACATGAAATTTATAAGGTAAGCTTGTGTCTGATTTAGAACTACACAAATATCTTCCCAAACTTCCCGAACCAGCCCTACAAGAATTTACAGAATGGTGTGTTTTAGAGCAGGCAAAAGCGGCAGGTATAGAATTTACTCCTGATCCAACTAAGTTAGCAAATTTAATCCCCAATGAGTATATTTGGCAACTTATTGATCAGTTTATGAAAGTGAAACCAGACCCAATTAAAGCTGGTTTAGTAGCGACAATGGCTGGTCAAGAAGCTGATAGTCACGGTTTGATAGGTTCGGCAATTATGGCAGATTTTTTGGCCATTTATATTAAGTATTCAATTCCCGAAAATGGCACACCTCCAGAGGAAGCGAAAAAGTTAATCACAGAAGCCGCAATTCAGCAGTATGAAAAGCTATCTGAGCTTGCTGATAAATATAATGTAACGTTCTAAGTTGTGGTTATTGGTTAATTATTCATAGGCTTTGTCTATATTATGAGGCAAAGCCATTAGGTTGTAACATAAGAATACAACAAAGCTGATTAAAAACTAAGCTATGCCCTACAGTGACTTTACACTCAAAAAGGTAAAAAAAGATTTTGGGCTAACGGTAATCGAACCTTTTGATTTCCTCCAAAATATTCAACCTGTCACTCCTAGCCAATTTTTAATAGAAACTATCTACAAACGCTTAAATTTAGCTCTGGCAGTTAATACTGAAAAAGCTAGAAGTGAGTGGTTGGTATCTCCTATACTTTCAGAATTAAAAGATATTTTATCTCAAGAAATTAGCTTATTTTCTGGCACAGATTTTACAGTAGATCCTGCTTTAGGATTAAGCGGAGTTTGTGATTTTTTGATCAGCCGTTCTCCAGAACAATTAGAGATTGAAGCCCCTGCCCTTGTAGTAGTTGAGGCGAAAAAAGCAGACTTGAATCCGGGCATTGGCCAATGTATCGCTGAAATGATTGCCGCTCAGATATTTAACGAAATGAATAATAGTCCGATACCTATAATTTACGGTGCAATTACGTCAGGCGATCGCTGGAAGTTTCTCAAACTAGAATCCCAAACCGTCACAATTGGGCTAACAGAGTACAACATTCCTCCAGTCGATAAGGTGCTGGGGATATTGTTAAGCTTTGTTTCCAGTATCAGTTGAGTATTTTGTGTCTAATTTCGACACCTCAATAGTAGACTTATTTGAGAAATTTTTTAGGTTGGGTGAATCATAAGCTAACTTTTTGTCGAACCGCCAAGGGCGCAAAGAGAATAGTTATGTTTTAGTCATCTACATTGTTCAACCAGTTTTCAAGACGTTCAAGAAGTGTGAACATAGTTTCTGTAAGATAATCAGACTGCTCAACCATAACTTTATATTCATCGAATTGATACTTGCTAAATTCATCGAATATACAATAGTGAAATGTTAACCAGTTGCGCTTGGGGTAAATAGTAATTTTAGGTAGTTTACTTATTTTGCGCCAATCATAAGAAATGTGAACATGAAGAGATTGGTGTGATAGCAAAGGAAAAAATATGTTTGAAAACCTAGATTCAATAATTTTGTCTACCAACCAAGCCATAACCTCAAAAGAAAGATGCTGATTAGGCATTGACGGATTTTGATAATAATTTTTAATGCTATACCAATCTTCTTGTGACATAAACTGCTTTTCTATTCAAGCTGCACCATTAAAAATTAAGTATAGTATCACAATTAATCATTTATGCTAACTATTATTGGATGCGGAAATCTCAATCGCTGCGATGATGCTGTAGGTGTAATTATCGCCCAACGCTTACAACAATATCTAGCTACAAACCCTCACGCTAATGTACGCGTGTATGACTGTGGCACCGCAGGGATGGAGGTAATGTTTCAAGCTAGAGGTAGTAAAAAATTAGTAATTATTGATGCTAGTTCAACTAATTCAGAACCAGGTGCAATATTTAAGGTTCCGGGTAAAGAATTGGAAGCTTTACCGGAACCTAGTTATAACTTGCATGATTTTCGTTGGGATAATGCACTCGCCGCCGGACGGAAAATATTTCAAGATGATTTTCCTGAAGATGTAACAGTTTATTTAATTGAGGCGGCAAATCTTAGTCTTGGACTTGAGTTAAGTCCTGTTGTGAGACATTCTGCTGACTTGGTTTTTGAGAAGGTAGTTGCAATTATCAGACAGAATAATTTGTCGTAATTACAGAATCTTTTATCCAGCCATGTCACGATAAACAGCAATTTCATCTACCCGCATTTCAAAAGGTATACCTTGGCTTTCGGGAGGACAAACGCGGATTTTGGCACTGCTAACAATTGACTGGAGTAATGTCCCCATTGGTACGATTTGTTGTAATATTCGCCAGTTGGTAACTTGGTCGGTACATTCAATTACTAATGTCATCGCACTGGCATCGGTTGTCACATACCAGCGACAATGAGAAAGAAGATTTTGAATTGTGCGATCGCACGCTTCATAAAAGTATCTACTAATAGAATGCTCTAGTTGTTGGCGTAAAATGATATCTGCCGATGTTGGCTGCATTGGGTGGAAATCGGAATCATCATTGAAACAATACATACACCTAACCATCTCTACTTACAAAACTACTTAAATACCAATAGCCATTGCGTAGAGGATATCCTTGGTTGTTTCTAAGAAACGCTGGGTTTCATCGTCATAAAAAGCGCCAATTCCGCTACATTGTATCCTCAAGTAATTACTACTCAGGTAAACTCTGTGTCCTAACAACCCTGCAAGCTGCATAGCGGTTTGATAATTTGTATAGTCGGACACAAAAAATAAAGTTACTGCACAATCACGAGCGATCGCTTGATTAATGCTTAAATAACCACTATGTTCGCTAAAATCACCACTTTTAATCAGATGATTGTCTTGATATAACCCAGGGGATATCCCCTCTACTCGATGCACGACTGAATAAACTTTTATTGCTTCGCAACTTTCTGTGGGAATTGGTTGCTTTAGTTGTTGCAATATACTGAAATAATCTTCTTGAGAAATCAACTGTTTCCGGAAACGTCTATTTGAACGTCTCTGCCAAACAGTTTGATAAAATTTATCCTTGTCAAACTCAAATTTAGGATGCTCTGGCTGTTGTTTAGAACTCTTTTCTAAGGCAGTTACTTGATAGCCATCTTCGATAAATTGATTAGCTTCAAAATAATCTGTACCACTAACAAAAGGAACTTTCAACCTTAAGCGCCTGACATTCTTTTCTTCTACTTCCCCACATACAACACAAGCCGTGACAAATTCTTTATTCTCAAAACCTAAATCTGTATTGAGAGCTAATTTATCAAAATCGAAAATTAGCTGGATTTCCTTGTCATGGAGATAAGCTGATGCGGCAATTGTACCCAATTGATGTCCGCTATCTAAAAAGCAATACCTCAGACTTCTGTTTTTATATTTCCAACTAGACCTATAATAAACGCAACTAATTAAAAAAATGACTCCCTTGATACATTTGCTCGGTATAATATAACTTTCTAAGCCATCATCTATTAATTCATAGATGAGTGTTAGACAATTATTCTCAACTTCTAGATGGTAGATGCCATCAACTATTTCCGGCATTCCCCGAATTTGTACATAAATCTCTGTAGGATATAGACCCCCAGCAGAAGGATTTACACGTAGTTTGTAGGCTACATCTTTATAAGCTTTCTCTAAGGTGATTGCACCTGTTAAGTAAATAAAAGAATGAATTGAATTATTGAGATTTAATTGCACCCGGCGATAAAATTTTGGATATTGCTTAAAAGCAGATGGCTGAGTTGTAGGGTCTACATAATTGGGATCAAGCTGCACTGATAGGTAAGAATGTTTAGTTTCTTGATGAAAGTTTTTACCAGATAAATTATTCTCCAGCATCTTTCAACATCCTTAAAACTTCTACAGTGTTGGCAAAATATATGGCTTTATAATCGTCTAAATTTTTTAATTGCAAATTGGGATGATGTGGTAAAAGTAACTTAACAACTTCTGCTTTACCTGATGAGGCTGCATACATTAAAACTGTCGCACCATGATCATTTTGGTTATCGATATTAACTTTCACTTCCAGCAACAAATTAATTAATTCATAATGATTACCAAAGCAAGCAAACCATAAAGCATTATTACCATCATTATTTCTAGAATTAATCTCCGCGCCTGCACCAATCAATTCTTCAACAACAGAACAATTACCTATTCTGGTGGCTTTCATCAAAGCTGTATCACCATTCTCACCTCTGTGATTTAATTCTTCGGGGTCATAGCTGTTGGCTATCAACCATTCACAAGTTGTTTTACTCAAACTTTGCTGATTTTGTTGCTTCATAAATCGCCTCAAGTTAGATTCAATTTTGCAGCAGTGACTTTATTACATTAAAGTCAACTGGGCAATGCTGAAAGTTTGTTTCATACCTTATCTTAAAGTTGTGAACATTACTTTCTCTACCGTTATTGAAAATGATGCGAAATATTAGCCTCATATTTTGTGCGATCGCTAATCGCATAAGATATGAAAGAAACACTTTTTCTTCCCTTACACCCCTATATTCCCAATAAAAGGTAATGGTGGACAATGCCCACCATTATCAAAAAACTCTTTAGAAATGCTGTCTATCGAGTTGTATAAACTCTTCTTAATTCACACTTAGACAGCATTCATTTCCTGATTAGACTGTTCACTAATTGCTAGATGTTTCGGTTCTTCAGAGAATAGTTCTCTAGAAGATTTATTTTGTTTGGGTGCGCCATAAAAACCTGCTTCAGCTTCTAGTTCATCGACGAAATCCCAAGCTTCAATGGTGCGTTTAGAATCTGGGCCGTAATTCGCAGAAATTGCCCGTGCATTAGAGACAGCTTTATATATCTCTTTTTGCAAGAATAATAATTTGGGTTTCTCTACAAAGTCACCCTTAGTAATAATATCGCTAATAGAAATTATCCCAAGTAATTCGCCTCGGATGACAGGCGTACTCCGCATACCTGTATTAGTCAATAACCTTGCCACATATTCTATATCAAGGTCAGGATCTACAGTTACGCAGGGTTTACTCATTATTTCGTAAACATAAACTCTTTGAGGATCTTTTCCATAAGCAACCACTTTGCCTGCAATATCACTCTCTGTCACAATGCCGTAAGCATCACCACTATGACGAGGTTCAACAATTAATTCTTGGAGTTGTTTGAGCCTTAATAATTTTACTGCTGCTGCTACAGTAGCGGAGCCGCGAATGGTAGCTACATCTTGAATCATGATTTGTTTGGCTCGCATAATTCCTGCTCCTTATTTATTGCAAGTAAGGGAATTTTTTCTAAACTGCTGTACTTTTCCCAAACAGTGTTTGCTTAGACTAAGCAATTATGAAAATTAGACACAGGTTTTACGCAGTATGAAACCTAAATTCTACTTAGTAGAATCATAGATTTTAGGTATAAGATTTACAGATTTCCCTAATATATTATTGAAGCGATCGCATGGTTTTGCCTAATTTTCAGTTGTACCAGGATTCAGGTAGAAGTGTCTTTGATAACCCTGTAATCACTTGCTAGTGACGTTTAGGTTCACTAGCAACAATTTAGCTTACTTAATATATTATCACTCTGATAAGTTTGTTTTATAAATAAGTGTGTATTCTCCTATAGATATTAGTTAAATAACACAAAAAATTATCAAATTGCATCAGAAAATACATTTGTTTTTTAAAGATTGTGTTTTTGAATTAGTCTGGTTTTAAAAACTAAAGCTCTATGTATATTTGTTTGGTTTGTCGCTTAAACTTACTTTTGTGAAATTCATGTTTATATACATGATTATTGAATGTATAAAACTTGTCAACAAGTAAATCATTCATTGGGTATGAATTTCGCTATTTATGCCAAGCAAATGTATTCCCCCAACGGAGTATTTTTATTATCAATCACTTACTCACCTAATTTTGTATAAATTATATCTGCTAAATTTATAAAGAAATTCTAAAAAACTTCTATAGTATTCCAAAAAGTTGGTATTGTTTAAACAAGCATCATCCAGAAGGAAAATAAAATATGGAAATTAGCGCACGTAATGCAATAAAAACCACTGTGAAAAAAGTAGTCACTGGTTCAGTTAATACCGAAGTAACTTTAGAACTAGCACCTGGAGTAGAGTTAGTCTCTATCATTACCAAATCCTCAGCCGACAGGCTGGGACTGGCAGAAGGTAAACAAGCTTACGCTGTTATTAAAGCATCAGATGTGATTGTTGCTGTTGATTAATAAATAACTGATTGGTTAGATGTATAAACAAGATACCCGACTTCTTAAAGAAGTCGGGTATCTATATATTGAGCAGATAATTAACTGGCAACAATCCTTACATAAATATTTCGTGCGATTTGTTGGTTAATACTGATAATATGACCACCAACTTTAATTAATAATGTAGGGAATTGTTGTTCTAAGGTAATGGAAGTGCCAATTTTTACGCCAATTGAAGTAATTTCTTCAAGTATTTTTGTATTTGAAGTTTGATAAAAAGCTACTATACCTTGTTCACCTGGTTCGAGTAATTCTAAGGAACAGCCAGTTACTTTAAAAGAGGGAAACATTAGAAGTATGAATTATAAAGTTTAAAGTATGAAAGATAAAGAGCATTTTCCTTACCTTTCATACTTTTATTGATTGCTAAAAATAGCAACTAAACCACTAATTAAACGAGGTAAGGTTCTTGGTGTGTTTTGATTGTGCAGTTAGAGCGAGGATAGGTAACGCACAATAGAGCAAATCCTTTAGACATTTGCTCATCATCCAAGAAGATTTGATCAGATTGATCAACTTCACCTTCAGTAACTTTCCCTACACAACTAGAGCAAGAACCTGAATGGCAAGAAAAAGGTAACTCAATACCATTTTCTTCTGCTCCATCTAAAATTGTAGTTTCTTCGTCAATTTCAATTGTGGTGTCGAGGTCTTCCTTTTTGTTGATTAATCTTACTTGGTAGGTAGCCATTTTGCGATTCTCCTCAATTTTACGGTTCGGTTAATTCTCGAAGTGTGTCAGTTTCCTCTTCGAGAAAATTATGAATAGGAAGACACTGCATTTGATGAGTTGTAGCTGGTGTCTCTGACATTTGGCGCGAAGTACGTTTACGGGAAACCTTTATAGTTTGACTTGGCACTAAAAGATAATTCTTTTAGCTGCAAGGAACACCATTAGGCGTACCATCCCCTGCTTGGAAAGATTTGCCACAACCACAGGTACTAGTTGCGTTAGGGTTGGTAAATTTGAAACCGCTTTCTACCATCCCTTCGACAAAATCGATCACAATTCCTTCTAATAAGGGCGCACTTTTGGCATCAATGTAAACCAACACACTACCTTGCTGAATTACCAAATCATCTGCTTGGGGTTGGCTAGTGACATCCATGCCATATTCATAGCCATTGCAACCACCACCCTTGACAGAGATGCGGATACCTTTAGTTGCACTATTTTCCTCGGAACTAGAACCTCGCAGGAATGCCCGCAAACGAAATTCTGCTTTTTCTGTTAAAGTAACAGTCATCAAATCTCCTAATCTGTAGCGATTGATTGTTCTGATTGAGAATGTTGGTTTTTTGTGATAATTGTCATTTGTCATTAATTATTTGTGAATACAAAGGACAAAGGACAAAGTACTTATTAAGTTGTAAAATTACTGGTGGTTTCCATTGATGGAGATTGAGTGTATCTCCAAGGCGCACTATTGCCGCATACTGGACAAGAGCGATCGCGGTATGAACGACGCTTGGCAAACTCCATCCGGTTTAAGTCTATTGTCAGCAATTGTGACAATAAAGGCTGACTAAACCCAGTAATCAGCTTGACTGCTTCCAACGCTGTCAAACAAGCTAATGTGCCAGAAACAGCACCTAGCACTGAGAAACCACGCCGATCCCAATCAGGTTTTTCGGGAAACAGACAAGATAGACAAGGCGTGACACCGGGAATAATTGTTGTCAGGTAAGCTTCCATCCCGTCCATTGCAGCTTCTACCATTGGTTTGCGCCAACGCACACAAGCTGCATTCAACAAATCGCGTTCTGTAAAATTGTGAGCGCAATCTAGCGCCATATCTGCGGATTGTACCAAAGAATCTACATTCTCTGCGGTAACGTAATCATGAATCGTTTCGATTTCGATATCAGGATTGATGGCTTGCAAGGTTTCTTTTGCTTTCAATACCCTTGGCTTACCTACCCAATCATCCGTCATGAGAATCTGACGATTCATATCATCTAGCCGCAAGTCACCACCCCGGACTAAAATTAGCCGTCCAACGCCTGCTACTGCTAAGTAAAGCGCCGCCGTACCACCTAATCCCCCCACACCTGTGACCAAAACCGTCGCTGACTTCAGGCGCTTTTGAGCCGCTTCGCCAAAATTAGGCAGCATCATTTGGCGACTATAACGTTCTAACTCGGTAGGAGTTAGGTTAACCACTATTTACCTCCTAATCAGAAGAGAGTTCTGTCAGCGTAATTACATTTTTTGGCTTGTCTTTAAAGACTTTGAACACCTTTTGTTCTTGAGGTGTTGATTCGAGAAATACTTGATATGCTTGTTGCAAGGCCAAGCAATATTGATTCAGCTTTTCTTCTGCACTTAAATCAGCAGAATTTTCATCAATTTCTTGGATATATTGCGAGAATTTCTTCAATATATGGAGACGATTTACGTTGACAATTTTTTGGTCATAATCTAACTCAAAGAATTGAAAATATGCCTCAGCATCACTTATTTTTTTGAATTCATCAATAGTCTTACTCATTTTGCACTCTCCAATGCTGTTAGCTGCTGTTTCAACTCATCAAGTTGACGATATATTTCATAAGTTGCCGCTGCAACATCCATAAGTGTTTTGTAATCTGTTGGCAATCCCTCTGCTAAATCATGCAGATCCATTTTCATTTGACCTGCTTTGCTGTTGAGGCGTTTAATTTGAGTTTTCAATTCCTCTACATTTGTCATTGTTTATTTGTCCTTTGTCATTAGACTTTTTTTGTCTCGCGCAAAGGCAAGGTAGCGCGTTGGGCGGCTCTGCCGACTTGCAGTGACTGCCGCGCAAAGTCGCAAAGAAAAGAATGCAATAATGTCTTTTACAGTCTATTAGTCATTGGCTAAAATTATATACAAATGACCAATGACTAATAACTAATGACGAAAAGTTATAGCTTACCTACTTCGGGGAAGCGATTAACTAAATCCAAGCCTTTTTGGACAAAAGTTTCGCCTTCTTCTGCTAACTTTTCTAGAGATTCAAAACCGAAACGATGAGCATCTCTGAGAGTTTTTACTGTTAGCAAAAGCCGACCAGAAAAAACTAAAGCCCAGCCAAATCCTTCATGATTGATATCAACTACAACCTGGGAAATTAGATTTGTTTCTTGTTCAACTCTGGCAGCTATAGCTCGGAAGAATACCAAAATCCGCGCTTGTGTTGCTGCATCAACTTCACCCTCAATGGGAATTTCGCGTTTCTTTTTTTTGGGAACGACGAAAGCTTTGAGGATTAATTCATCTGACCAATTACGGTAAAATCCGTAACTATCCTGTCCGCGAATTTGGAGAACTAAAGCCTTAATGAAGGGAGAGTTTAAGGCTGCAATACTGGTGGTTCCGTTAACAGTATTATCTGCGGTCATACAGTTGCTTCGTTTTCAATGTCATCGGTAAAGGTTTTGGTTTTTGGTTGGAGAGCTTTCCGTAACCAAGGTGGAGGATTACCTTTAAGAGTTTGCACTAGTTTAGTCAGCAACTCTTCAATTTTTTCTTCTTCGGTGCGGGCTTTAACTGGGGTAACACCTTTCTTGATTAATTTAGCAGCAGCAGTACCACCAATTGCTGTTACATAAACAATTGCACAATCAACCAGTGCATCAAGTTTGGGTGTGATTTTATCTTCGTTACCATCTTCTTTTAACTCACCCTCAAAGTTGAGAGTATGTAAAAATTGATATCCTTCTGCATCAATTTCATAGACATCAATTTCTCTCGCCCAGCCAAAGTGAGCATTAACATGAATGTGGTCACTGGTTGTAAAGGCAATTTTCATTCTGTTCTCCTACTTGTATAGGGAGTAGGGAGTAGTGTATTTATACTCCCAATTCCCCAATTACTAATCATTGAAAAAGTGTTTAACTCGCTCTTCTTCAGCTTCTAAAAAGAGGTTGCCAATGCCAAACAAAAGCTCCATTGTGCCGCGATAGCCAACTTTTGTGAATAGACCATTACCTAAACGGTCGTAGATGGGCAAGCCTAAACGATAAAGAGGAATCGACAGACGTTTTGCGATCGCTCCCAGGTTAGAATTACCAATCAATAGGTCAGAACCTACTGCTAGTTCTTCAAAGTCTTCTAAATCGCCGATGGTGACACTCTTGATGGGGAGTTTTTCGAGTAAAGGCGATCTCGTGGTTGTAACTGCGGCGTGAATTTGGCTTCCCATCGATTGCAAGAAGCGCACTGTAGCCCACAACAAATCAGGCTCTAACGCTAAAGATACTCGTTTTGCACCAAAATAAAAGTGCGTATCAAGCATTGCATCTTGCAATTGGCGACGTTGCCGACGGTACTTTTCGGGGACTGGGTTACTGCTAAGAATTGATAACGCTTGCAGAAACTCATCCACTGGTTCCAAGCCAGTCAATTCCCCAAACACTTCGTAGGGAATGTTAAACCGTTCATCCAGAATTTTGGCAGCACCCCGCATACTTTCACCCAAAGCGATAGTGAAGGCAGAACAACCTACTTGACGCAGTTGTTTGACACTTGTACCGCTACCAGTTACAGCACTATAGTTATCTTCTAAGTGACCATCTAAAGAAGCGCCGAGGTCAGGTACAAAGATAGGTTCTAGTCCAAAGGCGGTGACAATTTCTTTGATTTCTTGTAAGTCGCCAGGGGTAAAGGCTGAACCAGCCAAAATCGTCACTTGTTCGCTTCTAATTCCGCCTGCTTGGGGAATTTCCTTAACGATGCTTTCCACAGCAGTAGCAAAACCGTCTTGTAATGCACCTTTAAAATCTGGTGTTGGTGCAAATATAACAGGGATGTGATCTAATTCACGATGGCGATCGCGGATATCTTTCAAGAAGCGTTCAATATCATCGCCTCTGGTTTCCGTTAATCCAGTGCTACACAAACCGATAATTTCTGGCTTGGCCTTCTCAACCAACGTCAGAAGTGCCTGTTCTACATTATCTTCGCCACCCAAAATCGTAGTTACTTCCGTCATGGCTGTAGTGGCTAAGGGAATCGCCTCCCGAAAATGCCGTACAAGCACAACTTTGGCGAAGGCGGTACACCCTTGAGAACCGTGAAACAGAGGTATCATTCCCTTTAATCCCAAAAAGGCGAGGGATGCACCTAAAGCTTGGCTTTGCTTGAGGGGATTAACTGCAACTGATTTTTCGGGAACAGTAACGATCGCCATCTAAAATACCTCTTCTATTGACGCAGAGAACATATCTTCTGCTGACAAACTAAAATTATTTAAAGTCCCGGCTACTTCATCCCAAGGGGCGGGTCTGCGAATTTGCTCCCAGATGGGGCTGTAGAGGGCTTCGTATAATTCCCGTGCCATCTCTAACATTCCCATATACCCAGCATAAGGATGATGGCGTTCTTGGTTGATGTCGAGGAAAGGAATCCGCGCTTTCAGGGCTGTGTATTGGTTCCGACCACCTGCAATCAACATATCAGCGTTGGTGTTCCGTACCAATTGCAACAATTCCTGAGCATTGCCTTTTTCCAGCATCATCCCTTCTGTACCGATTAAGCGTTTGATTTTCGCTTTGTCTTCTTCTGTACTTTTGCGGGTGCTAGTAGCTACAACTTCTATCCCCAAATCCTTAGCAGCGGAGATAATAGACCAACTTTTCACACCGCCAGTATACAGAACCACACGCTTACCTTTAAGTCGGGCGCGATAGGGAGCTAAGGCGATATCCAAAGCGGCTGTTTCTTCAGCAATTAGCTGTTCAGTCCGCGCTTGCAAATCAGGGTCGCCCAACTTCGCCGCCACATTCCGCAAACAACGATTTATGTCATCAATCCCATAAAAAGACTCTTCAATGTAGGGAATCCCATATTGCTCCTCCATCTTTCTGGCCATATTGAGCAAAGCCCGCGAACAAATCATCACGTTCAACTTGGCACGGTGAGCGTAACGAATTTCTTCATAACGAGCATCACCCGTGATTTTAGATAGTACGCGGATGCCTAATTTTTCAAATAAAGGCAGGACTCCCCACATTTCCCCGGCAATGTTGTATTCGCCGATCAAGTTAATATCATAGGGGGTTGTAAATTCTGGTTCTGCTGTGCCGACAACATAATCTAATAAAGCTTCACCGCCAAAACGGTTGCCCAAGTTCTTACTCCCAATGAATCCCGGCGCAATCACCGGCACAACAGGAGTCCCAATTTTTTCTGCCGCCGCCTTGCAAACAGCGTTGATATCATCGCCAATCAAAGCCGTCACACAAGTAGCGTAGACAAACACAGCCTTGGGGTTGTAACGCTGATGAATTTCTAAAATTGCCTTGTAGAGTTTCTTTTCACCACCGAAAATTACATCATTTTCCGTCATGTCGGTAGTGAAACCCATCTTATAAAGCTGAGGCCCCGAAGACAGACTACCACGACTACCCCAAGAATTACCCGCACAGGCGATCGGGCCGTGAACCAAATGCGCCGCATCAGTAATTGGAACCAGAGCAATCATCGCCCCATCAAAAGCACAGCCACCTTGAGCCGCCCCAGGTTGAGCTTGTTGTGTACAAGACTTATTTTTCTTTTCGCCCTTCTTCTGCTGATTGTGTTCGCAACCTGATTCATTCAGCAGTTCATTAACCTTTTTTTGAGTATTCATCTCTCTTCCTCTGTGTTCTCCGCGCCTCTGTGGTTCGATAAAAATTTTTGCTATGTCCTTAACACACCAGTTGCTACCCTTTGGGAACGTCTTCGGCGAACAAGTCGGCAGAGCCGCCCAACGCACTGGCTCGTCCTTTGCGGTTCGTTAAATCCTACTTGAGAAAAAGCAGTTAACAATAATCACTTATGGATTCATTGATTACCGATTACTGTTAACTGTTACAAAAACTTCCTGCAAAAATCTTTTCCATACCCGACGCACAATTCCCCATGTGCATCAGTAATTCATTTCTATAACATCGACTTTTACAAGAAACTTAAAAGTATCGTTCACTACGAAGGATAAAGATTTTTTACCTGATTTTAGGGTGAGACATTTATGTAATTAGACAAAATATTTCTAAATTTAGCCCCAAACCCCTATAATCAGGTGAGATTTAGTCAGTAATGAGTAATTTTGAGCAATTAATAATTAGCAAATGTACCTTGTGATATCCTCACCACATTCATCAGCGAGATAAGATAAAGCCCGAAAACGCAAACCAACAAACTCATCATAGAGAGGATTGAGCTTACATAAAGGTGGAATATGGAAACTCCGCCCAAATAAACTAATAGTTTGCTCAAAAGGACAACAGCAAGGAATTACCTGGCATATTATATGAGCAAAGCGATAATTTTTAACTTGAATTCCGTCCACCAGACGACGTAAGGGATTAAGTACAGGAGACTTTTTATAGTTAGGTGGATGGTAATTAACGTGGGAATGAGTGTGATTGATGCTGTCCATAATAGAGATGCTGAATCAAGAGATAGGTAGGTTAAAAAGTAAAAAGGAAAAAGTCAAAAGGCAAAAGAGTAAGTTTTTTACCTCTTGCCCTTCGGGTTCGGCAGTTGCTTCAAGTCGGGAAACCCGCCCAACGCACTGCCTCACCTTTTACCTTTTGACTTACTTAGCTGTTTTTAACAAACAAGCTTGTAGCAATTTCTAGCGAATCAAGTCGAAGGAGATATCGGTCTTACCAGTGATGTTGGTGCTGCGATCCATTTCATCCAACAGAGTGTTAACAACCCAGTTGAGGATATTTAGACCACCTTGGTAGCCGAGGGTAGCATAACGGTGTAAGTGGTGGCGATCGAAGAGAGGATAACCAATCCGCACCATTGGGATTTTGGTATCGCGCCACAGGTACTTACCGTAGGAGTTACCGATGAAGAAGTCTACAGGCTCGGTGAACAACAAGGAACGGAAGTGCCACAAGTCTTTTTGAATCCAAACTTTAGCTTCTTTACCGAATGGACTAGCTGCGAGAATAGCTTCCATTTCTTTCTTGAAGACTTCATCACCGTTGTTGCAGAGGATGTGTACTGGTTCAGCACCCATTTCTAACAAGAAGCTGGTGATGGAGATGATCAAATCTGGATCGCCGTAGATAGCAAATTTCTTACCATGAATCCAAGCGTAGGAGTCAGTGATAGCATCAACTAAACGACCGCGATCGATTTCCAATTCTTCAGGAATCGCTTTACCAGTCAATTCAGCGATCGCAGTTAAGAACTCGTCAGTACCTTTAACACCGAAGGGACGCAGAACTTTTGTTTCTTGCTTCCATTGAGTAGAGATATACTCACGGGTCTTAGGTGTGGTATAAGCTTGGAGAGCTACTGTTGCTTTAGCGTTGATAGAATCAGCCGCATCTTCTAGCTTGGTACCACCTGGGTACATATCAAATTCACCTGTGTTGGGTGAATCGAAGTAGTCGCTGCTGTCAGACAGAATGGTGTAGTCAACACCCATGATGTTCAACATCCGCTTAACTTCACGGTTGTTACCTACATAAGTATCAAAACCGGGGATGATGTTGATTTTGCCGTTGCTGGTAGCTGTTTTCTTGCCTTCTGTCAGGTTCAACAGAATTCCCTTCATCATGTTGTCGTAACCAGTGATGTGGGAACCTACGAAACTGGGGGTGTGAGCAAAAGGTACTGGGAAGTCTTGAGGAATAGAACCAGCATTCTTAGAGTTGCTGATGAATGCACCCAAGTCATCACCGATAACTTCAGCCATACAGGTGGTGCAAACAGCAATCATCTTAGGCTTGTACAGTTGGTATGAAACCTGCATACCTTCAATCATGTTGTTCAAGCCACCGAATACTGCTGCGTCTTCTGTCATAGAAGAAGACACTGCGGAACAAGGCTCTTTATAGTGACGGCTGAGGTGGGTACGGAAGTAAGCCACGCAACCTTGAGAACCTTGAACGAAGGGAAGAGTACCTTCAAAACCTAAAGCCGCGAACATTGCGCCTACAGGCTGACAACCTTTAGCAGGGTTAATGGTTAAAGCTTCACGAGCGAAGTTCTTTTCCCGGTAGTCCCAAGATTTTGTCCATTCAGAAACTCTTTCAACTTCTTCAGGAGGATGTGCGCCTTCAAAGTTCTTTCTCTTGTTTTCAAATAGCTCGGTGTATTCTGGCTGTTTGAATAGATCAACGTGGTCTACAATTCTGTCTGGATTTTGTGGCATTTCTCTGTCTCTTTATGCTTGCTGGTTAGTGTAGTAATTGAAGTGTTGGGAGAGCCTGGGGGGTTTTGCTCCTCCCCTGGGGAGTCACGAGTGATGAATCATGAATAATGAATAAAAGTCTTCATCCAGCATTCAGCATTCACCATTCTTCCCTAAGTTCCTGGGGCTCAAAACCCCAGGCTATCCGTTTGATTCTTGGGAATGAATTAAGCAGCAGCCTTAGCTTTAGTAGCAGCTTTCTTCCAAGGTGCGCCAATCAAGCTCCAAGTTGGGCTGTTGAGTGCTAAATCCATATCACGAGCGAAGATAGCAAATCCGTCATAACCGTGATAAGGGCCGGAGTAATCCTTTTTGTGGTTTAATGGCTTTTAGCAGCGTAATGTTTACCTTAAACAGTGTTACTTTTAAACATTGTTCGCTGATAACATACAAAATTTTAGGCTAAATATAGGCTAATACCACAGCGATGGAAAATCAGGGTCAAGACAAATATCAGCAAGCCTTTGCAGACTTAGAGCCGCTTTCATCTACCGACGGCAGTTTTCTTGGCTCAAGTCTGCAAGCACAGCAGCAAAGAGAACATATGAGAGCCAAAGTCTTACAAGAATTAGAGAAAGTAAATCTGCGTTTGAAGTCTGCAACAACAAAAGTATCAATTCGGGAATCGAATGGAAGTCTGCAATTACGAGCGACGTTACCAATTAAACCCGGAGACAAGGACAACAACGGCACTGGTAGAAAGCAATACAATCTCAGTTTGAATATTCCCGCTAACTTGGATGGACTCAAAACGGCCGAGGAAGAAGCTTATGAATTAGGTAAATTCATTGCACGTAAAACCTTTGAATGGAACGATAAATATTTAGGCAAAGAAGCCACAAAAAAAGATTTACAAACCATAGGCGAGTTATTGGAAAAATTCGCAGAAGAGTATTTTAAAACCCATAAACGCACCACCAAAAGCGAACATACATTTTTCTATTATTTTTCCCGCACTCAGCGGTACACTAATCCCAAAGATTTAGCCACTGCCGAAAATCTCATCAGTTCAATTGAACACATCGAGAAAGAATGGGCTAGATATAATGCTACCAGAGCCATATCTGCCTTTTGCCAGACATTCAATATAGAAATTGACTTGTCCAAATATGCCAAAATGCCCGATCGCAATTCTCGCAACATCCCTACAGATGCAGAAATACTATCAGGAATTACAAAATTTGAAGACTATTTAAACACTAGAGGCAATCAAGTTAACCAAGATGTCAAAGATAGCTGGCAACTGTGGCGATGGACGTATGGAATGTTAGCAGTTTTTGGTTTACGCCCCAGAGAAATTTTTATCAACCCTAATATAGATTGGTGGTTGAGCAAAGAAAATACAGACTTAACATGGAAAGTAGATAAAGACTGTAAAACTGGCGAAAGACAAGCATTACCATTACATAAAGAATGGATTGATGAATTTGATTTAAGAAACCCTAAATATTTAGAAATGCTGGCGACAGCAATTAGTAAAAAAGATAAAACTAATCATGCAGAAATAACAGCCTTAACACAACGGATTAGTTGGTGGTTTCGTAAAATTGAATTAGATTTTAAACCCTATGACTTACGTCACGCCTGGGCAATTCGAGCGCATATTTTAGGCATACCAATTAAAGCAGCAGCAGATAATTTAGGTCATAGTATGCAGGTTCATACCCAAACCTATCAGCGTTGGTTTTCGCTAGATATGCGAAAGCTGGCGATTAATCAGGCATTGACTAAGAGGAATGAAATTGAATTAATTAGGGAAGAGAATGCTAGGTTGAGGATGGAGAATGAAAGGTTGAGGTTGGAAATTGAAAAGTTAAAAATGGAGTTAGTGTATAAGCGGAGTTGAATTTACTCACAATCATGAGTGCGATTGATAAGTTTTTATAAGGTGGGTTATCGCTTGGAACAAAGCACCTTGCCACCTAAATACTTTCCTCTATCGCCATACCTAAAGAGTCAATAAGAGCTTGTATATTAGGCATATACTCTTCAATGATAGTGCTGGCTAAAATGACAGGATAGCTCTCGATAGGTTTATTGGGTTTATCGTAAGTGAAAGCTTCAAAACGGATATCCATATTATTTGCCATACCCAGACCAAATTCTCCATGATAGTCAGTATCTAAAAGACGACGATGTTTAATAGTATTCACAAAAGCAGAAATGTATTTAAACTCATGTGAGTTGCAAAGATTCTCAAGAGCAATCTTAACCCTATCTAAATTTCTATTATTAAGTTCCTGAATAGTTGTACGTACATCTACTTTAGCTTCATGTAATGTAGATCGAAAAAGCACTACATTAATAATTTGACATAAAATGTCTGCTATCGAATGCAAGTTCTGCAAAGAAGCTTCTATATAAGTTTCCGATTCAAGTTGAGCTTGTATAAAAGCGTTAAGATAAGGTTGTTCATTACTTATTTGCGAATATGAAGCCCAAAAATTTTTCCATGTCTCCTTATATTTATCAGTCAGTATTAAAGCCTTACTATATTTATAAAACAGAGCTTTGCAATAAACACTTGAATCTGGCAAACCTTTGGAGCGGCTGATTTTTTGAAAGTTACTTAAATCCCAACCCATACACTTATGTGCGAAGATAAGTTTTACTCCATCAATACTATCACATTACTATACTAAGCCAGTAAGGTGTGTCAGCTTGGGTATACTATTTCATCATGAACATCAATATAATGCTGACGCACCCTACAGAATAATTTTTGGGAAAAAGTGTTAGCCTAGCTTATTGTAGTTATACATAATAAGGATACAGTTGCAGGTATATAAACAGGCGATCGCTCACAGATAATTACACATGGTAAAGTGCGATCGCCTTAATAAATGCTGAACAACAAGAAAGAATATCTACAGGCGATCGCTTACTGATAATTAGACATGGTAAGGCGCGATCGCCTCAATAGATGCTGGAGTCAAAAAGATATTATATCTACAGGCGATCGCTCGGCAATAATTACACATGGTAAAGTGCGATCGCCTCAATAGATACCGGGCTAAAAAAGAAAGTCTGCTAAAGCCTTTAAGTTCAAACTATTTAACACTCCAGACTTAATGGGGCGCTTTTCATCCCAAAAAATTAGAGATGAATAAAAATCTTTAGCTAAGTTAGAAGTCAAAAGTTCAAAATATTTACTTGCTAACGTTGCATCATCAAAGCTGAGAAAATAAACTGTATCGTCAAAAATAATAGGTTTATCAGATATTTTCCCAACCAATCGAAAATTCAACTTTTTGTAAAGCCCGCAAATCGCAATTTTCCAAGGAGTAAAAGTATATGAACCTACACCAAAAATAGAAAATTTAGGATTATTTTGATAAATTTTACTTTTTCTTTTATCTAATAGTTTTTCATGCTTTTCTAAATAATTCCATGTTTTAGGGGCTATATTTCTTATATTTTCAGTAGGTTCACCAACCCATCCTTGAGTAACTAAAATATATCTATCAGTTACCTTTGTCTGATTTTGAGCAACGTAAGAACCTTTGAGTAATGGAAAAACATAAGTTTCCTCTATATCAACAATTTCTCCTAATCCATTTATAAGAGTATTATCAATCCGGCGCAATTCCATAACACTGGCACAATCATGCTTAATCCCTGAACGCCATTTTAATTCAGATTTACTATCATATAGGTTTTCTAGCTTTTCAAAAGTAACCAAATCTTTTACTAAAATAGTATTCCAATAACCTATACGATAAAATTTTGAGGTTTCTAAATTATCGAATACGTCACAAAAATAACTTTGTACATTTGAATCAAATTTGCAAAAAAATAAACAAGCATCAACATTTACATTAAAATATTTTTGAGTATCTATCTTATAAGTTGCAGCGTAAGCCAGATTGAGTTTTTGAGAGTGAATATAACCTAATATCTTCCTAGAAACAGAAGTTTTGCATAGCATTGCCAGATAACCATCACGCTTCTGCAAAAACTTTACAACCTGGATTAACATCCATTCTGATATGTCAAAGTTACTCTTACCTGTGATTGCATCTAAACCATTATGGTTTTGAAAATTAGTCTTGGTTGGCAGATTTGCACTATCAATACTACCTTGCTGTGAGTTAGTCACCCAAGGAAAATTTCCAATTACTAAAACTTCTTTATTTGATGAACCAATTAATGATGACCAATCAAGATAGAAAAAGTCTTTACATCGAATCTCGATTCTGTCATCGTATAAAAACTTTGTGCTTTTTTCAATTGCATCTAAATAATTAGAATTTATTTCAATTCCTAAAATCTTGTTTGCTGATGGAAATGAATTTGAAGCAGCTTCGATAAAATTACCCAATCCACAGGTAGGTTCAACTATAATATCTGGATTGACACCTAATTCAATTAACTTTTTACAGACTTTTTCAGCTAATACTAACGGTGTTTGAAAATCTCCGTATTCTACTTTAGCTTTCTCAACCTTACGAATCATGGATTAGCTCTGTAAACAGTGACGATGCCATCTTCTTGACCAGCACGTTCTATTACTCTTCCATATTGAAGCCGCCATTGTAAAGCATTGGAAATGGTCAAAAACCCCTGTCTGGGTGGATTTATCAGTATTTCTTCTGCAATGTTACTGGCTTCTATTTCATCGACAGGTAGGTTGCGATCGCTCATAAAGGCAATTAAATCATCTTTGTTACCTTCGTTAGCTAGAATATTCCGAATTCCGCGAGTCATTTGGAAATCTGCTGTTCTTTCGGCACTAACGTAAATCGTATGCAAAATGTTTAGGGTAGCTGTGCGGTTTGTACTATTGTCTGTCTTATCGTAGACGAATATCAGCAATGAGTACCCAAGCCCAAAAATCTTTTGACGTGCAGATTTGAAAGGACATGATGATTGTGGCTGTCTAATGCTTGTTACTTTAACATCTACAAGCAATCCCGGAAAATCAATACCGCTTGCAGAATTACCCTCGACAAATTCATAGCGTTGTTTAAGATAAAGTCTAAACTTCTGTTCTATATATGTCCCAACAGCCTTCCCGTCAGTAACACCATAAAGTAATGGTTCTGGGTGTATAGACTCTGCGGCTGAAAATATTGTAGCTTCTGAGCAGAGAGCTTCTATGGTCAAGATTGTCATTGGTATAGTAACAATTAAAGTAGGTGTAATATCTTAACTCGAATTGACTAGTGTAAAATTATAGAATATTTACCTACTTTTTCGGATAAATTACTTATTAGATAAACAGCGATCGCAGCAAATTAACAAACATGATTTTACTTAAATAGCTTCATAAATAAACACAGAAATTAACTTTATTCTAATTCTTAATGACTAATCCCTCTCAACTTCCTCTGCTCAACTTAGATGCTGATTTGCCAAAAATTGTTAGAGAAAGAGCAGGAACTTTCACTGACAATATGAAATTACCAATCCATCGGTGGTTTCGTTATTCTGCTGGTTTCTCTGCGGCTTGGGTTGAACAATTAATTAAAGAGTTAGAACCACAAACTATTCTTGATCCATTTGCAGGCTCCGGTACTGCTTGTATTGTTGCTGATCAGTTGGGCGTTAGTTCTTACGGTGTTGAAGCTCATCCTTTTGTTTATCGACTTGCTAAAGGAAAGCTTTCATGGAATGTAGATAGCCATGATTTTGTGGCTGCAATAAATGAAATTAAGGATTTTGCAGCTAATTTAACACTAAAATTCCCTGAAAATATTCCCGCTTTATTAAGCAAGTGTTACACGGAAGAAACGCTAATAAATCTCTTAAAAATAAAGCAAGCATATCTAGAAATTGCGCCAAATTTATCTGAAGATTTACAATTTATCATTTTTTTGGCAGTTTGCGCTATTTTACGGTCATCAAGTTATGTAGGTACGGCACAATGGCAATATATTCTCCCAAATAAACGAAAAATCAAAATTTGTGAACCTTTTGATGCACTAGATAAGCAAGTTTCTCTCATGCAAGAAGATATGCTTTATATGCAGTCTTTTACAAGAGTCAGCAGAGCTAACCTGATTCAAGGTGACGCTAGAAATTTAGCAGGTATTCCAGATAAATTAATTGATTTAGTTATTATCTCTCCCCCCTATGCAAATAATTATGATTATGCAGATGCAACACGTCTGGAAATGGCTTTTTGGGGTGAAGTTAATTCTTGGGGAGATTTACATGAAACAGTGCGTAAGTTCTTGATTCGCTCAAGTTCACAACACGTTTCTAAGGAAAAACTTAGCTTAGATGCTTTGATAGCTGAAACTATTATTGAACCAATCAAAGATGAACTAATACCTGTTTGTAAAGAGTTAGAAGCTGTTCGAGGTACTAAGGGCGGTAATAAAGCATATCATACAATGATTGCTGCTTACTTTGCTGATATGGCAAATGTATTTCATGCTCTGCGTCGAGTTGCAACAGATGATTGCCAAATTTGCATTGTAGTGGGAGATTCAGCACCTTATGGTGTATATGTTCCCGTTGAGAAGTGGTTAGGTAAATTAGCGATCGCAGCAGGTTTTGATGATTGGTCTTTTGAGCAGATAAGACAACGAAATATCAAGTGGAAAAATCGAAAACATGATGTTCCACTCCACGAAGGAAGACTTTGGATAAAAAGCAATATTATGGCACAATCACCATCACACAAATTTGGTCAAGCACTAGGAAAACTCCTTGAAGATATTGTTTTAGATGATATTCTCAAACCCCGACTACAGCAGTTTGCTCAAACCAAAAATTATTATCTCGATTCGCAAAAAGCGCGTCCAGCCAGGACTGGTAAAAAAGTTACTTGGGAAGATAAATATGGTAACAAACACGATTTAGATTTTGTTATTGAAGTTGATGGTACAGATGAGAAACTGGGTAGACCAGTTGCATTTATTGAATCTGCATGGAGGAGATATACAAAACACTCCAAAAACAAGGCTCAAGAAATACAAGGAGCTATATTACCGATTATTGAGCTTCATCATCTGTCTGCCCCATTCTATGGAGTAGTATTAGCAGGAGACTTTACCAAACCAGCATTAGAACAACTCAAAAATAATGGTTTTGCAGTTATTTATATTCCTTACAAAGACGTAGTTTCAGCGTTCAAATCAATTGATTTTGATGTTGCATTTGATGAAGACACTCCTGATGAACTTTATACAACAGCATCTAAGAGATAGCTTTAATGCGAGTTTCTCAAAAAGAAGTAGACATTTTTATGGCAACTCTCAGAAATAGTCTTGAGCGTTACATTACTAAAATAGTTATCATGCCACTTTTTGGAGTGAGATATGAATTTGAGAGTATTGATAACGCACTTATGGAGTTAAATACACTTAATATTGATAGCCCTGATGGTAATTTTGAGAGGTTTGAAGTTATTGTTGATTACAATAATAATGATACGATTCGGGCAACATTTCAAGAGAAAACCGTGCTTGCCGATTTTTTAAGAAAGTTGGAAAGTTAACTGGAAACTTGAGATATTTTCTCAGCAAGCTAACCTAACGCATTTTTAGTCCTTCAATCTCAAATCACAATTATTGAATGGAAGCGATCGCTTATATAGTTGCTTTGCGCGTTGGCGTAGCCCGCCGTTCGCGGTAGCGTCTCTGAAAGAGAAGGCATCGCTCTATCTCGGAAATTAGTTTTATTAACACGCAATCATCGAGATTTCAGCAAAGTACTAGGATTGTTAATAGAAGATTGTACGGTTTAAATGGGTTTTTCTATGCTAAGGGCGAATGTTAAAATATTGTAAATTAGGCGATTTATACGTAAATGTACTGGTTTTGACAGTTATATAAATTTTAGACCAAATATTTAGGACTGCAACTTTTCATGTAATAACTTGTTAGACCACAATGTACTATGGGAATAATGTATATAAGCTAAGTATAAAATATTATCAGGATTTCTTGAGCGATGGAACTAGGAGAAAGTAAAGCGGTTCAAATTCTTAATACTTACCTAAAGTTCTGTAAAGCACTTGAAAGAGAAGGAAAGATCACAGATGAAAATTTTAATCGCATTCGTTACATTAATGGTTGTATCAATGGGCAACAAGATGAAATTAGGGAAATTTGGGGTGATCTTTTTGATGAACTTTACTGCTTATTACAACAGCCGGAAATAAAATTAAGGCTTGAACAGGAGCAAAGAGAACTGCAAAATATTCGGCAAAATAAAAAAATAAGGAAGCAGAAATCAGATAAACAGAAATCTCTGTCAAATGTACAATCAAAAACTAATTTAAAAAATCAAAAAGCTAAAAATAACTTTACTAATTCTTCAAAGAAGGTTGATGCAAGGAAAAAATATAGAATAAATCAACCTTTGATAATCAACAAAAACAGCCAAGAGAAGAAGCAAAAACAAGAATATAAATTCCAATTCAAGAAAAAAAATCAAGTATGTATAAGTTATGAAAAAAGTCCAGAACAAATCCGAAAGATTTTTTGGATAAGTGTTGCGCGGGCAAAACAGCAAGAAGAAAATAGAAAAAAAATGAAGAAACAAAATATTCAACCTATTCAAGAGGTTGCTCCACTGTACACATTTGATGATTCTTCAATTTTTGAAGATATTATGGATGAAAGAAGAGCAGAGGGCAAAGGTTATGGTGGTTCAAAATAGTTATTCTATTTAAGCGATCACCCCACATTAATCTAAATAATTATCAATCAAAATAGTGTTTTATTTTACAGTTTTCATCTAACCAAAATCCAACCAAAACCTGAAAACCATACCCCATAAAAGTTATATTATCTAAAGTCGCAAAAATATATTGTTCTTAGATAACCCTACAACCTGCATTTAGACTAAAAATAGACTCTTTTTTCTTCCGCCAGGAAAAATCCTTACCTCGTCTGACATCTGCACCCCGTCGCTAAGTTCGGAGTAATCCCAAGAGTGCATTTGACGGAAGGGAAGACCCATCTTTTGGAAGGCGTACTTCTCTTTAATACCGGAAGCGATTAAATCAGGCTTCTTAGCTTTAACGAATTCCTCGAATTCGTAGGCGGTAACGTCATCGTAAATGATGGTGGCGTTATCGATATAGTGGGCGGTACGTTTGTAGTCGTCGTTGTGAGCGAATTCGTAGCCTGTACCGACAACTTTGATACCCAAGTCTTCAAAAGCGGGAACAACGTGACGAGGACGTAGACCACCTACGTACAGCATTACGGTGTTACCTTCCAAGCGAGGACGATACTTTTCAAGTACCGAATTCATCACTGGTGTGTACTTAGCGATAACTTTCTCAGCGTTTTCTTGAATCTTAGAGTCAAATTTAGCGGCAATTTCACGTAAAGATGCAGCAATCTTGGTCGGGCCGAAGAAGTTGAATTCCATCCAAGGCATACCGTATTGTTCTTCCAAACTACGGCAGATGTAGTTCATAGAACGGTAGCAGTGGATCAGAACTAATTTAGCAGCAGGGCCTTGAATCAACTCGTTCAGTGTACCGTCACCAGACCACTGAGCAACAACGCGCAAGCCCATTTCTTCTAACAACATCCGGCTGGCCCAAGCATCACCACCGATGTTGTAGTCACCGATTAGGGCTACATCATATTGGCTTGGCTCGAAGTCAAGTTTGTTGTCTTTTTTGAGCTTGTCATATTCAGGGAAAATCCAGTCACGGATAGCGTCGTTAGCAATGTGGTGTCCTAAAGACTGAGATACACCACGGAAACCTTCGCAACGTAGGGGTACAACTGGTTTACCATATTGCTTAGAAGCTTTTTTAGCTACAGCTTCGATGTCATCCCCAATTAGACCGATGGGACATTCAGACTGAATGGAGATACCACGGTTTAAAGGGAAGAGAATTTCTAGTTCGTCGATGATTTTGGTGAGTTTTTTGTCACCACCGAATACGATGTCACGTTCTTGGAAGTCGGAGGTGAAGTGCATGGTACCAAAGGAGTTGATACCTGTGATACCTACATAGTAGTTACGACGACCAGACCAAGACCAGTAACCGCAACCTACTGGGCCGTGGCTGATGTGGATCATGTCCTTAATAGGGCCCCAAACCACACCTTTAGAACCTGCGTAAGCACAACCACGGGCGGTCATTACACCAGGAATGGATTTGATGTTAGACTTAACGCCGCAATCAGACTTGTTTTCTTCGTGGACGTTGAGGTGTTTTTCGCGCTTTTTGCGAGATTTTTCGGGATAAGCTTTCAGAACTTCTTGAATAAGTTCCTTATTTTCTTCTACAAGATTCTTGTTTTCGGGAGGTGTCATAGTCTGCCTCGGTTTCTGTTACGGATGGGGGAAAAGGGATGAGGGAGAGGAGAAGGATGAAGCCTGAATGCTAAAGGATCAAAGCTGAAGTTTAAAAGATGAAAGATTGTAGATTTCATACTTCATACTTCACACTTCACACTTCATACTTTCCTGGTCTCCTAATTAGGGAATTAACTATTTGGTAGCTTCTGCGGGCTTACCGATGATTTCTGCGTGCTTGGAATCATCGTCGAGAATACCGTATTCGATCAACAGTGCTTCTAGTTCATCCATTTCTATTGGTGTAGGAATAGTGAGCTTGTCGTTGTTGATGATTTTCTTAGCTAATTCACGGTATTCATTACCTTGGTTGCTGTCAGGTGCGTACTCGTTGACGGTCATCCGACGCAATTCAGCGTGTTGAACGATGTTGTCACGAGGTACGAAGTGAATCATTTGGGTGTTCAACCGTTTTGCCAAGGTTTCGATGAGTTCGTGTTCCCGGTCTGTCTTACGGCTGTTACAAATCAAACCACCCAAGCGTACACCACCGGAGTGAGCGTATTTCAAAATACCACGAGCGATGTTGTTTGCAGCGTACATCGCCATCATTTCACCAGAGGTAACGATGTAGATTTCTTGTGCTTTACCTTCACGGATAGGCATAGCGAAACCACCGCACACAACGTCACCTAATACGTCGTAGGATACGAAGTCTAGGTCTTGGTAAGCACCGTTTTCTTCTAAGAAGTTGATGGCGGTGATAATACCACGACCAGCGCAACCTACACCGGGTTCTGGTCCACCAGATTCTACGCACTTAACGCCACGGAAACCGGTCAACATGACTTCGTGGAGTTCTAAATCTTCTACTGCACCGCGTTCAGCAGCCAAGTGCAGAACGGTGGTTTGAGCTTTGGCGTGGAGCATCAAACGGGTGGAGTCTGCTTTAGGGTCGCATCCTACGATCATGATGCGTTGACCCATTTCTGCCATAGCTGCCAGGGTGTTTTGGGAGGTGGTAGACTTACCGATACCACCTTTACCGTAAAAAGCTATCTGTCTAATTCTTTCTTCAGTCATGGTTCTCTTTTCCTGTAATTGGTTGGTTTAGTGGGTATGAGTTTGAGAATCTCACGCCTGTTGAGCTATGGCTGTGAGGGGTTTGTAGAACGCCGCCTGTTTAGGCACACGCCGGGGGCGATCGCTCTACAGCAAAATTGGTGGATATTGGTGTCATAATGATTCGGGGTTAAAATTTTATTTAGTCTTTGTCATTTGCATAAAACACAAATGACAAAGGAATTACACACTTTACAAATACGCCATAATCTGGAGAAGCGGGGAACACTAGTACAAAAAGGCAAAAGTCAAAAGTCAAAAGAGAGAATGCTTATTTTGTAAGCTTTTTATCTTTTTCAGATAGTGGCTTTATTTACGCCGTCTTGTACTAGGTAGAACTTGATTTAGGTTAGTCCTAATTATTTGTTCAAAATAGCGCCCTTCAAGGATGCAACGCGATCTAATGCAGCTTTGGTGTCGTCTGCGGATACTCCAGCTACGGACATAGCGCCAGTTAGATGCTTGGCGATCGCATCAAAGTGTTGTTCCTGTAGACTCATACCTGTGTGGGTTTTGTCCATTGGGCGACCAGTGTATTGCTTTGGCCCTTCAAATATTAAAGAGAAGAAAGCAATTTGATGCGCCCGTTGTTTCGCCATATCTGTGTTAGCGAAAAATGGTTTGAGGGTGTTGTCTGCGACGATGCGTTTGTGTAAATCATCAACTATTTTCTCAATAGTTGGTTGTCCGCCAAGTTTTTCATACAATGTTGCACTCATATCCTTTTCCTTTGAAGCGTGTTGGATAATGAAATTGCAGGTAGGCGCTGAATATCTTTGCCTATGTGCTGTTAGCTGTCTTTTGTTAGTAGGAATCAAACATTGATGAGAAGACAATTGTATCGGTCAAATCCTACTTTGTGTTCTTAGCTAATGCACATTAGGGTGTATTTGTGCTGTGGGTAAATATTTAGAATTGTGGCTCAACTGCTTGGACTACTATGTCTTTGCTGATGCGATCGCGCAGTCTGGATTCAATCGCTATTTTCAGAGTAGCGGTGCTGCTAGAACATGAACCACAAGCACCTTGTAGGATGACTTTAACGGTGTTTCCTTCTATGTCGTACAGTTCTACATCTCCACCGTCAGCGATTAAGACTGGTCTGACTTCTTCGTCAAGAACTTTTTGAATTAGAGCAATCTTTTGGACGTTGGTCAGTGGTTTTGTGGCTATCTGACCAGAGTTAAGAATTTCTGGATTTTGTTTGCCGTTATTGCCGTTTTTACTAGCTGTAGCGACTTCTTGTTTAACTTCCTTAATAATATCATCAATTTTTGTTAAACAGGAACCGCATCCGCCGCCAGCTTTGACATAATTTGTTACCTGCTCCGCACTGGTGAGGTTATTTTCTTTCACCACACGGCGAATCTTAGTATCGCTGATTCCAAAGCAGGAGCAAATTAAAGCACCTTCGTCATCGTCGTCATGGGCAGCCAGAGGAATACCACGATAGTTATAGATTGCCGCTTCTAGGGCTTCTTGACCCATAACTGAGCAGTGCATTTTGGCTTCAGGTAAGCCGCCGAGGTAATTGGCAATGTCTTTGTTAGATACCTTCAGGGCTTCATCTAGAGTTAAACCTTTAACCATTTCGGTCAATGCGCTAGAAGAAGCGATCGCACTAGTACAACCAAAGGTTTGGAAGCGAGCATCAAGAATTTTATCAGATTCTACTTCTACTTTTAGGTGCAGTCTGAGGGCATCACCACAAGAAATACTGCCGACTTCTCCCGTTGCAACCTTAACTCCAGGTTCGCTGGTTTCTTCAATGACTCCCTGATTCTTGGGATCGTAAAACAGTTCTAATACTTTTTCGGTGTAGTCCCACATATTAAGTTCCGAGTTCCGAGTGCTGAATGGAGAGAGGTGATAGGTGATAGGTGACAGGTGATAAATTATCTATTTCCTTTTCCCTGTAACCTGTAACCTAATTAACGATGTGCTAGTGTTTGTTCTTGAGATTGCAACCAACCCGCGTCGTCGTTTTTGAATGGTGACAAAGCGCGGAGACGTTCTACAATATCGGGCATGACTTCAATGACGCGATCTATTTCAGCGTCGGTGGTGTAGCGACAAAGACTGAAGCGAATGGAACCATGTAAGGTAGTGTATGGTAAACCCATTGCCCGGAGAACGTGGGATGGTTCAAGTGAATCGGAGGTGCAAGCAGAACCAGATGAAGCACAGATACCGTATTTGTTTAACAACAGCAAAATTGCTTCACCTTCGATATATTTAAAACCGATGTTGGTGGTGTTGGGCAATCTGTTCTTCGTATCGCCGTTAACTTCACAATCAGGAATTTTAGCGAGTAAAGTTTGTTCTAGGCGATCGCGCAACTGTCTTTCTCTCTCCCTTGCTGCTTCTAAATGTAGCAGTTCTAATTCTGCTGCTTTACCTAAAGCCACAATTCCCGGTACATTCTCTGTACCCGCGCGACGACCACGTTCTTGGTGTCCACCAAGCAGTAAAGGACGGAATCTCACACCCCGACGCACATACAACGCGCCAATACCTTTAGGTGCGTGGATTTTGTGACCAGACATCGTTAACATATCTACTGTGCTGGTCTTCATATTCAGGGGAATCTTACCCACTGCTTGCACTGCATCGACGTGGAACAGAGCGCCGCTTTCTTTAACTCGCAACCCAATTTGCTCAATTGGGAAAATTGTGCCTGTCTCGTTGTTAGCATACATGATGCTTACCAAGGCGGTGTTACCTGTCAGTGAGGCTTCTAGTTCATCTAAATCCAACTGTCCTTGGCCATTCACCGACAGATAAGTAACACTGTAACCTTGGGTTTCCAGTTGCTTGCAGACATTCAGCACCGCTGGGTGTTCTACTTGGGTGGTGATGATGTGGCGTTTTTCTGGCTGGGCTAATAAAGCGGCGCGAATGGCGGCGTTATCTCCCTCTGTTCCACAACTGGTAAAGACAATTTCTGATTCATCTGCACCGAGGAGGGCTGCTAATTGTTCTCTGGCTATTTTCACAGCTTTACCCAGTTGCCCGCCAAAGGTGTGCATACTTGAGGGGTTGGCGTAATACTCGGTTAAGTAGGGCATCATTGCCTCTACGACTTGTGGGTCTACCTTAGTAGTCGCATTATTGTCTAGATAAATGACGCTCATTCTTATACCCCTAGGATTTCACCCTGATGCTTTTGCAATTGTTCAGAGAATTTCTGAGAATAGAAGTATTAGTTATCAAATATAATTGAAAGTCGTATCTATGCGTTGTTATGGAAATTTGGGGTTACGCTAGAGTCAGCGGTGAGGAGCAGCAAACAGATAAAGGTGCGTTGCGTAAGCAAATAGAACGCTTGCGTAGTGCAGGATGTTCCAAAGTATACTGGGATATTCAGTCGCGGACAACTGAAGTCAGGGAAGGGTTACAACAATTAATTAATGATTTGAAGATATCGTCAAAGGGTAAGGTAAAAGCTCTGCAATTTACCCGGATTGACCGGATTGGTTCATCATCGCGGTTGTTTTATTCATTGTTGGAGGTATTGCGCTCTAAGGGAATTAAACTCATAGCCTTAGATCAAGGAGTTGACCCTGATAGCCTGGGCGGGGAATTAACAATAGATATGTTACTTGCAGCTGCCAAATTTGAGGTCAGAATGGTGACGGAAAGGTTAAAAAGTGAACGTCGTCATCGGGTAAATCAAGGAAAAAGTCACCGAGTTGCCCCATTGGGATATCGTATCCACAAAGATAAATATGTCTGCGATGACTCACCATGCGTTTGCTTGTTAGAAGAACGCACAGAACTAACGGTATCTGATCTGGCAAGACATATTTTTAACACTTTTTTTGAGTGCGGTTCGGTAGCAGCAACTGTGCGTAAACTGCATTCAGATTTTGGGATAGAAACAAAAGCCTTTGATTGGAACAAACCAGAAACATCTTCACGGATAGTCAACGACGATGACTTAGATAAAATTGTCTTTACACCAAATAAAGTTAACCATCCCTTACGTTATCCTTGGTCTGGGCTGAGATGGTCGATCGCAGGTTTAAAAGCATTATTAGTCAACCCCGTTTACGCAGGGGGTTTACCTTATGATACTTACGTTAAATCAAAGGGAAAACGCAAACACTTTGACGAGTGGAAGGTAAAATGGGGAACCCACGACGATGAGGCAATTATCACTTACGACGAACACGAACGAGTAAAACAGATTATCAGAGAAAACCGCAATAACCGATGGGCTTCCAGAGAAGAGAACGAAGTAAACCCGTTTTCTAATTTAATCAAATGCAGTCATTGTGGTGGTTCAATGACGCGCCATGCAAAACGGGTAAATAAAAGTGGAGAAGCTATCTATTATTTTCAGTGCCGTTTGTATAAAGCTGGCAACTGTGGCAATAAAAATATGATTTCATCCAAAATATTGGATATCCAAGTAGTAGATTTCTTAGCTAAAGAAGCTGGACGGTTAGCGAACTTAGTTGACACAGATGAGCAAGTTCCTATAGAGGAACCAGCAGAAGTAAAAACTCTGCGTGCATCGCTGAATACATTGGAAACTTTGCCACCAAGTTCAGCTATTGAGCAAATAAAAAATGATCTCAAAGAACAGATTGCGATCGCACTTGGAACAACACATAATGCAGCCAAAGAATCCCTAATTGCTAAGGAACGAATTATACAGGCTTTTGCTAATAAAAGTTACTGGCAAGGACTTCAACCCCAAGACAAACGATTAATACTCAATGGCTGCGTCAAAAAAATATGTGTAGATGGCAACTTCATTACAGCCATTGAGTATCGTTACTAAGCAGTTTTGTTTTTGGATTTTGTTTTTCGTTCTGGAATAGCCGAGATAGATTGTAACTCGGCTTTACATTTTTCCCATTCCAGCACTGTGCGAATTACAACTTGTGACCAAGATTCGTAAGACATAAGCACCATTGTTAGTTAATATGAGGATAGCGAAAGTTCAAAATTTTTTTGTTCATTACAAGCATCTACTTGTAATGAAAATATTTTGATAGAACAAAATGTTAGAAGTAGTTTAGATAGCGGAACTGAAGGGGCAAAAAATGAACTATCTATTATTTCAGTTAAGACGAGTATTCCATTTTTTGAAATACACAGAGGTGAGATAATTGCTTTGTGATTTTTTTACAAAATAGACTTGTTAATCTTGCAATTTGTCCCCCTGTTATTAACATTCTGTAATATTTAGTAAACAAGATAAGATGGAGGAAATATTAATCCTAGTTACTAGTTATGTTCGCGCGTGCTAATTCATACATATCGCACTTAAAAGATTGCGATGGCAGATCCTGGGGTATAACTGAGAAACCAAAAGAATTAAGCCCACTACAAGAGCAACTAAATATTGAACCTACAGTGTTTTAAATCAATCATTTGGAAGCAAACTACAGGAACCACTAACTTCTAACGACTGCTGCTGACTTAAACTCTGTAGTTCTTCCATACTCAGTTCTCGTAGCTCGTCAATATATTGACGCATAATTTCCAGAAACTGCTGAAACCGAGGACAATTGTGACATAGCGTACTTTTCCCTGGTATTATACAGTTGCATTCAAAGTGTGGTCTTTCATTAAATCGACGTTTGCAATCCTTACATATATACCGTTGCTTACCTTGTTCAAAGCTGTATTTTTTGAAGTTCAATGAGTAGCAATGTGGACAATCGATACCAAAAACTTTAGGTTCTGATTGCCAAAGCTTGATTGCTTTTTGGAAAGCAATTTCACTCCTAATTTGATTAAGTTCAAATACATTCTTAAAATTCATGAGCATTTCCTTTCTAAATTTAGGTAGAGTAGTCTTTAAAAAAACAGCAAAGTCAACAAACCAATAAAACTAGAGAGAAGTATTAAGTATTATTGATTCCACATCACCATTCCGAACAGTGATTTTTTCAACTAACCTTGGATAAATAGCAACCTTGTCGTCATGTGTAAGGTTGTACCAAATGAAGAGATTATTTCCAGCTTGAATAATTTCTTCAACAGTTTTTGTATCAATTGCATTGGTAGAGAAGGGATTGATTTCTTCCTGAATCTCCCGCAAAGTTTTCTGTTTTAGTGCTTCTAATTCTGGATCAAAATCTGTAATTTCTTCTAACTTTGCTAACCGAGCTTCTAATTTTGTGAGCTTTGAGGATTTAATTGGTAATTCTGGAGAAGGACTATTTGTCTGTAAAGTTCTAGCTTGGAGTGCAACTGATTGTTGCAATAAGTTGCTAATCAATGCCCTTTCAATCGCATCCTTTCTAGTACCTTTGCGGTTGCTGCATCCTTGACTAGCATAGCGACAAGCATAGTAGTGATACCTGATTTTATACCCATGAGTTTTGGTGATACATTTGCAGTTACATTCTGCACAATAGACAAGACCGCGTTGATAAGCGAATTCTCCATAACCATCAGGCTTAGAGGAATCATAGTTATAAAGAAAGGCTCCGCATCGAGACGAATTGAATTCAAGAACATTGTTAATCTCAGTTGCTTCTTCATCCGAGATTAGTCGGTCATTAGGATGGGTATCGTAAATAATTTGCCAATCCTTTGGATCAACATTTTTACGTTGGCCTGTACTAGTCTTGATTCGCTTGTTGTAGACTGTGTGTCCACACAGCACTGGATTAGTTAACCAACGCCTCAGACCTTGTGGACTCCAGTGAAAAATCTTGTCATTTCCATTTTTCTTGCTGTGAGTGTGCTGTATCCCATATTTATGGCAAATTTCACTGCAAGCTCTGCTTACTCCCTTTGTCTTGAAAAAGATATCAATACAGTCTCTTGCAAGTTGAGCAATCCTGGTTCCAGGGAGTTTGTTAATATCTTCTTCGTGATACAGATCTGCATAGTTGTTAGGTCGTTCTAGAAGAAGACATAGGAAGGGAGTTTGATCTAGTTGATAACGTTGCTTTTCACCCTTATATCCAAACGGTACACATTCACATGCTGCATGTTGGTTACGACGATGCTGTTTACCGTGTTTAACTCGTTCTGAGAGTTGATCAACCTCCATTTCAGCAAGGCTGGCTAATAGGTTGATCATAAACATACCTTGCGCTGTTTTTAGGTCAATTAATTGGTCAAGTATTCGTAAATTAATCCCACTGTCTTGAAAAACCAAAATATTTTTTCGGATTAAAGGAACACTTTGACCAAGACGATCTAACCGAGTGATAATAACTTCAGCAATTTGGTCGTCTTTGACAAGTTGCATGAGTTTAATTAACCCTGGGCGATTATCTTTCTTACCAGTCTGCACATCAACAATTACTAAATAAGCTCCAGCATGTTTTAATCTTTGGATTTGCTGCTCTAGCGCATGAGAATTTATTGCTTGTTCTCGGCTAGATACCCTTGCATAACCTAAAATAATCTCCAATTCAGAGTCAAATTTACCAGTAATAACATGATTAATTCCACTAAATAACTTTTCTATTTCTTTCATGTTTTAGCTCCATACGCTATAAACTTAGCTTCTCTACAAATATAATATTTGTGCGTACCCCTTCGGAGTTAGCTACGCACAAAAACTAGCCAAATTATTGGATTATTTAAATAGTGAAACTGCTCCTTTACAATCTATTCAGTTTGCAAATTTCCAATAAAAATGAAAAAAGAAGAATTAGAATTTACTCCTTTATTTCATCTCCTAAAAAAAATCTGCTCTGAAATAAGCTTCCTGAAGGGGTGACAAAGCGGCTGAAGCCAAGAAAATAGAGGAGCGTGACCGTTTTGGGGTAAAAAAAGATAGGTCAGGTATTCTCAACAAGACCTATCAAATGATAATGTTACCTAAATTCTACCAAAACTGCTTTCAAAATGTACTGACACCCGCACAGTACAAGATGCTAGAAATCTTACTAATGCTATTGCAATTTCATAAAACTGTGACAATTGAGAAACTAGCAACAGTATTTCCACAACCGATAAAATTTGAAAGTCGGAGGCGGAGTATACAAAGATTTTTACTACTACCTCAGTTGTCGATTCCATATCTGTGGTTTCCCCTGCTCAAACGATGGGTGAAAAATAGTCTGAAAAGAGGAGAGAAACGGCTAATATTTGCGATTGATAGAACACAATGGCGTTCACAAAATGTATTTGTAATTAGTTTAATAGAACAAAAAAGAGCAATACCTGTGTACTGGCTATTGTTACCTAAAAAAGGATGTAGCAATTTGGGAGAGCAGAAAAAATTAATTCGTCCACTATTGCAGTTATTTAAGGGATATCAAATGCTGGTACTGGGAGATAGAGAATTCCACAGTATAAAACTAGCAAATTGGTTACATAGCAAGGGCATTGACTTTGTATTGCGTCAGAAACAAGGTACTTATATTCGGCAAGAAAACCAATCACACCAACGCTTACAATCTTTGGGATTAACTCCTGGCATCTCGTTTTTTTTGACAGGGATTCAAGCAACTAAACAGAAAGGGTTTGCCAATTTTAATCTCGCCGGATATTACAAGCGCAAATATCGTGGAGTTGTTGAGCCTGCTGGCTGGTTTTTATTAACTAACCTTGATAGTCTCAAAGATGCCATTAAAGCATTTAAGTTGCGGAGTGGTATCGAAGCCATGTTTAAAGATTGTAAAACTGGGGGGTATAATCTCGAATCTACTTATGCTGATGGTCAACGTTTGATAGCACTGATTTTATTAATTGCTATTGCCTATACTTGTGCTATTTTAGTTGGTCGTAATTCTCGCTCCTCTGGACTACAAAAATATGTTGGTCGTCTGAAGGAGTTACAACGATTGCACCGCCGACATAGTGCTTTTTGGATTGGTTTGTATGGTCAGTTATGGGTAGGGGCAATGGAATTTTGGGCTGATTTAGCTCATGAATTGATGCGCCTCAAGCCCAGTAAACTGCCATATTTTCAACAAGGTCTACGGGCTATGACTCTTATCCAGTCTGCTTTATAACTTTTTTGTCACCCCTTCAGATAAGCTTCTCAGAACAGATTTTAAATTTCATCTTCTGTGCATCTTTTTTGCTATTTGTTACTTTTCTTTACAAAATCCTTTTTGAGATTTAGAGCGTTTTTGACTTTTTCCTCGCTTACCCTTTCCACCAACAAATAGCGCGCCGTCTGTTTCTAAAGCAGAAAACTGTAGATTAGGATTATTCCGGATGCTTCTGAGAGTCTGTTTCCGAATCTTGATATATTTGGAGTAGATAGAACTAAACTGAATGTCTTGTTGTGCAATTTTTTCAGCGTGTACTCTGATAGCATCCTCAGTGGAATCCCAAGTTTGAATTTGAATTGGTTGATATTTAAAAGCAGATTTAAATCTTCGTGAAAGCAGAGAATAGAAGTCTTTGTTTATTTGCTTTAACATTGCATCACAGGAAGATTGTTTTCCTTTTCGAGAGCCTTTGTCTAATATTCCGGTTGTTTTAAAAGTCTTTTCTAATTGCTCAAACTCATAGCTAACCCAAAGTTGAGCAGATGAAAGAGATGGTATTTCCTTTTTCCAATCGAATAAATCTCTCTTCAAAATTTCTTCACAGAGATTTAGTAAAGCCCAAGACTGTTCAGCATGGGGTTTATAGTCCAACTCCCAGCTAAAATGTAGCTCTGGCGGATCTGGGGTATGGCTATCATTGGCGGTATTATCAAAGTGAATTATCCACTGCTTGATAGCCTTAAAAGCATCTTGATGAGAGCTGAGTACTACACCAAAAGTTCCTTCATTTAGCTCAGAGCTTAAAATTCCCCTCGTCTTGAGAACAAAATCGGGTAGCAATCCAAAAGCTTGAATATAGTCATTTCTATCTGGCTTTTCTTTACCCTGAATATTCAACTCATAGATTGTTATATTATAAGTACTTAGTTTAAGTTCTTCTGCCGACGGATAAATTGTTTGTTGGTTCATTTAATTAATGTCCTAAATATCTGCTTATGTTGTATGATATTTTTTAAGAAAATCTAAGGGTAAAGAATTTTGGCAAGATTGACTCTTACAACACGGCGGAAGAGCCAGATAGATATTATGGTGAATCTTTAAAGCCTGGAACTCAAGCCCTCTTAAAGACGGTTCATTGCTGATCGACGTTGCACGCTCATTCAATCTGTGATCGCCCAGTTCAAGAATCACAACATTTTTTCGTACCAGTCAGCTTTTTGAGAGCTAACGGAAAATAGACAGTTTACCGCGATCGCCATCAAATATTTCTCTGCGCTAGAAAACCGAGACTTAGAAGAAGCCTGAAAAGTATAAAGTTTAGCTCGTGCGCTAGAGTGAACACATGAGCCGAAAAATGGCAGTTTCGGACGCATATCGGCGATGATATCCACTCACGTGTTTCCATTGCTTGCGCCCAACTTGGTTCACCCATCGTAGATTTTCATCTCTGGGATAGGGCTGGGAATAAGGGTGTGGTTGTTGCATTTCGGCGTTGATACGCAGTAGAATTGTCGCTTTTGCACCGCGGGCAATAGTGTCATAACAACCATCACCAGATACTTGTTCTATTTGTTGATCAATCTGCTCTAATAGGTCGGGCCGCACCTCACAATCTGCTACATCATTAGTAGTTACTACCGCCGCCAGAATTTCCCCACTTCCCTCATCAACTCCCAAATGCAGCTTATACCAAATTGAAAAATAATTGCGACAGATGGATAGCCCAAAAACTTACCAATCAACCCTTACCCAATCCAAAATCTAAAATCTAAAATCTAAAATCCAAAATGGTATTACGTACGCCATGTGCGTCGCTTACCAAATTTACTATTTTGCCTATTCACGCAACAACGCCAAGCGGAACTCCGCGTTCGTCTGACGCTCGTAAACTCGCTACCGCTTCGCTAATGACGTTGCCGCAGGCATCGCAGACTGTACAGATCAATTCACTCAACCTTTGAGGAATATTGCAAAGATAGATTTGGTTACAATTGTTCCCGTTCTTACCAGTTAATTGATGCGGCTATCGTTGTGGACATTTTACTGGCAGTCGAGAGGCAAGTTCGACCAGTGGCAAAGCTAGAAACTCAACAACAGCAAGAAGCATGGCAGACTTCGGTAGAAGCGACTGGCGGTAAAGTGCCGACTGGTAGAATCGTCAACGATGTGGTGCAACGCATCCAAGTACTCAAGAACTACCAGATTAGTGAAGTTTGCCAAACTTTAGCATAAGACAATCCAGAATTCAGAGGTAAGAGCGGGTTGGGCGATTGTCAGCCAAGTGAATAAGTTCAGTTGCATTGTGCTGTATTTAACTAAATGTCAAAATCTCAGAAAGTGTAGTAGCATTGTCTCTAATAAGAGCTTCATATACATTAGCTAAACTTAATGCAATCGAGTCCCAGGAATAATTTTGTATTGCCAAGCGTCTGCCATTTTCGCCTAATACTTGCCTAAATGTTGGTGAATCTAAAAGTCGCAAAATTGCTTTAATCAAAGGTTCGATTTCGCCTTCGACTACTAACCCAGTATTAGCTGTAATAATATCTGGAGCTATTTGCACCTCCGAAGAAACAATAACTGGCAAACCTGCTGCCATTGCTTCTGCCGCAGCAATACTAAAGTTTTCCGATAATGATGGCAGCACAAATAAATCTGCACCTTGCAACAGTAAATTTTTCTGCTCGTTGGCGACAAAACCAGCAAAAGTTACACAATTAGACAAGTTCAAAGATGTGACCAGTTGTTGCAAGTAATTGACATAGTTCGGTTCTCCATCTCCTGCCAAAATCAAATGAAAGTCACCTTTTAAATTAGCAATGTGGCTTAGTGCTTTGATCAGTAAATCTGGGCGCTTGTTATAACGTAGACGAGACAGGAATAAAATGACTGGTGTTTGCTCAGGAATTCCATATACAGAACGTAATCTTGTCTTAGCTTGTGGGAATTTAGGGAATTTTTCTACACCTAAAGGCAAGATAACAGTACGAGTATCAATACCAAATTTGCGAACATCTTTAGCTTCTTCAGTAGAAGCACAATGAATAGCTGCTGCATGATTAAGATTATGACGCTCTATCAGCAAAGAGTATACTTGCTTTTTTAACTTACTTTGAGTTAAGGCCCAAGAACTGAGTTGACCTTGAACGCGGACTGTATAAGGAACTTTGTACCATCTAGCGATCGCTCCTGCACAGGTAGGCGCGTAAGAAAAAAGATAATGGTTATCAAGAATGTCGTAATTACGAACATTCTGCCACAACCATTGAGTTAGGGGAGCCGAAAAAATAAATTCTTTGAGCGCAGGAGAAGTATAAGGTAAAAACCATACCGGAACTTGCTCATACTCTGTTTTTTGGTATAAAGGAACATCAAAGGTAGTAGTACAGTTGTGATTTGTTGTGACAATCTCAGCGTCAACTCCGCAGTCTCGCAAAGCTTTAACTGAATTAAGAACTACTTGAGTTGGCCCACCTAAAGACGGACTTATTGAGGGAATAACATGAAGTACTTTCATTTCAACCTTTAGTAAAAATAGAAAATGCAATTGAATCGAAATTTATTGGATGTAGACTACGCATAAGTACTAAAAAACAGTTGCTTAGAATGTTAGTTCCTAGCTTATAACCTGTGATTTATGCCTTATTAATATATTTTTGATGGCTACTTGCCTATCTCAGGAACTTTAACGGCAATGTAAGTCACTAACCACCCAGGTAAAGCATGAGCAGATCCAATGTTATAAAAGCCTGATTCAAAAAAACAAACACATAGTTCTGCTAAAAGCGCACCTACCAAGGCTAATTTAAATTCAAACTCCTCTCTATTGTGAAATGATGAACTTTCTTTGATTTGATTGAAAACAATTGCCCATAGAGGTAGGAAAGTTAGTGCTAAACCAATTAGACCAATTTGATAGGTCAAACCCAAATAAGCACTATGGGCATTACCTAAATTGAAAATTTCAAAAATTTTAGTATCTAAGCCTTGAGATTTTAATAAAGCTTCTTCGCTACCCCAACCGTTGCCAATTAAAGCAGAAACTGGAGATGAAAAAATCTCTTTGATAAATAAAGGCCAAATCAAGCTAGTGCGATAACTAGTAATCCCACCATATCTAGTATCTGTCAGACTATCGTATAGCTTAACTGCGATATCTGATTCCCAAAAGTATATACTCAATAGTGAAAATAAGCTAATAGCGATCGCTGACATAGCATAGATACTAGTCATACTCCATCCTTGATATCTTAACCAAGACATCAAGTAATAAATAGTCAAAATACTTATAACAACAAATGGAGTTCTTGCCTCGCTTAAAGCAACAGCCGCTATTATAACTAATAACGGTAATAATCTAAATACTCCCCATTGCTTTTGTGAAAACGCAACCCAGAGACATAAGGGTAAAATGATAACGCCCACTGCCGCAGTTGTATTGGGATTAATAAATATTCCACTGTAAAAGCCAACAAACTCAGGAATCAACCCTGATAAATTTCCGATTAAACCTACTGTATAAATAATAGTAACTATGAAAACTAATTTTTTAATTATATCTATAGCATCATTAAGAGACTTGATTAAACTTTGTACACCCAAAGTCAAAAATAAATAAGTTAATAAAAGAGAAAATGCTTTAAAAACACCAGTTTGATAAAAATCTGAGATATAAAGCGCACCATCTGTATTTGCACATACAGTGCTAATAGTAATTAATAAAAAGAAAACAAAGGCAAAATAATCAAACTTATTTATCTTCCATTTACTAGGTAGAACTATTTTGCATAAACCATAAATAACTAAGAAAGCTAATCCTATCCAACGTCCCCAGTAACCTAATGATGTCCCTGGTGGAATGAAAAAACTATTGATGGACAAAGCAAGGGGTAGCCAACAAAGAGAGGGCAGCCAACTATCTAAGTTTCTTGTTTGATTAGGAGCGGTTACTCCAATTATATATGTTTTCGTCATCTTAGATTTATGCAAAATTAGTTAAATTATTCGTCTTTGATAAATTAGTCAAATCTTTCATATATGCTGGAATTTTAATAGTGAAATTTCTCAGAATCATAGGAGCAATTTCCAAACAAGATATTCGTTTTCTCTGATAATTTGGTTGATAATTTTGGGGGTCGTAGATTATTAAAGAACCTTCAGGTATATGATAGGCATTAGCATTAGTTTCATCTTCAATACGGATATTCTCTAGCCCCATTTGTTTCAACAATATTTTTTCGCCTGCTACTACTGCATAATCAACACCTTTTTGGAGTAAATTGACTTGACCGAAAATTAAAGCAAAGGAGTTTCTATCTTTTTGAGTAAAACTTATAAGTTCTTCGTGAATCCGAAGTTGACTTAACTGCTGATGAAATTGATTTACCCAAGGCTCTTTCACAGTGATGCCAACTTCTGGAAACATGGCAGGAATTTGAAAACAAGCATTTGCTGGGATACCTAAACTTGCCATAAATTTAGTTATGTTAGCCAGATGTAATTGGGTCTGTACAGGAAAAGCAGTGGTAGCTTTCTGCCCCATACTAGAAGCTATCCAGAGAGTATATTCAGGATGAGAATTAACAAATGCTATTAACTGAGTAAAAAACTGCTCAAATTTACTCATGGTAAAGTCAATCTCTTTGCTATAACGAGTAATCCAATCCTGGCTATAACCAAAATTATTGTAGTCTGATGGAAAAGCAGCCGCCCAGTAACGGTGCATAGCGGATGCAACGTGGTTAGTGAAAAAGGTAGCGAAGTCAGGTCTGCTAGTTTTGAGTTGTTGAAAAAATAAGTCAAAGGATAGAACGGCTTGATAAGTCCGTCTGCGGTTTTTTCGCCAAGGTTTTAACTGCTCTATAAGTAAATGTCTTGCTATATCAACGAAAGTTGACCATCTCAAACCAAGATTGTAAATCTGCATTAATAGATGTAATGTACTTTTGACAGGAAATTTACTAGAGACGTTGCGAGAAGAACGCCTTGCCATAGCAAGATTAAATTCTTGAAAGGCAGAAAGATGCTTTGGCAAACATTCACTGCTAGTTGCAAAACTGTCTGGGATGTAAAAAGCATATCCATCTAAATTAGTAGGTAAAGGATGGGTATGCAGTGAACCAAAAACTCCTGTAGTAATACCTTGAGAAGCTAATATCTGCCAGATAGGAGGATAGGTTTGATTGACAGCCGTTAGATTTTGACCAAAATGATAAATGTTATGTTGGGTAGCAGGAACGCCTCGGTGGACTGTAGACCAAGTAATCCAAGGACTGAGAACAGTGTCCGGGGTGTAGGTGATGTATTGGGAACATTTGGGTAATATTTGAGCTAAATGAGAAAGAGGATACTTTTGACAGTAATCATCAATTATCTGAAAAGGCACTTCGTTAAGTTCAAAAAAAATTACTTTTCTACTAGACATGATTGACTCTTTGTAAGGGATGTCTGCATACAGCAACAATTTCCGAGGCTCGTTCTATCCTTTCTGGAGAGATGAGGATATCGTCAACAGACATCTCCTCAAAGGTCATGGTGTGTAAAACTTTGTTAGCAGACTGGCGTAGTTTTTGAAATTTAGCTAGGTAAGTTCTGATACCTAATAAAGTGCTAATTCTGGTTAACCAATAGTGCAGTTCTGATTGTTTGCGGCGCTGTCCATATAGTTCTACGTGAGAGAAGTATTGTTTTAGTAAGTTTTGAAAATCTTGACGGGAAAATTCCACGGTATGATAGGGATTTTTCGGACTATAGTTAGTTTTTGCTACTTGGGGTGTAGAAACAATGTATACTCCTAATGGCTTGAGTATACGTATCATTTCTTGCAAGTAGGCAGGAATATTTGATAGATGCTCGATGGTTTCAAAAGAGCAAATCACATCAAACTGGGAATCGGTGAAATCTGTTTGGGTAACATCTGCAATCTGAAGTTGCAGGCGATCGCTATAATATCTGCTTTGTCCGTAAGATATTGCTTGTGGATCTATATCAATACCAACCACACTATCCACTGCTTGGATTTGAGTTAAATAAGCTGCACCATATCCCACGCCAGTAGCAGCATCTAATACTTTTTTTCCTTGACAATAGCCAGCAGCAAATTGATAACGTTTGAGATGGATAGAGACAATACCTGGTAGCTCATCTTCTGGAACAATTCTTTCTACAGCTTGTTGAGTTGCTAGGCGATCGCGGATTAAATCTATCATAAATAAAGTTCAAAACTTGGTATTTTGTAAATTAATGTTACGCATATAATTGATGACTTTGATTAACTTCTATTTGAGGAATTTTCCTTGGAGAGTAAATCAATACTTTCTCAAAAATTTTAGTTGGATATCTTGCTAAAAGCTTGAGTATATTAGTTTTAACACCATGTTCTGTACAAGCTTTAATAATTTCTTGATTAGCTATCCACCTACACCTAAAATTTCTATTACTTGCGCCTCCAGGTCTCATTTTGACTAATACTTGAGATAAATAACTATAGGAAATTTTATTAACTTTTATTAACCTTAAAAGTAATTCATAGTCTGCTGCAAGTTGATAATCTGTTCGATAGTAACCATACTTTTCGTAAATATGGCGTTTGAGAAAACAGCTAGGATGAGCAGGCATCCAACCTGAACTAAATCGGTCTGGATGAAAATTTGCGGAACTATAGTAACGAATTATTTGATGAAGTTTGTGCGGATTGACAAAAACTATATCACCAAACAATAAATCTACTTTTTGAGATTTAAATTCTTGAACAATGCGGGAGATTACTTGATTATTGTTATAAAAATCATCTGAATTTAATAGCCCGATAATATCTCCTGTTGCTAGATTTAAACCTTTATTCATGGCATCATATATCCCATTATCTGGCTCTGAGATAACTTTACTAATCTGTTCCCCGTAGGATTGGATTATTTCAACGGTGCCATCATCAGAATTACCATCAATCACAATATATTCAATATTTTTGTAGTCTTGATAGAGAACTGAATTAATGGCATGGGCTATTGTTGCTTGATTGTTACGTACAACTGTAATAACTGATACTTTCATTAAGTATTTATTTTTGGTATTATTAGGCACTTTTAGTTATATGAATTACTTAGAAAAAAAGCAAATTTGCTTTTTTTCTACCATATTTGCCTGTTTGGTTGTAACATCACTCGTTAGGAAATGAAAAGACTATACTTCACAATTTCAGTAATTTGCCAACTTATTTCAATTTTTGTAAACAATACGAGTTCGACAGGTTACAAAAATCCACAGATGATTTATTAATGGTGTAACTTTGATTGGACTGAGGCAAAAGCCTCGCAAAATAAAGCTTGAAGATTGCTCGTTGCGATCGCAATTACTAAATTCCGGTGTCACGACACCAGTCTTGTCTAGGAGTGCGATTCAGCTTGATAATTTACCTTCCAACTTTTTCAGCATGACTCAAAACGTCGAAAACTTAACCTTGTTCAAACCTCAAGCCTTACCAAAACCGCAATCAGACCCTTGGGAATTACACCAACTAGGTGCGATCGCACGTCGGCGTTTAGTAGTTTTCATTGCCGTCAGTGGAGTCATAATTGCAGGTGTTATTTGTAAACAATGGTTGCAAAAACCGATTTACAAACAGCAATTTCAGTTGATGCTCGACTCCGCAACCTCTGATAGTGACAGTAACCCCTTAGCCGACAGTCCAAGAAGGTCAGCAGTTGTACCATTACAGTTTCGAGATTTCAAAACAGAAATCGAGGTACTAGCAAGTTATAAAGTCATTTCTCCCTTACTACCGACAATTCAAAGCCGCTACCCAGACATCGACTACCGCCAACTTGTCAAGCAGTTAAAAATTAAACATAAGGAAAATACCGCAATTGTAGAAGTTAGTTACCAAGATACCGACCCAGAGAAAATTGAGTTTGTTCTAGATAAACTAGCAGAAGGTTACACCGCCTATTATCTAGAGAAACTTCAAACTAGTAGTAAACAAGCGCTAAAACTCGTAGAAGCTCTATCGCCGCAACAACGACAAAGAGTAGATCAACTGCAAGTCCAATTACAAAGGTTTCGTCGTCAGAACAATTTAGTTGATCCTGAAAAGCAAAGCCAAGTATTGACTGAACGCCTGAGTAACATTATTCAACAACGACAAGAAACCCAAGCTCTATTGGGCGAAACTCAATCAACTATCAAAGATTTACAACAACAACTAGGTATAGATTTTAAACAAGCAGTAGCTTTGTCTGTTCTAGGTGAAGACCCCAATTACTTAGCCTTGTTAGAGAAATTACAAAGAGTAGATGCTAAAATTGCATCTGAGTCAGTCAAATTAAGTGACGAGCATCCAAGTCTGATTGCTTTGCGAGAAGAAAGACAACATCTGTTATCACTGATTCAACAACAAGTTATTAATCTATTAGGTATACAATTATTCAAAGAAATACAACAGTTGCCTGGTGTAGCTTCACCAAGTAAAATTCGGACAGAAATAATAGAAAAATTGATTGCAGCTAGTAATCAGTTTCAAGCATTACTAGCTAGGCAAAAAGCACTGGCGATCGCCGAAAATCAAGCTCGCAGAAATTTACAACAATTTGCTGGAATTGCCCGTCAATATGCAGATTTAAGCCGTGATTTAGAAATCGCTAACCAAAGCTTAAACCGCTTTTTGGTAGCTAAAGAAAATCTTCAGATAGAGACAGCCCGAAAAGTTCCACCTTGGCAAGTTATTTCCAGAATTGAAGCCCCAAATAAGCCGATATCACCAAATCCAGTTCGGGATTTATTACTTGGTGGTTTTGCTGGTTTACTGGCTGGTATCGGAACTGCGATCGCTGTTGAAAAATTTGACAATAAATATCACTCACCTGAAGAAATACAAGATAATACAGGACTGACTCTTTTAGGCACAATTCCTTTTCAAAAAGAATTAAAAGCCGCCACTAACCAACTAACTCATTACGGAAATTACACCCTTTCTCACTACTGGGAAGCTTATATTTCACTACAAACAAATCTAGATTTTCTTGACCCCGACAAACCACTAAAATCTTTGGTAATCAGTTCTGCCCTCCCTGGTGAAGGAAAATCAACCATTGCTGTGTATTTAGCTCAAGTGGCTGCTTCAATGGGTAAACGAGTTTTGTTGATAGATGCTGATTTACGTCGTCCTACCATTCACACTCGCGTTCATAGTTTAACTAATGTTTGGGGTTTATCTAACTTAATTTCTGGTAGTTTTCCAATAGAAAATATAATTCAAATTTCGCCAGAAAATGAAAACTTACATATCCTCACAGCAGGTAAAACACCTCCCAATCCTGCCCAGTTGTTATCTTCTAGCAAAATGAGGGATTTACTTGTACAATTTCAAAAATCCTATGATTTAGTAATTGTAGATACTCCACCTTTACACGGATTTGCTGATGCTAAATTTTTGGCTAGTCAAACAAATGGTCTAATCATGGTTATCGGATTAGACAAAACTGAAAAAACTGCTGCCAAGCAAGTTTTAAATGACTTACAAATATCTCATATTCCTTTATTAGGTATGGTTGCCAATGGCATTAAAGGATATCAACAAAACTATACTGAATACTATAACCACTACTATAGTCAAGGCACAAAAGATAAGTTTTTACCTTTAAAAGCATCGCGTTAGTAAAGTGAGCAATCCTAAATCATTCGTGAAAAAGAAGATCTCTGACTTCTCAAAAAAGCCGGGGATCTGGACACTGCGAATTCCGTAAATTAATCAGGAAGTAAAGAAAATGTTAAACATTAAATTTAAGAAACCTATCACATCAGTCTTTGCTCTCAACTTATCCATTCCTGAGAACGTCCTCGCGCAGGAACTCAACAGTGAAATGGTTCTATTAAACCTCGACAATGAAACTTACTACACTTTAAACAACGCTGCTTGTCGGATATGGCAGCTAATCACAGAATTGGGGGATGTAGAAAGTGTGATTTCGCCATTGCTAAAAGTATATGCGATTGATGAAGCTACAATCCGCCAAGATGTAGCCCTGTTAATTGATGAACTCATAAAAGAAGGATTGCTGCAAAAAGTAAGCTGACTCTGCGTTTCTCTGCGTTTAAAAAGCACAAGATATAAATTTACTTACTAAATTCAAAAATCCATGAGTGGCATTATTAGTCTTTTAAATACCCATAACGAACCCGTCAATAAATCCCTACTGTACCGAATGACCGACTACATGGGCTTTCGTGGCCCTGATGCTCAAAACGTTTGGCATAAAGGTAAATTAGGATTCGGTCATACCCTGTTACGCACAACCTTTGAACAAGAACATGAGAGACAACCATTTACCCTAGATGACCAAGTGTGGATAGTGGCTGATGCAAGGTTAGATGGTCGAAAAGACTTGCTGACAACTTTATGGGCAGCAGGTCGAGATATTGCTGATAATGCACCAGATGTGGAATTAGTTTTACACGCCTATTTAGTTTGGGATACAGGTTGTGTAGACCACTTGATGGGAGATTTTGTCTTCATTATTTGGGATGAAAGACAGCAACGCCTCTTTTGTGGACGTGACCAGTTTGGTATCTTACCGTTTTACTACGCGCAGGTTAACAATACTTTAATTTGCAGCAATACCCTGAATTGCATTCGCTTACATCCCCAGGTATCCACAAAGTTAAATCAGCAAGCGGTCGGGGATTTCTTGGTACAGGGGATGAATATGGAATGGTCTACAACCGTTTTTCATGATATTCATCGCCTTCCCCCAGCCCATACTTTAACTTGGCAAGCAGGGAAATTAAATATCCAAAAGTATTGGCAATTACCCCACACTCTACCCTTAATTTTTTATAAACATCCCCAAGAATATGTAGAGCATTTTTCGGAACTATTTGAGCAAGCTGTTAGTGATAGGTTGCGGACAAAAAGCATTGCTACCCATCTTAGTGGGGGGATGGATTCTACTAGTATTGCGGCAACGGCAAACAAGGTACTGTTAGAAAGAGGAACACCCTTTGATTTTCAGGCGTTTACGATGAGAGACCGCCTGATGATGCCGGAGGAAGATTCTTATGCCAGCATGGTAGCTCATTATATCGGTATTCCTTTAAATGAGATGAACTGCGAAGGTTATTTCTGCCATGTTCCCCCAGAAAACCCCGAAACACCATTACCCCAACCGAATGGTATTCCCGCCCGCAATGCTGGTAATGATTTTACTAAACGCTGTGCAGACCACGCACGGGTAGTATTAACCGGATTTGGTGGCGACCCTGGTTTGCGGTTTGGCGAGTTTTATTGGTTGGAGTGGTGGAAACATGGTTTGCGTCGAGAGTCGTTGCAGGTGTTTTTGCACTATTTACATACCCATCGTTCTCGTAAATTTTATCTACGTCAAGGTTGGGCTTACTGGCGCAAAATTAACAAAGAGAAATTAGAACTTCCGACTTGGTTTAACTCTGATAAAGTTAAGCAACTAAATTTACAAGAACGATACCAGAAAATGAGTGCCGAATCGATAGATTATATCTCTCGCTATGGCATGGCTAATTCTCCATTTTGGTCAAACATATTTGAACAATTTGACCCTGGTGTAACCGGGATAGCAGTTAAACATTACTATCCTTTTTTCGATTTGCGCTTGGTCAACTTTCTTGTGTCAATTCCCCCTGTACCTTGGTTAATTAATAAAAATATCTTGCGGGAGGCAATGAAGGGTAAATTACCAGAAGCTATCCGCACTCGGAAAAAAATTGTCTTTGATGCGCCTGACCAGTATACCAAGGGAATGCAGGAAATGGTTGGTTTGTGGATTGGCGATTTATTAAAGAATACGCCAGGTTTGGAAGAATATGTAGATACAGCCGAGTTAAATCGGTTTTTACAGTCCGAGGAAATTGATACGGGAAAATTCATGGAGGTAGAGAAAGCTTTGGCGGTTGCTTATTGGTTGCGTAGTTCTCAAGTTGTGTCATCGAATAAAGTAAAACTTGAAGCTATGTCTTATTAAAGTTAGTATAAGTACCAAGCGTTTTTTAAAGCCTATATATAAAAGACCTTCATATAGGATGAGCATTCTTGCCCATCCCGTATGAAGATTTTGGATATCTATTTATTTGGAAGTCCCAAAAATAAAAAAAGTGAGACCTTTGTGTTTGTTGAAGAATCAGAACTTAAGCAAAAGATACCGACAGGCTCTCAATAACAGTGGTTTCGGGAGCGTCTTTCAGTGGTATACTGATAAGAGTACCTTTGAACGCCACAATCGATTGCCCAGTAAGTGCCTTAAAGCTAAAAGGTATTTTTTGTGACGCATCTGCCATGCTTCCGTAAGGACCATAGGTCTTCCCATTCTTGGTGGTCAGCATCAGTTGAAGCACACAATTCCATCCGAACCACGTCCCTGTATAGCCAGAAACCTCGATAATGTTGTCGCCCTCGTCCAGCTTGATGGTAGGTGCTGCAATACCCGAATAACCACCATGCTGAGGCAACTTCAAATCACCGTTAATAGTCTGAATGGCGTTTACAACATTTCCATAGCGAACTATCATCTCCGTGATTGGTGGTACTGCCTGGGGATTACCTTTAGCGTCACGTCTCATGTTAGTGTCTTCAAAAACGCCACCACCGATTTCGGTTGCCATTGTACCTTTGGTGAATTGCCAAATTTGTTTAGTTATTGTATACCGAGGTACATTTATTGCATGATCCGTATCATCATTATCTATACGCCATAAATATAAACCAGCTGTGCCTGTGTCAACGCACTTATTAATATAATCTGAGACACCTCCTCCTGAAGGGTAAAAGGCATTCGGGTCATCATTTTCACTTGCTATTCCAATGTAGATTTTGTTTTTGTCAATTCCAAAGTCAATGAACTCATCAACAAGCCATAATCGCTGGTATGATTGCACATTAACTATGTCTACATACTGGTTTACAACAGAAGGCTTAAGAGATGTTGTCTTGTCAGCTGAAATAGAAAGATATGCCTCACTACCAATCTGTGTTTTTACTTGAGTAAATAGATAAGAGGCTAGGTTTATATCGAAGGGTACTTGTTCCCAATCAAAATCTATGCCGACAAGTCCATACTGCTTCAAAAATGGCGGAATAGACTTTGCGAATGCCTCAATTTTGGCTTCAGTGTCAAGTGGGGCAAGAGTACTCGCCCAATTAACTTGTGCAAACACTATTAGGCTTGGATTTTGCTTTTTAGCTTCGGCAATAATCTCCCTAACATTCTGTTCGTATTCAGATTTGAAGTAGATTTGTGGAGGGTTAGAATTAGGTTTAAGATCTGCAAATGCGACGTAGAGGTAGTCCATATATTTAAATGGTCGTTGACCACCCTTTATGCTATTCATTAGGTTGTTATAATTCCCATCTCCGACAAAAACCGTCTGTATTGTCTTGTACATTTTGATAGCCTCTTTAAGTTCACGATTGAATCAAATTTTTAGCGAAACAAAATCCAGTTACTACCTTATAGTTAAGATATAGCTCTAGGAATTCCAACAAAAGGAGTATCGAACTTGGTGCCTGGTGTAGGAACTGACAAAGTAGTATCATTGACTTTGCCGTGCTTGCGTAATTTAGGCTTTTCATAAGGGAGACGATTATCTTCCTTCTCAGGTTGATTCTCTTCATGAGATTCACTCATATTTTTTGGTAATTCTGCCATAGTTAATTTCTCCATTTGATAAAATAATTCCGTCGTAAATGATTTCGTGATAAGTAAAGTGCGATTGGCGTATTCGTCTTTTTACGCCATCGCTCTCCACTTCTTCAAAATGTTTAAGGAATAATCGCAACGTTCGCTACTGAGCCAAAAATACCTGTCTTTTCATTTGCTGTGTGGCAGTGGAAAAAGTTAAGTGGCGGTTGCGTCAGATAACGAGCGGAGACTTGGAAAGTTTCTATATCGGTGGATGGCGGTGTGGGCGTGGCTTGAGCAGTCCGCATATCGAGGATATACGACCGTTGGGTCGATAAAACATACTCAATGCCGCGCCTCACAGCAATTCCAACATCTTGGGGACTTTTCACAATCTCACCTTCTTGACCACCGAATGCTTTTGCAAGCGCAACAAAGTCGAGTTGGGGTTTCTCAATTCGCAGATATTCGGGGTCGTTAGTCTTTGGCTTCCAGCCATAGCCCTCGGACGAGCCATACGCATCAATAACCTGCTGTAGCCCAAGTTGGAGTGTATGATATTCTTGATTGTTGGTAATAATATAGAGTACGCCGAGTTGTCGATGTGCCGCAGTCCACCAAGTTTGGGGATAAAACAGTGATGAGCCATCGCCGATAACATTAACAACTAAGCGCGTCTCAATACCCTGCCAGCCTTGGCTTTCGAGTTTAATTCCCAGTGAACCAGGCATTGACCAACCCAGTGAGCCGCCAGCTACACAGTAATAGCTAATGGGTGCCGAACTTTGGGTATCGAGTGGGAGAAGATACTGAAATGGCGCAGGATCGGAAACAGCTTCATGCACATAGACAAATTTCTTCTCCAGTTTTTGCTCCTGAATTGCCTCTCGAAGCGCCTGAGCAATGACGACAGCCCAGATTTCATCTTGTAACAATGCTTGTTCCAGATATTGCTGCCAGTGTTTACGTCGCTCTGTGTCGAGGCACAGCAGTTTTTTGTTCCTACTTGTTGCCTCGGCGGGTCGATTTTGACGAACTAGGTTGTTGATGAGAGGGAGTGTTGCTTTGATATCACCAAAAATTGCTGCCTCCCCATAATAGTTTTTGCCAATATCCCAAGTGTTGTTTGTGAGATAAATCTGCTTAACGGTGGAAGGAATCAGAGGCCCATCAGAATGTTTGAAAACTGTAACTTGAGCTTGAACTCCAAAACCACAGAGAAATGCGACATCATGCTCTTTAAACACTTCCTGTACCCCCGCTTGGCTACCAGGGAGTTCTCCTTGCCAGTGGAAGTCATCGTTCGGGAAGTTCGCCATGCTGCTGAACGTTTGGAGCAGAACTGGAGCGCCTAGCAGGTCGGCAAGTTCTTGCAGTTCTGACCACGCATTTGAGTAGCCAACCGCATCACCAGCGATGATAATTGGGTTTTTCGCTTGTGCAAGCATGGATGCCGCTTGCTCAATTGCCAATGGATCACCAGTGAAATGGGGCGAAATTTGCGTGATACCTTGGATACGGTCGTCGGCTTTGATACTACGCATCATGAACTCCCAAGGGACAGCGACAAACACTGGCCCATTTGGTGGTGCCATTGCCTCTTTAAAAGCACGCTGTAGAACAAGGGGAATTTCTTCCGGTGTCCGTATCTCATGCGCCCATTTCGTGTACTGCCGCGCCAAATCGACAAGGTTTGAAGCGAGGAGCGGCTCTTGTGTCACTAGCTCATTTTGCTGCTGACAACAAAGGATGACCAATGGGACATGCGATCGCCATGCGTTAAAGAGATTACCGATACTATGAGCAATACCAGGTGTGACATGAACAAGCAACACCCCTGGTTTGCCAGTCATACGTGCAGAACCCATTGCTGCACCAATAGCAATGTTCTCGTGTAAACATTCAATGTATTGGACTTCATTTTCTGGATAGGATGTACCATCAATGATCGGAATCTCGTTCGTACCTGGAACACCGAAGATATAGTGAATGCCAAGTGAGCGTAGAACATCAAAAACGTAGTCGCGAGTCCAACGCTGTTGCTTTTGTGTCATCTTATTTGTCGTGTTATGTATTTAATAGCTAGAAATGCAGTTATTGAAAATCTTTTATAATGGTTTCACGTTAAACTCAGGTAGCGCTAATACCATATTTGCAGTTTCTAAGGCACCTTCCACCCATCCTTGCCAATTGGAATAAGCATCTCCACAAATATAAAGTGGTACGTTTAAATCTGGCTTAATAATCTCCTTCATGACCTTCTGACTTTCAACTCCAATATTCCAGAAGTTCCAACCACCACCAAACGGATCTTCAGCCCAGTTCTTAAAACAAACACTGTTTGGCTCAATGCTGTCTTTACAAACTCCATGAATTTCAGCTAATTGCCGCGTCATTTCAGCTTTCATTTGTTCCTGCTTTGGTTCGTAATCACTCCATTCGGGTGTCTTGTCCTTCCATTTCAAATCATTTGTTCTTAAACCCATCGATTTAAAATTTACGCCTTCCCAATCGCGGTAGCCACTCCAGAAATCAGGGTTGTTCCCATCGTCATAACTAGCCATAAGCATTGCAGGTCCATCCTCAATTGGTTTTCCCTGACTATTAGCCCAATAATAAGTTTGACGAATGGGCAGATCGGTAACACTCCGTCCTAAGCTCAAATTTAACTTTTGCCACCACGGTGTCGAATAAGTAGAAAATATCTTGAAAGCTGGCTGCGGTGTTACACTCTTAATAAGCTTGCTAGTTTCATCCTTGCTCAAATATTTATTTCCGCATGAGATAAGTTCCAGCGAACGTCGGGGCATAGCAAGGATTAATGCTTTAGCTTTGACAGTATCGCCATTGGCAAATTTGAGCGTAAAAACATTACCGTCCCAGTCGAAATTAGCTAATTTTTGGTCGCAGACAATGTTACCACCAGCATTGGTAAACAACTTAGCCATGTTCACTACAACTTGTCGATAACCTTGGGCAAAACCACGGTAAGTTGCTTTAGGACTGAAATCTGCCAGAAACCAAGCAATAGCATCCGCAGCATTCCAATTACTTAGAGTTGTGGAATACCCGCCAGCATCCTGCTCAAATTTATAAGCTTCATAACTTATAACTTGCGTTAAGATATCCCAAAATCCTTGCTGATGAAGAGGGAGATTTTGAGAACCATAGGTCGCGGTTTGAACCTTTGTGCGAACTTCCTCTGAAGAGCATTTATCAATTTCTGGGTCGTTGAGAATTATCTTGATAGCCTCTAGGATAATTTCGCCGAGTGATTTACCCTTTTCTGTTTCAGGCAATTTGTAAGGAATGTTATCAGGCGGGTTTTTTATATCTGACCAACGGAATGACGTTCCTCGTGTAAAAACAATATTATCAGATGCAGGTGAGTCGTTCACCGGGAAATCGTACAAATCGATGTGAGTAATGTCCGAGTCTGAATTATTTGCTAGGAAATTTAATTTGGAGATGAGTGTGTTAATTAAGGGTTGAATACATTCAGGTAGAATACGCATCCCTCCTAATTCAGCCACCATATTATCGATACCTGGTGGCTTAACAGAAAGAAGGCGACCTCCAATATGCTTATCAGCTTCATAAAGCGTAACCGATTTTTTGCCCCCATCGGTTAGCAGCCTCCAAGCAGAATATACTCCTGATATTCCGCCTCCTACAACTGCCACATCTAGAATGTTGTTGTCTGTCATATTTATACTCCTTTATCCTTGATTTATACAGCCACTGAGGCGAGCATCCTCCTCGCCTACTGATATCTTCGAGAGCGCTATTTTGGGATTTGTATAGAAAAATCAACGAAGATAGTAAATTTCAACCTCTATTTCAATCACCCAAGTTATTAATTTTGATTCTTTAAAAATTTTTCTACACTTAAAATCTTGGTGATTTTAAGCGTAATCAGTTGCATTTGTCTAAATTGATTTTGGCGATTGGGGTAAGTGTCAAAAAAGGAATAAACTTATTCCCCTCCAATTGATTAGCTTAAGCTATCAACTTGCTTGATGCTTCAGTATATCTACTGAACCTAAGTAAATATATATTGATTATGTAAGAGTATATTTGCTTATTTGTTAAAAATTGAAATGAATCAATAAGTCAAAATTTACCAAACAGAAGATAATTGTATACAATCAGTTACATTTAAGATCGCAAAAAGCACTTGATGTTAGAAACAACAAAGCTAAATCGCTAAATTTAGTACATCCGAATTAAACTCAGGAAATATATACATGTACCTATGTACTGAGGCAGTATACTACCAGGTCTATGGTCTAACCTTACGCGCAAACCGACCGCTACCAATCTTAATTCCCACCTCAACCACTACAACGATAGATGTAGAGATTAATTTAGTAGAAGGTGAATTATCCCCACATTCTCATGAAGAAAAAATAGAACAAAAACAGCATCGCTCTGATTGGTACACACAACAAAAAGCCGATGGTATTTACTATTGTCTATCTCTTTGTGGTATTGAGGAAAAATTAGATGTAGAAATTGCTCCCAATGGTAAACAAATCTGGATTAACTGGGTAAATTTACCCCTGGCTGAAGTAACCGCGATTCTCATTGGTTGCATTATTGGGACTGCTTTACGGTTACAAGGAAAAATCTGTCTCCACAGCAGCGTTATTAAAGT